>NZ_JAPWHM010000049.1:0-257 GCF_027214245.1 Sulfitobacter dubius | reverse complement strand
GTCTTTCCGTCCGCATAAAGCGTTATCCAGTCTGTCGGTATGCGGTGTTGTCCCCAATCAATGTCGGTCATCAACTGCTGAGAATCTTCAATCAAGGTCCACAAGTTAGCTAGATAGCTACGTTCAGCGAAGTCGCGCCAAGCGGGGAAGATGAAATAGGAAGGGTTTAAAGTTATCGAGTCTTGCGCGGTAAAACCGCTGCGCCCAGGAAGCATCACTTTACGACCTGCAAAGTCTATAACTGTATGGTTGAGCAC
>NZ_JAPWHM010000048.1:0-259 GCF_027214245.1 Sulfitobacter dubius | reverse complement strand
GCTAAAAAGAGGGCCAAAAACATGCCGGCCTCGACGTCGACCGGCGCAACCGTCTTTGGATCATTGTCATGATAGTCGTTGCCGTTTTGTTCGACCAATACCGCCCCACACGTCCCCACAGCGGAAGCATAAAACGAGCCGAGGAGGCATTGCTGTTCGGCGGTCAGGCTGCCGACGGCTAATTTGGAAGTCAGAGCGGCAATTTGAGTGGGGTCGAAATTCTTAGGCGCAAAGGTCGGATCCGCGACCACTTGATTGC
>NZ_JAPWHM010000047.1:0-260 GCF_027214245.1 Sulfitobacter dubius | reverse complement strand
GCCTGCGCGCGAGTGCGCAGCCTGAACCTCTATACCCTGTTCGACCTGCCGCACATCAATCAGGTGTATATGCTGTTTCGCGCGGAGCTGATCGACCTGGACTTTGCCCCGGGCGAAGAGCGCCTTGAGGTTCAGCTATTTCACGAACAGGACATCCCCTGGTCAGAGCTGGCTTTCCCGACCATCGGGCGTACCTTAGAATGCTACTTGGCCGACCGCGTGCAACAGCACTTTCCGGTCCGCAACGAGCCGCTCGAAGC
>NZ_JAPWHM010000046.1:0-263 GCF_027214245.1 Sulfitobacter dubius | reverse complement strand
ATTGCAGAAAATCTGCTGTTGTGCTTGAATATTTGAGTGACATAATGTTCAGTTTTAGTTGTTAAACGACAGAAGTGAACGTTCTTCAGATTTTCAGTTTCAGCCTAAAAGCTAAGTTGTTGATAATCAAAATTTCGTTCACTTCTCATATTAGTGATTGTTTCTAAATCAGTCCTTCATCTGCAAAGCTGTAATAGCCTTCATTTGTAAGAATGATATGGTCAAGAATTTGAAGTTGCATAATTTTAGCCGCTTGATTAATT
>NZ_JAPWHM010000045.1:0-264 GCF_027214245.1 Sulfitobacter dubius | reverse complement strand
GTTATAAATATCTTGAGTTTGAATGAGGCGTTAGATAAAAAAGATTATTCACAGTGCCAATAGTCAAGGAATCGCTATGCAGATTGGTGTACCAAAAGAAATACTCGCGGGCGAAACGCGGGTCGCTGCTTCTCCTTCATCGGTTCAGCAGCTTGTTAAACTGGGATTTGAGGTTTCAATCGAATCTCATGCCGGTGATTTAGCCAGTTTCGATAACGCATCTTACGAACAGGCTGGAGCCAAAATCGTTTCAAAGGATGAAGT
>NZ_JAPWHM010000044.1:0-265 GCF_027214245.1 Sulfitobacter dubius | reverse complement strand
ATATTCGAGTGAACAGCAATGGGTGCGATGATGGCTGTCATACCAAGAATCAAAGTGATGTTAACGATGTTAGAACCCAGCGCATTACCTAATGCTAGCGGCGAGTTACCGTCCATCGCAGCCATCATGGATACAATCATTTCTGGCGCCGATGTACCAAATCCAACCACCAGCATACCCACAAGCAAAGGTGGCATACCGGCATGATTTGCACTAGCAGCTGCACCGTCAACAAATCTGTCTGCACTCCAAACAAGTAATGCAA
>NZ_JAPWHM010000043.1:0-267 GCF_027214245.1 Sulfitobacter dubius | reverse complement strand
GTTCCGTACAGGTATAGTAATCGGAGTAAAAATACCAACGAGATGAGAGAGATACTATTAATCTGTATGAGTGCCGTTCTGCTGACGGCTTGTGACAGTCATCAAGAGTTTCCGGACACCGCAATGAAAGTGGGACATATCCTGTGTACGGATGGGCAAGTACTGCCCTACGCCCACTATAAGGAATCAGGCAAGGAAGCCGTGGGGGTTGTGTTCTACCTGAACCGTGATTCGGAAACGGAAGGGAAAGGGTATGCTGTATATCTC
>NZ_JAPWHM010000042.1:0-268 GCF_027214245.1 Sulfitobacter dubius | reverse complement strand
GGGTACCGTTACCGATGATTTCTCGCATTGCACCCAGAACAACCAGTACTGAAGTCATGCCTAGCCCCATCCACAAACCATCTTGGGCGGAAGGCAGCACATCATTTTTTGATGCAAAAGCTTCTGCGCGACCGATGATAATACAGTTAGTCACGATGAGAGGGATGAAGATACCGAGCGACAGATACAACCCGTAAGCGTAAGCATTCATCAGCAGTTGCACGCAGGTTACCAACGACGCAATGATCATTACGAATACTGGAATACG
>NZ_JAPWHM010000041.1:0-269 GCF_027214245.1 Sulfitobacter dubius | reverse complement strand
CTGCAGTTGAGGCCCGCCTCGAAGCGCTGCAAAGCAGCGAGCGCCTCATCGGCAATCAAGCCGAGCTTGCGAGCCGCCTAGACAGGCTGCGCACGCTCATGGCAGAGCGCAGCCATGCGGCAGCCGCCGCTGCGCAGTCCAGACAAGCCGCCGCCCGGCAATGGGCTGGCTGGCTTGCAGCACGCGCGCTGCCGGACGGCATGTCGCCGTCAGCGGCGCTCGAAGCGTTCGAGCTTGCCGAGCAAGCGGTGCAGCGGCTGCAGCAATAC
>NZ_JAPWHM010000040.1:0-269 GCF_027214245.1 Sulfitobacter dubius | reverse complement strand
GCCCTGGAAGATGCCGATCGCGAACTGCGTGATGCGGAAAAGCGCCGCACTCAGGCCGAGCAACAGGCGCAGTTGTTGCGCGGCCAATTGGAACAGCAGCGTATGGACTGGCAGTCGCTGACCGTGCGGCGCAAGGCGCTGCAGGATCAGTTGCTGGAAGACTACTACGATCTGCATGGCGTGCTGGCGACTTTGCCAGCCGAAGCCAGCGAGAAAGCCTGGGAAGAAGAGCTGGAACGCCTGGCCGCACGTATTCAGCGCTTAGGACC
>NZ_JAPWHM010000003.1:0-622170 GCF_027214245.1 Sulfitobacter dubius | reverse complement strand
CATAGACCACGACGCATAACTGAGGGTGGGTCAAATCTCGGTGAAAATACCGGGTCAGTTCTCAGTGACAATCAACAGTAGAGGCACCAGGGTCGGAAAAAATTGTTCCATAGTTCAAGGTCTTGAAGAGAAACTCGGCTCCAATCTAGCACATATGCTAGACTCTGGTCTGGCACATGTGCTAGAAGTTTTTGGCAACGGAGAATCATTATGATCACTGCAACAGAGATTGCCGACCTACTGAGCGCAGCCGAATGGGCGAAGCTTGATCAGAGAGCGGAGCTTCACAACCGGGTTCGCTACTTGGCAAAAAAAGGTCTGCTTCGTGATGCGCAGACCCAAGACAATCGCGGCACCTTGGCATTCCCGAATATCGAAATCTATCGAGCAGCAATATTTGTTGCGCTTCTCGAACTATCAATGGATGCCAAGACCGTATCCGACGCTCTCCTAAAAGCAGATAGAAGTTTCTTGCCCGTTCCTGTCCCGTCCGCGCTCGACGAAAATGGCGCGGGCTATCATTTCGCAAACAGCGGGCTCCATGCAGCGGTGCGCGGCGTTCAATCCGATGAGAACTGGCTTCTCGAAATTTCCAGTCTCCGATCCGGTATCAACACAAAAAAGCAGCTGATGTGTCGTTTTGTGTGTCGGGATGTCGAAAGTCCGGTTGATGAGGGCAAAATTGATAGGGCAGCAGGCCGAAGACCATCTGCGACAAAAGTCCGAGTAAATCTCAACTATCTGTTTGAAGGATTGCCTAACTTCCGGTGACCCGCCCAATCAGATAATAGCTCTACGGAACAAAAAGATGAAACTACACGCAAAAGATATCGAAGAGTCTCATGTCGCAATGGCACGAGCGGTCCTAAAGAATGCAGAGCTATCGCCTGCGTTTCAATTTCTTGATTTTTATGTCGAGAAGTTCATAAGGCGCGGGGCGGATTACTTTGAAAGAGGGGATGGAGAGCCTTTTTCGCTATACGAAGCTCGCGAGCGTGCGAAGGAGGTCATCAGAATGCAGGGAGTTGCTTGATTCAGCGACGCCTTCGATCTTGAAGACGAAGATGAAGACGCATGACCGACCTCGTGCGTCCTCCCGAAAACGCTGATTGCCCACTGCCTACGCGGCGGGGCCTCAATCGCGTCCAAGCTGCGGGCTATTTGGGTATTGGTGCATCGAAATTCGACATGTTGGTCGGCGATGGTAGGATGCCCAGGGCGAAGAAGATCGACGGACGCCGCGTGTGGGACAAGCGCGCCTTGGATGCAGCGTTCGACCGACTGGGGGAAGACGCCTTGGCAGATGCAAACCCTTGGGACGACTGATGGCGAACATCCGGGCGAAATATGTGACCGAGGATACCGACCGTCACGGCAACGTGCGGCTGTACTATCGCAGGGCAGGCTATCCGAAGGTGCGTTTGCGCGGTCCCATTGGATCGCCCGAGTTCCATGCCGATTACAAGCGGGCGCACGCTGAGCACGGGAAGGTAAGACGGGCCAAGCCGAACGCCTCGAAGGCTAAATCGGTCAAGAGAGAATCGCTCAGGTGGCTTTGCAGTGAGTATTTCAAGTCGCCGATGTTCCGGCAGCTCGACCCTTCGACGCAACGCACCCGACGCGGCATCCTGGAACGCTTCTGCGAGAACAAGAACGACGGCGACAAGCCCTTCGCCATGATCCTGCCTAAGCACCTGATGGTCCGCCGGGATGCCATGATGGAGACACCGTCTGCCGCGAACACGATGGTCAAGACGCTTCGACAACTGTTCAAGTTCGCCATCCGCTACGGTCATCACGATGACAACCCGGCGGAGCGGGTCGAATACCTCTCGGTCGGATCGGAAGGCTACCACTCTTGGACGCTGGCTGAGATCGAGAAGTTCGAGAGATGCCACCCCGTCGGCACAATGGCGCGTCTGGCGCTTGCGCTGGCCCTCTACACGGGACAGCGGCGGTCAGACATCGTGGCGTTCGGTCCTTCGCATGTCCTGGCGGACGATGAGGGGACCCAATGGCTCACGTTCACGCAGCACAAGGGCCGGAACCGGCATCCCGTCAGCCTTGAGATACCGATCATCTCGGAGCTTCAAGAGATCATCGACGCTACCGAGACGGGCGAAGAGACCTTCCTTGTGACCGCCTACGGCAAGCCGTTCGCCAATGCCGGTTTCGGGAACAGGTTTCGCAAGTGGTGCGACGAAGCGGGCCTGCCGCATTGCACTGTTCACGGGCTTCGGAAGGCTGCCGCAAAGCGACTCGCGGAGCTTGGTTGCAGCGAGTTCGAGATCATGTCCGTCACCGGTCACCAGACCTCGAAAGAGGTGACGCGCTACACGCGCGGCGCAAGCCAGCGAACGCGGGCGGAACGGGCTCTGACGAAGCTTGTGGAAGGCGGTCGGTCTGCGAAAAGTGTCCCACTTTTGGAAGCCGGAGAAGCCGGTGGGACAAATGCCACCCTCAAGCCGTTGAAAATGCATAGCTCTGAGGGAAAGTGGCAGCCCGTAGGGGAATCGAACCCCTCTTTCCAGGTTGAAAACCTGGCGTCCTAACCGATAGACGAACGGGCCACTCTTTTGTCAGGTCAGTGCAGCGTTTCGTGTGTGCTGCTCTGTCTGTGAGCGGACGTTTAAGTAATCCTGCGGAGGGCTGCAAGCAGAAAAATGAACTTTTTCTAGAAAAAGTTTTCAGGCCTGCGCGGCGTCCTCCAAACGCAGTTGAACTGTGCGCCGACCACGGAAGTTGTTGATGTCGAGGCGCCCTGCGAGGTGGAAGCGCGCGCCGCCGTGGTTTTCAAGCGCGGGGCCGAGGGGGCCGTCATAGGCACCGAACGCAATCGCTTCGAGGTTCGCGCCCAAACCGTCGCCGAAACTTACTTTGAGGTGGTTCTCACCCACGCGTTTGGCAAAGCGGATTTGCATATCGGCGAAGGCATAGCGTGGGGCAGGGGCGCCTGCGCCGAAGGGGCCGGCCTGATCGACCATTTCGGCCAGTTCCACCGTGGCCGCGCCGGGCATCATCATGCCGCAGAGGTTCAGGTCAGCAGGTCCGGCCAGATGCGCACCTTGTTTGGTGAGCAATTCGCCAAGCCGTTCCATCGCCGCGTCGATCTTGTCTTCTGCCACCGTCAGGCCCGCTGCCATCTTGTGACCGCCGCCCTTGATCAGCAGCCCTTCGGCAGCGAGGCGTTGGATCGGCGCGCCAAGGTCGATGCCACTGATCGAGCGGCCAGAGCCTTTGCCGATGCCGTCTTCGACGCCGATGACGATGGAGGGGCGGTTGGCGGCTTCTTTCAGGCGGGAGGCGACGATGCCCACCACGCCGGGGTGCCAGCCGGGGCCAGCGGCCCATGCCAGCGGCCCGTCAAAGCCGCGTTCTTCGGCCTGTGCCATGGCGCTGGCGCGCACGGCGGCCTCGACCTCGCGGCGGTCGGTGTTGAGCTGGTCGAGGCGTTCGGCCAATGCGGCGGCCTCATGCGGGTCGGGGGTGGCCAAAAGCCGTGCGCCAAGGTCGGCTTGGCCAATGCGCCCGCCTGCGTTAATGCGGGGGCCAAGCAGAAAGCCCAAGTGATAGGCCGTAGGGGCCGTGTCCATCCGCGCCACATCGGCGAGGGCGGCCAGACCGGGGCGCGCACGGCGGGCCATGACTTTCAGACCCTGACGCACAAAGGCGCGGTTGACGCCGATCAGCGGGGCCACATCGGCCACGGTGGCCAGCCCCACGAGGTCCAGCATCCCCATGAGATCCGGCCCCTTCTGGCCCGCCTCACGCAGCTGGCGGCCTGCTTCGACGAGCATCAGGAACACCACCGCGGCGGCGCAGAGATGCGCCAGCTTGCCGTCTTCGTCCTGTCTGTTGGGGTTCACCACAGCGAGCGCATCCGGCAGCGTCTCTCCGCCCAAGTGGTGATCGAGCACGATGACATCCGCGCCCTTGGCCGCGGCGATGGGGCCGTGAGAGAGCGTGCCGCAGTCGACGCAGACGATCAGGTCATGCTCGGCGGCGAGGGCCGACATGGCCTCGTCATTGGGGCCATAGCCTTCGTCGATACGGTCGGGGATATAGAGCGTCGCGCGGTGGCCCATGTCGCGCAGCCAGACTAGCAACAGCGCAGCGGAAGAGCCGCCGTCAACGTCATAGTCCGCGAAAATCGCGATGCGATCACGGTTTTGCAGGGCCGATAGAAACCGCGTCGTCGCTGCCTCCATATCGCGCAAGGAGCGTGGGTCGGGCAGCAGGTCGCGCAGGGCGGGGGCCAGAAAGCCCGCCGCCTCGGTGTCGACCACGCCGCGGCGGGCCAGCACTTGGCACACCGGGTCGGGCAGGCCCGCGCGCTGCACCAGCAGTTCCGCCGCGCGGGTCAGTTCCACGTCAGGGCCGATCCAGCGCCGCCCGGTCAAAGATGTTTCGACACCGAGAAAGCTCATGCGGACCTCATTTGGCCGTTATGGAAGGGGGTGGGGAGGGCCAGTCTGGCCCTCACTCCGCCGGGGTGCGGTAGTTGATGCGACGGACCGAGCCGGTGCGCGAGCGCATGATCAGCGTCTCGGTGGTCAGCCAGCCCGGCTCGCGTTTCACGCCTGGCAGGATGTTGCCACCGGTGACGCCGGTGGCGGCAAAGATCACGTCTTGGGTGACCATCTCGTCGCGCGAATAGATGCGGTCGAACTCGGTGATCCCGGCCTTAGCAGCGCGGCCCTTTTCGTCTTCGTTACGGAACAACAGGCGGCCATACATCTGCCCGCCCATGCATTTCAGCGCTGCGGCGGCCAGCACGCCTTCGGGCGCGCCACCTTGGCCCATATACATGTCGATGCCGGTTTCGGGGTCGGCGCAATGCATCACGCCAGCCACGTCACCATCGGTGATCAGACGGATAGCAGCACCGGTGGCGCGTACCTCGGCGATCATATCGGCGTGGCGGGGGCGTTCGAGGATGCAGACGGTGATGTCGGACGCCGCGCAGCCCTTGGCGCGGGCCAGTGCTTCGACCCGCTCACCCGGGGCCATGTCGAGGGTGACGACATCCGTCTCGAAACCCGGACCGATGGCGAGTTTGTCCATATAGGTGTCGGGCGCGTGCAACATGGAGCCGCGCGGGCCCATGGCGATCACGGTGAGCGCGTTGGGCATGTCTTTGGCGGTCAGCGTGGTGCCTTCGAGCGGGTCAAGCGCGATGTCCACGCCGGGGCCATTGCCGGTGCCGACCTCTTCGCCGATGTAAAGCATCGGGGCTTCGTCCCGCTCACCTTCGCCGATGACCACGACGCCTGCGATGTCGAGCATGTTGAGCTGTTCGCGCATGGCGTTCACGGCAGCTTGGTCGGCGGCCTTCTCGTCGCCCTTGCCGATCAGCTTGGCCGAGGCCAATGCGGCGGCTTCGGAAACACGGGCGAGGCCCAGTGAGAGCATGCGGTCTTGGAATTCGGCAGAAGCGGTCATGGAGTGTCCTTGGGTGCAATGTGTTTTCTGTCCTGTACCCTCGCGCGGGCCTCGGGGCAAGTTTTGGGTTGGGCGCGGGTAGCACTTGGCCGGGAATCAAGCCGCAGGCGCCGGGCCGTCACGCTAAAGGCGTGCCGTATTCTAGGGGCGCATCTCTGGAGCGACCGGGTAGGCGATTTGGTGATGCTAGGCGCACCCGCGCGAAACGCACATCACGGGCACACTATAAAGTGGCACGAAGCACCGTCTCATCACCGACCCGCGGGCAGGCGATGGCCCACAGCCTCAGACCTCTTCGATGCGCAGGGCCACCGGTTCGCCCGCCAACACGCCCGTTTTGTCCATATTCGCTAGTGCTTCGAGCAGCGCATCCCGGCTGGTTTTATGCGTCACAATCAGCACGGGGGCAGAGGTATCGGCGTGCTCATACTGCCGCATCCGGTAGATGCTAACACCCGCTTCGCCCAGCACTGTCGCGATCTTCGCCAGTGCACCGGGTTTGTCGACGAGCGCCATGCGCAGATAATAGGGGGCAGGGCGCTGGCTGCTGGCGGGGGTTGTTTGCTCTAACGTCTCGGCGGGCTGCCCGAAGACCGGCCCGCGCAACCCGCGTGCGATGTCGCAGACATCGGCCATCACTGCGCTCGCCGTCGGACCTTCGCCCGCGCCTGCACCGCGCAGCACGATCTGACCCACCGCGTCACCTTCGATCACCACCATATTGGTGCCGCCGTCCAGCTGACCCAAGGGCGAGGTCTGCGGCACAAGGCAGGGCATCATCCGCTGCTCCAGCCCGCGGCCGGTCTTTTGCGTGACGCCCAGCAGTTTGATCTTATAGCCCATGTCAGCGGCGGCGCGAATGTCTTCGATGGCGACCCGTTCGATCCCCTCAAGCTGGATGCCGTCGAAGTCGATCTTGGTGCCGAAGGCGATGGAGGACAGGATCGCCAGCTTATGCGCCGCGTCGATGCCGCCGACATCCAATTGCGGATCGGCTTCGAGATAGCCCAGCCCATCGGCCTCGGCGAAAATCTCTTGATAGGTTTTGCCGGAGTCTTCCATCCGGGTGAGGATGTAATTGCACGAGCCGTTCATCACCCCCATGATGCGGGTGATCTCATTGCCAGCAAGCCCTTCCATCAGCGTCTTGATGACCGGGATGCCGCCCGCCACGGCGGCCTCATAGCGCAGCGCCACGCCTGCGCCTTCGGCCTGTTCGGCCAGCGCTTGGCCGTGCATCGCCAGCATGGCCTTGTTCGCGGTGACCACATGTTTGCCCGCCGCCAGTGCGGCTTCGGTCGCGGCCTTGGCGGGGCCGTCCGCGCCGCCCATCAGTTCGACGAAAACATCCACGTCATCGCGGGTCGCCAGTTTGACGGGATCATCTTCCCAATCATAAGACGCCAGCGACAGCCCGCGGTCCTTGTTGCGGGTGCGGGCCGACACCGAAGAAACCGTCATCGCGCAGCCGGTACGGGCCTGTAGCAGGGCGGCCTGCTGGCGCAGAATGCGCAGCACACCCACGCCCACGGTTCCCAATCCGGCAATCCCGAGGCGAAGCGGCTTAGACATGGCGGTGGTCCTTCTGGTCTGATCCGAAAGGCCCGGCAGATGGGGCCGGGCATAGCCGCGATGTAGCGGGTTCAGCGCGCACGTGCAACGCGCATACGCATCTCAGACATGCCTGTTTATTCAGCTTCTGCACTGGTTTCGGCGGCCTGACGTGCGCGTCGCAACTCAGCGGCCTTTGCCCGCAGTCGCGTCACCCGCGTCGCGGTCGTGGCGTCAGTGCCTGTTGTGCCGATCCGCCCGGCGCGAGCGTCAAGCTGGGCGGCGCGCCCCGAAAGTTCGGCTTCGGTCCGAACGGGGTCGATGCGCCCGGCGGTGGCCTTGGCCAAAAGCGGTTCGATCGGCACCAGATCGGGGTAGGGCGCTGCCTCAAGCTCTGGGGTAATTGTGCGGTCAAGTTCGGGAAACTGCGTGCAGCTCGCAATCAGCGAGACGCCCAGAAACATGGCGGTGATCGAGAGGGGGCGGGGCGTGCGCATGAGGGTCATGCCTCGTTCTGCCCCAGCCGCGATCCTCGCGCAAGCGGGGTTTGCTTTTGAACGCTTGTTCATTAAATTGCCGCCATGGCAAGAACCACAGGCTCTCATTCAGATATCACCGGCCCGCGCGTGCGCGCGGCTGCACTGCGGCTTTTTGCACGGGGCGGCTATGCCGCCGTGTCGATGCGCGCGATCGCCGCCGAAGTCGGCGTGCAGGCCGGGGCGCTTTATAACTACACGCCCGATAAACAGAGCCTGCTGTTTGACCTAATGCAGGCCCATATGACCGACCTGCTGGCCGAAACGCCCAGCGATGCAGACCGCTCTGCCATGCAACAGTTGCAGGATTTTGTGGCCTTCCACATCCGTTTTCACGCGGATCGGCCTGATGAGGTTTTCATCGCCTATATGGAATTGCGTAATCTAACGGAGGAGAATTTTGCCGTGATCGAGCGCCTGCGCCGTGACTATGAGGACCGGTTGGAGACGATCCTGCGCGCCGGGGTGGCCAGCGGCGATTTCTCCGTCGCCGATACCAAGATCGTGACGCTGGCGATTATTGCCATGCTGACGGGTGTAAACACCTGGTACCGCGCGGGGGGGCGGCTGTCGCTGGATGAGGTCGTTGCGCAATATTGGGATATGGTGCGCAAGGCCGTGACCGCCTGAGCGGCCACGGCCCTTCATTCAATGTGCAGGGCGGATGAACGTCCCGTTGTTCAGATCGCGCATCGCCTGCTGCAATTCGGCGCGGGTGTTCATCACGATCGGCCCATGCCACGCGACAGGCTCTTCAATCGGCGCGCCTGAGATCAGAAGGAAACGCACACCTTCCTCGCCAGCCTGAACCGTCACCTCATCCCCGGTGCCGAAACGGATCAGCGTCCGGTCGCCCGACATATCGCGGATGTTGACCTCTTCGCCGCCGACTTCTTTTTCCAGCAGCACACCCGAGGGGGCAGAGGCATCCGCGAACGCACCCGCGCCTTGGAAAACATAGGCGAAGGCCCGGCGGTAGGTGTCGATCTTAAAGGTCTTTCTGACCCCTGCGGGCACGAAAACATCCAGATACTGCGGGTCAGCCGCGATGCCATCGACGGGGCCGCGTTTGCCCCAGAACTCACCGGTGATAATCTTGACCCGCGTGCCGTCGTCATCGGTCACCACAGGAATGTCGGCGGATTTCATATCCTGATAACGCGGCGCGGTCATCTTTTGCGCTGACGGCAGGTTCCCCCAAAGCTGGAAGCCATGCATCTGCCCGGCGGCATTCCCGCGCGGCATTTCTTGGTGCAAGATGCCCGAGCCTGCGGTCATCCACTGCACGTCGCCCGCGTTCAGATCGCCGGTGTTGCCCAGCGAATCCGCGTGTTCTACGGTGCCTTCGAGCACATAGGTGATCGTCTCGATCCCGCGGTGGGGGTGCCATGGGAAGCCTTTCTCAAAGTCTTCGGACCGGTCGTTGCGGAAGTCGTCGAACAGCAGGAAGGGGTCAAGCTCCGACGGGTCGTGGAACCCGAAAGCGCGGTGCAGTTTGACGCCTGCGCCTTCCATCGTGGGCGTGGCACGGCGGGTTTCCAATGTGGGTCTGAGGGACATGATGCTCTCCTGTGCAGTTGCTTAGAAGATAGGCGGTGGCGGTGCCCTCAACAATTGGCCCCGGCGAACGGGCCCTGTGCAAATTTGCGCAGCTTCAGCAATTTGGCACGTTCACCGCCAACCCACCGAGCGAGGTTTCCTTGTACTTCTCGCTCATGTCCGCGCCCGTCTGGCGCATGGTCTCAATACAGGCATCAAGCGGCACCAGATGCGTGCCGTCGCCGCGCAGCGCCAGAGAGGCCGCCGACACCGCCTTGATCGCGCCCAAGCCGTTGCGTTCGATACAAGGCACCTGCACTAGCCCTTTGACCGGGTCGCAGGTCATGCCGAGGTGATGCTCCAGCGCGATCTCGGCGGCGTTTTCAATCTGCTCGGGCGTGCCGCCCATTACAGCGCAGAGCCCGGCGGCGGACATGGCCGCGGCGCTGCCGACCTCGGCCTGACAGCCTGCTTCGGCCCCCGAAATCGAGGCGTTGTATTTCACCAGCCCACCAATCGCGGCGGCGGTGAGCAGGAAGTCTTCGATATGCGCCTCTGACGCGCCGGGGACGTGATCGAGGTAATAGCGTAAGGTCGCGGGCATCACGCCCGCAGCCCCGTTGGTGGGGGCGGTGACGACCTGACCGCCAGCGGCGTTCTCCTCGTTCACCGCCATGGCATAGACGCTCATCCAGTCGTTGATCGTATGCGGCGCGGATTGGTTCTGCCCACGCTCGGCGATCAGCGCGTCGTGGATGCCCTTGGCGCGGCGTTTCACCTGCAACCCGCCGGGTAGGGTGCCATCGGTGGTCAGCCCCCGGTCGATACAATCGCGCATCACCTGCCAGAGCCGTTTGCTGCCTTCGCGCAGGTTCTCGGCCCCTCCACGCGCCTCTTCGTTGGCGCGTTTCATACCTGCGATGGTCTTGCCGGATTTGGCCGACATCTCAAGCATTTCCGCGGCGGACTTGAACGGAAAGGGCACCGGCGCGCCCTCATCCGTGTCCTTGCCTGCAGCCAGTTCCTTTTCGGTCATCACGAAGCCGCCGCCGATGGAGTAATAGGTCTCGCGCAGAGTCACGTCGCCTTGGGCATCGGTGGCCATCAGCATCATGCCATTGGCATGGCCTGTAAGCTTGGTGTCGTAGTCAAAGATCATGTCGCGCTCGGGGTCGAAGCGCAGTTCGGGCAGCCCCTCGACGCTGATGCGCCAGGTCTGCTTGATCTGGTCCAGCGTCTTCTCGGCGGCTTCGGCGTCATAGTCCTCGGGCGTGAACCCGGCGAGGCCGAGGATCGTGGCGCGGTCGGTGGCATGGCCCACCCCGGTAAAGGCCAAACTGCCGTGCAACGACGCGCGCAGCCCAGCGAATTGGAAGGGCGATGCGCGCATTTGGTCAAGGAAACGCCCCGCCGCCACCATCGGCCCCATTGTGTGCGAAGACGAAGGGCCGATGCCCACTTTGAACATGTCGAAAACGGAAAGAAACATCTGGGGGCGGGCCCTTTTATGGTGGCGGGTGTCGGGGCTTGGTGAGACGGGTATCGCCCAGACCTTTGGCGCAATGCAAGCGGTGTGGGCCGAGCCAACCATTTCCTGCCGCCGCTTGGCACGCTAAAAGCGACAGGGCGCGCGCTCTGGCCGTCCTGTGGCATTGCCGTGCGTCCAAAAACCGCTGACTTGCCCCTCGCACCCTATGCCAATTCGCCCTATAACGCGGCAAACGCCTCTAGGGAGCTGCCCCATGTCCGGAGAACTATCACCTATCGACAAGGCCAAATTTGTGGCTGCGAAACGGGCGTGCGATTTTGTGGAAGATGGAATGCGTGTCGGGCTTGGCACAGGATCGACCGCCGCGTGGCTGGTGCGCTGTCTGGGCGAGATGGTGCGCGACGATGGGCTGCGTATCAAAGGCGTGCCGACCTCCTCGCGCACGGCGCAGCTGGCGCGGGATGTGGGGATCGAGGTGATCTCGCTCGACGAGGCGAAATGGCTCGACCTGACGATTGACGGGGCGGATGAATTCGACGGCGACCTGAACCTCATTAAAGGCGGTGGTGGTGCGCTGTTGCAAGAAAAGATCGTCGCCACGGCAAGCGACCAGATGGTGGTGATCGCCGATGTCGGCAAAGAGGTGCAGCATCTCGGCGGCTTCCCCCTGCCCATCGAAGTGATTCCCTTTGGCTGGCAAACCACGCAGGCGCTGGTCGAAGAAACGCTGATCTCGATGGATGTGCTTGGCCGCAACTCGACCCTGCGGATGAACGGCGAGGTGCCTTTCATCACCGACGAGGGGAACTATATCCTAGACCTGCGGCTGGGGCGCATCGGCAATGCGCGGCAACTAGCGCTGGTGCTGAACCAGATGCCCGGCGTGGTCGAAAACGGACTGTTCATAGATATTTGTGACGCGGTTGTGATCGGCTACGGGGATGGCAGGGTCGAGG
Source organism: Sulfitobacter dubius (assembly GCF_027214245.1). Classification (GTDB taxonomy): domain Bacteria; phylum Pseudomonadota; class Alphaproteobacteria; order Rhodobacterales; family Rhodobacteraceae; genus Sulfitobacter; species Sulfitobacter dubius_A. The sequence goes on along the minus strand of NZ_JAPWHM010000003.1, from coordinate 610,657 downwards.
TGCGCGACATAAATGAAGGCACCGTGGCGACCGACCGGCTGGAATTCGTCGAGACCGACAATCTGTTTTCCGACCTGAGCGACTGACGCACCAAGCGAACACGCGCGATCCCGCGCAGCACCAGAATATGCGCGATCCCGCGCAAGACCAAAAACGACTAAGAGAGGCGCCAAATGGCCAAGAATGAATTCGACTACGACCTGTTTGTCATCGGTGGCGGCTCGGGCGGTGTGCGCGCGGCGCGTGTCGCGGCGGGCGAGCATGACGCCAAGGTCGGACTGGCCGAGGAAGACCGCTATGGCGGCACCTGCGTAATCCGGGGCTGCGTGCCTAAGAAGCTGATGGTCTTCGCCTCGGGCTATGCCGATGTAGTGGATGAGGCGAAATGCTTTGGCTGGGATCTCAAGGCTGGGCCCTTCGATTGGCATGACTTCAAAGGCCGTCTGAACACAGAGCTGGACCGCCTCGAAGGTGTCTATCGCAAGCTTTTGAAGAACTCCGGCGTTGACACCTTCGACGCCCGTGCGCGGATCAAAGACGCCCATACCGTCGCCTTGTCCGACGGCACCGAGAAGACCGCGAAACACATCCTCATCGCCAGCGGCGGTCGCCCCGTGCGCCCCGAGATCGAGAATGCGGAACTGGGGCTGGTCTCTGACGATCTGTTCCATCTGGAAAAACTGCCCAAGTCGATCCTGATCATCGGCGGAGGTTATATCGCCTGTGAATTCGCCTGTATCCTCAACGGCTTGGGCGTCGAAGTGACGCAGTACTACCGCGGTGCGCAGATCCTGCGCGGCTTTGACGACGAAGCCCGCGGCATGGTGGCCGAGATGATGCAGGAAAAGGGGATCGACCTGCATCTTGGCACCAACATTCTGGAGATGACGCCCAGCCACGAAGACGGCAGCGGCCCAATGAAGGTCAAGCCGACCAACGGCACCGAAAAGATGTTCGACCAAGTGCTCTTTGCCACGGGCCGTCGCCCGAACAGCGACGACATGGGGCTGGAAGAACTGGGTGTAAAACTGGGCCGCAGCGGTGCGATCGAAGTGGATGAATACAGCCAGACCGCCGTGCCCTCGGTCTATGCTATCGGCGATGTAACCAACCGGATCAACCTTACGCCCGTGGCGATCCGCGAAGGCATGGCCTTTGTCGAAACGGTCTTTGGCGGCAACCCGACGCCGGTCGATCACGATCTGGTGCCCTCGGCGATCTTCACGCAGCCTGAAATGGGCACCGTAGGGCTGAGCGAGGAAGACGCACGCGACAAAGGGCCGATCGAGGTCTATGCGACTTCCTTCAAACCGATGCAGGGGGCCTTTGCGGGCAAGGCCGACCGGGTGCTGATGAAGCTCATCGTCTGTGCCGATACGCGGGTCGTGCTGGGCTGTCATATCGTCGCACCGAATGCGGGTGAATTGATCCAAATGGTCGGCATCGCGGTCAAGATGGGGGCCACGAAAGAGCAGTTTGACGCCACCTGCGCGGTACACCCGACCATGTCGGAAGAACTGGTTACCATGCGTAATCCAACCCGCACGGCTTGAATATCGCGCGAAAGCGTACAATTTTTGGAACGATAGGCCGCATGGGCGGCCGAGAGGGGAACATATCAATGGCAGGAAATTCGCAAGGCCCCTGGGGGGGCGGCGGAGGCGGCAACCGGGGCAACGGTGGAGACCGTGACACCGGTGGAGACCGCGGCAACGGGGGCCGCAAAGAAGGTCCACGCGGGCAGGGCGGTGACCGTCCGCAGATGCCCGAGATCGACGATCTGGTCCGCAAGGGCCAAGAGCAGCTGCGCGTCTTGATGGGCGGCCGTGGTGGCGATCGGGGCAATGGCACCGGCGGCGGTGGCCGCGGCTCTGGCGGGCCGGGCGTGCCCCGCTCGACCATTGGTATTGCCCTTTTGGCCGGAGTGGCGCTCTGGGGTTTTGCCAGTTTTTATACCGTGCGTCCCGAACAGCAGTCGATCGAACTGTTCTTGGGCGAATTTTCCGGCATTGGCACCGAGGGTCTGAACTTTGCCCCATGGCCGCTGGTCACGGCAGAGGTTTTTGACGTCACCACCAACCGCACCGAAGAGCTTGGCGTGCGGCGCGGCACGGGCGGCAACGAAGGCCTGATGCTGACCACCGATGAAAACATCGTCGACATCGACTTTCAGGTGGTCTGGAACATCAAGAACGCGCGCGATTTCAAATTCTCGCTGCGCGATCCCGAAGCCTCCGTGCGTGCGATTTCCGAATCCGCGATGCGCGAAGTTATCGCCCAATCCGAACTCGCGCCGATCCTCAACCGGGACCGTGGTGCCGTTGCAGATCGGGTGAAAGAGTTGATCCAAACCACGCTTGATAACCGCAAAACCGGCATCAACGTGCTGCGTGTTAACGTGAACAAGGTCGACCCGCCCAGCCAGACTGTGCAGGTCACCGATGCCAATGGCAACACGACCACACAGTCGGTCGTTGACGCTTTCCGCGACGTGCAGGCCGCCGAGCAGGAGCGTGACCGGGTAGAGCGTCAGGCCGATGCCTATGCCAACCGTCGCACGGCTGAGGCGCGCGGTGAATCCGCGCAGCTTTTGGAAGCCGCCGAAGGTTACCGCGCCCGTGTGGTGAACGACGCTGTGGGTGAAGCCAGCCGTTTTGAGGCCGTCTTGGAAGAATACCGCAACGCGCCTGATGTGACGCGCAAACGTCTGTATCTTGAGACCATGGAAAAGGTGCTGGGCGACGTGGATAAAATTATCCTCGAAAACGGCAGCGGCCTAGGCGGGCAGGGCGTCGTTCCCTATCTGCCACTCAATGAATTGCGGCGCGGCGGAGGGTCGAACTGATGCGGAAAACAAGTCTTATCATTCCCATCTTGGTGATCGCCATCGTGGGTGTCCTTTCGGCTGTCTTTGTCGTGGACGAGCGCGAAAAAGCGCTGGTGCTGCGTTTCGGCCAGATCAAACAGGTGCGCAACGAGCCGGGCATCGGCTTCAAAGTGCCCTTCTTGGATGAGGTCGTGCGTTACGAAGACCGCATTCTGTCGCTGGAAACCCCGGTGATCGAAGTCACCCCCGCCGATGACCGTCGTTTGGAAATCGACGCCTTCGTGCTCTACCGGATCGACGATATGGTCCAGTACCGGCAGGCTTTGGGTGCGGGCGGTGAACGTCAGGCCGAAAGCGAAATGGGCGGCATCATGGAAAGCCAAATTCGTGCCGTTTTGGGTTCGCAAGGCGTGACCTCCAACACGATCCTGTCGCCCGAGCGGTCGGACCTGATGGAGCAAATTCGTGTCCGCGCAGATGCCCGTGCACAGGCGCTTGGCCTCAAGGTCGTTGATGTACGTCTGCGTCAAACCAACCTGCCCGAGCAGAACTTTGATGCGACATTGCAGCGGATGATCGCCGAGCGGGAGCGTGAAGCCACCGATGAACGCGCCCGTGGCCGCGAGGCGGCGCAGCGTGTGATCGCCCTTGCTGACCGGACCTACGAAGAGATCCTGTCGGAGGCGCGTCGGGACGCACGGATCATCGAAGGTGAGGCGGACGCTCAGCGAAACAACATCTTCGCGCAGTCTTATGGTCAGGATCAGGAGTTCTTTGAATTCTACCGGTCGTTGACTGCCTATGAGCAGGCCCTGCGGGGCGAAAACTCGACCATGGTGATGTCGCCGGACAGCGAGTTCTTCAACTACCTGCGCTCGGACCGCAATCCTTCGACCACTGTCGATGCGAACGCACCGCCGCAGACAGCGCCCGAGGCACAGGTCGAGACGCCAGCCGAGGTACCACAAACCGATGCGCCGGCGGCGGAACCTGCGCCAGCGGACGATAGCGCTGCTGCCGATGACACGCAGGAGGAGGCCGCCCCTGCGGCCCCCGCCACGCCTGAACCTGTCGCGCCTGCACCTGTCGCGCCGGACGCGGAGGCCGACCAGCCAGCCGCGGTCAACGAATGAGCCTTGTTCTACTGGCTCTAGGGTCGGTTCTGATATTCGAGGGGCTGGTGTACGCACTGGCCCCTTCGTTTTTAGAGCAGATGCTGGAAATGTTCCACCGCATCCCTGAGGCGGCGCTGCGTCAACTCGGTGCACTGGTGGTGGTCGCCGGATTGATACTTGTCTGGCTAGCGTTTCAATTGGGCGTCTAAAGGCCGGATTAGGGGCGGAAGGACGTTCGGTTTCGCCGCGCATTCTGCCGAGGCACAGAGGCCCGAGCCGTAAATCATCAGCCGCGTGCCCGTTGAAATGCCCGTGATCGGCCCCATCTTTGCTGTTGCAGCGCGTCCTTTCGGAATGCACTCTGCCCACGTTGGCAACAACAGGAACAATCAGGAGACGATGAATGCAGGCCAAGGCGGTTTCCCTGTCCAAAACAGCACAACACACCCAATGGATACGAGCGATGGCAATGGGGGTGATGGCGCTGACCCTCTTGATCCTGCAAGCCAGCATGGCGCTGGCCAAACCTGAAAGCCTCGCCCCGCTTGCGGAAAAGATCAGCCCCTCGGTGGTGAATATCACCACCTCGACCACGGTTGAGGGCCGCACCGGGCCGCAGGGCATCGTTCCCGAGGGCTCGCCTTTCGAAGACTTTTTCCGCGAGTTTCAGGACCGCAACAACGATGGCGAGGGCAACCGGCCGCGCCGTTCCTCGGCGCTTGGCTCGGGCTTTGTGATTTCTGAAGATGGCTATGTTGTGACCAACAACCACGTCATCGAGAGCGCCGATGAGATTACGATCGAATTTTTCTCGGGCGAGGAACTGGTCGCCAAGGTGATCGGCACCGACCCCAAGACCGACATTGCACTGCTAAAGGTCGAAGCCAGCCAGCCGTTGCCCTTCGTCTCTTTCGGCGACAGCAATGCCGCGCGTGTAGGGGACTGGGTGATCGCCATGGGCAACCCGCTGGGGCAGGGCTTTTCGGTTTCTGCGGGCATCGTCTCGGCCCGCAACCGGGCACTCTCGGGCACCTATGACGACTACATTCAGACTGATGCTGCGATCAACCGGGGCAACTCGGGCGGACCGCTGTTCAACATGGATGGCGAGGTGATCGGCGTGAACACCGCGATCCTGTCGCCTAATGGGGGCTCCATCGGGATCGGCTTTTCGATGGCCTCGAATGTGGTCACCCGCGTAATCGACCAGTTGCAGGAATTCGGTGAGACCCGCCGAGGCTGGCTGGGTGTGCGCATTCAGGATGTGACCGATGATGTGGCTGACGCCATGGGCCTCAAGAAAGCCGTTGGGGCCTTGATCACCGACGTGCCGGAAGGCCCGGCGCGGGAAGCAGGGCTCAAGACAGGTGACGTGATCAAATCCTTCGATGGCGTCGAAGTCGTCGATACCCGCGGTCTGGTGCGTCAGGTGGGCAACAGCCCCGTGGGCGCGACGGTCCGCGTGACCGTGCTGCGCGATGGCAAGACACAGACCATCAAGGTTGTGCTGGGCCGCCGCGAAGAGGCCGATGGCGCTGTGCCTGCCGATATGGACGAAAACGCCGATGACGGCACCGAGGCAGAGCCGCAGTCGACCATGCTGATGGGCCTGACTCTGATGCCGTTGACCGACGATCTGCGCGCCGAACTGGGGGCCGATGACGATATGAACGGTCTTGCCGTGACGGATGTGGATCAAACGTCGGAGGCCTTTGAGAAGGGCCTGCGCATGGGGGACATCATCACCGAAGCGGGTCAGGAGCAGGTGACAAGCATCGCTGATCTGGAAGCGCGGATCACCGCAGCGAAAGAGGCTGGCCGCAAGTCTCTGCTGCTGCTGGTGCGCCGTGGTGGCGACCCACGATTTGTCGCGCTGTCGCTGACTGAGTGATCCGCTACCGTGGTTTGGAAAGGGCGCCTCCGGGCGCCCTTTTTCGTTGGGGGATCAGCCGCCTTGCCGGGGCACCGCGACAAGCCCAAGCGCGCGGGCGGTGGTGAGCGACAGCACCTCGCTGTTCGGCCCCTGTTTGGCCTGATAGCGCCGTACGGCGAGCCGTGTCGCCCTGTCCATCTCACCGGTGATCGGCCCGGCGTAAAACCCGCGTGCCTGCAGCGCCCGTTGCAGGGTGCTGTTGAACTCTGGCGTCAGCACATCCGGGCAGGGGGTCTCGAACCAGTTGTCGACCCGTGCGCGCACGATCTCTTGGCGGGTCTCTGTCTTGTAGACGGGCGGTTTGGCGATGCTGCCATCGGCGTTCATTTTGGCGGGGGTGACTTCGACCTGTTCGGTCACCGTCTCGATCACCGCAGGGCTGACCGTGCGGCCCCAGCAACTGCCCTCAGCCGCGCCTGCGGGGCCGTCGCGGGTGGCTTCCAGCACCCCCGGCTCAGGGCGCGGGGTGGCCGGTGCCGCTGTCTCACAGCCCGCGATACCGGCGACGAGCAGCAGCAAGGCCGCACGCTGCAAAGTGGATCGGAGGGGAGGGGGCTGTGTCATGCCGGAATCGCGGGGCTCGCCTGTTGTTTGCGGTGCAGACTAGCGGGATGCGCGGACCTTGCCCACCGTAATGTCACGCACTGCGTGACCTCACGAAAAGGGGGCTAGAACCGGCTGCCATAGCCCGCTAAACAAGGCCGAACTTTTAGGACGAAAGGGCATCATCATGGCCAAAATCACCTATGTCGAACATTCCGGCACCGAACATGTGGTCGAGGTGGCCAATGGTCTCACGGTCATGGAAGGCGCGCGGGACAATAACATTCCCGGCATCGAAGCCGACTGTGGCGGGGCCTGTGCTTGTTCCACCTGCCACGTCTATGTCGATCCGGCCTGGACAGATAAGTTGACGCCGATGGACGACATGGAAGAAGACATGCTCGACTTCGCGTTCGAGCCTGACCCTGCGCGGTCGCGTCTGACCTGCCAGATCAAAGTCACCGATGCGCTGGACGGTCTGCGCGTGCAGATGCCCGAAAAGCAAATCTGATGCGGGCGGTCGGCGCGGCACTGCTGGCGCTGATCGCAACCAGCGCCGTGGCGGAGACGATCACCGCCGCGCGCTATATCTCGCCCACAGGGCGCTACGCCCATGGCATTCTGGGCGACGCGCTGGAATGGGGCGGGCTACAGGTCTCTTTGGCAGACGGAAGCGCGCGACGCTTCAATCTGCCCCGTGACCATGTTTTCGAAGATATCGCCCCCCGGCTGGTCGATGTGACCGGCGATGGCGCGCCCGAAGTGCTGGTGATTGAGACCGACATGAACCGCGGTGCGGCGCTGGCAATCTACGGCCCCAAGGGCAAGATTGCTGAGACCCCGCATATCGGCCAAAGCAACCGCTGGCTTGCCCCCATAGGCGCCGCTGATCTCGACGGTGACGGCGCGGTTGAGATCGCCTATGTCGACCGCCCGCATCTGGCGCGGGTGCTGCGGGTCTGGCGTTTTGCGGATGGGGAGCTGAGTGAAGTGGCCCAAATGCCGGGGCTGACCAATCATCGAATCGGAGAGTCCTTCATCTCGGGCGGTCTGCGCGATTGCGGTGCGGGGCCTGAGATGGTGCTGGGGGATGCCGATTGGCAGCGCGTGGTCGGGGTAACCCTGAAGGACGGGCAGCTTGCACGGCGCAACATCGGCCCTTCCGCGGGGGCCGAGAGCTTTGCCAAGGCACTTGCCTGTGAGTGAGAGTGCTAGGTCGGCTTAAGCCGCCGCCTGTTAGCTCAGCGCGCGCCAGCCGATGTCACGGCGACAGAAACCTTCTGGCCAATCGATCCCGTCGACCATCGCATAGGCACGCTCCTGTGCCTCGGCCAGCGTGGCGCCCCGCGCGGTGACATTCAGCACGCGGCCGCCGTTGGCCAAGATTGCCCCGTCCTGTGCCACAGTGCCCGCGTGGAACACCATATTGGCGCTGTCTTCGGGCAGGTCTTTCAGCCCCTTGATCTCACTGCCCTTTTCATAGGCACCGGGATAGCCATTCGCCGCCATCACCACGGTCAGCGCGTGGTCTTCAGCCCAGTTGACCTGCATATCGGCCAGCGCGCCCTTGGCCGTCGCCTGCATCAGATCAAAAGCCTGTGCGCCGAGGCGCATCATCAAAACTTGGCATTCCGGGTCACCAAAGCGCACGTTATATTCCACCAAACGCGGCGCACCGTCTTTGATCATCAACCCGGCATAAAGCACGCCCTGATAGGGCATTCCGCGTTTTGCCATCTCGGCCATACAGGGGCGGATGATCTCATCCAGCGCGCGTTCGGCGATCTCGTCGCTCAGCACCGGCGCGGGGGAATAGGCGCCCATGCCGCCGGTGTTGGGGCCGCTGTCGCCTTCGCCGACGCGTTTGTGGTCTTGGGCCGTGCCGATGGGCAGCACCGTCTCCCCGTCGCAGAGCACGAAGAAGGACGCCTCTTCGCCTTCCATGAACTCTTCGATCACGACCTCGGCGCCCGCGTCGCCAAAGGCACCGTCGAACATCTCATCTACGGCGGCGAGGGCTTCGGCGTCAGTCATGGCGATGATGACACCTTTGCCCGCTGCCAGACCGTCGGCCTTGATGACAATCGGCGCGCCTTGCTTTTCGACATAGGCGCGGGCGCTGGCGGCATCGGTGAAATGGCCATAGGCCGCCGTGGGTGCCTTGCAGGCGTCGCAGATTTCCTTGGTAAAGGCTTTGGAAGCCTCCAGCGCCGCCGCCGCTTTGGAGGGGCCGAAAACGTCGAAACCCGCCGCACGCAGATCGTCACCCACGCCTGCCGCCAAGGGCGCTTCGGGGCCGATGATGACGAAGTCGATGTTGTTCCCCTCGCAAAAGGCCACCACTGCTGCGCCATCCATGATGTCGAGCTTGGCGCATTGCGCAATGGCCGCGATGCCCGCATTGCCCGGTGCCACGATCAGCTTATCGCATTTGGGGTTCTGCATGACCGCCCAAGCAAGTGAATGTTCGCGGCCACCGCTGCCGAGGATCAGGATATTCATGCCGCGCACTCCCTTGGACTTCGTTGCTCCGCGTTCTAAGCTGGGGTGCCCACAGACACAAGGTGCCCAGATGGATCTGTTCGACGACCCCGCCCCCGGTGCAAACAGCCCCGAATTTACCGTCACCGAGCTTTCTGGTGCGATCAAGCGGGTGATTGAGGGTGAGTTTGCCCATGTCCGAATTCGGGGTGAAGTGGGGCGCGTCAGCCGACCGCGTTCGGGGCATGTTTATCTTGATCTAAAGGACGACCGTTCGGTGATCTCAGGCGTGATCTGGAAAGGGGTGACCGCGCGGCTTGAAACCCAGCCCGAAGAGGGGATGGAGGTCGTCGCCACCGGGCGCATCACTACCTTCGGCGGACAGTCGAAGTACCAGATCGTCATTGAGGATATCAAACCGGCGGGCATGGGCGCGCTGATGGCGCTGTTGGAGAAACGCAAGGCGGCGCTGGCGGCGGAGGGGCTCTTCGCGCCCGAACGCAAACGCCCGCTGCCCTACCTGCCTGAGATCATCGGCGTGGTGACCTCGCCCTCGGGGGCCGTGATCCGTGACATTCTGCACCGGCTGCGGGATCGTTTTCCGCGCAAGGTGCTGGTCTGGCCGGTTGCCGTACAGGGCGCTAAATGCGCGCCCGAAGTGGTGCGCGCCATTGAAGGGTTCAACCGGCTGACCCCCGGTGGCGCATTGCCCCGGCCCGAGCTGATCATCGTGGCCCGTGGCGGTGGATCGGTCGAGGACCTTTGGGGCTTTAACGAGGAAAGCGTCGCGCGTGCGGCGGCAGCCTCGGACATCCCGCTGATCTCTGCCGTAGGGCATGAAACCGACACGACGCTGATCGACTTTGTCTCAGACAAACGCGCGCCGACGCCGACCGCTGCGGCGGAATTGGCGGTGCCCGTGCGGCATGAACTGGCAGCATGGCTCGAAGGGCAGGGCGCAAGGATGCGTCAGGCGCTAAGCCAAGGGCTGACCCGCCGTGGCCAGCGGATGCGGGATCTGGCGCGGGCTTTGCCGCGTGCCGACACGCTGTTGGAGGGGCCGCGCCAACGTCTTGACCGCGGAGGTGAAAAACTCGCCCCCGCGCTGATCGCGGGTGTCCAAGGCCGCCGCGTGAAGCTGGCCGATATGTCCGGCGCGCTGCGTCCCGGCACCCTGCGCCGCCAGTTGGAGGCTGATCGCCAGCGGCTGGCGCAGTTGTCGGCACGGCTCAGCCCGGCGTGGCAACGCAATTTGGCCGGGCAGCGCGAGCGGCTGGCCGCGCGGATTGACCGGTTCCACCCCGAGGTGCTGCAACGCCAAATCCTGCGTCGTCGTGAACGGCTGCTCGACCGCACGCAAACCTTCCGTCCGGAGGTGCTGCTCCGCGACCTTTCTCGCCAAGACCAGCGGCTAAAGGAAATGCTCGCCCGGCTGGCGCGCGCAGGCCGCGCGGATCAAGACCGCCGTCGCCGCGAGATCGACGCGATGGGCCGGACGCTCGGCACGCTCGGTTACCGCGAAACGCTGGCCCGTGGTTTCGCCGTGGTGCGGGGCGACGGTGATGTGGTGACCAGTGCGGAGGCCGCCCAGAACGCGGCACATCTGGAAATCGAATTTGCGGATGGTCGGTTGGCGGTCAAAGGCGAAAGCTAAGGCCGCTCAGACCCCGACTTCGGGCCCGAGACAGAGCAGAGGATCATTCAGTTCTTTTGCCTCGTAAAGTTCTGTCTGGGTCGGGTCATTCTCGAACCGAGCGACCAGCCCGGATGTGCTTTCGGTAAAGCTCCAGCATTGCGGGGTGGGGTCATCCTCGTAGACGAAACAGATCAACCCCTCAGCCTCATACCAACGTCCCTCCTTGCAGCGGCCATCAAGAAAGGACCACTGCACGCGCCGATCCTTGTGATAGATCTCCGCCCCATAGGGCGCGCCGGACTGGCCGTAGTAAAGCGTTTTGCCCTGCGTATAGGCCTCGAACTCCGTCGCCGACATCTCGGCCAAGGCGGGCAGGGGCAGGAGGGCGCAGATTAGGGTGAGGGCATGTCTCATCCCAACAGCCTGCCAGAAGCCTGCGCCCCGCGCCAGTGGGATCAGCCGCTGCGCCACCGCGCCACACGGCGGTCCATCACCCGACGCCAGAGCGGTGGTACAAGGGCGATCACCGCCATGATGGGCAGGGAATAGGGCAGTTTCGGCATCTCTTCGGTCACTTCCAACGCCGGAAAGGCGCGGGCGGGGCGCATGTGGTGGTCCGAATGGCGCGGCGCGTTCAGCATCATGGCCGCGGAATACCATTTCGGGGCGTTCCAGCTGTGTTGCGGGCCGATCGGCTCGAACCGGCCATCGGGGCGTTGCTGCCGCCGCAGGCCATAATGCTGCACATAGTCCGACAGCAGCAGTTGCATCTGCGCATAGGCGGCAAGGCCAAGATAGGCCAACAGCCCGGTAATGCCGCCCAAAAGCAGCGCGGTGAGCAGGGCTACTGCGGCACCGCCGAGGTAGATCGCATAGGGGTGAAGCCCCTTCGCCCCCGTTTTGCGCGCCCGCTGCGCGTTGTCGGCCTGCCACCCGGCGCGAAACTCCCCCCAGCTTGCGTTTAGCAGAAACCGCCAGAACCCCATGCCCTTGGGCGCAGAGTTGGGATCAGCCGGGGTGGCTGCGGCGGGATGATGCACCCGCAGATGGGCCGAGACGTGATGCCCGTGCAGCAACGAGATATAGACCGCCGTGCCGATCCGCAGGGGCAGGCGGCGGGATGCGTGGATCAACTCATGCGCGTTGGAATTGCTGATCTGACCCAGAAACAGGCCGAGGGCGGCAAAGATCAGAACGCGGTCCAGCCCCTCAAGATGCGGCGCGCCGCCAATCGCCCAGACCCCGAGCGGGAGCAGCATGAAATGCACGGCAGCCAACAGCAGCGTCAGCCCCCGACCGGACCTATCGGAAAGGCTCAGCGCGCGGCCCAATCGGTCCATAAAGGCGACATGAACCGTGATCGACAAAAGCGCCAGCACGGGCCAAACCCCGCCCCAGAGGGCGGCGGCGGCGATAAGCACCGCCGGTGTCAGACTTGCGATCACATACCACAGCATGCGTTTTCCCCTGCGACCCCGCGCCGATCGGCTCGGCCCCCTCATTCTGCCCGCCGCACGGCCTGCGCACAACGCAAACACCCGCGCGATTGTCGCTTTTTGATCGCCGGGCTGCGTCTTGATTTGCTACGACTGCTGAAAGCAAGGCGGGGGGAAGCGACATGGCGCTGGATGATCACGGTAAAGCGGCGGGGCAGGAACCGCAAAAGGGCGTCTGGAAATCCGGCAAGGGCAAGGGGCGGCATCACCCCAAGGGGCGGCAGGTGCAGGATGCGGCTTGGGAGGAAGTTCGCGCGCTGTTGGGCGACCGCCCGCGCGCCCGCGACCTGCTGATCGAGTTTCTGCATTTGATCCAAGACCGCTTTGGCCACCTCTCTGCCGCGCATCTGCGTGCCTTGGCCGAAGAGATGCGCCTGTCGATGGCCGAGGTTTATGAGGTCGCAAGTTTCTACGCGCATTTCGACGTGGTGAAAGAGGGCGAGACCCCACCGCCCGCGCTGACCATCCGTGTCTGCGATTCGCTGTCTTGCGAACTGGCCGGGGCGCAGGCATTGAAATCGGCGCTGGAAGAGGGGCTGGACCCCGCAGAGGTCCGCGTGCTGCGCGCGCCCTGCATGGGGCGCTGCGACACCGCGCCGGTGCTGGAATTGGGACACAATCATATCGACCATGCGACGCCGGAAAAGGTTGAGGCGGCGATCAAGGGGCAGGAAACACACGCCCGGCTGCCGGAGTATGAGGATTACCAAGCTTACGCGAATTCAGGTGGTTACGAGGCGATGTTGAACCTGCGTGCTGGCGGCGATTGGGAAGCGGTGCAAGAACAACTGCTAGAGGCCGGGCTGCGCGGGCTCGGCGGGGCGGGGTTCCCCTCGGGCAAGAAATGGGGCTTTGTGCGCGCAAATCCGGGGCCGCGCTATCTGGCGGTCAATGGAGACGAAGGCGAACCGGGCACGTTCAAGGACCGCTGGTATCTTGAGCGCACGCCACATCTTTTCCTTGAGGGTATGTTGATCGCGGCATGGGCGGTCGAGGCGGAAAAAGTCTTCCTCTACATGCGCGACGAATACCCAGCGGTGCTGGAAATTCTGCGGCGCGAGATTGCAGCGCTGGAGAATGCTGGCGTGATTACCCCTGGCTATGTCGATCTGCGCCGTGGCGCGGGCGCTTACATCTGCGGCGAAGAAAGCGCGATGATCGAAAGCATCGAAGGCAAGCGCGGCCTGCCGCGCCACCGCCCGCCCTATGTGGCACAGGTCGGTGTCTTTGGCCGTCCGACATTGGTGCATAACGTGGAAACCCTGCATTGGATCGCCCGCATCTGCCGCGAAGGGCCACAGGTGCTGAACGCGACCGAAAAGAATGGCCGCAAGGGGCTGCGCAGCTACTCGGTCTCTGGGCGGGTGGCGCAGCCGGGAATGTATGTGCTGCCTGCAGGGTCGACCATCACCGATATCATCGCGGCGGCAGGCGGCATGGCCGAGGGGCATGTTTTCAAGGCTTACCAACCGGGCGGGCCGTCTTCTGGCCTGCTGCCCGCCTCGATGGATGACGTGCCGCTCGATTTCGACACGCTGCAACCGCATGGGTCTTTTATTGGCTCGGCGGCGGTTGTTGTCCTCTCGGAACATGACAGTGCCCGCGCGGCCGCGCTCAATATGCTGCGGTTTTTCGAGGACGAAAGCTGTGGCCAATGCACGCCTTGTCGGGTGGGCTGCGAAAAGGCGGTCAAGCTGATGCAAGAGGACTGCTGGGATCAAGGGTTGTTGGAGGAGTTGTCGACCGCCATGGTCGATGCCTCGATCTGTGGGTTGGGGCAGGCGGCGCCGAACCCGATCCGGCTGGTAATGAAGCATTTTCCTGACGAAATCTAACCGCGGCACCTCCCGGTAGCCTTGATCTGCCCTAGGCGCCCTTCCATCTGCGCGGGCAAGCCTATAGATCAAGACGAAACTGCATGGGAGACGCCGATGGCCTTCTTCACGAAGCTCAAGGACCGCTTGTTCAAATCCTCGTCCAAGATCGACGAGGGGCTAGAGGCGATTGTCAGCGATGGCGGCGAAACGGAGGCCGAAGCGGCCCCCGTGGATGCGGTGATGGACCAGCCCGGCGCGGCGTCGGATGTGATGCCCGATGGGCAGGACGACAGCGGCCCGATGTTGGCGGCTGAGCAGGAGGAGGAAACCCCCGAACCCGCGCCGATGCCAGAACCAACGCCCGCGCCAATGCCAGAACCGACGCCCGTCACCATTCCCGAGCCCACCCCTCAGCCTGCGCCAGCGGTACCACCTGAGCCCGCAGATCCGGAGCCCGCGCCCGAGCCGGAACAGGTGCCGCCAGCGGTCGATCCCGAACCCGCGCCAGCCCCCGATGAAGTGCCGCCCGCCGTGGATCTGCGCCAAGCCATGACCCCGGTCGCCCCTGCGCTCGACGAAGCAGGGGCCGCTCCTGCGAAGCCAGGCCTTCTGGGCCGTTTGATGGGCCGCAGCACGGCGCAGCCTGTGGTGCGCCGCGCGCTGGACGATGAGATGCTCGAACAGCTCGAAGAACTGCTGATCAGTGCTGACATGGGCGTTGACACCGCGCTACGGGTCACCGCCAATATGGCCGAAGGGCGCTTTGGCAAGAAACTCTCGGTGGCGGAGATCAAACAACTGCTCGCCAGCGAAGTCAGCCGCATCATGGAGCCTGTGGCGCGGCCCTTGCCGATCTATTCCAAGACCCCGCAGGTGGTGCTGGTGGTCGGCGTGAACGGCTCTGGCAAGACGACAACCATCGGCAAACTGGCGTCACAATTCCGCGCGGCGGGCAAGAAGGTCGTGATCGCCGCAGGCGACACCTTCCGCGCCGCTGCGGTGGAGCAATTGCAGGTCTGGGGCGATCGTGCGGGCGTGCCGGTCTTGACCGCAGCCCATGGCAGCGATCCGGCCAGCCTTGCATTCGACGCCATGGGTCGCGCGCAAGAGGAAGGCGCCGACCTGCTGCTGATCGACACCGCAGGCCGGTTGCAAAACCGGGGCGACCTGATGGAGGAGCTGGCCAAGATCGTGCGGGTCATCCGCAAGAAGGACGAGACCGCGCCGCATAACACCCTTCTAGTGCTTGATGCCACGACCGGGCAAAACGCGCTGAACCAAGTGAAGGTTTTTCAAGAGATTTCAGACGTCAGCGGTCTGGTGATGACCAAGCTCGACGGCACCGCAAAGGGGGGCGTTCTGGTGGCGCTGGCGGATCGTTTCGGTCTGCCGATCCATGCCGTGGGCGTGGGGGAGCAGATCGATGATCTGTCGCCCTTCGACCCGGATGAATTTGCCGCTGCTTTGGTGGGCACGGATGGCTAGCGCACTCTTGGCCGCTGCGGTCGGCGGCCCGGTTCAATCATGGGTGCCAAGCAGTTTTTCGATCTGGCGCAACACGGTGAGCACGGCAACGACGATCCCCGCCGTGAGGCAGGCCAGCAGGATTTGCCCCGCGCCGCAGGACAGACCAATGGCCCCAGCCAACCACATCGACGCGCCGGTGGTGATGTTGCGCACTTCGCCGTTGGAGGTGAAAATGATCCCCGCGGCGAGGAAGGCCACGCCCGCCGTGACCGCTTCGATCAAACGCAGCGGATCAAAGCGCATCTGGTCGCCCTCTCCGAACTCCAGACTGCCCAGCTCTTGCCCGATGATGATGAACAGGCAGGCGGCGATGGCCACCATGATATGGGTGCGCAGCCCCGCGGGCTTGTCCCGCCGCTCGCGCTCAAACCCCACAACACCCGCCAGAAACGCGGCCATCAGCAGCCGCGCCGCGGCAACCGTGACGGGCACTTTGGAAAAGCTGTTGGTCAGATCGGCGAGCAGGCTTTCAAACATGGAATTTCCGTTGATGATAAAGGCTTTGAGGAATAAACCTTTCGCCGCTGTGGTGGTTCCGCGATGACCGAATGGATCCTGTCGATCGAAGGCACGCCCGCGGGGCATACTGCGGCGCTCTGGTTGGCGCTTTCGGCGGCCTTTTTGCATGCCGTCTTTGGCGCGCTGCAAAAGGGGCGGCATGATCCGTGGCTCACGCGCGGGGCGATTGATGTCTCCTATGGTGTGATGGCCGCGCCCTTTGCGCTGTTCGTCGTGCCATGGCCCGAGCCGCATATGTGGCTGATTTTCCTCGGCGCTTTCGTGATCCATGTGATCTACAAGCTGTTGCAAGCCTGGGCCTATACCAAGGGCGCTTATACGGTGGTCTACCCGGTGGTGCGCGGCACGGGGCCGCTTTTTGCCGTGGTGGGGGCCTATCTGATCTTTGGCGAGCGGTTCAACGCGGTGCAATGGCTGGGTGTAGCGGTGCTCTTGAGCGGTATCTTCGGCCTTGCCCTCTATAACCTGCGCAATCTGGTCGCCGCGCGAGATACGCTGCACGCGGCGCTCGGGCTGGCGGTACTGACGGGCTTGTTCGTGGCGCTTTACACCACATATGACGCATACGGCATCCGAGCCACGGCGGATCCTTTCACCTTCCTTGCATGGTTTTTCATGATCGATGGGTTGGTGATGCCGGTGATTGCATGGCGGCGCTGGCACCGGATGGAGAACCCACCCGAGGTCGCACCGCTGATGCTGCGCGGCGTGATCGGCGGGTTCATCGCATTCGCGAGCTTTGGGTCGGTCATGTTGGCCACGCGGCTCGATAAGGTGGGCGAGGCGGCGGTGCTGCGCGAGACATCGACCGTCTTTGCCGCGCTGATCGGGGTGCTGGTGCTGAAAGAAACCGTCGGCCCGCGCCGCATCGCGCTGATGGCGTTGATCGCGGCCGGGGCGGTGATTGTTGAAATGGGCGGCTGAAGGAACAGGCATGTCAGAACCAAGAGAGATCAACCCAATGCTGCGTGCAGGCTTGGAATACGGGCCGGTGCTGGCCTTCCTCGTCGCCTATCTGTGGCTCAAGGATAACACCTATACCTTTGGCGGGACCGAATACGACGGCTTTATCGTCGTCACCGCGATGTTCGTGCCGCTGCTGGTGCTGTCGACCGGCGCGCTCTGGGCGCTGACGGGCAAGCTCAGCCGGATGCAGGTCGCCACCGTGGTGCTGGTGGTGATTTTCGGCGGGCTGTCGGTCTGGCTGAACGACGACCGGTTCTTCAAGATGAAGCCGACGTTGATCTATGTGCTCTTTGGCGGCCTTTTGGCCGTGGGCCTGCTGCGCGGGCAGTCCTACCTGAAATACGTCATGGAAGAGATGATGCCGCTGCGCGATGAGGGCTGGATGCTGCTGACCAAGCGGCTGATGTTCTTCTTCTTTGGTCTGGCGTTGGCGAATGAGCTGATCTGGCGGTTCTTTTCGACCGACACTTGGGTCTATTTCAAAACCTTCGGCCTGACGGCAGCGATTTTCGTTTTCTTCATGGCGCAGGGCAAGTTGTTCGAAGCCTATGGCGAGAAGAAAGACCAAGGCTGATCCGCTCAAATTTAACCAATGCCCCGCGCGAAACTGTTGACCTGCAGCGTCGCGCGGCGTAATCCACCCCGCGTGGCGATTTGTTACCGGATTGTGGGCCACGTTAAACATGCCGCTAAAAGGTCAGGATGAAAGACCCCCTTTCGCTTGGCCGCGTCTGGGGTTTTTTTATGCCCGCAAGGTCGGGCCGGAAGGATGAGATACATGAGCAACGACCGTCACGCGCGCACTCAAGCGATCCACGCAGGCACCCGCCGCAGCCAATATGGCGAGGTGAGCGAGGCGATCTACCTCACCCAAGGGTTCGTCTATGACAGTGCCGAACAGGCCGAAGCCCGGTTTGAGGAAACTGGCCCGGATGAGTTCATCTATGCCCGCTATGGCAACCCGACGGTCGCGATGTTCGAAGACCGCATCGCCACCTTGGAAGGGGCCGAAGATGCCTTTGCCACGGCCAGCGGCATGGCGGCGGTGTCGGGTGCGCTGATCTCGATGCTGAAGGCGGGCGATCATGTGGTGTCGGCCCGGGCGCTTTTCGGCTCCTGTATATATGTGCTCGAAGAAATCCTTGGCCGCTACGGGGTGGAGGTCACTTTCGTCGACGGCAGCGATCTAGGCGCGTGGGAGGCCGCGATCCGCGAGGACACCCGCGCGGTGTTCTTTGAATCCGTCGCCAACCCCACGCTTGAGGTGATCGACATCGAAGCCGTCGCCAAACTGGCCCATGCCAAGGGCGCGCTGGTGGTGGTCGATAACGTGTTTGCCACGCCGGTGTTCTCCCGCGCGATCTCGCAGGGGGCGGATGTGGTGGTCTATTCGGCGACCAAACATATCGATGGGCAGGGCCGCGCGCTTGGCGGTGTGGTGCTGGGCAGGCGCGATTTCATCCGCGGCACGCTTGAGCATTACATGAAACACACCGGCGGCTCGATGAGCCCTTTTACAGCGTGGATCATGCTCAAGGGGTTGGAAACCATCGACCTGCGGGTACGGGCGCAGGCGGCCAGCGCGCAGGAATTGGCCGAGGCGCTTGAAGGCCACGCGGCACTGGCGCGGGTGATTTACCCCGGCCTATCCGCCCATCCGCAAAACGCGCTGGCGATGCAGCAGATGGGGGCAGGGGGCACCGTGCTGTCCATTGACCTCAACGGCGGCAAGGCGGCGGCCTTCGCCTTCCTGAATGCGCTAAAGGTGGGGGTGATCTCTAACAACCTTGGCGATGCGAAGACCATCGTGACCCACCCGGCCACCACGACGCACCAGCGTTTGCCGCAGGAAACCAAAGACCTTTTGGGCATCACGCCGGGGCTGGTTCGCATCAGCGTGGGGCTGGAATATACTGGCGATCTCAAGGCTGATCTGCTGCAAGCGCTGGCGGCGGCGACGCAAGCCTGACCTGATGTGTCGCGGGCGCGGTGGCATTTTTTCCCCGCGCATCATACATTGAGGATGACAGACCGGAGGGCCGCGCAATGAATATCGTGACTGAGATGTCCGAAACACCGGATCGAAGCGCGGCGGAGACTGCGCTCGCCACTCTGCGCGCTTGGGCGGAAACGGCCACCCCGGCAGAGATTGCAGCCCTCGACCCGGCGATGGCGCGGATGCTCGCGCCCGCGGACTACCCGGTGCTGAGCCGTGCCTACCCCGAGGACTTCACCGCCGGTGCCAACTACCGCGCCAGCCTGCCGGATTTGCAAAACGGTCCCTCCAGCCTGATCCGCGGCGCGCAGCAGTTGATCCAGCATGTCGGCATCTCGAATTTTCGCCTGCCGATCCGTTACCGCAGCCGTGAGGGCGGGGATATGCGGCTGGAAACATCTGTGACCGGTTCGGTGTCGCTTGATGCGGAGAAGAAGGGCATCAACATGTCCCGCATCATGCGCAGCTTTTACCGCCATGCAGAGGCGACCTTTAGCTTTGAGGTGATCGAAGCGGCGCTGGATGATTATAAGACCGATCTCGAAAGCTTGGACGCGCGGATCCAGATGCGGTTCTCTTTCCCGATGAAGACTGCCAGTCTCCGCTCGGGGCTGACGGGCTATCAGTATTACGACATCGCACTGGAACTGGTTGAGCAGGACGGAGAGCGCAAAAAGATCGTGCATCTTGATTACGTCTATTCCAGCACCTGCCCCTGTTCGCTGGAACTCAGTGAACACGCTCGGGAAACGCGCGGGCAATTGGCCACGCCGCATTCGCAGCGTTCCGTGGCGCGCATTTCGGTCGAGACGCAGGACGAGGGCGATTGCCTGTGGTTCGAAGACCTCATCGAAATTTGCCGCCGCGCCGTGCCGACCGAGACGCAGGTCATGGTCAAACGCGAAGACGAACAGGCTTTCGCCGAACTCAACGCCGCCAATCCGATCTTTGTTGAGGATGCCGCGCGGCTGTTTTGTGAACAGCTTTTGGCCGATGGACGGGTGGGGGATTTCCGCATTGTCGCCAGCCATCAAGAAAGCCTGCACAGCCACGATGCGATCAGCGTGCTGACCCAAGGCGAGACCTTCGCGGCGCAAAGCATCGACCCCAAGCTTTTCAACACGCTCTTTCACGTCGGCTGATCCGGCGCGACGCGGTAATCGCGCATGGGTTGTCCGCAGCCCGCGCCGCGCCCCTTTGCGGGGCATTTCGCGTGCATTAGGACGAAAATGGCGAATGTCGCCTCGTCAGCCCTGCAAGTCCCGACCAGCGGCTATGCGAAAACGTCGGTTCTGCTGCGGCGCAGCATTGCCTATCTAACGGTCATCGAAATACTGGAAATTGCAAAGGCAATCAGATGACCTACCAGAGCACTGCTCATCCCGCCCATTCCGTCTCACCTCTCGAAGGGCTACGGCGCGCCGGCGCCGGTCTGCGTCGCTTTTTTGCGGGGATCGGTCATGGCATCATGATGGGCTCCACCGCCCACCGCCGTTTTGAACAGGTCCAAATCCTGCAAGCGAAAAGCGACGAAGAACTGTCCGCCATGGGCATCAAGCGTGATGACATCGTTCACCACGTTTTCAAAGACCTCTACTACATCTAAGACGACACGGACCGGGGCCAAATCGCGCCCCGGTCCCGTCTCGGCTTGACAGCGACGAGCGGCCAAGCCAACGCTGCGCCCATGTTGGATATACGACCTGTCGGATATGTCGTGGGCCTTTTGGTGGCCGTGCTTGGCCTTGCCATGATCATCCCGATCTTGGTCGATCTGGCCGAGGGCCGGGGTCAATGGTGGGTCTTCGTCGAAAGTGCGCTGATCACCACGCTGGGCGGCGGTATGATCGCCCTTGCCAGCGCCAACGGGGTCCGCGAAGGGCTCACCATCCAACAGACATTTATGCTCACCACCGGCGTCTGGCTGATGCTGCCGTTGTTCGGGGCCTTGCCCTTCGTTCTGGGCGCGACCGATGCCAGCGTCACCGACGCGATGTTCGAGGCGATGTCGGGGCTGACGACCACCGGGGCCACGGTGCTGACCGGATTGGAAGAGCTGCCCAAGGGGCTTCTAATCTGGCGCGGTATTCTGCAGTGGCTGGGCGGCATCGGTATCGTCGTGGTCGCCATGGTGTTCCTGCCCGAGTTGCGGGTCGGTGGTATGCAGATCTTCAAATCCGAATCTTTTGACACCTTTGGTAAAATCCTGCCCCGCGCGGGGCAAATCGCGACGCAGATTTCCGTGATCTACCTCTGGCTGACGCTGGCTTGTATGCTGAGCTATCTCGCCCTCGGGATGAGCACCTTCGACGCGACGGTTCACGCGCTGACCACGGTGTCGACCGGGGGGTTCTCCAACTACGATGCCTCGTTCAGCACCTTCTCTGGCCCCGCCGAATATGTCGCGGCGATCTTCATGATCCTCGCGGCCTTGCCTTTCGTGCGCTACGTGCAGCTTATCAACGGCAACCCCGTGGCCCTGCACCGCGACCCGCAGGTGCGCGGCTTTTTCATGACCTTGACCTTTCTGGTGGTGATTGTCTTTTTCGTCCTGCGCAGCGGCACGACCTACGAGTCCGAGCGGATCTTGCGGGAAGCGATCTTTAACATCACCTCCATCATCTCGGGCACCGGCTATGCGTCGGCGGATTATATGAAATGGGGCAGCTTCGCCGTGGCGCTGTTCTTTTTCATCGGCCTGATCGGCGGCTGCGCGGGCTCGACCACCTGTTCGATCAAGATCTTTCGCTATCAATTGCTCTTTGCCTCGATCCGCGCGCAGTTGCGGCGGATCCGCTCGCCCCATGGTGTCTTTACCCCGCGCTACGATGGCCGCCCGGTGGGGGCGGACGTGCTGAGCTCGGTGATGTCCTTCTTCATGTTCTTCGTCGTATCGCTCGGCCTGATCTCGGTCGCGCTAAGCCTGACGGGGTTGGATTTCGTCACCTCCGTTTCAGGCGCGGCGGCGGCGCTGGCAAACATCGGCCCGGGGTTGGGAGAGATCATCGGCCCGGCGGGGAACTTCAGCAGCCTCAACGACACGGCGAAGTGGATTTTGATCATCGCCATGTGGATCGGGCGGCTGGAATTGCTGGCGGTCTATGTCATGTTCACCGCGAAATTCTGGCGCGCTTGAAACGCGAAAGGGCGGCGCCGATGGCACCGCCCTTTGCTTTTGTCGCTTGAGGCTGAGCCCCCCGCGTTATTCCCAGCAGCTAACCAAGACCGTCATGCCCTGCGCGCGCAGCGTCAGATCGCGCGGCGCGATCGGGCTCGTGGCCCCCTGCGCCTGTTTGCTGCCCAAGCCTGCGTCTTGCGCCGCCTTAAGGATCACACTTCCATCAAGGGCAAAGCTCACGTCTTCGGGCAGTTTGCGGTCCGCCTCGGTCTGGGGGAGCAACATGCCCACCACATGGCCATTCTTGTCAAAGACCGGTCCCCCGGCATCACCGGGCTGGGCGTTGACCGACAGGCGTTTGAGGTTTTCATCCCCGTTCAGCCCTTTGAGGTCCGACAGCGCGCCAAAGGTCAGGGTCGCAGCACTCAGCACCCCTTCGTAGGAGTAGCCCGCGACAGAGATTTCCGATTGTAGACGCGGTGCGCCGTTGCTGAATTCGGCCACGGCCAGCGGGGCGAGACGGCTTTCGGGTTTGAGCAGCGCAAGCCCGCGTGCGTCATCGGTGGCGATCACAGTGGCATCGGTATCCGCGTCCAGCGTTACCCGGGAGCAGGAGGCGACAACCTCGCTCGTGGTGACAACCGCGCCATTGCCGTCGATGAAAAAGCCACTGCGGGCGATCTTGGGCTGGCGGATTTGCAGACCCGCGACCAGATCAATCGCCTGCGCGTCGCTGTTGCCTGCGGCGGCGTCCAACACGCCGGGCAGGCGGGTCAGGCTTTTGGACATCTCAGCCACCACGCGGCGGCGGCGGTCTTCGTCCCCGGCGGGCCAGATCAGGGTGAACCCTTTGATTTGACCGTTTTCCAGCGAGACCTGCGTCTGGCTGATGATGCTGCCGTTCTCGCCGATCAACTCAAAGGAGTTGCGCTTGCGTTCGCGCGGGCCATCCAAGGGGACGATCTCAAGCGTTTGCATGATGTCATAAAGACCGTAGAGCGTATCTTGGTTGCCCGGCTGGCTGATCAACAGCACCCGTGCGCCGATGTTGCCGCTGGTGTCGTAATGGGCGAAGGGCGGCTCGTAGCGGGCGAATTCGACCTCAGCCGTGGGCATCATAACCTCGATCCCGGCTTTCTCATCGCGCACCATTTGCAGGCCCAGCCCATCGAGCACGGCATTATATTGGGCAATCAGCGCGGCACGCTGCCGGGTGGTCAGCACGCCAGTCTCGTCATATCCGTTCGCCGCCTGCCATGCCCCCATAGAAGCGCGGGTGCCCCGGCCAAAAGCACCATCAATTGCGGCGTCGTAAAAACCGGCCCATTGCAGGGCGATTTGCAGGTCTTTGCGCTCTTGCGCCGAGAGGGCGCGTTCCGAACGGCGCGCCTCTGCCGGGGTCTCATCCGGCTCTGGCGGGGTGGGGGCCGGAGCGGTTTCGGCCTCTGCCTCAGCGGCGTCGGCCTCGCCTTCGGTCGTTGTCGCGTCCAGCGGGGTTGTGGTGACGTCGGGGGTGGTGCTGCCCGCTGCGGCTTCCTCTGGCTCAACGCCATCTACGCCTGCGGGGGCGTCGATAACGCCGGTTTCCAGAACGTTGTCGCCCACAGGCCAGAACTGCTGCTGGAAACGGCTGGACTGCTGGATGAAGCTGTCACGCGGCACCAGACCGTCGCGCACATAGCTGCGCAGCACCAGTTCCGCATCTTCGCGCCGGTAGGGGCCCACGGCGATGCCGTACCAACCGCCGCCAAGGGAAAAGCCATTCACGTCATCCAACAGGGTCTCATAGGCACGTGCGCGGTCGGTTGCTTCGGCCAACGAGGGTTGCGCCTCGATCTGGACCCAAACGATATCCTCCGCCGATTGCGCCCGCGCAAGGCTGGCCCAAGACAGGCTCAGGGCCAAAAAGATCGCCACCGGGGCACGTAGAATTCGCTTCATCGTCACTCAACTCTCGCAAAACCAAATCCGAGCCAGATTACGCCGGAAAGCAGCGCAAATGCCATGGCAAAGGGGGCGAATTTCTCACAAAGCTGCGATTGACCCCCATGGATTGCAGACGTAGGAAAGGCGCGCATCATAAAGGGGCAATCACCATGTCTGACGCGGCGCAGAAACCACGCTCTTTTCAAGAGATCATCCTTGCATTGCAGAGCTATTGGGCGCGGCAGGGCTGCGCGATCTTGCAACCCTATGACATGGAAGTGGGCGCGGGCACCTTTCACCCGGCCACCACGCTGCGCAGTCTCGGCACGCAGCCATGGGCCGCGGCCTATGTTCAGCCCTCGCGTCGCCCCACCGATGGGCGCTATGGCGAAAACCCTAACCGTTTGCAGCATTACTACCAGTATCAGGTGCTGATCAAACCCAGCCCGCCCAAGTTGCAAGAACTGTACCTCGGTTCGCTTGAGGCCATTGGCATCGACATGGCGCTGCATGACATCCGTTTTGTCGAAGACGACTGGGAAAGCCCGACGCTGGGCGCATGGGGTCTAGGCTGGGAAGTCTGGTGCGACGGGATGGAAGTGTCGCAGTTCACCTATTTCCAGCAGGTCGGCGGTCATGACTGCCACCCGGTCTCGGGCGAACTGACCTACGGGCTGGAGCGTCTGGCGATGTATGTGCTGGGCGTCGACCACGTAATGGACATGCCCTTCAATAGCCCAGAGGCGCCGATCCCGCTGACCTATGGCGATGTGTTCAAACAGACCGAAGAAGAATTCGCGCGCTGGAACTTTGACACCGCCAATACCGAGGTGCTGCTGGATCAGTTCAACGAGGCTGAGGCGCACTGCCAGTTCATCCTTGAGCAGCCCGCCGAAGATCCCAAAACCGGGAAACGCATTATCATGGCGCATCCGGCCTATGACCAATGCATCAAAGCCAGCCATATCTTCAACCTACTCGACGCGCGCGGCGTGATCTCGGTCACCGAGCGACAGGCCTATATCGGGCGCGTGCGGGCCTTGGCCAAACAATGCGCCGATGCCTTCGTGCAGACCCGTGCGGGCGGCTGGACGCCTGAGGCGGACAGCGCGGCATGAGCGGCAAGATTGTCTGTATCGTGATCCTTGTATCCGCACTGATCGCCGGGGCTGCACTCTATTATTTGCAGATCTATGGGTTTTATCACGAGGTGCCCGAGGCCAAGGTCGAACTCGTCTCTCTGACGACGCAGGAGCCGGAGGAGATCGCGGCGGAGAACCTACAGGCCATTGACGCCGACAGTTCTCCGATCCGGTTCCGCGCCTGTTTCGAGCATGACATCAGCCTCGCCATGGCCACCGAGACCTATGAGATGACCGACCCTACAGATCCGCGTAACGCCCCGGGCTGGTTCGATTGTTTCGACGCCCCCGCCATCGGGGCTGAGATTGAGGCTGGCACCGCGCTGACCTTCCTCGGCGGTAAGAACGTGCACTACGGGGTCGACCGGATCGTGGCGCTAACCGACGATGGCCGCGGCTACATCTGGCATGAGCTGAACGACTGCGGCGAGAAGTCTTATGACGGGACCGTGATAGGAGAGGCTTGCCCCGAACGCCCCGCCGACTGATCTTAAACGCAGGCGCGGCCTGTTTGCGCGGAACCTTTTGGCGCTGCCGAACGCTTGTCCCCACATAGAACGGGGGCGAAAATGTCGGAAAAAACACATGAGGGGCTGAAATGGGTGATGCGCGCGGGCTACGGCGCGCGCGGGGTGATCTATACGATCATCGGGGGGCTGGCCCTATTGGCCGCCGTCAAAAGCACCCAAGCCTCGGGCACGAAAGACGCCCTCGCGGCGCTGCGGGATGAGCCATACGGTATTCCGGCACTCATCGCGATCGGCATCGGGCTACTTGCCTATCTGGTCTGGCGCGTGGCTGCGGGCGTGAAGGATGTCGAAGATCACGGGACCGACGCCAAGGGGTTGATCGCGCGGTTGGGGCAAGTCACGACCGGGCTGATCCACGGCGGTATCGGCGTTTCCGTTCTGGCCTTGGCGATGAGCGGCAAGAATTCCGGCGGCAGTTCCGCGCAGGACTGGACGCAAAAGCTGATGGCGATGCCCGCCGGGCGCTATATCGTGGCCGCTGGCGCGCTGATCTTGTTGGGCGCAGGCATCTACTATGCCTACAAAGGTTGGAGCGGAAAATATAAGGGTCATCTGGCGCGCACCCAGTTCACCGAAAGCATCGACCCCATCGTGAAGATTGGCCTGATTATCTATGGCGGTATCTTGGGGTTGGTTGCCTTTTCACTGGGCTATGCGGCGCTGACCGCGAACCCCGCACAGGCGGGCGGTCTGGGCGAGGCGCTGCAAAGCCTGCGCGGCATGGCCTTTGGGCGTTTCCTTCTGGGCGGTGCTGGGCTGGGGCTGATTGGCTTTGCGGTCTATAACTTCGTCGAAGCGGGCTACCGCGTGGTGCCGAAATTCTCCGACCCCGATATCCGCACCTTGTTGGATTAAACGCAGGGCGGGGGGCTAGACCCTCCGCCTAGCACTCGTTATCCAAGCCCCCGATGAGACGCCGCCATTGCGGCAAGAATTGGGGGCCGCCCGTGCCAGATCTGCTGATTGAACTTTTCTCCGAAGAAATCCCTGCGCGGATGCAGAAACGCGCGGGCGAAGACCTGCAAAAGCTGGTCACCAACGGTCTGGTCGAAGCCGGTCTGACCTATGGCTCCGCCGCCGTTTTCACCACCCCGCGCCGTCTGACGCTGGCGCTTGGCGATATGCTTGCCGCCAGTCCGCGACAGGTGGAAGAGCGCAAAGGCCCGAAAGCCGACGCGCCTGAGAAAGCCATCGAAGGGTTTTTGCGCGGTGCTGGGGCGACCCGTGATCAATTGGAAGAACGCGACACGCCCAAAGGCAAAGTATTCTTTGCCAAGATCGAAAAGCCAGGCCGCCCTGCGGCTGAGATCGTGGCCGAGGTGCTGGAACAGACCATCCGCAACTTCCCATGGCCCAAGTCAATGCGGTGGGGCACGGGGAGCCTCAAATGGGTTCGCCCGCTGCATTCGATCCTTTGCGTCATCAGCGATGAGGCCGGCGCCGAGGTGGTGCCGCTGACCATCGACGGCATCGCCGCTGGCAACACCACGCGCGGGCACCGTTTCCTTGCACCGGCTGAGATCGAAGTCTCGGGGTTCGAGGATTATCAAGACAAACTCTCGCGCGCCTTTGTCGTGCTCGACCCCGCCGCGCGGGCCGACACGATTTGGCATGACGCGACCAACATGGCCTTCGCCGCCGGGTTGGAAGTGGTTGAGGACGCAGGGCTTCTGGCCGAGGTCGCCGGATTGGTGGAATACCCCGTCGTGCTGATGGGCCGCATCGGCGAAGATTTCTTGGGCCTGCCGCCCGAGGTGCTGCAGACATCGATGAAAGAACACCAGAAGTTCTTCTCGGTTCGCAATCCGAAGTCTGGCCAGATTGAACGCTTCGTCACCGTCGCCAACCGCACCACCGCCGACGATGGCGCGACGATCCTTGCGGGCAACGAAAAAGTGCTGGGCGCACGGCTGTCGGATGCGAAATTCTTTTGGGACAATGACCTGCGCACCGTGACCTCGGGCGGCGGCATGGAGACTTGGGTCAAGGCGCTGGAAAACGTGACCTTCCACAACAAGCTCGGCACACAGGCCGAGTTGATCGACCGCATGGCGACCCTTTCGCGTGAGCTTGCCCCGCTGGTCGGCGCCGACGCCGATGAGGCCGAGCAGGCGGCGCGGGTGGCCAAGGCCGACCTCAGCTCCGAAATGGTCTATGAGTTCCCCGAGCTGCAAGGCCTGATGGGCAGCTACTACGCGCGCAAGGCTGGGCTGTCGGACGCCGTGGCCGATGCGGCGAAAGATCACTACGCGCCGCTGGGGCCGTCCGATGACGTGCCAACAGCGCCGGTGTCGATCGCTGTGGCTTTGGCCGAGAAGATCGACAAGCTGACCGGGTTCTGGGCGATTGATGAGAAGCCGACCGGAAGCAAGGATCCCTTCGCGCTGCGCCGTGCGGCTTTGGGGGTTATTCGGATTCTGGTGGAGAATGACCTATATCTTTCCTTGTCGGATACTTTGCAGACACACCGCGCCACTATCGAAGCTGATGCCCTCGCGACGGTTCAAGAAGACGGTCGTGTAATCGGAACAGGACGAGCCGAGGATATTCGAGGTGAGTTTGATCTCAAGGAACTCGCTGAAGCGGGCCGGACCCGTGTGACGATCCATGAGTGGCACTTTAACAGCGAATTGCAGAGCGATCTCCTTTCCTTCATCCACGACCGCCTCAAAGTCTACCTGCGCGACCAAGGCATCCGCCACGACATCATCGACGCCTGCATCGCGATGGACGGCAGCGACGACCTGACGTTGTTGGTCAAACGCGCCCGCGCCCTGTCGGAAACGCTCAAAACCGACGATGGCGAGAACCTGATCCAAGGCTTCAAACGCGCCAACAACATCCTCAGCCAAGCCGAAGAGGCCGATGGCGTGGAATATTCCTTTGGTGCCGATCCGAAGTTCGCGGAAACCGAAGCGGAGAAAGACCTCTTCGCCGCGCTCGACAAGGCCGAGGCCAAGATCACCCCGGCGATGGCAGAGCAGGATTTCTCGACCGCGATGGCGGCGATGGCCGACTTGCGCGGACCGATTGATGCCTTTTTTGAGGCGGTGCAGGTCAATGCCGAGAACCCCACGGTGCGGCGCAACCGGCTTAATCTGCTGAGCCGCATTCGCACGATCTGTAGTGCCGTGGCGGACTTGACTAAACTGGACGGCTGACCGTTGAGGGGGCGAGATCACTTGCCCCTTCTGCCTCAACCCCTATGCTGCACCGGAACGATTAAGGTGCCGCAGTGCAGAATGATCCCCATACCACGCTGGTGACCCCCACCGCGCCGATTGCCAATAACACCCACGGCGGACGGGCCAAATGCCTGCAACGTCTCGTGCGGCTCGACCTGCCGGTGCCGCGCACCATTGCGCTGTCCTTTGACGCGGTGCAGCAGATCGCGCGGGGGCAGATGCCTGATGTGCAGGGAGTGGTCGATCAGTTCCCCAAAGGGGCGCTTCTCTGTGTGCGGCCCTCCAGTCAAGACCCTGATTGGGGCGGGCCGGGGGCGGTGTTGAACATCGGGATCAACGATGCGCTTTTTGAAAGCTATGCGGGCACCATCGGCGAAGGCCCGGCGGCGGCGCTTTATTCACGGTTCGTGCAGTCTTATGCGGTCAATGTCGCCCGTCTCGACCCGGATATGTTCGACGATGTGAACGGCGATGGCCGCGCGGCGCTGATGGCCTCCTTGCGCGCTTATGAAGCCGAGACGGAAGAGCGTTTTCCCCAAGACCCGGCGACCCAGCTTGCCGCCGTGCTGCGCTCCATGGCGCGGGCGTGGAACGGGACCTCGGCGCGGCTGCTCCGGCAGGCTAAGGGCGCGCCTGCGGATGCGGGGTTGGGGCTGGTGGTTCAGGAAATGGCCTTTGGCGTGGGGCAGGGGCAGTGCGGCTCGGGTGTGTTGCAACTGGTCGATAGTGATACCGGCCTGCCGCAAATTACCGGGCGGTATCTGAGCCAGAGCCAAGGCCGCGATGCGCTCGAAGGCGATGCGGCGGCGATGTATCTCACCCGTGATCCGCGTGGGCCGTCGTTGGAAGAGCTGGTGCCCGATGCCTTTGCCGAGCTGAAAGAGCACGCGGCGCTGATGCGCAAACGGCTGCGGGCCGAGATGCAGGTCGAATTCGTGATCGATCAGGGCAAACTGCATATCTTGGACGGTGTGAAGGTCGCGCGTTCCTCTCGGGCCGCCGTGCGGATCGCTGTGGCGCTGGCGGACGAGGGGATCATCAGCCGCGAGGAGGCGCTCATGCGGGTGCAGCCGCGCACGCTGTCGGAACTGCTCCACCGTCAGGTTGACCCAAGCGCCAAACGCGACGTGATCGGGCGGGGCATTGCCGCCAGCCCTGGCGCGGCCACCGGGCGGATCGTCTTTTCGGCCAGCGATGCGCAGGCCAGCGCCGCGCGGGGGGAGCCTTGCATCCTTGTCCGGCGTGAGACCTCGCCTGAGGATATTCGCGGCATGCATGCCGCCGCCGCCGTTTTGACAGAGCGCGGCGGCATCACCAGCCATGCGGCGGTCATTGGGCGCGGCATGGGGCTTCCTTGTGTTGTCGGTGCGTCGAACATGCGCTTTATCGTGACCCAGCGGCAGATCATCGCCCCTGATGGGCGGGTCTTTGTCGAGGGGGATCAAGTCACCGTTGATGGCTCGACCGGGCAGGTCTTGGCGGGGGCGGCCAAGATGCAAGAGGCCGCGCTGGACGATACGTTCACCCGGCTGATGGGCTGGGCCGAGGATGTGGCCGACATCGGCATTCGCGCCAATGCCGACACGCCAGCCGATGCGCAGACCGCGCGCAATTTCAACGCGCATGGCATCGGATTGTGCCGCACCGAACATATGTTCTTTGAGCCCGGTCGCCTGACCGTGATGCGCGAGATGATCTTTGCCGAAAGCGGCGAAGACCGCCGCGCCGTGCTGGAACGCCTGCTGCCCATGCAGCGCGAGGATTTTACCCAGTTGTTCCGCATCATGCAGGGGCAACCTGTCTGCATTCGCCTGTTCGATCCGCCGCTGCATGAATTCCTGCCTTCCGACAAGGCCGGGCAGCGCGAACTGGCCGAGGCGCTCGGGCTGCAGATGTCCGACGTGACGCGCCGCGTGGCGGCGATGACGGAGTATAACCCGATGCTGGGCCTGCGCGGCGTGCGTCTGGGGGTCACAGTGCCGGAAATCTACGAAATGCAGGCCCGCGCGATCTTTGAAGCGACCATTGAGGCCAGCCGGGATGGTGAGCCTGTGGTGCCCGAGATCATGATCCCACTGGTCAGCGCCCGGCGCGAGGTGGAATTGGTCAAAGCCAGCGTCGATGCCGTGGCCGCCGCCGTGCGCAGTGAGCGCGACGCGAGCTTCACCTACCGTCTCGGCGTGATGGTAGAAACCCCGCGCGCCTGTTTGCGTGCCGAGGAAATCGCGCCGCATTGCGCCTTTCTCAGTTTCGGGACCAACGACCTGACGCAGATGACCTATGGCCTCTCGCGCGACGATGCGGGGCGCTTCATGTCGAATTACGTGCAACAGGGGGTTTACCCGGAGGACCCCTTCCATGTGCTCGACACCGATGGGGTCGGCGAATTGCTGCAACTTGGGGCGGAAAGGGGGCGCAATGCCCAGCCCGGAATCACCCTTTCCATCTGTGGGGAGCATGGCGGCAACCCCGAATCCATCGCTTTTTGCCGCGAATCGGGGTTTGATTATGTTTCTTGTTCGCCGTTTCGCGTACCGGTTGCACGTTTGGCTGCGGCCCAGCTCGCCATTGCCCACAAGATCGGGTAGGGGCAGCGGGCTCCAGCCCAACTTATACCATAATTCGGCAAGTTTCTGCACATAATGCCCGGTTGGGTTTACCGCCCGGAACCTTTTGGCTATCCGCCCCGCAGCCCTAACAATGATGCGAGGCGCATGATGCGTTTTATCCGGTCGATCTCTTTTGCTCTTTCCATGGCTCTGTGCAGCAGCCCGCTGGCTGTTCAAGCAAGCTCCGAAAGCGCGAGCGATCTTGCGCAGATTGAAATTCAAGGTCTGAAATCCGCCGGTGCGGCGCGGCTTCAGGAGATGGTCGCTCAGCCCGTGTCGGCCAGCGAGACAGATGTAAAATTCTCGACGGCTTGGGTCGACAGCCAGCCCAAAGCCGAAGGCAACGCCGAGTTGCAGTGCCTTGCCGAAGCGCTTTATTTCGAAGCCCGCGGTGAGACAGTCAAAGGCCAGTTCGCCGTGGCCGAAGTGATTATGAACCGTGTGAAATCGGCCCGCTTTCCGGGTACGCTTTGCGGCGTGATCAATCAGGGGACGGGGCGCAAATATCAGTGTCAGTTCACCTATACCTGTGACGGCTACAAAGAAGTCATCAATGAGCCTCGCGCCTTTGCCCGTGTCTCCAAAGTGGCGCGTGCGATCATCGACGGCTCCGCGCCCAAGCTGACGGATGGCGCGACCCACTACCACACCACCGCCGTGAACCCCAATTGGGCGCGGGTCTATACCAAGACCGCGCGGATCGGTCAGCATCTGTTTTACCGCCACACGTGGAAAACCGCGTCGAACTAAAAGTTCGGGGGCGGATGTGCCTTCGGGTGCTGGCCTGCCGTCGGTGGGCCTGCTAAATGTGCATCGAAGCGCCCCCGACGGGGCCCGATACCCTGATCCGATAGGCGCTGCCGATGTCCGACGACGAAATTCGACTTGCCTTTGCCCACCCTTCCGAGCGGGCAGAGACGATGGCCGGCCCTGAGCCGCGCGACCGTATTTCCCTGCGCGATCATATCGTTGAGGTAGAGATCGGCGCCTTTCAGGCCGAGCGGGATGTGACGCAACGGGTCTGTTTCAACGTGGTCGTCGAGGTGGCGCCCCTGACGGGCGTGGTGGATGACGATGTGGACCGCATCCTGTCCTATGACCGCGTGACCGAAGCCATCGCCGCCGAGCTTGCTGCCGAACGGCTCAACCTCTTGGAAACGCTGGCCGAACGGGTGGCGGATCGGATTTTGATCGAACCGCAGGCGATGCGGGTTTTCGTGCGGATCGAAAAACTCGACCGTGGCCCCGGTGCGCTTGGGGTTGAGATCGTGCGGGCGCGGGAGGGCGGTGCCAAAGCGGAGGACGCCGCCCAAGAGGCTCCGCAGCCGCGCGTGGTATACCTGTCAAATGCCGCCATCGCCTCTGACCGTTTGACCGGATGGCTCGACCAATTGGAGGCCTCCGCCCAGCCGATGATCCTGTGCGTTGGCCCCGCTGACATCGCGGCCCCACGGGCCGGAGATGAAAAAGCACAACGCCACATCGACCTTTTGGCGATCGAACAGAACGCTTGGGTGCTCTGGGCGCGCGATCCCCGCTGCGCGGTGGTGGGCAGCCGGACAGAGTTGGACTGGGTCATGAAGAACGGCCAGATCAGCATTTGGGCGCCCGCGCGGATCGTGCTCGATGCGGTGGACGGCCCCGCCGCCCCGCCAAGCGCGGCACCGGCCTTGGCTGCGTGGTTCGCAGAGAGCTCTGCCGCCAGCGAGTTGGTGTTGATCGGCGCAGACCGGCCCGAGGGCGCGGCACTTCCGGTGCGGGTGCTCGATGTCGACACTGCGGAGATTGCCTGATGACCTCTTACCACCGCCCCTTGGTTCAGATTGGTCCCGCGCGGCCCGAAGGTGCGCTGACCCTCGCGGGCGGCTGGGGCTGGTTTACCCATGTTGAGGTGTTGTCGCGGGGGGAAGCGCCGCATGTGATCACGGCAGACGCGATCTCCGCTACGGCGCGGGCGGCGTTGACCGCGCCGCGCCCGGCCATCGCAGGGCTGACTTTCGACCGCCCCCGCGTGATGGGGATTCTCAATGCCACGCCCGACAGTTTCTCAGATGGCGGTCGCCATGCCGATCCGCAGATCGCGGTCGCTGCGGGGGCGGCAATGCGGGCGGCGGGGGTCGACATGCTGGATATCGGCGGCGAATCGACCCGTCCGGGGGCCGAAACGGTGCCTGAGGACGAAGAGATCGCGCGCGTTCGTCCCGTAATCGAAGGGCTGCGCGCTGCTGGA
Organism: Sulfitobacter dubius; assembly: GCF_027214245.1. GTDB lineage: Bacteria > Pseudomonadota > Alphaproteobacteria > Rhodobacterales > Rhodobacteraceae > Sulfitobacter > Sulfitobacter dubius_A. The sequence continues at coordinate 577,061 of NZ_JAPWHM010000003.1, read as the reverse complement.
CCCGGAGCGATCAGCATCGACACCCGCAAGGCCGCCGTGGCCGAAGCCGCGGTCGCGGCGGGGGCAGATTTGGTCAATGACGTGGCCGGGCTGACCTTTGACCCGGCGCTCGCGCCCTTTTGTGCGGCGCGGAACCTGCCGGTCTGCGTGATGCATGCCCAAGGCGACCCGGCCACGATGCAACGTGACCCGCAGTATGAAAACGTCCTGCTCGACGTCTATGACTATCTGGCCGAACGGATCACCGCGTTGGAGGCCGAGGGCATCGCGCGGCACAACATCATCGCCGATCCGGGCATCGGCTTTGGCAAGACGCTTGAGCACAACCTCACGCTGCTTGCAAATCTCAGCCTGTTCCACAGCCTTGGCGTGCCGATCTTGCTGGGCGCATCGCGCAAACGCTTCATCGGCACCATAGGCGGCGGCGCGGCTGGGGAAGATCGCGCACCGGGGTCCATCGCGGTCGCGCTGGCGGCGCTGAGCCACGGTGTCCAAGTCTTGCGCGTCCATGACGTGGCGCAGACCATCCAATCCATTTCACTTTACCGCGCGGCACTGACAGGAAAACAGCTATGACAAAACTCTTTGGTACTGATGGCGTGCGCGGCACCGCCAATATTCACCCCATGACCGCCGAAATGGCGCTGCGCATCGGTGCCGCCGTGGGGCGCTATTTCCGGCGTGAGAAAGACACCGTGCACCGTGTGGTCATAGGCAAGGACACGCGGCTGTCGGGTTATATGTTCGAAAACGCGCTGACGGCGGGCCTCACCAGCACAGGCATGAACGTCCTGCTGCTGGGGCCGGTGCCGACACCGGCGGTGGGGCTTTTGACGCGGTCGATGCGCGCCGATCTGGGGGTCATGATCTCGGCCAGTCACAACCCGGCCAGCGACAATGGTATCAAATTCTTTGGCCCGGATGGCTTCAAACTCTCCGATCAGGTCGAACAGGAAATCGAAGCGCTGGTCGCGGAAGGGGTTGCGCCCTCGGAGCCGGATCAAATCGGCCGGGCCAAGCGGATCGATGACAGCCGCTATCGCTATATCGAACGGGTCAAATCCTCTTTCCCGCGGCAGATGCGTCTTGATGGGCTGAAAGTGGTGATCGATTGCGCCCATGGCGCGGCCTACCACGTGGCGCCCATGGCGCTGTGGGAATTGGGTGCGACGGTGATCCCCGTGGGCGTGGCCCCCAATGGGTTCAATATCAACGATGGCTGTGGTTCGACCCAGCCGCAATCCGCGGCAGAGGCCGTGGTGGCCAATGGCGCCGATGTGGGCATCTGCCTTGATGGCGACGCCGACCGGGTGATCCTGATTGATCAGAATGGCCGCATCGGCGACGGCGATCAGTTCATGGCGCTGATGGCCGCCCGTTGGGCCGAAGAAGAGCGGCTTGCGGGCAAGGCGCTTGTGGCCACTGTGATGAGCAACCTTGGGCTGGAGCGTTTCCTCGACGACCGCGGTCTGCGGTTGGAGCGCACGAGCGTGGGCGACCGCTATGTGGTGGAACGGATGCGCGAAGGGGGGTTCAACCTTGGCGGGGAACAGTCGGGCCATATCGTGATGACCGACCACGCGACCACGGGCGACGGCCTTATGGCCGGGATGCAGTTTCTGGCTGAGATGGTCCGCTCGGGCAAAGCTGCCTCAGAGCTGCTGTACCAATTCGACCCGGTGCCGCAACTGCTGAAAAACGTCCGGTTCTCCGAAGGGCAAACCCCGTTGGAAGAGGCGCAGGTCAAAGCCGCCATCGCGCAGGCCGAGGCCGATCTGGCGCAAGGCGGGCGGTTGTTGATCCGTAAATCGGGCACCGAGCCGCTGGTCCGTGTCATGGCCGAACATGAAGACGCGGCACTGATGGAACGTGCCGTGGACAGCGTGGTTGACGCGGTGAATGCGGCGGTGGGCAGCTAGGCTGTCCTATCCGCGCTGGAACAGCCGTTTCAGCGCGCCGTATTGGCTGAGCCCGACCCCCGCAAGGATCAGCACCATGGCGTAGAGCAGCGACATCGGCAGCGGCTCTGACAGAACCAGCGCGCCTAAGAGGACCGACCAGACCGGCACTTGGTAATTGACCAAGGACATAAAGACCGGCCCGGCGGTGCGCACCACATAGACCCGCAGAAAGGCCGCGCCTGCGGTGGGAATCAGACCCAGAAAGGCCAAGACGGCCACGATCTTGGGCCCGGGCAGGGGCGGCGGGCCTTCGCTGATAAAAGCGGCAGGCAACATGATGCCTGCACCAATCAGCATAAGGATCGTGGCCAGCCCGATCGGGTCTACGGACGGCAAGCGGCGCATGAGGATTGAGCTGATGGCATAGCACGATGCCGCGCCGACGCAGGCGATACGCCCCGCAGTCTCCATCGCGGCGCCCGTGCTTTCAAACGCCTGCCCGCCGATCAATACCACCACGCCGATAAAGCCAATGACAAAACCGCCAACCTTGCGCGGGGTCATACGCTCTCCCGGAAGTAGGAAATGTGCCAGGGGCAGAACGATCAGCGCGACCGAGGCCATGGTCACCCCGGCAAAGCCAGAGGTCACATATTGCTGCCCCCAAGCCAGTAGTGAAAACGGCAGGGCCGAGCTGATAATGCCGATGGTGGTCAGTGTCGCGATCACGCCCCGCGTCGGGCGGTCGGCGAATAGCGCGAAACCGCGCCCGGCCCATAGGGCGAGCATCACCACCGAGGCAAACCCGATCCGAGAAGCGGCGAGCCAGAAGGGCGTGATGCCCGTAAGCGCAATTTCAATGGCCAGAAAGGTGCCGCCCCAGACAAAGCCCAGAATGGCGATCAGCAGCCAGCTGGTGCGGGTGATCTGAGGCGTGGTGTTCATCGAGGCTCCGGCGTGAAGGCAAAGACCCCGGCGCAAGGCCGGGGTCGATGTCGTCTTGTTTGTAGGGGGAGATGGCTCAGTTCTTGGCCTTGTCCACCATCTTGCCTGCGGAAATCCACGGCATCATCTCACGCAGTTTCGCGCCCACCTGTTCGATGCGGTGCTCGTCATTGATGCGACGGGTCGCTTTGAACGAGGGCTGGCCCACGGCGTTTTCCTGCATAAAGTCGCGCACGAATTTGCCGTTCTGGATGTCCGTCAGCACGTCTTTCATGCGCTTCTTGGTCTCGTCATAGGGCAGGATGCGCGGGCCAGAGACGTATTCGCCATATTCCGCGGTGTTCGAGATCGAGTAGTTCATATTGGCGATGCCGCCTTCATAGATCAGGTCGACGATCAGCTTCACTTCGTGCAGGCATTCGAAATAGGCCATCTCAGGGGCGTAGCCCGCTTCGACCAGTGTCTCAAAGCCCATGCGGATCAGTTCAACTAAACCGCCGCAAAGCACGGCCTGCTCACCGAAGAGGTCGGTTTCGCATTCTTCGCGGAAGTTGGTTTCGATGATGCCCGAACGGCCGCCACCGATGGCGGAGCAATAGGAGAGGCCGATTTCCAGCGCTTTGCCGGAGGCGTCTTTGTCCACGGCCACGAGGCAGGGCACGCCGCCGCCTTTGGTGTATTCGCCGCGCACGGTGTGGCCGGGGCCTTTGGGCGCCATCATGATCACGTCGACGCCTTCTTTGGGCTCGATCAAGCCGAAGTGGACGTTCAGACCGTGGGCGAATGCGATAGCGGCACCTTCGCGGATGTTGTCATGCACGTATTTCTTGTAGGTCTCGGCCTGCAGTTCATCGGGCATGGTGAACATGATCAGGTCGGCCCAAGCGGCAGCTTCGGCGATGCCCATGACCTTGAGACCTTCGCCTTCGGCCTTGGCGGCGGAGGCAGAGCCTTCGCGCAGGGCGACGACGAGGTTCTTGGCACCCGAGTCGCGCAGGTTCAGGGCGTGGGCGTGGCCTTGGGAACCGTAGCCGAGGATGGCCACCTTCTTGTCCTTGATGAGGTTCACGTCGCAATCGCGGTCGTAGTAAACGCGCATGATCTTGTCCTTTGGTTGATCTCTATCTGGGGGTCACCATAGCGATGTTGCGTCTAGTGGCCATTGTCATCGCAGAGGTATTTGTGAAAGAATGAAGATAGTTATTCGTTATTTCACTAGAAAACGGAAAATTCATGCTTGATGATCTGGATCGCCGTATTCTGCGCTATTGGCAGGCGGAGCCGAGCCTCAGCCCCGGCGAGTTGGCGGAGCGGTGTAGTATCACCTCCGGCAAGGCGGCGCGGCGGATTGCGCGTCTGCAGGATCAGGGGATCGTGCAGGGCAGCGGTGTGGTGATTGATTGGGCCGCACTGGGCTATGCGTTGGAGGTGTCTTTGCGGGTGACGCTGGACAAGACGCAGGCCAATGCCTTCGACATCTTCATGGCGGCGGCGCGGCAGGTGCCTGAGGTGATCGAGTTGCAGACCTTTTTGGGGCGGGTCGATCTGCGGCTGTCGATCATCGCGCGGGATATGGGGCATTACCAGCAGATCTATCGCAGTCGTATCCTCACGCTACCGCATATCGCCGAGATCGAGGCGCTGATGCATGTAGCGCGGATCAAGACGCAGGAGGGGCTGCCGCTGTGATTGAGCTTGATGAGATTGACCGATCGTTGCTCCGCGCCTTGGCACGGGATGCGACGCAGAGTGCGAGCGCATTGGGGCGGCGGTTTGGTCTGTCACAGCCTGCAACGTGGCGGCGCATCAGGCGGTTGGAGGAGGGTGGCGCGATATCGGGTCGGCGGTTGCGGTTGAATGCCGAGGCGTTGGGTTTTGGCGTGACCGTTTTTTTGGGCATCAAACTGGCCACGCGGGGGCGGGTGAGTTTGGAGGATTTTGAGCGGGCGGTGAGTGCGATTCCCGAGGTGCAGACGGTGGAGCATGTTTTGGGACTTTTCGACTACCGTCTGCGGGTCGTGGCGCGGGACCTGCCTGACTTCGAGCGTGTGCTGAGGCGGCGGATCATGACGCTGCCCGGCGCGGGTGAGGTGGAGGCCAATGTGCTTTTGAGTGAAGAGCGTCTGCCAGGGCCGCTTTAGCCGCGAATTGCCTTTTGCGGCGGCGGGCCATATGCCTTTAATCGAAAGATGGAGGAAGAACGATGGCATTGCTCGACACGGTAGACCCCACGGGGCTTGATGAATTCAGCGTGGTCTTTACCGACCGGTCGCTCAACCACATGTCGGCGGAATTTCAGCAGGTCATGCGCGACCTCTCGGGCTGGCTGGGCGAGGTTTATAACGCTGATGCCGTCGCGCTGGTGCCCGGTGGCGGCACCTATGCGATGGAAGCCGTGGCGCGGCAGTTTGCACGGGGCCAAGACGTGTTGGTCGTGCGCAACGGGTGGTTTTCCTATCGTTGGAGCCAGATCATCGAAAGCGCCGATCTGACCAAGGGTGCCGAGGTAATGAAGGCGCGGATGCAGGGCAACGCCAGCCCTGCGCCCTTTGCGCCCACGCCGATTGAAGAGGTCGCTGCGGCTATTCGCGCGCAGAAACCGCAGGTCGTGTTTGCGCCGCATGTGGAGACTAGCTCGGGCATGATACTGCCGGATGACTACATCAAAGAAATGGCCGCGGCGGCGCATGAAGTGGGTGCGCTGATGGTGCTTGATTGCATCGCATCGGGCTGTGTCTGGGTGGACATGAAGGCGCTTGGTGTCGATGTGCTGATCTCGGCCCCGCAGAAAGGATGGAGCGCGTCGCCTTCCGCTGGACTGGTGATGATGTCCGCGCGGGCGGAGGCGCGGTTGAATGAGACCACATCGGATAGTTTCGCCATCGACCTGCGCAAGTGGCGCGACATTATGAAAGCCTATGAGGCCGGGGGGCACGCTTATCATGCGACCATGCCGACGGATGCGCTGCGGCTGTTCCGTGATACAGTGAAAGAGACCCGCGATTATGGGTTTGACCGGTTGAAAGAAGCGCAGTGGCGTTTGGGGGAAGCGGTGCGGCAGGCGCTGGCCGCACGGGGGGTCACCTCGGTCGCGGCAGACGGGTTTGCCGCGCCGGGCGTGGTGGTCGGCTATACCGCCGATCCGGATGTGCAAAACGGCAAGGCTTTTGCCGCTCAAGGCATGCAGATTGCTGCCGGGGTGCCGTTGCAGGTGGGAGAGCCGGATGATTTCCGCACCTTCCGTCTTGGGCTGTTCGGGTTGGATAAGCTCTATGACGTTGACGCGACCGTGGCGCGGCTGACGGCTGTGCTCGACGAGGTTTTGTAAGGCAGGCTGCGCCGCGTGTTAGCGGTGCAGGCCCAGCCCCATCTGCATCAGCATCTTGCGCACTTGGGGCAGGGCGTAGAGCGCATTGAGCGCCGCCGCCCGTGCATCGCGGGCCAGTGGGCTGCTGGCTTGGCTGGCCCGGTTGAGCAAGTCAATGCCCCGAACGCGCAGACCAATGTCGGCGTGGCGGGCCTTGTGGTAGGCCTCCAACATGTCAGCGTCGCCGAGCGTTCCGGGCGATTTGCGGGCTAAATCTAGCAGCGTCGCCAGATCGGTCAGCGACATATTCAACCCCTGCGCGCCGATGGGGGGCAGCACATGTGCGGCTTCGGCCACCAATGCCAGTCGTTCGCCAGAGAGGCGCTTGGCCTCTTGGCTAATGATCGGCCAGAGCGCGCGCGGGCTGGCGAGGGTGAGTGGCCCGAAGAGATTGGCCGAGCGCGCCGTTGCTTCGGCCTCGAAAGCGGCAGTCTCCAGCGTGGCGCGGGCTTGGGTCGCGGGGCCGTCGTCCATCCAAACTACGGCGGAGCAGGGCATGCCGTCGCGGTCGGGCAGGGGGACGAGGGTGAAGGGGCCGCCGGAGCGGTGCACTTCGGTCGAGACATTCTCATGCGGGATCGGATGGGTAACGCAGAAGGCCAGCGCCTTTTGACCGTAGCGGCGGGTGGTGACCTCGATCCCGGCCGCTTCGCGCATCGGGCTGTTGCGCCCATCGGCGGCGATCACCAAGCGTGTTCTGATCCGGCTGCCGTCGCTCAGGCCCACGCGGGCCTCGCTTTGCCGGGTGAAGAGTGTCGTGGTGCCGGTGCCGGGGCGAAAATCGACGTTGGGCAGCGCGTTCAGGCGGGTGAGCAGTTCACGGCGCAGCAGCCAGTTGGGGAAGTTCCAGCCGAAGGGGGCATCTGAGATATCGGCGGCGTCAAACTCGCGGGTGACGCGGGGGCTCGGGTCATCGCCCCCCGCATCGACGATCCGCATGATCTGCAAAGGGGCGGCATGGGGGGCGAGGCGGTCCCAGAGGCCGACGTCTTCCAGCAGCAAGCGCGCCGGTTGCAGCAGCGCGGTGGAGCGCATGTCGGCGCCCTCAGCTGCGCCGTCGGTGACGGGCGGTGTGGGATCGACGCAGATCACGTCAAAGCCCGCCGCACCGAAGGCCGCCGCGGCGGTCAGTCCGGCAATGCCGCCACCGGAAATCAGAATATCGCAATCAAAGGTCATCAGCCCGCCACCCGTGTCAGGAATTCGCAAAGGTCTTGCGTATGGTAGTGGATGTGATCGCCTTCGCCACGTGTGGGCGCCACATGCACTGTGCGCATCCCCAACGCGTGTGGGGCTGCAAGGTTGCGCGGGTCATCCTCGAACATCGCGGCGGCTGCGGTTTGGAAACCGTCGATGGCAAAGACCTTGTCATAGGCGGCGGCTTCGGGTTTTGGCAGGAAATCAGCGTGTTCGACGCCGTAGACCGCATCGAATAGACCGGTGAGACCGCGCGCCTCCAGCACCCGTTCAGCGTAGGGAGCGCAGCCATTGGTATAGACGATGCGCCGCCCCGGCAAGACGCGGATCGCTTGGGCAAGCAGCGGGTCGGGGGTCAGCCGGTCCATCGGGATGTCATGCACATCCGTGAGGTAGGGGCCGGGATCGACGCCATGTTCACGCATCAGCCCCGCCAGCGTGGTGCCATAGGTCTGCCAATAGTGCTGGCGCAGGTGATTGGCCTCGGCCCGGTCAACCTTGATGGCGCGCATCACCCAATCGACCATACGCGCTTCGATCAGATCGAAAAGCCGCGCCTCGGGCGGGTAGAGCGTCTGATCTAGGTCGAAGACCCAAGTGGTGACATGAGAGAAAGCATCGCGCGGCATGGCGCAGAGGTAGGTCGAGACGGGCAGCCGCGCAAGCCCTCTCGGGTTGCGCATATGGTCGCGGTGAGTAAGGTGGCGCAACTTTCAAGGACTGATAGCTCATGCCCGACGCCAAAACTGGCCCGACCGACGCCTATTCGATGATTCTAGAGGCCATCGACATCGGCACCTATCGCCCCGGTGACCGGTTGGTCGAGAGCGAGTTGGCTGAGCGTTTCGGCGTGTCGCGCACCCCGATCCGTGAGGCTTTACAACGGCTTGAGACCCAATCACTTTTGATGCGCGACGGGCGCAGCCTGATCGTGGCCTCGCTGGATCACAACCAGATGGCCGAGCTTTACGTCGTGCGGGGGGAGTTGGAAGGCCTGGCCGCGCGTCTGGCCGCGCGCCATGCCACGGCTGAGGAAGTGCGCGTGCTGCGCGAGATGGTGGATGCCGACAACGCGCTGGCGGGCAATCCCAATGCGCTGGCGCGGGCGAATAAGCGGTTTCACAAGCAGATCCATCTTGCGTCGCATAACCGCTATCTGGTGCAGCAGCTTGACCTTGTGCACCGCTCCATGGCCTTGATGGCGACATCTTCGCTTGCGGTGGAGGGGCGCGGGGAGATCGCGCAGGCCGAACATAACCGCATCGTGGAGATGATTGAAGCGCGCGATGAGGATGGCGCGGATGAGGCGCTGCGCACGCATATTTCCGTCGCCTTCATGACCCGATTGAAGCAGGAAGCGGCCCGGCGCGAGGAAGATTTTTAGGCGTCTTTTTCTGCGGCCTTACGTAGTGGGGCAATGTATGCCCATGGGCGGTTTTGTCCCAAAAGTGGGGGCTGCGATAGAGCTCATAAAGTGCCTTGGCAGCGGCTACGGCCCCCAGGGCAAAATAGAGCGGGAAGGTGATAACCCAAGGCAGCAGGTGGCGCTGCCCACGGTTTGAGACCGCAATCACAGAGGCGCAGAGGTTCAGCAGTTCGGACAGGATGAACAGTGCGAATATCGCCGTCATGATGGGTGGGGCAAGCCAGTCAGTGACCGGGTGGTACAGGCCAAAGAAGGTCAGCCAGAGCGACCAGAGCAGCGGGGCAAGGGCAAATTGCGACACCGTCGCGAGAAAGATCGCCTGCACGCCGATGAACCGCCGCAGCCCGAGGTCTTGCAGCAGCGCGCTTGGCTTTCGCATATGTACGGCCCATGTAATGAGATAGCCTTTCAGCCACCGCGATCGTTGTCGCACCCAAGGCCAAGGGCGGCAGTTGGCCTCCTCAAAAGTGGTGGTGGGCATCAGTTCGGTCACATAGCCGTGCCGCGCCAGTCGGAGACCCAGATCGGCATCCTCTGTCACGTTATGCGCGTCCCAAGCGCCGAGCCGTTCAAGGATATCGCGGCGGAAAAACAGGGTTGTCCCACCCAGAGGGACAACCAGCCCCAGTCGGGCGACACCGGGTAGGATCACCCGCCACCACGTTGCATATTCGATGGCGAAACAGCGGGCCATCCAATTGCTGCGGCTGTTGTAAAAATCCAGAACCCCCTGCAAACAGGCGACATTCTCGGGCGCGTTCTGAAAACGGGTTACGATCTGTTCGATCTGGTCCGGCTCTGGCGCATCCTCGGCGTCCCACACGCCGATGATACTGCCCCGGCAGAAGTCGAGCGCGTAGTTCAGCGCGCGGGGCTTGGTCTTGAGCGCCCCGGCGTCGGGCACTTCGATCACGCTGATCCACGGCGGTAAAGGGGTGCGGGCGATGGTCTTTCGGGTGAGGTTATCGCTTGCTTCGAGGACCAAGACCACCTCCAGCAGTGATTTGGGGTAGGTCAGCCAAGACAGCCGCGCGATAAGCGCCTGCGCAATCTCTTCCTCATGCAGCAACGGCACGAGGACAGAGACGCGGGGCAGGCGGAACCCCTTCATATCACTGGCTTCTGGCGGTAACCGCGGTGAGGCGGGCCGCATGAGAGACGCCCAAAGCGCCGCCGCCTTGAGGCCACTGGTCAAAAGCAGCGTAACGGCCCCCCAGAGAAGCGCCACGGCGAGGACTGCCGAGGGAAAGAATATCAGCAGGGCGACAAGGGACAGCAGAATGCCCCGCAACGCAAACCGCCGTTTTCGGCTGCGCACCCCCCAGTTTCGACAGCTTTCGGCATCCGCCACACGGGTGACGGCATGATGCGCGAGCTCTGTCGCATAAAGACGGCCAATCTGGGTCTGCACCTGCTGGGGGTCGGCGATGACCAGCACCAAGGACTTCCCCCTTTCGCCCAAGGCACTGCAAAGCTGGGAAAATTCGGCGGGACGGCTGCTGGCCACGAACAGCCGGTCCCCTAGTTCCAGCCAAGGCACCGCGCCAAATTTCAGACAGAGGCGCGCGGGTATCAGAGCAGAAAGGCGCGGATCGGAGGGGCTGCGCGTAAGATCGACAGGCTGCGCACCGTACTGCCGGGCGAGCGCCCTGACGATGTCATCAGGCGCGACCAGCCCTTCGGTCGCGAGGACCTCGCCCAAGGGGGCGTCGATCCGGCGCTGTAGGTCGAGCCCGTGGAGCAGATCGTTTGGCCCGATGACCCCCGCCGCAATCAGATGCTGACCCAACCGCATCCGGCGGGCGGGCGCGGCGGCCATACGCGGCGCTGAGAGTTTAAGGCGAAGGTTGCTCATTCCGTGCCCCGTCGAGGTTCCGGAATGAGACTGGCAGGCGACCGTTAATTGAGAATTAACAGCCGCCTATGCAATCAATGCATGTGGAGAATTTTAGGCGCTACGCGCGGCCATGGCTTCGCTGAAACGCTCAAACAGGTAGTAGCTGTCCTGCGGGCCGGGGCTGGCTTCGGGATGGTGCTGCACCGACCAAACCGGGCGGCCATCGACGCGAATGCCACAGTTCGACCCGTCAAAGAGCGACACATGCGTCTCGCGTACGCCTTCAGGCAGGGATTGGCCATCGACTGCGAAACCGTGGTTCATTGAGGTGATCTCGACCTTGCCGGTGTCATAGTCTTTGACCGGGTGGTTCGCCCCATGGTGGCCATGGCTCATCTTGACCGTGGTCGCACCAAGCGCCAACGCCAGCATCTGGTGGCCAAGGCAGATGCCAAAGACCGGCAGATCGGTTTTATCCAGCACGTCGCGGATCATCGGCACGGCATAGGCGCCGGTCGCTGCCGGGTCGCCCGGACCGTTGGAAAGGAATACGCCGTCCGGTTTATGCGCCATGATATCGTCATAGGTCGCGGTGGCGGGCAACACGGTCACGTCGCAGCCCGCAGATGCAAGGCAGCGCAGGATGTTGCGTTTCGCGCCATAGTCCACGGCCACGACCTTGTGTTTGGCCTCGGTCTGGGGCGCGTAGCCGTCGGGCCATGCCCACCGCATCTCGTTCCAACGGTAAGTCTGGGCGCAGGTGACATCCTTAGCCAGATCCATGCCTTCGAGCCCGGCAAAACTGCGGGCGGCGGCGACCAGTGCTTCGATGTCAAAGTTGCCGTCCGGGTCATGGGCAAGGGCGGCATGCGGCGCGCCCTGCTGACGGATCGCGCGGGTCAGGCGGCGGGTGTCGATCCCACCGATGGCGATGCGGCCACGCGCGGCGAGCCAATCCGACAGCGGCTGGATGTTGCGCCAGCTGCTGGGCGTGGTGGGCATCCATTTGACGACCATCCCGGCAGCGACCGGGTCGCCGGTTTCGTCATCTTCGGGATTGGTGCCGACATTGCCGATATGCGGGAAGGTAAAGGTCACGATCTGGCCCGCATAGGAAGGGTCGGTCATGATCTCTTGGTAGCCGGTCATCGCGGTGTTGAAGCACAACTCCGCCACGGTCTGGCCGGTGGCGCCAAACCCCATGCCGTAGAAAATCGATCCATCCGCAAGGGCAAGGCAGGCGGTTGGGCGTGGGCGAGCGGGCGCGGACATGGGGCAGTCTCCGGGCAGAAATGGGCGGGTAAACGGGTGGCAACCTAATCCCGTGCGGGCGCGGGGTCAATAGCCGGAGAGAAATGAGATATCGTTTTATAACAGTGGGTTACCTTCCGTCGCCCCCCATTGCTCCGCGCGGAGAGAGCAGGTAAGCTGCGACACTTGGATTTAGCGAAACACAGGAAACCACCATGTCATTGCGGATGCGCATCTCGGATGCTTTGAAACAGGCCATGAAAGACAAGGCGGCGGACCGGCTTTCGACGCTGCGGCTTATCAATGCCGCGATCAAGGATAAGGACATCGCCGCCCGGGCCAACGGCACGGATGAGGGCGTGTCGGATGCCGAAGTGCTGGGCATTCTCAGCAAGATGGCCAAGCAGCGTCAGGAATCGGCGCGCGCCTATGAAGAGGGCGGGCGTCTGGACCTTGCGGAGCGGGAGCGCGAAGAAGTCGAGGTGATTGAAGAGTTCCTGCCACGGCAACTGAGCGTTACCGAAACCTCTGCCGCGGTGGATAAGGCTGTGGCCGACGTTGGCGCGACCTCAATCCGCGACATGGGCAAGGTCATGGGGCTGCTGAAAGAGCGCTATACCGGCCAGATGGATTTTGGCGCGGTGGGGCCGGTTATCAAAGACCGCCTGAGCTGAGTCGCGATCAGGGTTTGAGATGAAGGGCTGGGCCGTTGGGTCCGGCCCTTTTTAGGTGTGCAGGTGACGTGACAGATCATCGTAAAGCGCGATCCGCTCCTCTTCGCTGAGAAAGGCCCCGATCTCTACCTCGCGGCCCTCGCCGCGCAGGGTCACGTAATGCGGCACCGGGCCGTCATCGTCGTATTTCTTCACTCGGGTCCAATAGCGGTTGCAGTTCCAATCCTTCACCTCGCCCTTGGCGGTGGTATGCACCAGCCGCGCCGTGGTCTCGTCGAGGGTCAGTACCTCTTCGATTTGCCGGGCGCGATGATTGTGCTGCAAAGCCCAGTAAACCGCGCCCAAGGCCAAGAGCACGAAGGGCAGCAGCCCCCAGAGCAGGGCGGTGCCGAGCATGGCGAAAAGCGGGATCATCGCCAGCGTGAAAGTCGCCAGTATGAAAGCCGCAAAGCCGCGCGCGGGCAGGGATTGATGCGGCCAAAGGCGCATCTGCTGCGGATTTGCGCGGGGCGGGGTTGTCCATTCGTAGGGCATGGGATCGCTCAGGCTCACTCGACCGCCAAGATAGCGGTGCGGCGGGCGTTGGCAATGCGGCGCGGGGACGCGGATGGCGGTCAGTCGCCCAGCAGATCCCAGCGGTTGCCGAAAGGATCGCGGAAGACGGCTACTTTGCCATAGGGCTCGTGCCGCGGTGTTTCTTCAAATGTGACGCCAGCGGCGGTCAGGCGGTCGAATTCCGCCGTGAAATCATCTACTTTCAAGAACAGCCAGACGCGCCCCGCGCCCTGTTTGCCAATCGCGGCCCTTTGCTGGTCGTCATCGGCTCGGGCCAGAATGAACCCCGTCTGCGCGCCGGGCGGGGTGACGCGCACCCAGCGTTTGCGGCCCTGATCAACGTCTTCGGTGAGGTCGAACCCCATGACGCCACAGTAAAAATCTATTCCCGCGTCATAGTCAGGAACGATCAAGGTTATCGCAGAGAGATGCATCGTCTCGCTCCAAATGGCGGGCGCGGAGAAGGCCGCGCCCGCAGGTGGTTTACTCTAGTTCAACAAGCAGGTCCTTGGCGTCGATCTGGCCACCTGCCTGAACATGCACGGCCTTTACCACCGCATCACGCTCTGCATGCAGGCCCGTTTCCATCTTCATCGCTTCGATGGTCAAAATCAGGTCGCCCGCCTTGATCTTTTGTCCTTCCTTAACCCCGACAGAGGCCACGACCCCCGGCATCGGCGCACCGATGTGGTTGGCGTTGCCGGCCTCGGCCTTGGGCCGCTGCACGGTGGCGTCCTTGACCAGACGGTTCGCCACACGGATCACCCGCGGCTGGCCGTTCAACTCAAAGAAGACCTTCACTTCGCCGTCTTCACCGGCCTCGGATTCGGCCTGCAGGCGGATCTCCAACGTCTTGCCGGGGTCGATCTCGGCTGAGATTTCAGCGCCCGGCTCCATGCCATAGAAGAACGTATGCGTGGGCAGGGTGCGGACCGGACCATAGACGCGGTGGCGGCCCATGTAGTCGAGGAAGACCTTAGGATACATAAGGTAGCCACAGAGATCCTCATCATCGATCTGCATGCCGTCCAATTGCTCGGACAGTTCCTTGCGCAGGGCCTCAAGGTCAACGGGCTCCAGATGTTTGCCGGGGCGTTCGGTGTTCGGTGTCTCACCTTTCAGCACTTTCTTGACGATGCCTGCCGGAAAACCGTTGGGCGGCTGGCCCAGATTGCCGCGCATCATGTCGATCACGCTGTCGGGGAAGGAGACATCGACGTTCGGGTCTTCGACCTGCGCGCGGGTGAGACCTTGGGAGACCATCATCAACGCCATATCGCCCACAACCTTGGAGGAGGGCGTAACTTTGACGATATCGCCGAACATCTGGTTCACATCAGCATAGGTCCGCGCCACTTCGGGCCAGCGGTCCTCCAACCCCATGGAGGCAGCCTGCGCCTTGAGGTTGGTGAACTGGCCGCCGGGCATTTCGTGCAGATAGACCTCGGAGGAGGGCGCCTGCATGCCGGTTTCGAATGCCGCGTAGTGACCGCGGACTTCTTCCCAGTAATCAGAGATTTCGCGCACGGCCTTCATATCGATTCCGGTGTCGCGGTCTGTGTGTTGCAGAGCCGAGACCACAGTGCCGAGCGTGGCCTGCGAGGTATTGCCTGAAAGCGCATCCATCGCGCAATCGACAGCGTCTACCCCCGCCTCAGAGGCCGCGAGGATCGTGGCGGTGGCGCTGCCTGCGGTGTCATGGGTGTGGAAGTGAATCGGCAGGCCAACCTCGGATTTCAGCGCTTTGACCAATGCGCGGGCTTGGGCGGGTTTCAGCAGACCGGCCATGTCTTTCAGCCCCAGCACATGCGCGCCGGCGGCTTTCAAATCCTTGCCCATGTTGACGTAATACTGAAGGTCGTATTTCGCGCGATCCGGATCGAAAATGTCGCCGGTGTAGCAGATCGTGCCTTCGCAGACCTTGCCGGAGGAGACCACCGCATCCATCGCCACGCGCATGTTTTCGACCCAGTTCAGGCTGTCGAAAACGCGGAAGACATCGACGCCGGTGTTCGCCGCCGTGGCCACGAATTTCTGCACAACGTTGTCGGGGTAGTTAGTATAGCCCACGCCGTTGGAGGCGCGCAGCAGCATCTGGGTCATCACATTGGGCAGGGCCGCGCGCAGATCGCGCAGGCGCTGCCACGGGCATTCCTGCAAAAAGCGGTAGGCCACATCAAAGGTCGCGCCGCCCCAGCATTCGACAGAGAAAAGCTGCGGCAGATTGGCGGCATAGGCGGGGGCCACCTTGATCATATCCAAGCTACGCATCCGGGTCGCCAGAAGCGACTGATGCGCGTCGCGCATGGTGGTGTCGGTGATCAGCAACTGACGTTGTTGCCCCATCCAATCGGCCACGGCCTGCGGGCCTTTTTGCTCCAACAGGTTGCGTGTGCCCATCTGCGGCTCGCCACGCAACACGGGCGGTTTGGGATCGCGAACATGGGCAGCAGGCAGGGCGTGACCCTTGGTCTCGGGATGACCGTTAACAGTAATGTCGGCGATATAGGTCAGCACCTTGGTGGCACGGTCGCGGCGCTGCTTGAAGTTGAAAAGCTCCGGCGTCTCGTCAATGAACTTGGTGGTGTATTCGTTGTTCAAAAACGTCGGGTGCTTCAGCAGGTTTTCGACAAAGGCGATGTTGGTCGACACGCCGCGCACGCGGAATTCACGCAAGGCGCGGTCCATTCGCGCGATGGCCATCTCGGGCGTGGGCGCCTTGGCCGTGACCTTGGTCAGCAGACTGTCGTAGTAGCGCGTGATCACCCCGCCCGCATAGGCGGTGCCGCCATCCAGACGGATGCCCATGCCGGTGGCCGAACGGTAGGCGGTGATGCGGCCATAGTCGGGGATGAAGTTGTTCTGCGGGTCCTCAGTCGTGACGCGGGTTTGCAGCGCGTGACCGGTGAGAGAGATGTCTTCCTGACGCGCCTTGCCGGTGGCTTCGGCCAATGGTTTGCCCTCGGCGATGAGGATTTGCGCGCGGACGATGTCGATGCCGGTGACCTCTTCGGTGACGGTATGTTCGACCTGCACGCGCGGGTTCACTTCGATGAAGTAGAATTTGCCGTCGTCCATATCCATCAGGAATTCGACGGTGCCGGCGCATTCGTAGTTCACATGGGCACAGATTTTGCGGCCAAGCTCGCAAATCTCGGCGCGTTGGTCTTCGGAAAGGTATGGCGCGGGGGCGCGCTCGACCACCTTTTGGTTGCGGCGCTGGACAGAGCAGTCGCGCTCATAGAGGTGGTAGATATCCCCCTGTTTGTCGCCGAGAATTTGCACTTCGACGTGGCGCGCGCGCAGGATCATCTTCTCCAGATAACCCTCGCCATTGCCAAAGGCGGCTTCGGCCTCGCGACGGCCTTCGCGGACTTTCTCTTCGAGTTCCTTTTCCGACATGATCGGGCGCATGCCACGACCACCGCCGCCCCATGAGGCTTTGAGCATCAGCGGATAGCCGACTTCCTTCGCCTCGGCGCGGATTGCGTCCATGTCGTCACCCAGCACTTCGGTCGCAGGAATGACCGGCACGCCCGCTTCCATGGCGACGCGGCGGGCAGAGGCTTTGTCGCCCAAAGCGCGCATGGTTGCGGCGCGGGGGCCGATGAAGGTGATGCCGTTCTGCTCGCAGGCATCGACGAACTCGGGGTTCTCTGAAAGCAGACCGTAGCCGGGGTGGATCGCGTCAGCGCCTGCGGCCTTGGCCACGCGGATCATCTCGTCGATGCTGAGATAGGCCGCGACGGGGCCGAGGCCCTCGCCGATGCGGTAGGCCTCATCCGCCTTGAACCGATGCAAGCCAAGCTTATCTTCTTCGGCGTAGACCGCGACCGTTTTCTTGCCCATCTCATTGGCGGCGCGCATGATGCGGATGGCGATTTCACCGCGGTTGGCGATCAGGATCTTTTTGAAATCGGTCACTGGCTGGTCTCCCCTGCTGGTTTTGAAGGCAGCTTAGGGATGCTGCGGTGCAGCGCAAGAGGGCTGTGGCAGTCTTTGTCACATTTCTGCAAGCTTTCCGATCAGAGCGGCGAGAGATCGAAGGGGGCGGGCAGGTCGCGCAGGTTGCCTGCGCCCAACTGCCCCATATTGGCAGTAAGATCGCGCGCGAGCAGATCGATCAGGTGATCAACCCCGCGGGGCCCGAGTGCGGCAAGGGCAAAGTGGAAAGCCCGGCCCAGCATGACGAAATCCGCGCCGAGCGCGAAGGCGCGCAGAATGTCGAGACCCGATTCCACTCCGCTGTCAAAGATCACCGGCAGTTTCGTGGCCGCGCGAATGGCGGGCAGCGCCTCGGCGCTGCCGGGGGCGGCGTCGAACTGACGGCCCGCGTGGTTCGAGACCCAGATCGCATCCGCGCCGGCTTTCTCTAGGGCGGTCGCATCTTCTGGGCGCAAGACGCCTTTGATCACCAGCGGGCCATCCCAATGGGCGCGCAGCCAGTGCAGATAGTCCCAATCGGGCGCGGTGCGCAGTAGATAGCCGACATGGGCGGTTGGCGGCAGGTTCGCGCTGGCCGTGCCTTCGGTATATTTGTCGAGCATCTTCATATGCGGCAGACCACGGCGCGCCATGCCCATGGCCCACGCGGGCCTCATCGCCACCTGTGCCATCAGGCGGGGGGTAAGCTTGGGCGGGCTGGTCAGGCCAGAGCGAGTCTGCCGCTCACGGCGCGAGGCAACCGGAACATCGACGGTGAGGACCAGTGTGGTAAAACCCGCGGCCTTGGCGCGGGCCAGCATGTCGGTGCGAATCTCGGGGTCCCGCGGGGGGTAGAGTTGGAACCAACCATGCGCGCCCAGATGGGGTGCAACATCTTCGGGGCTTGTGGCGGCCACAGTGGAAAGGCCAAAGGGAATGCCCGCCCTATCCGCCGCGCGGGCAAGGTGTGCTTCGGCATCGGGCCAGATCAGGCCGGACATGCCCAAAGGGGACATGCCGAAGGGCAGGGGCAGCTTTTGCCCCATTAGCTCAACGCTGAGATCGGGGGTGAATTCACCGTGCAACACCGATGGCATAAGCCCGACACGGTCCAAGGCCGCGCGGTTGCGGTGTTTGGTCGCCTCGGTCCCGGTTGCGGAATCAAGGTATTCCCAAACGAATTTAGGCAGGCGCGATTGCGCGCGACTGCGAAGGTCCGAAAGGGCGGGATAGGTTGCATGTAGGTCCATGGCGGCATTTGCGCCAAAGGGTTACGGATTGTCCAGATAGAGAAGAAGCGCGGAGATCGGGCCGGCGCCCCGCCGTCGGCGTAAGGGCGCCGTGCGTGCGCCGCGGTTTGCCGCCCTCCGGCTTACTGCCGGAAAACTGACCGGGCGAGCGGTGCTGCTTCGCTGATCTTACGGTTCGGCGCGGTAGGTAGGTTGTCGGCCATATCCACAAGTGCTGCGATGGCCGCTTCGATTTCATCGCTGTCGCCGTTGGTCCCCCCATCCATATCGATCAAATGCACGGTCGGGGTCGCCTCGGCATCCAGACGTTCCTGCGCGATCGACCGGAGCTCCTGCATGGTGCTGTCGATGGCGCGGCAAAGCCCGGCCAGCATTCCCGCCGATCCGGTGAGTTTCGCCGGGTCAATCAGCCCTTTTTCAGCGGCATCCAGCACCGTGGAAATTTGTTCGAGTTTGAATGAAGAGGTTGCCGCGAAATAGCGCACATCCTCAAAAGCGAGGGTATCGCGGTTATCCCGTTGCACCCGTTCAACGACAATGGCGCTGCCCACAACCCGATCAAGGCCGCGGTAAGACTGGATATAATGCAGCGTGGTGTCCCAGATCAGCGGCCCACGCGGCATATGCAGCATCTCACGGTAGCGGATTTGACCTGCATTTGAGACGCAGCGCGCATAGCGTTCATTGACCGCCTCCGCCTCTTCATAGGGCATTAAACTGTGCAGGGGGCGGTTTATCACCTCATCCATCACCATGCCGCTGTGCGCTTCATGGGCGGTGTTTAGGGCAAGAAGTTCGAAGTGCCCGCTGTCGGCGTTCAATTCCGCAATGAACATCGGCAGCTTGAACCGGTCAATCTCTCGGCGCAGTACCGAAGTATCATCGTTTCTGAACATGAGCGGTTCCTCTCGTTTGTCGTTGTGTCATCACATTGGCCCCAAAGCATTATCAACGGGTAAAGATTTGTCCTGCATTTGAAATTCCCTGTCATTGCGCCCCCGCTTCATGACGCC
Organism: Sulfitobacter dubius; assembly: GCF_027214245.1. Classification (GTDB taxonomy): domain Bacteria; phylum Pseudomonadota; class Alphaproteobacteria; order Rhodobacterales; family Rhodobacteraceae; genus Sulfitobacter; species Sulfitobacter dubius_A. Next base: position 557,721 of record NZ_JAPWHM010000003.1, on the reverse strand, counting down.
TAATAGTCTTTCGAAGGAACATTTGTGGAACGTCTCTTTATCTCGTATCGCGGACGCGCTAGATTGTGGGCATGAGTGATTTTGACGAAATGGACGCCTTTGAGGGCGCTTCCCTGTCCGCCCGCGCCATGGCTGCGCGCCCGCAGCCTTATCTGGAGGGGTTGAACCCCGCCCAGCGTGCGGCGGTCGAGACATTGGATGGCCCTGTGTTGATGCTTGCCGGGGCGGGCACTGGTAAAACGCGGGCGCTGACGGCGCGAATCGTGCATCTGCTCAACACCGGGCGCGCACGGCCGCATGAGGTTTTGGCGGTCACTTTCACCAACAAGGCCGCGCGCGAGATGAAGAACCGCGTGGGTCAGATGCTGGGCCAGCAAGTGGAGGGGATGCCGTGGCTTGGCACGTTCCACGCGATCTGCGTCAAGCTGTTGCGGCGCCATGCTGAATTGGTGGGGCTGAAAAGCAATTTCACGATCCTCGATACGGATGACCAGCTGCGTTTGCTCAAGCAACTGGTCGCTGCAGAAGGGATCGACGACAAACGCTGGCCCGCGCGGATGCTGGCGGGGATCATCGATGGCTGGAAGAACCGCGCCCTGACCCCCGATAAGATTCCAAGCGCGGATGCCGGGGCCTATAACCACCGTGGGCCGGAGATTTACGCGCAATATCAACGCCGTCTGGTGGAGCTAAACGCCACCGACTTCGGCGATCTGCTGCTGCATATGGTGACGATTTTTCAAGCGCACCCGGATGTGCTGGCCCAGTATCAGCGCTGGTTCAAATATATCCTTGTCGACGAATATCAGGATACCAACGTGGCCCAATACCTGTGGCTACGGCTGCTGGCGCAGGGGCACAAGAATATTTGTTGCGTCGGAGACGACGACCAGTCGATCTATGGCTGGCGTGGGGCCGAAGTGGGCAACATCCTGCGGTTTGAGACGGATTTCCCCGGCGCCCATGTGGTGAAGCTCGAGCAGAATTACCGCTCGACCCCGCATATTTTGGCCGCCGCGTCAGGCGTGATTGCGGGCAATGAGGGGCGGTTGGGCAAGACCCTGTGGACCGAAGAGACCGAGGGCGAAAAGGTGCGCCTGATCGGCCATTGGGATGGTGAGGAAGAGGCGCGCTGGATCGGGGATGAGATCGAATCCGCGCAGCGTGGCACACGAGGGCTCGACCCATTCTCGCTTGATGATATGGCGATTCTGGTTCGGGCAAGCCACCAGATGCGTGCCTTTGAAGACCGATTTCTTACCATCGGCCTGCCTTACAAGGTGATCGGTGGCCCCCGATTCTATGAGCGTTTGGAAATCCGCGACGCCATGGCCTATTTCCGCGTGGTCACCAGCCCCGACGATGATTTGGCCTTTGAGCGGATCGTGAACACGCCAAAGCGCGGCTTGGGTGAAAAGGCGCAGCAGAAAATTCAGCGCACCGCGCGCGAACATGGGGTGAACCTTGTCGAAGGCGCGCGAATCCTTTTGGCGCATGGGGGGATCAGCGGCAAAGGGGCGGCGCAACTACGGCTGTTGATCGACGGGATCGACCGTTGGGCATCAATGCTGCAAGGCCCGCGGATCGAGATCAGCGAAGACGACTCGGTGCTGGATGATGGCGCGGCGCCGCTGCGGGTCGACTACGGCCCGCCCGAGGTCTCTCATGTTGAACTGGCCGAAATGATTCTCGACGAAAGCGGCTATACCGGCATGTGGCAGAATGACAAAACGCCCGAAGCGCCGGGGCGACTGGAGAACCTCAAGGAACTCGTCAAAGCCTTGGAGGGGTTCGAGAACCTGCAAGGCTTCCTCGAACATGTCAGCCTGATCATGGACAATGAGCAGGAGGGCGATGGCGAGAAGGTCTCGATCATGACGCTTCATGCGGCCAAGGGGTTGGAATTCCCTATGGTTTTCCTGCCGGGTTGGGAGGACGGATTGTTCCCCTCGCAGCGCTCGATGGATGAAAGCGGGTTAAAAGGACTCGAAGAGGAACGGCGGCTGGCCTATGTCGGCATCACCCGCGCCGAGCAGATTTGCACGATCTCTTTCGCTGCCAATCGCCGGGTCTTTGGCCAGTGGCAGAACGCGATGCCATCGCGTTTCGTTGATGAGCTGCCCGAAGAGCATGTAGAGGTGCTGACCCCGCCGGGGCTTTACGGCGGTGGGTTCGGCGCCGCGATGCCGCAATCCGACCTGCATGACCGCGCGGCAAGCGCGAATGTCTATAACTCTCCGGGGTGGAAGCGTCTGCAATCGCGCAGCGGGGCGCGGGGCACCAGCCAGCCGCGCGAAAGCCGCAATGTGACCATCGACATGCAGGCGGTCGCAGCCTTTGAATTGGGCGAGCGGGTTTTCCACGATAAATTCGGCTATGGCGAGGTAATCGGTATGGAGGGCGACAAGATGGAAGTCGCTTTTGAAAAGGCCGGGACCAAGAAGGTCGTGTCGCGTTTTCTGACCGGTGGTAACGACGTGCCGTTCTAACGCGCCGTCGTACCGCTATGGTGAGGCTGTCAAAAGCCCGCCTAAACAAGGCCTTACAAACAAAAACGACGACACCTTGGGAGGAAGGTGCCGCCGTTTCTATGTCGGCCCGAAGCGTCGAGGGAGGGTCGGCTTCGGGTCTCCTTGCGGGGTCCGCCTCATTCAGGGAGGAGGAAGGTGACGCGCACCCCGACTTTCAGACGGCAGAACAGGGAGGGGTTCTGACGTCCGATCTCTATCTCTGCTTAGCCGCGGGAAGATTCCCATGCGACGCGACGCAGCTCGGAACGGCTCAGACCAAGATCGGCCAGTTCGCGGTTGCTCAACGCGCTCAGACCGTCGAAAGTTTCACGGTACAGACGGTGCTGTTTGTAGCGGGTTGCCAGTGCTTCGAATGCGCCGCCGATACGGGCGAAGACGGAAGTTGTGTTTGCGGTTGTTGTGTTCATGTAAGCCATTTCGGCGCCTCTTTTTTCATCGGTTAATCATCTCGTTGCGTGCTATTTACGCTCTTTCTGCATTTGCACAACGGGCATAAAGTCAATGCCGCTATGCAGAAATCGCATAGGTTTGGAGCAGCGCAACTTATTGATTAAAAACGGTTTTGATCCTGCGGCGAAACGGCGCAACGTCATAAAATTGTCATATGGGGGTGAAGTGGGGAAAGGGGGCGACGACATCTGGGAGGAGGTAGATGTCGCCGCCAATTACAGACACATCCGGGAGGAGGATGGAGGCGTCTGGTCTTTCCAAACTCAGCTGCATCCGGGAGGAGGAGGGATGCATCCAAGTCTTGGCAAAATCAGACACATTCGGGAGGAGGATGAATGTATCTGGTCTTTCCGAAAGCGGGGCGCTTTGCCCTGCCTATGAACCTAAGTTAGCGCTAATTGCTGCGAGTGCACAATATTTCTTTTTGCAATGCTGCTATGCGGCGAAAACATGGTACCCCTGCGTAATCCTTGGGCATTCCGCCTCATCCCTATGCAAAAAGGGCCGTCCCCTTGCGCTTGGCGCAGAACCTGCCATTTCAGAAACCGTAATAGAGGAGAATTTGCGCATGTCTGTGACCAAAGCAGAAGTCGAAGCGGCGCTGGCGCGGGTGCAACTGCCCGACGGGAAAAGCCTGTTATCCCATGATCTGGTTCGCGCGCTGGTCGTCGAGGGCGATAAAGTGCGATTCGTCATCGAAGCGCCCAACGCCGATGTCGCGCGCCAGATGGCCCCCCTGCGTGACGCCGCAGAGCAGGTGGTGCGCGATTTGCCCGGGGTAGGTGATGTATCGGTCGCCCTGACCGCCCATGGCCCCGCCCCGAAAGCGCCCAGTCTCAAGGTTGGTGGGCACCCCAAACCGCAAGAGGGGCCGATGAAGCCCAGTGGCGTGAAGCGCATCCTTGCCATCGGCTCGGGCAAGGGCGGGGTCGGGAAATCAACCGTCAGTTCCAACCTCGCGGTGGCGCTGGCGCGGGCGGGGCGCAAGGTGGGGCTGCTTGACGCAGATATATACGGTCCCAGCCAGCCGCGCATGATGGGGGTCAATAAACGCCCTGCCAGCCCCGACGGCAAAACGATCATTCCGCTGCAGGCCCATGGCGTGACCATGATGTCGATTGGTTTCATGTTGGAAGAGGGCAAGGCCGTCGTCTGGCGCGGGCCGATGCTGATGGGCGCGCTGCAGCAGATGCTGGGGCAAGTGGAATGGGGCGAGTTGGACGTGCTGCTTGTCGATTTGCCGCCCGGTACCGGTGACGTGCAGTTGACGCTCTGCACCAAGTCCGAGCTGTCGGGCGCGATCGTGGTCAGCACACCGCAGGATGTGGCCCTGATCGACGCGCGCAAGGCGCTGGACATGTTCGCAACGCTGAAGACCCCCGTGCTGGGGCTAATCGAGAATATGTCGACATTCGTCTGCCCGGATTGCGGTTCTCAGCATGAAATCTTTGGTCATGGCGGCGTCGCGGCGGAGGCCGACAAGATGGGGGTGCCGCTGCTGGGCAGCCTGCCGATTGATCTGGACACCCGTCTGGCGGGGGACAACGGCACGCCGATCGCCGCGGGCGAAGGGCCGATGGCCGACGCCTATGCGCGTCTTGCGCGGGGTCTGATTGACGGCGGTATGGCTTGAAACGAGGGGCGCGGGCGGCTACCCCAGCTCGCGCCCTTCAACCAGATGACCATAGAGCGTTGTCAGCATCGAGACGAAAACCAGCCCCTCTATAAGGTAGATCGCTGAATCCAGCATCAGGCGCAGGCCGGGGTCAGCGGGCGGCAGTATGCTTGCGATCACGCCCAACAACGTATTCACCACCGCCAGCAATACGGCCAGCGCCCAGAGCGTGCCTGCCAGCGGTTCCGTCGCGCGCCAGCTTTCGCGCACTGACATAACGTGCCCCAAGGCGGCGGCGGGCAATACCAGGCTGAGCCGCAGCGCCAGCCATAGGAAGGCCACGCCCGCCACCAGTCCGATCAAGAGCAGCGCCGCGGGGCTCGACCCGGTCAGCCCGCCCAAAAGCAGCATGGCGAGGCCTATGGGAAGGGCCGCAAGAAACTGGACGAAGCCCAAAACGATGGCCCGCCAGACATAGGCCCCGAACAGACGCGCGCCGGGGCGCAGGTCGGTCCCGCCATGGCCAAGCAATACATAGCGGTGCCAGAGAATGGCCATCAGCGCATATCCAAGGATGCCGACCAGCCCGCAGACGATCAGGATCAAGAGTTGATCCGTTGGCGGGGGCGCGGCGTTGTCGATCACCTGATCCATCGCCCCAAGCGCATCTCCGGCCAGTACACCCGCCACGGCGGCAGCGCCCATCACCCAAAGCACCGCGGGCAGGATTACCCGCAGCGTGGTGGAGGGCGCGTGAAACAGCATGTTCAGCGCGTGGGTGAATAGAGCCGTGGCTTGAATCATGATGCACTCCCTCATTTTGCGGCACTACATGGGGTGGGTAGGACGAAAGGGCAAGATGCAGTCGGTCGAGGGGAGCTTCGGGCTGGGAAAGCGTGGGCGGTTGGGACGTCATGGGAAAAGTCGCGGGAATGCCTGGGAAGTCTGGGAAATTATGGGCACCCCTTGCGCTATTGGCGGGTTCTGCGCGATTCGCGAGCATGGGACTTGGCGTGCATTCTTAGGGTTCGGTTGGCGTTCTGCGGAACAGGCAACGAACACGCCCTGTGGATAACTATGTGCGCAAATTTTAGTGGGAAACTGTGGGATATTGTGCAGCCCGCAATTCGTTAACAAGATATTGTGTTTGAGGTCTAAAGGATCTCAAATTAAGCCATTTTCCGCTCAAAAAGTTATACCAGATGTTGTTCCCACAGCCTGTGCAAAACAAAATATTGGGCATATTTCCAAAAAATATGTAGACGCCCATCAATTCCCATGGCATCCCTAGTGCATCGGATGAGAACGGGACACGGGGCAGCAAACGACCCCAAAAATAATCAAAACCTAGCAGGTTTCATACAGGCACCTCGCTTTCATCAGACCAAAGAGATCCGGCGCGCGAGCGAGCAGACATCCCCCCAGGTGGCGCGCGCAGTCGGACTTCCCCCGCCAAGCTGCGGGACGTGGGCGGCGGGTTGATCAGTGGCAGCAGATCAACCCGCCGTTTCCATTTCCGGGGCAGGGCAGAAAGACGAAAAAACGAATTAAGCGCAAAGGCGCAAGAGGCAGGGACAGAACGTGAGCCGCAGGTTCAGAGGCGAAAGCCACCACAAGGTCGATACGAAGGGGCGGGTGTCTATCCCAGCCTCTTTTCGGCGTGTGTTGGAGGCTGGCGACCCGAACTGGAAAAACGGCGACAATCCCGAACTGGTCATTGTTTATGGTGATCAGCGCCGCAACTACCTTGAATGCTATACAATGGAAGCCATCGAAGAGGTCGACGCCAAGATCGACCGCATGCCCCGTGGCTCCATGCAGCGTAAGGCGCTGCAGCGTCTGTTCCACGGCCAGTCTTTCCCGACCACGGTAGATGAGACAGGCCGTTTGGTGCTGCCTGCCAAGCTGCGCAACAAAATTGAACTCAACGGCGAGGCGTTCTTTATCGCTGCCGGTGACACCTTCCAGATTTGGAAGCCCGAAACCTACGAGACCGAGGAAGAATCTTGGCAGCAAGAGCTGCCCGACGATGTCGACCCGCTCTCGTTCCTTGATGGTGATATGGAGGTCTGACGGAATGGTTGCTGCCTCTGACCCTTCCGCCCCTCACACCCCCGTTCTGCTGCGTCCTATCCTAAGCGCCGTGGCGCCCGTGGAAGGGGTCTGGCTTGACGGTACTTTTGGTGCGGGCGGCTACACCCGTGGTTTTCTAGAAGCCGGCGCCGCGCGTGTGATCGCGGTGGACCGTGATTCGCTCGCCTTTGAAATGGCGGCAGAATGGGCGGGCGACTACGGCGACCGCATCACCATGCAGCAAGGCGTCTTCTCGCGTATGGATGAATATGCCCAAGACCTTGATGGGGTGGTGCTGGACCTCGGCGTTTCTTCGATGCAGCTTGATCAGGCCGAACGCGGCTTTTCCTTTATGAAGGACGGCCCGCTCGACATGCGGATGAGCCAAGACGGCCCCTCGGCAGCCGATCTGGTCAATGAGGCCGAGGAAGAGGTTATCGCCAATATCCTGTTCCAATACGGCGAAGAACGCGCCTCTCGCCGGATCGCCAAGGCGATTATCCGCGCACGGGAAGATGCGCCGATCACCACTACGTTGGAATTGGCCAAGCTGGTCGAAGGCTGTTTGCCGCGCTCGAAGCCTGGTCAAAGCCACCCGGCCACGCGTAGTTTTCAGGCGCTGCGCATCGCGGTGAACAATGAATACGGCGAGTTGTTTCAAGGTCTTATGGCTGCAGAACGGGCGTTGAAGCCGGGCGGCAAACTGGCCGTGGTGACCTTCCATTCGGTCGAGGATCGCATGGTCAAACGCTTCCTCACCGCGCGGGCAGGGGCCGGGGGTAATGCCAACCGCTTCGCCCCTGCGCTGGAACAGGAAGCGCCGCAGTTTACACTGAAATCGCGCAAGGCTATCGGACCTGATGCGCAGGAATTGGACGAAAACCCGCGCAGCCGCTCGGCCAAGCTACGGGTCGCCACGCGCACCGATGCGCCCAGTGGCGAGATTGACGCGAAATCCATCGGCATGCCGATGGTCAAGGGGATCTGAGAGATGCGCACGGTGATGTATATCCTCACCACCATTGCCGTGGTTGGACTGGCCTTCTGGGCGTACCGCGAGAATTACGCGACCCAGCAGGCATTGAGCGATGCTGACAGGCTGCATGCCAATATCCGCGCCACCCATGCCCGTCTGGCTGTCCTGCGCGCCGAATGGGCGTTCCAAAACCGCCCCGACCGGTTGCGCGATCTGGCCGACCTGAACTTTGACCGCCTCGGCCTGTTGCCACTGCATCCCGGCCAGTTCGGTCAGGTCGATCAGGTCGCCTATCCGCAGCCGCCGTCTGAACTGCTGCCGATCACCGATCCTGTGGATGTCTCGACCATGAATTACGACGCGCTCACCGGCGCGGATGAGTCCGAGGAGGACTTTGAATGATCCGCACCCCGCTTCGCCCTCTGGCCCGTATTCTTGATGCCCGTGAAAAGGGCGAAAATCCCGATGCGATCGAGCGTGAGAACAAGCGCATCCGCCATGAGCAGATGCGCGACAAGGCCCGGATGCGCGCCGAGGGGCGGCTGTTGGTCCTTGGCGTCTGTTTCCTCTGTGCCTTCACCGTGATCGGCGGGCGCATGGGTCTGCTGGCGATGTCAGAGCCTTCCGAGCCGCGCGGCCATGCGCCGGGGGCTGTGATCTCGGCCTCCCGCGCCGACATCACAGACCGCAACGGCAACCTGCTGGCGACGAACTTTGAGACCCACGCGCTCTACGCGCAGCCACGCCATTTGATCGACCCCGAAGTGGCCGCGAAAAAGCTGGTCAAAATCTTTCCCGACCTGAAAGAAGAGCGCCTGATCAAAGATTTCACAGGAAAGCGTAAGTTCCTGTGGATCAAAAAGAAAATCAGCCCAGAGCAGATGCAGGCCGTGCATGATATCGGCGATCCGGGCTTGTTGTTTGCACCGCGCGACATGCGCCTTTATCCCAACGGCTCACTGGCGGCACATGTGCTGGGCGGGGCGAGCTATGGCAAGGAAGGCGTCCACGCCGCCGAAGTGATTGGCGTCGCAGGGGCCGAGAAATATTTCGACGACTACCTGCGCGACCCGGCCAATGGCGCGAAACCGCTGGAGTTGTCGCTGGATCTGACCGTGCAGGCGGCATCTGAGCGGGTGCTCTATGGCGGCATGAAGCTGATGAACGCCAAGGGTGCCACCAGCATTCTGATGGATGTGCACACCGGCGAAGTGATCTCTGTCGCGTCGCTGCCTGATTTCGACCCCAACAACCGCCCCCGTCCGCTGACCCAAGGCGATGCGTCTGACAGCCCGCTGTTCAACCGGTCGGTGCAGGGGGTCTATGAACTCGGCTCGACCTTCAAAATCTTTGCCGCAGCTCAGGCGGTGGAATTGGGCCTGTTCAACGCCGACACGATCATCGACACCTCTGGCCCGATGAAGGTTGGTGGCTTCCGCATCGGTGAGTTCCGTAACAAGAACTACGGCAAGCTGAGCGTCGCCGACATCATCGTGCATTCTTCGAACCGGGGCACAGGCCGCATGGCGCTGGAGATCGGCATTGAGCGCCAGCAAGAATTTCTGAAAAGCCTCGGTTTCTTTGAGCCTACCCCCTTCGAGATCGTCGAAGCTTCGGGCGGGAAGCCATTGCTTCCAAGCCGCTGGACCGAACTGTCGAGCGTCACGATCTCCTATGGTCATGGACTGTCGAGCACACCGATGCACCTTGCCGCGGGCTATGCCGCCATCGCCAATGGCGGGCGCGTGGTGAAGCCGACACTGCTGAAACAATCCGCCCCCCAACTCGGCCCCCGCGTCATGTCGGAAGAGACCGCAGCACAAGCGCGGATGATGCTGCGCAAAGTTGTCACCGATGGCACGGCCAGCTTTGCCGAAGTGCCCGGCTATCAAATCGCAGGCAAGACCGGCACGGCTGACAAACCCAAACCCACGGGGGGATATTACGAGGACAAGGTGATCAACACTTTCGCCAGCATCTTCCCCATCGATGACCCCAAATATGTGCTGATCGTCACGCTGGACGAACCGGTGGAAACCTCTGGCCCGAAACCGCGCCGCACGGCGGGTTGGACAGCCGTGCCCGTGGCCGCTGAAATGGTCCGCCGCATCGCACCATTGCTGGGCCTGCGCCCGGCTGTTGAACCGGTGAACGACGCTGTGCTAACGCTGACCAGCAGCAACTGAAAAGACATCTCTATGACCGACCGGGCCGTACCCCTTTCCTCCCTCGGGCTGACCGCGCGGGCGGGGGCCAACCCCATGATCACCGGGATCGCAGTCGACAGCCGCGAGGTGCGCAAGGGCACGCTCTTCGCCGCCATGCCGGGCAGCCGCGTGCATGGGGCAGAGTTCATCCAATATGCCCTGCGCATGGGCGCGGCGGCGGTGCTGACCGACGCGGCAGGGGCGAAACTCGCCGCCGAGGAATTGCCGGGCTCTGATGGGGCGCTGGTGGTCTCCGACTCGCCGCGTGAAGCGCTGGCGCGGACGGCGGCGCTGTGGTTCGGTGGCCAGCCCGCCACAATGATCGCCGTGACCGGCACCAACGGCAAAACCTCGGTCTCGACCTTCGTGCGCCAGATTTGGATTGAGATGGGATTGCCTGCCGTGAACCTTGGCACCACCGGGGTTGAGGGCGCATGGGCCGCGCCCTTGGCCCATACCACGCCGGAGCCGATCACCCTGCACCGCACTTTGGCTGAGGCCGCCGGAAACGGCATCACCCACGCGGCCATGGAAGCCTCCAGCCACGGGCTCGACCAGCGGCGGCTGGATGGGGTGACACTTAAGGCGGCGGGGTTCACCAACTTCACCCAAGACCACCTTGATTATCACGAAACATTCGAGGCCTATTTCGCCGCCAAGGCCGCGCTTTTCGCCCGTGTCCTGCCCGAAGACGGCACGGCGGTGGTCAATATTGACGACGAAAAGGGCGTCGACATCGCCGCCATTGCCCGCGCGCGTGGCTGTGAGGTCATCACCGTGGGCCGGGACGGGGGCGATATGCATTTGCAGGGCCAGCGTTTCGACGCAACCGGGCAAGACCTGCGGTTCACATGGCGCGGCAAGACCTACCAAAAACGGCTCAACCTGATCGGCGGCTTTCAGGGTGATAACGTTTTGCTGGCCGCAGGGCTCGTCATCGCCTGCGGTGCCGATCCGCAAGAGGTCTTCGACACGCTGCCGCATCTCACAACCGTCCGAGGCCGGATGCAGCTTGCCGCCACCCGCGACAATGGTGCGGCGGTGTTTGTCGATTACGCCCATACGCCCGATGCCGTGGCCACCGCACTCGCCGCCATGCGCCCGCATGTGATGGGCCGGCTCGTTGCCATCGTTGGCGCGGGCGGGGACCGAGACCGGGCCAAGCGCCCCTTGATGGGGCAGGCAGCGGCAGAAAATGCGGATATGGTGATCGTGACCGACGACAACCCGCGCAGTGAAGATCCGGCCAGCATCCGCGCCGCTGTACTGGACGGCGCGCCCGATGCGATGGAGGTCGGCGACCGCGCCGAAGCCATCCTGCGCGGGGTCGATGCCTTGGAGCCGGGCGACGCGCTGCTCATCGCGGGCAAGGGCCATGAGACCGGGCAGACCGTTGGCGATGACGTGCTGCCTTTCGACGATGTGGAACAGGCCAGCGTGGCCGTGGCGGCACTGGACGGGAGATTGGCATGAGCCTTTGGACAGCGACAGAAGCGGCGGAAGCCACGGGGGGCCGCACGCAGGGCGATTGGGCCTGCAACGGTGTGTCGATTGACACGCGGACCTTGCAGCCCGGCGATCTCTTCGTGGCCCTCAAGGCCGCGCGGGATGGGCATGAATTTGTGGCCCAAGCGCTTGACAAAGGGGCGGCTGCCGCGCTCGTGACCCATCTGCCCGAAGGCGTCGCCGAGGATGCGCCGCTGTTAATCGTCGAAGACGTACAGACCGCGCTTGAGGCGTTGGGCCGGGCAGGTCGCGCGCGTCTGGGTCCGCAGGCCAAGGTCGCGGCGGTGACGGGCAGCGTCGGCAAAACCTCGACCAAGGAAATGCTGCTGGCGATCTTCGGCGATCAGGGCAGGGCACATGCCAGCGTCGACAGCTACAACAACCACTGGGGCGTGCCGCTAACACTGGCGCGGATGCCGCGCGACACTGATTATGCGGTGATCGAAATTGGCATGAACCACCCCGGAGAAATTGCCCCCCTCGCCAAACAGGCGCGGCCCGACGCGGCGATGGTGACCAATGTCGCCGCCGTCCACCTCGAAGCCTTCAAGGATGTCGCCGCCATCGCGGTGGAAAAGGCCAGCATCTTTGACGGCATGGAACCGGGCGGCGTGGCGGTGATTAACGCCGACCACGACCACAGCGATATCGTGCTCGACAAGGCGCTGGAACGGGGCCTGCGCGAGACCACCTTTGGTCAAGCGGGCCATCACTACAAGCTCGGCGAGGTCAAAGTGCAGGGCGATGCCACCGTGGCTCAAGCCGAGGTCGAAGGCGCGCCGCTGATCTTCAAGATTGACACACCGGGGCGGCATTTTGCGATGAACGCGCTTGGCGCGCTGGCACTGGCCGAAGCGCTTGGCGCGGATCGGGCGCTGGCGGTGCAATCGCTGGGCCGCTGGTCGCCCTATGCCGGACGCGGGGTGCGTGAGCGCATCCAACTGGACCCCGTGGATACCCATTTGGCGCTGGAGTTAATCGACGACAGCTATAACGCTAACCCGACCTCCATGGCCGCAGCACTTGAAGTGCTGGCGGCCTCGGAAGTGACCCATGACATTGGCCGTGTCAGCAAGGGGCGGCGGATCGCCTTTGTCGGCGATATGAAAGAGCTCGGCCCCGAGGCATTGGCGTTGCACGCGGGGCTGGCCGATCTTGAGGCCACCCGCGCGCTTGACGTGGTGCATTGCGTCGGCCCATTGATGAAAGCCTTCTACGACAACCTGCCTGAACACCAGCGTGGCGATTGGACGGAAACCGCCGAAGAGATGTTGCAAGGTCTCCGCAGTCGGCTCGATTCCGGCGACGTCGTGCTGATCAAAGGGTCGCTTTCGATGAAGCTGGGCGGTATTGTTGACGCCATCCGCAAAATGGGCCATCCGGTCCCGACCGCCTGATCGGCGATTCACCCCACATGATGAGTTAGGACGCGATATATGCTCTATTGGTTGACGCTGCTGTCGGATGGCGGCGATTTTTTTAACCTGTTTCGCTATATCACTTTCCGCGCGGGCGGGGCGTTTCTGACGGCATTGGTATTTGGTTTCCTCTTCGGCAAACCGCTGATCGAAGTGCTGCGCAAACGGCAGGGCAAAGGCCAGCCGATCCGCAATGACGGCCCCGAGGGGCATTTTGCCAAGGCGGGTACACCCACCATGGGCGGGCTGCTGATCGTGGGGGCTTTGTTGACCTCGACCCTGCTTTGGGCGCGGCTCGACAATCCTTTCGTCTGGCTCGTACTGTTCGTCACGATGAGCTTTGCCGCCATCGGCTATGCCGACGACCACGCCAAGGTCAGCAAGCAAAACACCGATGGCGTACCGGGTAAGGTGAGGCTTTTGCTGGGCTTTCTTATCGCGGGCATCGCCGGCTACTGGGCCGCGCAATACCATCCGGCAGAGTTGCAATACCAACTTGCCCTGCCGGTCTTCAAAGACACGCTCATCAACCTCGGCGTGCTGTTTGTGCCCTTCGCGATTATCGTCATCGTCGGCTCGGCCAATGCGGTGAACCTTACCGACGGTTTGGATGGTCTGGCCATTATGCCGGTGATGATCGCCGCCGGTGCGCTTGGCGTCATCGCCTATGCCGTGGGCCGGGTCGACTTTACCGATTACCTTGATGTGCATTACGTGCCGGGCACCGGGGAAATCCTGATCTTCACCGCCGGTCTCTTTGGCGGTGGCCTTGGCTTCCTGTGGTACAACGCCCCGCCCGCCGCCGTCTTCATGGGCGACACCGGCTCCTTGGCACTCGGCGGCGCTTTGGGTGCGATTGCCGTGGCGACGAAACACGAGCTGGTGTTGGCGGTTGTCGGCGGGCTTTTCGTGGTCGAGGCGCTGTCGGTCATCGTGCAGGTGCTTTACTTCAAACGCACCGGCAAACGGGTCTTCCTGATGGCGCCGATCCACCACCACTATGAGAAAAAGGGCTGGGCCGAGCCTCAGATTGTGATCCGCTTCTGGATCATCTCGCTGATCCTCGCGCTTTTGGGTCTTGCGACGCTGAAGGTGCGCTAAACTAGAAGATCGACCAATCCATGTGACGTGCCAAAAGGGCCAATGCTTCGGTGCCCTTTTGGCTGTTGCCATAACGGTTCAACCCCGGTGACCAGACCGCGATGCTGGCCCGCCCCGGGACGATGGCGAGGATGCCGCCGCCCACGCCGGATTTGCCCGGCAGACCCACGCGGTAGGCGAAATCGCCCGACCCATCGTAATGCCCACAGGTCAGCATCAGCGCGTTCAAGCGTCGGATACGGCTCGGGGCCACGAGGCGCGGCACGTCAGGCGCTTCGATCAGGAAGCGGCCCGCCATGGCAAGTTGCTCCACCGTCATCTCCATCGCGCAGTGGTGGAAATAGGTGCCGAGCGTCCGCTCCGGCGCGTTGATGAGGTTGCCATAGGATTTTAGAAAATGCGCCAGCGCGAAATTGCGGTGGCCGAAGTCGGTCTCTGACGCCGCGACAGTGTCGTTGATGTGGATGTCGTCCGTGCCCGCAGCCTCGCGCACGAAGCGCATGATCTCGGCCAGTGCTTCGCGCGGCTCGCGGTTGCCCAAGACTTCATCCGTGGTGACGATCGCGCCTGCGTTGATGAAGGGATTGCGCGGGCGGCCCTGTTCCTGCTCAAGCTGGACGATGGAATTGAACGCCCGCCCCGAAGGCTCGCGCCCCACGCGGTGCCAAAGTTGATCGCCCGACCGGCCAAGGGCGATGGCAAGTGTGAAGACCTTGGTGATCGACTGCACCGAGAACGGCACCTGCGTATCGCCCGCCACATGGCATTGGCCATCCGCCGTCACCACCGCGATGCCGAACTGTGCCGGGTCCACCTTCGCCAGTTGTGGAATATAAGCCGCCACATCCCCCCAATGGTCGTCTTCGCGCATCATGTCATTGAGGCGCGGCAACACATCGGCAAGGTCGGGTTTCGCGGGGCTGGACATCTTTGGCGGCCTCTGGCTTGTGATAGGCGCATCATGCCCCCATTCTGGGGTCAACGGGTATCAGGGGATTGCAGATGATTCCAGTACAGGGCTTGGAAGGCGCGCGCGTGGCGGTGCTGGGATTGGGCCGCTCTGGCCTGAGCGCGGCACGCGCATTGCAGGCGGGCGGGGCGAAGGTCAGTTGCTGGGACGATGACCCCGCAGCACGCGCACGGGCCGAGCGGGAGGGGTTTGCCTGTGTTGACCTCAACAGCCCCGGCGCGCTCGACAAGATCACCCGGCTGATCGTCAGCCCCGGCATTCCGCATCTCTACCCCGCGCCGAACCCGGTGGTTGCCGCTGCCCTCGACGCAGGCGTGCCGGTGGACAATGACATCGGCCTGTTTTTCCAAAGCTTCGCCACGCTGGCATGGGATCACTACGATGTCGCGCCGCGCGTCGTGGCGGTGACCGGCTCGAACGGCAAATCCACCACCTCGGCGCTGATCCACCATATTCTGGAGCATGTCGGGCGGCCCTGCCAACTGGCGGGCAATATCGGGCGCGGGGTCTTGGACCTCGACCCTGCCGTGGATGGCGAGGTCGTGGTGCTGGAACTCAGCAGCTATCAGACCGAACTGGCCCGCGCGCTAACGCCGGATGTGGCGGTCTTTACCAATCTCAGCCCCGATCATCTGGACCGGCACGCGGGCATGGGCGGCTACTACGCGGCGAAACGTCGGCTGTTCTCAGAAGGCGGGCCAGACCGCGCGGTGATCGGAGTGGACGAGGCCGAGGGCCGTTTCCTCGCCGGGCAGATGAGCGAGGGACCAAGCGATGACCGGGTGATCCGCATCAGTGCGGAGACCAAACTCTCTGGCCCCGGCTGGCAGGTCTTTGCCAAAAAAGGGTTTTTGAGTGAATACCGCCGCGGCAAACAGGTGGGCTCGATTGATCTGCGCAGCATTCAGGGGCTGCCGGGCGCGCATAACCATCAGAACGCCTGTGCGGCCTATGCCGCCTGCCGTGCGCTTGGCCTTGCCCCGCGGGTGATTGAGGCGGCGTTTCACAGTTTCGGCGGCTTGCCGCACCGCAGCCAGACCGTGGCCGAAGCGAATGGCGTGCGCTATGTCAACGACAGCAAAGCCACCAACGTCGACAGCGCAGCCAAAGCGCTGGCCGCTTTCCGCAACATCCGCTGGATCTGCGGCGGGTTGGAGAAGGAAGGCGGGCTGAAAGGCCTGGCGGAGGCCCAAGGGTCAGTACGCAAGGCCTATGTTATTGGCCGCGAGGCCGCGCATTTCGCCATGCAGTTGACGACCGAAGCCGAAGTCTGCGGCACGATGGAGAAAGCCGTGGCGCGGGCGGCGGCGGAGGCGGAAGAGGGCGATGTCGTCCTGCTTGCTCCGGCAGCGGCGAGTTTCGATCAATATGACAATTTCGAACGGCGTGGTGAGGATTTCGTGGCGCAGGTGCAGAAGGTTTTGGCGGAGTAGGGCGGGGCCTAGCTGCCAATCGCCCGCGCCGCCGCCATGCCCGACGACCACGCCCACTGGAAGTTATACCCGCCGAGCCAGCCGGTCACGTCCACAGCTTCACCGATGAAATAAAGCCCGGGCACCTCTTTCGCCGCCATGGTCTTGGATGAGAGCGCGTCGGTGTCCACACCGCCAAGGGTCACCTCCGCCGTGCGGTAGCCTTCGGTCCCGGAGGGGTGCAATTGCCAGTTCTGTAGCGCTTCGACGAAGGTGGTCAGCCGAGCGTCCGACCAATCAGCGAGGTTGCCCGAGAGATCGAACTCTTGCCCCAAATACTCCACCAGCCGCGCGGGCAGGTGCTGCGCGAGGATGGTGGTAAAGTTACGCCGCCCGGACTGCTGCCGCTGGTCGCGCAATGCGCTTAGAAGGGTGCCCTCAGGCGCGAGGTTCACGGTGATCGCTTCGCCCGCCTGCCAGTAGGATGATGCTTGCAAAACCGCGGGGCCAGAGAGGCCACGGTGAGTGAACAGCAGCGCCTCGTCAAAGCCGGTGGTCCCAGCGGTGATACGGGCAGGGGTGGCCACACCGGCCAGCGGTGCAAAGCGGCCTTCGGCAAAGGTGAAAGGCACCAGACCGGCGCGTGTATCGGTCACCTTCAGGCCGAACTGACGCGCGATGTCATAGGCGATGCCGGTCGCGCCCATCTTGGGGATCGACTTGCCGCCGGTGGCGTTTACTAGGTTACGTGCGGTGACTTTTACAGTCCGATCAGGCGTTTGCAGGTCGAAGGTGAAGTGGCCATCGGCCTTTGCAAGATTGCTGGCGCTGCTCTGCAATTGCAGATCGACTCCGGCCTTTTGCATTAGCCCGCGCAGCATGGCGATGATCTCTTTCGCGCTGGTATCGCAGAAGAGTTGGCCCAGCGTTTTCTCATGCCACGCGATGCCGTGGCGATCGACCAGTTCGATGAAATCCCATTGCGTGTAGCGTGCCAGCGCGGATTTGGCGAAATGCGGGTTCCGGCTGAGAAATGCCTGCGGCTCGCAATACATATTGGTGAAATTGCACCGCCCACCGCCCGAGATGCGAATTTTCTCGCCCGGCGCTTTGGCATGGTCCACCACCAACACGCGCCCGCCCGCGTGGGCCGCGCACATCATGCCTGCGGCTCCGGCTCCGATGATGGCTGTATCAACTTGCATGGGCGCGCTCTGCCCGAATGCGCAGGCCCGGTCAAGAAGACGTGACAGCGGTTGCCCGATCACTGATGCGTCATAGTTGGGGAGCAGACGCAAATGTAACAGGAGCAGAGAATGACCAAATTGACCGCAGAACAAGATTTCCCGAAGATGGATGTGGCCAAACTCGGCGGCGGCACGCTGACCTTGGGCCAACCGCAAGAGGGGCGCGATTGGCAATTGGTGGTGGTCTATCGTGGCCTGCACTGCCCGATCTGCAAAAAGTACCTCGCCCAGTTGGAAAAGCTGCAAAGCCAGTTCCATGAGATCGGTGTGGACGTGATCGCCGTTTCGGGTGACCCCGAGGAAAAGGCAAAATCCATGGCCGAGGAAGACAGCCTGACCCTACCCATCGGCTATGATCTGAGCCTCGAACAGATGGCCGATCTTGGCCTCTACATCTCCGATCCGCGCAGCCCGCAGGAGACCGACCGGCCCTTCGCCGAACCGGCCACCTTTGTCATCAATGGTGAAGGCAAGCTGCAGATCGTCGACATCTCCAATGCGCCCTTCGCGCGGCCCGAGTTGGAGGGGCTGTTGAATGGTCTCAAGTTCGTTCGCGACAAAGGCTACCCGGTGCGTGGCACCCACAAGGCCGCCTGATAGGGCGCCCACAGGCGACGACCTCATAGGGCGACCAGACCGCCCGGCGGCGGGGCCTTGCACGGCCCCGCTTGCCCCGCCGGCCTTTGCGGGGTGAAATGCACTAGCTTCATGTCGAAATTCGGGCTATTCTGCCCGAATGAGACCCCGCAAAGGGGCCGTTGAGGCAGTTAAGGCAGATACCCATGACAGAGATGGTCTATGGCGCGGTCCCGGTACGGGATGGTGAACCGATCCTTCCAAAATGGTGGCGTACGGTCGACCGCTGGGCTTTGTCCTGCGTGTTGATCCTGTTTGCTGTCGGCATGCTTTTGGGGCTCGCCGCCTCACCGCCCTTGGCGGCGAAAAACGGCTTTGATGCCTTTCACTATGTGCAGCGGCAGGCGTTCTTTGGCGGATTGGCGCTGGTGGCGATGCTGCTGACCTCGATGATGTCGCCGACGCTGGTGCGGCGTTTGGCGGTGCTGGGGTTTGTTCTTTCATTCGTGGCGCTGGCGCTGCTGCCCTTTTTCGGCACCGACTTTGGCAAGGGGGCGACACGCTGGTATTCGCTGGGGTTCGCCTCGTTCCAGCCGTCTGAATTTCTGAAACCCGGTTTTATGGTGGCCGCCGCATGGATGATGGCCGCCGCAACCGAGATCAACGGCCCTCCGGGTAAATCTTGGTCTTTTGCGCTGTGTATCTCCATTGTGCTCATGCTGGCGATGCAGCCTGACTTTGGGCAGGCCTGTCTTGTGCTCTTTGGCTGGGGCGTGATGTATTTCGTGGCCGGCGCGCCTATGGTGCTGCTGGTCGGCATGGCGGGGCTGGTGGTTCTGGCGGGCACCTTCGCCTACTCCAACTCCGAACACTTCGCGCGGCGTATCGACGGCTTTCTCAGCGTTGATGTCGATCCGACAACCCAGCTTGGCTATGCCACCAATGCCATCCGCGAAGGCGGGCTGTTTGGTGTGGGCGTGGGCGAGGGCGAGGTGAAATGGTCGCTGCCCGACGCGCATACCGATTTTATCATCGCCGTCGCTGCCGAGGAATACGGCCTTATCATGGTCGTCTGCATCATCGCCCTATATACTGTTGTGGTCGTCCGTTCGCTGCTGCGGTTGGTGCGCGAGCGTGACCCCTTCATCCGGCTGGCCGGAACCGGGCTGGCCTGCACATTCGGAGTACAGGCGATGATTAACATGGGTGTGGCAGTGCGGCTTTTGCCCGCCAAGGGCATGACCCTGCCCTTCGTGAGCTATGGTGGCTCTTCGGTGATCGCCAGCGGCATTGCCGTGGGCATGCTCCTTGCCTTTACCCGCTCGCGCCCGCAGGGTGAGATCAGCGACATTCTGGGCCGGGGCCGCCGCTGATGGCCGCCCCACTGCTGATCATCGCCGCCGGGGGGACCGGTGGGCATATGTTTCCGGCGCAGGCCTTGGCCGAGGTAATGCTGAAACGCGGCTGGCGGGTGAAGCTCAGCACCGATGCCCGCGGCGCGCGCTATACCAGTGGCTTTCCCGAAGCAGTTGAGATCAGCCAGATCAGCAGCGCCACTTTCGCCCGGGGCGGCGTGGTGGCCAAGGCGCTGGTGCCGTTCCGCATTGCGGCCGGTGTGGTCCGCTCGGGGCTGAATATGCTGCGCGACCGGCCTTCGGTCGTGGTGGGCTTTGGTGGCTACCCGTCGATCCCCGCGCTTGGCGCTGCATGGGCGCTGCGGATGCCGCGCATGATCCACGAGCAGAACGGTGTTCTGGGCCGGGTGAACGAAATCTTTGCCAAGCGGGTGCACGCCGTGGCCTGCGGCATCTGGCCCACGAAGCTGCCCGAGGGCGTGCAGGGCTGGCATGTGGGCAACCCTGTGCGCGCCGCCGTGCTGGACCGTGCCGGGGCCGCCTATATCCCGCCGGGGGATTATCCAATGGAAGTTTTGGTGATGGGCGGCAGTCAAGGCGCGCGCATCCTGTCGGACGTGGTGCCGCCCGCGCTGGCCGCTTTGCCGATGAACATGATCCGCAACATCCGCGTCAGCCATCAGGCCCGCGACGAGGACGGCCAGCGGGTGGCGGATTACTATGCCGAGTCTGGCATCAGCGCCGATGTGCGCCCCTTCTTTGACGATGTGCCCCGCCGCATGTCCGAAGCGCAACTGGTGATCAGCCGCTCGGGTGCCTCCAGCGTGGCGGACCTGTCGGTGATCGGGCGTCCGTCGATCCTGATCCCCTTTGCCGCTGCGGCAGGTGACCACCAAAGCGCCAATGCCCGCGGTCTGGTCGATGCCGGGGCCGCGATCATGGTGCCCGAACGCAAGGCAAACCCCGAAATCATGACCGACCAAATCCTCGCGGTGCTTGAGATGCCCGATGGGGCGTTGCAGATGGCGCGAGCCGCGCTGTCGGTCGGCAAACCCGACGCGGCCGAGACATTGGCAGATATGGTCGAACAGCTTGCCGCCCAAGGCTCGCTGGCCCCCGCAGAAGAGGAAACCCCCCAATGAACGCCGCCGCCACCAAACTGCCGACCGATGTCGGCCCGATCCATTTCGTCGGCATCGGCGGCATCGGCATGTCCGGCATCGCCGAAGTTCTGCTGAACCACGGCTACAGGGTGCAGGGGTCGGACTTGAAAACCACTAAGATCACCGTGCGGCTGGCTGAGTTGGGCGGGCGCATCTTCGAAGGCCAAGCGGCTGAAAATGTCGAAGGGGCGGCCGTGGTCGTGATCTCTTCGGCGATCAAACCGGGCAATGCAGAATTGGACGAGGCCCGCCGCCGGGGTCTGCCCGTCGTGCGCCGGGCCGAGATGCTGGCCGAGCTTATGCGGCTCAAGTCCAACATCGCCGTGGCGGGAACGCATGGCAAAACCACCACCACCACCTTGGTGGCCGAACTGCTGGTCGCGGGCGGCATCGACCCGACCGTCGTGAACGGCGGGATCATCCACGCCTATGGCTCCAACGCGCGGATGGGACAGGGCGAATGGATGGTGGTCGAAGCCGATGAGAGCGATGGCACCTTCAACCGGCTGCCCGCAACCATTGCCATCGTCACCAATATCGACCCAGAGCATATGGAGCATTGGGGCGACTTCGACACGCTGCGGCAGGGGTTTTTGAACTTCGTTTCCAACATCCCCTTCTACGGGCTCGCGGTCTGTTGCACCGATCACCCTGAAGTGCAGTCGCTGGTGGGCAAGCTGACCGACCGCCGCGTCATGACCTATGGGTTCAACGCGCAGGCCGATGTGCGCGCGGTGGGACTGCATTACAAAGACGGCGTGGCGCATTTCGACGTGCATCTACAATCCGAAGGCATGGTCATCGAAGACTGCGCCCTGCCAATGCCGGGCGATCACAATGTCTCGAACGCGCTGGCGGCGGTGACCGTGGCGCGGCACCTTGGGATGAAGCTGGAAGAGATCCGCGCGGCCTTGGGCAGCTTTGGCGGGGTGAACCGCCGCTTTACCCGCGTGGGCGAAGTGGATGGGGTCACCATCATCGACGACTATGGCCACCACCCGGTTGAGATCACCGCCGTCCTTAAAGCCGCGCGGCAGGCCAGCAAGGGGCGGGTGATCGCCGTGCACCAGCCGCACCGCTACTCGCGCCTGAGCCATCACTTCGACGAATTCTGCGCCTGTTTCAACGATGCTGATGTAGTGGGCATCGCCGATGTCTATGCCGCGGGCGAGGAGCCGATTCCCGGTGCCGACCGCGACGGGCTGGTCGCCGGGCTGATCCAGCACGGGCATCGCCACGCCTATGCGGTCGAGGATGCCGAGGCGCTGACGCGATTGGTTCTGCGCGAGGCGCGACCGGGCGATATGGTGGTCTGCCTTGGGGCAGGTACGATCAGCGGCTGGGCCAATGACCTGCCAGAGGCGCTGCGCGCGGCCAAGGAGGCCGCTGCGTGACCCTCGTGTGGCTGTCGATCCTTTGGGTCTTCGCCGCCGTGACCGTGGCCATGCTGCCGCTGCGCTCTCAATACCTGCCGGGGGTGGTTTTGCTGATCGCCGCACCGGTGCTGATCATCGCCATCGGTGTGACGCATTCATGGGCCTTTGCGCTCTTGGCCCTGCTGGCTTTCCTTTCGATGTTCCGCAATCCTCTGCGTTATCTCTGGGCGCGGCTGCGGGGTAAAAAACCGGAGCTGCCGAAATGAGCTTGTCTCTCGTTCTCGCCTGTTTTTGGTTTGTGATCGCCAATATTCTGGCCATGACCCCAAGCAAGGATTTCCACTGGCGCAGCGCCTATCTGCTGATCGCCGTGGGCATCCCCATCGTCGGATTCGTCACCGCGCAGCACGGCCCATGGCTGGGCATGCTGGTGCTGGCGGGGGGCTGTTCGGTGCTGCGCTGGCCAGTGGTCTATTTCATTCGCTGGCTGCGCCGAGGGGCAGGGCGGATCAAAGGCCCGGCGGAATGACCCTGACGCCGACCCTTGCCGCGCTGCTGACCGTCTTTGCAATCTGGATGATCGCCTGTCTCTGGACCGGTTATCGCGGCCGTGTGTTGTGGTTCTTTATCGTGCTGGCGGTCGGCCTTGGGCTTAACGCATCGTGGATGGTCTTCGGGCTGGATGCGCGGGTGTTTGAGCCTCATGCGCTATTGGCGCAGCTTTCGGTGCTGTTCTATGCGGTGGGCGGTTTCGGTCTGGGCTGGCTCGCCGGGCGGGTGGCGAAACGCTGGCGTGAGAGCCGCGTCGATCCGCCGTCTTCTTGATGGTTTGCCCCGCCTGTTAAATGCGCTAAGTCCGGCGCCATGATGACGCTGAATATCCCCGACCTGCGCGGCAGGCTGACCCCAAATCGCGCCCTGAGCGACCTGACATGGCTCCGCGTTGGCGGCCCTGCGGATTATCTGTTCCAACCCGCGGATGTGGAGGACCTGTGTCTTTTCATGCGCCGCTTGCCGCAGGGCATCACGGTTTTCCCCATGGGGGTGGGCAGCAACCTGATCGTGCGCGACGGAGGCTTGCGGGCCGTGGTGATCCGGCTGGGTCGCGGCTTTAACGGGATTGAGATCGACGGGGATCAGGTGATTGCGGGGGCGGCGGCGCTGGATGCCCATGTGGCGCGCAAGGCGGCGGATGCGGGGCTTGATCTGACCTTTCTGCGCACCATTCCCGGCAGCATCGGCGGGGCTTTGCGCATGAACGCGGGCTGTTATGGCAGCTACACGGCGGATCATTTCGTCTCGGCCAAGGCCGTGACCCGCGCGGGCGAGGTGGTGACCCTTACGGCGGATGACCTCAATTTCCGTTACCGACAAAGCGATCTGTCGCCCGGTGCGGTGTTGATCGGGGCAACCTTTGCGCCGCCCAAAGGGGAGCCTGAGGAGTTGCACGCCCGGATGGAACAGCAGCTTGCCAAACGCGACGAAAGCCAGCCGACCAAGGACCGCAGCGCCGGGTCGACCTTTCGCAATCCGGCGGGGTTCTCTTCGACCGGGAAGGCGGATGATGTACACGACCTGAAGGCGTGGAAGGTGATCGACGACGCTGGGATGCGCGGGGCCACTGTGGGGGGCGCACAGATGAGCCCGAAACATTCCAATTTCCTCATCAACACCGGCAGTGCCACGGCCCATGATCTAGAGACATTGGGTGAAGAGGTGCGAAAAAAGGTTTACGCTTCAAGCGGTATAAGGCTAGAATGGGAAATTAAGCGCGTCGGTGAAAAATTGGGTGATCCGGTGTCGCAAAGCTAAGCCGTCGGGCATCAGCTAAGTCACGGCAAAGCAAAGAAAACAATGATAGGGGCCGCAAACGGTCCGAGGCGAAGAGGCACTTTGGTGGGTAAGTCGAGCGGACAAACCCCGACAGTGGCGGTATTGATGGGTGGCCCCTCGGCCGAGCGTGAGGTGTCCCTGTCCAGTGGGCGTGCATGCGCCGCTGCCTTGCGGGAACATGGCGGATATAACGTGATCGAGGTCGAAGCTGACCGCGATCTTCCAGCCGTTCTGGCCGATCTCAGCCCCTATGCCGTATTGAATTGCCTGCATGGCCGTTGGGGCGAAGATGGCTGTGTGCAGGGTCTGCTTGAGTGGCTCAAACTGCCTTACACGCATTCCGGCGTGCTCGCCTCGGCGCTGGCGATGGACAAGCAGCGCTCCAAAGATGTGTTCCGCCATGCGGGGCTGCCGGTCGTCGAAAGCGTGATCGCCCCCAAGGCCGATGTGATGGCCTCTCATGTCATGGCGCCGCCCTATGTGGTCAAACCCAATAACGAAGGCTCCTCGGTCGGGGTCTACCTCGTGGCCGAGGAAAACAACGGCCCCCCGCAACTGTCCGAAGACATGCCCGCCGAAGTGATGGTTGAGACCTTTGCCCCGGGGCGTGAGTTGACCACCACCGTGATGGGCGACCGTGCGCTGGCGGTGACGGATATCATCACCACCGGCTGGTATGATTACGACGCGAAATACAAGCCCGGCGGCTCGCGCCATGTGGTGCCCGCCGATCTGCCGCAAGAGATTACCGATCTGTGTTTCGACTATGCCCGCCGCGCCCATGTGGCGCTTGGCTGCAAGGGCATCAGTCGCACCGATTTCCGCTGGGACGAGGCACGCGGAGTTGACGGGTTGATCTTGCTTGAGACGAACACTCAGCCCGGGATGACCGCCACCTCGTTGACGCCCGAACAGGCCGCGGCCTGCGGCATTTCATTCCCTGAGCTCTGCGCTTGGTTGGTGGAGGACGCCTCATGCGATCGCTGATCCGCCGCCGCCCGGAGGCTGGCAAGGCCGATCCCGCCCCCTCGCGGTGGTCGTGGCGCATGCAGCGGCTGATGCTGACACCGGGCTTTCGCTTTGCCCTGCGCGTCGGGCTGCCCTTCACGCTGAGCCTGCTGGCAGGCACGATCTATATGGCCGACGAAGAGCGCCGCGGCACCGTGGTACAGGCCATCGCCGATGTCCGCGCCAGCATCGAAGAGCGGCCCGAGTTCATGGTCAAGCTGATGGCCATCGATGGCGCAGGCGACCTGCTGTCGTCTGAAATTCGCACCGCGCTGCCGCTGGAATTCCCGCTTTCCTCTTTCGACCTCGACCTGCCGCAGATCCGCGAAAAGATCACCGATATCGACGGGGTCAAACAAGCCAATGTGCGCATCCGCCCCGGTGGCGTGCTGCAAATCGACGTGACCCCGCGCGTGCCTGTGGCCGTCTGGCGCAGTGAGACCGGGCTGGCGCTGGTGGACAATACCGGCGCGCATGTGGCACGGATCGAGGCGCGGCGCGACCATGCCGATCTGCCCCTGATCGCCGGGGCAGGGGCCGCCAAGGCGGTGCCAGAAGCGCTCAAACTGATTGGGGCCGCCAATGTTTTGGGTGACCGGCTGCGCGGCTTGGTCCGCGTCGGTGGGCGCCGCTGGGACGTGGTGCTGGACCGCGATCAGACGATCATGTTGCCCGAGGAAAACGCGCTGCAAGCGCTGGAACGGGTGATCGCGCTGGAAGGCGCACAAGAGGTTCTCACGCGGGATGTGGCGCGTGTGGATATGCGGTTGGCGGCAAGACCAACCCTAAGAATGAACGAAGATGCCACCCGCGAATGGTGGCACATCAGGCAGCTTTCCGGCCAGTAAGATGGCCATTGGAATCGGGACAGTAACGAAATGATGGACCTATACGACAGTCAACGTTCGATGCGGCACATGCGCAAATTGGCGATCCAACGCGGGGTGGTGGCCATTTTGGATGTGGGCAGTTCCAAGATCGCCTGTCTGGTGCTGCGTTTTGACGGCATTACCCATGACGGAGAGAATGGCGACATCGGCTCGCTGGCCGGGCAGTCGGGGTTCCGGGTCATCGGGGCGGCGACCACCCGCTCGCGCGGTGTGCGCTTTGGTGAGATTTGCGCCATGGGCGAGACCGAGCGCGCGATCCGCACCGCACTTCAGGCCGCGCAGAAAATGGCTGGCATTCGGGTGGATCACGTTATCGCCTGTTTCTCGGGCGGGGAACCGCGCAGCTATGGTTTGGACGCTTCCGTCGAGTTGGAGGGGCAGTCGGTCTCGGAGCAAGACGTGGCGCGCGTGCTGGCGGGCTGTGACGTGCCGGAATACGGCGAGGGCCGCGAAGTGCTGCACGCCCAGCCGGTGAACTTTGCGCTGGATCACCGCAGCGGTCTGGCCGATCCGCGTGGGCAGTTGGGCAATAGCCTGTCGGTGGATATGCATATGCTGACAGTCGATGCCGACACGGTTCAGCATCTCGCGCATTGCATCAAACGCTGTGATCTGGAACTGGCGGGCATCGCGTCGTCCTCCTATGCCTCGGGCATCTCGGCGCTGGTTGAGGATGAGCAGGAACTCGGCGCGGCCTGTATCGACTTTGGCGGCGGCACCACCGGCGTGTCGATCTTTATCAAGAAACACATGATCTATGCCGATACCGTGCGTATGGGCGGGGATCACGTCACCTCTGACATCTCCATGGGCCTGCAGGTGCCCATGGCCAATGCCGAGCGGATCAAGACCTTCTACGGCGGGGTACATGCGACCGGCATGGACGACCGTGACATGATCGAGATCGGCGGCGAAACGGGCGATTATGAACACGACCGCCGCACCGCCAGCCGGGCCGAATTGATCGGCATCATGCGCCCGCGCGTTGAAGAGATCCTCGAAGAGGTTCGCGTTCGGCTGGATGCTGCCGGTTTCGACCATCTGCCAAGCCAACAGATTGTACTTACCGGGGCGGGCAGTCAGATACCGGGGCTTGATGGGCTGGCCAGCAAGATACTCGGCCAGCAGGTCCGTCTGGGCCGCCCGCTGCGCGTGCACGGCCTGCCACAGGCCGCAACAGGGCCGGGCTTTGCCAGCTCGGTGGGCCTTGCGCTCTTTGCGGCGCATCCGCAGGACGAATGGTGGGATTTCGACATCCCCGCCGACCGCTATCCGTCCCGGTCGCTCAAACGCGCCGTCAAATGGTTTAGAGACAACTGGTGACCGCAATATCGGGTG
Organism: Sulfitobacter dubius; assembly: GCF_027214245.1. Lineage (GTDB taxonomy): Bacteria > Pseudomonadota > Alphaproteobacteria > Rhodobacterales > Rhodobacteraceae > Sulfitobacter > Sulfitobacter dubius_A. Next base: position 530,676 of record NZ_JAPWHM010000003.1, on the reverse strand, counting down.
AGACACCCGAGATAAGGCGGAAACTGGCAAGTTTCTGCCCATATTTAGCGTCAAAACGATGTTTTTTAGGTGACGATCCGGCCCTAGCCCGGTAGGGTCGGGTAAATTTGGTCGAAAAAACCCCCGCGGGACGCGGGCAACTGGACAGGCGGACAGCACATGACACTCAACCTTTCAATGCCAGGACAAGATGATCTGAAACCCCGTATCACCGTCTTTGGTGTTGGTGGGGCAGGCGGCAACGCGGTCAACAACATGATCGAGAAGCAGCTTGATGGTGTTGATTTCGTCGTGGCGAACACCGACGCTCAGGCGCTGCAGCAGGCGCAGGCCGAAAACCGCGTCCAGCTGGGCATCAAGGTTACCGAAGGTTTGGGTGCGGGCGCCCGTGCCAGCGTTGGCGCCGCTGCTGCCGAAGAGAGCATCGAACAGATCGTCGACCACCTTGCCGGTGCGCATATGTGCTTTATCACCGCAGGTATGGGCGGCGGCACCGGTACAGGTGCGGCTCCGATCATCGCGCAGGCCGCGCGTGAGCTGGGCGTGCTGACTGTTGGCGTGGTGACCAAGCCCTTCCAGTTTGAGGGTGCCAAGCGGATGCGTCAGGCCGAAGACGGCGTTGAGACGCTGCAAAAGGTCGTCGACACGCTGATCATCATTCCCAACCAGAACCTCTTCCGTCTGGCCAACGAAAAGACCACCTTCACCGAAGCCTTCTCGCTTGCCGATGACGTGCTGTACCAAGGTGTGAAGGGCGTGACCGACCTGATGGTTCGTCCGGGCCTGATCAACCTCGACTTTGCCGACGTGCGCGCCGTAATGGACGAGATGGGCAAAGCGATGATGGGCACAGGCGAGGCCGAGGGCGAAGATCGCGCCATCCAAGCCGCCGAGAAAGCCATCGCCAACCCGCTGCTGGACGAAATCAGCCTGCGCGGTGCCAAGGGCGTTCTCATCAACATCACCGGTGGCCACGACCTTACCCTCTTCGAACTCGACGAAGCGGCGAACCGCATTCGCGAAGAAGTCGATCCCGAAGCGAACATCATCGTCGGCTCCACATTGGACGAGAGCCTTGGTGGCCTGATGCGCGTCAGCGTTGTTGCCACCGGTATCGACGCCACCGATGTGAACACCGAAATGCCGGTCCCGCGCCGCTCCATGAGCCAGCCGCTGCGTCAGAACGTATCGGTTGACGATGTCGCGCCGGTCTCTGCCGCGCAGGCGCCTGCCGCCGCGCCGGTTGCTGCCGAAATGAAGCAGGAAGTTGAGCAGGCCGCCCTGTTCCAAGACCTTCAGCCGGTCCAAGACCAGTATGAAGAAGAGAACGTTGTCGAAGATGACGACGGTCTGCCCGCTCCGGCCTATCAGCCCGAGGTAGCCGCATTCGAGCCGCGTCAGGAAGAAGCCATCGAGGCCGAGCCCGAAGCCTTCGTTGCACCGCGCGCCCCGACACCCGGCACGCCGTCCCCCGAAGCACTGGCCCGCCTGCGCGCCGCCGCCCAAAAAGCAGCGCCCGAACAGCACCGTCAGGCCCAGCAGCAGGGTGAGCAGGGCGATAAAGGTCGCTTTGGCATCAACTCTCTGATCAACCGGATGACCGGCCACGCCGAAGGCGAAGCGCAGGCCCGCCCTGCGCGCCAGCAACCGCCGGTTCAGACTCGCGCTTCTGCAGCCGCTCCGCAGCCGCAAGAAAGCAACGATCCCGATCAAGAGCGCATTGAAATCCCCGCGTTCCTGCGCCGTCAGGCCAACTGATCCGATCACGATAGATGACGAAAGGGTCGCCATGGGGCGGCCCTTTTTCGTTTTATAACAGGGTTTTGCAATAAGGTCGGCACGCTAGCGCCCAAATGTTACGGGCATGTTTCAGACCGTTGCAAAGATTGAGTTGAGCAAAACGAACCAGCGCCTTAATCCAGAGTTCAACACACAAGAAGATGTTCGAAGCTTGAGGATGACCCGGTGCAGACAACGATCAAATCAGCAGTAAGTTTTTCTGGCACAGGCCTGCACTCCGGTCAGCCTGCGACGGTGACTCTGCGCCCGGCCTCCGCCCACCATGGCATCTGGTTCTCGCGCAGCGATGTGGCCGTGGGCGACCGACTGGTACCCGCCCGCTGGGACGCGGTGAACCGCTCGCCGCTCTGCACCAAGCTGGAAAACCCCACTGGCCTGTCGATCTCTACCGTTGAGCATCTGATGGCGGCCATTGCTGGCTGTGGCATACATAACCTTTTGATTGAGATCGACGGCCCCGAAGTGCCGATCCTTGATGGCTCCTCCCTGCCTTTCGTGCGCGGCATCATGCAGCGCGGCTTGCGTCAGCTTGCGGCCCCGGTGATGGCGTTTGAAGTGCTCAAAACCGTGAGCGTGCAAGACGGTGATGCAACGGCCACGATCTCTCCGGCGGACACGCTGCAGATCGACTTTGAGATTGATTTCGCCGATGCGGCCATCGGTCAACAGCACAAGTCGCTGATCATGAACAACGGCTCTTTTGCACGCGAACTTTGCGACAGCCGCACCTTCTGCCGTCAGGCCGATGTCGAGGCGATGCAGGCCAATGGTCTGGCGCTCGGCGGTGAAGCAGGCGAGAATGCGGTGGTTTTCGATGGCGATGCGGTCGTCAGCCCCGGTGGTCTGCGCCATGCGGATGAACCTGTGCGTCACAAAATGCTCGACGCGCTTGGCGATCTGGCGCTGGCAGGCGCGCCGCTTTTGGGCCATTACGAAGGCAAACGTGCGGGCCATTCGCTGACCAACACGCTGCTGCGCGCGCTCTTTGCCACACCGGACGCCGTGCGTCTGGTGGCCTGTGACGCGGCGCAAACGGCACGGTTGCCGGGCTCCGGGCTGATCTGGGGCGAAATCCCGCAGGTTGCTTGATCTGGCAGCAGGTTGACAACACCGCAAACCGCTGGGCGCTTAGGCGGCGAAGTGCCATTGAACGCCCTGCCAATGCCTTGTATTCACTAAGCCGAAGTGACAAGTCTGACCCAGCGATGCGCCACCGCGTACCCGGCTGCGGGCGGGGGTGGAATGGGCGTTTTGCAACGCAGATTATTGTGCTAGTCACATGCGCAAGAGGGTCAAAGACCATGGGTTGGACGATGCAAGGGGTGCGGGCATGACGGTAGCAGGATCGCGCAAGCGGACGATCAGTGCGGTGCTTCTGGTCGCAACACTGGCGGCCTGCGGCGGTGGTGACGGACGATCGGACGGCAGCTTTTTCAACCCGCAGGAAATCCCGCTTGAGACCTATTCAGCCGAGCAGATCTTTGAGCGCGGCGAATATGAGCTGACCAACAACAACCCCGGAGAGGCCGCCTTCTATTTCGCTGAGATTGAGCGCCTCTATCCCTATTCCGAATGGGCCAAACGCGCGCTGATCATGCAGGCTTTTGCCTATCACAAGGATCAGGACTACCCCAACAGCCGGTCCGCCGCGCAGCGATTCATTGATTTCTATCCCGCAGAAGATGATGCCGCCTATGCGCAGTATCTCTTGGCGCTGAGCTATTATGACCAGATCGACGAAGTGGGCCGCGATCAGGGGCTGACCTTCCAAGCACTGCAATCCCTGCGCGCCGTGATCGAAGGCTACCCCGACAGCGAATATGCCCGCTCTGCGATCCTGAAATTCGACCTCGCCTTTGACCATCTGGCGGGCAAGGAAATGGAGATTGGCCGCTACTATCTGCGCCGCGATCACCATACTGCCGCGATCAATCGCTTCCGCGTGGTGGTCGAGGATTTCCAGACCACGACCCATACCGCCGAAGCCCTTCACCGTCTGGTCGAAGCCTACCTGTCGCTGGGCTTGAACCACGAGGCGCAGACGGCGGGGGCCATCCTTGGCCACAACTACCGTGGCTCTGCGTGGTATGAGGACAGCTACAAACTGCTGACTGGGCGCGGCCTTGCGCCGGCCTTCTACAAGGACAACTGGCTGGGTGCAGCCTATCGCCAGACCATCAAGGGCGAGTGGCTTTAAGGGGGGTGGGGTTGCCCATCCGACGGTTCTAGATGCTGCGCGGACTTGATATTTCGGACATGCTGATCATCGACCGGCTGGAGCTTGGATTCCAGCCGGGTCTGAACGTGCTCACCGGTGAGACCGGCGCGGGCAAGTCTATCTTGTTGGATTCACTTGGGTTTGTTCTGGGCTGGCGCGGTCGCGCCGATCTGGTACGCCAGGGGGCAGCACAGGGGGAAGTGACCGCTTGGTTCGACCTGCCGCCCGGCCACCCGGCCCATGCGGTGCTCGAAGACGCAGGTCTGCCTGCCGGGGATGAGTTGATCCTGCGCCGCATAAACACATCCGAAGGGCGCAAGACCGCTTGGGTCAATGACCGCCGCTGCTCGGGCGAGGTGCTGCGGCGCCTGTCTGAAACATTGGTGGAACTGCACGGCCAGCACGACGATCGCGGCTTGCTGAACCCGCGCGGCCACCGCGCCATCCTTGACGATTACGCCGGGAATGACCGCGCGATTGCAGCGGTGCGGGAGGCTTGGACGGCCCTCGGTGCGGCGCGCAAGGCAGCCGCCGCTGCTGCCGCCGAGCGCGAGGCCATCGCCGCCGAAGAAGAGTTCCTGCGCCATGCGGTGGCGGAACTGGACAAGCTCGCCCCCGAAGCGGGCGAGGAAGCCACCCTCGACACCCGCCGCCGCCAGATGCAGGGCGCCGAAAAAATCCGCCGCGATGTGGTCAACGCCTATGAGTTGTTGGGTCAAGGCGGGGCAGAGACGGCCATGGGCGACGCGCTGCGCTGGCTTGATGGCGTCGCCGACAAAGCTGAAGGCGCGCTAGAGGGGCCACTCGCCGCGCTGAACCGCGCCATGGTGGAACTGGACGAAGCAATGTCCGGCGTGGCCGATGCAATCGACGGCATGTCGTTCGACCCCTATGAGTTGGAAGCCTGCGAAGAGCGGCTTTTTGCGATCCGCGGCTTGGCGCGCAAACATGACGTGCAGCCCGATGAATTGGCTGGTTTCGCCGACACGCTGCGCGCCAAACTGGATGCGCTTGATGCGGGTGAGGCCGCACAGGTGGGGTTGGAGAAAGCCGTGCGCGACGCACAGGCGCTTTACGATGAGCGCGCCGAAGCACTGACGATGAAACGCCGCAAGGCCGCAGTTAAACTCGACAAGGCAGTGGCGGCGGAGCTTACCCCGCTCAAGATGGAGCGCGCGGTGTTCCAGACCCAATTGACCGACGAAGCCGCAGGCCCCGAGGGGCGCGATGCAGTGTCCTTCACCGTGGCGACCAACCCCGGGGCGCCTGCCGGGCCTTTGGGCAAGATCGCCTCGGGCGGGGAACTTAGCCGGTTCCTCTTGGCGCTGAAAGTCTGCCTGACACAAAGCCAATCGGGCCTGACCCTGATCTTTGATGAGATCGATCGCGGGGTAGGGGGCGCCACCGCAGACGCCGTAGGCCGCCGTCTGAAGGCGTTGGCGGCTGAGGGGCAGGTGCTGGTCGTCACCCACTCGCCGCAGGTCGCGGCATTGGGCGCGCATCACTGGCGCGTGGCCAAATCGGTTGCCAAGGGCATGACCACCTCAACGGTCACGGCACTCGCCCCCGAAGAACGGGTGGACGAAGTCGCGCGGATGCTCGCTGGCGATACCATCACCGATGCCGCCCGCGCGGCAGCCGAGGCATTGCTTAACGGGCAACAGGGCGCGACGACTTCTTAAATGGCGGTTTTACCCAAGGTCAGCTTGCCCTAGACAGAAAGGGTCCAACTGGTCCAAGTCCCATGCCTCCGCAAGATAACGCATTCTTTTCCCAACAACTGCATCAGGCGCTCGGCGGCTGCAAACAGGGCTGGACGGTGCTGCGCACCCGGGGGCCGGGCAAGATCACCTTTTGGTTCATCGCGTTGTTGGTGGGCATTGCAGCGGGCTTCGCGGCCTTGTTTTTCCGCAAAGGGATCAACTGGTTACAAGCCACGCTTTACGGTACGGACGACGTGCAATTCTTGCACAGCTTTCTCGCTGGGTTGCCGTGGTATTGGGTGGTGCTGATCCCGACGTTGGGCGGGCTGCTTGTTGGGTTGATCCTGCACCGCTTTACCCGCGACGGGCGTGCCCGCAGCGTAGGCGATGTGATCCTCGGCGCTGCCTTGCACGACGGTCGGGTCGAAACGCGCGCCGGGGTGGCCTCGGCACTGGCCTCGCTCATCACCCTCTCGACGGGCGGCTCATCAGGCCGCGAAGGGCCGGTGGTGCATCTGGCCGCTGTGATCTCGACCAAGGTCAGCCGCTTTATCAAGGCCGATGGGATCACCGGGCGTGACCTTCTGGGCTGCGCGGTGGCGGCGGCGGTTTCCGCGAGCTTTAACGCCCCCATCGCCGGCGCGCTTTTCGCACTTGAGGTCGTGCTGCGGCATTTCGCGGTCCATGCTTTCGCCCCCATCGTCATCGCTTCGGCTGCGGGCACGGTGATCAACCGGCTGGAGTTCGGCGGCTTGACCGAGTTCGTCTTGCCTAGCCTTGGAGATGTGCAATTCTACGTCGAACTGCCCGCCTTCCTGCTGCTGGGGCTGACCTGCGGTCTGGTCTCCGTCGTGCTGATGCGGTCAATCTTTTGGGCCGAGGATTTCGGCAACTATCTGCAAGCACGGACTGGCCTGGCGCGTTGGCTGCGCCCGGCGGTGGCGGGGGCGATCCTTGGCATCATCGCGCTCTGGTTTCCGCATATCATCGGTGTCGGCTATGAGACGACCTCCCGCGCGCTGGTGGGCGAGCTGGTGCTGCATGAGGTGATCATCTTCGCGGTTCTCAAAGTTGCCGCCGTGGCGATTACACTGGGGGGGCGAATGGGCGGCGGTGTCTTCTCGCCCTCGTTGATGGTGGGTGCGCTCACAGGGCTGGCCTTTGGCTTGATCGCCACGGGCGTTTTCCCAGAGATCTCCGGCTCTTCCTCGCTCTATGCGCTGGCGGGGATGGGCGCGGTGGCCGCCGCCGTGCTGGGCGCGCCGATCTCCACCACGCTGATCGTTTTCGAGATGACGGGCGACTGGCAAACCGGTCTGGCGGTGATGGTTGCCGTCAGCATGTCGACCGCGCTGGCCTCCCGTTTGGTCGACCGGTCGTTCTTCCTTACCCAGATGGAGCGGCGCGGCATTCATCTGGCCGCAGGCCCGCAGGCCTATCTGCTATCCATGTTCATGGTGGGCCGGATCATGCGCCGCCCTGATGATGAAGACGCGGCCTCGGAAGAGGCCTGTTGGGATTTGATCGACAAGGGCACCTATATCGACGGCAGCGCCACGCTAGAGGCCGCCTTGCCGTTGTTCGACCAGACCCATTCCAACTTCATCCCGGTGGTCACCCTCAGCGCTGATGCGCCGCCCGAACTGCTGGGCGCACTGTTCCACGTCGATGCGCTGAAGGCCTATAATCGCGCCCTCGCCGCCACCGCGGCAGAGGAGCATTCCTGATCAGATACGCTCAATGGCGATTTCATCCATCGGCGTGAAGGCCAGATACCCTTTGATCTCGGCCACATCCGCTTTCGGGTCTTCATAAGACCAGACGGCATCTTGCAAGGTACGGCTCTTGGTCACGACCGAGAAATAGCTGGCGTCGCCCTTGTAGGGGCACTGGCTGGTCTTGTCTGAGCCATCAAGGAAGGCCATCGCGATGTCGCCGCGCGGGAAATAGATGACCGGCGCGTGGTCCCCTTCGCGCAGCTCCAGCGCGCCTGTGGTCTCGCCCAGCACGGCCCCGCCAGCGCGAACAACCCATGTGCCTTGGGCCGGAGTAATCGTAATATGGTCGGACATGCCGTACCCCCCTAGCTTACTGAAATCGGACGCTCATAGGGGCGCCGTTGCCGCATCCAACCACAGTTTTGTAACAGGTGATACCCGCGGCCCGATCTTTTCCGCAACGTCGCGGTGATAAACGTTGAGCCAATCGCGCGCCTCGGGGCTAAGCGCCTCCACATCAATCAATCGCCGGTCAATCGGCACGCGCGTCAGGGTGCGCCAATCGAGCATCTTGCGATGCGCGTCACCGCCGGGCAGGGCGGGGGCCTCCTGCACCACCAAAAGGTTCTCAATCCGAATGCCAAACGCCCCTTCGCGGTAATAGCCCGGCTCGTTGCTCAGGATCATACCCGGTTGCAACGGCACATGGCTCATCCGGCTCAGCCGCTGCGGCCCCTCATGCACCGACAGGTAAGCGCCAACGCCATGCCCCAGACCATGATCAAAATCCTGCCCCGCCATCCAAAGCGGCAGACGCCCGAGCATCTCGATATCCCGCCCGGCCAGCCCGCGCGGCCACCGCAGACGGCTCATGGCGATCATGCCCGACAACACCCGCGTAAAGGCGCTGCGCGCATCCTGATCGGGGCTGCCGATGGCAACGGTGCGGGTGATATCCGTGGTCCCGTCAAGGTACTGACCCCCACTGTCGAGCACCAAAAGATGTCCGTCCTGCAGCAGGCTGTCGGTTTCCTCATTCACCCGGTAATGGATGATCGCCCCATGCGGCCCGCTGCCCGAGATCGTCTCAAAGCTGATGTCGCGCAAGGACGGATCCCGGCGCCGCAGATCTTCCAACCGCCGCACCACCTGTATCTCTGTGATCGTGCCGGGAGGCTGCGCATCCAGCCAAGCGAGCAGCTCCGCCATTGCCGCGCCATCGCGTAGGTGCGCCTCCGCCGCGCCGGCAATCTCGGCGTCATTCTTGCAGGCTTTGGGCAGGGCACAGGGGTCATCCCCCGCCTGCGCGCGGTCCCCCAGCAGGTCCGCGAACAACACCGGCGCCGACTGCCGATCAAGCCGCACCGGCCCTTCCAACGCGCGCAGGTAATCAGGCAGGCCCGCGGGGTCATGCTGCACCACCTCCGGCCCAAAATGACCCGCCACATCCGCCAGTTTCTCAGCCGCTATAAACAAATCAACCCGCGCGTCGTCATGCAGCACGGCAAAGCCATGGGCCACGGGATTGCGCGGAATGTCCTGCCCGCGAATGTTCAACAACCAGTTGTGGCTATCGGGAAGGGTGATCACCGCCGCCTTCTGCCCCGCCGCCCGCAGGTCCGCCGCCACACGCTGCCGTTTGGCGGCATGGCTTTCCCCGGCAAAGCGCTCAGGGTGGGCCGCCACTTTGCCCATCGGTGCCGCAGGCTGGTTCTCCCAAACCCGGTCCACCATATTCTCGCTGCGTCGCAGCTCAATGCCAGAGCCCGCCAATGCTTCCACCAAAAGGTCCATCTGCCCCGGCGTATGCAACATTGGATCAAAACCAACCTCGCCGCCTTCAGGCAGTTGGTCCTTCAACCAATCGGCCAAAGACACCTCGGGCCATGCCACGGGCGTAAAGACATCCGCCACCTGCGCCTTGACCTGCGTGCGATAGCGCCCGTCGATAAAGACCCCCGCAACACCCTGCAGTGCTGCGCAAAACCCGGCAGAGCCCGTAAATCCTGTGAGCCACGCCAACCGATCATCGCGCGGGGCGACATATTCCCCTTGATGCGCATCGGCGCGCGGCACAAGAAACCCGTCCAATCCCGCGCGCAGCAATTCTGCACGCAGCGCCGCCAGCCGCGGCGGCCCCTGTTCCGGACGCGCGGTGACCTCGAAACTTTGGAACACACGCCCCTCCTTCATCCTTTTTCAAATACCGTCCGACGGCTCAACTGACGCGACGCATGCCCATGACACGCGCCCGTTTGCGCGGATCACTGTCAAAAAGCGCGGCAAGCTGCTCGGTCATCGCCCCGGCCAACTGATCCACATCCGTAATCGTCACGGCGCGGTCGTAATAGCGCGTCACATCATGGCCGATGCCAATCGCCAAAAGCTCCACCGCGCGGCGTTTTTCGACCATCGCGATCACATCGCGCAGGTGCTTTTCCAGATAATTGGCCGGGTTCACCGAAAGCGTGCTGTCATCCACCGGTGCCCCATCGGAAATCACCATGAGGATCTTACGCGCCTCATGCCGTGCCAACATGCGACGGTGCGCCCATTCCAGCGCTTCCCCGTCGATGTTCTCTTTCAGCAGACCCTCTTTCATCATCAAACCCAAGTGGTCGCGGGTCCGCCGCCAAGGGGCGTCAGCGGACTTATAGATGATGTGGCGCAGGTCATTCAGCCGCCCCGGCTGGGCGGGGCGCCCGTCATTCAGCCACGCCTCGCGCGCCTGACCGCCTTTCCAGGCGCGGGTGGTAAAGCCGAGGATCTCGACCTTGACGTTGCACCGCTCCAAGGTCCGCGCCAACACATCCGCACAGATCGCGGCGATGGAGATGGGCCGCCCGCGCATAGAGCCGGAGTTGTCCAGCAGCAGCGTCACCACGGTGTCGCGGAACTCGGTGTCCTTCTCTACTTTGAAGCTGAGCGGCGTGGTGGGGTTGGCCACGACCCGCGCCAGACGGCCCGCGTCCAGCGTGCCTTCTTCTAGGTCGAACTCCCACGAACGGTTCTGCTGCGCTTGCAGACGGCGTTGTAATTTGTTGGCCAAACGGCCCACAGCGCCTTTCAGCGGCTCAAGTTGCTGATCCAGATAGGCGCGCAGACGTTCCAATTCGATCGGTTCGGCCAATTCCTCGGCCCCGATCACCTCGTCATGTTCGCCGAGATAGACGCGGTATTCAGGATCGGCATCAGAGACAGGCGGCGGTGGCGGCGGGTCCATGGGCGCGTCGCCCTCGGGCATATCCGCCTCATCGCCCAATTCTTGATCCGCCTCGTCATCCATCGAGACCTGCGCCTGACTTTCGTCCTGCTGCTGCTCTTGGGAGTTCTCAGGTGTGCCTTCGGCCTCTTCCTCGTCCTGATCGTCTTGGCCAGTGCTGTCGGGGTCTTGTTCCTCTTCGGAGCCCTCTTCGGCCTGATCCTCTTGCTCGTCGTCTTGGCTATCGGGGTCGTCACCCAATTGATCGCCATAGCCAAGATCCGAGATCATCTTGCGCGCCAGCCGCGCGAAATCGGCCTGATCGGCAAGGCTGCCGTCGATCCCCTCTAGGGTGCCGCCCGCCTGATCTTCGATAAAGCCGCGCCAAAGTTCCATGGCGTTCTCGGCCCCTACGGGCAGGGGGCGCCCCGTCGCCATATGACGCACCATATAGCCCGCCGCGACCGAAAGCGGCACGTCGCTGGCCTGTTTCGCCTGATCGTAGCCGCGGCGCAGGGCCTCGTGCTTGATCTTGACGTCGATATTGCCCGCGGTGCCGGGCATGTCGCGCGCGCCCATGGCCTCGCAACGGGCGGTCTCCATCGCCTCATAGAGTTCGCGCGCCATGTCGCCCTGCGGGGCATAGCGGGCGTGGGTGGCGGCATCATGGTAGCGGCGGTTCAACGCCAGGGCGTCGGCGGTCCCACGGGCCAGCAGAACCTCGTCTCGGGTCATCCGGCGGCTGACCTGTGGCAGGCGCATCGCGTCACCAGAAAGCCCTGACGGATCAACGGAGTAGCTGACGTTCAGCTCGGCGTCATCGGCCATCACTTTGGTGGCCTCTGCGAGGGCCTTTTTGAATGCGTCAGCGGGGTTGTCGGATTTCTTCATGAGCCCATGCCTCTGTCAGCTTCGACATGAGGTTTGGCAGGTTTTCACGGAAGGGTCAAAGGGGCAGGCGCGTGCAATCAATACGCCAGTTTCCGCCCATAGCACCCGCTGAGCGGGAACCCCCACCCGCAGATCGGCATTTCCCCAGCAGTCGACGCACCGGTGCCTCTCTGAACCCTGGCAGCAATGCGTCTCAGCAAGTAGGAGTAAGGAAATGACCAATTTCATGCAACATGCGAGCCGTCTGGCCATGATCGCTGTCTTGGGGGCCGCGCCTTTGGCCGCCACCGCACAGGACGCGACAAAACCCGCCTCAGACGAGGCCACTGCCGAAGCGCCTCAGACCGATGAGGCGACACAGAGCAGCGAAGCCACAGCGAGCGGTGATGCGGTAGAGGCCGAGACAGAGACCGGCACCGCTGAAGCGCCCGAAGGCGAAGCGGAGATGGAAGCCGACACGGCTGAAGCGCCTGAAGCTGACGCCGAGATGGAGGCCGACACTGCCGGGGCAGCCGACACGGATGCCGCCACCGACAGTGCCGAAGTACCGGCCACGACCGAACCGATGACCGAAGACACGGCAGAGGCCCCGGCAACGGAGCCCTTGGGCGATACCGTCGCTCCCGCTGACACAACCGCCGAGGCGCCGGCAGAAGAGCCTGCCAAGCCGGTTGAAGGTCAGATCACCATGCAAAGCGAGAACACGATCCTCGCCGACGATCTGATTGGCAGCAACGTCTATTCCGACGCAGGTGAAAAGATCGGCGATGTAGATGACCTGATCGTCAATCTCGATGGCACCGTCGAAGGTGTCGTGATCGGTGTCGGTGGTTTCCTCGGCATGGGTGAAAAATGGGTTGCCGTGAAAATGGACAGCCTGTCGACCATGACTGACGAAAGCGGCACGCTGCGTCTGGTATCCTCGGCCACCAAGACCGACCTTGAAGCCGCAGAGGCCTTTAAGACCGCGCAGGATATGGAAGCCGAGCAGCAAGCGCTTGAAAATGCTGCCCCGCAAGACCCCAATGCGGTCGGTACTGCGACTGCGCCTGCCAACTAAACAATGGCCTGAGGCGGAACGAAAAAGGAGCGCTGATATCAGCGCTCCTTTATTTTTGTCCGACGGTCTATGCGGATCAGCCTAGACTTAGGCTCGCCGCGCTCTCGGGCAGTTCCTCGTCAAACAGGCGCTGGTAGAACTCCGCCACGGTCTGGCGCTCCAACTCGTCACATTTGTTGAGGAAGGACAGGCGGAAGGCATAGCCGACGTTGCGGAAGATTTCCGCGTTCTGCGCCCATGCGATGACAGTACGCGGGCTCATTACCGTCGACAGTTCACCATTCATAAAGGCGGTCCGGGTTAGATCGGCCACGGTGACCATCTGTTTTAGGGTCTTGCGGCCCTTCTCGGTATTGTAATGCGGGTTCTTGGCCAGCACGATCGCAGTTTCAGCGTCGATGCTGAGGTAGTTCAGCGTAGCGACGAGCGACCAACGGTCCATCTGCGCTTGGTTGATCTGCTGGGTGCCGTGGTAAAGTCCGGTGGTATCGCCCAAGCCCACAGTGTTGGCCGTGGCAAAGAGGCGGAAATAGGGGTGCGGGGTGATAATCTCGTTCTGATCCATCAGCGTGAGCTTGCCGTCATGCTCCAGCACGCGCTGGATCACGAACATCACATCGGCGCGGCCCGCGTCATATTCGTCAAAGACAATCGCGGTTGGGTTGCGCAGCGCCCACGGCAGGATGCCTTCGTGGAATTCGGTGACCTGTTTGCCGTCGCGCAGTTTGATCGCGTCTTTGCCGATCAGGTCGATCCGGCTGATGTGGCTGTCGAGGTTGACGCGCACGGTGGGCCAGTTCAGCAGGGCGGCGACCTGTTCGATATGGGTCGATTTGCCGGTGCCGTGGTAGCCTTGGATCATGACGCGGCGGTTGTGGGTGAACCCTGCGAGGATCGCCAGCGTGGTGTCAGGATCAAACTTATAGGTGCTGTCGATGTCCGGCACGCGGCTGGTGCGCTGCGGGAAACCTTTGACGACCATATCGGTGTCGATGCCAAAGACATCGCGCACCGAGAGTTCTTCGGTGGGTTTCATGTCATGTTCCAGTGCACCGTCGGCCATCGCTCGTCATCCTTTTCGTTAAGCGCGCGGTCGGGGCCGCGCGCGTATCTGGTGCAACATATCGTGCATATCCGCAAGGGGAAGGGGCAACTGGCATTATCCGCACCCGGCCGCTGGTCCGGTTGTGGGATCAGTCCTTGAAGTTGCGGCTGCCCTTGATCTGGTCCCATGCCCAGACGACAAGCTGCAACTGCTCTTCCTGACTGCGGTCGCCGCCGTTCATGTCGGGGTGCAGCACTTTGATCAGCGCCTTGTAGGCTTTGCGCACCTCGGGTTTGGTCCATGTGTCCTTGGCTTCGAGAATCTCGATCGCACGGCGCTCGGTCGGGGGCAGGCGGCGGCCCGCTTGCTGGCCCTTGCCGGGGTTCTGGGTCGCGTTCTTGCCCAAAACCTGATGCGGATCTTCGATGCCAAGGCGTGCCCATGCACGCTGCTCGGGGTCGCCGAGCGGCTTGGTGGCGCGTTCCCAGACCTTGTCCTTGGACATTTGCGCGTTCAACTCGGCCTCGGTGGTGCCGTCAAAGAAGCTCCACTTCGCGTTGTATTCGCGGACGTGTTGCTGGCAGAACCAGAAGTAATCATCCAGCACATCGGGGGCCTTGGGCGCGCGGAACTTGCCCGGCTCGTCGCAGCCCTCATGGTCGCAAATCCGGGTCGAGGTTTCCGACGCACCGGACATGCCGCGGCGGCCGCGGGGGTTTTTCTTTTTGGAGGACGACACGGACATGTCGAATCCGAAGGGATCAGCTTTTGGCATGTGGATAGACCTTTCCGACTCAGGCCGGTCACCATATACCCTGCGTCGCAGGATTGAAGGGGGCCGAGGTAAAAAACATGTCGACAACACAAGAGATTTCAGACCGGCTGGAAGCCGCTTTTGCGCCGCGAGAATTGGATGTGGTGGATGACAGCGAAAGCCATCGCGGTCACGCCGGGTTTCAAGAGGGGGGCGAAAGCCACTTTAACGTGCGCATCCGCTCAGAGCGTTTCAAGGGTCAGAACCGGCTGGCGCGGCACCGGGCGGTGCACAGTGCCTTGGGGCCGGATCTGATGGGGCGCATTCATGCGCTGGCGCTTGATCTGGACGAATAAGGCCCGCATTTAGGGCTTTGTTTTATCGTCGTCTTCGTCGGATTTATCCAGCGAAGAAACGTCCGGCGTTTGCTCTGTCGCGGTACCGGAGAGGAACGCAGGTGGCGTTGCCAGCTTGGCAGGTTCCTCTTTGGCTGGCTCCACTTTCCCGGGTTCCACTTTCGCGGGCGCGTCATCGTCGGGCGTGATAGAGGCGGGCGCATCGGCCTGAAGCGCCGTCTCGTCGCCCTCAATCGTGGCGGACAATGCAGGCGTTGCAGCGGCGGGGGGCAGCAGATCGCCGTCCTCTGGCTTGCTGCTCGCGCTGGCCAGGCGGCGGAACACCAGCACATTGCGCCACTCGGTGGTGGTCGAGGTCAGGCCAGAGCGTTCTTGCGAGGGCAATGTCTCGGCCCGCTGGTACTCCCAGCCCTCGGCGGCCTGTTCGTTCAGGCACTCTTCCAACGTATTGGCAAAGCGCGCTTCGGGGGCTTTCAGACCTTTGGCTTTCTGCCCTTTGGTGGGGGCGGGAAGGATCTTGTATTCGTAGCGCATAGGGGCCTCGGCTGGGTTGGCGACATGAGCCGCGTCAGGTGAGTTTCAGGCGGATTTGCGGCGGATGCCGATGCTGCGACCGGCCTGCGCCGGTGTGGGCAATTTGGCATGGCTGCGGCGCATCGCGTCAAGACGTGTCAGGATATGCTGCGGCATCGGGGCGACACGCGGGCCGGATTGGTCCACATGCAGCGTTAACCCTTCGGCGGTGGCGGCGAGCCAGCCGTCGACGTGCCACAGCTCTTGAAAGCTGTGAAACCGTTTCTCGTCATGGTCGAGCAATTGGAAGGTGGTGTAGACGCGGTCACCCTCATGCAGCTCGCGCAAGTAACATACGTGGAATTCGGCCACATAGGTGGTGCAGCCCGTGCGCTGGTATTCTGGCCCCAGACCGATTTCCCCATAGGCTTGGTCAACGCCCTGATCGAACAGGACGTTGTAATAGGCCATGTTCAAATGACCATTGAAATCAATCCATTCGGGGAGAACTTTCATCTCGCTCGAACGGAAGGGGGCCGGGGTCTCGCTCATTGCTGGGCGAGCTTGCGCGACACGATTTCATTGACCGCCTTGGGGTTGGCCTTGCCGCCCGTGGCTTTCATCACCTGACCGACGAACCAGCCCGCGAGCTTCGGGTTCTGCTGCGCCTTGGCAACCTGATCGGGATTGGCGGCGATGATTTCATCCACTGCGGTCTCGATCGCGCCCGTGTCGGTTACCTGCTTAAGGCCTTCGGTCTCGACAATTTCAGCCGGGTCGCGGCCAGTTGTATAGGTGATTTCAAAGACTTCTTTGGCGATCTTGCCGGAAATGGCATCAGAGGCGATGAGATCGACGATTGCCCCAAGTTGCGCGGGGGTGACCGGGCTGTCGGTGATGCTCTTGTCGTCTTTCTTGAGACGCCCGAAAAGTTCGTTGATCACCCAGTTCGCCGCCATCTTGCCGTCACGGCCCTGCGCCACGGCCTCAAAGTAGCCCGCGCTGTCGAGGTCAGCCGTCAGCACGGAGGCGTCGTAGTCCGACAGGCCAAAGTCACCGATAAAGCGCGCTTTCTTCTGGTCCGGCAGTTCCGGCAGGTTGGCGGCGATCTCATCAACCCAAGCCTGCTCAATCTCCAAAGGCAGCAGATCGGGGTCGGGGAAGTAGCGGTAGTCATGCGCTTCTTCTTTGGAACGCATGGAGCGGGTTTCTTGCTTGTCTGGGTCGAACAGACGCGTTTCCTGCACCACTTCGCCACCGGCTTCGACAATCGCGATCTGGCGTTTGGCTTCGACTTCGATGGCTTGCTGGATAAAGCGCATGGAGTTCATGTTCTTGATCTCGCAGCGGGTGCCCAGATGGCTGAAATCCTGCGTTTCCTGATACTTCTCGTACTGGCCCACGCGGCAGATCGACACGTTCACATCTGCACGCATCGCGCCCGACTGCATGTCGCCGTTGCAGGTGCCCAGATAGCGCAGGATCTGGCGCAGTTTGCCAAGGTAGGCGGCAGCCTCTTCCGGTCCACGGATGTCGGGGCGCGAGACGATTTCCATCAGGCAGACGCCGGTACGGTTGAGGTCCACGAAGGACATGTTCGGGTCCATGTCGTGGATCGACTTACCCGCGTCCTGCTCCATGTGGATGCGCTCGATCCGCACCAGACGGGCGGTGCCGTCGCCAAGCTCCACCAGCACTTCGCCTTCGCCTACGATGGGCTCGTAGAGCTGGCTGATCTGATAGCCCTGCGGCAGATCGGGGTAGAAGTAGTTCTTGCGGTCGAAAGCGGACTTCAGGTTGATCTCGGCCTTAAGGCCCAGCCCGGTGCGCACGGCCTGTTCGACGCAATATTCATTGATCACCGGCAGCATCCCCGGCATCGCGGCATCGACGAAGGCCACGTTGCTGTTCGGCTCGGCGCCGAATTGGGTCGACGCGCCAGAGAACAGCTTGGCGTTCGACGCGACCTGCGCGTGCACCTCCATCCCGATGACCAGTTCCCAGTCATGTTTGGCACCGGCAATCACGCGCGGTTTCGGGGTGTCGTAACTCAGATCAAGCATCGCGGCCGCCTTCGGTCAATTGGAACTTGGCCGGTCATACTGGAGCGCACCACGCGCTTCAAGAGGAAGGCTAGCCCGGTAGGGCAATCTGGCGGCGGCCTTCGGTGAAAATGACCCTTTTGCCGGCATCGATCTCGCGTTGGAACAGGCCGGTGATGATGCGCATCGCCTCATCCCGGCCCGAGGCGGCAAAGCGCCGGGCGGAGCGGACGCGCAAGTTGTTGTCGAAGCCGCGCGCGGCATGGGCCCAGAGCATCGGGTGCAGTTCCGTCATATGATCACGCACGATCCAGCGGGCGCAATCGGCGATCTCGGCGCGCACGGCCCCTGCGGCATCCTCAGACGGGGTGGCCTGACCGATGGCGCTGGCACAATAGGCGGCCAGCAGGTTGGCGGTATGCGGATCGGGGCGTCGCGCGAGGATATCGCGCAGCCCTTCGATGAAAAACGGCACATCAAGATTGGCACAGGCCCGCGCATCGCAGCTGATCGCGTCGAATTGCACCCAAGTATAGCCGCCCGCGCCCCATGTCTCTTCGGTCCGCGCGGCAGTGCGGCGGGCCTCGAGTTCCAATTGGTCATAGGAGCCATGCCACCGCGGCAGAAGGTGGTTGCCCATGGCCCGCATGGGGCGCGGGTTTTCGGGGTTCAGGTCGATGAGCCGCGCGTAGCGGTCGGCCACGGCGCGGGCGTCACCGCCGGTTCCCCCCAAAAGGGCACAGTGCGTCGCCGCGAGCAGGGGCGAGGCGGCTGTGTCCTTGTCGAATGGCGCGAGGATTTGCTCCGCGCGTTCAAAATGCGCGGCGAAGGCCGCATGGTTGCGGGCGGGCACGTCGCTGTCCCAACCCGTGCCGCGCCACGCCCAGCCGATGTCCATATGCGCCTGCGCCACGATGGCGGCGATCATGGCGTTCCCGGCGTGATCGGCCAGCACATGTTCCAAGGCTTCGATCCCGGCCATCAGGGGTGCGTCACTGGCCGGTTTGCCGTCGTAAAGCGCATGTTCGGCAGCAAGAATCACATCCGCCCTTGCGCCAAAGGCCATCAGTTCGGCCACCGGCATGGCGCCCGGTGTCATTTCGCGGCGCATATCGGCGTCATGCAGCAGGGTTGCCATCTCATCCCAGCGTTCTTGGCGCACCAGCCATTGCGCGCGGTATTGGTGGCGGTCGCGCTGCATCTCTTCGGCGGTGGGATCGGGGCAGGAAATACGCAGCAGGGCATCGCGCGGCGCACGGCGGCGCAGCAGAGGCATTTCCAGCGGTTCAAGCTCAGGCGCTTGGGGCGCAGGTTTGCCAAAAAATCCCTGCAAGGCGGACGGGATCATATGCGAAAGTATCTTCATCTGGGGCCGGTCCTGCCTGCTATTTGCCGATGATTCAGGTTTGACCGGGCAATGGGGCGGAACCGTGTCCGGGGTGCGGAGCTTTCGGGAAAATTCTGCAGCGGGGGCGGGCATGAAAGCGTAACCACAGGCCACAATCTGGCATCTGGGCGGCGCGCTGTTTCCCGATCAGAGGAAATCTGCCGATCTTGCGAGGCCGTCATGCTTGCCAACTGCGCTTTGGGGCGGTCTTATGCGCGCCATGAGACCTGCCATGATTGCCCTGCTGCTCTGCACGAGCCCCACATTGCTTTGGGCCGAGCTTCCCAAACAGCCCGCCCCGGTGGTGGAGGTGGATAACGTGGTGCAGACCGCCGCGACCTCATTGTCTTTCCCCGATGCGGTGGAGGCTGACGAGGAACCGCCCGCGCTTGAAACTGCGCCGTTCACCACGACGCTGCGCCCGCCTGCGCGCCCGGGCAATCTGCCGCGCACGCGCTGGCAACATATGCGGGGGCATTCGCTTTGGACGCGGGCCGCTATTTCGGCGCTCAAGTCGCATGGCAAGCCTTTGGTCGATATGGTGCCTGCCGATATCGAAAGCTGGTGCCCGGCCTATCCGAACGCATCCGAGAGCCAGCGGCGCGCCTTTTGGGTCGGCTTTATGTCGACGTTGGCGAAACATGAAAGCACCTATCGGTCTTGGGCCGTGGGTGGGGGTGGGCGCTGGTATGGGCTGTTGCAAATCCTGCCGGGCACGGCGCGGGGGTATAGGTGTAACGTTGGCAGCGGCGACGCGCTCAAGAATGGGGCCGCGAACCTCAGCTGTGCTGTGCGGATCATGGCGACGACCGTACCGCGCGATGGGGTGATTGCCGGAAACGGCAGACGCGGTGTTGGGGCGGATTGGGGGCCAATGCGCAGCGCCTCCAAACGCGAGGATATGGCCCGCTGGCTGCGGCAGCAGTCCTATTGCAAACCGTTGAACGCGACACGGCCCCGCAGCCGTCCGTAAATCATTGGATCAGCGTGAAGTGATGCCGCTCTGTGGTGATGCCGCGTGTCTGTAGCGCGGTTTCCAATGCGCGGTGCGGTGGGGTGGCCTCGAAGGGCAGTTTGATCTTGCGGCCCGTCTTTAGAATGACTGTGGCGCGGACCGACATATCAAGCCGCGTATCGAGCCGAACGTGGTCGATCTGCACCAGCGCAATTTTCGCGTCGCGCTTGCCGGTGGCCCATGACAGATTGTCGTGGTCGAGCGTCAAGCCGCTGATCGGATTGGTGAAAAGCTCCCAAAGCGCAGGCATGGTGAAGAGCCCCAGCAGACCCACAAGCCAGCCCGAAGCATCAAGCCAGAGCCACCCCGCGCCGAGGGTCGCCCAGATCGCGGGCAACACCAGCAGCGCCGTCCGGCTGCGGGCAGGGCGGCGGTAGGTATAGGCCGCCATGCTTTCTGTCTGGGGTGCCGCGTCAGGCACCGCGAATGCGGCTGAGCATCTCTGACGTGTCCCGGCTGAGGTCGGGGCTGGCGAGGAGGCGGTCCAATTGCGTTTTGATTATCTCTTGCCGTGCCGCGTCATAGCGCCGCCATGTTTGGAAGGCCGAACACATCCGCGCCGTGGTTTGCGGGTTCACCGGGTCGAGCTTGATCAGCCAATCGGCCAGCTGCGCGTAGCCCTTGCCGCTTTCATGGTGGAAGCCCGCATGATGCATCGCCAGGCTGCCAAAGACCGCGCGGAAGCGGTTGGGGTTCTTCCAGTTGAAATCCGCGTGCTGGGTGAGTTTGCGCGCCACCTCGGCGGCCTCTTCCGGAGCGGCTTGGCTGACTTGCAACCCGAACCATTTGTCCATCACCAAACGGTCATCGCGCCACTGCTCTTCAAACTCAGCCAGCGCCTTGTCGCCTTGGCCCGCGCGCAGCAGGGCCGCCAGCGCGCTGAGTTGCTGGGTCATGTTGTCGGCCTGTTCGTACTGCGCCTGCGCGCGCTCTGGCCCCTGCACGCGGGTTAACAGGGCAAGGGCGGCATTGGTCAATGCGCGTTTGCCCGATTGCGCGGCATTGGGTTGGTAGGGGGCGTCGACCTTATGCCGATCGTAAAGCGCGCTCAACAGCGGGGCGAACCGCTCGGCCATCGCATCGCGCGTGGCTTCCACCGCCTGATGGATCGCCGCCGGATCCGGGGTCTTGCCCGCGTCATGAAGGGCGCTTGCCAGATCGCCATGGCTGGGCAGCCCCAACATCAGCGCGCGGTAGGCGGGCTCCAGCGCCTCATCCTCCAGCACCGCCCGCAATGCTGCGAGCCAGTCGTCATCCGGCGCGCTGTCTTCGGTGATCGTGGCCAGCAAGGATTGCCGCGCCAAGGTGCGCCCGGCTTCCCACCGGTTGAACGGATCGCTGTCATGGGCAAGCAGCAGCAGGCGCTCTTCTTTTGAGAGGTCTTGATCCAGCACCACCGGAGCGGAGAAGCCCCGCAGCACCGAGGCCACCGGGCGCGCATCCAACCCATCGAAGGTAAAGCTTTGCTCCGCTTCGGTCATCTCCAACACGCGGGAGGGGGCCACCTCGGCACCATCCGCGCCAATCAGACCTACTGTGATGGGCAAGACCTGTGGCTCAGGGTTTGGCGTGGCCGCGCTGGGGGGCGTGTGCTGGGTGAGGGTGAGGGTAAAGATGCCCTTGCCTGCGTCCCATGCCTCCGTCACCGCAAGGCGCGGCGTGCCCGCTTGCGAATACCAGCGTTTGAACTGGGTCAGATCGCGGCCTGTGGTGTCTTCGAACACCTTCAGCCAATCTTCGATCGTTGCCGCGTCGCCGTCGTGACGCTCGAAATAGAGATCCAGCGCCTTGGCATAGGCATCATCGCCCACCAAGGTCTTGAGCATACCGATCACCTCGGCGCCCTTCTCATAGACGGTGGCGGTGTAGAAGTTGTTGATCTCTTGAAAGCTTTCGGGCCGCACCGGATGCGCCAACGGGCCTTGATCTTCGGCGAATTGACGGCCCCGCAGGTCGATGACATCGCCAATACGTTTTACCGCCGGAGAGCGCATGTCAGAGGTGAACTGGCTGTCGCGGTAGACGGTTAGCCCCTCCTTCAGACAAAGCTGGAACCAATCGCGGCAGGTGATGCGGTTGCCGGTCCAATTGTGGAAATACTCATGGGCGATGATCGCTTCGATCCGCTCGAAATTGTCATCCGTAGAGGTCTCGGGCGAGGCAAGCACGGCGGCGGAGTTGAAAATGTTCAGCCCCTTGTTCTCCATCGCGCCCATGTTGAAATCATCCACCGCGACGATGTTGAAGATATCGAGGTCATATTCGCGGCCATAGACTTCCTCGTCCCATTTCATCGACGCCTTCAGCGCCTCCATCCCAAAGGCGCATTTGCCCTCATCACCGGGGCGCACATAAAGATTCAGATCGACTTCGCGGCCCGACATGGTGGTGAAACGATCGGAATGGGCGACCAAATCGCCCGCCACCAGCGCGAAAAGATAGGCAGGTTTGGGCCATGGGTCGTGCCATTCGGCGTGGTTCTGCCCCTGCGCCACCGGGTTGCCGTTGGACAGCAAGACAGGATGCGGCCCGTTGATGGTGACGGTAAAGACACTCATCACATCGGGGCGGTCGGGATAATAGGTGATCTTGCGAAAGCCTTCGGCCTCGCATTGGGTGCAATACATGCCGCCCGACATATAAAGCCCTTCCAGGGCGGTGTTGCCCTTGGGATCAATCTCAACCTCGGCTTCCCAGATAAAGGGGCCGTCTGGCACATCGCAGGTCAAACCCCGCTCCGTCATCTTCGGGAAGACGGGCTTGCCATCAATCTGCGCGGAAATCAGCGAGAGTTCTTCTCCATGAAGGAAGAATTCCGCCGTCTGCGCCGCAGGATTTGGGCGAAAAGCGATGCGGCTTTTGACCCGCGTCTTGTGGGGATCAAGCTCAAAGGTCAGTGCCACCTCATCCACAAGGAAGCCGAACGGCTGATAGTCGCTGAGATAGATCGTTTGGGGGGTGGCGTCGCGCATTGGGCCTCCAGTCGGGGGAACGTAATTGGTCTGGGAAAGGTTATGTCTCTAGAAGGCGGCCTGCAAGCCGAGCCGCCCCAACTTCGAGCAATGAGGTGTATCCATGTCCGCCCCCGACAACGATACCGAAACGCAGAAGAAACGTCATCGCCCCGCTTTGATCGGTATCAAAACCGCTATCATCGTGGGCGCGCTATTGATGATTGCTGGCATCGTTTACGCGGTGTTGCAGGCCACCGACCCCTCGCCGGAAGGGGAAGTGCAGCCCGTGGACGGCCCGGCGGACGCCGAGCCTGTGATCGCCACCCCAGAACCGACGGGTAAATAGCGCCGTGCGTCGCCGTCCTTCACGCGCTTGCGCCGCTTTGCCTTTCTGCTAGACATTTCGTTAGGGTATTTAGCGCGGGAGAGGGCAGAGAATGACGGGTAGAGTTGACAAAAACGGTTTGCAGGTAGACCCCGAACTGGTTGAGTTCATTGAAGGTTCGGCCCTGCCGGGCACCGATGTAGAAGCGGATGTTTTCTGGGCGGGCCTGTCGGACCTCGTGCATGATCTTGGGCCGAAGAACCGCGCGCTGCTGGAGAGGCGTGCCGAGCTTCAGGCCAAGATCGACGACTGGCACCGCACCCGCGCAGGTCAGCCGCATGACGCGGAAAGCTATACCGCCTTCCTACGCGAGATTGGTTACCTCTTGCCCGAAGGGCCGGATTTTCAGATTGAGACGCAGAACGTAGACCCCGAGATCGCGCAGGTGCCCGGGCCGCAGCTTGTGGTGCCGATCACCAATGCTCGTTTCGCGCTGAACGCCGCCAATGCGCGCTGGGGGAGCCTGTATGATGCGTTCTACGGCACTGATGCACTGGGTAATTTGCCGACGGGCAAGGGCTATGACGCCGAACGTGGTGCGCGGGTGGTGGCGCGGGCAAAGGCCTTTTTGGATGACGCGGTGCCGCTCTCTGCGGGCAGCCACGCAGATTTGGCGGGTTACCGCGTTGTGGACGGGCATCTCGAAGGTGTGATGTCTCAGGATGCGGCCCCCTGCGGTTTGGCCGATCCGGCGCAGTTTGCGGGCTACCGGGGCGCGGCAGAAGCGCCAGATGCGATCCTCTTGCGCAACAACGGGCTGCATATTGAGATCAAGATCGACCCGGACCATGCGATTGGCAAAGACGATCCCGCCAGCGTCGCCGATGTGGTCATCGAGTCCGCGCTGTCGACCATCATGGACTGCGAAGACAGCGTCGCGGCGGTGGACGCCGAGGACAAGGTACTGGCCTATGGCAATTGGCTGGGGCTGATGAAGGGCGATCTTGCAGAAACCTTTGAAAAGGGTGGCCAGACCGTCACCCGCCGCATGGCCGATGACTGGAGCTTTACCGCGCCGGATGGCGGTGAAGTGACGTTGAAGGGCCGCTCTTTGATGTTGGTTCGCAATGTCGGCCATCTGATGACCAACCCCGCCGTGCTCGACCGCGCGGGGCATGAGATTGGCGAAGGGCTGATGGATGCCATGATCACCACATTGATCGCGATCCACGACCTAAATCGCGAGGGCGGCAATTCGGTCACCGGCAGTGTCTATGTGGTGAAACCCAAGATGCATGGACCCGAGGAAGTGGCCTTTGCCGATGAGATTTTCACCCATGTGGAAAAGACGCTCGGCCTGCCGCAATATACTGTAAAGCTGGGTATCATGGACGAAGAGCGCCGCACCAGCGCCAACCTCGCCGAATGTATCCGGGCCGCGAAACATCGTGTGGCCTTTATCAACACCGGTTTTCTTGACCGGACAGGGGACGAAATCCACACCAGTATGGAAGCCGGGCCGATGGTGCCCAAGGGCGAGATGAAG
Organism: Sulfitobacter dubius; assembly: GCF_027214245.1. Classification (GTDB taxonomy): domain Bacteria; phylum Pseudomonadota; class Alphaproteobacteria; order Rhodobacterales; family Rhodobacteraceae; genus Sulfitobacter; species Sulfitobacter dubius_A. The sequence continues at coordinate 506,147 of NZ_JAPWHM010000003.1, read as the reverse complement.
AACAGCGCTTGGATCGCGGCCTATGAAGACCGCAACGTCGACATCGGCCTTGCCTGCGGATTGCAGGGGCGGGCGCAGATCGGCAAGGGCATGTGGGCCATGCCAGACCGTATGGCCGAGATGCTGGAGGCGAAGATCGGCCACCCCCAATCCGGTGCCAATTGCGCATGGGTGCCATCACCCACGGCGGCCACGCTGCATGCTACACATTACCACAAGGTTGACGTGTTGGCGCGGCAAGAAGAAATCAAAGAGGGTGGCGCGCGCGGCACGCTCGGCGCACTGTTGACCATCCCGGTGATGGAAGGCCGCAACCTTAGCACCGAAGAAATCACCCGCGAGATCGAGAACAATGCGCAGGGTATTCTGGGCTATGTCGTCCGCTGGATCGATCAGGGGGTCGGCTGCTCCAAAGTGCCCGACATCAACGACGTGGGCCTGATGGAAGACCGTGCCACCTGCCGCATCTCGGCCCAAGCCTTGGCAAACTGGCTGCACCACGGCGTCATCAGCCGCGAAGAAGCCGAGGCTGCGCTTAAAAAAATGGCAGCCGTGGTGGACCGTCAAAACGAGGGCGATCCTAGCTATCGTCCGATGGCGCCCGGCTTTGACGGGGTGGCCTTTCAGGCCGCTTGCGATCTGGTGCTGAAGGGGCGCGAACAGCCCTCGGGCTATACCGAACCGGTGCTCCATGCGCGGCGTTTGGAGTTGAAGGCGCAGAGCCGAGGTTGAGGCCGCGGCGCGAAGCGCTTATGTTCGGGCCATGGTGAAAAAGAGGTAACTCATGGCCCGACCCGTCGTTGGTATCATTGGCAATTCCTACCTGCTGAACGATCAATACCCCGTCCACGCGGGCGGGCAGATGAACACCGAAGCGATTGCCGAGGTGTCGGGCTGCCTGCCTCTGATCGTGCCGAGCGATCCGCGCTTTGTCTCGGTCGAGGAATTGCTGGAGGTCTGCGATGGCTTTCTGTTGACCGGCGGGCGCCCCAATGTGCATCCCGAAGAATATGGTGAGCCCGAAACAGAGGCCCATGGTGCTTTTGACCGCGCCCGCGATGCCGTGGCGCTGGCACTGGTGCGCGCCTGTGTGGCGCGCGGCCAACCGTTTCTTGGCCTGTGCCGTGGTTTTCAGGAGGTCAACGTGGCCATGGGGGGCTCGCTCTACCCTGAGATACGCGATCTGCCGGGGCGGATGAATCACCGGATGCCCCCCGACGGTACGATCGAAGAGAAATTTGAGCTGCGCCACGACGTGAGCTTTACCGAAGGCGGCGTTTTTCATCATGTGATGGGAGCATCAAAGGTTCTGACCAACACGCTGCACGGGCAGGGGATCAAAGAACCCGGCCCGCGCGTGGTGATCGACGGCCACGCGGATGATGGCACGCCCGAGGCGATCTACATCAAGGACGCGCCGGGCTTTACCCTCGCGGTGCAATGGCATCCTGAGTGGAACGCGGCCAGTGACCCGGTTTCGCGCCCGCTGTTCGAACATTTCGGTGCCGCGGTGCGGGCTTGGGCCGCGGATGGCTCGGCGCTGCCGGTGATGACTGCCGCGCAGTAGAGCGGGGCGGCGGGCCGCGGGGTTTTCACGGGGTGCGCGGCCCTGACCGAATAAGCGCGGGCCGCGCATGCTATGGGCGCTGCGGGGCTGATGTCTCTCATGCGAGGGTGCGACGCAGGGCTACGCATCGATAAAACCCTAATCCCCTGTCGAAAACGGGCCATGAAAGATGGGGCCACGATATCGGCTGCCACCGTGATCTGCCGCCAAGCAAGTCAACTGTGCAGGCGGTTCAGGGGCGCGGGCGACATCGCGTGGCTGAGCGGCGTTACATCATCGTCCAAGACCGCCTCCTCCGCCAGATGGTCCGCCTTCCGATCCTGCGGCGGGATCTGACGAGAACAGGCGCGGGAATAGGAACTGTAGGGCCAAGCCTCTGGCCGCTGACAGTATCCTGCATGCACCGGACTGAGGTGCACCAGATCGCACTGGCGCTCGAAATCCGCGTGATCGCGTATCCGATGCTCCCAAAAACGCCGCTGCCATATCCCTTTTTCGCCCCGTTTGATCTGCTGCAGGCTGCGATGTGGGGCTGGGGGGAGGTGTCTGGAAAAGCGCCCTTTCCACATACCGATGCGGTTGCCGTAGTCATTATCATTCAGGGGCAGGGTCCAAACCGTGTGGATCACATCCGGCAGGACCGCGATGGCTTCAATCCGAAACGGTCTGCGCGCCAAGGTCTCACGCATCGCTTGGCGCAGGGCCGTGATATGCCGCAACAGCGCATCATCGTCCCGCTTTGCAAGGCGCAGGGTAAAGAAATAGCTGTTCGGGCCATGGGATGAAAAACGGTCACTCATGGCCCCCTGTTTGGCGCAGCTTGGTTAAACTCCCCTTAACGCTGCTACATCTGCCCGCCTGCAATCTCGATCGACTGACCATTGATGCTTTCCGAGCCTTCGCCAACCAGCCATGCCGCTGCCGCCGCCACTTCAGACGGGGTGATCAGGCGTTTGTGGCGGTTGGCGTTGACCATCACATCACGAGCCTTTTCCTCGGACAGCCCTGCGCGTTTGGAGATCGCTTGGGTGTTGCGCGCGATGATCTCGGTATCGACATAGCCGGGGCAGAGGGCGTTGAAGGTAAAGGGCTGGCCCATGTAATCCTCACTGAGCGAACGGATCAGCCCGATCATCCCGTGTTTCGAGGCCGAGTAGCAGGCCGCCCCAGGCAGCCCGCGTAGCCCCGCCATGGAAGACACTGCGATCACCCGGCCCCAATCGGTCTGGCGCATGGATTTCAGGCTCTCGCGGATGGTGAGAAAGGCGCCATCGAGATTGGTCGCCATCATGTCGCGCCAGAAATCGAGGTCGGTTTTATGCAGCGACCGGCCCTCGGCCACGCCAGCGTTTGCCACGCAGATTTGCACCGGCCCATTGGCCTCTACCGCGCGGGCGATCGTGTCGATGACCTGCGCCTCGTCGCGGACGTCCATCGCCCTGCCGGTGATGCCATTGCCCGACACCGCGTCAAGCACTTCCTGCCGCCGCCCGGTAATGGTGACCCGCGCGCCCTTGGCCGCCAGATCCTGCGCGATGGCGAGCCCGATGCCGGTGCCACCGCCGGTGATGAATGCGTGCTTGTCTTGCAATGTCATAATGCCTCCCCTTTACGGGCAGGGTGGCGCGCTGGCGGCGGCAGGACAAGAGGCAGCTTCGGATAACGGGGCGTTATTTGAAGGGCAGCACAGGCGAGTGGCGCAGGGTAGTGGCGGCGCAGACACAAATGTCTGGGGCGGGCACAGCCGCCCTTGCAGCCGCACAAACATTCCCTCACAGGTTGCAGCAGGTAACCTGATCACAGGGCCTTGTTTTGTATTGGAGCAGTATCATGAATTTTTCGCAAATTTCCTCACTGACGCTGGCCGCGTCCTTCGCATTGGGCGCGACAACGGCAGGCGCCGTCGAAGTCACCGGCGGGTCGGTCGGGCTGTCTTATTCGGCCTTTGCCGAAGACACCGATTTCAATCACTGGGGTCTCGAAGGCGCGATGGAACTGGGGTTCAGCCGCGATTTCAGCCTGCAAATCGATGCCGCCTATCATGATTTCGGCTTTACCGATATCGACAGCACGCTGCTGGGTCTGCACGGCATCTATCACCTGAACGACGCGACCTCTCTCGGCGCTTTCTACACCTTTGAAGACGTCGAAGGCGATGAGGCCGATATCTTTGGGATCGAGGCTGGCTATGAAGTCCGCGAATGGGAGTTCGAGGGCTATATCGCCAATGTCGACACGGATCTGGGCGATGCCACGCTTGGCGGCATCAAAGCTCGCTATGAGATGCAGGAGGGCTTTGGCCTGACAGGCTCTTATGACATGGCCGACGATGACACCGGCGATCTGTCCCGGTTCGCAATCCGTCTTGACCGCGACGTATCGGTTAACACCAATCTGTTCCTTGAGGTCGGCTCGGCCAAGGCCGAAGCGGGTGGCGTCAACGTCTCGGAACCCTTCGTCGGCTTGGGCGGCGAGATCGCCTTTGGTGCAGATCGTGGGACCACCTTTGACCAGCGCGGGTTGGCCCGGCTGATCCCCGGTCTCTGATACCCACGCATTGGGTCGGCGATTTGGTATGGCCCTCGGGCCATGCCATTGGCGCGGTCTAGAACGGCCGTTCTATCTCCGCTCCGAAAACAGCAAACCGTTCTCTCAGTGTCGCAGCGCAGCAATTTTGCTCCGTTTCACGTAGCGGCTTGCTTGTACTATTGCTGCGCGCGCGCTATCGCTCTGACTAACAAAGTTGCGCCAAAGCGGCGTGACGGGCCAGCAAAGGGGGACTCTTGGTTTGAAGATCGGGACACCAAAGGAAATATTTGAGGGCGAGAACCGGGTCGCAATGACGCCGGACAGCGCGCTGCAACTGCAAAAGCTTGGGCATACATGCGTTATTGAAACCGGCGCCGGTGCGGCTGCGGGCTTTGACGATGCCGCATATGAGGGCGCAGGCGTCGAGGTGGTGAACACCGCCGCCGCTCTCTACAAGGCCGCCGATGTGGTTGCCAAGGTGCGCCCGCCGTCTGACGCCGAGGTCAAGCGCCTGCGCGCGGGCCAGACGCTCATTTCCATGTTCAACCCTGCGGGCAACAAAGATCTGATGGAGGCCGCCGCCGCCAAAGGCGCGACCGTCATGGCGATGGACATGGTGCCGCGCATCAGCCGCGCCCAGAAGATGGACGCGCTGTCCTCCATGGCGAATATCGCGGGCTACCGTGCGGTCATTGAGGCGGGCAACAACTTTGGCCGTTTCTTCACCGGTCAGATCACGGCGGCGGGCAAGGTACCCCCAGCCAAGGTGCTGGTCGTCGGCGCGGGTGTTGCAGGTCTTGCCGCCATCGGCACATCGACCTCGCTGGGGGCCATCACGCTCGCGTTCGACGTGCGCCCCGAAGTGGCCGAACAGGTCGAATCGATGGGCGCCGAGTTTGTCTATCTCGACTTCGAAGAAGAACAGGCCGATGGGTCGGCTTCGGGCGGTTATGCCTCTGTTTCCAGCCCCGAATTCCGCGAAGCGCAATTGGCCAAGTTCCGCGAATTGGCGCCTGATGTGGACATCGTCATCACCACGGCGCTGATCCCCAACCGCGAAGCGCCAGAGCTTTGGACCGAAGACATGGTGCAGGCGATGAAGCCCGGCTCCGTGATCGTTGATCTGGCGGCAGAAAAGGGCGGCAACTGCAAGCTCACCAAGATGGACGAGAAGGTGGTCACCGACAACGGTGTCACGATTATCGGCTACACCGATTTCCCCTCGCGCATGGCGACGCAGGCCTCGACACTCTACGCCACCAACATCCGCCATCTGATGACGGACCTGACGCCCGAAAAAGACGGTGTCATCAATCACGACATGGAAGATGACGTGATCCGGGGCGCGACCATCACCCACGAAAAAGAAGTGACCTTCCCGCCTCCACCGCCCAAGGTCGCGGCCATCGCGGCGGCACCGAAGAAGGAAAAGGTTAAAGAAAAGACCCCGGAAGAGAAGCGTGCTGACGAATTGGCTGCTTTCAAAGCGCAGACCAAGAACCAAGTCACGCTCTTGGCCGTAGGCGCGGCGCTGCTGCTCGGTGTCGGCCTCGTCGCCCCGGCCAGCTTCATGCAGCACTTCATCGTTTTTGTACTGGCGGTCTTTGTCGGTTTCCAAGTGATCTGGGGCGTGGCGCACAGCCTGCATACGCCGCTGATGGCGGTGACCAACGCGATCTCTTCGATCATCATTCTGGGCGCGCTGATGCAGATCGGCTCGAACTCGGCATTGGTCATTATTCTTGCTGCTCTGTCGGTCTTCATGTGTGGGATCAACATCTTTGGCGGCTTCCTCGTGACACGGCGCATGCTCGCCATGTTCCAGAAATCCTGAAGGAGCACGCATCATGGAATACGGATTTACGACAGCAGCCTATGTGGTTGCAGCGGTTCTCTTCATCCTTAGCTTGGGCGGTCTGTCGGGTCAGGAAAGCGCCAAACGCGCCGTCTGGTATGGCATCGCAGGCATGGCGCTGGCGGTTGTTGCCACGTTGATCGGGCCGGGGGCGGGGTTCTGGCTCCTCTCGCTGATCCTGATCGCGGCAGGCGGGGCGATCGGCTACCAATTGGCCACCCGCGTGCAGATGACGCAGATGCCCGAACTGGTCGCGGCGATGCACAGCCTTGTGGGCCTCGCGGCGGTTTTCGTTGGCTATAACGCCCATATCGAACTGGGCAACGTGCTGGCGATGGACGAGGTGGCGCGCGCGTCGACCGAAGGCTTCGCCGCGCTCTTGGCCAAGAAGGACAGTGTCGAGATCGCAATCCTGCGGGTCGAACTCGTGCTCGGCATCTTCATCGGTGCCGTGACCTTCACCGGCTCTGTCATCGCCTATGGCAAACTGGCGGGCCGCGTCAGCTCGGCGGCGACGAAACTGCCGGGCGGTCACATGCTCAACGCCGCTGCGGCAGCACTCTCGCTGCTCTGCCTGATCTGGTACTTCAACACCGGGGGCTTTTTGCCGCTGTTCGTGCTGACGCTGGCCGCACTCTTCATCGGCTATCACCTGATCATGGGCATCGGCGGTGCCGACATGCCAGTCGTCGTGTCGATGCTCAACAGCTACTCCGGCTGGGCCGCAGCGGCGATTGGCTTCTCGCTTGGCAACGATCTGCTGATCGTGGTCGGCGCGTTGGTCGGCTCTTCGGGGGCGATCCTGAGCTACATCATGTGTAAGGCGATGAACCGTTCGTTCATCAGCGTTATCCTCGGCGGCTTTGGCGGGACCTCTGGCCCGGCAATGGAAGTCGAGGGCGAGCAGGTGGCGATCGAGGCCGACGGTGTCGCACAGGCGCTCAACGAGGCCGACAGTGTCATCATCATCCCCGGCTACGGCATGGCGGTGGCTCAGGCCCAAGGCGCGGTCAGCGAATTGGTCAAGAAGCTGCGTGCCAAGGGCAAGAACGTCCGTTTCGCCATCCACCCGGTGGCGGGCCGTCTGCCCGGGCACATGAACGTGCTGCTGGCCGAGGCCAAGGTGCCCTATGACATCGTGATGGAGATGGATGAGATCAACGATGATTTCCCCAACACCGACGTGGCGATTGTCATTGGCTCCAACGACATCGTGAACCCTGCCGCTCAGGAAGACCCCAACAGCCCCATCGCTGGTATGCCGGTGCTGGAATGCTGGAAGGCCAAGACGGTCTTCGTCTCCAAGCGCGGGCAGGGCACGGGCTATTCGGGGATCGAGAACCCGCTGTTCTTCAAGGAAAACACGCGGATGTTCTACGGTGATGCGAAAGCCAGCCTTGATAAACTGCTGCCACTGATCGACTAATCGTTTTCTTTAAAAGAAAACGACCGGGAATTTTTAAAAAATTCCCGACCTATACATCTTAAACGCCCCGCCAGAAACGGTGGGGCGTTTGCCGTTTCTATGGGCGGTATACGTCGGTACACATTAAGTATATGAAAACATGTCATTTTTTATCTGTTCATTGGCGCCATTGGCGCTATCCTCTCCGGAACATGACATCTTAAGCAGCGGACTCCGCCATGGCCCCGATCAAAGACCATCCCCAGCGGCTTGCCCTCACCGGTGAAATGCACGCGCGCCCCTTCCCGCAGCTTTCGGCCCCTTCGCGGGTTGCGTTTCTGGCTGTGAAGCTGGCCCCGGGCGCAGTTGCACAGGGGGAGTTGAACGCTCTCTTGGCCCACTACGGCGCGCCGCGGGCGGATGCAGAAGCGACGCATTACTATGGCGAGATGGGACGTTTCACCCTGAAATGGGAGCAGCATACGGAATTCGTCACCTATACGGTGATTGCCCCTGCTGGCCGCTCTGCGCCTTTTGCCGCGTCGGATTTCGATGCCTTTCCCGATGATTGGTTGTCAGAGATACAGGGGGAACGGATCACATCGGCGCTGCTGGCAGTTTTGCCGAAATCCACGGTGGATGAGGAGATTGCAGACCACCTGCAAGACTGGTTCGTACCGGAAAGCCTCGCCGTGGCTGAGGTGCTGGACGGCGCGGCGGTGGTGGCCAGCGATTTCCGCATTGATCCCGCGGGGCATCTGCGGCTGGCGCTCTTTACCGATGCCGCGACCGGGCAACGGCGGATCGGGCGGATCGTGCAACGGCTGTGCGAGATCGAGACCTATAAGGCCATGTCGATGCTGGGCTTCATGCAGGCGCGAGAAATGGCAACGGCGCTGAATGATCTGGATGGGCAGCTCTCCACCCTCATGGAGGCCATGCGCAGCGGGGCGGGCACGGCGGCGGAAGAGACGCTGCATGCGCTGCTTGATGTCTCGGTCGCGCTAGAGGCGCTGACGGCGGAAACCGCCTATCGCTTCGCCGCCACGGGCGCTTATGAGGCCATCGTCTATGAGCGTATCTCAGCCCTGCGCGAAGCGCGTTTCATGGGGCGGCAGGGGTTCGGGGAATTCATGATGCGCCGCTATGCCCCTGCCATGCGCACGGTGAAATCGACCGAAACGCGGCTGCAAACCATCGCAGCCCGCGCGCTGAGGGCTGCAGACCTTTTGCGCACGCGGGTGGATGTGGAACGCTCGGCCCAGAACCAAGCGATCCTTGGCAGCATGGACCGCCGCGCCGACTTGCAATTGCGGCTACAGCATACGGTCGAGGGGCTGTCGGTTGTGGCGATCAGCTACTACGCGGTGTCACTGGTCAGTTATCTGCTCTACCCGCTGGCAGAGCCGCTGGAGGTCAGCAAAGGGTTGCTGACCGCCGTGGTCACCGTGCCGGTTGTGCTTGGCGTGTGGTGGACGCTGCGCCACCTGCGGCGGAAGATCGGCTGAGCAACGCCTGCATGGCCAGCCCGCCCAATGCGATCATCACGATGGCTTCGATGGCCGCAACGGAAAGCGTGGGGACACCCGAAAGGCCCGCGCCCAAGGTGCAGCCGCCGGCCAGCACACCGCCCACGCCCATCATGGCCGCCCCGGTCAGGTAGCGCCCGGTTTGGCGCGGGGCTTCAAAGCTCTGCCACTGAAACTCTCGTGCGATAAGGCTGGCGACCAGCGCGCCGACAAACACGCCGCCCAAAAGCCCGGTGCCAAAGCCCGCGGGGATCGAACTGCTGGCGATGGTCCAGAATAGAGTATCGGCAGAGGGCGAGGTGAAGCTGAGGCTTTCCATCGCGATCGGATCGAATTCATCCAGCAGGATATACCCGGTGCCGACCCAAGCGGCAGGGACCAAAAGCCCGATCAAAGCGGCCATCACCAACTGCCCCGGACGGTTGCCCGAGCGCAGCGCATAGGCCAGCGCCGCCACGGCGATCAGACCGCCCCAAACCAGCGCACCGCCGGGCAGGGCAGCAAGGCTCACGCTGTCGCCCATGTCGACGGTCACGGACCCAAGCGCCACGCGCAGCGGGGCCAGAACCCCTTTGAGTGTGGCATGGGCCACCACGGCAAAGACCAGCACCACCAGCGCCCCGCGCAGGTTGCCGCCGCCTGTCAGCACCGTGAGGCGCGAGATGCAGCCGCGCGTAAGCACCATGCCCGCGCCGAACAGCAGCCCGCCGATGCCAATCGCCAGAAACGGCACGTCACTGGTCATAAAGCGATGCGCGTCGAAACTGATCCAACCCGCGGCCACGGCGGCCTGCGTGCCGATCACCGCCAGCGCCAACGCGGTGAGCCAGACCCCGAGCGCTTGACGCCGGTCTTCGCCCACGAGGCTGCGGCGAAAGCAAAAGCGCGTGCGCTGTGCCAAGACGCCAAACGCCAGCCCGATGAGCGCCGCCAGCAGAACGGACGCCTCTTTTGCTGTCGTCTCTTCAAAGCCGAAAGACTCAAACATCGCGAAAACCCTCGAAAACGGAATTATTTCCCATTTGGAGGGGCTGGGGGTCACAATCAAGTGAAAGCTGACGTGGGGGCCTCCGGCGTCAGCGAAATTATTTCTGTTTTGATGGAGAAATGGGCGACGCTGTTCACCCTGCGTCAGGGGCCGCGAAACAACCGGCCCCCGTCGCGATGGGCGGGCGCCGGTCGGTCCTTATTTGGCTCAGCGTCCGCGAATGCGCGGATCAAGCGCGTCGCGCAGACCATCGCCAAGGTAGTTCACCGCCAGCACGGTCAGCGAGATGGCGATGCCGGGCAGCATCACGCGCTCGGGAAACTCCTGCATGCGGTCCACTGCGTCGGCCAGTTGCTTGCCCCATGTGGGGAAGTCCGACGGAAAGCCGACACCGAGGAAGGACAGTGCGCTTTCAGTGATGATCGCCGTGGCAAGGCCAAGGGTGGCCGAGACCATGATCGGCGAGATCACGTTGGGCAGCAGGTGCCGGCGGATAATCTTGCCCGGCGTGGTGCCGATAGAGCGGGCGGCAAGGATGAACTCACGTTCCTTCAGCGCCAGAATATCGCCGCGCACGATCCGCGCCGTCTGCATCCAAGAGGTCAGGCTGATCACCGAAACGATGAGAATGAACATGCCGCCCTCAGGCCCAAACTGCGAGCGCAGCGGTTGCCCGAAGAGTGTTACCGCCAAAAGCACCAGCGGCAGGATCGGCAGGCTCAGGATCAGGTCGGTGAAGCGCATGAGCCAGAAGTCCATCCGCTTGAAAAAGCCCGAAAGCACGCCGATTGCAGTACCGATAACCAGCGCCAGCGCCATGGCCATCCAGCCCACCGCCATCGACACGCGCCCGCCAAAGAGCATCTGCGCAAGGATGTCGCGGCCCAGTTGGTCGGTGCCGAAGGGATGGCTCCAGCCCGCCTTGGCGTCCCCGTCCCAAAGGAGGGTATAGATCGGCCGCCAATCCTTGTTGCGAATGTCCAGTTTCTTGGCGTCAATGTCCCAGATATAGGGGCCAAAGATCACCGCGAGTGTGATGAAGATCAGGAAGGAGCCGCCAAAGAGCGCACCCTTGTGCTTGCGGAACTGGTCCCAAACATCGCGCCACTGGCTGCGCGGGGGCTTCTGCGGGCCCTTGTCTTGCAGGGCTTTCATGAATTCGAGGTCGGCTTCGACCGGGCTGGCGGGAATGGGTTGCTCAGTCATAACGGATCCTTGGGTCAAGCAGGCCGTAGAGGATATCTGCGATCAGGTTGAACAGAACGATCAACACCGCAAAGATAAAGGTCAGGGTCATCACCATGGGCAGATCGTTGGCACGCAGCGCGGTCAACAGAAGCTGGCCGATGCCATTCACCTTGAAGACGTTCTCGGTGATGATGGCGCCGCCAAAGATGGCGGGCATGCCAAGCGCGATGATGGTGACCACCGGGATCATCGAGTTGCGCAGCACATGGACCATGACGACGACGCTTTCCTTCAGCCCCTTGGCGCGGGCAGTGCGCACGTAGTCTTGGTTGAGGTTGTCGAGCATGGCACCGCGCATGTAGCGGCTGATCTGCGCCGTGGTTTGCAGCGCCAGCACCATCACCGGCATGATCATCTGAAAGAACTGCACCTTGAAGCTTTCCCAGTCGTTCACGACATGTGTCGTGTCATAGATCGACGGCAGCCACCCCAGCGAGACCGAGAAGATCACGATCAACAGAGGCCCGGTGAAGAAGGGCGGGATCGAGAAGCCGATCATGGTGATGAACGTCCCGGCCTGATCGAAGACCGAGTAGTGACGGTAGGCCGAATAGATGCCGATCGGAATGGCGATAACGATGCCCACGATATAGGCCAGCCCCACGACCCAAAGGGTCTGCGGCATGCGCTGGATCACGATGTCCATTACAGGCGAACGGGTCTGCCAAGAGATCACGCGCAGCTTGCCGTCCGACAGGTTGGTGTCGGGCAGCCAGCTAAACAGGGCAGAGCGGTTGGTGAGATAGTCGATGAAAACCTGCGGCTCGATCCAGAAGACCTGCACGAGCCATTTCCAATATTGGATATAGATCGGCTGGCCGAGGCCGAGCGCCTCGCGCATCTTCTCTTTCACCTCGGGCGGGACCGTCAGCGGCACTTGGGCCATCGGGTCGCCGGGGGCGAGTTGCAGCAGCAGGAAAATCACCAGGCTGATAAACAAAAGCGTCGGGATCGACAAAAGAAGTCGTCGGATGGTGAAGGTCAACATTGGCGTCGCCTTTGTAAGTCAGTCTGTGAGGGGGTGGGGGCGAGAGGGGGGCGTGCGGATGGCGCACACCCCCCAAAGGTCGGTGAAGGGAGGCGCAGCATGCCGCGCCTCCGTCCTAGATCACTCTTCCATGCGGTACCAATCGGCGGCATTCCACAGCTCGGAGTCCCATGTGTTCAGCACAACGCCACCAAGGGTGTTGGAGGCAGCCGAGACGCGACCACGGTCAACCAGCGGCAGGATCGAGTAGCTGTCCTTGGTCAGCATGTCGTTCAGCTTTTTGGCCAGTTCGCCACGTTTTTCCATTTCGCCGGTACGGCCCAGTTCGGCCACCATCGCATCATACTCTTCTTCGCAGAAGCGGTTGATGTTCTCACCCTGCCACTGTGTTTCCGGGCTTGGGAATTTGGCGCAGGTCCGTTGGGCAAGGTAGCTTTGCGGGTCGGTGCCATCGAAGTTGTTGGCGTACATTTCAACGTCTGCATAGAAACGCTGGAACGTGTCGGTCGAACCGGGGTCGCCACCGAAGAAGACCGAAGAATCGATGTTGCGCAATTCGGTTTCAACGCCGATCTGGCTCCACCAATCTTTGATCAGCGCTTGGAAGTCCTGACGCACGGCGTTGGTCGAAGTCTGGTAAAGAATTTCCAGTTTCACGCCGTCTTTTTCGCGGATGCCGTCGCCATCGCTGTCAACCCAGCCCGCTTCGTCCAAGAGCGCCTTGGCGCCTTCGATGTCTTGGGTCAGGCAGTCGGTGTTGTCGGAGGCGTAAAGCTCTGGCGCGGGCACCATGTTACAGGTGGCGCGGCCCGCTTGGCCGTAGCCGACTTCGACCAGCAGTTCGCGGTCAATCGCCATCGACAGTGCCCGGCGGACGCTCTCATCAGTGAGGAATGGATGCGGGTGCTTGGCTGTGGCGCGCTCACCTTCCGGCAGGTCCGGGGAGGGGTCTGTCATGTTCAGTTCCAGACGCTCAACCAGCGTGCCGAAAGCCGACATCGGCTTGCCCTTGCCGCCTTCGGCCATCTTGGCGATGACATCGGGGGCCAATTGCAGGTTCCAGGCGTAGTCGAACTCACCGGTTTCCATCACGGCACGGCCCGCAGCTGTCGCGTCACCGCCACCTTTGAAGGTCAGCGTGGCGAATGCAGGCTTGCTCGGGTCGCGGTAATTTTCGTTCGCGGCCATGGTGATCACGTCGTTCGGGCGGAACTCAGTGACGGTGAAGGGGCCGGTGCCGATGGGGTTAAAGTTCGCTTCGGTACACTCGGGCGCCTTGGCGCCGGTACAATCGGCAAACTGCGCCGCCTGAATGATCGGGGACTGGCCGCCCATGAAGGGGCCGTAGGGGTTCGGCATCGGCTCGGAGAAGGTAACCTTGACCGTTTGGTCGTCGACCACATCAACCGAGGAAACACCTTCGAATTTGGCTAACTGCGCGCAGCCGCCTTCGGGGTTCATGCAGTAATCAGCGGTGAATTTGACATCATTGGCGGTGACGGGGGTGCCGTCGGACCACATCAGCCCATCTTTCAGCTTCCATGTGATGGTCTTGAGGTCTTCGCTCACGCCGCCGTTTTCAAGTGTCGGAATTTCGTTCGCCAGATAGGGGACCAGCGCGCCGGTTTCGTCATAGCGGCCAAGGGGTTCGAGGATCAGCGAGGACGCTTCGACGTCCTTCGTACCGCTCGACAGATAGGGGTTCAGGATCGAAGGCGCCTGCCAATAGATGATTTTGACTTCGCCGTCGCGGCCACGCTCGCCCTCATGGGCTTCTGCAAAGGCCATAGGGGCAAACGCAGTCGATGCGACAGCCCCCATCAATAGGGTCTTCAATTTCATATCTTACTCCATGTTGGACACGTGGACGTGCCACTTATTGTCGACGAGATTGCCCCCGCCTTGTTGTAGTCGCCCCAGAAAGAACATGAGCTTCACCAGCTAAACATAACAAAACAAGTAATATTCAACCTGTGATCGAAGCGTTCTTTCCAAACCGCATGTGTCATATCGAAACAGGTTTCCCGAGAATTGCAAGGCCGGACATGGCGCAAATATGACAAAGCGCAAACTGCCAGCGTCAGGTTTGACAGTCTCATGACATTCGCCGTAGCGTCAGGCAAAATCTGCGCCAATAAAAACAACAGGGAAACAGATGCTGGATCACGCAAACGGAGCGCCAATCGCCCAAATTCAGGGCCTGCGCGTCGAATTTCAAACCAAAGATGGCCCCGTTGTCGGCGTCGAAGATGTCAGTTTCGACATCAACCCCGGTGAGACGGTTTGCGTCGTCGGGGAATCGGGATCGGGCAAATCGGTGTCTTCGCTGTCGCTGATGCGGCTGGTCGAATACGGCGGCGGTGAAATTGCAGGCGGGCGCCTCCTTTTTGAGCGTGGTGAAAAGGGGCAGGTCGATCTGGCGGCCAGCAGCGGTAGCCTCATGCGCAAGATTCGCGGCAATGAAATCGGCATGATCTTCCAAGAGCCGATGACCGCGCTGAACCCCGTTTTTACCATCGGAAAGCAGATGACCGAGGGCCTGCGCCTGCATTTGAACATGTCCCGGCAACAGGCCGAGGACCGCGCGCTGGAATTGATGCGGCAGGTCCGCATCCCCGAGCCTGAGCGCCGGTTGAAGCAGTATCCGCATGAGCTTTCGGGCGGTATGCGCCAGCGCGTGGTGATCGCCATGGCGCTGGCCTGCGAGCCGCGCCTGTTGATCGCGGATGAGCCTACCACCGCGCTCGACGTGACGATTCAGGCCGAAATCCTCGCCCTGATGGACCGGCTAAAGCGCGAAACCGGCACGGCGGTGATGTTCATCACCCATGACATGGCCGTGGTGGCGCAGATGGCTGACCGGGTCGTCGTCATGTTCCGCGGCAAGAAGGTCGAGGAAGGCACCGTCGAGGAGATCTTTGAGAACCCGCAGCATCCCTATACCAAAGCGCTCTTGGCCGCCGTGCCGAAATTGGGCGAGATGACGGGCAAGCCATACCCTGAGCCGATGAAGCTTTTGGGCAGTGAGGACAAGGAAATCGTTCCGATCAAGGGCCGCGAAGAGGTGCTCTTGTCAGTCAAGAACCTGACCACGCGCTTCCCGGTGCAGGGCGGTTTCCTGCGGCGCACCGTGGCCAATGTGCATGCGGTCGAAGACCTGTCTTTTACCCTCAACAAAGGTCAGACGCTGAGCCTCGTGGGCGAATCGGGCTGTGGCAAATCCACCGCCGGACGATCGATCCTGCGGCTGGTGGAGCCGATGTCGGGGGAGGTGAACCTTGACGGTGTCGACATCATGTCTCTGGACCAATCAGCCTTGCGCACCGCGCGGCTCGACATGCAGATGATCTTTCAGGATCCCTTCGCCTCGCTCAACCCGCAGATGCAGCTGGCCGATCAGGTGGCCGAGCCGATCCACAATTTCGCGACCCTCAAAGGGGCCGAAATTACTAAGCGGATTGAGATGCTCTTCGACCGGGTGGAATTGCCGCGCAGCTTCATGCGCCGCTTCCCGCATGAGCTGTCGGGCGGTCAGCGCCAACGGGTCGCTATCGCCCGCGCGCTTGCGCTGAACCCCAAGCTGATCATCGCGGATGAAGCGGTCTCGGCCCTTGATGTGTCTGTGCAGGCGCAGGTGCTCAACCTGATGATGGAGCTTCAGGCCGAGATGGAACTGTCGTTCCTCTTTATTAGCCACGACATGGCGGTTGTGGAGCGGGTGAGCCACTACGTCGGCGTCATGTATCTGGGGCGCATCGTCGAGATGGGCTCGCGCCAGCGGGTGTTTGAGAACCCGCAGCACCCCTATACCCAAGCGCTGATGAAGGCCGTGCCGATCGCCGATCCGCGGCGCCGCAAGTCCGAGAAGGACTTGAACTTCAAACCGATTCCCTCGCCGATCCACCCTGTCAGCTATCGGGCCGAGCCTTCGGTCTACCGCGAAGTGGAGCCGGGCCACCATGTGCTGACCACCGACAGTGGCTATTGAAAGAACACCAATGACCGAACGCCTGACCCCGCTTGAGTTGATGACCAAGCTCATTAGCTTTCCCACCGTGTCGCGGGACACCAACATCCCGCTGATCGACTGGGTGGCCGAGTACCTCGCCTTCCACGGGATCGAGAGCCACCGCTACGTCGATCCTGATCAGCCCAAACATGCGCTTTTCGCCCATGCGGGCCCGTGGGAGGAGGGGGCCGTCGTCCTGTCGGGCCATACCGATGTGGTGCCGGTCGACGGGCAGGCCTGGGACACCGACCCTTTCACCGTGACCGAGAAAGACGGCCGCTACTACGGGCGCGGCACCTGCGACATGAAGGGCTTCGACGCGCTGGCGATCTGGGCTTTGGTCGAGGCGCATTATGCAGACGTCAAACGCCCGCTGCAGATCGCGCTCAGCTTTGACGAAGAGATCGGATGCACCGGCGCCCCGCCGATGATTCAGGCGATGCAGGGCGTGGTGCCCAAGGGCTCGGCGGTGATCGTGGGCGAGCCTTCGACCATGCAGGCGGTGACCGGCCACAAGGGCGGCATTGGCTTTAACACGCACCTCGTGGGCTTTGAGGTGCATTCCTCGCTGCTGCACACCGGGGTCAATGCGATCATGGCGGGTGCCAAGCTTATTGAATGGGCCAACGACGTGAACAGCGACAACATGGCCGCCAAACCGACCGAGACGGCGGCGATGTTCGACCCGCCCTTCACCACCGCCCATGTCGGCGTGATCGAAGGCGGCACGGCCCACAACATCACCGCCAAGGACTGCAAATTCGCCATGGATTTCCGCGTGGTGCCGGGTGAAGACAAAGACAAATGGGGCACCGCCTACCTCAAGAAGGTCCGTGAGGTCGAAAAGCAGATGCAGGACGTGGTGCCCGAAACCTATATTGAGACCTCGACCCGTTTCGACGTGCCCGCGCTGCAGCCCGAAAAGGACGGCGAGGCGGAGCAGATCGTGCGCCAGATCACCGGCGACAATGCCAGCCACAAAGTGAGCTACGGCACCGAAGCCGGGCAGTTCCAAGAGGCGGGCTATTCTGCCGTGATCTGTGGGCCGGGCGACATCGCGCAGGCGCACCAGCCCAATGAATTCATCGATGTGGCGCAGTTCGAGGCCGGTCACGACTTCATACGCCGGCTGCTGACCCGCTTGCAGGGCTGAGCCATCCCTGACAGACCTAAGGCAGGCCCCCTCCGCAGGGGCCTGTCCTTTCCACGGCCGCCCGGTGCAGCCGCGCGGTCCCAGCCTCCGGGGTTCGCATGTCCGTTTTTCCTATCACCCTTGCCACCCCTGCCAGTTACCCCCGCACCCCGCCGCGTGACAGCGAGGTGGTGGTCATCGGCGGTGGCGTGATCGGCGTCTGCACCGCCCTGTTTCTGGCGCGGGCGGGCAAACAGGTGACGCTGCTGGAAAAGGGCCGCATTGCCGCCGAACAATCCAGCCGCAACTGGGGCTGGATCCGCCAACAAGGGCGCGACCCGGATGAGTTGCCGAT
Source organism: Sulfitobacter dubius (assembly GCF_027214245.1). Taxonomy (GTDB): domain Bacteria; phylum Pseudomonadota; class Alphaproteobacteria; order Rhodobacterales; family Rhodobacteraceae; genus Sulfitobacter; species Sulfitobacter dubius_A. The sequence continues at coordinate 488,542 of NZ_JAPWHM010000003.1, read as the reverse complement.
CATGGTTGAAGCCGCGCGGCTTTGGCGCGAACTGGCCCCAGAGCTCGACCGCGACATCGGGCTGAAACAGACCGGCGTGACCTATCTGGCAAGCTCGGACGCCAAGATGCAAAGCTACGCAGACTGGCTGCCCCACGCCAAAGCCAATGGGATCGACAGCCGGTTGATGGACGCAGGCGAGGTGGCTGCGGCTTTTCCAGGGCTGAGCAAAGGCTACGCCGGGGCGTTGATCACCCCCTCCGACATGCGGGCGGAACCTTGGGTCGCGGTGCCAGCGCTGGCCGCCTTGGCCGTCAAAGAGGGCGTGCGCATCATCGAGAACTGCGCGGTGCGCAAGCTTGACCTCGCCGCGGGCCGCGTGGCGGGGGTGAGCACCGAAGCGGGGGCGATCCGCACGACATCGGTGGTGCTGGCGGGCGGGGCATGGTCGGCGCTTTTCCTGCGCGCGCATGGCGTCACCTTGCCGCAGCTATCCGTACGTGAAAGCGTGGTGGCGACCAACGTGTTGCCCGAGGTGCACGCCGGTGCCGTGGCCGAGGCGGGGCTGGCCTTTCGCCGCCGCGCCGATGGGGGCTATACGCTGGCTCCGGGGGCGGCGCCCGATCTCTACGTCGGGCCAGATGCCTTCCGCGCCCTGCGTCACTACCTGCCACAGTTGCGCGCCACCCCCTTTGGCCAGCGGCTGCGGATGTCCGCGCCTAAGGGCTTTCCTGACGCATGGCGCACCCCGCGCCAATGGGCCGCGGACAGTTTCAGCCCTTTCGAGGCGATGCGCATCCTTGATCCCGCCCCCGATCACCGCCGGTTGCGCCGTACGGTCAAGCAGTTCGCAGCACTTTATCCCGAACTGCCACCGATCACGGCGCGCAATTCATGGGCGGGCATGATCGACACAATGCCCGATATCGTGCCGGTGGTGGACAGTTGCGCCCAAATTCCGGGCCTCGTCATTGGCACCGGCATGTCGGGCCACGGCTTTGGCATCGGGCCGGGCATGGGGCGGGTGCTGGCCGCACTGGTCTTGGGCGATGCGCCGGGGCATGATCTGAGCAGATTTCGCGTCGACCGGTTCAGTGATGGCACGCCCATCCGCCCCGGTCCGGCGCTTTAACCTCATTGTTTCAAAGGACATGGCCCATGCCGATTAAGAACCGTTTCGCCGAGACCCACGCCGAGATCACCGCATGGCGCCGCCACCTACATCAGCACCCCGAACTGATGTTCGACCTGCCCGAAACCTCAAAATTCGTCGAAGACAAGCTGCGCAGCTTTGGCATCACCGACATCACTACCGGCATCGCGCAGACCGGCGTGGTCGCGGTGATCGAGGGGCAGAGCAACACATCAGGCCGCACCATCGGACTGCGCGCCGATATGGATGCGCTGCCGATCATGGAAGCGACGGGGCTGCCCCATGCCTCCAAGACCCCCGGCAAAATGCATGCCTGCGGCCATGACGGTCATACGGCGATGCTTTTGGGTGCCGCGCAATACCTTGCGGAGACGCGCAATTTCGATGGCCGTGTGGTGCTGATCTTCCAACCCGCCGAGGAGGGCGGCGGCGGTGGCAATGTCATGGTGCAAGAGGGGCTGATGGACCGTTGGGATATCGATGAGGTCTACGGCATGCATAATATGCCCGGCCACTCCACAGGGCATTTCGCAATCCGCGAGGGCGCGCTGCTGGCTGCGGCGGATGAGTTCAACATCACGCTGACCGGGCAGGGCGGCCATGCCGCGGCCCCGCATGAGGCTATCGACACCAACCTCGCTGCCGCCCATGTCTTGATCGCGCTGCAATCCATCGCCAGCCGCAACACCGACCCGCTGAAACAGGTCGTCGTGTCGGTCTGCACCCTGCGCAGCGATACCGACAGCCACAATGTCCTGCCGCATCAAGTGCTTCTGCGCGGCACGGTGCGCACACTTGACCCCGCGGTTCAGGATTTGGCCGAGCAGCGCCTACACGACCTCACCCGCCTCACGGCAGAGGCGCATCAATGCAAGGCAGAGATCGACTATCAGCGCGGCTATCCCGTCACCCGCAACCACAGCGACCACACCCGCTATGCCGCCGAGGCTGCCGACAAGGTCACCCCCGGCACCGACCGGGACACCCCGCCCATCATGGCGGGTGAGGATTTTTCCTATATGCTCAATGCGCGACCGGGTGCCTATATTATGATCGGCAATGGCGAGGGGGCGACGGTCCATCACCCGGAATATGACTTTGACGATGCCGCGATCCCGGCGGGCTGCTCATGGTTCGCGCAGGTGGTTGAGGACCGGCTAGCAAGGGCGTAAGCATGTGGCAGATAAATGCGACTGCATGAAAATCAGCGCCAACCCAACTCCGGAGGATACTTCCTAAATGCCCGTTAAGAACAGATTTGCCGAGCTGCATGACGACATCACCGCATGGCGCCGTGATCTGCATGAAAACCCCGAAATCCTATTCGAGACGCACCGCACTTCGGCCACCGTGGCCGAGAAACTGCGCAGCTTCGGCTGCGACGAGGTCGTCGAAGGCATAGGCCGCACCGGCGTTGTCGGTGTGATCAAGGGCAAGGAAACCGGATCGGGCAAGGTCATCGGTCTGCGCGCCGACATGGACGCGCTGCCGATCCACGAACAGACCGGGCTTGACTATGCCTCCAAGACCGACGGCGCGATGCATGCCTGCGGCCATGACGGCCACACCGCGATGCTGTTGGGGGCGGCGCAATATCTGGCCGAGACCCGCAATTTCGACGGTACTGTCGTGGTGATCTTCCAGCCCGCCGAAGAGGGCGGCGGTGGCGGTCGCGAGATGTGCGAAGACGGTATGATGGACCGTTTTGGCATCCAAGAAGTCTATGGGATGCACAACTGGCCGGGCATGCCCACGGGCTCTTTCGGCATCCGCCCGGGGTCCTTCTTTGCTGCGACGGACCAGTTCGACATCACCTTTGAGGGGCGCGGGGGCCATGCCGCCAAACCGCATGAGACCGTCGACACAACCGTGATGGCCGCGCAGGCCGTGCTCGCGCTGCAAACCATCACATCGCGCAATGCCGACCCGGTGGAGCAGATCGTCGTCTCGGTCACCGCATTTGAGACATCTTCCAAAGCCTTCAATGTGATCCCGCAACGGGTGCAGATGAAAGGCACTGTGCGCACGATGTCGGCGGATATGCGCAGCCTTGCCGAAAAGCGCATCAACGAGATCTGCAACGGCATCGCGGGCACCTTTGGCGGCACAGCGGATGTAACCTACCACCGCGGCTACCCGGTCATGGTGAATCACGAAGAGCAGACCGAGTTTGCCGCCGATGTGGCACGCTCAATCTCGGGCAATTGCGTCGAGGCGCCGCTGGTCATGGGGGGGGAAGACTTCGCCTTCATGCTCGAAGAACGCCCCGGTGCCTATATTTTGGTCGGCAACGGCGACACGGCGGCGGTGCACCATCCGGAGTATAACTTCAACGATGAGGCGATCCCGGCAGGCTGTAGCTGGTGGGCAGGTATCGTTGAGCAGCGTATGCCCGCGGCCTGATCCCGCAATCAGAAACGATCCTAGCGCGCCTCCCTCGGGGGCGCGTTTTTCTTTGGCGCGGTTAGCCGCGCTCCCAAAGCGCGTTGTAGACGGCTTCGATCCCATCAGCCTCGGCCCGCGCGCTAAAGCGGTGTTCGGCCCAGTGGCGCGCGGCCTCTGACAGAGCGGCTTGGTCCTCTCGCTCAAGCAGGGACAGCGCGGCTTGGGCCGCAGCCTCCGCCGCGCCAAGCGGCACGACCTTGCCCACACGGCCACCATTCGAAAAAGCGCCGTAATATCCCGCATCGCTGCCCACGAAGGGCACGCCCGAGGCCAGCGCTTCGAGCGGGACCATGCCATAGCCCTCGTAGCGCGGCAGTTGCACCACCAGCGACAGCGCGCGCATCAGTTTGGGCAGGTCGGCGGCCGGGTATTCGCCCACGAAAAGCAGCCGCCCTGCTAGGCCCGCCGCCTCGACCTGCGCCTTGAGCTTGGTCAGAAACGCCTCATGCTTGCCGCCCGCGCGGCCAATCACCAGCGCCACCGCGCCGGGGCGTTCAGGCAGCAGGCGCAGCATCGCCTCCACGAAAAGGTCGGTGCCTTTCTCGGGCCGAATGCGCCCCACAGTGGCGATGCCATGGGTGCCGCCAAAGCCCAATTGCTCCCAAGCGGCGCCCCGGTTGGTGGCGGGAGAGAAGACATCGGTATCCACCCCATGCGGCACCACGGCGCGGACATGGGGCACGAACTCCGCCGCGCGTTCGGTCGTGGCGATGACCGCGTCCATTTGCCGGATCAGCCAGCGTGGATAGGCTGAATGCAGGCGCTGCGCGGCAGAGGTGAAGACGATCCGGATATTCGCCCCGCGCACATCGCGCAGCCAAAGCGCGCTGCGCATCTCGGGGTTGCGGCGGACGTGCCAGATGGCGAAGGAGCGGTCTTGGGGGGGATGTTTTCGGGTGATCCGCCCTGCGGCGGCACGGGTCAGCGGCACCGGGCAACCGGGCAGGGGGTGACCCACCAGCACCAACTCGTGCCGATTGACCTGTTGGCGGACCACGTTTGCGGCGGTGGCCGAGACGCCGGTAAAATTGCGGTTGAAGTTGGTGACGAAAAGCTCAGGCATCGGCGCTGTCCTCTCGCAGGCGCAGGGCCGTGATCAGCCGCTCGGCGATACTGTCGAGCTTGTCGGTCTGCGCTGCGGCATAGGTTTTCGACGCGGCCACACCGCTGGCGCGGGCAATATCGTTGCGCAAAAGATCAGCCACACGGTCTGCCAAATCCTGCGTGCCCGCCACCAGACGCGCAGCGCCCGCAGCCTCCATCTCGGCAAAGGTCTCGGCGAAATTAGCGACATGGGTGCCCGAAAGCACCATCGCTCCGGCCTGCGCAACCTCATAGGGGTTATGCCCCCCGATGGGGTGTAGCGATCCGCCCAGAAAGACGATGTCGGACAGCGCGTACCAGGTGCCCAGCTCGCCCAATGTGTCGGCCAGATAGACCTGCTCGCGCGGCATGTCGCCCCGCGTCCGGCGGCCATGGGTCAGTCCGACGCTGGCGATGAGGCCGGCCACTTCGTCACCGCGTTCCGGGTGGCGGGGGACAAGGATCAAACACAGGTCGGGGACCTGTTCAAGCAGTTGCCGATGCGCCTCTAATACCGCTTTCTCCTCGCCCGGATGGGTGGAGGAGGCGATCCAGACCGGGCGCTCGCCCAAGGCCGCACGGGCCTGCGCGATGGTGTCATCGTCCTGCGGCAGGGGGCCTGCCATAGACTTGAGGTTGATCCCCGGAGCGACCCGATCGGCGGGGGCGTTGATGGTGGTCATGGCCCGCGCCATTGCGTCATTCTGCGTCAGGATCAAGTCAAACACACCAAAGAGAAACCCCGCCAGCGCCGGCTGTTTCTGCCAGCGTTCGATAGAGCGTTGCGAGAGGCGCGCGTTGATCAACGCCATTGGCGTGCCACGCGCATGGGTCCGCCGCAGCATCTGCGGCCAAAGCTCGCTCTCGACGAAAAGCGCCGCGTCGGGCCGCCAATGGTTGAGGAACCGCTTTAGCGGGCCGGAGGCGTCGAGCGGGGCGAATTGATGCCGGCTGCGCGGCGGCAGGCGTCGGTCCACCAGCCGGGCCGAGGTCGCGGTGCCGGAGGTGATGAGGAAATGCGCCTGCGGCAGCGCGCGGCCCATCCGGTCAATCAGCGCCAGAACCGACAGGCTTTCCCCGACAGAGGCGGCGTGAAACCAGATCAGGGGCCCCTCGGGGCGCGGCTGGCTGGCGTGGCCGAGCTTTTCGCGCGCGCGTTTCGGCTCAACCTCGGCCCGGCGCAGCTTGGCCATGGATTGCCGTCCGGCGATGGGCAGCATCACAGTGCTTGCCGCGACCCATGCCCGGTAGAGGAACGGCGTGGCCATCGGGCTCAGCCGCCCGTGTGGCTCATGTGGCGCGGCATCTGCCCGTCGACACGCTGGCGGGAATAGTCGAAATCATGACCCTTGGGCTTGCGGTCGATCGCCGCGCGGATCGCCTCTTGCAGCGGCAGATCCGTATCGGGGTGATCGCGCAGTGGGGCGCGCAGATCGGCCACGTCTTCTTGGCCCAGACACATGAAAATCTCACCGGTGCAGGTGACCCGCACGCGGTTGCAGCTTTCGCAGAAATTATGGCTCAGCGGGGTGATGAAGCCGATCTTCTGACCTGTCTCTTCGAGCCGCACATAGCGGGCCGGGCCGCCGGTCCGCTCGGCCAGATCGGTGACGGTGTAATGTTCGGCATAGCGCGCGCGCACGTCCTTGAGGGACCAGAACTGACCAAAGCGGTCTTCGTTGCCCAGATCCCCCATCGGCATGACTTCGATCCATGTCAGATCAATCCCACGCTCAGCGCACCATTCGGTGATGCGCGGCAATTCGGGCTCGTTGAAGCCCTTGAGCGCCACGGCGTTGATCTTGATCTTCAGGCCCGCGCGCTGCGCCGCGTCGATCCCGCGCAGCACCTGCGGCAGGCGGCCCCAGCGGGTGATGTCCGCGAATTTCTGCTCGTCTAGTGTGTCGAGCGAGACATTCACCCGGCGGACCCCGGCGGCGTAAAGGTCATCGGCGAAGCGTTCGAGCTGGCTGCCGTTGGTAGTCAACGTCAGTTCTTTCAGCGCGCCACTGTCGAGGTGCCGTTTCATGCCGTCGAAGAAGGTCATGATGCCGCGCCGGACCAGTGGCTCGCCACCGGTAATGCGCAGCTTTTCGACGCCGAGGTTGACGAAGTTGCTACACAAGCGGTCCAACTCCTCCAGCGTCAGCAATTCCTTCTTGGGCAGGAAGGTCATGTTTTCCGACATGCAATAGACGCAGCGAAAATCGCAGCGGTCAGTGACGGAGACACGCAGGTAGGTGATTGCGCGCATGAAGGGGTCGATAAGGGGTGCTGTCATGCCTCATAGGTAATGCCCCGCCCACTGCGGGGCAAGCGGCATTTGGACGATTGATAAGGGGGCAGGGCGCGGATAGGCTGCGCGGATGACACGTATTATCTTACCGCTTTTCATCGTCGCCGCAACGGCAGGCTGCAGCACCCTGTCGGACCGTTTCGGCATGGATGCCTCCCAGTCCGAGCCTGCGGCCGCATCCGCCCCGACAGAAGCTCCGGCAGAGGCCGCAACCGCGACCGCCCCCGCCGCTGCGACACCGCCCGCCGCATCTCCGATCACGACCGGGGGCAGCAGTGCCGAGGCGCTTGATACAACCACCGCCGCCGAGCGCGAAGCAGCTAGCCGTGCGCCCGCCAGCACCGGTGCTGCCTTGGGGACGACAGTGGTCAGTCTGGGCAGCGCGACAGAGCCGGGCCTGTGGTTGAAAACACCTCTGGTCGACGCCGAACAGCCGGGCCGGGTGACCAACCCCGCAACGGGCAAATCGGCCGCCGTGACCCTGATCCCGCTGGAGGGGCCTTCAACCGCAGGCAGCCGCATGTCGCTGCCCGCTTTGCGTTTGATCGGCGCTTCCCTGACAGATCTCACCACGGTCGAAGTCTCGACCGAAGGGTAAAGCGCGGGGTCAGCCTGCGCCGTCTGACTTTTTCAGCAGGCGCAGCGCTTCTTTCACCGCGAAAGGTTTCATCGCCTCCCCATGGGTGGCAACAAAGGCGCGGGTGCGCTCGGGGTCGTGTTTCGACAGGTCGCGCAGCCACCAACCGATCGCCTTTTGGATGAACCAACGGTGATCCGTCACCATCGTCGCGGCCCAGCTAAGAATGCGGTCCCGCGCGGCAAGCTCTTCTGGTTTGGGGTTGTTCTGCTTGGTCCACGGCAGGGTCGAGACCAAAGCCGCCCGCCGCGTCCAGAGATGATCGGAGGCGACCCAGTCTTCCACTTCGTCCAGACGTGTTGGATCGGCCACCAGACGTTTCTGCGCGGCCATGCTTGCATGGTCGGCGATCGCCCAACTGTCGAAATCCGCGGTCCAGCTTGCGATCAACGCCCATGCGGCTTGATCGTCGGGTCGCAGTCGCGCTTGGGTCAGCAGCTTTGCCGCCGCGACGCGCGCCTCGAAAATACCCGATTGCCACAGGCCGTCGGCAAGGGCGACACGGCCCTCAACGTCGAGCGCATCGCGCCAAGTCTGGGCAAGCTCTGCAATCTGCGGATTGGTGAGGCCAAGGTAGCGCCGGTCGGCTTTGTGATAGGCGCGCATCTCTTCGGCGCGGGCCGGGTTGGCCTGCGCTTCGAGTTCCTCAAGGGCGGTTTCCAAATTCATTCCACCGTCACCGATTTCGCCAGATTGCGCGGTTGGTCCACATCCGTGCCTTTCGCCACGGCGGTGTGATAGGCCAGCAACTGCGCCGGAACCGCATAGAGGATCGGCGCCAGTGCATCCGGGACGGGGGGCATTTCTATACTGAACCAAACGCCCTCATTGGCTTCGGCCTGACCTTTGGAGTCGGAGATCAGGATCACCTTGCCCTTGCGCGCCATGACCTCTTGCATGTTGCTGACGGTCTTGTCGAACAGCGCGTCTCGTGGTGCCATGACGACTACCGGGACATGCTCATCCACCAATGCGATCGGGCCGTGCTTCAGTTCACCCGATGCATAAGCCTCGGCGTGGATGTAGCTGATTTCTTTAAGTTTCAATGCGCCTTCAAGGGCGAGGGGGTACATCTGACCTCGGCCAAGGAACAGCACGTCGCGGGCATGTGAGAGCTTGAGCGCTGCCTCCTGCATGGTGTCGTTTTGTTCAAGCGCCGTGCTGATGATCGCGGGCAGCCCCCGCAGGCTTGAGATGTGATCGGCGAATGTCTCGGCGCTGATCGCGTCGCGGTCTCGGGCGGCCTTGAGAACCAGCGCAAAGAGTACGACCAATTGGCAGGTGAAGGCTTTGGTTGAGGCGACGCCAACCTCGACACCGGCATGGATCGGCAAGGCCAGATCGCTTTCGCGGGCGATGGAGCTTTCGGGCACGTTGACGACCGAAAGGATACGCGCGGCCTTGCCCTCGCAATAGCGCAGGGCGGCCAGCGTATCTGCGGTTTCCCCTGATTGGCTGACGAAAACCGCCAGCGTACGCGGCGGGATCGGCGGCTCACGGTAGCGGAATTCCGAGGCGACATCTACTTCGACCGGCAGACGGGCGATCTGTTCAAACCAGTATTTCGCGGTGAAACAGGCATAGGACGCAGTGCCGCAGGCCACCATGATGATCCGGTCAAACTGCGTGAAATCAATATCCTGCGCGCTGATGTTGATCTCGCCTTCGGGGGTCAAGTAGTGGCCGATGGCCGCACCGATCACGCCGGGTTGCTCGGCGATCTCTTTGGCCATGAAGTGCTTGTGCCCGGCCTTGTCGATGCGGGTGCTGTCAATCTGCACGGATTTGATTGCGCGGTTGGCCAGCGACCCGTTGCGGTCGGTGATCTCTACCGACGTGCGGGTGATTACGGCGCAATCCCCCTCTTCGAGATAGGCAATTCGGTTGGTCAGCGGGGCCAGCGCGATGGCATCGCTGCCCACATACATCTCACCCTCACCATAGCCGATGGCCAAGGGCGAACCCTTGCGCGCCGCGATCATCAAATCTTCGTGCCCGTCAAAAAGGAATGCCAGCGCAAAGGCGCCTTCGAGGCGGGCGAGGGTCTGTTTGGCGGCCTCCACCGGGCCTGCGCCCTGCGCCATATGATGCTGGGTCAGCAGAGCGACGGTTTCGGTATCGGTCTCGGTCACGAAATGCGCGCCATGTTCGGCCAGCTCTGCCCGCAGTTCGCGGAAGTTTTCGATGATCCCGTTGTGCACCACGGCCACAGGCCCGGCCTGATGCGGGTGGGCGTTGGTCACGCTCGGCGCGCCATGGGTGGCCCAGCGGGTGTGGCCGATGCCGGACTTGCCCGCCAGCGGTTCATGCACCAGCGCGTCCGAGAGGTTGACCAGTTTGCCCAAGGCGCGACGGCGGTCGAGTTTGCCGTTGTTCAGCGTGGCAATGCCAGCACTGTCATAGCCGCGATATTCCAGCCGTTTCAACGACTCTACCAGAATGGGAGCGACTTCATGGGTGCCAAGCACCCCTACAATTCCACACATGTTTAGCTGCCCCTCTGCATTTTTGCCTTCTTGGCCTTTAGAATTTCGGACATTTTGCGGGCCATGCCCGGTTTTTCGATCTGCGGCGCGCGGGACAGGGCCAGCGCCTCTGGCTCCACGTCCGAAGTGATGACCGAGCCTGAGCCGGTCATCGCGCCCTCGCCGATTGTCACCGGGGCCACCAGCATGGTGTTCGACCCGATGAAAGCGCCCGCGCCGATGGTTGTGTGATGTTTCATCACGCCGTCATAATTGCAGGTGATCGTGCCCGCCCCGATGTTGCTCCGCGCGCCCACGGTGGCATCGCCGATATAGCTCAGGTGGTTGACCTTGGCCCCTTCGGCGATCTGCGCATTCTTCACCTCAACAAAATTGCCAATGCGCACATCTTCGGCCAATTCCGCGCCGGGGCGCAGACGGGCGTAGGGGCCGACCACGCCGCCGCGTGAGACATGGCACCCTTCTAGATGCGAGAAGGCGCGGATGGTGCTGCCGGATTCCACGGTCACATTCGGGCCGAAGACTACGTTGGGTTCCACCACCGTGTCGCGGCCAATATAGGTGTCGCGGGCAAGGAAGACTGTTTCGGGCGCGATCAGGGTCACGCCGTCTTCCATCAGCAGCACGCGGGCGCGGGATTGGAACGCAGCCTCGGCCCGGGCGAGGTCGCCGCGGGAGTTCACGCCCATCGTCTCGGCCTCGGTGCAGGTGACCACAGTGGCGCTGCGCCCTTCGGCGCGGGCAAGGCCGATGATGTCGGTAAGGTAGTATTCTTCCGAGGCGTTGTCGTTGCCCACTTTGTCGATCAGATCGAACAGGAGCTCAGATTTGCAAGCCACCACGCCGGAATTGCACAGGGTAATGGCGCGTTCCTCGGGCGAGGCGTCTTTGAACTCAACAATGCGCTCCAACGTGTCGTCCTGCATCACCAAACGGCCATAACGGGCGGGGTCGGCGGCTTCGAACCCCAGCACCACCACATCATGTGTCGCCAGCGCCTCCTGCATCTTTTCCAATGTCTCGGGCTGTACGAAGGGCGTGTCGCCGTAGAGCACCAGCGCCATACCGTCGAAACCTTCCAATGCCGGGCGGGCCTGTGCCACCGCATGGGCCGTGCCCAGCTGTTCGGTCTGTTCGACCACCTGCGCATCCTCGTCAAAGAGGGTCGCCGCCGCGCGTACCTGATCCGCCCCATGGCCCGCCACCACAACCGTATGACGGGGGCCAAGCATGGCGCCTGCGGCCATGGCATGTTCGAGCATGGGGGCGGAGGCGACGCGGTGCAGCACCTTTGGCAGGTCCGAGTTCATCCGTGTCCCCTTGCCCGCGGCAAGGATGATCAATGCAGTTTCCATGTAAATCTCTTTGTCCTTCAGCTTGCATTCTCTTTACGCGCTTCGCACAAAGGCGCAAGGTTGCGGCCCATCAAACTAGATTGCGGTCTGCAACACGATGCCATTTTGCAAGGCGGGGTTCCGCCCAAGGAGTACCCAGTGAAGACAGTCGTTTTCGATCTCGACGGCACCTTGGCCGATACCTCGGGCGATTTGATCGCCGCCGCCAATGCCTGTTTCCGTGACATGGGCGAGGGCGATGTGCTGGTCCATGCCGAGGATGCGGGCACCGCGCTGCGTGGCGGGCGAGCTATGCTGACGCTGGGAATGCAAAAGCTGGGCCGTGCCGATGACGCGGCGACGATCGACCGCTATTACCCCATGCTGCTCGAAGCCTATGGCCGCGACATCGACACCCATACCATCATGTACCCTGGCGCGATGGAGGCAGTGGCCGCGCTCAAGGCCGCAGGCTACCGCGTGGCGATCTGCACCAACAAACCCGAGGCTTTGGCAGAGTTGCTGCTGACCCGTCTTGGCGTGCGGGATGCATTCGGCGCGATGCTGGGGGCTGATAGTCTGGACGTGCGCAAACCCGACCCTGAGCATCTGTTCGAAACCGCCCGCCGGGCCGGGGGCGATCCGGCACAATGCGTATTGATCGGTGACAGCGACACCGACCGTAAAACCGCCAAAGCCGCCGGGGTGCCCTGTGTGCTGGTAACTTTTGGCCCCTCGGGCGAGGACATGGCAGCGCTGGAGCCCGAAGCCCTGTTGGACGATTTTGCCGACCTGCCGGAGGTCATTGAACGTTTGATCGGCAAAGCCGCCTGACGGCAGAGCGTTTCCCCGGCAGCTTCACGCAGCCGAAGCCGGTCCCTGACGGCGCGATGGAGGCGGCGGTGGCAGTGATCCGACACGGGCGTTGCACCGGTACAGGACGACCCCCGCCGAGGTCGCCTTACTGGAACAGGAATTCGCCACGTTAATGGGAGCGAATTCCTGCCTCACCGTGGCCTCGGGCGGCTAGGCTCAGAAGCGGATCGTGCCGTGTTTGCCCATATCGGGTTTCTCGCCGGTCAGTTGGGCTTTGCCGATCTCATAGAGAAATTTGAACCCGCCATCGGTGGCCCAAACCTCGGCCTCGGTCAGGTCGAAGCGGATCAGTTGCACATCGGGGTCTTGCTTGCCGTCCTCGAACCACGCGCCCGCAATTGCGTTCCAGATCTTGTCCAACTCAGTCGGGTTGGTCACGGCAGAGACATGGCCGTCGATCCGTGCCCAAAGAGATTCGTCCTTGCTGGCGATCAGATACTCAGCCGCGGCACGGCCTTCGGCGGATTTCGCCAGATCGGTGCCCTTTGCAGTGATAAACCAGAGCACGGCGGAACGGTCGTCTTCGTCGATGTAATGGGTCATCGGCACCGCACGGGCGGTCTTGGTTGCCAGCATCCCGGCGCGGGTGTCATCCAGACGGTCCCAGAACTCTTTTTTCAGATCATCGCTCATTTGCATCTCGCTTTGTTGTAGTGTTCGCTTGGTCGCAGGGCCAACCCGCCGCGGCGCAGCGCGGTTCCACATCGCGCCGCTTGACGCAAAGCGGGCGGGGCGGTAGGTAATGAACAAGCGTTCAATAAATCGGGGGGAGAAGCCGTGTTCAACGCAAGTATGCAGTTTGATCTGGGAGAAGACGTCGCGGCCATGCGTGAGATGGTACACCGCTGGGCGCAGGAACGCGTCAAACCAATCGCCGCCGAGATCGACACGAAGAACGAATTCCCGCCCGAGCTTTGGACCGAGATGGGCGAGTTGGGCCTCTTGGGTATGACCGTCGAAGAAGAGTTCGGCGGCTCCGGTCTTGGCTACGTTGCCCACACGGTCGCGGTCGAAGAGATCGCCCGCGCCTCCGCTTCGGTCTCGCTTTCCTACGGCGCGCATTCCAACCTCTGCGTGAACCAGATTAAGCTGAACGGCACGCCAGAGCAAAAGGCGCAGTTCTTGCCGAAACTCTGCTCGGGCGAGCATGTCGGCGCGTTGGCCATGTCCGAAGTGGGCGCGGGCAGTGACGTGGTGAGCATGAAGCTGAATGCCGAAAAGCGGAACGATCATTTCCGCCTGAACGGCAACAAATACTGGATCACCAATGGCCCGGACGCGGAGACCTTGGTCGTCTATGCCAAAACCGACCCCGAGGCGGGCTCGAAGGGCATCACCGCCTTCCTTATCGAGAAGTCGATGAAGGGTTTTTCGACTTCCAAGCATTTCGACAAGCTTGGCATGCGCGGCTCGAACACCGCCGAGTTGATCTTTGAAGACTGCGAAGTGCCCTTCGAGAACATCCTCGGCGAAGAGGGCAAGGGCGTGCGCGTGCTGATGTCGGGCCTCGACTACGAGCGCGTCGTGCTGGCAGGCATTGGCCTTGGCATCATGGCCGCCTGTCTGGATGAGATCATGCCCTATATGGCCGAGCGCAAGCAGTTCGGCCAGCGCATCGGGGATTTCCAGCTGATGCAGGGCAAGATGGCGGATATGTACACCGCGATGAACTCGGCGCGGGCTTACGTCTACAGCGTGGCGCAGGCCTGTGACCGGGGCGACGTGACCCGTCAAGACGCGGCAGCCTGCTGTCTTTATGCCTCGGAACAAGCCATGGTGCAGGCGCATCAGGCTGTGCAGGCGATGGGCGGCGCAGGCTATCTGTCGGACAACCCCGTGGGCCGCATCTTCCGCGATGCCAAGCTGATGGAGATTGGCGCGGGCACCTCGGAAATTCGCCGCATGTTGGTGGGCCGCGAGATGATGGGGGCCATGTGATGCGCGCCGTGCTGCTGGCCTGTGCGTTTCTTGCGGGGCCAGTGGCCGCGCAGGAGATCACCTATTCCGACGCTGCGACAGCAGAATGTCTGGCCGGGGCCGAGGAGTTCACCGACCAGCGCAATTGCATCGGCCTGTCGTCCAACCTCTGTATGGAAGCGCCGGGCGGCTATACGACCTATGGCATGGGAGGATGTCTGGATGCGGAACTGTCTTTCTGGGACGGGTTGCTGAACGAGAACTATCGCGCGCGGATGGTGCAGTCCAAATCCGCCGATGAGGATGCCGCGCTCTATCAGCCGGAATTGCCTTCTCAGGCCGAAGCTCTGCGTGACATGCAGCGCGCGTGGATTACCTTCCGCGATGCCGCCTGTGACTACGAACGCAGCCAATGGGGCGGTGGCACGGGCGGCGGGCCTGCGACTTTGGCCTGCCTGATGCAGATGACCGGCGAACAGGCTCTGCGTTTGGGGGCGGCCTATTAACCGCGTCACGATGTGTTGGCCAAACGGGACGGAAGGATCGGGATGGAGAACCTAATTGAACTGAAGACGGAAGGCGGTGTGTTGCACCATTTTCTGCCTTGGCTGATTGAGGGTTTTGAGATCATGGCGGCCGTCATCGACATTGCCGCGATCCTCCTGCTGCTGATCGGCGCGGCGCGTTTCCTGACCGGGGTGACGATCGCCGAAATCGCCAAGAAGGGCGCGGAGCGGGTGCGCCGCACCAACCGCGAGCGCATCGAACTCGGGCGCTACATCCTTGCGGGGCTGGAACTCTTCATCGTGTCGGACGTGATCCATACCGCGATCAGCCTGCGGTTTGCCGACCTGCTCTTCCTGCTGATGCTGGTCATCATCAGGTCCATCACCTCTTTCTTCCTCGACCGGGAGTTGGAGCAACTTAAGAAGGAACTTGGCGATGACTGACTTTTCCGACCTCAAGGCGCTCTATGTGAACTGCTCGCTCAAGAAGACTCCGGGCGACAGCCATACGCAGCTTCTGATGAACGCGAGCGCGGGCATCATGGAGGCGCAGGGGGTGAGCGTCGAACACCTCTACTTGCTCGACCACCAAGTGCCGCCGGGCGTCTACCCGGACATGACAGAGCACGGCTGGGACCGTGACGATTGGCCCGCGCTCTGGGAGAAGGTGCTGGCCGCCGACATCCTGATCATCGGCACGCCGCTCTGGCTGGGTGAGGAAAGCAGTGTCTGTCGGGTGTTGATTGAGCGGCTCTACGCCATGAGCGGCAAGTTGAACGACAAGGGCCAGTCGGTCTTTTACGGCAAGGTCGGCGGGACCGTCGTCACCGGCAACGAGGACGGCATCAAGCACGTCGCCATGACCACCGGGTTTGCGATGAACCACCTTGGCTACACCATCCCGCCACAGGCCGATTGCGGCTGGATTGGCGAAGCGGGGCCGGGGCCGTCTTATGGCGATGATGTGGACGGCAAGCGCGCAGGGTTCAACAACGAATTCACGCAGCGCAACACCACGATCATGACATGGAACGCCATGCATCTGGCACGAATGCTGAAAGCGGCGGGGGGCTACAGCCAAGAGGGCAACGACCGCAACGCCTGGGATGCGGGCGCGCGGTTTGATTTTGAAAACCCGGAGTATCGAAGCTGATATGACACAGGACGATTGGCCCATCTGGCAGGGCAACATGGCCGCGCAGTGTTTGGCGCAACCCGATGACGCCACAGCGATCATTGATCTGACCGGCGCCGCCCGCCACGACGTGAGCTATGGCGCGCTGCATGAGATGGTCGATGGGCTGGCCCGTGCGCTGAAGGCCGAAGTGGCCCCCGGTGACCGCGTGGGTGTCTTGCTCAGTCAATCGCCATGGTGCGCGGCGGCGCATCTGGCGATCTGGAAGATCGGCGCGATCTCTGTGCCGCTGTTCAAGCTTTTCAAACGTGACGCGCTGGCCAGCCGGATTGGCGATGCGGGCTGTGCGATTGTGCTGACCGATGCCGAAGGCGCGGACCTGTTGGGCGATCTGGCAACCCCGTGGATGGCGGCTGATGTGGGCGCGGCAGGCGGCCCGGTCGACTTTGCCGATGTCGGCCCCGAAGACCCCGCCGTGCTGATCTACACCTCGGGCACCACCGGCACGCCCAAAGGCGCGCTGCACGGCCATCGGGTGCTCTCGGGCCATTTGCCGGGCGTTTCGGTCAGCCATGATCATCTGGGGAAGGACGGCGATTGCCTTTGGACGCCCGCGGATTGGGCATGGATCGGCGGGCTATTCGATGTGGCGATGCCTGCGCTGGCACTTGGCGTGCCGGTGGTGGCCGCACGGATGCCCAAGTTCACCGTCGAAGGCTGCGCCGATGTGATTGCCCGCGGTGAGGTGAAGAATGTCTTTTTCCCGCCCACGGCGCTTCGCATGCTGAAAGCCGCGGATGTATCCTTGCCCGGTCTGCGTTCAGTCGCCAGCGGTGGCGAGCCTTTGGGCGCCGAGATGCTGGCATGGGGCCGCAAGGCGTTTGGGCTCGAGATCAACGAATTCTACGGCCAGACCGAATGCAACATGGTGGCCTCAAGCTGCGGGGGTGATTTCCCCGCGCAGCCCGGCTGCATCGGCAAGCCCGTGCCGGGGTTCGACTTGGCGGTGCTGGACGCGGACGGCAAGCCCACGGATGCCGAGGGCGACGTGGCTGTGCGCAAAGGTGCCCCCTCGATGATGCTGCGCTACTGGAACCGGCCCGAGGAGACGGCGGCCAAATTCCACGGCGACTGGCTGCTGACCGGCGACCGCGGCATCTGGGAGGGCGACTACCTGCGCTTCGTGGGCCGCGAGGATGACGTGATCACCTCCGCTGGCTACCGCATCGGCCCGGCGGAGATTGAAGATTGCTTGCTGACCCATAGCGCGGTTGCGACCTGCGGCGTGGTCGGCAAACCCGACGCGCTCAGGACCGAGATCGTGAAGGCCTATGTGGTGCTGAAACCCGGTGCCGAGGTCGAGGCAAAGGAACTGCAGGACTGGGTGAAGGACCGGCTCGCAAGCTATTCCTACCCGCGCGAGATTGCATTCGTGGAGGACCTGCCGATGACCGTCACCGGCAAGGTAATCCGCAAAGAACTAAAGCGTCTGGCGGCGCGAGAGAATGAGGACGTAACATGAAACTGACATCCCAAGCCCTGCCATCCTCGGATGCCTATAAGGCCAATGAGATGGCGCATCTCAAGGCGCTGAGCGAAGTGCGCGACGCGGCAGAGGCTGCGGCCCTCGGCGGTGGCGAGAAGTCCCGTGCACGGCATGAGAGCCGGGGCAAGATGCTCCCCAGAGAGCGGGTGGCGAACCTGCTCGACCCCGGCAGCCCGTTTCTGGAAATCGGGGCCACGGCGGCACATGGGCTTTACGACGGTGCGGCCCCTGCCGCCGGTGTGATCGCGGGCATCGGTCGGGTGCAGGGCCATGAGGTCATGGTGGTCTGCAACGACGCCACCGTGAAGGGGGGCACCTATTACCCGATGACGGTGAAGAAACACCTCCGCGCGCAGGAGATTGCCGAGGCGAACCATCTGCCCTGCATCTACCTGGTGGACTCTGGCGGGGCCAATCTGCCGAACCAAGATGAAGTCTTTCCCGACCGCGACCATTTTGGTGCGATTTTCTACAACCAAGCGCGGATGAGCGCCAAGGGGATCGCCCAGATCGCTGTGGTGATGGGCTCTTGCACCGCTGGCGGGGCCTACGTTCCGGCGATGTCGGATGTGACGATCATCGTGAAGGAGCAGGGCACGATCTTCCTCGCTGGTCCGCCGCTGGTGAAGGCCGCGACGGGGGAAGTGGTGAGCGCCGAAGACCTCGGCGGTGGCGACGTGCACACCCGTCTGTCGGGCGTGGCCGATTACCTCGCCGAAGACGATGCCCATGCGCTGGCACTAGCGCGCCGCGCGGTGGGGCAGCTGAACAAGACCAAACCGACAACCGTCGATTGGGCCAGCCCCGAAGAGCCCGCCTATGACCCCGCCGAGATGCTGGGCGTGGTGCCAGCCGATCTGCGCACGCCCTATGACATCCGCGAGGTGATCATGCGGCTGGTCGACGGCAGCCGCTTTGACGAGTTCAAGTCCCGCTTTGGCGAGACGCTGGTCTGCGGCTTTGCTCACGTAAAGGGCTGCCCGATCGGCATCATCGCCAACAACGGCGTGCTATTTTCAGAAGCCGCCCAGAAAGGCGCGCATTTCGTGGAGCTTTGCAGCCAGCGTAACATCCCGCTGGTCTTCCTGCAGAACATCACCGGCTTCATGGTCGGCCGCAAATACGAGAACGAGGGCATCGCGCGGCATGGAGCCAAGATGGTGACGGCGGTGGCCACGACCAATGTGCCTAAAATCACGATGCTGGTCGGCGGCTCCTTCGGCGCGGGCAACTATGGCATGTCGGGCCGGGCCTACCGTCCGCGGTTCCTGTGGTCTTGGCCCAACAGCCGCATCTCGGTCATGGGGGGCGCTCAGGCGGCGGGCGTGTTGGCCACCGTCAAACGCGACGCGATTGAGCGGGCGGGCGACACCTGGACCGAGGAGGAAGAGACCGCCTTCAAGCAGCCGACGATTGATATGTTCGAGAAGCAGAGCCATCCGCTCTATGCCTCCGCAAGGCTGTGGGATGACGGGATCATCGATCCGCGCAAAAGCCGCGATGTGCTTTATCTGAGCCTTTCGGCCAGCCTAAACGCGCCGATTGAACCGACGAAATTTGGTTTGTTCCGGATGTGATTGTGGCGCGAAGCGGGGGGCAACCTCCGCGATCCCACAACATATTCGGAGCCAGAAAGAGATGAAAAGGGTAGGGCATGTTTGACACGATCCTGATTGCGAACCGGGGTGAGATTGCTTGCCGGGTAATGGAAACCGCACAAGCCATGGGGGTGCGCTGCGTGGCGGTGTACTCGGACGCCGATGCGGGCGCGAAACACGTGGCGATGGCGGATGCCGCCGTGCATATCGGCGGCTCGGCCCCGGCGGAGAGTTACCTTAAGGGCGACGTGATCATCCAAGCCGCGCTGGATACCGGCGCGCAGGCGATCCATCCGGGCTACGGGTTCCTGAGCGAGAACCCCGATTTCGTGGAGGCGGTTGAGGCCGCGGGGCTGACCTTCATCGGCCCCTCGGCCAAGGCGATCCGGGCCATGGGCCTTAAGGACGCCGCCAAGGCACTGATGGTCGAGGCGGGCGTGCCCGTCGTGCCGGGCTACCACGGGGCGGATCAGGACGATGCGCTGCTGGCCGAGGAAGCCGAGAAGATCGGCTACCCGGTGTTGATCAAGGCCGTCGCGGGCGGCGGTGGCAAGGGCATGCGACTGGTCGAGGAGGCGAAGGACTTTCAGGCGGCGCTCGACTCGGCACGCTCGGAAGCCAAGACCGCCTTTGGCAACCCGGATGTATTGGTCGAGAAATTCGTCACCAAACCGCGCCATATCGAGGTGCAGGTCTTTGGCGACGGCACCCGAGCGGTGCATCTGTTCGAACGAGACTGTTCGCTGCAGCGCCGCCACCAAAAGGTGATCGAGGAAGCCCCTGCGCCGGGCATGACAGACGATATGCGCGCGGCCATGGGCCAAGCTGCGGTGCGCGCGGCCGAAGCGATCGGCTATGCCGGGGCAGGAACGGTGGAATTCATCGTCGACGGCTCAGGTGGGCTCTCGACCGAAGGGTTCTTCTTCATGGAGATGAACACGCGCCTGCAGGTGGAGCATCCGGTTACTGAGCTGGTCACCGGGGTCGATCTGGTGGAATGGCAGCTGCGCGTGGCAGCGGGCGAGGCCCTGCCAAAGGCTCAAGATGAACTCACGATCAACGGCCATGCCTTCGAGGCGCGGCTCTATGCCGAGGATGTGCCGAAGGGCTTTCTGCCCGCCACCGGCACGCTGACGCATCTGTCTTTCACGCCCCAGACCCGCGCTGACAGCGGCGTGCGGGCGGGCGACACGATCAGCCCCTTTTATGACCCGATGATCGCCAAGGTCATCGTGCACGGGCCTACACGCGACGTGGCACTGTCGCGCCTGCGCGCGGCGCTCAAGGGCTGCGAGGTGGGCGGCACGGTCACCAACCTCGCCTTCCTCGGCGCACTGGCGGGGCATGAAGGTTTTGCGAAAGGCGATGTCGACACCGGGCTGATTGCGCGGGATATCGACGCGCTGACCGCGCAGCCAGAGGTGCCGGGGCGGCATTTCGCGCTGGCGGGGATGGCGGCGCTCGGGTTGGATCAGCCGCAGGCAGAGGCCGGGTTCAACCTCTGGCGGCCCTTGCGACGGCAGGTGATGCTGGGCCATGATGGCGAAGAGCATTTGCTGAAGGTGCGGGTGCTGTCCGAGGACATGCAGCTTTGGACCGTGGCCGATCACGAGCTGCGCGCCGAGCGCATTGGCGGACGCTGGAAGATCGACGGCCACGTCGCGCCGGCGGTCTCGGTCGCTGGCGACGTGGTCACGGTCTTTGACGCCTATGGTATCGCCTTTGATGTGATCGATCCGCTGGCGCGGGCCGCCGCAGCCCACGGCGATGGCAACATCGTTGAGGCCCCGATGCCCGGTCTGGTCCGCGCCATCGACGCCGAGGTCGGCCAAAGCGTTGCCAAAGGCGACCGTCTGGCGGTGCTGGAGGCGATGAAGATGGAGCATTCGTTGTTCGCCGCGCGCGACGGCGTGGTGGCCGAGGTGCTGGCCCAGCCCGGTGATCAGGTCGAAGCCGGTGCCGCGCTGGTGCGGCTGGAAGCCAAGGAAGACGCATGATTACGCTGCACCACTGCCCCCAGACCCGCTCGATGCGCACACTCTGGCTGCTGCACGAACTCGACGACGTCGAGTTTCAGGTCAAGGTCCACGCCTTCGACCGCAGCCTGCGCGATCCGGAATATCTAATCCTCTCGCCCGCAGGGCGGGTTCCGGCGCTGGAAATCGACGGCGAGCGTATGTTTGAGACTGGCGCGATCACGCAGTACCTTTGCGAACGCTACAGCCCTGACCGCATGGGCCGTTCTGTCGGCAGCCCTGACCGAATGGCTTGGCTGGTCTGGGTGCATTTTGCAGAAACCGTCAGCCAGCACACCGCGGCGCTGACCCAGCAGCACATCGCCCTGCGCGACGATTCCATGCGCAGCCCCATCGTGATGAACCTCGAAGCCGCGCGGATCGGCAAATGCTACGACGCGCTGGAGGCGCGGCTCTCGACACCGCTGGAGAACCGCGACTACTTGTTGACCTCTGGCTTTTCGGCTGCCGATATCTCGGTGGGCCAAGCGGTCTATATGGCGCGACATTTCGTGAAATTGGATGACCACCCCTCGGTCGCGGCGTGGTATGAACGGATCACGGAACGTGACAGCTTCGCACAGGCCTTGCCCGATGGGGCAAAGCTATACGAGGAGGATTTCTACGCGCCATGGCCGGTTGAGTGACCGTGGCCCATTCAGGGAAGGAGAGCGGCCAATGAGCCTTGGACCATGTGAGATTTTCGAGGTCGGCCCGCGGGACGGTCTGCAGAACGAAAAACGCGAGATTCCCGTTGCCGAAAAGGTCGCGCTGGTGGACAAGCTGAGCGCCGCAGGCTTCGCCCGCATCGAATGCGCCAGTTTCGTCAGCCCAAAATGGGTGCCGCAGATGGCCGGGTCGGGCGAGGTGCTGGCGGGGATCACACGGGCTGAGGGCGTGCGCTATGCCGCACTGACGCCGAACATGCGCGGCTATGAGGATGCGCTGGCCGCAAAGGCGGATGAGATCGCCATCTTCGCCTCGGCCTCGGAAGGTTTCAGCCAGAAAAACATCAACGCCAGCATCGACGAGGCGTTCGAGCGGTTTGCCCCGATCCTTGAAGAGGCGCGACATGTGGATATGCCGGTGCGAGGCTATGTCTCCTGCGTAGTGGAATGCCCCTATGACGGCAAGGTCGATCCCGGCGCGGTGGCGCGGGTGGCCGACAGGCTCTTTGCGATGGGCTGTTACGAGATTTCCTTGGGCGACACCATCGGCGCGGGCACGCCTGACAGCATCGCGCGGATGTTGCTTTCGGTGCGGGACGTGGTGCCGGCAGGGCGGCTGGCGGGGCACTACCATGACACGCACGGGCGGGCGATGGCCAATATCGACGCCTCGCTGTCGATGGGGCTGCGGGTCTTTGATGCGGCGGTGGGCGGCTTGGGCGGTTGCCCCTATGCGCCCGGCGCGGCGGGCAATGTCGCCACCGAGGCGGTGAACGAACATCTGACGGCGCTTGGCTATGACACCGGCGTCGATCAGGCGGTGGTGCAGGAAGCCGCTGAAATGGCGCGGGCAATGCGAGGCTGACATGTACGAGACTTTGACGATCGAGACCGACGCGCGCGGGGTGGCGACGCTCACCCTGAACCGTCCTGAAAAGCACAACGCGATGTCCGCGCAGATGCTGGCGGACCTGACGGATGCGGCGGGTAAACTGGCCGCCGACGATGCGGTGCGTGTGGTGGTGCTGACCGGGGCGGGCAAATCCTTTTGCGCGGGCGGCGATCTGGGCTGGATGCGCGATCAGGCGGATATGGATGCTGAGACACGCTCGGCTGAGGCGGGCAAACTTGCGACGATGCTGGGCGCGCTCAATGCGTTGCCAAAGCCGGTTATTGGCAAGTTGCAGGGCAATGCCTTTGGCGGAGGGGTCGGCATGGCTTCGGTTTGTGACGTGGCCGTGGGGGTCGATACGCTCAAGATGGGGTTCACCGAGACCCGGCTCGGCATCATCCCGGCGACCATCGGGCCATACGTTCTGGCGCGGATGGGCGAGGGGCGGGCGCGGCGGGTCTTCATGTCAGCGCGCCTTTTTGGCGCGGCGGAAGCGGTCAATCTGGGGCTGCTGGCCCGTGCCGTTCCAGCGGACGAACTCGACGCAGCGGTTGAGGCCGAAGTCGTGCCCTATCTCTCCTGCGCGCCGGGTGCCGTTGCGGCGGCCAAGAAGCTGGCGCAGGACTTGGGCGGAATCGCTACACCGGAGGCGGTAAAACTGTCCATCGACGCGCTGGCGGCGCGTTGGGAAACAGAAGAAGCCGCTGAAGGAATCAGTGCCTTCTTCGACAAGCGCAAAGCCGCTTGGGTGGTCTAGCTCAAGGCTTTGGCGAAATGGCTCTATTGCGGGCCCGTGGGCGGCATTAACCGGGCTTGGCCCGTTGACCCTACCCACGGGCAGAGTTAAACCCGTTCCAAGTTTGTCTGCGCGGGCTTTTGGCCTTTGCCTCATGCCGCGCACCGCGAAAGGAGCATCCCCTTGGACGACATGCTGCGGGAATACCTGCCCATCCTCGTTTTTCTGGCCGTGGCGATTGGCCTTGGCCTCGTGCTGATCCTCGCCGCCGTGGTCGTGGCCGTGCGCAATCCTGACCCGGAAAAGGTCTCGGCCTATGAATGTGGGTTCAACGCTTTTGACGACGCGCGGATGAAGTTTGACGTGCGTTTCTATCTGGTGTCGATCCTCTTCATCATCTTCGATCTCGAAATCGCCTTCCTCTTCCCTTGGGCCGTGGCGTTCAAAGAGGTGAGCATGGTGGGTTTTTGGTCGATGATGGTGTTCTTGGGCGTGCTGACGGCGGGCTTCGCCTATGAATGGAAGAAGGGAGCGCTGGAATGGCAGTAAATGATGACGCGCTGGTCACCCCCGTGATGGGCGATGGCCACCAAAGCCCGCGGGTGAAATCCGGCGCTTCTGCGCCAGCGGCCTACGGTCAATACGGTGCGGGGCCTGACCCGGAATTCGCGACCCAGAGCCTGAATGCCGAGTTGCAGGACAAGGGTTTCCTGCTGACCTCTACCGAAGACATCATCAATTGGGCGCGCACCGGTTCACTGCACTGGATGACCTTTGGTCTGGCCTGCTGCGCGGTCGAGATGATGCACAGCTCAATGCCGCGCTATGACCTTGAGCGTTTCGGCACCGCACCGCGCGCCTCTCCGCGCCAGTCGGACCTGATGATCGTCGCGGGGACGCTGACCAACAAGATGGCCCCGGCGCTGCGCAAGGTCTACGACCAGATGCCAGAGCCGCGCTATGTGATCTCGATGGGCTCCTGCGCGAATGGCGGCGGTTACTATCACTACAGCTATTCGGTCGTACGCGGCTGTGACCGCATTGTACCGGTTGACGTCTATGTGCCCGGCTGCCCGCCCACGGCAGAGGCGCTGCTCTATGGTATCCTCCAGTTACAGCGTAAAATCCGCCGCACCGGGACGATTGTGCGCTAAGACAAGGGCCTGCGCCGGGTGAGGGGCAGGCAGAAGGACGATGCGCCAAAGGCGCGGGACAGTGAGATGGCGTTGATCGGCGCGTGGAAGGAAGATTTGCGATGAGCGAACAACTGCAGGAACTTGGGGCCTATATCGAAGCCAAGCGGCCCGATTGTGTGCTGGGATGGGATGTCACCAAGGGTGAGTTGAACATGTCCGTGGCACTGGCGAATATCGCGGGCCTTGTTGAGTTCCTCAAGGGCGACCCGACCTGCCGTTTCTCGACCTTGGTCGACATCACGGCGGTGGATTATCCGGGCCGTGCGAAACGGTTCGACGTGGTTTACCACTTCCTGTCGATGTACCAAAACCACCGCATCCGCCTGCGCGCCACCGCGCGGGAAAAGGACATGGTGCCGTCGATCACCGGGGTGCACCCCAGTGCCGATTGGTTCGAGCGTGAAGTCTTCGACATGTTCGGCATCCTGTTTTCCGGCCACCCGGACCTGCGCCGCATCCTGACCGACTATGGTTTCCGCGGCCACCCGCTGCGCAAGGATTTCCCGACGACGGGCTATACCGAAGTGCGCTATGACGAAGCCGCCAAGCGCGTGGTCTATGAGCCCGTCAGCCTCGTTCAGGAATACCGCCAGTTCGATTTCATGTCGCCTTGGGAAGGGGCCGATTACATCCTGCCAGGCGATGACAAGTCCGCGCCTGATGGCCATGTGAGCAAGGGCGCGAAGTAATGGGCGGGCTGGGCTGGCTGATCCTCTCGGCGCTGACGGCCATTCCAATGGTCAAACTGCTGCCGTTCTTTGGCATCAATAAATACTGGGCGGCGGCTTGTCTGATCCCGTTGGGCACAATCGCCCTGCTGTGGTGGATGGGCATGAAGCTGCAAGAACTGGAGAAACGGTAATGGACGGCGACATTCGCACAAAAGCCTTTGACGACGGGTCGACCGACTTTGAGTCCGGCGAGCAGAAGATCCGCAACTTCAACATCAACTTCGGCCCGCAACACCCTGCCGCGCACGGTGTTTTGCGTCTGGTGCTTGAGCTTGACGGTGAGGTTGTAGAGCGGTGCGATCCGCATATCGGCCTGCTGCACCGTGGCACCGAAAAGCTGATGGAAAGCCGCACCTATCTGCAAAACCTGCCGTATTTCGACCGGTTGGATTACGTGGCCCCGATGAACCAAGAGCACGCTTGGTGTCTGGCCATCGAAAAGCTGACCGGCACTGTGGTGCCGCGCCGCGCCTCGCTGATCCGGGTGCTGTTCTGCGAAATTGGCCGCATCCTGAACCACCTATTGAACATCACCACGCAGGCTCTCGACGTGGGCGCGCTGACGCCGCCGCTTTGGGGTTTTGAAGAGCGTGAAAGCCTGATGATCTTTTACGAGCGGGCCTGTGGCGCGCGTTTGCACGCGGCCTATTTCCGCCCCGGCGGTGTACACCAAGACCTGCCGCCAGCGCTGCTGGACGATATCGAAACATGGTGCGCGCAATTCCTGACCAAATTCATGGTCGATATTGACGAGCTGCTGACCGAGAACCGGATCTTTAAACAGCGGAACGTCGACATCGGCATCGTGTCCGAGCAAGAAATTCTCGATTACGGCTTCAGCGGCGTTATGGTGCGCGGCTCGGGGCTGGCCTGGGATCTGCGGCGCTCGCAACCCTATGAATGCTACGATGAATTCGACTTCCAAATCCCCGTGGGCAAGAACGGCGACTGCTTTGACCGCTACCTCTGCCGCATGGAAGAGATGCGCCAGTCGACCTACATCATACAGCAAGCGATCGAAAAACTGCGCGCGCCCGAAGGGCAGGGCGACATCCTCGCCCGTGGCAAGATCACTCCGCCATCGCGGACCGCGATGAAGACCGATATGGAAAGCCTGATTCACCACTTCAAGCTCTACACCGAAGGCTTCCACGTGCCCGAGGGCGAAGTGTACTGCGCGGTCGAAGCGCCGAAGGGCGAGTTCGGCGTTTACCTCGTGGCCGATGGCTCCAACAAGCCCTACCGCTCTAAAATCCGCGCGCCGGGCTTCTTGCACTTGCAGGCGATGGACCATGTGGCCAGCGGCCACCAGCTTGCCGATGTGGCCGCGATCATCGGCACCATGGACGTCGTCTTTGGAGAGATCGACCGGTGATGCAGGCCGCATCGCTCCGTTTTGAAGAAATTTACGCCGGGGGCATCATTGGCCTCCGCCTGACCATAGGTTCGAACTAATGCTCCGCCGTCTACACCCTGACCAGCCCGACAGTTTTGCCTTCACACCCGCCAACCAAGAATGGGCCGAAGCGCAGATCACCAAATACCCCGAAGGCCGTCAGGCCAGCGCGATCATTCCACTGCTGTGGCGCGCGCAGGAGCAAGAGGGCTGGCTGACCCGTCCGGCGATCGAGCATGTCTCGGAAATGCTGGGCATGGCCTATATCCGCGGTCTGGAAGTCGCTACATTCTACTTCATGTTCCAACTGCAACCAGTTGGTTCCGTGGCACATATCCAAGTTTGCGGCACCACATCCTGCATGATCTGCGGGGCTGAAGATTTGGTCGCTGTCTGCAAAGAGCGCATCGCCAACAAGCCCCATGAGCTGTCAGCGGATGGGCGTTTTTCTTGGGAAGAGGTCGAATGCCTTGGGGCCTGTTCCAATGCGCCCATGGCACAGATCGGCAAGGACTATTACGAAGACCTGACCACCGCGCGGCTCAATGAAATCCTTGATGAGTTGAGCGATGGGCGCGTGCCAGTGCCCGGCCCGCAAAACGGGCGCTATGCGTCGGAGCCTCTGGGCGGGTTGACCAGCCTCACGGACCACGAAAGCGGGCGCACGCAGTATAACGCCAGCGCGCAGGCGGCGGTGGACATCGGTGATACCGTCAAGCGGATCGACGGCACCGAAGTGCCGCTGCTGACACCCTGGCGCAATCAACCCGACGCGCCACAGGCTGAGACGGTTGAAGAGGTCGAAGCTGAAGAGCCGCGTCCCGCCGAGGGCGAAAGCGCTGATAAGACCGGCGTGACCGAGCAAGAAGCCGAAGCCACGTCAAAGAGCAAACCGCGCTCCAAACGTGACCCCAAGGGCGAGAGTGCCGATGCGGCAAAGGCCGAAACCAGCGCCCCCGCCACGCCCGGCCAAAAGCCCGCCCAGTTGGACGCCCCCCGCGAGGGCGGTGCGGACGACCTGAAAAAGATCAAAGGCGTCGGCCCGAAGCTGGAGCAGATGCTGAACGGCATGGGGTTTTACCACTTTGACCAGATCGCCCAATGGGGCCCAGAGGAGGTCGCTTGGGTCGACCAGAACCTCGAAGGGTTCAAAGGCCGCGTCAGCCGCGACAACTGGGTAGAGCAGGCCGCGCGCCTCGCCAAAGACTAAAGACGGAGATTTCACAACGGGCCAAGGACGGCACCATTACCACCCCGCAAAGCCATAAGCCGCATCGCCCGCATTAAGGGAGAGAAGGACAGTCATGACGGATATTTCGGAACGAGAGGCCTGCACCAAGCGCTGCTGGTGGCTGGGTGCCGGCGCCGGTTTGCTGGTGGCATTCCTGTTGCTGGCCTTTGGCATTTGGGGGCTGTTGATGTCTATCGTGGCCGGTTTGCTGGTGGCGGTGATCGTAGGCTATCTGGCGATGACTCTGCTGTGCAAAGATGTACCCGCCGCTGCCCCCCAAGACAGCACGCGCAGCGCGGCGGCTGCATCGGTCGCAGCGGCGCCGACGGCATCGGGAAGCGTTTCCTCGGCTGTGGGCACCGTCCCCGCAGGAGACGCCGGCATCGGTGCGGCGCGCAAGGCAAGCGCGCCGGTTGAACCCGCTGAGGAAACACCGCCACAGGAGCCGACTGCGCCCGTCGCCGATACTGCTGCCGTTGAGGCGGCACCGGAACAGGTCGCCGCCAAAGCGGAAGAAGTTGTTGCTGTAGTGACGCCCCCGAAGGAGGCCGTCGAAACCCCTTCCGCGCCTTCCAAGGAAACGCCGCCTCAGGAGCCGACAGCGCCCGTGGCCGATACCGCTGCCGTTGAAGCCGCGCCCGAACAGGTCATCGAGGCCGAAGAAGCGCCTGCTGTCGTGGAGACCCCGCAAGAGGTCGTCGAAGCGCCCGCGCCCACAGAGGCCGCACCAGTACCCGCGACCGATAGCCATTCTACCGATGGCAAACCCGCGCTGCTCAACGCGCCTCGTGCGGGCGGGGCAGATGACCTTAAGCGGATTGGCGGCATCGGGCCGAAACTGGAACAGACCCTAAATGAACTGGGCATTTACCATTTCGATCAGATCGCAGCCCTTCAGGGGGATGAGATCGACTGGGTCGATTCCCGACTGCGTTTTAAGGGCCGTATCCGGCGCGACGATTGGATCGGTCAAGCCAAAGCCTTTGCCAATGACGGCGAGACCGAGAGCTGATCGGGGTAAGAGAGAGACATGAGCGAAGCCGAAGACAGAGCGCTTGCCCGCAAGGGCCGCACCGCAGGGCTGGTCATTGCCGTGACCATGTGCTTGTGGCTGGCCATGCAATGGGCTGGCCCGGCGCTTGGCCTGCCGGGGCGCTATGCGCTGCTCTTCGACTTTGCTGCACTGGCCGCGCTTTTCTGGGCGATGGTCGTGATATATCAAATGTGGCAGGCCCGCCGGGCCAGCCGTGAGAACCAAAGGTAGGCATCATGCTTCAGGACAAAGACCGCATTTTTACCAATATCTACGGCATGCATGACCGCACCCTGAAAGGCGCGCAGTCGCGCGGTCATTGGGATGGCACCGCCGGGATCATCCAAAAGGGCCGCGATTGGATCGTCGACCAGATGAAAGCCTCTGGGTTGCGGGGCCGGGGCGGGGCGGGCTTCCCCACCGGGCTCAAGTGGTCCTTTATGCCGAAGGAAAGCGATGGCCGCCCGGCCTATCTCGTGGTCAACGCCGACGAATCCGAGCCGGGCACCTGCAAGGACCGCGAGATCATGCGCCACGATCCGCATACGCTGATCGAAGGCTGCCTGATCGCCTCTTTCGCGATGAACGCGCATACCTGCTATATCTACCTGCGGGGCGAATACATCCGCGAGCGTGAAGCGCTTCAGACCGCGATTGACGAGGCCTATGAGGCCGGGCTGGTGGGCAAGAACGCCTCCAAATCCGGCTGGGACTTCGACATCTACCTGCACCATGGCGCAGGTGCCTATATCTGTGGCGAAGAAACCGCGCTGCTGGAAAGCCTTGAGGGCAAGAAGGGCATGCCGCGCATGAAGCCGCCGTTCCCGGCGGGCGCGGGCCTCTATGGCTGCCCGACCACGGTGAACAACGTCGAATCCATCGCCGTGGTGCCGACCATCCTGCGCCGTGGGCCGGAGTGGTTCGCGGGCTTTGGCCGCGCGAATAACGCTGGCACCAAGCTCTTTGCAATCTCGGGCCACGTCAATAACCCTTGCGTTGTTGAAGAGGCGATGAGCATCGGTTTTGAAGAGTTGATCGAAAAACATTGCGGCGGCATTCGCGGCGGTTGGGATAACCTAAAGGCCGTTATCCCCGGCGGCTCTTCGGTGCCGCTGATCCCCGGCAAAGACATGCGCGACGCGATCATGGATTTTGATTATCTGCGCGAACAGCGCTCCGGCCTCGGCACAGCGGCGGTGATCGTGATGGACAACTCGACTGACGTGATCAAAGCGATCTGGCGTCTGTCGAAGTTCTACAAACACGAAAGCTGCGGACAATGCACGCCCTGCCGCGAAGGCACCGGCTGGATGATGCGCGTGATGGACCGTCTGGTTTCCGGCGATGCGGAACCCGAAGAGATCGACATGCTGCTCGACGTGACCAAACAGGTCGAAGGCCACACGATCTGCGCGCTTGGCGATGCGGCGGCTTGGCCGATCCAGGGTCTGATCCGGCACTTCCGGGATGAGATCGAAGACCGGATCAAACACAAACGCACGGGCCGTGTCAGCGCGGTCGCGGCAGAGTGAAACCCTGTGCGGCGGCAGGCCCGATGGCTTGACGCTTGGCACAGGAGCGGCGATAGCGGGCGCGTGTCAGGCGCGTCCGTCCACAACAGGCGCGGGGGCGGTCGGCAAAGCCGGGCCCAAGGCGCAGCGGAGTAGGTCTATGAAATATGCTTTGACGGTTTTGACGGTCAGCGCTCTGCTGGCAGGCTGTGCCAATAATGGTGAGCGTGTTGCCTTTGACGGGCAGTATTTCAGCACCAAGCTGCGTAAGGTGGATGGCCAGCGCGACGTATTTCAGGTGACGGTCAAGGATGCTGGGAAATCCATTGACGGCGCCCGCGCAGCGGCGCGTTATGAGGCGGTGAAATACTGTGTCGGCAACTACGGCAGCTCAGTCATAGACTGGACCTTTGGCCCCGATGCCCCGGCAAGCGCGCTGCGGTTCGATGGCGGGGCGCTGACCTTTCAGGGGCGCTGCCCCCAGTGATCGCATCGGCGACATATCGCGGGCCTGCGGGCCTTGGGGGCGGTGATATTGAATATCATAGCTCCAAATCTCCATCTGTCAGACGGGCCGTTCCGGCCCGCTGCATGAAGGAGAATTGATATGCGCACCCTGATGATCGCCGTGATGGGCCTGAGTCTGACCGCCGCCACCGTGACACCGGCAGTCGCCAAACCGCCGCTGCGCGAAGTGGCCGCGATCGACGACGCGCTCTTGGACATGGGCGTTGCCGACATCATCCGGAAAAACTGCCCCGACATCAGCGCGCGGATGCTGCGCGCGGTCAAGATGGCATGGGACTTGAAGGGCAAGGCAGGCGATCTGGGCTACTCCGACGCCGAGATCGACGCCTATATTGATAGTGACGCTGAAAAAGCGCGCATGAGAGCGCGGGGCGCCGCGTTTTTCAAGGCCAAGGGGGTCGATACTTCGGACCCGCAAAGCTATTGTGCGCTTGGACGCGAAGAGATTCAAAAATCGAGCCGGATCGGTTCGTTACTGAAGGCAAAGTGAGCTTATGAGCGATATCCGCAAAATCATCATCGACGGTAAAGAAGTCGAAGTCGAAGGGGCGATGACGCTCATTCAGGCCTGCGAGCAGGTCGGCATCGAAGTACCGCGTTTCTGTTACCACGAGCGTCTGTCGATCGCTGGCAACTGCCGGATGTGTCTTGTTGAAGTCGTCGGCGGGCCGCCCAAGCCCGCCGCCTCCTGCGCCATGCAGGTGCGTGACCTGCGCCCCGGCCCGGAAGGCCAGCCGCCGGTCGTGAAAACCAATTCGCCCATGGTCAAGAAGGCCCGCGAGGGCGTGATGGAATTCCTGCTCATCAACCACCCGCTGGATTGCCCGATCTGCGATCAGGGCGGTGAGTGTGATCTTCAGGATCAGGCCATGGCCTACGGCGTCGACTTCTCGCGCTACCGCGAGCCGAAGCGGGCGACCGAAGACCTCGATCTGGGCCCGCTGGTCGAAACCCATATGACTCGCTGCATTTCCTGCACCCGCTGCGTGCGCTTCACGACCGAGGTCGCGGGGCAGCATGTCATGGGCCAGACCGGCCGGGGCGAGGATGCGGAGATCACGACCTATCTGGGCTCGCTGATCGACAGCAACCTGTCGGGCAATATCATTGACCTGTGCCCGGTGGGGGCGCTGGTTTCCAAGCCCTACGCTTTTACTGCCCGTCCGTGGGAACTCAGCAAGACCGAGAGCATCGATGTGATGGATGCGCTTGGCTCCAACATTCGGGTCGATACCAAGGGCCGTGAAGTCATGCGCTTCCTGCCGCGCAACCATGACGGCGTGAACGAAGAGTGGATTTCCGACAAGACGCGCTTTGTTTGGGACGGTCTGCGCCGCCAGCGTCTGGATACACCATATATCCGTGAGAATGGTAAACTGCGCAAAGCCAGCTGGCCCGAGGCGCTGAATGCCGCCGCTGCCGCGATGAAGGGCAAGAAGCTTGCCGGTCTCGTCGGTGATCTGGCGTCGGTCGAAGCCGCGTTTGCGCTGAAGCAGTTGATCGAAGGGCAGGGCGGAGTCGTCGAATGTCGCACCGATGGCGCGAAGCTGCCTGCAGGAAACCGTTTCGGTTATGTCGGCAACGCGCGGATCGAAGACCTTGATAACGCCAAGATGATCCAACTGATCGGCACCAACCCCGCGGTTGAAGCGCCAGTGCTTAACGCGCGCATCCGCAAAGCGTGGAGCAATGGCGCAGAGGTTGGCTTGATCGGCGAAGCCGCTGATCTGACGTACCCGCATCACCATCTGGGCAATGACCGCGCGACGCTCGATAAACTAATGGGCAGCGACTTCGACGAAGTGCTAGAGCAGCCTTCGGTGATCGTTGTCGGCCAAGGCGCACTGCGCGAAGCCGATGGCGATGCCGTGCTGGCGAAGGCGATGGAACTGGCCGAAAAGACCAAGAGCAAGCTGATGATCCTGCACACCGCCGCCGCGCGTGTGGGGGCGATGGATATTGGTGCCACAGCCGAAAACGGCATGGACGCCGTGAACGCGGCAGAGGTGATCTATAACCTCGGCGCGGACGAAGTTGAAATCGGTGCTGGGCCCTTCGTGATCTATCAAGGCAGCCATGGCGACCGCGGCGCGCACCGCGCCGACATCATCCTGCCGGGTGCCGCCTATACCGAAGAGCCGGGTCTGTTCGTCAACACCGAAGGCCGTCCGCAACTGGCACAGCGTGCCGGGTTTGCGCCCGGTCAGGCCAAAGAAAATTGGGCGATTCTCCGGGCGCTCTCGGCTGAACTGGGCGCACAGTTGGGCTATGATTCCATCGCGCAGCTGCGCCGCAAGCTGACCGAGGCCGTGCCGCATCTGGCGAATGTCGATGAGGTGCCGGAAAACGAATGGGCCGCGCTGCCTGCCGGTAAGCTGGGCGATGCCTCTTTCGCGCCGACGGTACGCGACTTCTATCTCTCCAATCCGATCGCGCGGGCCAGCCAGTTGATGGCGGAACTGTCGGCTCTGGCCGCCGCGCGCCGGGCCGAGCCGATGGCGGCGGAGTGAGAGCCATGATGCTGGCCCCCTTGATGCTGCTGGCCGCCTGCGAACCGCAGGTGCCGGTAGCCGAGGATTTTATCCCCGAGTACAAGGGGGTGGAAACCCAGCTTTTGGACGGTGATTTGGTGCAGTTTAACGTGGCCATGACCAAGGCGTTGTCGAACCAAGACGTGTCGGACTACGCCGAATGTGCTGCAGCGCAATATACGTTGATCCGGGGCTACGGTTTTGCACGTCATGTGCGGACAAATGTCACCGAAGAGGGTGGCATATGGCGGGCAGATGCTGTTTACACAATCTCGCCGAGCCTGCCGAAAGGCTTGAAGACAATTGATGCCGAAGTGACCGCGTTTCAATGCGCGGAACGCGGCATTCCGACGGTGTGAGGACTTATGGCTGATTTCTTTTACAACACCTATCTGGGCATCGGCCTGCTGACGGTTGGGCAGGTGTTGCTGCTGGTGGTGCCGTTGCTGCTGGCGCTTGCCTTCCTCATGTATGCCGACCGCAAGATCTGGGCCGCCGTGATGATGCGCCGTGGCCCCAACGTTGTGGGCGTCTTCGGCCTGCTTCAGAGTTTTGCCGACTTCCTCAAATATATCGTTAAGGAAGTGGTGGTTCCGGCGGGCGCAGACAAGGGGGTCTTTTTCCTTGCGCCGATGATTTCCTTTGTCATGGCGATGATCGCTTGGGCGGTGATCCCTTTCAACGAAGGCTGGATCCTGTCGGACATTAACGTGGCGATCCTCTATGTCTTCGCCGTCTCCTCGCTTGAGGTTTACGGCGTGATCATGGGCGGTTGGGCGTCGAACTCGAAATACCCCTTCCTTGGTTCGCTGCGCTCTGCCGCGCAGATGATTTCCTACGAAGTGTCGATCGGCCTGATCATCATCGGCGTGATCCTCTCGACCGGTTCGATGAACTTCTCGTCCATCGTGGCGGCGCAGGATGGTGACTGGGGTCTGTTCAACTGGTACTTCCTGCCGCACTTCCCGATGTTGATCCTGTTCTTCATCTCGGCGCTGGCGGAAACCAACCGCCCGCCGTTCGATCTGCCGGAAGCAGAATCGGAACTGGTGGCGGGCTATCAGGTAGAATATTCCTCGACGCCGTTCCTGCTCTTCATGATCGGCGAATTGGTGGCCGTGGTGCTGATGTGCGCACTGGTGTCGCTGATGTTCTTCGGCGGCTGGCTGTCGCCCGTGCCGTTCCTGCCCGATGGCTTCTTCTGGATGTTCATCAAGATGCTGATGGTCTTCTTCATGTTCTCCATGGTGAAGGCGATCACGCCGCGCTACCGCTATGACCAGCTGATGCGGCTGGGTTGGAAAGTCTTCCTGCCGTTCTCGCTGTTCTGGGTGGTCTTCGTGGCATTCGCTGCAAAATTCGATTGGTTCTGGGGTATCTATGCCCGTTGGACCGTAGGGGGCTGATATGGCACAGATGGATTACACCCGCGCCGCGAAATACTTCCTGCTGGCAGACTACGCCAAGGCGTTCATGTTGGGGATGCGCTATTTCTTTGCGCCAAAAACGACGCTGAACTACCCGCATGAAAAGGGGCCACTGTCGCCCCGTTTCCGTGGGGAGCATGCGTTGCGCCGATATCCCAATGGTGAAGAGCGTTGCATCGCCTGTAAGCTGTGCGAAGCGATCTGCCCCGCGCAGGCGATCACCATCGACGCCGAAGCCCGCGAAGACGGCAGCCGCCGCACCACGCGCTATGACATCGACATGACCAAATGCATCTACTGCGGTTTCTGTCAGGAAGCCTGTCCGGTGGATGCGATTGTCGAAGGGCCGAACTTCGAATTTTCGACCGAGACCCGCGAAGAGCTGTACTACGACAAGGCCAAGCTTTTGGACAACGGCGAACGCTGGGAAGCCGAGATTGCCCGCAACCTCGAAATGGACGCACCCTACAGATGAGTGATCCCAAGAACCCTTTTGATGCGATGATGAAGCAGGCGCAGGAAATGGCGAAAGCCTTTCCAGCGATGGATGCTTTTTCGCCAAAAGGGTTCGAGGCGATGATGGGCACCATGCCGAAGGAAATGATGGATTTCTGGTTCGGCGACACGGTGAACAAGGGCGGGCTGGACGCGCGGACGCGGCTGCTTCTGACCCTCGCGGGGCTGACCATGCAGGGCGCGCAGAATGATATGGCCCTCCGCCAAACCGTGCGCCACGCGCGCGAGGCCGGGGCCACCAAACAACATATCGTCGAGACGATTAGCCAGATGTCGGTTTTTGCCGGGCTGCCGGCGATGACCCGGGCGCTGGAACTGGCGCAATCGGTCTTAGACGAAGAAAAAGATACCAAGAAGGAAGACGGCGCATGACGGTCTTTTCATTTTACCTCTTCGCGATCAGCGTCATCACCGGCGGACTGTTCACGGTGATCAGCCGCAACCCGGTGCATTCGGTGCTTTGGCTGATCCTGTCCTTCCTCTCGGCGGCGGGGCTCTTCGTTCTGCTCGGCGCGGAGTTCGTGGCGATGCTGCTGGTCATCGTCTATGTCGGCGCGGTGGCGGTGCTTTTCCTCTTCGTGGTCATGATGCTCGACGTAGATTTCGCCGAGCTTAAGGCCGAGATGGCGCGGTATATGCCGCTGGCGCTGTTGATCGCTCTGGTGATCTTGATGCAATTCGTCATGGCCTTTGGCGCATGGGAGCAGAGCGAAGCGGCTGAGAGCCTGCGCGCCAATGCCATTGATCCCACCCGTTTCAACACCGAAGCGCTCGGCTTGTTGCTCTATGATCGCTACTTCCTGCTCTTCCAACTGGCGGGTCTGATCCTGTTGGTGGCGATGATCGGGGCGATCGTGCTGACATTGCGTCACCGCAAGGACGTGAAGCGCCAAGACGTGGTGGCCCAGATGATGCGCGACCCGGCCAAAGCGATGGAGCTGCGCGACGTGAAGTCGGGGCAGGGCCTGTAACAAGCGAAATTTTTTAAAAATTCCGGGGCCGTTCTCTTTGAAAAAGAACGGCTGAACTAAGAGAGAAAAGGGACGTCGAAATGTCGAGAACAACAATCGTGGTACTGGTCGTGGTGTTGATCGTCGTGTTTTTCGGCGGCTACAGCTTTATCGGCTAAAACCCGATCAATCCCGGTGGCAGCCGGGGCAAAGTGATACTAAAAGCCCCATCAAATGGGGCGCGACCAAAGCCCATCAAGGGGCGGGAACGTAAGGGACGACATGATCGGACTTGAGCATTACCTGACAGTGGCGGCGACGCTGTTTGTCATCGGCATCTTCGGGCTATTCCTGAACCGCAAGAACGTGATCATTCTGCTGATGAGCATCGAATTGATGCTGCTCGCGGTGAACATCAACCTCGTTGCTTTCTCCAGCTTCCTTGGTGATCTGACGGGGCAGGTGTTTACGCTTTTCGTACTCACCGTCGCCGCCGCCGAGGCCGCCATTGGCCTCGCCATTCTGGTCTGTTTCTTCCGCAACCGTGGCTCGATCGCGGTGGAAGATGTCAACGTGATGAAGGGCTGAGGCAATGGAAACCACGATCCTATTCGCCCCGCTGGTGGGTGCCATCCTCTGCGGTTTCGGCTGGAAGATCATTGGTGAGAAGGCCGCCCAGTGGGTCGCCACCGGGCTATTGTTCCTCGCCGCTTTCCTGTCTTGGGTGGTTTTCCTAGCGCTGGACGGCCCGACCGAGCAAATTCAGATCCTGCGCTTTATTGAAAGCGGGACGCTGAGCACCGATTGGGCGATCCGCATGGACCGTTTGACCGCGATCATGCTGATCGTGATCACCACGGTGTCGAGTCTCGTGCACCTCTATTCCTTCGGCTACATGGCCCATGACGAGAACTTCCGCGATAACGAAAGCTATCGCCCCCGGTTCTTCGCCTATCTGTCCTTCTTTACCTTCGCGATGTTGATGCTGGTCACAGCGGACAACCTCGTTCAGATGTTCTTCGGTTGGGAGGGCGTCGGTGTCGCTTCCTACCTGCTGATCGGTTTCTACTTCCGCAAGCCGTCGGCCAATGCCGCGGCGATGAAAGCCTTTGTCGTCAACCGGGTGGGGGATTTTGCTTTCCTGCTGGGCATCTTCGGCCTCTATATGCTGACAGACTCGATCCGCTTTGACGATATCTTTGCCGCGGCACCCGATTTGGCTGAGCAGACGGTGACTTTCCTGTGGAACGATTGGAATGCGGCGAACCTGATCGCCTTCCTGCTCTTCCTCGGCGCGATGGGTAAGTCGGCGCAATTGTTCCTGCACACTTGGCTGCCCGACGCGATGGAAGGTCCGACACCTGTGTCGGCTCTGATCCACGCGGCGACCATGGTGACCGCGGGTGTCTTCCTCGTCTGCCGCATGTCGCCGGTGATGGAATTTGCGCCCGAAGCGATGGCCTTTGTCACAGTAATCGGTGCGACGACAGCCTTTGTCGCGGCGACCATCGGCCTTGTGCAAACCGACATCAAACGTGTGATCGCCTATTCGACCATGTCGCAGCTTGGCTATATGTTCGTGGCGGCGGGTGTGGGCATGTATTCGGCGGCGATGTTCCACCTGTTCACGCACGCTTTCTTCAAGGCGATGCTCTTCTTGGGCGCGGGCTCGGTCATCCATGCGATGCACCATGAGCAAGACATGACCAACTACGGCGGTCTGCGTAAGAAAATTCCCTATACTTTCTGGGCGATGATGATCGGCACGTTGGCCATTACCGGTGTTGGCATTCCGCTCACGCATATCGGTTTCGCGGGCTTCTTGTCGAAAGACGCGATCATCGAAAGCGCTTGGGGCGGTGGGTCCATGTATGGCTTCTGGATGCTGGTGATCGCCGCGGCGATGACGAGCTTCTACAGCTGGCGTTTGATTTTCCTCACCTTCTTCGGCGCGCCGCGGGGCGACAAGCACACGCATGAACACGCGCATGAAAGCCCGATGGTCATGCTGATCCCGCTTGGTGTTCTGGCGCTCGGGTCGGTCTTTGCTGGGATGGTTTGGTACGGCAGCTTCTTTGGCCACGCTGATCAGGTTGGCAAATTCTACGGCATCCCGATGGCTGAAATGGCCGAAGGCGGCGACGCTCATGTCGAAGGGGCTGAGGATGACCACGGTGCCACTGGCCCGGTCGACGGTGATCACGGAGCCGAGGCGCTGGTCGAAGGTCATCAGGACGCGGGCGCGCACCACGAAGCCTTTGGCGGTGCGCCGGGCGAGGGGGCGCTTTACTTTGCACCCGATAACCATGTGTTGGACGACGCCCATGCCGCCCCGAAATGGGTCAAGGTCTCGCCCTTCATCGCGATGCTGGCCGGTCTGGTCATGGCCCTGTGGTTCTATATCTGGAGCCCAACCGTCCCGGGACGTTTGGCGGCAAACCAACGCCCGCTTTACCTGTTCCTGAAAAACAAATGGTACTTTGATGAGGTTTACGACGTGATTTTCGTGCGTCCCGCCAAAACGATCGGCCGGTTCCTGTGGAAACGCGGCGATGGCACTGTGATCGACGGCACGCTCAATGGCGTCGCCATGGGGATCATCCCCTTCTTCACCCGCCTCGCGGGTAAGGCACAGACGGGCTATATCTTCACCTATGCCTTCGCCATGGTGATCGGCATCGCCGTTCTGGTGACATGGATGACGATGAGCGGAGGAGCGAACTGATGGATACGCATCTGCTTTCAATCATCACATTCATTCCGGCCTTCGCTGCACTGATCCTCGCGGTCTTCCTGCGGGGCGACGATGCCGCTGCCGGGCGCAACGCGAAATGGCTGGCCTTCATCACCACGACGGTCACCTTTCTGATCTCGCTTTTTGTCCTCTTTGATTTTGACCCGTCCAACACCGACTTCCAATTCGTGGATGAGGCCGATTGGCTGCTGGGGCTGAAGTATCGCCTTGGCGTTGACGGGATTTCGATCCTCTTCGTGATGCTGACCACCTTCATGATGCCGCTGGTCATCGCGGCGAGCTGGAACGTCGAGCATCGCGTCAAGGAATACATGATCGCCTTCCTGCTGCTGGAGACGCTGATGCTCGGCGTGTTCATGGCGCTGGATCTGGTGCTCTTCTACCTCTTCTTTGAGGCGGGTCTGATCCCGATGTTCCTGATCATCGGCATCTGGGGCGGGAAAGAGCGTATCTACGCGAGCTTCAAGTTCTTCCTCTACACCTTCCTCGGCTCGGTACTGATGCTGGTTGCGATGGTGGCGATGTTTACCGAAGCGGGCACAACCTGCATCGGCGGCTGCGAGATCAGCCTGCTGACCCACAACTTCGGCTCCGAGAGCTTTGAGCTGCTGGGGATTCAGATCGTCGGTGGCATGCAGACACTGATGTTCCTTGCCTTCTTTGCCAGCTTCGCGGTCAAGATGCCGATGTGGCCAGTGCACACATGGCTGCCCGATGCACACGTTCAGGCCCCGACGGCGGGTTCTGTGGTTCTGGCGGCGATCCTGCTCAAGATGGGCGGCTACGGCTTCCTGCGGTTTTCGTTGCCGATGTTCCCCGTGGGGGCCGAGGTGATGACGCCGCTGATCCTTTGGATGTCGGCCATTGCCATCGTCTACACTTCGCTGGTGGCGCTGGTGCAGCAGGACATGAAAAAGCTGATCGCCTATTCCTCGGTCGCACACATGGGTTTCGTGACCATGGGCATCTTTGCGGCGAACCAGCAGGGGATTGACGGGGCGATTTTCCAGATGATCAGCCACGGCTTCATCTCCGGCGCGCTATTCCTCAGCGTCGGCGTGATCTATGACCGGATGCACACCCGAGAGATCGACGCTTACGGCGGTCTGGTGAACCGCATGCCCGCCTATGCGCTGGTCTTTATGTTTTTCACCATGGCCAACGTGGGCCTGCCGGGCACATCCGGTTTCGTGGGGGAATTCCTGACGTTGATGGCGACCTTCCAAGTGAACACTTGGGTGGCGGCTGTGGCCACGACCGGGGTGATCTTCTCGGCGGCCTATGCGCTGTGGCTCTATCGCCGCGTGGTGATGGGCGACCTGATCAAAGAAAGCCTCAAGGCGATCACCGATATGACCGCGCGTGAGAAATGGATCATTGCGCCGCTGGTGGCGATGACCCTGATCTTGGGCGTCTATCCGGCGCTGGTGCTGGATATGATCGGGCCGTCGGTGGCTGCTCTCGTTGACAATTACGACATGGCGCTGGAGGCGGCTGACACCGCTGTGCAGACCGCCGATGCCTCGCATTAAGAAGGACTTGGCGCATGATATCCGCTGATCTGAACATCATTCTGCCCGAGATCGTCCTTGCGGGGTTTGCCCTGCTTGGCCTTCTTGGCGCGGTCTATACGTCGAAAGACAAGGCCGCCGGGGTGCTCGTCTGGGTGACCGCGGTGGTAATGGTACTGCTGGCCGGTTGGGTGGCTATGTCGGGTGACGGCTCCACCAACATCGCCTTCCACGGCATGTTCATCGACGACAGTTTCGCACGCTTTGCCAAAGTGGCGATCCTGCTGTCGGCGGCGGCTGTTTTGGTCATGTCGGAAAGCTATATGCAGCTGCGCGGTTTGCTGCGGTTTGAGTATCCGATGCTGGTGGCCTTGGCTGTTGTCGGCATGATGATGATGGTCAGCGCTGGCGACTTGATGGCGCTGTACATGGGGTTGGAATTGCAATCCCTTGCGCTTTACGTTGTCGCCTCGCTCCGCCGCGACTCAGTCAAATCGACCGAAGCGGGCCTGAAGTATTTTGTGCTTGGCGCACTCAGCTCGGGTCTGCTGCTTTACGGTGCATCGCTTGTCTATGGCTACGCTGGGACCACGGCTTTCGCTGGAATCATTACCACCGCGCAAACCGGGGAAACCTCGCTGGGGCTGCTCTTTGGTCTGGTCTTCTTGATTTCGGGCCTCGCCTTCAAGGTTTCTGCCGTGCCGTTCCACATGTGGACACCGGACGTCTATGAGGGCGCGCCGACCCCGATTGCGGCCTTCTTTGCCACCGCGCCCAAGGTCGCCGCTATGGGTCTGTTCGCACGGGTGATGCATGACGCCTTCGGTCAGATCGTCAGCGACTGGAGCCAGATCGTGGCGCTGCTGTCGGTGCTGTCGATGTTCTTTGGTTCTGTCGCCGCGATTGGTCAGACCAATATCAAACGTCTGATGGCCTTTTCGTCGATTGCCCACATGGGCTATGCCCTGATGGGCTTGGCTGCAGGCACTGCCTTCGGCGTGCAGGCGATGCTGGTCTATATGGCGATCTATGTGACGATGAACCTCGGGACCTTCGCCTTTATTCTGCTGATGCAGAAAGACGGCGCACCGGTGACGGATATCACCCTGCTCAATATGTATGCCAAGACCAATCCGGGCCGGGCGCTGGCGATGCTGGTGCTGCTGTTCAGCCTTGCCGGTGTGCCGCCGATGCTGGGTTTCTTTGGCAAGTTCTATGTGCTGCGCGCGGCCTATGACGCCAATATGGCATGGCTCGCGGTCGCGGGCGTGATCGCCAGTGTGATCGGCGCTTATTACTACCTGCGGATCGTCTTCTACATGTATTTTGGCGAAGAGCGTTCTGACACATTGGATCACCAGAACGGTGGCGTGCTGACTGTGGTGTTGATGGCCTCTGCCGTCATCATGATCGTGGGGATCGCGAATATGTTCGGTGTCGAAGGCATAGCCGCCTCGGCTGCGGCCTCGCTGGTGAACTGAGCGGTGCGGCGCAAGACGGGCCGGACCACCAGATGACTCCTTGGCCGGAAGGCTATGGCCGGCGCGTCTATGACACGCTTGATTCCACCCTCTCAGAGGCGGCGCGGTTACAGCAAGAGCTGACCGCGCCAACTTGGATCCTCGCACTGGAGCAGACCGCCGCCCGGGGCCGGCGGGGTCGAAGCTGGACCACGCCGCGCGGAAATTTCGCGGCCACGCTGATGATGCCGCGCACAGAGCCGCCCGGCGTCGCCGCGCTGCGGTCCTTCGTGACGTCGCTGGCGCTTTTCCGCGCCTTTGTTGCGGTGACCGGGCGTGAGGATGCCTTTGCGTTGAAATGGCCGAATGATGTGCTGCTGCGCGGTGGCAAGGCGGCAGGGATCCTTCTGGAAAGTGTCGGCGATCATCTGGCGATTGGGATTGGCGTGAACCTTGCCCATGCACCGGAGGCGAGTACGCTTGAGGCACGCGCTCTGCCTGCCGTGACACTGCGCGAGGCGGGGGCCAATGTGGCCGCCGAAGACTTCCTTAACATCCTTGCGCAAGAATATGCCGGTCTGGAAGATCAATTCACCACCTATGGTTTCGCCACAATCCGCAGCGCATGGCTCGCCCATGCCGCGCGGCTCGGAGAGGTCATCACAGCCCGCACGATGCGCGATGAGATCACCGGCGTTTTTGAAGATGTAGACGGCGCAGGCAATCTGATCCTGCGCACCCGCGACGGCGCGGTGCCTATCACCGCAGCGGATGTGTTTTTCTAAAATCTGGGGGAGGAGAGGCACCATGCTTCTGGCAATCGACTGCGGCAATACCAATACCGTGTTCTCTATCTGGGACGGGGAAGAGTTTATCGCCACGTGGCGCACCTCGACCGAATGGAAGCGTACGGCTGATCAATATTACGTCTGGCTTAACACGCTGATGCGGCTTCAGAATATCGATGCTGACATCACCGATATGATCATTAGCTCAACCGTGCCCCGGGTGGTGTTTAACCTGCGCGTTTTGGCGGATCGCTACTTTCACACGCGCCCTTTCGTGGTGGGCAAACCCGGGTGTGCGCTGCCCATTGACGTGCGCGTGGATGCAGGCACGCAGGTCGGGCCGGACCGGCTGGTGAACACCGTAGCGGGCTTTGATCTTTACGGCGGCGACTTGATCGTGGTGGATTTTGGCACCGCCACGACCTTTGACGTAGTGGCCGATGATGGGGCCTATATCGGGGGGGTGATCGCGCCGGGGGTGAACCTCAGCCTAGAGGCGCTGCACAACGCCGCGGCTGCCCTACCGCATGTCGATATTTCCAAACCTCAAAACGTCATTGGCACCAATACCGTCGCCTGTATGCAGTCCGGTGTCTTTTGGGGTTATGTCGGGCTGGTTCGTGAGATATGTGAGCGCATAAGGGCGGAACGTGCAAGATCCATGCGCGTTATCGCCACGGGGGGTCTGGCACCGCTGTTTCAGCAGGCAGTCGACCTGTTCGATGATT
This sequence comes from Sulfitobacter dubius, assembly GCF_027214245.1. Taxonomy (GTDB): domain Bacteria; phylum Pseudomonadota; class Alphaproteobacteria; order Rhodobacterales; family Rhodobacteraceae; genus Sulfitobacter; species Sulfitobacter dubius_A. The sequence goes on along the minus strand of NZ_JAPWHM010000003.1, from coordinate 444,948 downwards.
ATCAAGATGAACTCACGATGCACGGCCTGACCGTGATCCACGATTATAATAAGGACAAAGCTGAATAATATGAGCAGCGAACGATTTATCTATCTGCCCCTCGGTGGGGCGGGTGAAATTGGCATGAACGCCTATGTCTACGGCTACGGCAAACCCGGTAAAGAACGGCTGATCGTCGTCGACATCGGTGTCGCTTTTCCGGACATGGACAGCACGCCGGGCGTGGACCTGATCCTGCCCGACATCTCTTGGCTGAAGAAGCGTCGCGATCAGATCGAAGCGATCTTTATCACCCACGCCCACGAAGACCACATTGGCGCCATCGCGCATTCCTATGAAGTGCTGAAAGCGCCGATCTATGCGCGTGCCTTTACCGCCAATATCGCCCGCCGGAAGATGTCTGAACATGGTCACCCCGAAGACGCGGTCACCACGGTAAGCGCATGGCCAGAGCAGATCACCGCAGGCCCCTTCAAAGTGGGCTTCCTGCCGATCTCGCATTCGATCCCTGAATCCTCGGCCATGGTCATCGACACGCCAGAGGGGCGCACGATCCACTCCGGCGACTTCAAGATCGACCGTACGCCGGGCGTCGGCGAAGCCTTTGACGACGCGCTTTGGGCCGAGGTCTGCAAGGATGGCGTCAATGCGCTGATCTGCGACAGCACCAATGTCTTCTCCGCTCATCCCGGCCGCTCGGAAGCGACCGTTGGGCCGGAGATCGAAAAGTTGGTCAGCAGTGCCGAGGGCATGGTCGTCGCCACGACCTTTGCCTCCAACGTGGCGCGGGTTAAAACGCTGGCAGAAGCGGGCGCACGGGCAGGGCGGTCGATCGTTCTGCTGGGCCGTGCAATGAACCGCATGGTCGAAGCCTCGATCCAGACCGGTGTGATGGCAGACTTCCCGCCTGTTATCTCTCCCGAAAATGCCCGCGCCATCCCGCGCGAGAACCTGATGCTGCTGGTCACCGGCAGCCAAGGTGAACGCCGCGCGGCCTCTGCGCAGTTGGCACGGGGGAAGTATCAGGGCATCGAGTTGAAAGAGGGCGATCTGTTCCTCTTTTCCTCGAAGACCATCCCGGGCAATGAGCGCGGCGTGATCGGCATCATCAACCAGTTCTCTGAAAAGGGTGTGGATGTGGTGGATGATTCCTCGGGGCTCTATCACGTGTCGGGCCACGCGAACCGCCCGGACCTTGAGACGCTGCATGCCATCGTCAAACCGCAGGTTCTGATCCCCATGCACGGCGAGCACCGTCACCTGCGCGAGCATGTGAAGATTGCCAATGCCAAGGGCATCACCGGCGTGCTGGCCGTGAACGGAATGATGATCGACCTGTCGGGCAACAAGCCCAAAGTGGTTGAACATGTCGACACGGGCCGCATGTATCTGGACGGGTCGGTTCAGGTTGGCGCGCTGGATGGTGTGATCCGCGACCGTATCCGCATGGCGCTGAACGGCCATGCCACCGTGACCATGATTTTGGATGCGGATGATGAGCCCTTGGGCGAGCCTTGGGTTGATCTGATGGGTCTGCCTGAAACGGGCCGCTCCAATGCACCGCTTGTGGATGTGCTGGAGCAAGACCTCAGCCAGTGGCTGAACCGTCAGAAAGCCGCCACCCTGCGCGATGATGACAAGCTGAACGACGGTCTGAAAAAGGTCGCACGTCAGTCGTCTTATGACGAAATCGGCAAGAAGCCCGAAGTCACCGTGGTGGTCAGCCGTCTGAGCTGACCTCCTCCCCACCGCTGCACATATAGACCGCGCCGCCCACTGCGACCACGCTCACCCCCGTGGCCGCAAGGGCGGCGGGGGTCGATAGCGCGGTGGCCAGCGTCGTGCCTGTAGTCGCCAGATTGGCGCTCAGTGCAGATGCCCCTCCCGTCAAAATGAAGGCCCCGGATTTATGCGCTACGGCGCGTAGGTTGTCTGGCTGGCTGATGGTGTCGACCGCGGATCGTGCGATGTTCGTGCTGATCTCGACGGTCTCTTCCTTGGTGGTGTTCACCCGTTCGCAAAAGGTCTTTTTGCAATAGCCGCGATAGTTTCGCGCGCCGGGGATCAGGAAATGCCCATCCTCGGGTGTGGCGGTCAGGCAATAGCCGTCGATCTGGTCGAGCGGCACGGTGGTGGCAAGGTAGTCGAACAGCACCCCGCTGTCACAGGCGGGTGGGGCGCCCCAAAGGCTGCTCCATTTCCGTGCGGGCCAATTCATCAGCCGTTCGCGTGCGCCGACTTCCTCGGCGAAATTGGCGAAATTCTCGGCCTCTACGACAACTTCGGCACCGTTGACCTCGGCACGGCAGCGTTCGGCGCTGGCGGGGGCAGAGATGAGGGCGGTCAGGGCAAGGGTGAAGGCAAAGAGAGCAGGGCGCAGCATAATGGTCCTATCTGAGAGGTTTCCCCTCACATAGCACAGACGAAAAAGCCGCCAATCCCGGCAGGGATCAGCGGCGAATTCATGCCCGCGTGGGGCTGGTTTCAGATGCGCTCGCGGAAGCTTAGGCCGATGAAGTCAGGCGTATGATCTCCCAGCCCGACGACGCGGTTGTCGTTGCCACCGCGTTTGTCATTCCGGCCCCGACCACGCGAAGGCTTGTCATTGTTGCCGCCGCGCTGTGACTTGCGCCCGCCCTGCGTGCCTTCGGCTTCGCGCTCTGGAGCCACATCGGTTTTGGCCTCTTTCGGTGCCTCGGCCTGCGGCTGCTTGGCCTCATTGGAGGTCTCAGCGGGCTTATCCGACTGAGGCTTATCCGTCTGGGGCTTATCCGTTTGGCGCGCGTCGACCTGCGGTTGCTCAGTCTGCGGCTTATCGGCCTGTGGCCTGTCCGACTTGCGGCTGCGTGACCGGGTGCGCTTGGGCTTGTCATCGGTCTTGGCCGGGGCGTCAGACGCCTCTTCTGCCGGTTTGGCATTGCCAAGCGGGTTCTCGATGCGCGGAATTTCTTTTTGCACCAGACGCTCGACGTCTTCAAAGTTCTTGTCGTCGCGGGGCTGGCAGATCATGATCGCCTTGCCGTCGCGGCCCGCACGGCCGGTGCGGCCAATGCGGTGAACGTAATCCTCGGCGTGGCTGGGCACGTCGAAGTTGAAGACATGGCTCACGCTTGGCACATCAAGCCCACGCGCGGCAACGTCTGAGGCCACGAGGAAACGCAGCTCGCCATTACGGAAGCCTTCGAGCGTCTTGGTCCGCTGGCTTTGGTCCAGATCGCCGTGGATCGGGGCGGCGTCATAGCCGTATTTCTTCAAAGACTTAGCAACGGTATCCACGTCCATCTTGCGGTTGCAGAAGATGATCGCGTTGGTGCATTTCTCGCCTTCGGCGTCGATCAGCAGACGCAGCAACTTGCGCTTCTCGGTGGCTTCACGGTCCTTGCGCGAGGCTTTGAACATGACAACGCCCTGTTCGATGGTCTCGCTCGTGGTGGCCTGACGTGCCACTTCGATCCGCTTAGGATTGCTGAGGAAAGTGTTGGTGATCCGCTCGATCTCGGGCGCCATGGTGGCCGAGAAGAACAGCGTCTGACGGGTGAAGGGCGTGAGGCCGAAGATGCGTTCGATGTCCGGGATGAACCCCATGTCGAGCATCCGGTCGGCTTCGTCCACAACCATGACTTTCACGTCCGAGAGGATCAGCTTGCCGCGTTCGAAATGGTCCAAAAGGCGGCCCGGTGTGGCGATCAGCACGTCGACGCCTTTGTCGATCAGCCTGTCTTGCTCTTTAAAGCTCACGCCGCCGATCAGCAGCGCTTTGGTGAGCTTAAGGTGCTTGGAATAGGTATCGAAGTTTTCAGCAACCTGCGCTGCCAATTCCCGCGTGGGGCAGAGCACGAGGCTGCGCGGCATCCGCGCACGAGCGCGGCCCCGGGCGAGCAGCGACAGCATCGGGAGCGTGAAGCTGGCGGTCTTGCCGGTGCCGGTCTGGGCGATGCCCAACACGTCGCGGCCTTCGAGAGCGGGGGGAATAGCGCCCGCTTGAATAGGTGTGGGCGATTCGTAGCCAGCCTCTACAACAGCTTTGAGGACCTTGGCATTCAGGTTTAGATCGGTAAATTTTGTCATGTGCGTCCGGGTTGAGCGGACACTGACTTGGCCCGCGGCAGCAATACAAGCCGGCCCGAATGGCCCAAGGGGCGGCATATGCCGCGGCATGTTGCGAAAGCGCATAGCAAGTTGCGGCCCAGCCGTCAAACACTTGGCCTCTCAGGCGCTTAACTTGCGAAATGGCGCGACACCTTTGCATCAAGGTCGAGATCGGCAAGGCGCAGCAAACCCTTCGCCTTTAGGGTCGCGCGCAACTCGGGGGCGTCGGCGCAGACCTCATTGAAAAAGGCGCGTAATCCCGCCTCGCCCCCTTCGGCTTCGATCATGGAAAAAAGCTCATGCATCGACAACCCGCCGCGATCACGGGGTCGGTTGGGGGCGAGATCGGAACGGTAAGAGCCTTTTTCCAGCCGGTAGCGATAGGCGGCCAGCCAGTCGGGCCAGCTTTTTGCGTGCAGATGTGCCAGATCAATGCCGGGCTGCTGCTCTGGCCCCTCAATCATCGCGTCATTCTGAAAAACGTTGTGTATTTGTAGGCGAACGTCGGCCATCCCGGTGCGGACAAAGATCTTTCCGGCCAAATGGCTCAAGAATCCCCCTTTGACGTATTCGCCATAGGTTGGGTAAAGCTCCGACACGATCTGCGCCCGCTGCGGGCCGTTTGGAATGAAGGCTTTGAAAGCTGTCGCATCGCCTGCCAAAGCCTCCATCGGGCGGATGCGGGCGATCTTTTGCGCTGCGGGCAGGGCGGCGAGCACCTCTCCCACAGGGTGCTCGGCAACAAGGAACTCGTCCACATCCATATGGATCAGCCAATCTACATCATCCGCGCGGTTATAGGCGCGGGTGGCGTTCTGGCTTTGGCGGACCTGATGCTTTTGCGGGCGTTTGCCGCAAAGCTTTTGCCAATAGGCATCATCGCAGGTGACGACGCGGATCTTGGGATGGGCTTTCAAACTGTCGAAAGCCTCTGGGTTTTCAGCGTCGAGAAATAGATAGAGCCGATGCGCGCCTGCCTCAAGATGGTAGGCGGCAAAGCGTCTAATCTCGTCAGCGGGGGCCAAAATTGTGGCAACCAGCCCCCATTTCGTCGTCGTCGTCATCGCGTCTCCCCGGTTGGGGTCAGAATGCCATGATTGCGCGCGAAATCAAGGCTTACGACCCATATCGGAGAGGCTAATTCAGACCATCATTTCCTTGGTCGCGGTCAGTTTCACATCCGGGTAATCGCGCTCAACCCGGTCGATGTCCCATTGCAGGCGGGTCAGGTAAACGATGTCGCCGTCGTGGTCATGAGCGATGTGCTGTTTGTTGCTTTCGGTAAACTTATCAACGGCTTGTTTCGTGCCATTCACCCAGCGAGCCGAGGTGAATTGCGAGGGCTCAAACCGCACCGGCAGCCCGTATTCCAGTTCGATCCGGCTGGCGAGCACTTCGAATTGCAATTGTCCCACAACGCCCACGACAAAACCCGAGCCGATGGAGGGTTTGAACACTTTCGCGGCACCCTCTTCGGAAAATTGCATCAGCGCTTTCTCAAGGTGTTTCGCTTTCAGCGGATCGCCCGCGCGGACCGATTGCAGCAATTCGGGCGCGAAGGAGGGGATACCGCTGACGCGCAGGGCTTCGCCTTGGGTCAGTGTGTCGCCGATGCGCAGTTGCCCGTGGTTGGGGATGCCGATGATGTCACCCGCCCAGGCCTCTTCAGCCAATTCGCGGTCGGAGGCAAGGAACATGACAGGGTTGGAAATTGTCATCGGTTTTTTGGTGCGCACATGGGTCATTTTCATGCCCCGCTCGAAATGCCCCGAGGCGAGGCGGACAAAGGCCACACGGTCGCGGTGCTTTGGGTCCATGTTCGCTTGCACCTTGAAAACAAAGCCAGAAACCTTTGTTTCTTCTGGCAGAATCTGACGCGGGGTAGCGGCTTGGATCTGTGGTTCCGGCCCATATTTGGCGATTCCCTCCATTAACTCGCGCACGCCGAAGGAGTTGATGGCAGAGCCGAACCAGATCGGCGTCAGCGTCCCTTCGTGCATCGCTTTGAGGTCCAGAGGTGGCAGCAACTCACGCGCCATCTCCAGATCTTCGCGCAGCTTTTCCAGCAGGGCGGCGGGGACGTGCTGTTCAAGTTTGGGATCGTCCAGCCCTTCGATCTTGATGCTGTCGGCCACACGGTTCCGGTCGGCGCGGTCCATCAGTTCCAGACGGTCGCGCAGCATGTCATAACAACCGACGAAATCGCGGCCCACGCCGATGGGCCAGCTTGCCGGTGTCACGTCGATCGCGAGGTTCTCTTGAATTTCGTCAATGATTTCAAAAGTGTCGCGGCTCTCGCGGTCCATCTTGTTACAGAAGGTCAGGATCGGCAGATCGCGCATCCGGCAGACTTCAAAGAGTTTCTGCGTCTGGCTTTCCACACCCTTGGCCCCGTCGATTACCATCACGGCGGCATCCACCGCTGTCAGCGTCCGGTAGGTGTCTTCGGAAAAGTCCGAGTGGCCGGGTGTGTCGACGAGGTTAAAGCGGTAGTTAGTGTCGCCACTGTGAAAATCGAATGACATGGCCGAGGCCGAGACCGAGATCCCCCGGTCTTTCTCCATCGCCATGAAGTCCGAGCGCGTGCGCCGCGCTTCGCCCTTGGCGCGCACTTGGCCAGCCATCTGAATGGCCCCGCCGAACAGCAGGAACTTTTCAGTCAGCGTGGTCTTGCCCGCGTCAGGGTGGCTGATGATCGCAAAGGTGCGACGGCGCGCGATCTCGGCGGGCAGGGCGGGGCGGTTTTGCGGCGTATCCAACATCCGCCCCATATAGGCTGCGCCGCGACCGGGCGCAATCTGGGCATTGCTGCGAATCGACCGTAGGCCTAGCATGAGAACATAAGTGGTACATGGAGGGATTTGCGATGGAACTGAAAGAGATTGCTCAAGAGTTGGTTGACGGCTGCCGTGCCGGTGCCGCCAAGGTGCGCGAGAATCTAGATAAATTATATGCCGAAGATGCCGTTTCGGTAGAGGCCGCGGATATGGGCGGGCAGGGGCGCGAGACGCATGGGATTAAGGCGATCCACGGCAAACACGACTGGTGGGAAAACGCGATGGAGGAACACGCAACCGAAGTCTCAGGCCCGTTCTATTTCGGCGATGAGCAGTTCAGCGCGGTCTTCAAGGTCGACGCCACCGACAAGCAGAGCGGCGACCGCTTTCAGATGGAAGAGATCGGCGTTTACCACGTGAAGAACGGCAAGATCGTCCGGGAAGAGTTTCACTACGCCGTTGAGGCCCCCTAACGGGTTGAGGCTTTTCTCAGCAGCGCCGCCGCATCGGGGCGGTTGAGCAGCGCCTCGGCCAGATCAAGCCCGGCATGGGGCAGATCGGAATGGCCGGGGATCACCTCGCCCAAGGCTGCGGCCATTTCCGGCGGTAGGACCGAGCGGGTGCGGCTGTCGACCAGCATGGATTCGGCAGCAATCCCCTCGGCATAGATGATCTGATGGCTGTCAAACAGCAGTTGGAAGTAGTCGACAAAGCCGCCGTCCTGCACCGTCACGCTGTCGCCATTCACCAGATGCCGCGCTTTCACGAGCAGTTCCGACCGGCCCGCGCCCATCTCGTCACTACGTTGATAGATGAACAGCCGGTGATCGGGGCTGACGATCAGGTCATGTTCGTTGTTCAGCGTGCCTGCGCGAATGCAGATCGGAGCGAAATCGCCCACCGCGCGCAGGGTGCTCTGGCCAATCCAGCGTAGGGTCTGAACGCCGTCGTCGCGGGTTAGGATACGGTCACCGATACGGAGGTCTTCGATGCGGCGTAGCTCGCCGGTGCTGAGCGAGATATGGGTGCCGCGTGTGAAGGACACGCAGGCGAGTTGGCCGAATTTCTGCTGCGCAGTTTGGGTATCAATCCCAACAATGCGGTAGCCCGTTTGCGGGGTCAGCGGCCCCAGTGGCAAGAGGTAAACCTCAGCGGCGCGCCCTTGGCCATCGACCTCGACCAGCAGCAGCGCCTCTTGGGTCTGGCCGTCGGGCGACATCAGTGTGAGCAGGCTGTCGAGATGCAGGTCCGCACCGGGGCTGCCCACGCCGGTATCCTCGGCAAGCTGCAATTGATCGCCCGGCAGGGTCAGCAGAGACACGCGCAAAGGCTCCGCTGCGCGGTCCAGCTCATAGACATCATCCAACACCAATTCAGCGGCAAAAGACAGCGTATCGCCCATATTCGCCCCGTCGCTCGCGCGGAGTTGTTCGGCGCGGTAGACGGCAATGCTCTGGGCGGGGGCGGTGCGGGTGCGGGACATGACAGGCCTTTGGTTCAGGGGCTTTCGCCAGCGGGATAAGGTAGAATTGTGGCCCGCATGGGTCAAGGCTCGGGTGATTTGCTGGCATTGGCCGCAGGGCGTGGTAGGCATATGCAAATGCATAGGAGGAATCGCGAAATGGATTTGGGAATCAAGGGGAAGAAGGCGCTGGTCTGTGCCTCGTCCAAAGGGCTTGGCCTTGGCTGCGCCGAAGCGCTGGCGGCGGCAGGGGTCAACCTTGTGATGAACGCGCGCGGCGCAGAGGCGCTTGAGGCATCGGCGGAACGTATCCGTCAGGATTACGGTGTTGAGGTCGTTACCGTGGCGGCGGATGTGGCCACCGAGGAGGGGCAGGCGCTGGTCATCAAGGCCGCTGAGGGCTGTGACATCCTCGTCAACAACGCGGGTGGCCCGCCTCCGGGGATGTGGCATGACTGGGACCGCGAAGATTTCATCAAGGCGCTTGATGCCAATATGCTGGCCCCCATCGCGCTGATCAAAGCGCTGGTGCCGGGCATGATGGACCGTGGCTGGGGCCGGGTGGTCAATATCACCAGCCAATCCGTGCGTGCGCCGATTGGCGTGCTGGGTCTCAGCAATTCCGCCCGGACCGGGCTTACCGGCTATGTCGCGGGCACCTCGCGTCAGGTGGCAGGCAAGGGGGTCACGATCAACAACCTTTTGCCGGGCATTCACGCGACCGACCGCGCGGATTCGCTGGATGCGGGTGTGGTCAAGGCCAAGGGCATTACGCTGGATGAGGCCCGCGCCGAGCGGCAGGCTGGCATTCCCGCAGGTCGCTATGGCACGCGCGAAGAGTTCGGCGCGGCTTGTGCGTTCCTCTGTTCGCAGCACGCAGGCTTTATCGTGGGCCAGAACCTGCTGCTGGACGGCGGCGGCACCAACATCACAATGTAAGCGGAGGAGGGGGCCGAAATGATAATGAAAGCCGCAGCGCTGCTGGTCGGCCTCTTCGCCACTTCGGCCAGCGCTCAAGACCTGCTGCCGCGCTATGAGGCGGCGCAGGTCGCGCTGGATGGGCGGATGCTGAGCGTGATGGGAAGTGATCCTGCCAAGGCCCGTTGGAGCCCCGAGCGGCGCGGTAAGTCTGCCTGTGCGCTGGCCGAACTTGAACGTCTGCGCGGCCGCCCCGTGGCCGAGGCCTATGTGCGCGAGGTTGAATATGCCATCGGTGAAGCACACAGACTGACCCACGCGGCGGACTTTGGCGGATTGGCGGCGCGGATCCATCGCAATGCGGGGATTCGCTTTCAGCGTGATCTGGTGCCAATCACCCGCAAATGCGGGATCGGGCTTTAGCGAGGATTGATCCGGCGGCACGGCGGAGGCAGGCCCTTGCCGCGCCGCCGTGCCATCACATTTCTGACAGCGGGTGTTTCGGGGCTAGCCCGCTTTAAGCCGCGCGGCTAACGCTAAAGGGGTTGTCTCACCGAAAGGGCCTGCCCCATGCAAAGCACCGTTTTAATTGTCCTCTTTGGGGCTGTCATCCTTGCCAGCCTGCTTGTCGCGCCGCGCCGTGCCACAGTCGAAGGGTTCTTTGGCGGTGCCAATGCGGCGGGCCGCGCGCCGGGGCTTTGGGTGCTGGTGCTAAGCCAAGTCACCACATGGATTTTCGCCCGCAGCCTGATGAACGCCGCGATCTTGGGCTATTTCTACGGTATCGCGGGCACGCTGGCCTATGCGGCCTACTACGGATCGTTCCTGACGGGCGGCTATATCGTCGGCCACCTGCGCCGCGGCGGGGCACGCTCGGTGCAGGACTGGCTGGGCGGGCAGTTCGGGAGCGCGGGCACGACGGCCTATAACCTCGTGATCGGGCTGCGGCTGCTGTCCGAGGTCTTTGCCAATCTGCTGGTCGTCGCGCTGATTTTCGAGGCCGTCTGGCCGGGGTCTGGCACGCTGGCGGTGCTGATCGTCGCGGCTTTGGGCTTTGGCTATTCGGCATGGGGCGGGCTTTCCGCCGCGCTGCGCACGGATGTGGTGCAGATGCTGGTCTTTCTTGTCGTTTTCGGCCTCGCGCTTGGTGCGCTGCTGCTGAGCCCGGGGTTCGAGCTTGGCGCGGTGCTGAGTGCGCCGGGCGTCTCGGGGCCCTATAACGGCTGGGTGCTTTTGGCGGTGGCCTTATTGCAGGTCTTCTCCTACCCCGCCCATGACCCGGTAATGATGGATCGTGGCTTTCTGGCGGATGAGGCAACCACGCGGGCCTCTTTCCTGCACGCCTTTTGGATTTCGACGCTCTGCATCATCGGCTTTGGCTTTTTCGGCATCCAAGCCAGCCTGACCGGTGCGGCCTATGAAGGCGAATTGATCGGCACATGGGGGCAGATGTTTCCGGGCTGGATTTTCGTGGCGCTGATGCTGTCGCTGCTGGTCTCGGCACTGTCGACGCTCGATTCCGCATTGGCCTCGGCCGCGCGGCTGATGGTCGAAGAATGGCGCATCGCGCCGCGCAGCCTGATGGGCGGGCGGCTGGTGATGGCGGGGTTCATGGCGCTTGGTGCGCTGTTGACGCTCTGGGGCAATGCCACGCTTTTCGATGCCGTGGCGGTCAGCGGGACCGCGTCGATGTTCCTTACCCCGGTGCTGCTGGTGGAGCTGGTGGCGGGGCGCCGCATCGCGGTCTGGAGCTACCTCGCCGCCTTTGCCGCCGCGATGCTCGGGGCTGCGGCCTATTTCGCGCGGGGCTGGGCGCCGGTGGCGGCCCTCCTGCCCGAGGGGCATAAATACGAGCAATTGTTGGTGATTTGCGTGATCGTGCTACTGGCCGGGTTCGCAGCGGTGCTTGCGGGGGCGCGGCGGGGCTGATAGCTGGGTTTCCGAGTGATTTGATCGGATACCGCAGTTTCCATGAGTGACCCCACCCCCCGACTGGAAATCCGCAATCTGCGCCGCGCCTATGGCGGGCGGCAGGTTGTCGATGACGTGTCTTTGCAGATCATGCCGGGGCAGGTGACCTGCCTGCTTGGCCCCTCGGGCTGCGGCAAATCCACCACGCTGCGCATGATCGCGGGCGTTGAGATGCAAGACAGCGGCACGATCCATGTCGATGGCAAGCTGATCTGCGACACCATGTTTCGCGTCCCGCCAGAGAGGCGCGAGATTGGGCTGATGTTTCAGGACTTCGCCCTGTTTCCGCATCTGAGCGTGGCCGACAACGTGGGCTTTGGCCTCAAGAAAGGCACCAAGGCCGAGAAGCGCAAGCGGATTGAGGAATTGCTCGAACGGGTGGACCTGCTGCGCTATATCGACGGCTATCCACACCAGCTTTCGGGCGGGGAGCAGCAGCGCGTGGCGCTGGCCCGTGCGCTGGCGCCGCAGCCGCGCATCATGCTGATGGACGAGCCCTTTTCCGGCCTCGACAACCGTCTGCGCGACGGCATCCGCGATGAGACCCTGAGCATCCTGAAAGAAGAGGACACTGCCGTTCTGCTGGTCACCCATGAGCCGGATGAGGCGATGCGCATGGCCGATGAGATTGCGCTGATGCGCGACGGCAAGATCGTCCAGCAGGGCGCGCCCTATAACGTCTATACGCGGCCCGTCGATCGCGCCTCTGTCGCATTTTTCAGCGATGCCAATGTGCTCGAGGCCAGGGTAACCGGCGCGCTGGCCGATACCGTCTTTGGCCAATTCCTTGCCCCCGGGGTGCCGGATGGCACGCAGGTAAATATCGTCTTTCGCCCGCAACACCTGCGCATCGACTTTGACCGGGCGGGCAAAGGCCCACGCCCCACGGCGACCGATGGCACGCCGGCCCGCGCCGTGGTGGAACGCGCGCGCTTTATGGGGAACGAAAGCCTTGTTGAATTTGTGTTGGAAGAGGACGGATCGCGGCTCAAGGCTACGGTGCCGAATGTCTTTTTGCCGCAACCCGGCGCTGTCATGTGGCTGACCGTGCGCCGCGACCGCTGCTTTGTCTTTCCGGTGACGGCATGAAGCCCCTGATGGTAGAATTCGGCATGGGGTCGTCCCTGCGCCGCGCCGACTATACGCAGGCCGCGACACGCGCGGTGCAGGATGCGCTGTGGCATAACTCGATCAATCTGGCAGAGCTTTTCGGTTTCGATAGGTCCGCTATGCGGATCACCCTCGACGTGGGCGTGCAACGGCCCGATCTGGTCGACCCCGAAGCGCTGCGCGCGGTCTTTCCCTATGGCGAGGTGACGGTGAACCTGCATCACGGCGGGTTGGATGTGCCGCGCCCCGAAGGGAAGGGGAACCCAACCGTCATGGCGAATGTGGCCCTTTCCGTCGGTTTCGACATGGAGCCTGCCGATGCCTGAGCAACGGATCATCATCGAAATGGGCATGGGCAACGATCTGCACGGGATGGACTATACCAAAGCCGCCGCCCGCGCGATCGAGAATGCCCTGCGCCATTCCTCTCTGCCGCTTTTCGGCGCGCTTGACGTGACACCTGACCAGATGCGTGTGCAGGTCACCGTGGCGGTGCAAGAGCCAGAAAAGGTGGATGTCGACGCGCTTGTGGCCAATCTGCCGCGTGGCCGGGCCGAGGTACGTGCCGTGAAGGGTGGGCTGAACGTGCCGACAGGGCAGGATACCATCGTGATCGCGCAGGCAAGTGTCGAGGCGTTCTTGCCGCCGCAGATCGGTTGGCGACTGAAGAGCTGAGCCGGGGTGCCAGACCGTCCGGGCGGTCTGGGTCAGCCAGGCGGACCTGCGCCCTTGATTCAGGGCTAGGGGTGGTAGTCAGCCAGCGTTTTACCCGGCTCGTCGACGAACAGCTCCGGCAAGGCCTCGGCGCTCTCGATCTGATCGATCGCGTAGGTAGCAAATCCCTTTTCATCTTCGCACCAGGCGGTCAGCATCCAAAACCGCCCCCAATTCTCTACCTTCAGTGGCCGTAGTATTCGGGTCTTTTTCCCCGCGACGCCGATCCGCAGCTTCTGACGCGCCAGCACCGCGGCGCGCAGCACCGGAAGATGGGCAAAAACCCGTGTGGCTTTGCCCTGCGAGGTCAGCGCCTGTGACCAAGCGGCCCCCTCGGCGATGGTCTCGGTCGGCAAAACCGCGTCGAACTTGGCGGTCAATGTCTCTGCTGCGTTCTGCAAGGCGGGGTCTCCAACCTCTGCCGCGACAGCAAGGCCGAGGTTCAGCGCCTCCAATTCAGACGGGGTTAGGGTCAGCGGGGGCAGGGTGATCGCCGGGGTGATCCGATAGCCTTCACCCCGCGTCCCGGCGATGGACAGGCCCGCCGCGCCGAGCTTGCCCATATCGCGATAGATCGTACGGGGGGAGACGCCAAACAGCCGGGCCAAATCCTCGGCCCGGTGCAGCCGCCCATCCCGCAGCCTGTCGATCAACCGCACGAGCCGATCTTCGGTTTTCGCTGACACCATGACGCCTCCTGACGCTCCTGACAAAAACATGTCATAAGGGGAATTGCACGCCCGAAAATCGGCAGTCCGTCGCCCGCAGCACCGCCCTTCCGCCGCTTTGCCCCTTCATGGTCCTGCCGCCGCCCGCTATCACAGGCAGGACGGCGCGGCATGACATGCGCCAAACATGATGGGAGAACAGACATGTTGAACAATATCGGACTGCCGGGCCTGCTGCTGATCGCGGTTGTCGTGCTGGTGCTTTTCGGCCGCGGCAAGATTTCCTCGCTTATGGGTGAAGTCGGCAAAGGCATCACCAGCTTCAAAAAGGGCATCAGCGAAGGCGAAGAAGAGACCAAGCGCAGCGACGACATTAAACATGTCGACGAAGTGCACCATGCCGACCTGCCCGAGCATGCCGATCAGGGCACGCATCCTAAGACCGACCTGAAGGCCGACAAGGACCGGGTTTAACCCGATGTTCGATCTGGGTTGGACGGAACTTTTAGTCATCGGTGTGGTGGCCCTGATCGTGGTCGGCCCCAAGGATCTGCCCGTGCTGTTTCGGCGCGTCGGGCAATTCGTGGGCAAGGCCAAGGGCATGGCGCGTGAATTCAGTCAGGCCATGAACGACGCCGCCGACGAAAGCGGCATGCGCGAGATGTCGTCGTCGCTGAACAAGTCGCTGAAAACGGCGACCAACCCGTTGGGCAGCGCGATGGACGAGGTGAAGGACGCGACCCGTTCGCTGACCAACTTTGACCCCGACAGCGAGACCGGCAAACTGGCGGCGCAAAAGGCAGAGGATGTGAAAAAGATCCAAGCCAGCACTGCCCGCGCTGCAGCCGAGCGCAAGCAACGCGAGGCGGCAGAGGCCATGGCGCAGGCCGATGCGGCGGAGGCGAAGCTGTCTGACGCGACCCCGGTAGAGGCTGCCAAACCCGCCACCGCCAAGACGCCCGCGAAAAAGACGGCACCGGCGCGTCCCGTGATCGAGAAAGAGGTGGCCAAACCGGCCCCTGCCAAAGCAGCGGCTAAAAAGCCCGCGGCCAAGAAACCCGCTGCGAAAAAGCCTGCCGCCAAGAAGCCAGCGACAGCCAAACCCGCTGCGAAAAAAGAGTAAGTTAAATGAGCGCCTCCGACGACTATGAGATCGACGACAGCTCGGCCCCGTTGATCGAACATCTGGCCGAGCTGCGCACGAGGCTCATCCACTCTGTCATCGCCTTCATCATCGGTATGGTAATCTGCTTTACCGTCTGGAACCCGATCTTCAACTTCCTGACCGAACCGCTGTGCTCGGCCATGGCCGAACGGGGGCAGGAAGACTGCGGGCTGATCTTGATCAAACTGCAAGAAGGTTTCTTTGTTGCGATCTCGATCTCGCTCTTGGGCGGTCTGGTTCTGGGCTTTCCCTTCATCAGCTACCAGCTTTGGCGCTTCGTGGCACCGGGGCTCTACAAGAACGAAAAGGGCGCTTTTCTGCCCTTCTTGATCTCCTCGCCGGTGATGTTTTTCCTCGGTGCGGCCTTTGCCTTTTACGTCGTCACGCCACTTGCTTTCGATTTCTTCCTTGGGTTCCAACAGGCGGGCACGCTCGTCGGTGAGGGGCCAGAGGGTGAGAACGGCATCGCGGCCATCGCATTCCAAGGCTCGGCGCAGGAATACCTCTCGCTTACGATCAAGTTCATCGTAGCCTTTGGCCTGTGCTTCCAGCTGCCCGTGCTGCTGACCCTGATGGGCAAGGCCGGGCTGGTCAGTTCCGAAGGTCTGGGCAATGTGCGCAAATATGCCGTGGTGGCGATCCTTGTGCTGGCAGCCCTTGTCACGCCGCCAGATGTGATCACGCAGGTGATCTTGTTTGTTGTGGTCTACGGCCTTTACGAAATCTCGATCTTCCTCGTGCGCCGGGTCGAGAAAAAGCGCGACGAGAAGCTGCGCGAAGAGGGCTACTTTGACGACGAAGACGAGGAAGACCTGCTGTGATCGACGACCCGATGGACCGTATCGCAGCGGCGCTGGAGCGCATGTCTCCGGCGCCGCTTTCCGCCCCCGACTTTGACGCGGCGACGGCGTTCGTCTGGCACCCCGACCCCGACCGTCTGGTGCCGGTGCCGCAGGTCGCACGGATAGACCTACCGCTGTTGATTGGCGTTGACCGGGCAAGGGATACTTTGCTGGCTAATACCCGGCAGTTTGCAGCTGGATTGCCTGCGAACAATGCCCTTCTTTGGGGTGCGCGCGGCATGGGAAAATCAAGCCTTGTCAAAGCAATACATGCTGATGTTCATGCATCGCATGAAGGGCTGCGCATTGTTGAATTGCAACGCGAAGACCTGCCCTCGGTCGGGCGGCTTCTGACCCTGCTGCGCGGGGCGTCGCAGCGGTTTATCCTGTTTTGCGATGACCTCAGTTTCGGCCATGACGACGCGCATTACAAGTCGCTGAAGGCGGTGCTGGATGGCGGCATCGAAGGGCGGCCCGAGAATGTGGTGCTCTACGCCACCTCGAACCGCCGTCATCTGATGCCGCGCGACATGATCGAAAATGAGCGTGGCAGTGCGATCAACCCTTCGGAGGCGGTCGAAGAAAAGGTCTCTCTCTCCGACCGTTTCGGGCTTTGGCTTGGGTTCCATCCCTGCGATCAAGACCAATATTTGGCGATGATCCGCGGCTATTGCGATGCCTTCGGCGTGGAGATCGACGACGATACCCTGCGCGCCGAGGCCGTCGAATGGCAGGCCACACGCGGGGCGCGGTCGGGCCGTGTGGCGTGGCAATATTTCGTGGATTTGGCGGGCCGGAAAGGTGTTCCCGTTTCAGGCGGTTGAGCGCCGAACGGTATTAGCGGAAGGGCCCGCAAGTTTTGCGGGCCCTTTTTCGTTTGATTACTGGATGTAGGGCGTCGGGTCGACGCTTTCGAAGCCCTTGCGGACCTCGAAATGCACATGCGATTCCGATCCGCCGCGCAGTTTGGCGATCTGCTGGCCCCGGCTGACGGTATCGCCCTTCGCGACATTCACGCCGTCCACATTGGCATAGACCGTGAGCAGGTTGTCCGGGTGGCGCACCACGACAATCGGGATGCCCTCGGCACTTTTGGTGATCGCAGCCACGGTGCCTCCTTCGGCGGCCTTCACCGGCCCGCCGGGGTTGCCCTTGATGTTGATGCCCTCGTTCTTGCCCTTGGAATAGGCGCGGATGATGGAGCCTTGGACCGGCGGTGTCATCTTGGTGGCCTTTGCCGGGGCGGTGGGCTTGCCGACATCGGCCACAGGCTCTTTCGGCTCGACTTTGGGTGGCAATGGTTTCGCCGTCTCATCCTGCGGCAGCGGTTTTGCAGCCGAGGGGGGCGTCGGCGTGGGGCTGCCCGCGCCGGGTGCGCTGGTGACAGGTTGCACGGGGCGCGAGGCGGCGGCACTGGATGCGGTGTTGGTCGCCTGACGCGGGGGCGCTTGTTTCTCTACCGGGATCAGCAGGAATTGCCCCTCGCGGATCGCGAAATCGGGGCCAAGGCCGTTCCACTCTGCCAGCGCTTTGACCGGCACGTTATAGAGGCGCGCAACGGTATAGGCGGTCTCTCCACGCTCGACCCGGTGGCGCACCGGCTCTTTCGCCGATTGCGGCGCGGTAGGCTGAGGCGCTGTGGGCTGCGGCGCGGTGGTGCCGGTGCTTGCAGGGGGCAGGCTTTGGGTTTGCACGCTCGGCGTCGCCGGGGCGCGGTCGATGGCGCTGCCCGCAAGGGTGGTGATATCGACGGCGCCATTGGTGCCGGGGGCAGGTTCGGCGACCCGTCGGGGCAGGGCGATGATCTCTCCTTGGCGAAGCGGGACGCCCTGATCAATGCCGTTGTAGCGTGCCAGTTCGCCGCTGTCGGCCCCGACACGCGCGGCCACGTCTTTCAGCGTATCGCCACGGCGGGCGACGGCGACTTGATAATTGGGGTAAGCGATCACGCCCCGGGCGTCGGGCTTGGGGCGGTCCGCCAAGGGGCCGCGCGCGGCTTCGGCGGTGGAAAAGCCATCGCCAAAGGTGCTGCGCATGTCGTAATCCAGTGGCTGATTTTCGCAACCTGCCAGCAGTATCGCACTGGTCCCGGCCATTAGGGTCAGCCGCATGGGGCGGCGCAAGCGTGTTTGGCGCATCTGCAAGTCCTCATCTTCGCCCCAGACGGTAAGGGGCGTTGTCCGTGTCTCTGTAACCTATTACCCGTCCTTGCCCAAGCCTTCCAGCAGGGGGACAAAACGCACGGCGCGCAATTCGTCGTATTCCAGCCCATCAGCGGTCTTTCGCACGCGGATGAGGTGTTGGACCGTGTCGGATTGGCCGACGGGCAGCACCATGATGCCGCCTTCCTTAAGCTGGGCCAGCAGGGGGCCGGGCGGGTCTTCGGCGGCGGCGGTCACGATGATCCGGTCAAAGGGCGCCTGTTCGGCAAGGCCAAAGCTGCCATCGGCGGTGATCGCGGTGATGTTGTTAAGATCCATCGCCTCAAACACGCCCCGCGCCTCTTGTACCAGACGCCGGTGCCGGTCGATCGTATAGACCCGCCGCGCGAGCTTGCTGAGGATCGCGGCCTGATAGCCCGAGCCGGTGCCGATTTCGAGCACCTTATCGCGGGATGACACCTGCAAGGCTTGGCTCATCAACCCCACGACGGAGGGTTGGCTGATCGTCTGGCCGCAGGCGATGGGCAGGGGCATATCCTCATAGGCGCGGCTTGCGAAGATGCCGCGAATGAAGGGGCCGCGGTCGATCGCTTCCATCGCTGTCAGGACACGCGCGTCCGTCACGCCCTTGGAGCGCAGCGCGTAGAGGAACTGCATCTTGCGTTCGGCCTCAGAGATCGGCTCTTCGTTCATCCGTTAATGCCTGTGAGCGTTTCAAGTGCTGCGTGGTCCGTCAGGTCGCACCGCATTGGGGTGACCGAAACGTAGCCGTCAAGGTTCACGCAGGCGTCGCTGCCCGCTGCGGTCTGCACACGCTGATCCCCACCCTTGATCCACAAAAAGCGCCGGCCCGAGGGCGACAGATGCGCTTCGGTCGAAAACCCGGTGCCGGGGCGGCGGCCCTGAGCGGCGAGCCGGATGCCGCGCACATCGGCGCCCGCAACGGGGGGGAAGTTCACATTGTAGAACAGGCCGTAGGCCGCTTCTTCGTTGGGGCTATGGTCCAGAATCCGGCGACAGGTCTCGACGCCATGCTGGGCTGCGGCCTCAAACGGATCGGCCAGATCGCGGTTGGCGGGGCCGTAGTATTGCGACAGGGCGATGGCGGGCAGACCCTGCAAAGCCGCCTCGATCGCGCCGCCGAGCGTGCCGGAATAAAGCGCGTTCTCAGCCGCGTTGTTGCCCCGGTTCACGCCCGAAAGCACCAGATCGGGGGGCGCGGCGGTCATCGTATCGTGGATCGCGGCAAGGACGCAGTCGGCGGGAGAGCCTTCGGTGGCGAAAACACGGTCGTCCAGTTGCGAGATCATCATCGGCTTGGTGTAGCTGATGCAATGGCCCACGCCGGATTGCTCGAACGCGGGTGCAACGGTCCAGACCTCACCCTTGGGCCCGGCCAATTCCTCGGCAATGGCGCGCAGCACGGCCAGACCGGGCGCGTTGATGCCGTCATCGTTTGTAATCAAAATACGCATGAAAGGCCCCTTTTTGCCTTGATAGGCGAGGGGCGGACCGGCGGCAAGCGCAGCGCGCCGGTGCCGCGCGGTTCACAAGGCGGAGTTTTCCGACAGTTGCGCCAATACCGCAGCGGCCTGCGTGGCTGTGTCGCTGAGCGCCGCGCGGTCCTCACCGGGGAAGAAGCGCGCGCGGGTGGCGGTGGGCATCGGGTCGGGCGTGAGGATATGGACGCGCGGGCCGATCTGCGCGGTTTCAACCTGCCAAGAGGTCGCCAGCGCGATCTGCGCGGCCTTGGTCGACCCGTAGCTGCCGAAGAATTTCGTGCCAGCACGCGGATCGTCAAAGAAAACCGCCGTGCCCTCTGCCCCCAAAAGCGGGGAGACAAAGGTGATCAGCCGCGCCGTGGCGGTGACATTGCCCGCGATGGATTTCTCCATATCCTTAGCGTCGATGTGATCGGTGGGCGTCAGCGGTGCGGCATGCACGGCGCAGTGGAGCCAGAGGTCAAGCCCGCCCCAGCGGTCATGGATGCCTCGGCAAAGCACCGCCATCGCATCGGCGTTGGTGATGTCCATCGGGGCCAGTGTGGCGCTGCCACCCTTGGCTTGGATACGGTCATCCAACTCTTCCAACGCGCCGGTCGTGCGACCGACGGCGATGATGTGATGGGTGGGGGCCAAAGCCTCTGCCAAAGCGGCCCCAAGGCCGCGCGACGCGCCGGTGATCAATGCTGTCTTGCTCATGACCGCGATGTGCACTGCCCCGGGCGGCAGGTCAAGAGGCGCGGTGTCGCGCCTCCTTGAGCCGCTCAGCCCTGCGGCAGGCGCAGAACTTTGTTGCCGCGGCGGCTGGAGAGCACCAATGTGCCTTGCCCAATGGCCGCAACAACGCCGCCAGCGACTTGGTCGCCCACTTCAACGCGGGAGATTTTGCCGCCGCCTTCGCGGATCAGCGCGCCGGGCGTGGCGTCGCTGCCAAAAATACCAATCAGCGCTGTGCTGGACAGATCGGCCTTTTCAGTTGCCAGATCGGAGACTTTCTTTGGGGTCGGGGTCCCAGTGCTCGCCATGATGTGCCTTTCGCCTGTGGTTGCGTTTTGCGCGGCAGTCCCCCGCGCTCGCAAACCGTCAGCTAACCCCTGCCGCGGTGCAGCGGAAGGGGGCGTTTTGGGGATGCGCAGGGTTCTGCCAGAGCGTCGGCAAAGCAGCGCCGACGACTCACTTGTAACGCTGCGACCTTTCGTAAGGCTTAACCTGAGTTAGCCCACGAAGGCCTTTTCAACGACGAAATGCTGGGGGTCGGAATTGGCACCCTCGGTCAAACCAAAGCCTTCGAGAATCTCCATGATGTCCTTGTTGAAGCCCAAGCTGCCGCAGACCATGGCGCGGTCGTGGGCGGCGTTGATCTGAGGCACGCCGAGATCTTTGAACACCGTGCCATCCTGCAAAAGGTGCGTGATCCGGCCCATCTTGGGGCTCTCTTCGCGGGTGGTGGTCGGATAATAGCGGATCTTGGCGAGGTTTTCGGGGCCGATCAGCTCTTGCATCAACTCGTCGGCCTTCAGCCCTTCGATCAGCTGGCGGCCATACTCCAGTTCCGCCACATCGCGGCAGGTGTGGGTGACGATGACCTCATCGAATTTCTCATAGGTCTCAGGCTCGCGCAGCAGGCTGGCAAAGGGGGCAAAGCCCGTACCGGTGGCGAACATCCACAACCGGTCGCCCGGCAGCAGCGCGTCATGCACCAGCGTGCCCACGGGCTTGGGCCGCAGGATGATCTGGTCGCCGGGCTGGATGTGCTGCAGTTTCGAGGTCAGCGGGCCGTCCTGCACTTTGATCGAATAGAACTCCAACTCATCGTCCCACGCAGGCGAGGCGATGGAATAGGCGCGCAGCAGGGGTTTTTGCTTGCCAGTCTCGGGATGCGGATCGCCCATCAGGCCGATCATGACAAACTCGCCCGAGCGGAAGCGCAAGGACGCGGGCCGCGATACCCGAAACGAGAAAAGCTGATCCGTCCAGTGGGTGACAGAGGTCACGGTCTGGGCGTCGGGCAACGTCGGGACGGGCTTGGCGGCGGTTTGGTTCACTGTGCTCTGCTCGGTCATCATGGTTTCCGCAAATCGGTTTGCGGCCTCTACTTATGGCAAGGAAGGGGGGAGGGCAATGAAGCGGCCTATTTGGCCGCCGCTGCCTGTGGGGAGGCTCCGCGAAGGCGGGACTGATAGTCATGGGCCTGCCAATAGGCGCGGGCCAGCCACTGGTCCTCAGGTTGACGTGCGGCCAGATCATCGTCGATCTCGACCTCATCAAAACCCGCGCGGCGGGCCATGGCGTATTGGTCGGCCAACACATGCCCGCGGGCGCGCAGACGACCCGTGTAGCCGCGCAGGCGCAGAACACGGGCAATGGTAAAGCCGCGCCCATCCGCGAAAGAGGGGAAGTCGACGCGGATCATCTCAAGCGCCGGGGTCAGCGTGAGGGCATGGGCGTCGGCGTCAGAGGCCAGATCGACGGCGCGGCAATCATTCGCCGCACCCTCCTCGCAATAGCCATGGGTCCAGTCGTCGGCGGTGAAACCTGTGTCGGTTACGAGTACGCTCATGATTTGTCTCCTGTTCGGACCACTTTGCCGTTCACAAAGTGGATGCCGCATTCTTCTTTGTTCTGATCGCGCCAGCGTCCGGCACGCGGGTCTTCGCCGGGTGCCACGGGCGAGGTGCAGGGCGCGCAGCCGATCGAAGGGTAGCCCTTGGCCACCAGCGGATGCCGGGGCAAGCGGTTCTCGGTGATGTAATCCGCCACATCCGAGGTTGCCCAATAGGCCAGCGGGTTCACCTTGATGCGCGGGGCAGCACCATCGTCGGGGATCTCGACTTCAAAGAACTCCAAGGTCGCGCGGCTGCCCGATTGAAAGCGTTTGCGCCCGGTGATCCAGCCGTCATAGCCCGCCAGCGCGCTTTGCAGAGGCCGGGTCTTGCGCAAGGCACAACAGGCGTCGGTGTCATACTGATGCAGCGTGCCATCGGGATCCTGTGCCGCGATCTCTTCGCTGCGTAGGGTGGTGACATTGCGCAGGCCGAGGCGTTCGCTCAGCTCCTGCTGGTAAACCAGCGTTTCGGCAAAGAGCATTTCGGTGTCGATAAAGAGCACCGGGATGTCCCGCGAGACCATGGAGGCGAGGTGCAAGAGCGCCACCGATTCCGCGCCGAAGCTGGAGACGAGGGTAAGGTTCTCGATCTCTGCATCGGCGCGGCGGATCACATCCGTCGCCCCGTGGTGGCGCAGGTCCGCGTTGAGCCGTGCTACTTTTTCCTCGACCGCGCGCAGCCCCTCGGGGGGCGGCGCATCGGTATTTGAGAAAGGATGAAGTTCAGGGGTGTCAAGCGGCATTGGCCCGGTCCTTATTGGCCGTCTCGGGGTAGAGCACCGCTTTGAAAGGCGCGAGGCCGAGGCGGCGGTAGGCTTGCAAGAAGGTCTCGCCGGGGTCGTTGCGCAGGTCGAGGTAGCCCAGAACGAGGCGTTCGATGGCGGGGATGATTTCCTCGGCTGAGAAGCCGGGGCCGGTGCGGGTGCCAAGGCTTGCGTCTTCTGTGCCGTCGCCGCCGAGCGTGATCTGGTAGTTCTCCACCCCCGCGCGGTCGAGGCCGAGGATCCCGATGTGACCCACATGGTGGTGGCCGCAGGCGTTGATGCAGCCCGAGATTTTGATCTTCAGCGGGCCCACGTCATGCTCCAGCTTCAACTCGTCGAAGCGGGTGGCGATCTCTTGGGCGATGGGAATCGAGCGGGCAGTGGCCAGCGCGCAGTAATCCATGCCGGGGCAGGCGATGATGTCCGAGATCAAGCCGATGTTGGCGGTGGCCAGCTTGGCCTCTTTCAGTGCGGCGTGCAGTTCGGGCAGGTCGCTGCGGTGCACGTGGGGCAGGATCACGTTTTGCTCATGGCTGATGCGCAGCTCGTCATGGCCAAAGCGGCGGGCGAGGTCGGCCATCACGCGCATCTGGTCGGCCGTTGCATCGCCCGGCGTGGCACCATGGGCCTTGAGGCTGATCGACACGATGGCATAGCCCGGCGCGCGGTGCTCGGCGAGGTTGGTGTCGGCCCACGCGCGGAAGACGGGGTCGTTGGTATAGGCAGACTCGTAGGCCGCGAGGGAGGCGGTTTTGAACTGGGGGGCGGCGAAATCAGATTCGATGCGCGACAGCACTTGTTGATCGACGCCGGTGAACTGGCTGCGGATCAGCGCATATTGCGCGTCAACGCGGGCGCGGATGTCTTCGATGCCGTTCTCGTGGACGGTGATCTTGATGCGCGCCTTGTACTTGTTGTCGCGGCGACCGAGCACGTTGTAGACGCTGACGATGGCTTCGAGCGTGGGCAGCAGATCGTCGGCGCTGACAAATTCATAGAGCACCTTGCCGATCATCGGGGTGCGGCCGAGGCCGCCGCCGACGATGACTTCGAAACCTTGCTCGCCGTCGCGTTCGACGATGCGCAGGCCGATGTCATGGGCCTTGATCACCGCACGGTCGGCGGCGGCGCCGGTGACGGCGACCTTGAACTTGCGCGGCAGGAACTGGAATTCCGGGTGGTCGGTGGACCATTGGCGGATCAACTCGGCCACGGGGCGGGGGTCTGCGACCTCATCAGCGGCGGCTCCGGCGAAATGGTCCGCCGTCACGTTGCGGATCGTGTTGCCGGAGGTCTGGATCGCATGCAGCTTCACCTCGGCCAGCGCGTCGAGCATGTCGGGCACGTCGCGCAGCTCGGGCCAGTTGTACTGGATGTTCTGGCGCGTGGTGAAGTGGCCGTAGCCCTTGTCCCACTTCTCGGCGATATAGGCGAGCTTGTCCATCTGGGCGCTGTTCAGCGTGCCATAGGGGATCGCCACCCGCAGCATATAGGCGTGCAGTTGCAGGTAGAGGCCGTTCATCAGGCGCAGGGGTTTGAACTCATCCTCGGTGAGCGAGCCGTCGATGCGGCGCTCGACTTGGGCGCGGAACTGGGCATTGCGCTCGGCGAGGAATTTGTCGTCGAATTCGGTATAGCTGTACATCAGACGGTCTCCTGTTTGCCGTGGGCGTAGTTCGACGGGCCTTTGGCGCGGAACTCTTCGCGAAAGTGTGTGGGCTTGGGGCCGCCCGCTTCGGGGGCCACATCGGCGAGGTAGACGCCGACGACCAAATCTTGTTGGCTCAGCGCGTCGATCAGGCGCAGATCGGCGTCGGCCTCATCGGTCAGCACTTCGGCCTCGGAAAGGCTGCGGGTCCAGCCGGTGGCGGTTTGGTAGACAACGTCGCCTTCGAGCAGCGCATTGGCGGTGATGACCTTGGGGGTGAAAGGCTTGGGCATATCAGGCGAGCTCCTCTAGCGGGGTTTGGGTGGCAGCTTGGACGGCGGCGCGCGGGGCGAGGCCGTAGAAGGTGAGCGCGGGACCGGTCATTTCGGCATCGGCCAGATCGCGGGGCAGATCGTTCAGCGTGGTCGACAGCACCCGTTGATCGGCGCGCGAGGCGTTTTCGATCACGGTGACGGGTGTGGCGCGGTCGGCCCCGTGCATCAGCAGGCGGCCTTGGACAAAGCGGGCGGATTTCTTGCCCATATAGATCGCGGCGACCTCGTTGGGACGCGCGAGGGCGGCCCAATCGTGATCGGCGAAACCTTTCATGTCATGCCCGGTCAGGAAGCGGACCGAGGCATTGCGGCCCCGTTTGGTCAGGCTTTGACCGATGCCCGCCACAGCGGCAGAGGCGGCGGTGATGCCGGGCACGATGTGCCAGCCGATGTCATGGGCGTCGACCGCGTCGATCTCTTCGTCGAGGCGGCCAAAGACGGTGGCATCGCCGGATTTCAGCCGCACCACCTGCGCGCCGCTTTGGGCGTGCTCGACCAGCAGCGCGTTGATGTGCTCTTGGGCCGTGGAGGGTCCGAAACCCTCTTTGCCCACGTCGATCATCAGCGCCTCGCGGCGGGCGAGTTCGAGAATCTCGGGGCTGATCAAGCGGTCGTAAATCACCACGTCGGCCTCATCCAGCGCACGGCGGGCTTTGAGTGTCAGCAGTTCGGGATCACCGGGGCCGCCGCCGACAAAGGCCACATGCCCTGCGCGGGCTTCGCGGGCGAGGTGGGTCTGCAGCAGGTCTTTCAACGCCGGGCGCACGCTATCCTTGCCCTCGGCCATGGCGCGGGGGCCAGCGGCAAAATAGTAGTCGCGCCAGAAATCGCGGCGCGCGCGGCCCATGGGCAGGGCGTCGGCGAGCTTGCGGAAACCTTTGCCGATCCGCGCAAGCGGGCCGAGGGTGACGGGCAGACGCTCTTCCAAATCGGCTTTGATGGCGCGGGCCAGCACCGGGGCGGCGCCTTCGGTGCCGATGGCCACGGTTACAGGGTCACGGTCGACGATGGCGGGGGTGATGAACTGGCTGTCATGCAGATTGTCGACGATGTTGACCAGCACGCCAGCCGCACGGGCAAGGGCCGCGTTTTCGGCATCAAGCACGTCATCCTCATCTGCCGCATAGAACAGCAGGGCACCGGGCAGGTCGGCGGCAGTGAGGGCGCGGCGGTGCAGGGTCAGCTTGCCCGCCGCCTGCCATTCGACAAGCTCTGGTGCGGGGTCGGGCGCAAAGATATGCAGCGCGGCTTTGGTCTTCATCAACAGGCGCAACTTGGCCAGCGCCGCTTCGCCGCCGCCGGAAAGGAGGATCTTTTGCTCGCTCGTGGCGAGGAAGATGGGAAAGTGATCCATGATGCGCCCTGTATTCTGTTTGACGTGACCTCTTATATAGGAAATATTCCCGATAATTGGCTAGTTGCTGGCGCAGATAAGAACATGTGTTCGCTATGGCCGTAGGTTGAGTATGAACGTCCTGCCGGGACGAGAGAGAAGAGAATGACTGTCCGAATTGATGAGACCGACCGGAAGATTTTGGCGCAGCTGCAACGGGATGCGAGCCAATCTCTGGACGATATCGCCCGCGAAGTGGGCTCTTCCAAGACCCCGGTGTGGAATCGGATCCGCAAGCTGCGTGAGGCCGGGGTGATTGGCCAGCAGACGGTTGTGCTTGATTCAGAGGCGCTTGGGTTCGAAGCCTGCTTTTTCGTGCTGATCCGCACGTCGGAGCATGAGGCGGCATGGCAGGCGGCGTTTCTGAAGGCGTTGCAGGACAGGCCAGAGGTGCAGGAGGCACATCGGCTGGCGGGGGATATCGACTATATCCTAAAGGTGCGGGTCAAGAATGCGCGGGCCTATGATGTGTTCTATCAGGCGCTCATTTCTGAGGTGAAGGTGCACAACGTCACGGCGCTTTTGTCGATGGAAGAGATCAAATCGACGACGATGCTGCCGTTGTAAGCACGCGGGGCGGGGCATCACTGCCCGCCCCCGGTTGTCTTCAGGACTGCGCGAGGGCTGCCACGATAGGCGCGAAATCTTCGGCCTTGAGGCTGGCCCCACCCACCAGCGCGCCGTCGACGTTTTCCACGGCGAAAATCTCAACAGCATTCGCGGCCTTGACCGAACCGCCGTAGAGCAGGGGCAGGGCGTTGCCGATCTCAGCGCCGAAACGGTCGGTCAGGCGGGCACGCATGAAATGATGCACCTCTTCGATTTGGGCAATGCTGGGCACTTTGCCAGTGCCGATCGCCCAGATCGGCTCATAGGCGATCACGGTATTTTCCGCATCAACAGCATCGGAGAGGGAGCCGTCAAGCTGGCCCCCGATGATGTCGAGCGTTTGGTCCGCGTCACGCTGTGCCTCACTCTCGCCGATACAGACAATGGCGGTGAGCCCGGCAGCCCAAGCGGCGCGGGTCTTGGCTTGCACATCGGCGTCGGTCTCACGGTGCGCATCGCGGCGTTCGGAATGGCCAAGGATCACATGGGTCGCGCCGCTGTCGGCCACCATGGAGGCGGAAATATCGCCCGTATAAGCGCCCGCATCTTCGGCATGGCAATCCTGCGCACCGATCTGGATCGGGCTGCCGTGGGTCGCGTCGGTGGCGCGGAACAGCAGGGTGCTGGGCGGGCAGATCACGACCTGTGGCGGGTTTTCGGGCAGGCCCGTGGCAAGGCTGTGAAGCTCTGCCAAAGAGGCGGCGGTGCCGTTCATCTTCCAGTTGCCGGCGGCGATTTTGGGGCGCATCGGTTCCGTCCTGATCTGTTACTGTTGCCAGATCAGTTCGCAGGCCCGTGGCCTTTCGTCAAGGCCGGGGCAGATCGGCGCGCTTACTTCGCGCCGAGGCTCTCGTCGAATTTAATCGATTCCCCGCAACCGCAGGCTTCGGTCACATTGGGATTGCGGAACTTGAAGCCAGACTCGAGCAGCGTTGTCTCATAGTCGATTTCAGTGCCGAAAAGGAACATCTGCGCCATCGGTGCGATCATCACGCGCGCGCCATCCTGCTCAACGACTTCATCGTTGGGATCGGTCGCTTCGACATATTCCATGGTGTATTCCATGCCCGCACAGCCGCCTTTTTTGACGCCAATGCGCAGCCCCGCATGGCCCGCCGATTGCATCAACTTTGCAATCTGGCCAGCAGCTTTGGGGGTCATGGTGACGGCTTGCTTGCCGGGTATGCCAAACATCAGAAATTCTCCTATGCCGCCAAGATAAGGGTGCGGGGCGGCGATCTCAAGCCGTCAGAAGGAATTCATTGCAGCCTTGGTGGCGAAGGCCGCGATAAGCGCCCAGCCAAAGGACGCCAGCGTGCCGATAATGACGTATTCGCTGATTTTCTGGTTCTTTTTCACCGTGTCGAACCGCAGAATCGATTTTGCGGCGATGAGAAAACCGATGCCCGCAGGCTCTCCAATCATAACCATGAGGAAAATCAACGCGCGTTCCAGCAAACCGATGATACGGCCTGCATTATCAAGCCCATCGGGCTGGGCCTGCGCTTTGTGAGGGAGCATCAGGCCTCCCACCGCTGGGCCACCTGCAAGGGTGGCGGTGATCAACCCCGCAAGGAAGAGGGCAGGCGGAATAAGCGTTGTGCTGTGAGCGACCCAGAGGCCAGTGGCAAAAGCATCTGGAGTATAAAGGGTGAAGACCGCGATGGTCGCAAGATGGGCGGCTTGATCGGTGAGGTAGGGCCAGAGCCGCTCGTGATGCTGCTCGGGAACGGCGTAAGTTTTGACCGCGTCAATCCCGACATGGGCGAGGGCGAGAAGGCCAGATGGGAGGAGACTGCCGCCGAGGGCCAGAGCAGTCGCGGCAAAGACGATGGCACCGTGCAGCAGAAGTATGTGGGGTTTGCGTTTGGCAGCGACCATCGCATTGGTCTGAAACACGAAATCCGCCATCAGATGGGCGAGCAGGCAAGCGAGGGCGGTGGCGATAGCCTGTTCGGTCATAAGGGGTCCGGCTGTTGGTGTTGGTTGTTATTTGAAAAGCCGCAGAGGGCTGTGGCAAGGGTCTTTCTCAAGAGGCAATACAGGCATATCTGGCTGTAATGGTCGATAACAGCTTTATTGGGTTGTTTTCTGATCCTCTAGCACGTCGCAAACCTCTCGCAGCTCGTCTATCCCCGCCGCGTCTACATGGCCCTGGACACTCTGCTGCGTCAGCTCAAACCGCTGCGCTAGATCCGCTTGCACGGGCGGCTCAGGGGCCAGCATGTAGTAGGCGACATCGGCTTGGCGCTTGGTCCAACCGGTGGCGATCCGGTCGGCGAGGGGGAGTGCTGCACGCAACGCGAGCGGGGCATCCGGGGCATTCATGCGCCGCG
The DNA here is from genome assembly GCF_027214245.1 of Sulfitobacter dubius. Classification (GTDB taxonomy): domain Bacteria; phylum Pseudomonadota; class Alphaproteobacteria; order Rhodobacterales; family Rhodobacteraceae; genus Sulfitobacter; species Sulfitobacter dubius_A. The sequence continues at coordinate 415,878 of NZ_JAPWHM010000003.1, read as the reverse complement.
CGCGGGGCATGGCGTCGAGGGCGTGACCGGAACGAACCAGCGCCGCCCCATCGGCACGAGAGAGGTCGTCACCTGCGAAATGCGCCTCGCCTATTCCGATGCCAAAGCGGGTGTCTGCGGTCTTGCCGCAGCGGCGCACGGCGGCGCGCAAGACGAGGGCCGCGCGGAGGATGAACTTTGGCGCCACGGCCATTTGCCAGCCGTCACCGCGAAACCGGGTCATGCGACTGGACTGGCCTTGCCATGTCGTCAGAGCCTCGGCGGCGTTTTCGAGACGTGCGAAAACAGCATCCAACTCCGCCCGGCTCATCGCGGAGGATTTCACGATGTCCCCGGTAAAAATTGCCCAAGTTTCCATGGCTTGCCCCTTGTTTCCCGCAATGTCGCAGGAAGGCGAAATCCATGCAAGCCCGGCCAACGAAAAGGGCCGCCTGAGATGGGGCGGCCCTCATGGGATCTAAAGGCTAGGACCGATCAGAGGCCCATGCAGTTCGCATAATAGGTCACGGTCGCGGGCCAATCGGAGAAGACACCGGCCACGCCCACGTCTTGGGCCAGCACATCCAGCGCCACCAGATAGTCGCTGTCATCTTTCACAACATCATTGACTGACTGGAAGTACCAACCGCCACCGGAGGCGAGCGGGCCGGAACGCTCCAGCGTCCATGCGATCAGGGTCAGCCCTGCTTCTTTCGCGGCCATGGCGTATTCGGAGCCAGCAATTTCGCCCTCTTTGTTGGTCAGCATCATGTTGAGCGAGGGGGCGAGGTAGTTCACGCCCTTGGCTTTCAGATCGGCGAAATCTTCGGCCCATGTCTCGGGGTTCTGCTCATCGAAACCGTCGGACCATTGTACCAGATAAACGGCCTGTTTTCCGAATTCGGGTGTGTTCTCAATCCAGTAGAGTACATCGTCAAGGTTGAAGGACTGCGGCCAAACGTCAGAGGCCGGGATGCCTGCGGCGACATATTCATCCACCAGCTTCTGCGCGTAGTCTTCCTGAGAGAAACCGTCATGGGGCATCTCGACAGAGGGGGATTTCAGCTCGGGCGTGAACTTGGCGCCCAAGGATTTGAACAGTTCGATCGATTCCGCATGGGTCATCAGATCGGCTTTGTCGCTGTAAAGTTCAGTGCGCCAATTCGCGACACCGCCCTGATAGTCCTCGGCGGTGGTGGCGGTCGTGTCGGCACTGTCCATCTTGGGCGTCAGGGTGCGGAACTCTGCTAAAGTGATGTCAGAGGTGCGACATTCGGCGTTGGCGGGCGTGTCGCCCGAAGCAGCGGTAAAGCCGGTGGTGCATTTCTCGGCCAGATCGGAGACGAGGATGTTCGTAGTGGTGTGCAGATCGTTTTGCGCGTGGCGGCAGACCAATTCATGATCGGCGGTAAAGGTTACGTCGCATTCCAAGATGCCCGCACCCATGCGCGCGGCGGCGACATTGGATTGCACAGTGTGTTCGGGAAACATCAGTGGCGCGCCCCGGTGCCCGATTGAGAAATCGGACTTGGCGGCGTTTTGACCCATGCAAGAGGCCAGCTTGTCCTTCAGGTCGCCCTCGGGCAGCTTATCCACCAGATAGGCGGGGCGGGGGCCGTATTCGACCGGTGCCGTTGCAGAATGAGCATCGGCCAACGCCAGGCCGGGCGCGAGGGCCAGAGCGGCGAGAGAAACAAGGGTTCGCATAATGTTATCCGTTCGTGAATGAAGTTCTGGGCGCTTCTATGGGGGGCCTGTGTAACGGTTTCACGACCGGATCATGTCAGTCGAATGAACAATCCGGCGCGCCCCCATTCGGTGGAACGCGACCAAAGAAAAACGCCGCCGATGACCTGCATCGACGGCGTTTATTGTTCGCTCTGCGAAACTGTGACTTACATGAAGCCCAGTTCAAGCCGGGCCTCATCAGACATCATGTCCATACCCCAAGGCGGTTCCCAAACCAGCGCCACATCGACCTGCTTGACCCCCGCAATCGGTTCGACCGCATCGGCAACCCATCCGGGCATTTCTCCCGCGACGGGGCAACCGGGCGCGGTCAGCGACATCTTGATGTCCACTTCGTTCTCGGCGTTGATGTCGATCGTGTAGATTAACCCCAGTTCATAGATATTCACAGGGATTTCAGGGTCATAGACCGTGCGACACGCCTCGACGACCTGCTCGTAAAGCGGGTGGTCGGTGGAAGAGGGCGCAATCAGCGGTGTCCCTTCGAGCGGTTGGGTCTGTTCGGTCATCTCTTGCCTCGCATCATTCTCGACGTTTTATATAGGGATTGCGGAGCGGGGCGTAAAGTGGCCCGACGCCCTGAGGGCGAGGGGCCGCCCCGGTCAGCCCCCCTTGCGACGCCGCGCGGGCTGAGGCTTCACGCGGGCTTCGATCTCATCATAGACCTTGCCGACGATGTCTTTCTTGGTGGCGTTCTCGATCCCTTCGAACCCGGGGGAGGAGTTGACCTCAAGCACCTTGGGGCCGCTTTCCGAACGCAGCAGATCGACCCCGGCGATGCCAAGGCCAAAGGCCCGCGCGGCGCGCACGGCGGTGTCGCGTTCCTCTTTCGAGATCCGTACCACTTTGGCCGAACCGCCCCGGTGCAGGTTCGAGCGGAAGTCGCCCTCCGCCCCGGTGCGCTTCATGGAGGCGACAACCTTGCCCGCCACCACGAGGCAGCGGATATCCTCGCCGGCGGCTTCCTTGACGAAATCCTGCACGAGAAAGTTGGCGCGCAGGCCGCGGAAGGCGTCGATGACGCTCTCGGCAGCTTTCTTGGTTTCGGCCAGCACGACGCCCTTGCCTTGGGTCGATTCCAGCAGTTTCACGATCAGCGGCGCGGTGCCCACCAAGGCCATCAGGTTTGAGGTATCCTTGGGCGAGGCGGCGAAAGCCGTGGTCGGCATGCCGATTTTTTTCGCCGCCAAGACCTGATGCGCGTGCAGTTTGTCGCGGCTGGCGGTGATCCCGGCAGAGCCGTTGACGCAATAGGTGCCAATCGTCTCGAACTGGCGGATCACGGCGGTGCCATAGGGGGTGATCGACGCGCCGATGCGCGGGATTACGGCGTCATAGCGGGGCAGGCGCTTGCCGTCGTAATGTACCTCGGGGGCCAGTTGGTTGATCGCCATATAGCAGCGTGTGGTGTCAATGACCTCAACCACATGGCCGCGGGCTTCGCCGACCTCGACCAGACGGCGGGTCGAGTAGTTGTCTTCGCGGCTGAGCACCGCGATGCGCAGGGCACGCTGTGGTGCGGTGTGGCGCAGGCTGGCGGTGTGGTAGACATCATAGTTCAGGTCCGGCTGCAAGCGCCGCTCGGTCGCCGAGATGTTGATATGCTCGGTCAGCGCCTGACGGCCCAGCAACATGCGGCTGGTCATGCTTGCCCGGTTGGTCAGGGTCACATCGATGGGCCAGCTTTGGCCATTCACTTCCAAGGTTGTGGCGATCACGAAACGATGCTCGGATTCGCCGTTGGAGGAGGTCACCTCGCGCCGGTCAATGAGCGGCGCAGAGCAGGTGATGGAAATATCATCGCGCCCCGAGATCGGGTGCACATTAAAACGCACTTTGGGTTTTGACGCAGGGCCGAAAACCTCGATGTCATGAGCATGCAGCGCCGAAGTGCGCGCGCCAGTGTCCACCTTGGCCTTGATCGCGGGCAGGCCAAGATCGGGCAGGGCGACCCATTCTTCCCAGCCGAATGTGAGTTTTTCCATTACCTGCTCCTTGGGTCATTGGTCTGCCTGCCTAACCTGTGGCAGGGATCGCTTCAAGCGGTGCTGTGTTACGGTTTGCCCATATCCGCGGGGGCGGGGGGCAACATGCGGATGTCGTCTTCTTTCTCCATCCGCGCCGCAGCGGCGAGGAGTTCTTCGCGCACCCGGCATTCGATGTCCCAAAAGGTCGCCGCATTATCGGTGGGCAGTTCAAAGCGAACTTTGATGCCGAATGCGTCTTGCTCAAGCACATGGACCTTGGCCTTGTCCATCGGTTTGACGTCATTGGGGTCTTCTTGCGCCAAAAGGTTAAAGAACACCCGGCGCAGCGCCGCCACATCGGCATTCTGCGACAGGGTCAGGATGATGGGGCGTACCATGGCGTGGTCCTCAATCGACCAATTCTCAAACGCATCAGAGACGAAATAGCTGACCGGAACGATCAGGCGGGTGCCGTTCCAGTTCAAGAGTTGCACATAGGTGAAGTGGATCCGTTCTACCGTGCAAAAATGCCCCTCAAAGATCAGCTGGTCGCCAATCCGGGCAGAACGGTTCAGCGCGATTTGGATAGAGGCAAGGATATTGCCCAAAACCTCACGCGCAGCGAAACCCAGTACGATGGTCACCGCACCGGCAGAGGCCAGTAGCGACAGGCCAAGGGTGTTGTCCGCATTGCTCGAAACCAAGATCACGCCAGAGGCCACCAGCACGGCGATCACGATCACCCCTTTGCGGGCGGCGGCGATCGTGGTGGCGATGGACCGCATGTGCGCGTTCATCGGATCGGCCAGCTCATAGGCGTTGTTGGGGCTGATCCGGTCGAAAATCTCGTCAAAGGTAAAGACGATGGCGAGGGTGCCTGCGGTCACATAGGCGATCAGCAAGATCGGACTGAGAACCGCGTCGATGAAGCCGGATACCACCAGCACGCGGCTGGTGGCCGTGCCGATGATCGCGGCGCAAAGCACGATGGCGGCAGGCCAGCGGAAGGACCGCAGTACGAAACGCATCCAGCGGCGTTTGGCCACTTCGCCCAGACGGCGCATGATGCCAAAGGCGAACCAGCCAGCCATCAGCGCCCCCACCACCAGCAGGGGCAAAAACAGCACTTCCCAGAGATACATGCCCCAAAACGCGCGGATGCGCAGCCAGTCGGGCAGCATCGTCTCAAGCTCCGTCGGCCCGTATTGCGCGTGAAGGTGGGGGATGTTGTCAATGCTCTGGCGCGAGAAGACCCAGACGGGCTCGGCGTCCTCTCCGGGTTTGATCCGGTTGAGCCGCAAAGGCACATCATGGCCGCCCAGCTCCAACCGGTCGATCAGCAGCGAGCGGCGCACGCGCCCGGTGTCGTTATCCTCGGCCGAGCCAGAGAGCCAACCGTCGGGCCGGTCCGCCAGTTTGCGCCATGGCACGACGACCTTGCGCTCCATCAGGACCGACAGTTGAAAGGCGCGTTCAGCTCCGAGAACGGCCTGATCGGCTTGGGGCAGGTCCGACAGGTCAAGGATATGCGCCGCGTCGGAGTAGTGGCCATTGTCCGTCAGGTAAATGAAACTTTCCAGCGCGGCCATCGGCGTGCCCCGGTCCAGTGTCTCGGGCGGGGGCGGCAGGCCGGGGTTCAGCTCGGTCGTTTCAAACCATGCCTCTTGCGCCTGTCCGGAGGCGGCGGCAGCGAGCATCGCCAGCACAAAGGCCCCCAGAAAACGAGGAATCACAGACGCGAAAGCGCGTGGGAGTAGGGCAAGCCGCTGCATGGATAGGGCAATGTAGCGGGGGTTCGGGCAATTCAAGGCTGCGCCACGCTTGTTCATGCCATTTGCGGGCGTTTAGTTTTCGTTGATGTCACGGGTGACGATCCGCGCGCCGCTGGACTGCCGTTTGAAAAGCACCCGCAGGACCAGCCAAGCGATGAGCGACAAAACCGCAAAGATTGCCAACATCAAGGCCACATTGGCCGGTGCCCAAAACGCAACCACCACTGCCATGCCAAGCGCGCCGAGCGCAAAGCCAAGGAAGATCGAACCGGGCAGCAAAAGCTCAACCACGCCAAGGGCCAAGGCCGCGCAGACCCAGACCCACCAGAGTGCCAGCCAAGCCGCCATCAGCCTTTCCCCCTGAGCAGCTTGAATGCATCGCCAAAGGCCTCTAACGCCTGCGCGGGGACAAGGATGGTCTGACTGCCCGCGCCTTTGCCCATGGCATTCAGCGCATCGACCTGTTTCAGCGCAATTTGGTAATGCGCGGCGTCGAGCCCGTTTTCGTTGATCGCCGTGGCGACGACTTGGGTGGCATAGGCTTCGGCATCGGCCAGAATGCGCCGCGCCTTGGCGGTCTGCTCTGATGCGTAAAGCTCGGCCTCGGCGGCCAGTTCCACGGCGCGTTTCTTGCCCTCGGCTTCGGTCACCTGTGCGCGGCGGGCGCGTTCGGCGTTGAGCTGTTGCATCATGGCGGCGCGGGTGGCGGCATCTAGGTTCACGTCCAGAATTTCGGCTCGGGTCACTTCGATACCCCAACTGTCCACGGCATCTTCGACGCTGGCCTTAATCGTGGTGATCAACTGGCTGCGGTTGGCTTGCACCTCGTCGAGGTCCATCTTGCCGATCTCGGCCCGGACGATCCCCGCCACGGTGGTTGAGATTGCACTGTCCACGTTGCGGATGCGGTAAACGGTCTTTTCCGGCTCGGTGATGCGGTAAAAGACCGAGGTATCGACCTGCACCAGCACGTTGTCGCGGGTGATGGCGTCTTGGCTGGCGGTGGGCAACTGCCGTTCTAGGATTGAGATTTTATGCGCCACGCTGTCGATGAAAGGCACGATCATATTGATCCCCGGTCCCAAGACCGCGCGCAGACGGCCAAAGCGTTCAATCACATGCTGTTCGGACTGCGGGACGATCTTGACCGACTTCAGGATAAGGATCACGACCAGCAGGGCCAGCAAAAGCCAAGCGAGGTTATTTTCCAAAAGGCCGATCAGCATGTCTTCTAGGGGCAAGGCTGTAATCCTTTGAATGATATCATTTTTACGCAATCCTCGCTATTTTAGCTTTATTGCATGTTTCTCGCCACTGGTTTATCGCGCCAGTCGCAGCCAGAGAGGGCCAGAGTATGACCAACACCGGATTCACCAAACACGCGCAGGACGGCAAGGCACGCAGCGGCGTGATCCAGACCCCGCGCGGCGAGATCCGCACGCCCGCCTTCATGCCCGTGGGCACGGCGGCGACGGTCAAGGCAATGATGCCCGAAAGCGTGGCCTCGACTGGCGCTGATATCCTGCTGGGCAATACCTACCATCTGATGCTGCGCCCCACAGCGGAACGGGTGGCCGCCTTGGGCGGGCTGCATAAGTTCATGAACTGGGACAAGCCGATCCTGACGGACAGTGGCGGCTTTCAAGTGATGAGCCTTGCCGGGCTGCGCAAGCTGACCGAGCGTGGCGTGACCTTCAAAAGCCATATCGACGGCTCAAAACATGAAATCACGCCGGAACGCTCAATGGAGATTCAGGAACTGCTTGGCTCCGACATCGTCATGTGTTTCGACGAATGCCCCGCGTTGCCCGCCGACCGCGACCGCATCGCCGAAAGCATGCGCTTGTCGATGCGTTGGGCCAAGCGCAGCCGGGAGGCGTTTGGCGACCGGCCCGGTCACATGCTTTTCGGCATCCAGCAGGGCGGGCTTGAGCAAGACTTTCGTCAAGAGAGCGCCGAGGCTCTGCGCGAGATCGGTTTTGATGGTTACGCGGTCGGCGGGCTGGCCGTGGGGGAGGGACAGGAGGCGATGTTTTCCACCCTCGATTTCTCGACCGACATGCTGCCAGAGGACAAGCCGCGCTACCTGATGGGCGTGGGCAAGCCTGACGATATCGTGGGCGCCGTGGCGCGGGGCATTGATATGATGGACTGCGTGTTGCCCTCACGCTCTGGCCGCACGGGGCAGGTGTTTACCCGGATGGGGGTGCTCAACATCAAGAACGCGCGGCACATGGATGACCCGCGCCCCTTGGATGAGAATTGCAGTTGCCCGGCCTGTCAGAACTACTCTCGCGCCTATCTGCACCATGTGTTCCGCAGCCAAGAGATCATCTCGTCGATGCTGCTGACATGGCACAACCTGCAATATTACCAAGACATCATGGCCGGCATGCGCGAGGCCATCGCGGCGGGGCGGTTTACCCAGTGGCAGGCAGACTTCCACGCAGGGCGCGCGCAGGGCGATATCGACCCGCTTTAAGGGCAGGGCGGTGGCGTATTCTCACGCGAAATTGTGCTGACGGTCCTTGCTGCATTGCGGCCGGGTCTTAGGTGCCCTTGCACAGTCTATTGCAAGGAAAGGCCCGAATATGACCGAGAAGCTATTTACCCCCTTCACCGCCGGTGAGATTGTGGCCGACAACCGTGTGGTGATGGCCCCGCTGACCCGCAACCGTGCGGATAACGAGACTGGCGAAGTCTCGGACATGCATGTCGAGTATTACCGCCAGCGCGCGGGAGCAGGCATCATCATCACCGAAGCCACCCAGATCAGCCCCGAGGGCAAAGGGTACTTCCAAACCCCCGGCATCCATACCGAAGGCCAAGTCGCCGCATGGCGCAAAGTGACCGATGCTGTGCATTCCGAAGGCGGACGCATCGTGATCCAACTGTGGCACGTGGGCCGGATCAGCCACACCTCCCTGCAGCCTGAGGGCGGCAAACCTGTCGCACCCTCGGCCATCGCGGCGGGGGTGAAAACCTTTACTGCCAACGGGTTCGAGGATACCTCAGAGCCGCGCGCGCTGGATTTGGATGAGATGCCGCGTCTGGTCGCGGACTACGCCCATGCCGCCGACATGGCCAAAAAGGCCGGTTTTGACGGGGTCGAGGTGCATGGGGCCAATGGCTATCTGCTGGATCAATTCCTGAAAACCGGCAGCAACAAACGTGATGACGCCTATGGCGGCAGTGTGGAAAACCGCGCGCGGTTGCTGTTCGAAGTGCTGGATGCCGTGACAAAGGTTTGGGGCGGTGAACGTGTCGGCCTGCGGCTCTCGCCTTTCTCGCCCGCCAATGGGATCGAAGACGCCAACCCGCAAGAAACGTTCGAATATGTCGTCAAAGGGCTGAACCGCTACAACCTCTCTTATCTGCACCTCGTCGAAGGCGCGACGGGCGGCTCGCGTGAGCTGGACGAAGGCGAAAGCATCGCCGCCCTGCGCGCGCTCTTTGAGGGGCCCTATATGGCCAACAACGGCTATGACCGTGAGATGGCGATTGAGGCCGTTGACAATGACAAGGCCGATCTGATCGCCGTGGGCCGCCCCTTCATCGCCAATCCCGATCTGCCGCGCCGTTGGCAGATGAACGGGCCGCTGAACGAGGGCGATACCGATACCTATTACGGGGGCGGGCGCGAAGGCTTTACCGATTATCCGACACTGGAACAGGCCAACGCCTGATCTTTACGGGATCAATTACGGGGCGCCCATGCGGTGCCCCGTACCACGACGCGCGGAATTGGGGCGAAATCACCCCAACGCGCGCTTGCCTCCACCCCGCCGAAGCGCGATGATGGCGGCCTAATACCCCGCAAGGGATTGAAACAGGCGGATGGGATGCACACATGTCCTGTCCAGAAAAGGGGATGTCAGAGGCCGCCTATGACAGGGGCCCGGATGTCTTGCTAAGATAAGGAATTGAGCATGTTAGAGCCACTGAACGCATCCTACCCGGTGCTTCCGCTGCGCGACATCGTCGTGTTTCCCCACATGATCGTGCCGCTTTTCGTTGGCCGCGAAAAGTCCGTCCGCGCCCTTGAAGAGGTAATGGCAGACGACAAACAAATCCTGCTGTCGAGCCAGATCGACCCCGCCGAGGATGATCCCGACACCGCTGGCATCTACAAGGCCGGTGTGTTGGCCAATGTGCTGCAACTGCTGAAACTGCCCGATGGCACCGTCAAAGTGCTGGTCGAAGGTCAGGCGCGCGTGCGCATCACCGAATACCTTGAAAACGACAACTTCTTCGAGGCCCGCGCCGAGTATCTGACAGAGATGCCGGGCGATGCGGCCACCACACAGGCGCTGCTGCGTACTGTGGCGGATGAGTTCGAGCGCTACGCCAAGGTCAAGAAGAACGTCCCCGAAGAAGCGCTCGCCGCCGTTGGTGAAAGCGCCGAACCTGCGCGTCTGGCCGATCTCGTGGCGGGTCACCTCGGTATCGAAGTCGAGCAAAAGCAGGACCTGCTGGAAACGCTGAGCATTTCTGAGCGGCTTGAGAAAGTTTACGGGCTGATGCAGGGCGAAATGTCCGTGCTGCAGGTCGAGAAAAAGATCAAGACCCGCGTGAAGTCCCAGATGGAGCGCACGCAGCGCGAGTACTATCTGAACGAACAGATGAAGGCGATCCAGCAGGAGCTCGGTGACGGCGAAGACGGCAAGAATGAAGTCGCTGAACTCGAAGCCCGCGTGGCCGAGACCAAGCTGAGCAAGGAAGCCCGCGAGAAGGCCGATGCCGAGATCAAAAAGCTCAAGAACATGAGCCCGATGTCTGCCGAAGCCACCGTGGTGCGTAACTATCTTGATTGGATGCTGTCGATCCCATGGGGCGTGAAATCGCGCGTCAAGAAAGACCTCAGCCGTGCGCAAAAGGTGCTGGATGACGATCACTATGGCCTGGATAAGGTCAAGGAACGCATCGTCGAATACCTTGCCGTGCAGCAGCGTTCGTCCAAGATGAAAGGCCCGATCATGTGCCTCGTCGGCCCTCCGGGCGTCGGCAAGACATCTTTGGGCAAGTCGGTCGCCAAGGCCACGGGGCGCGAATTCATTCGCATCTCGCTGGGTGGTGTCCGTGACGAGTCCGAGATCCGCGGCCACCGTCGGACTTACATCGGCTCCATGCCCGGCAAGATCATTCAGGCGCTGAAAAAGGCGAAAACCACGAACCCGCTTATCTTGCTCGATGAGATCGACAAGATGGGGCAGGACTTCCGTGGCGATCCGGCGTCGGCCATGCTCGAAGTGCTTGATCCGGAACAGAACGGCACTTTCGTCGACCACTACTTGGAGGTGGAATATGACCTGTCGAACGTGATGTTCCTGACCACCTCGAACAGCTACAACATGCCCGGTCCGCTTCTGGACCGGATGGAGATCATCCCGCTCTCGGGCTACACCGAGGACGAGAAGCGCGAGATCGCCAAGCAGCATCTGGTGGCCAAACAGGTTAAGAACCACGGTCTGAAGAAGAAGGAGTTCGAGATTGAGGACTCCGCTCTGACTGGCATGATCCGCTACTACACCCGCGAGGCTGGCGTACGGAACCTTGAGCGCGAGATCGCCAAGGTGGCCCGTAAGTCGTTGACCAAGATCGTGAAAAAGGAAGCTGAAAGCGTCACCGTGACCGGCGACAACCTCGAAGATTTCCTTGGCGTGCGCAAGCATCGCTTCGGTTTGGCTGAAGAGAAAGACCAGATCGGTGTCGTCACCGGGCTGGCCTATACTTCCGTGGGCGGAGAGTTGTTGCAGATCGAAGCTCTGCGTCTGCCGGGCAAGGGTCGGATGAAGACCACCGGCAAGCTTGGCGATGTGATGAAGGAAAGCATCGACGCGGCAAGCTCTTACGTCCGTTCGATCTCTCCGCAGATTGGGATCAAGCCGCCGAAGTTCGACACGCTGGATATTCACGTGCACGTCCCCGACGGTGCCACGCCCAAAGACGGCCCCTCGGCCGGTCTGGCGATGGTGACTTCGATCGTGTCGGTGCTGACGCAGATCCCCGTGCGGCGCGACATCGCCATGACGGGCGAGGTTTCGCTGCGCGGTAACGCTATGCCGATCGGTGGTTTGAAGGAGAAACTTCTCGCGGCCCTGCGCGGCGGTATCACCACGGTGCTGATCCCGCAGGAGAATGAGAAAGACCTGCCGGACATCCCGGATAACGTCAAAGAAGGGCTGACCATCATCCCGGTAAACCATGTCTCTGAGGTGCTGGAACATGCGCTGGTGAACAAGCCAAAGGCGATCGACTGGGACGAAGCCGCCCAAGAGGCTGCCGAGGCTGCCGCGATCAAAGCCCGTGCCGCTGGCGTGGACGCGACCACCACGCATTAAGCCGGTTGGCCTATCGAAACGCCCCTAAACGCGCGCCTTTCGAGGCGCGCGTTTTTCGTTTTGGCAGGGGGTAGGCCGCCCCGCATTCCGCTACAGTTTTTGCGCCAAACCCTCTTGCAAGCATCGCCGCAATTGGCTACTTCGCCCCGCAAGGGTGATTAGCTCAGTGGTAGAGCGCTTCGTTCACATCGAAGATGTCAGGAGTTCAAATCTCTTATCACCCACCATTTTCCTACGTTTTGTATAAATTCAATCGGCTGCCCGCGGGACGGCACTCTGGCTCATCTGCGCATGATCCCAGCCACCGGGTAGGCTTGCCTTCCCCGCCCTGCGGTGGTCCTTATCCACTCAACGGCCATACCACGGACAACACGGCGGAGAGAGCATGTCGGTACATCCCAAAATTTGGTTCCTGCGGCACGGGCAGTCCGAGTGGAATTGCGCTTTCCGTTTGCAGGGGCATCTCGATTCACCGCTGACCGATCAGGGCATCGCCGAGGCCGCGCAGCAGGCGCAGGTGATGCCGGAGGTGCTTGCGCAAAAGCCCGATATACTCGTCTCGCCGCTTGGCCGTGCGCAGCAGACTGCGCGGATTGCACTAGATGGGTCGTCTTTTCAAACAGATGCGCGTCTGATGGAGATCCATGCAGGCGCGTGGCAGGGGCTCACCCGTGATGAGATACTTGCCGCCAACCCCGATCTCGCCGCGCGTCGTCCAGCGCCGCTGGACATCTACGCCGCCGCGCCGGGCGGGGAGGGGCTGCCGGCGTTTCGCGGGCGGATTCGCGCGCTGCTCGATAGCCTGACCGCGCCCACGGTGCTGGTTGCCCATGGGCTCTGGGGGCAGGTGCTCCGGGCGGAGGCACGCGGCCTTGATCTGGCCGCAGCGGGAGGGTTAAGCAACAAGCAGGGCTGCGTCTATCTGCTGGAGAACGGGACGGAAAGCGTTCTGGAATGCCCTGCATGAGCCGCTACCCGACGCTCTATATCCTGCGCCATGGCGAGACGGAATGGAACCTCGCCAACCGGCTGCAAGGGCATTTCGATTCTCCATTGACCGACACGGGCCGTGCGCAGGCCGCCGCACAGAATGCGATTCTCAAACGCTGCGATCTGGCGGGATTTTCTGCGCTCAGCAGCCCGCAGGGGCGGGCGGTGGCAACGGCGGAACTTGCGCTGGCGGGGCTGGGAATGACGGTCGCGACGGACGCCCGACTGGGTGAGATCGGCATCGGCGCATGGGCAGGCAAGTCTCGCGATACATTGCTGCGCCAAACCCCAGACGCGCGTGATTCCTATGATCTTTACGAACATGCCCCTGATGGCGAAGGATTCGCGGCGCTTTATGAGCGCTGCCGCAGCTTTCTCGACAGTCTGACCGGGCCTCATGTTCTGGTGACACATGGCATCACATCGCGCATGCTGCGCCTTATTTTACTGGACCACGCGCCAAGCGTGCTGCGAGACATGCAAGGCGGGCAGGGGGTGGTGTTTCGGCTTGAGAACGGTGATCAAAAAAGGCTGACATTATAGGCTTGAAGCCCGCCCCCACCTTGCGCTATGAGGTCCAAGTCGGGTCGTTAGCTCAGTTGGTAGAGCGCTTCGTTTACACCGAAGATGTCGGGAGTTCGAGCCTCTCACGACCCACCACCTCCCCACCTATTCGTTTGTTGTGATCGACTGCCGCAGCGGAGGGCCCGACCGACGCCCGTTCGCTGCGCGGTCAGTCTGGGTCGGGAGTTCGAGCCTCTCAGGACCCACCACCTCCCCACCTATTCGTTTGTTTTGATTGACTGCCGCAACGGTAGGCCCGACCGACGCCCGTCCGCTGCGCGGCCAGTTTGGGGCGGGAGTTCGAGGCTTCTACGGCCCAACACTCCCCTCCCGTTAAGCGATGTCCGATCGGCCATTAAGAAGAGTGCCTGTGCAGCTTGCGCAGCGTCTTGGTCCGGCCGCATGCCCAGTCCTTGTGAGCCTCGGATGGCTGGCCAAGAAAGCTATGCAATTCCGCTGCCCGACCCTCTGAACACCAGCGACCAATCCGAGAAAAGCGCCCCGAACCCTCGGCGAACATCGCGGGTTCTGAAGCCCCGAAACCGGCCCCCCAAACGCCCCTAGAACAACTTGCGAAATTTTCATATTTTCGCACAAACCGCGCTTGACGGCAGAGCGCCCTCACCATAGAACACCCAAACGCTCCGGGGCGACCTGGAGAGTGCAGCGGGCGGTTGTAGCTCAGTTGGTTAGAGTACCGGCCTGTCACGCCGGGGGTCGCGGGTTCGAGCCCCGTCAACCGCGCCACCGCTGCCTGAAAAGGGGACCTCTTCGAGGTCCCTTTTTTCGTTTCCAGCCCCCACAGAATACTGCGCGAAACTTCTTTTCCCAAAGCGCATTTTCTCGGGCGAATGCGCTTGACGGCCCGCGCCCCTTGGCCTATTCCGCCCACATCGCGCGGTTGTAGCTCAGTTGGTTAGAGTACCGGCCTGTCACGCCGGGGGTCGCGGGTTCGAGCCCCGTCAACCGCGCCACTTTCTCCCCTTCGTTATAGTAGACATACACTGCGACCAAAGCGGTCGCACGGGTGGCGCGCGCCGCAGGTTTGCATCGCCCAACGCGGCATATTGGCGACCGGGCAGGCCCGATCGCAAGTGGGGAGCAATTGGCGACCGGGCAGGCCCGATCGCCGATGGGATCAGGTCAGCGCATCAAGGATGCGGGCCCAAGACCGGATGCCCTTGTGAAAGCTCTCCATGTCGTATTTCTCGTTCGGGGAGTGGATCTGGTCATCGTCCTTGCCGAAGCCGATCAACATCGGCTCAATGCCCAGAATCTTCTGAAAATGCCCCGCAATCGGGATTGAGCCGCCACAGCCTATATAAGCCGCAGGCACCTGCCACTCGTTGCTGAGCGCTTGCCGGGCGGGTTCGAACATCGGATGGCCGATTTCCACGCCCGAGGCCTGGCTCGCGCCATGGCCTGAGAATGCCACCGTGCAATCCTCTGGCAGCATCTCGGCCACCATCTTGCGGAAGTTCTCGCGAATGGCGAGCGGGTCTTGGGTGCCAACAAGTCGGAAGCTGATCTTGGCATGCGCCTCAGACGGCAGTACCGTTTTGAAACCGTCACCGGTATAGCCGCCCCAGATGCCGTTGACCTCACAAGTCGGGCGCGACCAGATCATCTCAAGCGGGGTGCGGTCCTGTTCGCCTGCGGGTTTGCTGAGACCTACGTCGCCGAGGAAGGCGGCATGGTCAAAGGCCAGCCCCTGCCACTGCGCTTCCAGATCCTCGGGCAGGTCCGGCACGCCGTCATAGAAGCCGGGGATGGTGATGCGGCCTTCATCGTCATGCAGCGACGCGATCACTTTGCTGAGCGCGCGGATCGGGTTCATCGAAATGCCGCCGTACATGCCCGAATGAAGGTCTTTGGAGGGGGCAGTGACGGTGAGTTCTTCGCCCAAAAGCCCGCGCAGCATGGTGACGATGGCGGGGGTCTTGCTCTCAAAAAGCCCGGTGTCGCAGATCATCGCCACATCGGCTTTCAATTCCTCGGCGTTTTCCTCCATGAAGGGGACAAGCGACGGCGAGCCGGATTCCTCTTCGCCTTCGAGGAAGAAGGTGATGCGGCAGGGCCAGTCGCCCTTCACCTCTTTCCACGCGCGCAGGGCTTCAAGGATCGTCATCAACTGCCCCTTATCGTCGGCAGCCCCACGGCCCCGGATCACGCGGCCCTTGTCGGTGTCCTCAACCGCCGGATCGAAGGGGTCGCGGTGCCAAAGGTTCAGCGGGTCGACCGGCTGCACATCATAGTGGCCGTAGAACAGCAGGTGCGGCTTGCCTTCGCCCACATGTCCCACGACCATCGGATGCCCTGGCGTGGTGCGTTTTTCGGCCTCTACCCCCATGGATTTAAGGTCAGCCACCAGCCAATCGGCGGCGCGGTCGCAATCGGCCTTATAGGCCGGATCGGTTGAGATCGACGGGATGCGCAGCAGGTCTAGCAGACGGTCGGTGGCAGCGGGCAGATCGTCGTCGATCCGGGCGAGAACATCGTCGAGGGACATGGCTTAAATTCCTTGCGCTTGTCAGTTTGGCGCGAAGGTATCAGGCGGGCAGGGCGTGTCCAGTGTCCGCGGGGCCAGTGTTTAGAACGTGAGCGAGAGGCGGCTGCCCTCGGGCGTAAGGCGGTGATCGACCTGCGCATCTAACTGCGACGCTGCCGCCGCCATCAAGGTCTGGCCAATGCTGTCAGGCCGCCGCTTGCCCCCGTTTTTTGAGCCTATGCCGTTGTCTTTGCAGTCCAGATTGAACCGCCCCTCGCGCAGGGTCAGGGCAATTTCAATATGGCCGGGGGCGGCGTCGGGAAAGCCATGTTTTATCGAATTGGCGGCGAACTCACTGATGATGAGGCCCAAAGAGGAAGCGGTGTTGGAGCGCAATGTGGCGTGATCCGTAACATGGCTGATCTTGATATGGTTCGGTGCGGTTTGCTGTAAAAGCCCCACGACCTTGTCGAGGTATTTGTCTGCAGCGACCTCATCCTGCCCGCCGCCGGATTGCAGCTCTCCGTGCAGCGTTGCCATAGCATTGACGCGGCGTTGGATGCCATCAAGGACATCGACCGTGGCCTTGTCATCCAGCTGCCGGGCGTGCAGCCGAACCATTGCCGACAGCGTCTGAAGCGAATTTTTGACGCGGTGATCGGCTTCGCTCATCAGTACTTCCTGCCGGCGCAGGGCAAGGCGAAGATCAAGCTGTTTCATCACCTGCCGGGCCAGAACGGCGACAGTCTTGCGTTGCAATGCTGTCAGCTTGCGCGGCTTGTTGTCGAGGATGCACAGCGTGCCAAGGGGCAGCCCATCGGGCGCCAGCAGCAGGGCGCCCGCGTAAAAACGTATCCCGTCGCCCGCGATGCAAAGCGGATTGTCCGCCGTGCGCGGGTCATTCAACGTGTCCGGAATCTCGACAAAGGGGTCTTCCAATATCGCATGAGAGCAAAGTGACGTATCAAGCGGCGTTTCCCGCGCGCCCAGCCCGACCTCGGCCTTGAACCACTGACGGTCCTTGTCGATCAGGTTAATGACCGAAATCGGCGCGTCGCAGATCTCTGCTGCAAGCTCAACGATCTCGTCAAACTCCCTCTCGCGCGGGGTGTCGAGAATGTCATAACCATAGAGCGTCCGAAGGCGCTGGTCCTGCTGGGGGTGGGGATTGGCGCGCAAAACAATACCCCTTTCTGGGTTTGCTCTTGAAGACATGAAAGCGCCCGAAAAGACAAGCAAACAATCGCAAATAGCCACCGGAACCGCGCCCTTGCCTGCGACAGTTCGCCCCGCAGGGGCCGCTCGATAAAAGATTGAAGCTTTGGTCTCAAATCTGTAACCATTCTAAAAGCTGAATATGGAGGGGCCGCCTCCTGTTCGCGCCAAGAAGATGGAGACGCGCATGGACTATAACGAGAAGCTCGACGCGGCGATTGCGCGCCTGCATGACGAAGGACGCTACCGGACCTTTATCGACATTGAGCGTCGCAATGGACAATTCCCCCATGCGGTCTGGACCAAGCCCGACGGCAGCCAGCAGGACATCACGGTTTGGTGCGGGAATGACTACCTCGGCATGGGGCAGAACCCGGTGGTGATCGAGGCGATGGAAGAGGCGTTGCGCGCAACTGGCGCAGGCTCTGGCGGCACGCGCAATATCTCGGGCACGACGGTTTACCACAAACAGCTAGAGGCCGAACTGGCCGATCTGCATGGCAAGGAAGCGGCGTTGCTGTTCACCTCGGCCTATATCGCCAATGACGCCACGCTTTCCACGCTGCCCAAGCTGTTTCCGGGGCTGATCATTTATTCCGACGCGCTGAACCATGCCTCCATGATCGAAGGGGTGCGCCGCAATGGCGGGGCCAAGCGCATCTTCCGCCACAACGACGTCGCCCATCTGCGCGAGCTGATGGAGGCCGACGACCCCGCCGCGCCCAAGCTTATTGCATTTGAATCGATCTATTCCATGGACGGTGATTTCGGCCCCATCGAAGAAATTTGCGATCTGGCCGATGAATTCGGCGCGCTGACCTATATCGACGAAGTGCACGCCGTGGGCATGTATGGCCCGCGCGGGGCAGGGGTGGCAGAGCGTGACCGCCTGATGCACCGGCTCGACATCATCAACGGCACGCTGGCCAAGGCCTACGGCGTGATGGGCGGCTATATCGCGGCCTCGGCCAAGATGTGCGACGCGATCCGTTCCTATGCGCCGGGCTTCATCTTTACCACTTCGCTGCCGCCCGCCGTGGCGGCGGGGGCGGCCGCTTCGGTTGCCTATCTCAAACGCGCGCCCGAACTGCGCGAAAAGCACCAGCAGCAGGCCAAAGCGCTGAAACTGCGGCTTAAGGGGCTGGGATTGCCGATCATCGACCACGGCAGCCATATCGTGCCTGTCATGGTAGGCAACCCGGTCCATACCAAGCTGCTGTCGGACATGCTGCTCGAAGATCATGGCATCTATGTCCAGCCCATCAACTTCCCCACCGTGCCACGCGGCACAGAGCGGCTGCGCTTCACGCCGTCGCCGGTGCACGGGCCCAAGGAAATGGACGCGCTTGTTCGCGGGATGGACACGCTCTGGTCTCATTGTGCGCTGAATCGTGCCGAAGCTGCAGGCTAACGCAGCGCTATTCGTGTTTTGCGTTGTCTTGTGGTAGCCTTTTGTCAAGAAAAGGCTACATCCGAATCGTTGGGGCGTGTTTGGATCAAAGCTACAGGCTAATAGGGACAGGGCATATTGATGATCGGGCGATGGGCCTCCAGAACCGCTGAGGACGAAACAGTCGAACCCAAAGGGTTCGATGCATTCGAATTGCGGTTGGGGGATGTCATGCGCGGTGAACGCGCCACGCTCGGTAAATCCCTGCTCGACGTGCAGCGCGAACTGCGCATCAAAGCCTCCTATATCGCGGCGATTGAGAATTGCGATCCGGGTGCATTCGACACGCCCGGTTTCATCGCAGGCTACGTGCGCTCTTATGCACGCTACCTCAACATGGACCCCGATCAGGCCTTTGCCGCTTTCTGCAAGGAATCCGGTTTCGCCGTGGCGCATGGCATGTCCGCCGAAGCCTCGGTGGTTAAAAAGCCCAGTTTCGAAGAGCGCCGCAAGACCCCGAAAGAAGACGATCTTTTCGCCCGCCCTAATACGCCTTTCGTGCCTACGGGTGATGGGCTGCTCAGCCGGATTGAGCCCGGTGCTGTAGGCTCTTCGCTGGTGCTGATCGCGCTGATTTCTGCCATCGGCTTTGGCGGCTGGACTGTGCTGAAAGAGGTGCAGCGCGTGCAGGTGGCACCGGTGGATCAGACCCCGACTGTGCTGTCCGACCTTGACCCGCTGGACGGGGCGCTGGCCCGCGCCCCTGACGCGGAAGACGATTCCGCCGCGCCCCAAAGCGTGGAAAGCCCGCGCGCTGATGCGCTCGACCGGCTTTATCGTCCGCAGGCTTTGGATGTGCCGGTGTTGGTGGCGCGTGATGCGCCCATTGCCTCCATTGATCCGCGTTCCGTCAGCAATTTCCCGACCCCCGACCGCCCCGCCACGGCAGAGCCAAGCACCGCCGTGGCCGAGAATGGCACGATCGACGCTGCTATCGACGAAGCCCTGATGCTTGCCAATGCCGAGACCGATCTGCCCAAACCGCAGGTGGTGGAGCCTTTGGGTGACAAGGTGCGTATGGTCGCGGCCTATCCCTCATGGGTGCGGGTGCGCGCCGCCGATGGCACGGTGATTTTCGAAGGCGTAATGAATAAGGGCGACACATGGGATGTCCCTGTCACCGAAGAGCCGCCCTCCCTGCGGACGGGAGAATCCGGTGCGCTTTATTTCGCCATGGCAGACGGATGTTTCGGCCCTGTCGGGCCGCGTGGTGCTGTCACCTCGAATGTGCCGCTCCACGCGCAGGCGCTGGCCGAACTTTATCAGCCAGTTGACCCAAAGGCAGAGCAATCGCTGAGCCGGATGTTCGCCGATCTTGAAGGTTCGCTTGACCCCTCCGCGCTGGCGGCGATGCCCTGTCAGGGCAGCTAAGCGCGCGGGCCTTCGCTTCCCATTGCACATGAGGCCCCGGCTGAATAGGTAGGGGCCATAGCCCCTGATCCCGCGAAAGGTGTCTTCATGTCGCTTCATTCCATTCGCCCTTGGCGCGATATTCCGCGTCGCAAATCCCGGCAGATCATGGTGGGGAATGTGCCGGTGGGCGGTGATGCGCCGATCACCGTGCAGACCATGACAAATACGCTGACCACTGATGTGGCCGCCACCATTAAGCAGGTGCAGGCCGCCGCCGATGCGGGCGCGGATATCGTGCGTGTCTCGGTCCCGGATGAGGCGTCTTCAAAAGCCCTGCGTGAGATCGTGCGCGAGGTGTCTGTGCCCATCGTGGCGGACATTCATTTCCATTACAAGCGCGGGATCGAGGCCGCCGAGGCCGGTGCCGCCTGCCTGCGCATCAACCCCGGCAACATCGGTGACGAAAAGCGCGTGCGCGAGGTCATCAAGGCCGCGCGGGACCATAATTGCTCCATTCGGATCGGCGTGAATGCAGGCTCGCTGGAGCGGCATTTGCTGGAGAAATACGGCGAGCCTTGCCCCGATGCGATGGTCGAAAGCGGTCTGGATCACATTAAGATCCTGCAAGATAACGATTTCCATGAGTTCAAGATTTCCTGCAAGGCGTCCGACGTCTTCATGGCCGCCGCCGCCTACCAACAGCTTGCCGATGCCACTGACGCGCCCATCCACCTTGGCATTACCGAGGCGGGCGGGCTGATGTCGGGCACGATTAAATCGGCCATTGGTCTGGGCAATCTGCTGTGGAGCGGCATCGGCGACACCATCCGCGTTTCGCTATCTGCCGATCCTGTCGAAGAGGTGAAAGTCGGCTACGAAATTCTCAAGTCCCTTGGCCTGCGGCATCGCGGTGTGAACATCATCTCTTGCCCCTCCTGCGCGCGGCAAGGGTTTGACGTGATCAAAACTGTCGAGGCTTTGGAAAAACGGCTGGAGCATATCAAGACGCCCATGAGCCTTAGCATCATTGGCTGTGTGGTGAATGGCCCCGGTGAGGCGCTGATGACCGATGTGGGTTTCACCGGCGGTGGGGCCGGGTCTGGCATGGTCTATCTCGCGGGGAAGCAGAGCCATAAGCTTGGGAATGAGGGCATGATCGAGCATATCGTCGAGCAGGTCGAGGAACGCGCGGCGCAGATTGAGGCTGAAGCGGTGAAAGCGGCGGAATAGGGCGGTGGCTGGGCCGCTGGCCGGGTGGCGGCGGACAGGGAGCGCTTCGGTATTTTTAAAAGGATGAAGACAATGGGGCGCGCGTGAACCGGGAGGGGCGCGTGCTTTCTGGCTGTTTGGAATCTGTTTTTAATCAGCGGGTTGGTTGTGAAGGTTAATGTGGCTTGGGGGTGAGGTGTTTCTCTAGGACCACGGGCGGCATGTGGCCATTGAGGACCATCTCAGGCAGTACGTAGAAGGGGGCGGCGTCGAGCCCTAGGGCGGCGGCCCAGCGGGCAGCCTGGGGCATGTGCAGTTCGTGTTGGATGAATGTCAGTCCGTAGCGCTTTGTAATTTCGGTTAATTCTTTGACGGCGGTATTGCAGGTATCGCAGTCTTGCGCGGTGAAGAGCGCCACGGCGTGGTCTGCCAGAAGCTCGGGGGCGAGGCGTTCGAGCAGGGTTAGGTCGTCTTGAATATATTGCCGCATTTCGGATTGCGCGGACTGTGGCGCTGCCAAGGCTTTGGCGATGACATCGCCATTCGCTAAAATCGCCGCGCGCAATTCACTGTCAAAGGCGGCACGCGCGGTGCGGTCAAGCGTTTGAAGATCACCCGCCCCGGCAGGCAGGGCCAGCGCGAGAGCTGCCATGGCTGCCGGGGCGCGCATCTTTAGCCGCGTTTTTCGTCCACCAGCGCCATCATCTGATCGTAGGGCAGGTAGCCGCGCAGCATTTCATCTTGCATGACAAAGGTGGGGGTGCCGGTGATCTGCAGCTTTTGCGCCAGCGCGCGGGTCTGGGTGATTTCCTGTATGACTTCATCGCTGTCCATCTTGGCTTCAATCGCCGGGACATCGAGATCAAAGCTTTCGCCCAAGCGGCGCAGCGCGGGCAGGGAGACCTCACCGTTAAAGGCCATCAGGGCGTCGTTCAATTGCTTGTAGGCATCGCCGCCCGCGACCTGTTTGGTCGCCACGGCAAAGCGTGAGGCCAGCATGGATTGATCGCCAAGGATTGGGAATTCTTTGACGATCAATTTGATATTACCGTCAGTTTCCAGCAGCTTGGCCACTTCGCCATGGGCGCGTTTGCAATAGCCGCAGCGGTAGTCGAGGAATTCGACCAGCGTGATGTCGCCATCCGGGTTACCACCGACCCAGGAATAACCGTCGTCGAAAATTTCATCTGCGTTGGCGGTGACCAGATCAAAATCGGCCTGCATCTGCGCTTCGGCCTGACGGTTTTGCATCTGCTCAACCGCCTGCAGGATCACCTCGGGGTTTTCCATCAGATAGGCGCGGACTTCGGCGCGGAACTGTGCGCGCTCGGCGTCGGTCAGCTCTGTCAGGTCCATGGCCCCGGCGGGGGCGGCGAGGGCCAGTGCGCTGGCAAAGGCAGGGGCGACGAGGCGGGCGAACATGGGCGGTCCTTTCGGTAGGTCTGCGAAATAGGGGCCAAGGGTTGACGCCCGGCATCAGGCGCGGTGAAAGCATATGCCGAGAGTAGGAGCAAGCCCATGCGCAATTCAACTAGGTCCGCCGTTGATCCCTTTATCGTGATGGACGTGATGCAGGCCGCCAGCGCCGCCGAAGAGGCGGGCCGTCACATCATTCATATGGAGGTCGGCCAGCCCGGCACAGGCGCGCCCAAAGGGGCGGCCGAGGCGTTGACAAAAGCTATGGGGGAAGGGGCTTTGGGCTATACTGTGGCGCTTGGTTTGCCTGCGTTGCGCGCACGGATCGCGCAGATGTATGGCGAGTGGTACAACGTTGATCTTGATCCGGCGCGGGTGGTGATCACCCCCGGATCCTCGGGCGGTTTTTTGCTGGCCTTCACCGCGTTGTTTGATTCCGGTGATCGCGTCGGCATCGGCGCGCCGGGCTATCCCAGTTACCGCCAAATCCTGCGGGCCTTAGGCATGCAGCCGGTCGATCTGCCCGCCGCACCGAAAAACCGCTACCAACCTGTGGCGGCGGATTTCGCGGGCGAAGACCTGCGCGGGTTGCTGGTGGCCTCGCCTGCAAACCCCTCGGGCACGATGCTGGATCGGCCCGCGTTGTCGGCGCTGACGGATGCCTGTGTGGGCAATGACATGTCCTTCATCTCGGATGAGATTTACCATGGCATCGAATACGACAAGAAGGCCGTGACCGCGCTGGAGGTCACCGATGATTGCTATGTCATCAACTCATTCTCCAAGTATTTCTCCATGACCGGGTGGCGCGTGGGTTGGATGGTGGTGCCCGAAGATCAGGTGCGCGTGGTTGAGCGGATCGCGCAGAACATGTTCATCTGCGCCCCCCATGCCAGCCAGATCGCGGCGCTGGCGGCGATGGACTGCGACGACGAATTGCAGGCCAATCTTGCGGTCTATCGCCGCAATCGGGATCTGATGATCGACGGGCTGAAGGACGCCGGTTTCACCGATATCGCCCCGCCCGATGGGGCGTTTTACGTCTATGCGGATGTTTCGCGTTTCACCGATGACAGCCGTGCCTTTGCGGCGGAAATTCTCGACAAAGCAGGGGTGGCCGTGACCCCCGGTCTCGACTTCGATCCGGCGCGGGGGCATAAGACGCTGCGCTTTTCCTACGCGCGCAGCACGGCGGATATGGAAGAGGGCATCGCCCGGCTCAAAGCTTTCATGGCTGCACGCTGAACGCTGGTTTGCCCGCGCGGCAAATGGTAGAAGAGCCAAAACGAGCAGGGTGATCAAACATGCGGGCAGTTCTAAAGGGTCTGGCAATGGCGCTGGCCTGTGCAGTGCCGGTGGCCGGGGCGGCGCAGGAGTTGACCGCATTGGCGCGGGTCGATCCGATGGAGAGCACGGTAAAAGACGGGTGGTTCGGCAAGACCGACCTAACCGTGGCGCTGAGCCAAGGGGTGCCTTTCCGTGTTTTCTTGCTGGATGACCCCGCCCGGCTGATCGTCGATTTCCGTGAGGCCGATTGGTCTGAGGTGGCGCGCGGCGACCTGCTGAAGAAACCGGGCCGCATCTCTGCCCTGCGCTTCGGCGCGTTTCAGCCGGGGTGGTCGCGGTTGGTGGCGGATTTGGCCGAACCGATGATCCCTGCAGAAATCGGCATGCCGGTGGATGCAAGCAGCGGTAAGGCGCGGCTTGAGATTACGTTGGAAACCGTCGCGGCGGAGGTCTTTGCCAAGGCCGCGGGCGTGCCTGTGGATCCCGATTGGACCACCGCGCTCACCGCCCCGCCAAAGCCCGCGGCGGTGGATAAGGACAGCTTTACCATCGTGTTGGACCCCGGTCACGGCGGCATCGATCCCGGCGCGCAGCGCGAGGGGCTGGATGAAAAAGACTTGATGCTGAATTTCGCCCGCGATCTGCGCGATGCGCTGCGGCGCAAGGGCGTGGATGTGCTGCTGACCCGTGACGATGATATCTTTGTAGCGCTGGAGCACCGGGTGGCCATCGCACATCAGGCCGAGGCGGACCTTTTCATTTCACTCCATGCCGACAGCTTGTCGCAGGGCGGGGCGAGCGGGGCCACGGTCTATACGCTTTCGGATGATGCCAGCGACGTGGCGACCGAACATCTTGCCGCGCGGCATGACCGGTCCGACATCATCGCGGGTGCGGATTTGACCGGCTCGGATGATCAAGTGGCGGGTATCTTGCTTGATCTTGCCCGCCAAGAGACCGAGCCGCGTTCGGATGCTTTGGCCGCGACTTTGGTCGAAGGCATGCGTGCGGCGGGCGGGCCGATGAACAGCCGACCGCTGCGGCGGGCCGGGTTTTCGGTCTTGAAATCCGCGGATATTCCATCGGTTCTGGTCGAAGTGGGGTTCCTCAGTTCGAAACGGGATCTGACCAATCTGCGCGATCCGGTGTGGCGCGCGTCGATGGTGAGTGCCATGGCGGATGCGATCGTTGCGTGGCGTGATCAGGATGCGGCGCTCAAGCCCTTGATCAGAAAGTAAAATAGAATGATATGGCCGCTTTGGCGATGGGCGAACATTCGCCCTCGCTGGCGGCCATGTGTTTTGACCCGAGCCAGTGCATCCTGTATAGGCTCGGAACTGTCCCTAGCCAATGGTGGTCCGCGCGCGTGTTTCGATTTGTTCTGTCCTTTTTCGGGGGGATTTTTACCACCCTGACCCTGAGCGTCGGCATGGTGGCTTTGACCATCGGGGCGGTGTTCTGGATGTATGGCCGAGATTTGCCCAGCCACGAGTCGCTGGCGCAATACACGCCGCCGACGATCAGCCGGATTTACTCGGGCCAAGGCCGTTTGATCGATGAATTCGCCAAAGAGCGCCGGCTTTTTGCGCCCGCCAACACCATCCCGGATCTGGTGAAACAGGCGTTCATCTCGGCGGAAGACAAGAACTTTTACACCCACGAAGGCTATGACCTGCGCGGCATCGGTGCGGCGGCGGTGGATGCGGTCAAATCCCGTGGCCGCGATGTGCGCGGGGCCTCGACCATCACCCAGCAGGTGATGAAGAACTTCCTGCTGTCAGGTGACCGCCGGGCCGAGCGCAAGATCAAAGAAATCATCCTCGCCACCCGGATCGAAGAGACGCTGAGCAAAGAGAAGATCCTAGAGCTTTACCTGAACGAGATTTTCCTCGGGCAGAACTCCTATGGCGTGGCCGCGGCCAGCCAGACCTATTTCAACAAAACGTTGAGCGAACTGGCCCCGCATGAGGCCGCCTTCCTCGCATCGCTGCCCAAGGCGCCGTCGGATTACCACCCGGTGCGCCGCAAGGACCGCTTGCTGGCCCGTCGGAACTTCGTGCTGCGCGAGATGAAAGAGAACGGCTATATCTCGGAAGCGGCCTACGAGACGGAAGTGGCGCTGCCGCTGCGCTCGGTCCAGAACGGTGATTTCGAAAGCTTCAAGGCCGAACTGCCGCCGCGTGATTACTTCACCGATGAAATTCGCCGTCAACTCAGTGAGAACTTCGGCGAGGGTGAGTTCTTTACCGGCGGTTTGACCGTGCGCGCGACCATCGACAACGAAATGCAGCCCATCGCCGCCAATGCGCTGCGCCGTCAGTTGGAGCAATATGACCGCGGGCAGGGCATCTGGCGCGGCACGCGGTTCGAGATCCCCGCTGATCAGTTGAACAGCGAAGAGAAATGGCGCGCCGCCCTCGCGGACCTGCGGGTGCCGCGCGACATTGATCTGGAGAACCAGTGGTATCCTGCCGTGGTGCTGGAGGTCGGCAATCGCGATGCGCGGATCGGCATCGAAGGGGTCGACGAAGACGAAGATGGTCACTGGATCCCTGCCGATGATGTGCAATGGGCGCGCAAGCGCTTGGACGACGGCAAACTGGCCTCAAAGGCTCAGGTGGCCGGTGATCTGCTTGAGGTTGGCGAAGTGGTGTTGGTGCGCCGCATGACCTCCGATAGTGACGGTTCCTTTATCCGCTGGACGCTGCGGCAGGTGCCCGAAGTGCAGGGCGGTTTCGTCGCGATGGACGTGCACACGGGCCGGGTGATTGCGATGCAGGGCGGGTTTTCTTATCAGGCGAGCGTGTTCAACCGCGCGACCCAAGCCAAACGGCAGCCGGGGTCGAGCTTTAAGCCCTTCGTCTACGCCTCCGCGCTCGACAGTGGCTATAGCCCCGCGACCATCGTGGTGGACGCACCTATTGAGATCAACACGCCGCAGGGCGTCTGGCGGCCCCAGAACGCCTCGCATAAATTCTATGGTCCCACGCCCCTGCGCACTGGGATCGAACAGTCGCGCAACCTGATGACCATCCGTCTTGCGCAAGAAGTCGGGATGGATGTGGTCGGCAGCTATGCCGAGCGGTTCGGCGTTTATGACGATCTGGCGCCGCTGCTGTCAAACGCGCTCGGCAGTCAGGAAACCACGCTTTATCAAATGGTGTCGGCCTATGCGATGTTCGCCAATGGCGGGGAGCGGGTGCAGCCCACGTTGGTTGACCGGGTGCAAGACCGCTATGGCCGCACCGTCTACAAACATGACGAGCGTAAATGCTACGACTGCGAGCAGATCAACCTCGCCCCCGGCGAAGCGCCGCGGATCATCTCGAACCGCGAGCGGGTGATGGACC
Organism: Sulfitobacter dubius; assembly: GCF_027214245.1. GTDB lineage: Bacteria > Pseudomonadota > Alphaproteobacteria > Rhodobacterales > Rhodobacteraceae > Sulfitobacter > Sulfitobacter dubius_A. The sequence goes on along the minus strand of NZ_JAPWHM010000003.1, from coordinate 388,748 downwards.
CGGTGACGGCCTATCAGCTGACCTCAATGATGCGCGGCGTGGTAGAACGCGGCACGGCCCGCAATGCCATCAATCTGCCAGTGCCAATCGCTGGCAAGACCGGCACCACCAACGATGAGAAAGACGCATGGTTCGTCGGCTTTTCGTCCAACGTGGTGGCAGGCTGCTACATCGGTTTCGACACGCCGCGCCCGATGGGCCGGGGCGCGGGCGGCGGGCGGCTTTGCGCGCCGGTCTTCCAGCGCTTCATGTCTGAGGCGATCAAGAAATACGGCGGCGGTGACTTTGCGGTCCCCGAACAGTGCCGCTTTATCAAGATCGACCGTTTCAGCGGTGCGCGGCTGAGCGATAACGCCTCGGGTGGTAATGTGGTGTCGGAATGTTTCCGCGATGGCGAAGAGCCGCTGTTTGGCATCTCCTTCGATGGCGGCTTTGCCATGGGGTCGGACCTGCCATTGGTCGAGGAACTGGGCGGCTCGGCTGCATCGTCTTCGCGTCAGGTCACCACATCGACGGGCAAAAAGGCCACCGTCGGCCCCAAGGCAAGCTTTGGCACGCTGAGCTCGGGCGGCCTTTACTAATTAGGTCGGCGGGGCGAAGGCGCGCTTTGCCTCCCCCCACTTGCCGCCGCTGGCGGGCTGGTCTATCTCTCGTGCGGCTCCGGTTTTCGGGGCCGCATTACTTATCAAAGGCAGGCACACATGCGCGCAGAGGCACAGAATACCGCGGACCAGATCAGCAAATCGCTGGAATTGCTGGCCCAGCGACTGGATGTGGAGACCGCGCCCTACCGGCTGGAAGAATTCAACGCCCGCGTCGAAGATCCGAACCTTTGGGATAACCCCGATGCTGCGCAAAAGCTGATGCGCGAACGGCAGTCGCTGGTGGATGCCATCGACACCTATGAGGGCATCAAACAGGAGCTGGCAGACAACGTCGAACTGATCGAGTTGGGCGAGATGGAAGAGGACGAAGAGGTCATCTCCGACGCGGAGAAGGCGCTGAAGGCGCTGGCCGAAAAGGCCGCTCAAAAGGAACTCGAAGCGCTGCTGAATGGTGAGGCCGACAGCAACGACACCTTCCTAGAGATCAACGCAGGCGCGGGCGGCACGGAAAGCTGCGACTGGGCCAGCATGTTGGCGCGGATGTATGTCCGTTGGGCCGAGAAGAAAGGCTATAAAGTCGATCTTCAGGCCGAAAGCGCGGGCGACGAGGCGGGCATCAAATCCGCGACCTATAAGATTGAAGGGCACAACGCCTACGGCTGGCTGAAGTCCGAAAGCGGCGTGCACCGCTTGGTGCGCATTTCGCCCTTCGACTCGGCGGCCAAGCGGCACACCTCTTTCACTTCCGTAAAAGTTTACCCCGTGGTCGACGACAATATCGAGATCGAAGTGAACCCTTCGGACATCCGCATCGACACCTACCGGTCGTCCGGCGCGGGCGGTCAGCACGTCAACACTACCGACTCGGCGGTGCGGATCACCCACCACCCCACGGGCATCGTCGTGACATCTTCTGAAAAGTCGCAACACCAGAACCGCGACATCGCCATGAAAGCGCTGAAATCGCGGCTTTATCAGATGGAGTTGGACAAGCGTTCGGCGCTGGTCAACGAAGCGCATGAGAACGCGGGCGACGCGGGCTGGGGTAACCAGATCCGGTCCTATGTCTTGCAGCCTTATCAAATGGTGAAAGACCTGCGCACCAATTACGAGACTTCGGACACCAAGGGCGTGCTCGACGGTGACCTGGATGGGCTGATGGGGGCAACGCTGGCACTGGCGGTCTCGGGCAAAAGCCGGGCAGAGGCGCAGGGCGACTGAGCCGGTGCCGTCCCCCTTCATGGAATAATATGTAGCAATAGGGGGACATGATGGATTTGTTAGATTGGGACGCTTCGGACCTGTCTGGGGCGCTGGTCGCGCGCAGGATTTCTGCGGTCGAACTGATGCGGGCGACACTTGCGCAGATCGAGGCGGTGAATGGCAAGGTGAATGCCGTCGTCTCCCTTCGCGACCGTGACACTTTGCTGGCCGAGGCAGAGGCGTCCGACGCCAGCCCGCGCAAGGGTTGGCTACACGGTATCCCCATGGCGATCAAGGATTTGGCTGACGCAGAGGGGCTGCCAACGTCTCAAGGGTCCCCGCTTTTCGGTGCCCAGCTGGCCGTGCGGGATCATCCCGCTGTTGCGCGGCTTCGCGCCGCAGGGGCAATCATCATCGGCAAAACCAACACGCCGGAGTTTGGCCTCGGCAGTCATACGTTCAATCCGGTTCATGGCGCGACGTGCAACCCTTATGACCTAGGCCGCTCGGCTGGCGGTTCCTCAGGCGGGGCGGCGGCGGCGCTGGCGGCGCGGATGGTCGCCGTTGCCGATGGGTCCGACATGATGGGATCCCTGCGCAATCCGGCGGGCTGGAACAACGTCTACGGGATGCGGCCGACATGGGGCAGGGTGCCGTCGGACGATGGCGGCGATCTGTTTCTGCACCAGCTTTCGACCTTGGGTCCGATGGCGCGCAGCCCCCGAGACCTCGCCGCCCTTCTTGATGTGATGAGTGGCGCCGACCCGCGCCAGCCTCTGACCCGCTCCGGCCCGGATACGGCCCCGGATATTGACGCGGGCCTGCCCGCGCAGCGTGTGGGCTGGCTGGGCGATTGGGGCGGTGCCTTCCCATGCGAGCCGGGGATCATTGACCTGAGCGAAGCCGCCTTGAGCCGTTTGGCCGGGCTGGGGCATGAGATCACACCCATCGCCGCGCCCTTTGATGCAGATGCGATGTGGGAAAGCTGGATCACGTTGCGGTCCTTTGCCGTGGCGGCCTCATTGGGGGCGATCTACGACGATCCGGCGCGGCGGGACGGGTTGAAACCCGCTGCGCAATGGGAGGTCGCGCGCGGGCAGGGGTTCTCTGCCTCTGATATCCAGCGCGCCAGCGGCATCCGCTCCGACTGGTTCCGCGCGGCACATGCTCTGTTTGAAGAGGTCGACGTTCTGGTGCTGCCCTCCGCGCAGGTCTGGCCTTTCGACGTCGAAATGGTGCACCCGACCGAAATCAATGGCCAGCCGATGGACAGCTATCACCGTTGGATGCAGGTTGTGGTACCTGCAAGCTTGATCGGTCTGCCGGTGGTGAATATTCCTGCAGGTTTCGACAGCCGCGGCCTGCCTTTGGGGCTGCAACTGATCGGCAAACGCGGCAGCGACGCGCGCTTGTTGCGACTGGCGCAGGGCTGGCATCAGGCGACAGGCTATCCGCAGGCGCAGTCACCCCGGCTGTAGCGGGCCTCAGTTGAACGGCGCGTCGGGCTGAAGCAGGCGGCGGTGATAGGGCATCAGGGCGTCGATGTCGATAAATCCCGCCTGCCGTGCCGCGGGCAGCACCGTTTTGGGATCCTTGCCAATGTATTCGTAGGTCAGCCGCGTCACCCGCGCGCCCGCGGCACTTTCGGGCGCGGTGCGGGTGACATATCCCACCCAAAAGTTATTCTCGAAAGAGGCGACACGGTTGAGGTAGTTGAACGACCCGGTCAGCGTGCGACGCCGCGATACGACGATGGAAACGCCATTCTCTTGCTGCGAGACGATGCCGCGATATTCGCGCGCCGTGGGGCTAGTGGGCAGCCCTTGCTGGCGCAGGGAATGCGCGCTCTCATAGCCCCGCAGGAAGGTGCTGCTGCCGTCGCGCTTGATGTAGACGACCCCAGTCACGAACCTGTCGTGATCCAGAAACGACCGCCGTGCGAAGCGGTAAAAGCCGCTGGGAAAATCCGCCTCGGGCACGTTCTGAACCCCGGTCCCAAGGAAATCCCGCAGGAAACTGTTGTTGATCGGATCTTGGTTGAGCGAAATCTCGGTGACCGGCTCCAACAACACCCGCGCATCAATCTCAAAGAAGCGGCAGATCCGGGCCAGCACGTCGGGCCGGGGGAAGCTTTCGCCCGACAGGTAGCGGTTGAACTGCGTTCGGTTGATCCCAAGTTGCCGGGCAAGATCGGAGATCGACGTATAATCCGACGCCAACTGGCGCAGATTGGCACCGAACATGCTGCGAAGTTCAGAGGGGGAGCGATTGGAAGCGGACATGCGGCCTCGTTCTGATTTGCGACGCAGCCGAAGAATACGGGCTGTTATGGCCAGAGGATCAACCTGCTGACGCGAAGGCGCATCAGAGGTGACGCTGATTTGTGGTTGACCCTACTGGAACCGACACAAAATGCAAGCGGGCGTTGCATTTTAACCTATGTTACACCTTTTTGGATTGTCGCAGAATGAAGGTCAATTATCAGAAGCGGGGGGGGTACTATGATTGGTGTAGTTCTGTGGAGCGATAATACCGCTGGCAAAGCAGTGTTTTGGTGCGAAGATCAAGGCGATCTTGCCTATTACGAAGAGCCTGCGATCTGTATGGGGCACGGTTCGGGGTTCGACCCGGGCGACATGGTACAGTTCGGCATCACAGTGCATCGCAAACTCCGTATCGCCGACAACCCTCGGGTGGTTCTGGAAGATGCGGCCTCACATCTGCCCGACGCCCTGCGCCACGACAGTCCCGCGGTGCAAGAGCCGCAGGCGGCAAAACCGCGCGGGGGCGCTCAGATCATACCCTTTACGACCAAGCCCGGACCGCGCCGAAGCGGCGCGGCCCAGCTTAAAGCCTGAAATTCAGCCCGATCAGACCCCGCGGGCGAGAGCGGCAACGCCCGTGCGGGCAACATCGGCCAGCCCGAGCGGGCGCATCAATTCGGCAAAAGCGTCAATTTTGTCCGGCGCGCCGGTGATTTCGAAAACAAAGCTTTCCAGCGTGCTGTCGACCACATTGGCGCGGAAGATATCCGCAAGCCGCAGCGCTTCGACCCGGTGGTCGCCCTTGCCGACAACCTTGAAGATCGCCAATTCACGCTCAACGCTCGGGCCTTCGACGGTGAGGTCATGCACCTCGTGCACCGGCACGATCCGACCCACCTGCGCCTTGATCTGTTCGATCACCTGCGGGGTGCCGCTGGTGACGATGGTGATGCGCGACAGATGCCCGGTGTGATCGACCTCTGCCACGGTGAGGCTGTCGATGTTATAGCCCCGGCCTGAGAACAAGCCGATCACCCGCGCCAGCGCGCCGGGTTCGTTCTCGACCAGCACTGCAAGCGTGTGTTTTTCGACCACATCCGAGAAATTGGGCCGTAGGTTATAGGCGGAATGCGAGGTCGCACCTTTCTTGATTTTTAGGGCAGCCATGTCTTTGTCCTTCTATCTAGCCGCGGGAATTTTCAAAAATTCCCGGTCGTTTTCTTTGAAAGAAAACGGGTCACACCAGCACTGAGCCTTTTGCGTCGATCACACCTTGGGTCTCATGATCACCCGGCAGCAGCATCTCATTATGCGCCTTGCCGGAAGGGATCATCGGGAAGCAGTTCTCATGCTTCTCGACCAGACAGTCAAAGATCACCGGCCCATCGTAGTTGATCATCTCCATGATCGCGTCATCAAGATCATCGGGGTCGTGGCAGATAATTCCCTTGGCGCCAAAGGCTTCGGCCAGCTTGACGAAATCGGGCAGGGCTTCGGACCAGCTTTGCGAATAGCGCTCGCCGTGCAGCAGTTCTTGCCACTGGCGGACCATGCCAAGGCGCTCATTGTTGAGGATGAACTGTTTCACCGGCAGGCCGAATTGCATCGCCGTGCCCATCTCTTGCATGTTCATCAGCCAAGATGCTTCGCCCGCCACATTGATCACAAGGGCGTCGGGATGGGCCATCTGCACCCCGATGGAGGCCGGGAAACCATAGCCCATGGTCCCGAGGCCACCGCTCGTCATCCAGCGGTTCGGCTCTTCAAAGCCAAGGTATTGCGCAGCCCACATCTGGTGCTGGCCCACTTCGGTGGTGATATAGCGGTCATGACCCTTGGTCAGTGCTTCGAGCCGCGACAGCGCGTGCTGAGGTTTGATCACCTTGCCGGATTGGGTGAACTTCAGACAATCCTTCGCGCGCCATTCTTCGATCTTGGACCACCATTTGGCGAGCCCCTCGCTATTGGTCTTGCGGCCGCGCGATTTCCAGACCTTGAGCAAGTCTTCAAGCACATGGCCCACGTCACCGACGATTGGAATGTCGATGCGGATCACCTTGTTGATCGATGACGGGTCGATGTCGATATGCGCCTTGGTGGATTTGGGGCTGAAACTGTCGATGACGCCGGTGATCCGGTCGTCGAACCGCGCGCCGATGTTGATCATCAGATCGCAATCATGCATCGCCATATTGGCTTCGTACAGCCCGTGCATCCCCAACATGCCCAGCCATTTGTCACCCGACGCCGGGTAGGCGCCGAGACCCATCAACGTCGATGTGATCGGGAAACCCGTGGCATCGACCAATTCGCGCAGCAGCTGGCTTGCCGCCGGGCCGGAGTTGATGACGCCGCCGCCGGTGTAGAAGATCGGGCGCTTGGCCGTCTCCATCGCCGCCACCAGTTCGGTGATCTCGGCCATATCGCCCTTGACCTGCGGTTGATAGCGCGAGGTGGAGGGTTTGGGGGACTCGTAATGGCCCGTGGCAAATTGCACGTCTTTGGGAATGTCGATCAGTACCGGGCCGGGGCGGCCGTGGGTGGCGACATGGAAGGCTTCGTGCAGCGTGGCACCAAGGGTGTCGGTCTCTTTCACCAGCCAGTTGTGCTTGGTGCAGGGACGGGTGATGCCCACGGTGTCGGCCTCCTGAAACGCATCAGAGCCGATCATAAAGGTCGGCACCTGACCGGTCAGCACCACCAGCGGGATCGAGTCGAGAAGCGCATCCGTCAGGCCGGTGACCGCGTTGGTCGCGCCGGGGCCGGAGGTGACCAGCACAACGCCGGGTTTGCCGGTCGAGCGGGCATAGCCTTCGGCGGCATGCACCGCACCCTGCTCGTGGCGCACCAGAACGTGTTTGATCGAGTTCTGTTGAAAGACCTCGTCGTAGATCGGTAGCACCGCGCCACCGGGATATCCAAAGACGGTGTCCACACCCTGGTCAATCAGGGCTTGGACGATCATTTTCGCTCCGGTCATCTGGCGTTTCATCTTGGGTGCTCCGTAAGGCAGGTTATTGGCGTTTGGCATAAAAAAACCCCCGGTCTGACGGGGGCGCATGGGAAGGATTATGGTTAACCGTTACCGGCCCATGCGCGTGTGTCCTACAATAATGACTAGGTCGATCATCTCAGGGGTCCTCTTAGCGTGGCGTGAGATTATGAGGGGGAAAGAGGGGCGTCAACAGCGAAATGGCGAAAATCTTGCACTTGGGTGGGGATTAATTGCTGCTTTATTTCGCCAAGGCCTCATTTTGGGTTCTTTTCGCAAAGAAATCGGCCCTTTGGCGAATTTTATTGAATTGCGGGGGCGCGTTGATGCGCACGATTCAATCGGGCAGCCCAACGGCCCGCCCCGGTTACGCGCAAAATCTATAGGCTTGCTCAGCGCCTTAGCGCGGGCTGACATCCGGCAGGGTAATATTGGCCACCTGCTCGGCAATGGGATCATTGCTCAAAGGATGCTGGTCGGGCACGAAACCTTCAGGGTCACGCATCTTTTGCCACTGCCCGCCCATATAAACCTCAAGACCCGAGAACTTGGCCTTGTACCCCATCTTTTGACTGCCCGGCACCCAGTAGCCAAGGTAGACATAGGGCAAACCCGCCGCGCGGGCGATTTCGATGTGGTCGAGGATGATGTAATTGCCCAGCCCGTTGCGGGGCCGGTCGGGGGTGTAGAAGGAATAGACCATGCTCACCCCGTCGCCTAAGACATCCGTCAAGCAGACGCCGACCAGCGCGTTATCGGCCTCGGGGTCGGTATATTCAATGACCCGACTGCGGATCGGGGTTTCCTCGATCATTGCGGCGAATTCAAAGACATCCATATCCGCCATGCCGCCATCCGCATGGCGGCTATCGAGGTAGCTGCGGAACAGGTCATATTGCTCTTCCGTGGCCCAAGGAGAAGTCGCGCGCCGCTCTAGCCCCGCGTTGCGGTTCAGAATGCGGCGCTGGCTTTTGCTCGGGCGAAAGGCCGCCACGTCGATCCGCGCCGACAGGCAGGCGGCGCAATCGGCGCAAGACGGGCGGTACAGAACATTTTGCGAGCGGCGGAAACCTTGGCTTGATAGGCTGTCATTCAGGCGTGCGGCATTGTCGCCCTGAAGGGCGGTGAACAGCTTGCGCTCCATCCGGCCCTCCAGATAGGGGCAGGGCTGCGGCGCTGTGACATAGAATTGCGGTGTCAAAGGCAGTGTATGTCGCATGGGTTTCCAGCATTTATCGGGGGATGCTATCAACCCCCCCCCGCTGCGCCAAGGGCAAATTTGCGTGATGTCTTAACGGCTGAGGCGGCGGTTCACCGGCACCGTGCCGAGTGCCATGTCCGTCAGGCTTTGACGGCGGGCCGTGGTGCAGATCAACACGGCCGAGACGACCTGAATGATCGTGACCGTCATCGACAGCGAATAGCCGATGGTGTGCAAAAGCGCGGTCATGAAATCAAAGGGCCGGTCGCGGTGGTCGCGCAGTTCCATCGCCATCAGGCGCATCCCCCATGTGGCCGAGCCACTTGTCAGCGTAGCCACCCGGTAGGCAAAGCCCACCACCAGCGTGAGAAAGGGGAAAAAGAACAGCCCGGTAAAGGCCGTGAAGGGCAGGATCAGCAGGCAAAAGACGATCACAAGGGTTACATCGACGATCCAAGCCAGCAGCCGTTTGCCAGCGATGCCGTCATAGAATTGCGGGTGCAGATCGGGGTCGGGGGTCTGGGTCATGTCGCTTCCTGCGAATGGCCCCCCGGCGCGCGGGCCGGGAGGCGGGGGTTAGGGTGGGATCAGGCGCTTGTGGGCGTCTCGTCCCGTTTGGCGCGCTCGTCCATGAACTGGTCGAACTCGGCCTTGTCCTTGGCTTCGCGCAGACGCTCAAGGAAAGCCTCAAAATTGCCCTGTTCCTCTTCCAAACGGCGCAGCGTGTCTGCCTTATAGGCGTCAAAGGCGCTGTTGCCGGTGTTGCGCGACATCATCGCACGGCTGGATTTGCGGCTGTAGGATTTCGAAGAGAACATGCGTTTGCTCCAAGTCATATAGGCAAGAAGGGCAAGGCCAAGGGGCCAGAAGAAGATGAATCCGAGCACCATGGCGGCGATCCAAGCGCCTTTGCCGCGTGCGTCCATCCAGCTTTCGGCCCGCGCCAGCCAGCTGCTGCGGGGGGCATAGGTCGGGTCGGTGGTCACTGTCGTCATTGTTGAGCCTTTCAGTCGTGACGGGCCTGTCGCCGGCCCGGGCGTTTCGGATGATGTGAATGTCTTTCACATTGAATAGATCGGCACGCCGGGGCCCTTTCGCAAGGGTCTATGTGAATGTTTTTTACATTACTTAGGAAACGACTGTAAAATCAGTAACCTGCGCGCCGGAAAGCTGCGCCATTTTCTGCGGCTCAAGGCAGAAAACATGGTGCGGTGTGCCCGCAGCTGCCCAGACCAGCGGGAATTGCAGCAGATTTCGGTCAAACCAAGCACGGGGTGGCGTGGTATGGCCGAGCGGTGCCACGCCGCCGATGGCAAAGCCGGTCTGCGCCCGGATCAGCGCGGCATCGGCCTTGCCCAGTGGTTCTCCGGCCAAAGCTGCTGCGCGGTCCAGATCGACCTGCTGCGCGCCCGCGGTGATGAAAAGTAGCGCCGCACCGCTGTTTTCGCCGCGCAGGACGATGGATTTGGCAATCTGGTCGACCGCACAGCCAAGTGCGGTGGCCGCATCGACCGCCGTGCGTGCTAGGGCCGTCTCGCGTAACTCTGGCGTCACCCCGGTGGCCTCAAGCGTGGCGCGGACCCGTTTCAAACTCTTGCTCATTCTCTGCCCCTTGCTGCATGGCGCCACCTTGGGGCGCGCGCCAAAGTCGTAGCAAGGCCGCGCCGTGCCGCAACCCCCATTGACGCCGCTTACATCAGCCCGCAAAGCTGGCCCCATGACAGACCCATCGCTTGCCGCTCGGATCACCCGCTCTCCCCGCATCTATCACCGCGAACGCGCGCAGGATGCGGTGGCGCTCTTGCCCGATCTTGCGCCGGACCTGCGCGAGATGATCTCGGCTGCCGCGTCTACCGCGCCCTATCTGATGGCGCTTTTGGAAAAGGAAGCGGCTTGGCTTGGCGAGGCCGTGGAAAACCCCGAGACCGCTCTGGCCGCCAATTGCGCCGCGGCGGCGGAATTTGCGCCCGACCGGCTGGCCGATGGGCTGCGGCAGGGCAAGCGGCGCATGGCGCTTCTGACCGCGTTGGCCGATCTGGGCGGGGCATGGTCGTTGGAAGAGGTGACCGGCGCGCTGACCGATTACGCCGATGCCGCCTGCGGCGCGGCCCTGCGTGCGGGGCTGGCGGCACAGATCAAACGCGGCAAACTGCCGGGCATGACGATGGACGATCTGGCTGATTGCGCGGGTATGGTTGTCTTTGCCATGGGCAAAATGGGCGCGCGGGAACTGAATTATTCCTCAGACATCGACCTCATTTGCGTCTTTGACGAAAGCCGCTTCGCGCCTGATGATTTCCACGCCGCCCGCAGCGCCTTCGTCAAGGCGACGCGAGCGATGTCGGGCACATTGAACGACATCACTGCGCAGGGCTACGTTTTTCGCACCGATCTGCGCCTGCGTCCCGACCCGGCGGTCACCCCCGTTTGCATCGCGATGGAGGCAGCCGAGCGCTACTACGAAAGCCTTGGCCGCACGTGGGAGCGCGCGGCCTATATCAAGGCCCGTCCGGCGGTGGGGGACATCGCGGCGGGAAAGGCGTTTTTGCAATCATTGCGCCCCTTCGTCTGGCGCCGCCATCTGGATTTCGCCGCCATCCAAGATGCGCATGACATGCGGCTGGCGATCCGCGAGCACAAGGGCTTGGGTGGCCCGATCACCCTTCCGGGGCATGACATGAAACTGGGGCGGGGCGGCATCCGCGAGATTGAGTTTTTCACCCAGACCCGACAGCTCATCGCCGGAGGCCGCGATGCGGAGTTGCGGCCCCGTGGGACACTGGCAGGGTTGCAGGTGCTGGCCGAGAAGAACTGGGTGCCAAAAGAGGTCGCCGAAACGCTTGGCGATCATTACCGCGCGCACCGCACGGTAGAGCACCGCTTGCAAATGGTGCAGGACGCGCAGACCCACACGCTGCCCCGCAATGATGCCGATTTTGAACGTCTGGCCGCCATGATGGACATGGATGTCAAAGACTTGCGCGCCGATCTTCACGAACGGCTGCAAGCCGTGCACGACCTGATCGAAAGCTTTTTCGCCGCCACGCGGGAGGAGCCCGAAGCGGCCCGCCCGGCGCATCAATTCGACACCTCTGTGCTGGACCGCTGGCCCAGCTATCCCGCGCTGCGCTCGGAACGGGGGGCGGATATTTTCGGGCGGCTGAAGCCACTGCTGCTGGACCGTTTGGCGCAATCTGCCAAACCGGACGAAGGGCTTTTGGCCTTTGACGGGTTCCTCGCTGGCCTGCCCGCCGGGGTGCAGCTTTTCTCGCTTCTGCGGGCCAATCCGCAACTGGGCGATCTTTTGGTGGATATCGTCGCCACATCGCCTGCGCTGGCCGCGCATCTGTCGCGCAACTCGGGCGTCTTCGATGCGGTGATCGGGGGGGATTTCTTTTCGGACTGGCCGGGGCAGACAAAGCTGACCGAAATGTTGCAACAGCATCTCGCGGCAGAGGCCGATTACGAGTTGCGTCTTGATGGCACCCGCCGTTGGGCGCGCGAATGGCATTTTCGGATCGGCGTGCATCTGCTGCGCGGGCTGATCGACGCGGCCACCGCCGGGCGCCAATATGCCGAGTTGGCCCAAGCGGTCTTGCAGGCGCTCTGGCCCGTGGTCGTCGATCAATTCGCCACCCGGCATGGCCCGCCGCCGGGGCGCGGGGCGGTGATCCTTGGCATGGGCTCGCTTGGGGCTGGGCGGCTAACGCCGACCTCCGACCTCGATATGCTGGTGATTTATGATGCCGATGGGGTGGACAGTTCCGACGGCCCCAAACCCCTCGCCACGCGCAGCTATTACGCGCGCCTGACCCAAGCGATGATCACCGCGATGACCGCGCCGATGGCCCAAGGCAAGCTTTACGACATTGACATGCGCCTGCGGCCTTCGGGCAATCAGGGGCCAGTGGCGACCAGTCTCGCCAGCTTTGAGAGCTACCAGAAAGAGCAGGCATGGGTGTGGGAGCATCTGGCCCTGACCCGCGCACGGGTGATCGCGGGGGCAGAGGATCTGGGCCGCGATGTCGAAGCGCTTCGGGCTGAAATCCTGAGCCGCGTCGCCCCGCGCGACAAGGTGCTGGGCGAGGTCGCGAAGATGCGTCAGCGCATCGCCGCCGCCCGCAGTCCAAGTGGACCGCTGGATGCCAAGACCGGCGCGGGCCGCTTGCAGGATATCGAACTGTTCGCGCAGGCAGGCGCGCTTATCGGCGGCACCGGCGCGCGTGAGATCGACGCGGGCCTTGCCGCCGCGCGCGGCGAAAACGTGATTGATGCGCAAGCGGAAGCCGCGCTTTCGTTGGCCTATACCAACGCATGGACCCTGAATTGCGCCGCGCGTTTGCTGTCGGCCAATCCCATTGATGCGCGGACGATGGGGCAGGCGGGGGCGAGCTTTCTCTGTCGTGTGTTAGCTTGTGACGATCTGGCGGCATTGGAGGCCAAGATGCAGGGCGATTACGCCACCGCGGCTCAGATCATCGACGCGGCGCTGCCCGAGCCGGGGCAGGAGGGGGCATGAGCGATCCAGATGACCCAAAGGGTTTGATCCGCGAATCCTACCGGATGGAGGCGATTGGCCCCGCCGAATGCCGCAGCATCTTTCTCGACTGGGCTTTGAGCCTGCCGGAAGGCCACGACAACGCGGTCGCCGTCACCCGTTTGCTGGAACGCTACGGTGCGGCCGCTGCGGGTCACCCGATGACCCAAGTGCTGCGCGAGGGGCAGACCACGCTCACCACCCCGCGCCGCCGGGGCGGCTGGCGGGGCAGAGCGCGCAACTGACCGCCGATCAGGGCCTGCGAAACCTCTTTCCCCAGCCGCGCGAACGCAGTACGAGGGGCGCTATGACAACGCCCCAAACCCCCTCCGCCCCGCAGCCTGCCACGCTTCCCGTGGTGCGCCTTTTGCCCAAGGCCAATGCCCGCGCCATCCGCCACGGCTTTCCTTGGGTCTATGCCAATGAACTGGTCACCGACCGCCGCACGCGGGGGCTTGCCCCCGGCACGTTGGCGCTGCTGGAAGACGCCGACCGCAAGCCCATGGGGCTGGTCGCGGTCAATCCGAATTCCAAAATCATCGCCCGGATGATCGACCAAGACGCCGAGGCGCAGGTGGATCAAGCATGGTTCGAGGCCCGCCTCAATCGCGCCCTTGCCCTGCGCAGCCAGCTTTACGATCAGCCCTATTACCGTCTGATCCACGCCGAGGCCGATGGTCTGCCGGGCGTCATCATTGACCGTTTTGGCGATACCTGCGTGATCCAGCCCAACGCCGCTTGGGCCGATACGCTGCTGACACCGCTGGTGGCTGCTCTGCAATCGGTGACCGGCGTGACCAACGTGTTGAAAAACGCCTCTGGCCGCACGCGCAAGCTTGAAGGGCTCGACGATGCTTCGTCCACGCTGGTGGGGGAGACCCCCGAAGGCCCGCTGCCGGTGCCGATGAACGGCGCGACCTATATGGCCGACCTTACCGGCGGGCAGAAAACCGGCCTGTTCTATGACCAACGCCCGAACCACGCCTTTGCCGCCAATCTCGCGCGCAATGGGGCACGGGTGCTGGATGTATTTGCCCATGTCGGCGGCTTCTCCCTCGCGGCCCTCGCAAACGGCGCGTCTTCGGCGCTGGCCGTCGACGGCTCCGCCCCCGCGTTGGAGCTGGCCGAGGCCGGGGCCGCCGCGATGAACATGCAAGACCGTTTCGCGACCCGGCAAGGTGATGCATTCGACGTGCTGACCGCCCTGCGCGATGAGGGCGAGACCTTTGACGTGGTGATCTGCGACCCGCCCGCCTTTGCCCCCTCGCGCCAAGCGGTCGAGGCAGGCTTGCGCGCCTATGAGCGTGTCGCGCGCCTCTCGGCGCAACTGGTGGCAGAAAACGGTATTCTGGGTCTTTGTTCCTGCTCGCATGCCGCCGATCTGAACCAGTTCCGCACCGCCTCCGTGCGCGGCATCGGTCGGGCCGGGCGTCGCGCCATGCTGCTGCACACCGGCTTTGCCGGGGCGGACCACCCGCAACTGCCGCAACTTGCGGAAAGCGGCTATCTTAAGTCACTGTTCTTCCGCCTGTAATGCAAAACCGTCCGCGTGTGCTGATCGACACCTGCGTGCTTTACCCCACGGTGATGCGCGAAATGGTGTTGGGCGTGGCCCGGACGGGCGCGTTCGAGCCGATTTGGTCGGCGCGTATCTTAGAAGAATGGGCCCGCGCGGCGGTCAAGCTTGGCCCCGCGGGCGAAGCCCAAGCGCGGGCCGAGATCGCACTGCTGCGCGGCAACTGGCCGGGGGCCGAACGCGCGGCCTCCCCCAGCCTACAGGCGCGGCTGTGGCTGCCGGATGCGGATGATATCCATGTGCTTGCCGTCGCCGTAGCCAGCAGTGCTGACATGATCCTCACGCTCAATGCCAAAGACTTTCCGCGCCAAATCCTCGCGGAAGAGGGGTTAAGCCGGGCCGATCCTGACAGCTATTTGCACGGCATATGGCAAGCGTCGCCGGAATTGGTCGCCCCCGTGGCCAACGCTGTGCTGAAAGAAGCGCGGCGGCTGTCGGGCGAAGATTGGGAACTGCGGGCGCTGCTGAAAAAGGCACGGCTGCCGCGGCTGGCAAAGGCTCTGGCCTAGCCCTCCCACCGCAGTTGCAGCTTGCGCAACGCGGCAACACGTTCCTCGGTCTTGGGATGGCTCAACAGCCAAGCGGGCGGGCGTCCAGCGCCGTTTTGGCTGAGCGCGTCCAACTTCTCGAACAGGGAAATCTGTGGGCCGATGCCGATGCCCGCTTTGGTTAGCAAGGCGGCGGCATAGGCGTCGGCCTCATACTCATCCCCGCGTGAGAGGCGGGCAGCCAGCAGGCTGGTCAGTCCGTTTGCGATCAGCACACCGATCCCTGGAATGATCCGCCCCAGCACCATCGCCAGCGCCGTGCGCAGGGCGTTTTGACCCGAGAAATCAATCATCCGCCGCCGCGAATGGCCAAGCGCCACATGGCCCAACTCATGCGCGATGACGCTCGCCAATTCCTCAGCCGTTACAGCGCCTTGACGGAACTTGTTGTAAAACCCACGGGTGATGAAAATGCGCCCATCGGGGGCTGCCAGCCCGTTGACCGGTTCGATTTCATAAAGATGCACCTTGATGCGCGGCAGGTCCAACGCCTTGGCCATCTTGGCGCTCATGTCGTTAAGTTTGGGGTCCACCAAGGGGGTCGATTTCGCGTCCAACTCGCGCGCCGTGCGCCAAGCGGAGAAACGATACATGGCCAGCGCGTAAAGGATGGCAAGCAGAATGGGGAGAAAGCGGATCATGCCCGCAATATGGGCAGGCCGAGGGCCGGGGGCAAGCGGCACAAGGCCGCGCCCCCGGTTTCATGTCATGCGATCAGACGAGTTTCGCGTCCATCGTGATCTCGGCGGTCAGAAGCTTGGAGATCGGACAGTTCTCCTTGGCGGTCTTTGCGGCCTTGTCAAAGTCCTCTTGGCTCGCGCCGGGGATGCTGGCTTCTACCGTCAGATGCACTTTGGGCACGTGGAAACCGCCGTCTTTCTGCTCAAGATGGACCTCGGCCTTGGTCTCGATGCTGTCGGGCGTCAGGTCGCTTTGCCCAAGGATCATCGACAGCGCCATGGAGAAACAAGACGCATGGGCCGCACCGATCAGCTCTTCTGGGTTGGTGCCTTCCTTGCCTTCGAAACGGGTGTTGAAGCCATAGGGCTGGTCAGACAGCACACCGCTTTGGGTTGAGACATGGCCCTTGCCCTCTTTGAGCGAGCCTTCCCATTTTGCGCTGCCGGTTTTTACGATCGAAGCCATTGGAATATCCTTTCACTGAGCTTGCGTTCGTCCCCTCAACTGGCGCGAGATCGAAAGGTTTCAAGGCCGAGCGTTCAAGATCGCGTCATCGTTTTGATGCCCCGGCTTAGCCCTTCGAGGGTCATCGGCACCATGGCCTCGGGGCCGAAAATCTCTTGGATCATCGCGATCGACTGGGTGTAGCCCCACTGCCGTTCCGGCACCGGGTTGATCCACAGATGGTTTGGCCAGTGATCTCGCACGCGGGCGAGCCATGTGGCACCCGACTCCGCGTTCCAATGCTCATTCGCGCCGCCGGGATAGGCGATCTCATAGGGCGACATCGACGCGTCACCGACAAAAATGCATTTGTAGTCAGAGCCATAGCTGCGCAGCACCTCATGGGTGGGGATCTGCGCATCCCAGCGGCGGCGGTTGTCGCGCCAGACGCCTTCGTAGAGGCAGTTGTGGAAATAGAAATGCTCAAGATGTTTGAACTCGCCCCGCGCGGCGCTGAACAATTCTTCGACGACCTTCACATGCGGATCCATGGAGCCGCCGATATCGAGAAACAGCAGCACTTTCACGGCATTGCGCCGCTCTGGCCGCGTTTTCACATCGAGATAGCCATGCTCCGCCGTGGCGCGGATGGTGCCATTGAGGTCGAACTCTTCCGCCGCCCCGTCACGCGCCCAACGGCGCAGGCGCTTCAGCGCAAGCTTGATGTTGCGTGTGCCGATCTCGACGTTGTCATCCAGATTGCGGAACTCGCGCTTGTCCCAGACCTTGACCGCGCGCTGGTGGCGGCTTTCCTTTTGGCCGATCCGCACACCTTCGGGGTTGTAGCCGTAAGCGCCGAAAGGCGAAGTGCCCGCCGTGCCGACCCATTTCGAGCCGCCCTGATGCCGACCTTTTTGCTCTTCGAGCCGCTTTTTGAGCGTCTCCATCAGCTTGTCGAAACCGCCCATGGCTTCGATCTCGGCCTTTTCTTCTTCGCTCAAGTGCTTTTCAGCCATCTTGCGCAGCCAGTCTTCGGGCAGGTCTACGGCGTCGAGCACGTCATCAAGGCTGATGTTCTCTAACCCCTTAAAGGCCGCGGCAAAGGCGCGGTCGAACTTGTCGATGTTGCGCTCGTCTTTGACCATCGACACGCGGGCGAGGTAGTAAAACGCCTCCGCGTCATAGGTGGCCAGCCCCGCCTTCATGCCTTCGAGGAAGGCCAGAAACTCGCGCAGCGAGACCGGAACACCGTGGCGGCGGAGTTGATCGAAGAACGGCAGAAACATCAGAGGCTCAGTGCACGGTCCAGAAGAACCGTGGCGATCATGCCGACGATCAGGAAGGCAAAGCCGTAGCCCGTTGCATATTGCGCGATGTCTTTGCGGTTGCCGCCACGTTTGCGGGCCGTCAGCCCACCGATTATCGCGCCGATCAATGCCAATCCGAGTGCTATCATAACCTATTGCCCGTCTATTTTGCGGGCCTATCCATTGCGCGGGTTCAGGGACGCGATCTCGCGCAGCTTGGCCCGCACGGCCCAGTCAGGGCCAAAGCCGTATCGCGCCCAGCCGATGCTGTCCAGCCTGACGCGGCGCGCCTCACTGCCGCGGCCTTCGATCTCCAGCGCTTCGGCCTTGAGCAGCATGAGCGTGGCCAGCAGTGCGGCGTTTTCGCTCGCCTCGGCGATGGGTAGATGCGGCTCGATCAGGGCGAGCGCGCCTGCGCCGTCGCCAATGGTCACCGCATAGCCTGCCCGCTGTGTGGCGACATAGGCGCGGTGAAGCGTGGTGCCGGGGGTGCGGGCATAGAGGGCGTCTGCCATCTGGTAATGCGTCTGCGCGGCGGCAGGATCGGTCATCTGCGTGACGCGGCCCATGGCGTAGTGCGAAAATGCATGGCGGTTGTCCTGCCAACCCTGCGCTTGGGCGATGCGCAGCGCGTCTTGGGCGGCAGACATCCGGGCGTTGCGGCCCACGTCGCGGCCAAGGGCCGTCTGAATGGCGCGGCTCCAGACCTGCGGCGTGGCGCGCGCGGGGCGGGGGGTAACAGTGCCGCCGCCGGGGTTCAGCCGGGCCAAAATGCCCGGCAGGCGCGCGGCGACCTCGTCGCGGGTCATGCCAGAGCGCAGCGCCGGGTCATTGTAGATACGCAGCACCAGCATGTCGAAACCGGTCAGCACCGTATGCACGTTGTCGTCGTTAAAGACCGAGTCCGGCAAGCGGTAGAGATCGTTCAGCGGTCCAAGCGCTTGGGCCAATTCCTCATGCAGGCAGTCGCGGCTTTCTTGCGGGCTTACGTCATTGGGCAGGAAAATCGCCAGCTTGCGCCGCTCGGTCAGGCGGGTCCAATCGGTCGCGGCGGAGCGCCTCATGCGGCGGTATTCCTCAAGCGTGCTGACATTTGGCACCACGAAACAGGCCGCCTGCGGCAGGAGCCGCCGGATCTGGCTGCGGTTCACCGCTTGAATGGTGATGCTCGCCTCTCCACCCGTAACCTCACGCAGTTCCATCCCGGCTTCCCGGCGCAGGCGTGCCAGCAGTCGCGCAAGGTCCGGCCCCAAGGTCGCGGGCGGTTGCCCCAGAACGCGCAGGGTGATCGGCCCCTCAAAACGGGTCAGAACGGGCAGGGCGCGGCCACTTTCCATCCGGAAAGACAGATCAAGGAAATCTTCGGCCAAGGCGACGTTCGACACATGTGGCGCAGTCGGGCGGGCTTGGGCGAACTGCTTCATCGGGGGCAGGGTGCTGTCGGCGATCACCGCGCGGGTCGCGACCTCGGAGTGAGAGGCCGGCACGCAGGCGTTCAGCAACATCATCAGCGGCAGGATCAGCCGCGCCTTTACCCCGCGCCTCATGCGCTTGGACCTTTGCGCGGCCTATTCCGCTGTGATCTATCGCAAACTGCGCATGGCGCTGCCGCTGTCTGTCCTTGCATTTGCCTGCCCCATCGGTCGTTTAAACCCGGGTCTTGGTGCCCGTGATTGACCTCAGCCTAGGCAGGCGAAAATTCAAAAGCGAGGAAAATACCCGCTTTTGACGTAAAGTCGCATGGGTGTTGCCGCGCTACCGCTGGCGGCGCGCCATAAAGGCCAGCCGCTCGAACAGATGCACGTCCTGCTCGTTTTTCAGCAGCGCGCCATGCAATTTGGGCAGGGCGTTGGGGCCATCCTTGGCCAGATCCTCGGCGTCCATATCCTCGGCCAGCAGCAGTTTCAGCCAGTCCAGCACCTCGGAGGTCGAGGGTTTTTTCTTCAGCCCCTGCTGCTCGCGGATCTCATAGAACTGCGTCAGCGCGGTGGTCAGCAACTGTTGTTTGATGCCCGGATGGTGCACTTCGACAATCTGCTTGAGCGTCTCCATCTCGGGAAAGCGGATGTAGTGGAAGAAGCAGCGGCGCAGGAAAGCGTCGGGCAGTTCTTTTTCATTGTTGGAAGTGATGATGACGATGGGGCGCTGACGCGCGCGGATCGTCTCACCCGTCTCGTAGACGAAGAACTCCATCTTATCGAGTTCCTGCAACAGATCATTGGGGAATTCGATATCCGCTTTGTCGATCTCGTCGATCAGCAGCACGACCTTTTCATCGGCATCGAACGCCTGCCAAAGCTTGCCCTTGCGGATGTAGTTCTTGACGTCATGCACCCGCTCGTCGCCCAATTGGCTGTCGCGCAACCGGTTCACGGCGTCGTATTCGTAAAGCCCCTGTTGCGCGCGTGTGGTCGATTTGATGTTCCATTCGATCATGCGCAGGCCCAAGGCATCGCTGACCTGCCGCGCCAATTCGGTTTTGCCGGTGCCGGGCTCGCCTTTCACAAGAAGCGGCCGCTCCAAGGTAACCGCCGCATTGACGGCGATTTTCAGGTCATCGGTGGCGACGTAGTCTTTGGTGCCTTGAAATTTCATCTTGTTTTCAACCTCGTGTGACGGGCGCTTGATCCTTGGCCTTTAA
This sequence comes from Sulfitobacter dubius, assembly GCF_027214245.1. Taxonomy (GTDB): domain Bacteria; phylum Pseudomonadota; class Alphaproteobacteria; order Rhodobacterales; family Rhodobacteraceae; genus Sulfitobacter; species Sulfitobacter dubius_A. Next base: position 368,749 of record NZ_JAPWHM010000003.1, on the reverse strand, counting down.
CCAAAAATCAAAGGGATTGTGTAGTGACAATTGTTACCCGCTCAGATAGACGCTGCGGCAGGGAAGATGTCGGGAGACAGGCCTTTTTAATGTCTGAGTTGAAAACCGCCGGGGAAAAACAAATGAAGCAGGAAGTTTTCCTGCCGGACGACTATCGTCCGGCCGAGGACGAACCATTCATGAATGACCGTCAGCTTGAGTACTTTCGTCGCAAGCTGATCCACTGGAAATCGGAACTGTTGGCAGGCAGCCGTGACACCATCGAAGCACTGCAAGACGGCACCCGGAACATTCCGGATGTGACCGACCGCGCCTCGGAAGAGACCGACCGCGCGCTGGAACTGCGGACCCGTGACCGGGCCCGCAAATTGGTCGGCAAGATCGACGCGGCGCTGCGGCGGATCGACGAGGGAGAGTTCGGTTACTGCATGGTCACCGGCGATCCGATCTCGCTCAAGCGGCTGGACGCACGGCCCATCGCCACGATGACGCTGGAGGCGCAAGAGCGTCACGAGCGGCGCGAGAAAGTCCACCGCGACGACTGACATCACCTGAAACATCACACGCCGAGGCTCATGCTTCGGCGTTTGTGATTTGGGCGCGGGGCCAGCACGATCCGAAGCTTGTGAGCTGGGGTCTACCAGCTTGCCTACGATCTGGGGCCTGCAATCTGGGGCGTGAATGAAACCTTCCAATGCGATTGTCGTGGGCGGCGGGATCGGCGGGCTGGCCTTGGCCACGGCACTGGCCCGCAAGGGCGTGGCCGTGACCCTGCTTGAACAGGCCACGCGGTTTTCCGAGATTGGCGCGGGGCTACAGATCAGCCCCAACGGTCTTGCCGTGCTGCGCGCGCTTGGGTTGGAACATGGGCTGAAAGCCCGAGGTGCCGTGCGGGGGCATGCGGTGCGCCTTTGCGACTACGCGAAAGGTGCGCAGGTGGCCCGACTTGATCTGACCCGCTTGGCCAATGATCAGCGTTACTATTTCCTCCACCGTGCCGACCTAATTGATCTGCTGCGGGAGGCCGCGCAGCGCGCAAACGTGAGTTTTGAGACCGACGCGCAGGTCGCCTCGATCCATCCCGGCGCCTTGCCGCAGGTGCAGATGGCCCGTGGCGGACGGCGGCGGGCGGAGTTGGTCGTGGCCGCCGATGGCATCCACTCGGTCGGGCGGGTGCAGTTGAACGGGGCGGATAAGGCGCAGTTCTCGGGGCAGGTGGCATGGCGCGCGCTGATCCCCAACGACATAGACCACGGCCCAGAGGCGCGGGTCACCATGGGGCCGGGACGGCATCTGGTCAGCTATCCGCTGCGCGAGGGGCGATTGGTCAACCTCGTCGCCGTGGAAGAACGCGCCGATTGGGCCGCCGAAGGCTGGCATCACCGTGACGATCCCGCCAATCTGCGCCGGGCCTTCGCAGGTTTCGGCGGAGAGGCGGCGCAGATGCTGGGCGCGGTGCAGGAGGTGACCCTCTGGGGGCTGCACTACCATCCCGTCGCCGCCAATTGGCAGGCAGAAGGCGTGGCGCTGTTGGGCGATGCGGCCCATCCAACGCTGCCCTTTCTGGCCCAGGGGGCAAATATGGCGCTAGAGGATGCTTGGGTCTTGGCAGACTGCCTGACCCGCCACCCCCGCGACGCAGCACTTGGCGCTTATCAAGCCGCCCGCATCGACCGCGCGCGGCGCATAGTCAAAGCCTCGGAAGGCAACGCGGCACGCTATCACCTGCGGTCTGGCCCGGTCCGGTTTGCAGCCCATACCGGGCTGCGCGTCGCCTCAAAACTGGCACCCGGCGCGATGCTGGGCGCGTTTGATTGGCTCTACGCCCATGACGTTACCAAAGCGTAAAGGCCACCGAGCTAAGCCGGTGGCCCAATTGGTCAGCCTGCCCGTTGCAGCATCCCGAAAAGGTCTCGCGGGTCGTCCGGATCGGCCAGCAGATCAAGCGGTTGGAACAGCCCCGTCTCGGCGATTTGATCACGGACATAGCGCAGGGCCGAGAAATCCTCGATCGCGAAGCCCACGGAGTCGAACAGCGTGATCTGCTGCGCATCGCGGCGGCCTTCGGCCTGACCGGTCAGCACTTGCCAGATCTCGGTCACCGGGTGGTCGGCCTCAAGCTGCTGGATCTCACCCTCAATGCGGGTCTGCTCGGGGTATTCCACGAAGATGCCCGAACGGTGCAGGATCGCGGGCGCGAGTTCTGTCTTCCCCGGACAGTCGCCGCCGATCGCATTGATGTGCACGCCAGAGCCGACCATATTGTCGGTCAGGATCGTGGCATATTGCTTGTCCGCCGTGCAGGTGGTGATGATCTGCGCGCCCATAATTGCCTCTTCGGCGGTGTCGCATTCCACCACCTTGATGCCATGGCCCGCCAGATTGCCTGCGCATTTCGCGGTCGCCGCGCGGTCGATGTCATAAAGCCGCACCTCGTCCACGCCGCAGATCGCCTTCATCGCAAGGCTCTGGAATTCGGACTGAGCGCCATTGCCGATCATCGCCATAACATGGCTGCCCTTGGGCGCCAGCAACCGGGCCACCACGGCAGAAGTGGCCGCCGTGCGCAATGCCGTCAGGATCGTCATCTCGGTCAACAACACCGGGTAACCGTTGGCCACATTGGCCAGCAGGCCAAAGGCGGTCACGGTCTGAAAGCCGTCTTTGGTGTTGTCGGGGTGGCCGTTGACGTATTTGAAGCCGTAGACATCGCCGTCCGAGGTGGGCATCAGTTCGATCACGCCCTTCTCGGAATGGCTCGCCACGCGGGGGGTCTTGTCGAAAAGCTCCCAGCGTTTGAAGTCGGCTTCGATATAGTCGGCCAGCCCGCGCAGCATGTCTTCGACGCCGATATGGTGGATCAGTTTCATCATCTGATCGACGGAAACGAAGGGCACCAGCGCCTTATCGGAGGGGTTCAGATTGGTCATATTTAGGTCTTTCTATCAATAAGCGCGTGTTGGGCGGTCAAACACGCGACGGCCAAAGGCCGATGCGGTGAGGTCCACCATCAGCTGCGCGGTGCGGCCCCGTTCATCGAGGAAGGGGTTCAGCTCAACCAGATCGAGCGAGGTCATCAAGCCGCTGTCCGACAGCATCTCCATTACCAGATGGCCCTCGCGCACAGTGGCACCGCCCGGCACTGTGGTGCCCACGGCAGGGGCGACGGAGGGGTCGAGGAAATCGACATCCAGCGAAACATGCAGCATGCCGCCCGCCGCTTCGACCTTATCAAGGAAGCGCTGTAAGGGTTTGGCGATGCCGCTCTCGTCGATCTCGCGCATGTCGACGTAAGTCACGGTCGTCTCCTGCAAAGCCGCGCGTTCGAGGGCATCGACAGAGCGCAGCCCGATCATGGCGATATTGTCGTGGGGCAGAGGCGCGTCGATCTTTGGAAAGCCGTCGAACCCCTCCCGCCCGGTGACATAGCCCAAGGGCGTGCCGTGCAGGTTGCCGCTGTCGCTGGTCTGCGGCGTGTGGAAATCCGTATGCGCGTCAAGCCAGAGCACGAAAAGCGGGCGGCCTGCCTTTTCGGCATGACGCATTGCGCCCAAGACAGTGCCAAGCGCCAGCGCGTGGTCGCCGCCCATGAAGATCGGCAAACCGTCGTCCATCGCCGCATCTGCAGCAGCGGCGAGACTCTCTGTCCATGCGATGGTCTCTTCCAGCGCGTGCAGTTTTTCGTGCTCTTTCGCTTGGAAGGGTGCGGGGGCGACATTGCCGCGATCGGTGACGCTGTGGCCAAGATCGCGCAGGGCGCGTTCGAGCCCCGCGGTGCGATAGGCATCCGGCCCCATCAGGCAGCCGCGACGGCGCTTGCCGCTGTCCAGCGGAACGCCCAGCAAGATACAGTTTTGTGGGTTCGACATGGGGGACTCCTGAGCTGTTTGAACTCAGATAATCCGCGCATCTGTCTAACGGCAAGCCGTCAAACTGACCGTTTCGGGGGCGTTTTTAACAAACTGAAAGAAAGTTCTTCCAGTTTGTCAGTTCTTTGCTGGTTAGGCCGCTTTGCGCGCCGCGGCGACCCAAAGACCGACCAAGACGAAAGAGAAGATCGCGTTCCAACCCGCCATCGAAAAGCCCAGAAACTGCCAGACAATCTCATCGCACATGACTAGACCGCTCGGGCCTTCGGTGGAAAGCAGCGACCCGCCGTCAAGGCTGCCCAAGTCCATGCCACCGCCGGTGCAGGAACTCGGCCCCGGCCACCATCCCCATTCGACGCCCGCGTGGTAAACGCCGATCAGCGCCGTCACCGCCGCCGCCAAGGCCCCCAGCCATGCCAGCACGCGCGGCCCGCCAAAGAGCACGATCGCCCCAATCAGCACTGCCGCCGCATGGGGCCACCGCTGCCAAAGGCACATCTGACAAGGCGCGTAGCCGCCCAGATGCTGGAAACCAAAAGCACCCAGCAACAGCGCGGCTGAGCCGAGTGTTGCCAGCGAAGTCAAAGTCTTACCTGTCATAGAACCTTTACCACCATGAAGCCGCCAATCAGCAGGGCGACGGCCAATGTGAACATCAAACCCAAGCGCCGTTCAATGAAATCCCGGATCGGTGCGCCAAAGCGCCACAGCAGCCCCGCCACCACGAAGAACCGCAGCCCACGGGCAAGGATTGAGGTCATGATAAAGGTGCCCAGCGGCATCCCGGTCCAGCCCGACATGATCGTGATGACCTTGTAGGGGAAGGGCGTGACCCCCGCGACCAACACCGCCCAGAAGCCCATATCGTTAAATCGGGTCGAGAATTCCGCCATGGCATCCGCCTTACCCAAGCTCGCAAGGATCGGCTGTCCAAGGCTCTCAAAAGCCAGCCCGCCAATGGCATAGCCCAAAAGCCCGCCCAGAACGGAGGCCAGCAGCGCCACCCCCGCGATCAGCCACGCGCGGTTGGGCCGCGCGATGATCATCGGAATCATCAGGATATCAGGGGGGATTGGAAAGAAAGAACTTTCGACAAAAGCGACAACGGCAAGCGCCCAGAGGGCATGGCGATGTTGGGCCAAGCCCAGGGTCCAGTCATAAAGGCGGCGGATCATTCGGGGGCTCCGGCTGTTTTATATGCCTCACCATGTCGCGCGACCAAGGTCAAGCGCAACGCTGTGCAGAAACAGGATGAAAATCCACTTGCCCCACGCGCTTTTGCAGGCTACATCGCCCCACGTGCCCAAGTGGCGGAATGGTAGACGCAGGGGATTCAAAATCCCCCGCCGCGAGGCGTGCCGGTTCGAGTCCGGCCTTGGGTACCACCTTGTTTCAGCAAGGTTTCCGTGAAAATCGTAGCTCTATCAAATCGTCGTTTTCCGCGTTGGTCATGCTATCTGCTTCCACGTTCTTGTTCTAGACATCGGTCATTTCTGGGCTGCGCTGGTTCGTAGTTTTCGTAGGGCCTGAGACTTTTACAGCTCGGGCAACCTCAGAAGAACCTCTGTGCCCTGTGAAGTTTTGATATTTATCATCTCAAACAATGCTACACCTTAGCGCAGGGTCATCAGGAATAGGACGCCGCCATGGCTCGGACCAAAGCCGCCAGAGATATCAGCCTGAAGTCGCTCGAACTGTTTCAAGTCTGTGCCAAGGAAGGGTCGCTGCAAGCCGCTGCGCGGGATGCAGGATTGACGGTGAGCACCGTGTCGCATCACCTACGCAGTTTAGAGGACCACTTGGGTGTTGAGCTCTTCAACCATGCCCGGCGTCCGATGGTCTTGACGCCCAAAGGGCAGGTCTTTGCGCGCAAAATCGACGAGGCGCTGCGCACGATCCGCAAGGCCAAGGCCGAGGTCTCCGCCGGCAGCGTCGCCGACGCGAGCTTCCTTAGGATCGGTGCGATCGAAGATTTGGAGAGCGATATCGTGCCGTATTTGGCAGTCTCCCTGACCAAGACGATGCCCAGCTGCGATTTCAGCTATCATACCGGGGTCAGCCACGATCTGATCGGTATGCTGCGCAACCGCCAGCTTGATCTCGGCATATGCACCGCGCCGGGAGAAACGATCAACGACCTGCAAGAGCGCCCGCTTCTGCGTGACCCTTTTATCATCGTTCTGCCTCGTCTCGCGTCGGAAACCCTCTCACAGATTATGGAGGGCAGGGCAAAGCTGCCCTTTTTGCGGTTTTCCGGCAACCTGATGATCGCCCGGCAGATTGACACCCACTTGCGGCGTTTGGGGGTCTCGTCGCCGCATCGGTTCGAATGCAGCAACAACCAGACCCTGATGGCGATGGTGGCGACAAATGCGGGCTGGACGATCACAACCCCGCTGTTGTTTTCCCGCGCCGCGCGGTTTCATGGCGATCTGCGCATGCACCGCTTTCCGGGCAAGGCTTTTGCCCGGACATTAGCCTTGATGACCACGCCGGATTGTTCGCGTTCTGTCGTCGAACTGGTTGATGCTGAGATGCGCGACCTCATTCGTCAGCATGTGATCGAGCCCCTGCACGCCACCACGCCTTGGTTGGCAGAGAGTTTCCAACTGATAGAGTAGAGGGCAGGGCCATTGCCGCTTCAAGGTCTAATCAAGCTATCGAAACTATCTTTCGATTTTTTCCAACACCCGCATTAGCGTTTGTGGTTTTACCCTCTCTCTGGCCCTCTGACCTCAGTATCTATCGGAGGCGCACCCCATGAAATCGCGGGCCAAAGTGGTTGTCATCGGCGGCGGTATTGCCGGTTGCTCGACGCTTTATCATCTCACACAAGAAGGCTGGACAGATGCCGTCTTGGTCGAGCGTGATGAGCTTACGTCGGGCACAACTTGGCATTCTGCGGCGCAGGTCACGAATTTTGGGGCCAATCAGACGATGGTTGGGCTGAAAACCCATTCGATAAATCTTTACAAGCGCTTATCCGAAGACCCGGAGTATCCGATCAACTACCACCACGCCGACGGCGGCATTCGACTGGCCAATACCGAAGCGCAGATGCAGGGCTATCGCCATTTCTCATCAATGGCGCGGGGCATGGATGTGGATTTGGAAGTCATCGACGCCGAAGAATGCGCCCGACGTCACCCGCTGATCTCAACCGAGAACCTGTTGGGCGGGCTTTGGGATCCGCTCGACGGTGACATTGATCCGGCCCAGCTCTGTCAGGCTTTGGCTTTTCACGCGCGCAAGGCCGGGGCTGAGGTCTATCGCAACACGCCGGTCACCGCCCTGACGCAGCACAAAGATGACACTTGGACGGTCCACACCAAACATGGCGACATCGACTGCGATATCGTGGTCAACGCCTGCGGCTACCGGGTGAATGAGGTCGGCAGCATGATGGGAGTGCATCACCCCGTCGCCTCGATGGAGCACCAGTATTTTCTGACCGAAGACATTCCCGCCATCGCCGAGGCCGGTCACCGGATGCCGCTGCTGCGCTGTCCGATCTCGGACTATTACAGCCGCCAAGAAAAGAACGGCCTGCTGGTCGGCTTTTATGAGCAGGAATGCAAGACATGGGGAATGGACGGGATCGACCCCAATTTCGTCAATGCCCTGTGCCCGGATGATCTTGAGCGGGTCATGGACGTGCTCGATGGCGCCTTTGAGCGCATGCCCGCACTGGCCGAAACCGGCATCCGCTCCATCGTCAACGGACCGATCACCTATACCATCGACGGCGCGCCGCTGGTCGGTCCGATCCCCGGCAAGCGCAACGCCTTTTGCATCATCGGCCTGCGTGCAGGACTGGGCGAGGGCGGCGGCCACGGGTGGCTGCTGGCCCAGCAGATCGTCCATGGCGAGGCGCAGTATGACACTTGGGTCATCGATCCGCGCCGTTTCACCGGGCACGCCAATGTGGAACTGACGGCGCTCAAGGCCATCGAAGATTACCAGAACGAATTCCGCTTCCACTTCCCGCATGAGCATCGCCCCGCTGCGCGACCCGCCAAGACCACGCCGCTGACCCCGGTGATGGCCGCCGAAGGGGCCGAGTTCACCGTGGTCAACGGTTGGGAGCGGGTCGATTACATCAAGCCGTCGCCGGACTTTCACCCAACCTTGAGCTTTGACTTCGACGAGGCATTCGACGTGGTCGCAGCTGAAGTGAGGAACGTGGCCGAGAATGTCGGCCTCTGCGAGGTCAACGGCTTCAACCGGTTTGAGATCACCGGCAGCGACCGCCACAGGTTTCTGGACCGGATGTTCTGCGGCGCCGTGACCAAGCGCGATGGGCGTGTGGGCTTGGGCTACCTGCTGAACCACCACGGCATGGTCAAAGGCGAGGCCACAGTCGCCAACTTGCCCGCCTCGGACCGCGGCCCGCAGCGGGTCTGGTACGGTTCGGCAGCCGCCAGCGAATATCACGACATGGACTGGCTCAAATTGCATCTGCGCGACGACGAAGATGTGCAAATCCGCAGCCTCACCAATGACCAAACGATCCTCGTGCTCGCCGGGCCAAAGGCCCGCGATGTGCTCAGCGCCTGTGCGCGCGGCGACTGGTCGAAAGAGGCGTTTCCATGGCTCAGCCTGCGCGAATGTTTCATCGGCTTTGCCCCTGCCACGGTGCTAGGCGTCAGTTTCTCGGGCGAGTTAGCCTATGAAATCCACGTGCCAAACAACGCGCTTTATGCCGCCTATCTGGCCCTGCGCGAGGCTGGCAAGACGCATGGCCTTAAGCTCTTCGGCGCCCGCGCGGTGGAATCGATGCGGATGGAGAAAGGCTTTATGCACTGGAAAGCTGACCTGCTGACCGAGTTCGACCCGTTTGAGACCGCGCTGGACCGTTTCGTAAAACCCGAAAAGCACGCCGATTTCATTGGGAAGGAGGCGCTTCGCAAGCGCATGGAAGAAGGGCCGCGCAAAAAACTGGTAACGCTCAAGGTCGACGCGACCCATGCCCCGGCCCATGGCGGTGCCTCACTCATGCAAGACGGGAGGGTCGTCGGCACCGTAACCTCAGGCGATTGGGGGCACCGGGTGGGCATGAACCTCGCCTATGCTTTTGTCGATCCGGCGCTGGCCTCGCCCGGCACGCAAATCCCGCTTGATCTCTATGGGGAAATCGTTGGCACCGAAGTGATCGATCCCTCGCCATATGATCCTTCCTATGCGCTAATGCGCGGATAACATGATGGGCAGGGGCCGGTGCAACGCTGGCCCCCGTCTCGCACCAAGGTCAACCAGCGGCAATGCACCCCGCTGCACACCCATAGCTACGACAAGGATTATCCATGCACCTCTCTCGTTTTCCCCGCGTCCACCTTGCTCATCTGCCAACCCCGCTTGAGCATATGAAACGCCTGTCAAAAGAGCTTGGCACGGAAATCTGGATCAAACGTGACGATTGCACCGGCCTTTCCACGGGCGGCAACAAGACCCGCAAGCTGGAATTCCTGATGGCCGAGGCCATCGAACAGGGCGCGGACATGGTGATGACCCAAGGTGCGACCCAGACCAACCATGGCCGCCAGACCGCCGCGGCTGCCGCCAAGCTAGGCCTTGCCTGCCATATTCTGCTGGAAGACCGCACCGGCTATGACGATACCAACTACAACACCAACGGCAATGTGCTGCTGGACCACCTGCATGGTGCCACAACCGAGAAATTCCCCGGGGGCCACGATATGCCTGGCGAGATGGAAAAGGCGGCTGAAAAGAAGCGCGCTGAGGGCCACAAGGTCTATATCATCCCCGGCGGCGGCTCGAACCCCACGGGGGCTTTGGGCTATGTGAACTGCGCGTTTGAACTGCTGAGCCAAGTGAATACCTCCGGCATGAAGATCGACCGGCTTGTGCACGGCACCGGCTCATCCGGCACGCAGGCGGGGCTGGTCACCGGGATGTGCGCGATGAATGCCCAGATCCCTGTGCTTGGCATCGGCACCCGCGCGCCACAGCCTAAGCAAGAGCAGATGGTCTATGACCTCGCCTGCAGAACCGCTGAAAAGCTGGGTTGCGCGGGCGTGGTTAAGCGCGAGGATGTGATGGCTAACACCGATTACGTCGGCGAAGGCTACGGCATCCCAACCGACAGCGGCATTGAGGCGATCCAGATGTTTGCCGAGCTTGAAGGCATCCTGCTTGATCCATGCTACTCTGCCAAAGGGGCGGCGGGTCTCATTGATCTCGCCCGCAAAGGCACGTTTAAGGACGAACGTGTGGTCTTCCTCCACACCGGCGGCGCGGCGGCTCTGAGCGGCTATGACTTCGCCTTTGACACCGCCAACCGCTGGGTCAACCTGTAAGAAAGGCAGCTTAAGTGGCGCGCAAGTTTACTGGCAGTTTCACCCAGCAAGAGGGGCTTTCCCAAGAGGCCATCGCGGCGGCGGTCGCGGTGCTACAGTCAGGCCGCTTGCACCGGTATAACCTCGCGCCGGGGGAGGCTGGGGAAGTGGCCCAGCTTGAGGCCGAATACCGTGATTGGCAGGGCAGCGGCTACTGCCTTGCCGTCACCTCGGGCGGGCAGGCGTTACAAATCGCCCTGCGCGCCTGCGACGTGGCATCGGGGGACAAGGTGCTGACCAACGCCTATACGCTGGCCCCGGTGCCCGGCGCGATCCGGGCGGTGGGCGCTGATGCTGTGCTGGTCGAGATCGACGAGAACCTGAGGCTCGACCTTGATGACCTAGGCGCCAAAATCGCAAGTTCGGGCGCGCGGGTGCTGCTGTTGTCGCATATGCGCGGGCATCTGTGTGACATGGACCGTCTGATGGCGATCTGTGACGCGGCAGAGGTTACGGTGATCGAGGATTGCGCGCACACGATGGGCGCGCAGTGGAACGGCATTCGGTCCGGCAATTTCGGCAAAGTGGCCTGTTTCTCGACCCAGACTTACAAACACATGAACTCCGGCGAAGGCGGGTTTCTGACCACCGACGACGCCGCAATCGCCGCCCGCGCCACGATCCTGTCGGGCAGCTACATGCTCTATGAACGCCACGGGGCCGGGCCGGATCCTGAGGCTTATGCCGATGCCCGCTACGACATGCCCAATTGCTCGGCCCGGATGGACGCGCTGCGCGCCGCGATCCTGCGTCCGCAGCTTGCCGACCTCGACAGCAATATCGCCCGCTGGAACGCCCGCTATGCGCAGGTTGAGGAGAGGCTGAAAGCGCAGGACGGCGTTACAACCATCAAGCTACCCTTCGCCGAAACGCATGTGGGTTCCTCAATCCAGTTCCGCCTGCCGGATTTCACCGCCGCACAGTGCCGCGCCTTGCTCGATGCCGCAGCCACACGGGGCGTGGAACTCAAATGGTTCGGCGCGAAAGAGCCTGCTGGCTTCACCTCGGCGCATCCATCTTGGCGCTATGTTCCAGCGCAGGACATGCCCAAGACAGACCGCATCATGGCGACGCTCTTCGACATGCGCTTGCCGCTGAGTTTTTCCCAAGACGACTGCGCGCTGATCGCTGAATTGATCTGCGACGCGGTGGATGAGGTGGCATCATGAGCCGCCCGGTCGTCGGCGTATTGGGCGGCATGGGGCCCGAAGCGACGATCCTGCTGCAGCAGCGTGTGCTTGGCACCATCAATGCCCAAGACGACGCCGATCACCTGCCGCTGCTGATCGACATGAACCCCCAAGTGCCCTCCCGCATCGCCCATCTGATCGAGGGAACAGGGAAGGACCCCGCCCCGGTGCTGGCCGCGATGGCACAGCGGCTGGAACGGGCAGGGGCCACGGCCCTCGCCATGCCCTGCAACACGGCACATTACTACGCCCCGGCGATTGAGGCGGCGGTTTCGATCCCCTTCCTGAACATGGTGACCCTATCGGTCGACCGCGCGGCGGGGCAGCTTCCCTCAGGCGCCTCCGTCGGGATTCTCGCCTCTCCTGCCGTGCGCATGGTCGGGGTGTTTGACGCAGCCCTGGACCGGACCGGGCTGACGGCGCTCTGGCCCGCCGATGCCGAGGGCATGTTGGCCGCGATCCGGCTGATCAAGGCGCAGGGGATCATCCCACAGGCGCAGCAGACGCTTACAGAGGCGGCGACCGAATTGACCGCGCAGGGGGCCGAACTTTTGTTCATCGCCTGCTCAGAGTTTTCGTTGCTGGCCCCCGCTTTGACCGCCCCCGTGCCGATCCTCGACACGATCGACGTGCTGGCCGAGGCGATCTATCGACATTCCCAATTCTAACTGAGGTAAGCCCATGGCGATCACGTATCTGAAGCAAGTCGAGACCCGCCCGGCGGTTGAGGGCAAAGACATCCGCGGTGTGGTTGCTCAGATGCTCGCTAAGATCGAAGAGGGCGGTGAGGCTGCCGTGCGGGACTATGCGCGCGACCTTGACGGCTGGGACGGGGATATCGTGGTCTCTGCCGCGGAACGGGCCGCTGCCTCTGCGCGGGTGCCGCAAGAGCTCAAGGACGATATCCGCTTTGCCCATGCCAACATCCGCCGCTTCGCCGAAGCGCAAAAGGCGACGATGGGTGATTGCGAAATCGAGATCATGCCGGGGCTAATTGCAGGCCAAAAGCAAATCCCCGTCTCAAGCGCGGGCTGCTATGTGCCCGGCGGACGCTACAGCCATATCGCCAGCGCTCTGATGACGATCACCACCGCCAAGGTTGCGGGCGTGCCGCATATCACCGCTTGCTCGCCCACGCGCCCCGGCATCGGCATTCCCGATCCGATCATCTTTGCGATGGACCTTTGCGGCGCGGACCTGATCCTGAACCTCGGGGGGGTGCAGGGGGTCGCTGCCATGTCGATGGGGCTGTTTGGCGGTGTGCCTGCCGATATCCTCGTCGGTCCCGGCAACAGCTATGTGGCAGAGGCCAAGCGCATGCTGTTTGGCGCGGTGGGGATCGACATGTTCGCCGGACCCACCGATTCACTGGTGATCGCCGATCACAGCGCGGACCCTGAAACGGTGGCATGGGATCTGGTCAGTCAGGCGGAGCACGGGGCCGACAGCCCGGTTTGGCTGGTCGCGACCGACCGCAGACTGGCGGAAACCGTGTTGCAGCGCGCGCCCGAAATGATCGACAGTCTGCCCGAACCGAACGCCAGCGCCGCGCGGGTGGCTTGGGCCGAACGGGCCGAGGTGGTCTTGTGCGACACCCGCGAGGAGGCCGCCCAAGTGGCCGACCGCTACGCGCCGGAGCATCTTCAGGTGCAGGCCGAAGACCTCGAGTGGTGGCTCAACCGCCTCTCTGCCTATGGCTCGCTGTTTTTGGGAGAGGAGACCACGGTCGCTTTCGGCGACAAAACCTCGGGGCCGAACCATGTGCTGCCCACCAGTGGGGCTGCGCGCTATACCGGGGGGCTCTCCGTGCACAAGTTTACCAAGACCGTGACATGGCAACGCTGCGATGCCGATGCCTCGCATGAGCTGGCCTTGCGCACCGCGCGGATCAGCCGGATGGAGGGGATGGAAGGCCATGCCCGTTCTGCCGAGCTTCGGTTGAAACAGCAGACAGCCTGACGCCGCGCCGCGCTTAGCAGTCCTCGTTCTGCTGAACGAGCTATCCCGGTGGTGCCTGGTCAACGCCATCGCGGCCTTGGGGGTGAAAACCAGTCTGGCGAAGGTCGTGAAGGTCAAACCCAGCTACAGCATCATTCTGGTGGTCGAAACCGTTTTCCTGCTCGGCGCGGCCCTCGCCTTTGTGCTTTTGTTCGGCATTTAGGTGGGCCGAGCCTGCCCCGTGGAGCCTGAGAGCATCGCCGGGACTTTTGGCTCACCCCTTGCCCCAGAAATCCGCGATAACCTCCTCCGCCAGCTTGTTTTGTACGGTGAAATCAGTGTCTTCCGCGCCGCCGCTCTCAGGGTCGGTGAACCAGCGCCAGACCCATAGGTCCGGGATGCCCCGTGCCTCAAGGGCGCGGAGCCAGCGGCGCAAGACGTCGACCTGAAGTGCCATGTCGGCGGGGGCTGCGCGTTCTTCGGCGCTTTCCCACGGGCGCTCGGTCGCCCCTTCGGCAGAGCGGATGCCGATTTCGGCGATCCAAATCGGCTTGGCATGTTTCCGCGCGACGGCCTCGACCCGGTCCAATTCTTTGGCGATGGCGCGATCCCAGTCGGCGGTCGCTCCGGCTGCGCCCAAGACGGGGTAGAGCGACACCGCCACGGCATCCAGTAGCGGCCAGAACGTAACCTTCTCGGCCTCGTCAGCGCCATGGGCGACATAAGTGATTTTACCGCTGAACACTTCGCGCAGCCGGGCGATGGTGCGCGTCCAAGTCGCTGCCCCCGATACGCCGCGCAATTCGGTGCCGAGGACCAGCACCTCGGCGCGGCTTTGCTCTGCGGTGACCGCGATGGCGCGCAGGGAATGTTCATAGGCCGCGTGCCAATCGTTTTCGGTGCCCGCCGCGGGGGCGATGGCGCCCGCCCAGCTTTCGGGCACCCAGACATGCGGTTTGACGATGGCGGCCAGCCCGGCTGCGTGCAACTGCGCGATCCCGGCGGCGATCCTGTCATGGGGCAGCGCGTCCCCCATGACGATGGCGCTGGAGGTGGGCGCGGGTTGCCATAGAAACGGGATCACCGTTGCCGCCGTCGCGCCCGTCTTTCGCAGTTGAGCGATGCTTAGCGCAGCGGCTTGGCTTCCGAAGGGGGCACTCGTTGTCTCGATAAGGTTGAACCCGCGCAGAACCTCGTCCCTGCTGCTTTGGGGAAACGCTCCCGTCGCGGTGAGCGCGGTAGAGCCGAGGGCCCAAAGAAACGTGCGACGCTTAATCATAGGGGCAAGGTAGGATGACTTCCCCCGCCGCACAACGGCATCGTAGGTGACAGGCGGGGCCTTCGGGGGGCTGTATTTCGGGGGCTTTATTCGGGGACCTGCAATTCGGGCCTGTAATTCTGATGGTGGCAGGCGCCGACCAAAAGCAATCTCGCGAAACCGCTGAACGATTGCAGTCGCGCATACCAACGCGCGCAGCGTCCAAGGACTATTCCCTTTCCCCGGTCGGCTCAACCGCGTAGGCAGCCCCTACCTTGGAAAACGAGACATATCATGGCGCAGAATGCCACCATCTACAAAGTCGAGCTTTCGGTCTCCGACATGGACCGCCACTATTATGAGACCCACAAGCTGACCATCGCCAAACACCCTTCGGAAACCGATGAGCGGTTGATGGTGCGGCTCGTCGCCTTTGCCCTCAACGCGCATGAGCATCTGGAAATGACCAAGGGGCTATCGACGGATGATGAGCCGGACATCTGGCAAAAAAGCCTGAGCGGAGAGTTGGACGTTTGGATCACGCTGGGGCTGCCCAGTGAGAAAGTCCTGCGCCAGTCCTGCAACAAGGCTGCCAAGGTCGTGGTCTATCCCTATGGCGGCAAATCGGCTGAGATCTGGTGGGACAAGGTCAAGAACGGCACCACCCGATTTGACACCCTCGACGTAGTGAACCTGGCCGAGAGTGACACCAAGGCGCTGGCGGAGATGGCCAGCCGCGCGATGAAGCTTCAGGTGATGATCCAAGACGGCGAGGTGACGGTGAACCTTGACGAGGCGCTGGTGACGCTCACGCTCGACCGATGGAAAACCGCCGGATAAAAGGCGGCAGCGGGGCAATCCAGCTGCCACCGCTTCTTCAGGCTGCGCGGCGTTGCAGCAGGGCAATTGTATAGCCGATCACCATGGCCATGCCGACGTGCCCCACAAAAGACGACTGCGTGTAGGCCCCGAAATCCATCATAAAGCTGCGCCCCACCACCGGGGCCAGCAGCCCTTGGGCGACGAACCACAGCACAAGCCCCGACAGCGCCCCCGACAGGGCCAGCCCAAGCCGCGTCAGGCAGTGCACCAGCCAAACAAAGACCGAGAAGCCGACGATTCCAAGCGCGATATGCAGCGCGAAGCCAAGCCAATAGGGCAGGGTGATCCCAAGGGCGATCTTGCCAAGCGCAACCACAAGGTTCGCCGGGGCGAGTGCGACGCCAAAGAGGAGGGGAGAGACCAACCAAGCATAAAGCTCGAAGGCGATCTCGCCCGCGAGCCCGGCCAGCAGGAGCGTGGGGACGGTTTGTTTGAGGGGCATAAGCAAAGTCTCTTGCAAAAGGACAGCACATCGGCGCGGCCGCAGCCGGATGGCGCGGGCGCTATGCTTTGTCAGTGGAGGTAGGGGAAAGCGCCGGACCGAGGGGCCAAAGCGGATAGAAAAAGGCGCGCCACTATGGGCGCGCCTTTCAATTTAAACGTCGAGCTTGTTGTCGCCGCGCTTCCATGCCAGCGGCTGGAAAACTTCGTCGACCGGGGTTTCGGCCACGTGGTTGACGTAGTTCGAAATGGTCTTCTGCGCCATGCCAAGGATCACGTCCAGCACCGCACGGTGGCTGTAACCTGCGTCAAAGAACGTCTGCATCTGCGCGTCGGAGACAAAGCCCCGGTTGCGCACCATCTGAACGGTGAAGGTCCGCAACGCTTCCAGCTTCGGCGTCGGCAGTGCGGTTTCACTGCGCAGCGCGTCGCTGATCTCGTCCGAGACCTTCATCATCTTGGCGATGCCGGTATGGGCGGGCACGCAGTAGTGGCACTCGTTCTCGACGTTGATCGACTGCCAAACCACAGTCAGCTCTTCGGCGTCGAAATCCGTCTCGGTGAAAAGTTTGTGCAGGACCTGATAGCCTTCATATGCTTGCGGGCTTTCGGCCAGCACCTTGTGCAGACCCGGCAGGCGGCCAAAGGCCTTTTGCGATTCCGCCAGCAGTGGCTTGGAGGCTTCGGGGGCGGAGTCTTGGTCGTGGGACGGGAATGTCATGATTTCTACCTTTGTAAATCGTCGATATCCGTCATTTAGGCTTTCTTGAGCGATCACTCAAGTATATATTTGAGTGATCGTTCAACATATGGTGATCTCATGCCCCGCAAACCGAACCACGACCGAGCCGAGCTGATCGACCGCGCCCGCGATCTGTTCTGGCGGCAGGGCTGGGCGGGCACATCGCTGAAAGATCTTGAAGCGGTCCTGAAAATGAAGCCCGGCAGTTTCTACGCGGCCTTCGGGTCGAAAGAGGCGCTGTTTGAGCTCGCCTTGGACAAATACGCTGAGGATGGGGCCGGGCGCTTGGCCGAATTGGTCGAAGCCCACGGCCCGATGGCAGCCCTGAAACGCTATCCCGAATTGGCGATTTGCCGTCAGGAGGCCCCGGCAAAAGCCTGTATGCTGTCCAAGACTTTGTTGGAGCTACAGGCGCATGGGCACCCGTTGGCGAAACGGGCCAGCGCGCATCTCATGGGGATGGAGGAACAGTTCGCAGCACTTTTTGCCCAGATGCAGCGGGACGGAGAGATTGCGGCGGAACATGATCCAAAGTCACTGGCCCGGCGCTATCAAAGCGATCTGCTGGGCCTGCGCGTCTCGGCCGAGCGGGAGGGTATCGACGCCCATGCCATCGCTCGCGAAATCGCGGAAGGGCTGGAACGGCTGTAATCTGGGGCGGCGCTATTCGATCTGTTCTTCCAACATGGCGGTGATCTTGCGCCGTTGAAAGATATTGCGGATCTGATGCGCCATGATCCGTTCCGGTACGAAATAGGGCTTGCCGTCCTTCCATTCCGCTCGAAATTCATGCCGCGCGGCGATCAGTCTGGTGGTATGGCCATCCGCAGCCGCGACAGTGAGGTCCATCTGACGGACCTTATCGAACAGGCCCTCGGTCCCGATGCGCGCCTCGGCGCGGCGCAACAGATCGAGAAAACTGCCGATGTCGATGAATTCACCGCTTTTGATCGGCCCTTGATTGGTGCGGGTCAGGGGGTTTTCCACATCGTTCAGCGCCACTTCTTCGCGTTCGGTGACCTTGACGTGATAGGTCTTATCCTCCGTCACCACCCGCGCCATAACTTCGAGCAAGTAAATCGGCTCGGCCCCCATATTGGTCACGAAACAATGGGCGTTTTCGTCTCGCGCGATAGAGCGGTTGATCAGGATCACCGCCTGTCTCTGCCGCCGAAAATTCAGCCATAGGATATGCAGATAGGCCAGCCAGACTACCGCCGTAAAAAGGCTGACCGCCACTTGCAACGTGCCGGAATTCTCTGCAATCCAATCAAGCATCCTTTGTCTTCCTTACGAGTGCTGCCGGGGTCGCCAGACCAACGCGCGGGGCGGCGCTTCGTTGCACAGGGATTGACGCGGCGCTTGACCTGCCGCCGTTATATCAATAATTCACGATATATGGATAATGAAAACGCTCTCCTAGCCTTTGCGGCCTTGGGCCAACCGACCCGACTGGATGTCTTTCGCCTGCTGATCAAAGCGGGGGGCGAGGGGATGTCCGCCGGAGAGATCGGCACCGTGCTGAACGTGCGGCAAAACACAATGTCTGCCAATCTGTCGGTGCTTGCCCGTGCGGGCTTGATCCGCAGCAACCGAGAAGGGCGCAGCATCCGATATTTCGCCGATATGAACGGGTTGCGCGCTCTGCTGGGGTTCCTTTTGGAGGACTGCTGCGGCGGGCAGCCAGAACTTTGCCAACCGCTGCTGGACGAACTGACCTGCTGCTAACCCCCGAAAACCACGAACGAAAGACTGCCATGACCGATACTGCACAACCTGCCGCCGCTGGCCTTGGAACCTTTGAACGCTGGCTCTCGCTTTGGGTGGCACTGGCCATCGGCGCGGGGCTGCTGCTGGGCAATCTCTTTCCCAACCCCTTTGGCGCACTGGCCGCGCTTGAGGTCGCCTCGGTCAACCTGCCGGTGGCGGTGCTGATCTGGGCCATGGTCTTTCCGATGATGGTTGGCGTCGATTTCGGGGCGCTGCGGCAGGTGGGGGACAAGCCCAAAGGGCTGGTGGTGACGCTGGTGGTCAATTGGCTGATCAAGCCCTTCACCATGGCCGCCCTTGGGGTGCTGTTCTTCAACTACGTCTTCGCCGGGTTGATCCCACCGGATGATGCGCAGGCCTATCTGGCGGGGGTGATCCTGTTGGGGGCCGCGCCCTGTACCGCGATGGTTTTTGTCTGGTCCAACCTCACCCGTGGTGATGCGACCTATACGCTGGTGCAGGTCAGCGTGAATGATGTGATCATGGTCTTCGCCTTCGCGCCGATCGTAGCATTCCTTTTAGGTGTTACCGACATCACCGTGCCTTGGGACACGCTGCTGATCTCGGTCGGGCTCTATGTCATGCTGCCACTGTTGGTGGGCTATTTCACCCGTGAGCGGTTGGTGGCCAAAGGCGGCGAAGCGGCGGTCGACGCCTTTAAGGACCGCGTGCAACCCTTTGCGATCATGGGTCTTTTACTGACCGTGGTGCTGCTCTTTGGCTTTCAGGGCGAGGTGATCCTTGACCGTCCGCTCGTCATCGCGCTGATCGCCGTGCCACTGTTGCTGCAATCCTACGGCATCTTCTTCATCGCCTATGGCGCGGCGCGGGCTTGGGGTATTCCCTATAATGTCGCCGCACCCTGCGCGTTGATCGGCACCTCGAATTTCTTTGAACTGGCCGTCGCCGTGGCGATCAGCCTTTTTGGGCTGGGGTCGGGTGCTGCCTTGGCCACCGTTGTGGGCGTCTTGGTCGAAGTGCCGGTTATGCTGTCGCTCGTGGCCTTTGCCAACCGCACGCAGCATTGGTTTCCCGCCTCTAAGTGAACCTCACCCGATAACCCACTGCCGCCTAAGGAAATTCCCGTGACCGATACGCCGAACATCGAAGAAGACCACTTCAACCCCGTCGACGATGCCCGCCTGCTGTCGCCCGAGCGCGCCACCCACGGCCCGCGCATTCTGCTGCTCTACGGCTCGCTCCGCCCGCGGTCCTTCAGCCGCCTGATGACCGAAGAAGCCGCCCGCATTCTTATCCGCCTCGGGGCCGAGACGCGGACATTTAACCCCACGGGGCTGCCGCTGCCCGACGATGCCGCACCGGAGCACCCCAAGGTGCAGGAACTGCGCGATCTGGTGCAATGGTCCGAAGGTATGGTCTGGTGTTCGCCCGAACGTCACGGGGCGATGACGGGCGTTATGAAAACCCAAGTTGACTGGATCCCCCTGTCGCTCGGCGGGGTGCGCCCGACCCAAGGCAAGACTTTGGCCGTGATGCAGGTCAGCGGCGGCTCGCAGAGTTTCAACGCGGTGAACCAGTTGCGCATCTTGGGCCGTTGGATGCGGTTGCTGACCATTCCCAACCAATCCTCAACCCCCAAAGCCTTTTTGGAGTTTGACGAGGATGAGCGGATGAAACCCTCGCCCTTCTATGACCGGGTAGTCGATGTGATGGAGGAACTGGTGAAGTTCACCCTGCTGACCCGCGATAACAAGGACTATCTGCTCGACCGCTATAGCGAACGAAAAGAAAGCGCTGCGGAGCTTTCCAAACGGGTGAACCAAAAGGCGATCTGACCGCCAAAACGCAAACGGCAGGGCCAATCTTGGCCCTGCCGCATCTTGCTACGCTGAAAAGCGATCAGTCGTTGGACCAGCCCGAAACGGCTTTGACTTCGCAGAAGTCCTCGATCCCCCAAACGCCGCCTTCGCGCCCGTTGCCCGAGCGTTTCATGCCGCCAAAGGGCGATCCGGCACCACGGCTTTCGCCGTTCATCTCAACCATGCCCGACCGCAGCTTGGCCGCCAGACGGTTGCGCCGCGCGCCATCGCTGGACTGGACATAGTTGGTGAGGCCGTAGACCGTGTCATTGGCCATCTCGACGGCTTGATCTTCATCCTCGAACTTCATGATCGCCAAGACGGGGCCAAAGATTTCCTCGCGGGCGATGGTCATGTCGGACGTCACATCAGCAAAAACCGTGGGTTTGACGTAGAAACCGCGGTTCAGATGCTCTGGCCGTCCGGTGCCACCGGCAACCAACCGTGCGCCTTCGTCGATGCCTTTCTGGATCAGGTCTTGGATCTTGCCCCATTGCGCCTCGTTCACGACAGGGCCGATGTGGCGACCCTCTTCGCTGGCGGGGCCGACTTCGACCTTATTGGCGACTTCGGCGGCCGTCTCGACCGCTTGGTCATAGGCGCTGGCTTCGACGATCATCCGGCTTGGTGCGTTACAGCTTTGGCCGGTGTTGTTCATCATATGCAACACGCCGCGTTTCACGGCCTTGTCGTCGGCATCGGCGAAAACAAGGTTCGCGCCTTTGCCGCCAAGCTCCAGATGGACCTTTTTCAGCGTATCCGCCGCGTTCTTGGAAATCGCGATACCGGCGCGGGTGGAGCCGGTGAAGCTGACCATATCCACGTCCTCATGGCCGGTCAGGGCGGTGCCCACGGTCGCGCCGTCGCCGTTCACAAGGTTAAAGACACCGGCGGGAAAGCCTGCCTCATCCATCATCTCGGCAAAGATCACCGCGCTCAGCGGGCTTTCCTCGGAGGGTTTCAGCACCATGGTGCAGCCCGCGGCGACCGCGGCGCCCACTTTCAGCATCACTTGGTTCATCGGCCAGTTCCACGGCGTGATCATCGCCACAACGCCAACCGCCTCATGGATGATCCGGTCGTTCGGCGCGTGATCGCCCAAGGGCTTCACGAATTTGAAGTCTTTCGCCGCTTTGATGAAGTTCTTCAGGTGGCTATAACCCGCCCCCCATTGCGAGCTGCGCGCCATTTCGATGGGCGCGCCCATCTCGGTGCTGATCGCTTGGGCCATGTCCTCGGTCCGGGACTTATAGACCTCGGCCAGTTTCTCCATCAGCGCGATACGCTCTTCGGGGGCGGTTGCCATCCAGCCGGGCAGGGCTGCCTTGGCGGCAGCAACGGCAGCATCCACATCCTTCGGCCCGCCGAGCGAGATCACGGTGCAGGGTTCTTCGGTCGACGGGTTGATGACTTTATGTTCACTGCCCTCAAGCGGGGCGACCCATTTACCGTCGATATAGAAATCACGTTTTTCGATCATGCTCTGTCTCCGTTATTGGCCAAGCGGGCGTCTTGGCTGCCGCTTAGAAGTGTCCGGGAATCGCCGGCTCCCGATATGCCTAGGACAAATTTACGGGGCGGAAAAGTTCAGAGGTGATTTTTGATCAAAAAGACTGGTGCGGCGGCGGAAAACCACGGGGGGCGGGGGGAGATTAATCCTGCGCCGGGAAACGGATCTCGACGCAAAGCCCGTCTTGTCCTTCGACCTTCAGCGTCGCTTCATGCTGGAACGTCAGCGTGCGGATCATTCGCCAGCCGAGTGAATCCGACCGCTCGGGCCGTTTGGCGTCCTCAGGCAGGCCAACCCCGTCGTCATAGACCTTGAGCGTCAGACCTTCGTCGTCCTCTTGGGTGACCTCAATGGTGATCACCCCTTTGTCGCGCCCTTTGAAAGCGTGTTTATAGGCGTTGGTGATCAACTCGCCCACGATCAGCCCGATGTCGACAGCCAGTTTGTTGTCCATCTTGAGGCTGGGGCAAATCAGCTTGATCGCGATGCTTTGACGATCCCCGGTAAAGGCGCGTTCGGCGTTTTTCGCGACTTCATCCAGCATATCCGCCAGATCAAGGTCGGTGCTGTCGGTTGAGCGTTGCATCAACTCATGCGCCTTGGAGAGCGAACCCACGCGGGTTTCCAACTCGCGCAACACTTGGCGGGTCTCGTCCTCTTTGGCTTGGGTCTTGCTCATCCGGATCAGCGCCACGATCAGGGCAAGGTTGTTGCCCGTGCGGTGGTGCAATTCCTGCATCAAGAGGTCACGGTCGGCGATGCCTTCGCTCAACTCGCGGTTCTGTTCGGTCAGCGCAGCGGTCGGGTCTTTGGCGTTATAGGCCTCCAGCGCCGCGAGGGCGTCAGCCTTGATCTGTTCAACAGCGCATTGCGGTTCGGGCAGCAGAAACTCCGCATGGACCCGCGTGCCCTCTTGGCCAGTGTCCACATCAAAGCGGGCCGCGATACGTTGCACGCCGCGCAGGCCCAGCCCCATGCCGGTCTCGGATACGATGTCGCGCGCGGGGTCCAGCTTCTCTTTCTCGATGCCGCGCCCCTGATCGATCACCGTCAGGCCTAAGGCTGGCTTGCCGTTCACATCCGTCAGCGAAAACCGCGCGCGGCCTTTCTGGCCATGCTCGATCGCATTGCGGCCCAGTTCCACAGCGGCAGTGACGGTGCGCGTCCGCTCGAATGCGGTGAAGTGCATCGCCTCGGTCAGGGTCAGGGCGATCTGGCGCAGGGCTGCGATATCGCCGCCCTTTTCAAGGTTCACCGAGGTGAGGTTCGTAGCTTTCATCAGTCCGCGCCCCGTGCAATGCGTATGACCACGATGGAGGCATCATCCCGCCCGCGAAATGCCCGGTCGAGTAGGAAGCCAGCGATCAAGAGCGGGGATCTCCACAATAGACCCTGTGGAAGATAGCTGTCGCGCAGGGTTTTCAACCCGTCACTGTGCAGGATCATCAGATCCCCTGGTTCAAGGTCAAAGGTCTCTTCATAGCCCCGCGTGGCGCGTGCGCCAATCCGGCCGTCGCGGACGGGCAGGCGTTTGATATCGCCGTCGCGCACCCGCAGCGTGGCGATGTTGCCCAAGGCCGCATAGCGCAGCACCATCTGTGGCTGTGCGATATGCACAAGGGCCGCCACCGCGCCGCGCTTGCCGATCAATTGCTCGGTCACCTCACGCATCACGGCACCCGGCTCGCTGTTGAAGCTACGGGTGGCGGTGACGGCCTCTGTCACCTCCAGCGATGCGGCTGCGGCCTCGGGGCCATGGCCCAGGCCATCGCAAACCAGAATATCAGTGGCTTTCGGCGTTTGCCGCAGCAGATAGTCGTCGCCGCATTCCTCTTCGTTCGGGTGACAGACCCGCAGGCCCACGGCCTCGACCCCATGGGTCGCGCAGGGGGGGCTGTCTTTGGCAAAGCTGCAAACGATGGTGGTGCCCACCTCGGACCCGCTGAAGATGTCGAATTCATCCGACAGACGGCGGATCGCGCCAAGGCCCAGCCCGGCGGAATCGCCACTGCTCATGCCGTCTTGGAACATGTGATCCATATCGCTGATGCCGGGGCCCCGGTCGGTAAAGATCATGACGATCTTGTCGCCCTTGCCTTCGGCCGGGGCATTGATCAGGGCGCGGCCTTTCTCGGCGTAGCGCAGAATGTTGGTCGTGGCTTCGGTGGCGACGATGGCCAATTCGTCAGTCCGGTGTTTCGGCCAATCGTGCTGGGCGGCCAGACGCCGTGCGGCGCGGCGGACCACGGCGATGGCGCTTTGGTCCTGAACTTCGACCCACTGTTTCATAGGTTCACACTCATCATCACGCTGGTGCCCCCGCCGACGGCGGTGCGGATTTCAAATTTCTTGGCCAGCCGCTGTGCACCGCCCAAACCACGGCCAAGGCCGCCGCCCGAAGTATAGCCGTCCGTCAGGGCCAGTTCCACGTCCTCGATCCCCGGTCCCTTGTCCCAACAAACCACGCTAAGCTGCTTGGCCTTCGGATCGACATAGATGGAAAATTCACCTCCGCCAGCGTGAACGATCGCATTGCGGGCGATTTCGCTGACGGCGGTGGCGAACCGTGTGACATTCAGCGCCGAGGCGCCGTGTTCTTTCATGTAGCGCGCCACGGCTTGGCGCACCGTCACCGCGTCACCGCTGGTATTTAGCTTGAACTGAGAGAGAAGAACCTGCGCCCCTAGGTCCTTTTCGTCAAACGCGGCGTAGCTGGGCAAGGGCATGGGTCAGGCTTAATGCGGTGCGGATTTCTGGCAGGTACATGCCAAGCTCGACCAGCGTGACCGCCACCGTGGGGCGCATGCCGACAACATAGGTATCCGCCGCCAGCAGGCGGGATATCCCCGCCAACTGGGCGATCACACGGCCCACGAAGGTATCCACGATCTCAAGCGCTGAGATATCAAGGATCACGCCATCGACGCGGTTCTCGGATATTTTGGTCGACAACCGGTCTTGAAGCTCCAAGATCTCGGTGTCCGTGATGTCATCCTGTATCGAAACGAGGAGCGCATGTTCGACCAGATTAATCGACGTGACACCGGCCACCTTATTGGCCCTCGGTCTTCTTGATCACATAGCCCACGGTCAGCAGCGCGTCCGACAGGGCGGTGCGGATGCTCGACCGGGTGGAAACGGTGCCGACATCAATGCCAAGCTGCACCATTGTCTGCGCGATCATCGGGCTGATGCCGCTGATGATGCACTCGGCCCCCATCAGACGCACGGCAGCGGCGGCGCGTAGCAAGTGCTGCGCCACCTGCGTATCGACGGTGCCAACGCCGGTGATGTCCATGATGACCACTTCGGCCTGACGCTCCAGAATGGTCTGAAGCAGATTCTCCATAACCTCTTGGGCGCGGGCGGAATCCAGCGTGCCGATCAGCGGCAGGGTTAGGACGCGGTCCCAAAGCTCGACCACGGGGGTCGACAGTTCCAGCATTTCTTGGCGTTGACGATCGATGATCTGCTCACGCTCAAGAATGAAAATCTCGTTGGTGTAGATGGCAAAGGCATCGACCAGACGGGTGACCAGCATCACGTCGCGGATCAAGACGCCGTGTTCGCTGTCTTGCATCGCTTCGAGCCGTTTGAACAGCGGCGCTTTCAACGCCAGCACAAAGGTTGCCATCTCGGTTGGGGTCACGCCGCGGTTGACCCGCTCACGGCTCACATCGGCCAGAACGGCGCGCAGGTCGTCCCATTGGTTGTCGTCAAAGTCAAAATCTTCGCCGGTGACGCCATCGCGCACACCTTTGGAAAAGGCTTTAAGCAATTCGCGGTTCTGGTTCCGGCTCTCCGCATCAGAGAACAGGTCAGAACGCTTTACGCCTTCTTTGACCTGCGTTCCCAGCCACTCCTCAATGATACCTTTGAAATCGGTGTCGAGAACAGTCAGAATATTGGCCGTAGCAGATTGCGGCATCTTGAACCCCAGTGTTTATTTCATCTCCCATAGGCCAATCGTGGGGCCAAGTGTCAATAGGACGCAGGGATTTTGATCGGCGGCAATGCGCCATCGGGTGCGCGTCATGTGATTGACTATGACCGCTTTTTGCCTGCCGCGGCGGGGGTGGGGCAGGCCATCGACCTTGGGTTATCGCCTATGAGTTTGAAAGGGGGGGATTGGAGGGCTAAGACCCGCGTGAATAGGCCCTAGGGCTCAACCCTAAAGGGAAAGCCCCCGTCGCATCGCCCACCCGCAGGCAGGCGATGACTGTCTCTTAGTCGGGGGAGGCGGCTTACGCCGCCTCGCCGGGATGCCGCGGGACCAGCGCCCGAACCAGATCACGCATATGAAGCACGCCGACCTGTTTGCCTTCGCGCATGACGCGGTAGTTGTTGGTCGTATCCCCACCGGAAACCGCGATGATGCTTTCCAGCGTGTCGTCGAAATCAACCTCACCGGCCACATCCGCGGGCGGTACGTCAGTCTTCTCCATGACCGACCGTACCCGCAGCACCCGCGCGCGGTTGATATCGCTGACGAAGGCTTCGATATAGGGATCATTGGGGTTCAGCAGGATATGCTGCGGCTCGCCCTGTTGGACGATGAACCCGTCTTTGAGGATCACCAGATGGTCCGCCAGTTTCAGCGCCTCGTCCAGATCGTGGGTGATGAAGATCACGGTCTTATGCAGCTCTTCTTGCAACTCGATCAGCAGATCCTGCATGTCGGTGCGGATCAGCGGGTCGAGCGCGGAGAACGCCTCGTCCATCAGCATCACGTCAGAGTTCGACGTGAGCGCACGGGCGATGCCGACACGCTGCTGCATCCCGCCTGATAGCTGCGCGGGGTACTGCTCTCCTTGACCTTCCAGCCCGACGCGGTTCAGCCATTTGGTGGCCTCAGCCGCGTATTTGCTACGGTTCTTGCCTTCGATCTCCCAGCTGAGCCCGGCGTTCTCCAACACGGTGCGATGCGGCAGCAGCGCGAACTTCTGAAACACCATCGACATCTCGTGCTTGCGCATCTCACGCAGGCGCCGCTCGTTGTAGTCGAGGATGTTCTCCCCGTTCATGATCACCTCGCCCGAGGTGGGGTCAATGAGGCGGTTGAGGTGCCGGATCAGGGTCGATTTGCCCGAGCCTGAAAGCCCCATGATCACCGTGGTCTTGCCCGCAGGCATGTCCACGTTGATATTGTTAAGGCCCAGCACATGGCCGGTCTCGGCCTGAAGATCGGCCTTGCTCATGCCGCCGCGCACCTTCTCCAGCGCGCCCTGTGGGTCATCGCCAAAGATTTTGTAGAGGTTGCGAACGCAGATTTTGATATCGTCTGTCATGGCTGGGCTCACTTCTGCGATGCATTGATCCGCGCAAGCGCGGCTTTGGTGACCCGGTCAAGGATGATCGCCAAAAGGACGATCCCCAGACCCGACAGAAGACCGACACCCAACTCAAGGCTTCGGATACCGCGCAGCACCAGCACACCCAGTCCGGGGGCCGAAACGAGCGAGGCGATAACGACCATCGCAAGGCTCATCATAATGGTTTGGTTCACACCGGCCATAATGTTGGGCAGCGCCAGCGGGATCTGCACCTTGTAAAGCTTTTGGCGGTTGGTCATGCCAAAGGCGTCTGCGGCCTCGATCACGTCCTGATCGACCAGACGGATGCCAAGGTCGGTCAGACGCACCACCGGCACGATGGCGTAAAGGATGATCGCGATGCCGTAGAGCTTGGGCTCTGTGACTGAGAAGAGGAAGATCAGCGGGATCAGGTAGACGAAGGGCGGCAGGGTTTGCAGCATGTCCAAGATCGGGATCATCGTGCGCTGCACCCGGTCACTGCGCGACATGGCGATGCCAATGGGCACGCCCAAAAGCACACATATAAAGGCACAGACAAAGATGATCGCCAGCGTCTGCATGGTGTGTTCGTAAAAGTCGATAAAGGCGAGGAAGCCAAAGACCAGCGCGACCAGACCGACCAATTTCAGCGAGCGGCCCACGGCATAGGTGATCGCCATCAAAAGCGGGATCATCACGAACCACGGCACCGACTGCATAAGCCAAAGCGCATTTTCCAGTGCCCAACTTAGCGGTTGGGTCAATGGGTCGACAACAACTTTAAGATTGTCCTTGATGGCGAGGAAGCCTTGCTCCAACCCTTGGGTCAGGTCGCGCGACTGCGGGATGGCATCGCAACTGTCGTGCAGCGCATCCAGCGAAGGGAAGGGCGTGTCCCAGAGCGTCGTGTCGGTATCACCGCCCGCTTGCCCCATGAGATCGGCCATGGAGCTAAGCCCACCGCCTTGGTCATCGCCGCACCAGCCGCGCAGGCCGAGCTGGTCAAAGAAGTTATCGTAAGTCGCCATCTGTCGCTTTCCCGGTCTGCATCAGACCGTCTACTTTTGGGGAGGGGGCCGGTGCGCCGCACGGTCTGCGCGGTGTCGGCTGCCCCATACAGAGGCGGCAAATCAAACCTATGTCCTTGCAAAGAAACTGCGCAATAGGCCGGGGGCCGCGGCGCAGTCGGTGTGAAAAGACGTAAGTCTTGCCGCCGATCCTGAAACAAACGGGCGGGAAACCCAGATGAGTTCCCCGCCCGCCGTTTTGTCAGTCTGTCTTACTGGTCGAGCAGCTTCGACAGGTTACCACGGGCGTCGTCGCTCAGCCATTCGGCCCAGACGTCCTTGTTGTTCTGCAGGTAGTAAACAGCCGCTTCTTCATTCGAAGCGTTGCTTTCGCCCTGCCATGCCAGCAGCTTGCTCATCTCTTCGGTCTTGAAGGAGACGTTGCCGATGAATTCCGCGATTTCAGGATTGTTGTCGTGGAAATCCTTGGTCATCACGGTCAGAACCGGTGCCGTCGGGAATGCCGAAGGCTTGGGCTCTGGGTTGTCGGCGTTCTGGTTGGCGCTGTGCGCGGCCTCGTCAAATTCGCCCAGATCGACGCTGGTCATGTCGTATTTGCCCAGCGGCGTGGTTGGGGCCCAATAGTAGCCAAACCATGGCTCTTTGCTTTCATAGGCCGACGCCATCGAGGTCACCATCGTCTCACCCGAGCCGTGGTCAAAGACTTCGATGCCGTTGCCTTCGAGGTCATAGGCGCGGGCGAGGTTGTCGCTCACGATGCGGCAGCCCCAGCCATCGGGACAGTTGTTGAACATGCCGCCGACCAGTTCGGGGTTTTCCAGAATGCCTTCGATGGTAGCAAGCTCGGGATGCTCTTCCACAAGATAGGTCGGCACCCACCAGCCTTCGACACCACCGGGATCAAGCACGGAAGTCAGCTCAACAATCTTGCCGTCCGCTTTCAGCTTTTTGTAAGCGTCGCCGGCGGAGTTCGGCCACAGTTCGGGCACGATGTCCGGCTCGTTGTTTTCCGACAGCGATGTCACGGCGGGGGTGGTGTCCGACGGGACCACGGTCACGTCGCAGGAATAGCCCTGAACCAGCAGGAATTCGGTCACGGCGGTGACGATCTGTGCCGACGCCCAGTTCATTTCCGCGATCGAGACTTCGCCGCAGTCCTGAGCGGCGGCGGCCATCGGGGTTGCAACGGCAAAGGCCGTGCCAAGCAAATAGCGTTTCATAGTGATATCTCCTCTAGTGTATCCGCAGTTCCGCGCAGGCGCGCACCGCTGATCTTTGTCCCTTTGCATCAAGAAGAAGCCGGTCGCGCGATAGGGCGCGGCAGCTTTCGATGGTCGGGTTTGCTGGAGATAAGAAAACAAATCGCGCGCCCCTGTGCAACACGATTGCCGAGAGGATGACGCAAGTTCGGGCACCGCGCCGGGTTTGGCGCGGTGTGGTTATGATCGGCGCCCCCATGCTGGACGCCATATAATTAAGGGCCGCCGCGACCCTTCAAGCGGGGCGCGGGTGGAGCTGTTCAGCGGCGGGAAAATTTTTCCATGTCGCGGATATGCTGGGGGATGTCTTTGCGGTTCAGGCCAATATCCTGCAGCAGACGGTCATCCATCGCGTTCAGCGTCGACAGCGTGCGGTTGCGCTCCCAACGGCGCGCGGTGTCGCGCAGGGCACGCCGCAGCATGGCGACAAGGGCCAGACCCTCGGCGTTGGCGACTTGACCGATGGTGCCGTTAAAGGCGGTTCCGGGCATCCCGGCGATCTGGTTGGTGTTCTTCAGCAGGCGGAAATGCATGGCATGCTCCATATCAGAAAGGTCGTAAAAGGAAGGATCCGCAAAAGACGACGGTCAGTGCCAAAAGGCCGGGCCGGGTCGGTTGTGTGGGTCTCATCCCGAGTGTGATCCGGAAAGTCAGTTGGAACCCCAATGGTCCGAACAGGCGGATCGGCCTGTCCGACCGGGGTTACCGGCGGTTCAGCAGCGTGCCCGGTTTGCGCGGGCGCCTCTTATGAACGGCATACATCAACATGCGGCGCATTTGGTCTACCCGAGCGGCCATTGCAATAGGGCGAAATGGGGGTGCGACACCCTGCCGCAGGGGCGGCGCGCAGAGTGCACTATGGCTGGGGTTTGCGCCTTGTCGGCGCGGTGTCGTTTGTGGGCTTTGAAATGTCGTTTTGAGGGTCGGATTTGGCGCATTTTGGCTCGGATATTCGTGGGAATGTGAGAGGCTGGTGAGATATACGTTCGCGACTAGCAGTCGCCTTTGGGCCATGAAGTCTGCCGCAAACAGGCGGCAGGCCGCTCCGTGTAGGCCCACCTCGCCGCGCCGGTTGCGGTTTCGATGTGCTTTCGGCGAAACGCCTCGCATGAGCCCGCTGACGACCCCTGCTGGGGCAAGATTGATTCGGCGGGAATAAGGCGCTCTACCAGTGGCTTTGTCACCAGTTCCGCAGGTTTTGGGCCATTGGTTCCAGCTTGAGAACAAGAAATCAAAAAGAATGACGAAAACAAGGCGGCACAGATGCGGCGCATTTGCGGCGCCATTGTCTCTCACCGCGAAACAGTCTTGACCGGGGTTCAAGGGGCGCGGTCGCGTTTTGGCGTTAATTTTCCTTAATCATATGCCGAATTTCAATTTCGCCGCGGAATGCCGGGGAAACAATCGTCGCCGTGAGATCGGCTAAACCACCTGAATTGCGGCAAAACTTCATTTGGTTCCGGCAATTTTCAAACATTTTTCTCTTTGTCCATTCGTATAGGAGGGCTATTCCTATAGGTGCCCAACTGGGGGGCATAGAAGTCTGTAGGTCACGGGGGCGGCCGCATTAAGCGCATCAAGGATGCGGGAAATGTGGGTACGCCGCAAAATTTGCGACCGTAAACACAACATACCGGGGAGGGGTTTTTCTCGGGTGTGGGCCTTGTTCAGGCTCGTCCCCTTCGTTGGCGCAAGGATGCGTGTCGCCCGATCTGGATTTCAGCCAGCGGGGCGCGTGTGAACGGAGGGAGAGACGATATGATAGACAAGCGACAGGCACTGCCATTGGCCTTTTGCGGGGCAAGAAATGCCCGGTTCGACAGCTCTGCCGTTCGGCGCTCCATACATCAGATTAAAACAGCATCCACTTCCAAGACGGCCGCGTTGCGCGCCGCGTGCAACACCGCTCAGGAGAATTCACAATGATTAGAACACTTGATTTCAACGCGTTCAGCGCAGGCACCATCATTGACGACGAATATGCGGACCTGGGCGTTACGGTTTCGGCCAGCGGCGGCTCTGGCGATGCGATGATCTTTGACAGCGCCAACCCCACGGGTGGCGACAACGATCTGGCCTCCGACACGCTGGAAGGTCTGCTGATCGTTTCCGAAGATGGCGACCAGAGCGACCCGGACGACAACGCCGGCGGCGGCAGCCTGTTTTTTGATTTCGATGACATGGTGCGCATGAAGGGCGTCACCTTCAAAGACATCGAAGAGACCAGCGGCGAGGGCACCCGTGTCATCTTTTACGATGACAATGGCGACGTGATCCAGAACCACTACGTTCAGCCCACCGGCGACGGCGGTGAACGGTTCGTTCAGTTCAACATCGACGGCGTGTCGCGCTTCGAAGTGCGTTTCGAAGGCTCCGGCGCGATCGACAACGTGATCTTCGACGACGACAAGCCAGCAGGCGGCGGCAATGACGCGCCAGTGGCTGAAGACGATGTGCTTGAGATCGACGAAGACACCTCCGGCACCGTCGACGTGCTGGGCAATGACAGCGACAGTGATGGCGATACGCTGACCATCACCATGGCAAGCTGCCCCGTCGGGGATGTGGTCATCAACGACGATGGCACGCTGACCTTCACGCCGAACGCAGATTTCAACGGTGACACCACCATCACCTACACTGTGGATGACGGCAACGGCGGCACCGATACCGGCACTGTGAATGTCACCGTAAACCCGGTGAACGACGCGCCCGTCGCAAACGACGACACGGCCAGCACCACCGGCACCGATGCGGTTGTGATCCCGGTTCTGGAAAACGACACTGACGTTGACGGCGACACGCTGAGCGTTGCAGCTGCCTCCAGCGACGATGGCACCGTGACCATCAACGACGACGGCACCATCACCTTTGAAGCCAACGACGGTTTCACCGGCGACGCGACGATCACCTACACCGTGTCCGACCCCGACGGTTTGACCGACGAAGGCACTGTGACTGTCACCGTGGGTGACGGCGATCCGACCCGTGACGGCTATGTCGACGGCACCGCAGGCGACGATCTGATCGACACCGCCTATACCGGCGACCCCGATGGCGACATGATCGACAACGACGACGCGATCCTGCCCGGTGCCGAAGGCGATGACGACTATGTCCGCGCAGGCGACGGTGACGACACCATTCTGGCGGGCGACGGCGATGACATCGTCGAGGCCGGTGCGGGCTCTGACGTGGTCGACGGCGGTGACGGTGACGACATGATCACCACCGGCAACGACGATATCGCGCCTGATCTGGGCTACCCGGAAAGCGACAGCGACAGCTTGAGCTTTGACCCCGATGCCGATCCTGAGAACGACCGCGACTCCGTCGATGGCGGCGCTGGCAATGACACCATTTCGACCGGCGACGACCGTGACACCATCACCGGCGGCACCGGCGATGATGTGATCGACGCGGGCATCGACGACGATATCGTTGATGGCGGCGATGGCGACGACCGTATCGTCGGCGGCGAGGGCAACGACAGCATCCTTGGCGGTGCTGGCAATGACACGATCTTTGCCGGCAATGATCCCGACCTCGGCCTTGATGTGCTCGACATCCCCGACGAAGAAGATGCGTCCAACCCCTTCACCCCCGACCGTGTCACCAACAACGGGATGGATACCGTCGACGGTGGCTCGGGCAATGACGTGATCTATGGCGCCGATGACGCCGACATGCTGCGCGGCGGCTCTGGCGATGACTACATCGACGGTCAGATCGACGATGACATCATCGAAGGCAACACCGGCAACGACACGCTGCTCGGCGGTCAGGGCGACGACAGCATCTCGGGCGGTCAGGGCAATGACGAGCTTGACGGTGGCACCGGTGACGACACGCTGCGTGGCAACCGTGACGATGACCTGCTGGTCGGCGGCGAAGGCGATGACCTGCTCGACGGTGGCGGCGAGAACGACACGCTGATGGGCGGCGAGGGCGATGACACGCTGCAAGGCGGTCAGGGCGACGATCTGCTCGACGGTGGTGCAGGTGTCGACGTGATGACCGGCGGTGCCGATCAAGATACCTTCGTTAACGTCAACGCGGGCGATGATGTCGACGGTGGCAGCGCTGGTGTGGACTATGACACGCTTGATCTGCGCGGCTCGGCCCCTGAGGGTGGCCGCCTAGAGGTTACCTATACCTCTGATGATCGCGAAGACGGTTTTGTTGACTACTTCAACGAAGACGGCAGCGATGCCGGGCGTTTGAACTTTGTCGAGATCGAAAATGTCATCATCCCCTGTTTCACACCGGGCACCAAGATCGCCACACCGCGTGGTGAGGTCCGTGTCGAGGCGCTTGAGGTCGGCGACCGGGTCATCACCCGCGACAACGGAATCCAAACGATCCGTTGGGTCGGCGCACGTGAGATGACCGGGGCCGAGTTCGAAATGGCCGCCCATCTCAAGCCGGTGCTGATCCGTAAGGGCGCGCTTGGCAATGCACTGCCCGAGCGTGACATGATGGTCAGCCCCAACCACCGCGTGTTGGTCGCCAACGAGAAAACAGCACTCTACTTCGAAGAGCGTGAAGTGCTGGTCGCGGCGAAGCACCTGACCGGCATGGAGGGTATCGACGTGGTCGAGGTCTCTGGCACCACCTACATCCACGTGATGTTCGACCGCCATGAGGTGATCTTGTCGGATGGCACATGGACCGAGAGCTTCCAGCCTGGTGACATGTCGCTGGCCGGTATCGGCGAAGAGCAACGCAACGAAATCCTCGAACTCTTCCCCGAGCTTGCGACACAGGACGGCATCGAAGGCTACACCGCCGCCCGCCGGTCGCTGAAAAAGCACGAGGCCAGCTTGCTGGTGAAATAATCCCGCGCAGGCGGGACGCGATGCAGCTTGAAAACGGGGCGGGGGACCGCCCCGTTTTCTTTTGTGGGGTTATTCCTGCGGCTTTCGCCAGGCGGCCCAGTCTTCGGGCG
The DNA here is from genome assembly GCF_027214245.1 of Sulfitobacter dubius. Classification (GTDB taxonomy): domain Bacteria; phylum Pseudomonadota; class Alphaproteobacteria; order Rhodobacterales; family Rhodobacteraceae; genus Sulfitobacter; species Sulfitobacter dubius_A. The sequence continues at coordinate 334,444 of NZ_JAPWHM010000003.1, read as the reverse complement.
TGTCAAGGTCGAGCCGCGCGCGATGACCGGGCAGGGGCACCATTTGCACCCGCGCGCCTGCGCCGTGCACCACCGCGCGGCCCCTATCATCGCCGCTCAGCCGTTTGAGTTGGTCAAACAGCGCGGCGGCAAAGATGATCGGATGCCCCGGCCTGCCATCCTCTGTCACCGCGCGCCAGACCAACGTCTCACTGCTTAGATCGACCGAGGCCGAAAGGCGGGCCAGATCGCTGGGCTCTAGGTCGGGCATGTCGGCCAACATCACCATGGCCGCCGCCGTGTCCGGGGGCAGGGCCGCAAAGGCTCGGCGCAGGCTGGCGCCCATGCCCTCAGCCGCATCGGGGATGGGAAGCGGCGTGATATCCAGCCCGGTCAGTGCCATGTAGCGCGGATGCGGCGCGGGCGGCAGGGCAACGGTCACGGGGCCGACGCTCTGCGCCAACCGCGTCTGACGACGCAATAGCGGCTGGCCGTCCACGTCTTCCATCAATTTGTCGCGCCCGCGCATCCGGGAGGAGGCACCGGCAGCAAGGAGGATCACAGGCAAAGAGGCTTTTGTCATGGCGCCAGACTACCGGGCGCAGCGCGCGGGGATAAGTGCTTTCTTGCGCCTTGCCACGGGTCAGATATCAGCGGCGCCAAAGGTTGAAAATTCCTGCTAAACCACCGTTGGCAGGGCGCTTTTTCGTGCTACCCTTGGTTCATGAACATCAAAGACCTGATCCCGCACACACTGTTTCGCAAAGCCCGCGAATATTCTCGTAAACTCTGGGTGCGGGTGGTCGTCATGGGACTGCTGGCCTTTGTCGCCCTCGGGATGACGCAGCTGTTTGAACCCTTGGTGCCCAAGGAAGTCGCCACACGTTTGACGGGCGAGGCGGCGGATCGGCTTTTGCAGATCATCGCGGATGCGATGCTTGCGGTTACGATCTTTTCGATCACTATCATGGTCACGGTCTACCGCTCTACCTCGGCCCAGTTCACGCCGCGGGCGCATCGGCTGATCATTCAGGACCGGACCACGCAGAACACCCTTGCCGTTTTCATCGGGGCCTATGTCTATGCATTGGTGGCCATCATCATGCGCGAGTTGGGCATCTATGTCGACGAACGCTCTTTCGTTCTGTTCTTGACGACAGTGATGGTGCTGGCGATCATCGTGATCTTTCTGATCCGCTGGGTGCTTCACCTGCAAAGTTTCGGCAGCCTGATCGACACCACGCGCCAGATTGAAGCCGTCACCACCTCGTTGTTTAAAGAGCGGCTAAAGACGCCCTGCATGGGCGGGCACCCTTTGACCGGCCCCGCGCCGGAAAACGCCCGCCCGATCTTTGCCCCTGAAAGCGGCTATATCAAACATATTTACCCCGAGGCGCTGGACCAGCAGGCGCGCGATCATGGGGTGGCGATCTATCTTACCCGGCGCATCGGCGATTTCGTGTTTGTCGGAGAGCCTTTGGTCATGGTGACCCAGCAGGGCAGCCCAAAGGACGCAGAGCACGATTGGGACAGCCTTGAGCAAAAGGTCTTCGACACCGTGCAACTGGGCGATCTGCGCACCTTTGACCAAGACCCGCGCTTTGGCCTGCGAGTGCTGGGAGAGGTCGCCTCCAAAGCGCTGTCGCCGGGGATCAACGACGGTGGCACTGCGATTGATGTCATCACCCGCATCGGACGCATCCTGTCCTATTATTCGGACGAGGCGAAGCCGGGCGGCAAGATCAACTTGTCCAACCTGCATATCGCGCCGATCCCGTCGGATGCGCTGATCGAAGACGGCTTTGGCGCGCTGGCCCGCGATGGGGCCTCAGTCGTTGAGGTGCAGATGGCCTTGCAAGAGGTGCTGGCCGGGCTGATGCAGCACCCTGACCCCGGTCTTGCCGCCTCTGCCCGGGACGCGGCAGAGAACCACCTGCGCCGCGCTTTCGAAGAGGTGCCCTTTGGCCCTGACCGGGCGCGTATTTGGTCCGCCGCATGCAAAGAGGTGCGCGCGGCGGTGGAGACACCGGACTAAGCGGAACTCAGAGGGGGCGGATTTTCAACTGAGTGATGCGGTTGCCGTCCCGCTCCATCACTTCGAACCGGAAGTTGTGGAAAGAGAACACCTGCCCCACGGTGGGGATCATCTGCGCTTCGTGGATCACTAGCCCGGCCACGGTATTGGCCTCGTCATCGGGCAGGGACCAGTCAGTGGCGCGGTTAAGATCGCGGATCGTCATGGCCCCTTCGACCATCAGATGCCCATCCTCGGACTGTTTGAGCGGGTGATCTGCGTCGGGGTCGAATTCGTCTGTAATCTCGCCTACGATCTCTTCGAGGATGTCTTCGAGTGTGATCAGCCCTTGCAGGGAGCCATATTCATCCACCACCAGCGCAAAATGCGTGCGGCGGCGCAGGAACTGGCGCATCTGCTCATCAAGGGTGGAGGTTTCGGGCACGAAATAGGGTTTCATCACCACATCGGCCACGTTGAACCCTTTGAGCGCCGCCGCATTGCCGTTGGGGCCGCCGATCAGCTTGTACATGGCCCGCAGCAGGTCCTTGGCATGGATCACGCCGATAATGTTTTCCGGATCATCGCGGAAGACGGGCAGGCGGGTGTGGTTGGATTGCAGGCATTTTTCCATGATGTCGGTCGGGTCAGACGCCGCGTCGATCATCTCAATCCCCGAACGGTGCAGCATGACCTCTTCGACCGCACGTTCGCGCAGGTCGAGCGCGCCCAAGATACGATCGCGGTCTTCCTTTTCGACCACGCCTTCGGAATGGCCCAGTTGCAAGGCTCCGGCGATCTCTTCTCGGACCGCCAGAATGTTGCTGTCCGGGTCGATCTGAACGCCGAAAAGCCGCAGCACCCCGCGCACGAAATAGCGCACCGCCGTCACCACGGGCGAGAAGACAAGCACTACGATGCTGATCGGGCGCGAGACCAGCGCCGCCGCCGTTTCGGCGTTGGTGATGGCATAAGTTTTGGGCAGCACCTCTGAGAAGACAAGCACCAGAAGCGTCATCACCAGCGTCGCCAGCGCCACGCCGCTTTCGCCGAAAAGCCGGGTGAACAGCGCCGTCGCCATGGAAGCGGCAAGGATGTTGACCAAGTTGTTGCCCAGAAGGACCGAACCGATCAGCCGCTCGTTATCCTCGGTGATTTTGAGCGCCCGTATTGCCCCGCTTGCCCCTTTGTCGGCCTGCGCGCGCAGCTTCCCGCGCGAGGCGGCGGTCAGCGCCGTTTCGGACCCCGAAAAGAAGCCTGACAGGACAAGGAGAAAAAGGATAATTCCGGTACTGATCCAGAAAGCGGTGTCAAAAAGGGCGGGGCCCGTTTCCATGAGGTCTAAATCCATCCATTATGTGTGTGATTGTTATGGGCGCAGGGGCTGCGTCATTCAAGGGTTGCGACAGTGCAGGGTGGTGCGATGCAGGCGAAAATCAACTGGGGAGACCTTGGGGTTCTGGACGGACCGCTGCTGTTGTTCGGCGGGCCCTATTCCAACCTTCAGGCGGTAAAGGCGCTGACAGATTTTGCCACGGCGCGGGGGGTCTCTGGGGATCAGATGATCTGCACCGGGGATATCGTCGCCTACTGCGGTGCGCCAAGCGAAAGCGTGGCGGCGATCCGGGCGCTTGGCTGTGCCGTGGTGGCCGGGAATTGCGAGTTGCAGCTGGCCAGCGGGGCCGAGGATTGCGGCTGCGGATTTGCACCGGGCAGCAGCTGCGACATGCTGGCGGGCGCGTGGTACGCCCATGCCGCGCGGGCGTTGAATGCGGAGGCGAAGACGTGGATGGGGTCACTGCCGGATGTGGCGGTGTTTCAGCATCACGGGCAGCGCTATGGCGTGATCCACGGCGGGGTGCGCGACGTGGCGCGATTCATCTGGTCTGAAAGTGCCGAGGCGGTGTTTGAGGAGGAGTGGCAGGCGCTGGAGGAAGTCGTTGGCCCCGTCGATCACATCATTGCCGGGCATTCCGGTCTGCCCTTTATCCGCAAGACGCCGCGGGGGCGCTGGATCAATGCGGGCGTGATCGGCATGCCGCCTCACGACGGCGGCCAGCAAACGCGGGTGGCCGTGTTGGACGGGGGAGAGGTGACGTTCCATCGGCTTAGCTATGATGTGGCAGGGGCCGTGGCGGACATGACAAAGGCCGGTCTGCCGCGCGCCTATGCCGACGCGCTGCAAAGCGGTTACTGGCCGTCGGAAGACGTATTGCCACCGGGGTTGCGCGTGCCGTCCTTGGCCAGAGGGTGACGCTCCAGCACGAGGTCCGACAGGCGCTCTTCTAGCACATGGGTATAGATCTCGGTCGTGGCCACATCGGCATGGCCCAGCATGGTCTGGATCGCGCGCAGATCCGCGCCATTGGCCAGCAGATGCGTGGCAAAGGCATGACGCAGGGTGTGCGGCGTGACCTTTTCAGGGGGCACGCCCCCGGTCACGGCAAATTCCTTGATCAACAGATAGAACCGATGCCGCGTCAGATGGCCCGTTGCCCCGCGCGACGGGAAGAGATGCCGTGCGGGCGGTTTGCCCTTGGCTTGGGCCACTTCATCCGCCTTGTCGCGCACCACCAGCCATGCCGCCAGCGCGTCGCGCGCAGGCTCCGACAGCGGCACCAGCCGCTCGCGGCCCCCCTTGCCCGAAATCAGCAGAAGGCGCGGATCGCCGCGCGCAGCGCTGACCGGCAGGCTGACCAATTCGCTGACCCGCATGCCGGTGGCATAGAGCAGTTCCATCAGGCAGGTGTTGCGCAGCTGGTCCGCCAGCGCCCGGCCAGAGTTGCGCGCAGCATCCAAAAGCCGGTCGACCTCTTCCTCGGAGAGGATCTTGGGCAGACGTTTGTCTTGCCCCGGTCCGGCAATTTGCACCGCTGGATTATCTTCGCGCAGCCCTTCCTCAAAGGCAAAGCGGTAGAGCTGTTTGATCGCCGACAGACGCCGTGCGCGGGTGGATTTAGCCAGCCCTTGGGCATCGCAGTAGACGAGGTAATCTTCGACCTCGCCGCGGCTGGCGGTTAGGAAATCATGGTTCCGCTGCGCCAGAAAGGAATCGAAATCCTTAAGGTCGCGGCCATAGGCCAGCTGCGTATTGGTGGCGGCACCCTGTTCGGCGGCGGCGGCCTCCAGAAAGCTGGAGATCCAATGAAAGGTCGGTGTCTGGGACATCATCATTGCTGGAGCAATACAATCTGCAAAGCGGCACGCCGGGCGGTGTCTTCCAACCCGAGGGCGCGCAGGGTGGCTAGGGCGTCGCGAAGCGCCGATGTGTCACCACTCGCCCCGTCATGCAAGAGCGACAATAGGCGCAAAATCGCCATGCCCAATTCCTTGTCCCGCGCCAGCGCCATCAGGTCGGCGCGCGGGGTGGGATTGGCGAAAGCATCGTGCACCGCGGCGGCCAAAGGCGCATCCGGGGCGGGGCCTTCGGGGGCATCGCCAACCGCAACGGCGCGCAGCAATTCGTCTTCGGGGGACTTGCCGATCACCCATGTCGAGGCGGCCTCGTAATTGGGCGACAGCAGCGCCACATCCCGCGCCAGACGCGCGGCATGGCCCGCAAGCGGCATGGTCGAGAGCGGTTCGGCAAAGAGCGTGGCAAAGGCCACTTCGAGAGAGGCCTCACGCATCGCTTCCCATGCAGGCGGCAGGGTCTTGGCCACTGCCTCGGCGCTGCTGGTGCGCAGGGCTGTCTCAAAGCGTTGCAGCGCCGCGACACGGTCCCAGACGCCCCCCGATGCGGCGGGCTGGCGGTCTGTATATAGCCCCAGCAGCAGGTTGTCGGGCAGGGCGCCCGCGCGGGTCAGACGCTCGGCGGCTTCAAGCTGGGCTTTCCATCCGGCGATGTCGCGCAGATCGGCCACTGCATAGGCGCGGGGCAGAATGTTGGAGGGCAGCGGCTCGCCAATGGTCTCAAACAAGCGGAAGGTCATCGGGTCCATCTGGCGCGGCACGCGCAGCGGCTCAGCCCCTTCGTAGAAATCCGGGTTCAGGAAACGGTCGAAGAGTTCGAGCTGCGCCTCTGGCAAGAGGCCAAGCGCTTGGGCCGAGCCAAAGGTCAGGGCCGCGTTTTCCCAATTACCTGCGCGGGCGTTGCAGAAAATCCGTGTGCCATAGTCGCGGGTCAGATGCGGAGATTTCATCAGCCGCTCGCAGACGCGATGCTCGGTCCCGGTGAGCAGGGAAAGCTGCATCCACAGGTCGAAATGCGCGGTCGAGGTGGTCACCCCAGCCTGTTCGATCAGCGACAGCGCCGGATCGAGCGCGCCTAGCTCCATCAGTTTTTCGCCCCGCGCCAGCGCCAATAGATCGCCATTGCGCGCCTCGCCCTGCGGGGCCTGCGCCTCGGCCAGAAGCACGGTATAGAGTAGGGCCTGCGCGGCGGGCAGATGCAGGTCGGGCAGGTTGCGAATACGCTCTATCAGGGCGGTCGTATCGCTGCCCATCCAGATGTCCCCACGCAGCCCGGTGACCGAACCGGGCACCAGCCCGATGCGGCGCGGCGCGCCATCGCCCAGTGGGGTGACCTGCACCTCGGGGGGCAAAGCGTTGTTGGCGACAGGCGGTTCCGCCACCCGGCCCGGATTGGGCGGGCGTTTGGGGCGGTTTTCAGGCGGCGATTGCGCCCCGAGCCAGTCGATCACGGAAAGCGGTTGGTCATTGGCGGCGGGGGGCTTTTCTTGTTCCCGGGCCGCTGAGGTTTTGCGCGAATCGCGGCCCAGATTGCGGTCTTCGTCGGATTCGGCCAGCAGGGCGCTGGCACTGACCGAGCAGATCAACGCAGCGCAAAGGGCCAAACCGCGTTTTGACAGCGCGTTTGCCACCCCGCTCAATCCGCTGTCAGCGTGACGGGCTGGCGTGTCTCAATCTGTTCGGGCGAAAAGTCTACGCCAAAGAAGGGCCCGACGTAGGCATAGCCCACCAGCCCGATGAAGCCGACAATCAATAGAAATATCAAAAGCTTAAAAAGTTTACCCATGATTAATGCCTGCCCGGAATTCTGCTATTTTGCCAAACTATATATGGCCTTTCCGGCAAGATCACGTCATTCAGAGAAAAATGAGCGGAATTAAGCACAGCATAACCGATGGCGAAGAAATGCCGCCCCGTTACCGTCTGAACAAGACGGTGGCGCTGGTTGGCATGATGGGCGCGGGCAAAACGGCGGTGGGGCGTGCGGTCTCGGCCAAGCTGGGTGCGCCCTTTCTGGACAGCGATGCCGAGATTGAGGCGGCGGCCAATCTGAGCGTGCCCGAAATCTTTACCCGCGACGGAGAGCCGTTCTTTCGCAAACGCGAGACAGAGGTCATCGCCCGGCTGCTGGCAGAGGAACGTTGCATCCTGTCCACCGGCGGCGGGGCGTTTCTGGCCGAGGTGAATCGCGACAATATCGGGGCTTACGGTGTGGCGCTCTGGCTGGATGCGGACCTTGATCTGCTGTGGAACCGGGTGCGTTATAAGGACAGCCGTCCGCTGCTGCGCACGGCTGATCCCAAGGCCACGCTGACCGCGCTCTACCGCGACCGGGTGCCGCTTTACCGGCTGGCGGATCTGTCGGTGCGCTGTGATCCGCGCCTGTCGATTGACGCCATGGCCAATCGGGTGATCGACAAGCTGCTGACAAGGCCGGATGTTTTGGAGAAGTTGGATGCGTGAGACGGTATCCGTGGCCCTGCCGGGGCGGGAATATGATGTAATCATCGGGCCGGGGTTGCTGGCCGATGCGGGCGCGCTGATCGCGCCGCTGCTGCGCCGCAAGCGGGTGGCCGTCATCACCGAAAGCCGCGTGGCCGCGTTGCATTTGCAAACGCTGCGGGACGGGTTGGCCGCCGAGGGCATCGCGATGTCGGCGCTGGAACTTACGCCCGGAGAGGGGACCAAGGATTGGGCCAATCTTCAGCGCTCGGTCGACTGGCTGCTCGACGAACAGGTGGAGCGCGGCGATATCGTCGTGGCCTTTGGCGGCGGGGTGATCGGCGATCTGGTAGGCTTTGCTGCCGCCGTGCTGCGGCGCGGGGTGCGTTTTGTGCAGATCCCCACATCGCTTCTGGCGCAGGTCGACAGTTCGGTGGGTGGCAAGACCGGGATCAACGCAAGCCAAGGCAAGAACCTGATCGGGGCATTCCACCAACCCAGCCTCGTGCTCGCCGATACCGAGGTGTTGGGGACCATGCCGCGTCGCGATTTCCTCGCCGGTTATGGCGAGGTCGTGAAATACGGGCTGCTGGGCGATGCGGATTTCTTTGATTGGCTTGAGGCGCAGGGGCCAGCCCTTGCGGCGGGCGATATGGAAGCTCGGATCGAAGCGGTGCGCCGGTCGGTCCAGATGAAGGCCGATATCGTGGAACGCGACGAGACCGAGCAGGGCGACCGCGCGTTGCTCAACCTCGGGCATACTTTCGGCCATGCGCTTGAGGCGGCGACGGGCTATTCCGACCGTCTGCTGCATGGCGAGGGGGTGGCGATTGGCTGTGCGCTGGCCTTTGAACTTTCCGCGCGGCTGGGCCTATGCCCGCAGGAAGACCCCAGCCGCCTGCGCGCCCATCTGGCGCAAATGGGCATGAAGACCGACCTGCGCGATATCCCCGGCGACCTGCCAGAGGCCGAAGAGTTGCTGCGCCTGATGAGCCAGGACAAAAAGGTCGTCGATGGCCGATTGCGTTTCGTTCTGGCGCGCGGCATCGGCCAAGCCTTTGCGGGGGTTGAGGTTGAGAACGCTGAGGTGATCAGCTTGCTGCGGGATGCGCTCGGCTGAGGGCGCGGCGTCGAGGCTGATTGCAAAGGGCGATCGTCTGCCCGCGGGTCGGCGATCTAGGGCTCGCTCTATACCACTTTATTTCTCAGCTATGATGTGTGTTTAGCGAGGTGACGCTCAGCCTCACTAAATCGCCTACCCGGGGGGCGGGCAGGCAATGGCCCGGCGCCTTCGGCTTGATTCCGGGCCCGGTGGTAATCTCGTGGTGTCGCCAAAGGCGGGCAGGGCGCAACAGCGCCCCGCCCAAAAGTCTAACTTAGAATGGGATCTCGTCATCGAGATCACGGCTGCCGCCGCCGCCACCACCGCTGCCGCCGCCCGAGGAGGACGGGCCGCTGTCAAAGCCGCCGCCGTAGTCATTGCCGCCACCACCGTAGCCGCCACCGCCGCCACCACCGTAGCTGCCGCCACCACCACCGCCGGACCCGGCGCCACCGGGACCGTCGAGCATGGTCAGCGTGCCGCCAAAGCCCTGTAGCACCACTTCGGTGCTATAGCGGTCCGCGCCGGATTGGTCTTGCCATTTGCGGGTTTGCAACTGGCCTTCGATATACACTTTGGAGCCCTTCTTGAGGTACTGCTCGGCGATGCGGACGAGCCCCTCTTGGAAGATCGCCACCGAATGCCATTCGGTCTTCTCGCGGCGCTCACCGGTGTTGCGGTCTTTCCATGTTTCCGAGGTGGCGATGCGCAGGTTGCACACTTTGCCGCCGTTCTGGAACGACCGCACCTCGGGGTCGCGCCCGAGGTTGCCGATAAGGATCACTTTGTTCACTGAGCCGGCCATCTTGCCCCCTCGTTTGTCATTGCTGTGTCATTGCGTCGGGCGCGAATCCGAGCGCGCCCAATTCGGCCGTTTATATCGCGGTTGTCCGCCGGATGACACCGGCTTTCCCACCTCGCCGCCCATCATGGCACCCCGCGTGGCGGGCCGGTTTCCGGGGGCTGGTAGGCCGCGCGGTTTTGGGTATACTGCGCGCAATGCAACGGCAGGGGGCAGAGATGCGAAAGACGGGACGTATGGCCGGTCTGGCCGCGGTAGGTTTGGCGGCGGCCGGGATGATCGCGATGGGGGCAGCGCCGGCGGCTGCCGATATGTTTGCCAGCAAAAACCGCGCGGGTTTGTTTTCTTCTCAGAAAAGCATCCTCGATAACCGCGCGTCCAAGCAATATTCCGCCTCCGTTCGGCTGCAACCGCCCAAGGTGGTTACCCCAACGAAATGGGATGCGCCGAAATACAACGGTTCCTATAAAGGGGCCTTTCTGACCCATGCCCGCGCGGCGGCGACCCGGCATGGTATCCCGGTTGATCTGTTTCTACGGCTGGTTCAGCAGGAAAGCGGTTGGAACCCCAAGGCGCTGTCGCACAAGGGGGCGATGGGATTGGCTCAACTGATGCCCCAGACCGCGCAGGCGCTGCGCGTCGATCCGACCGATCCGGTGCAGAACCTTGAAGGCGGCGCGCGCTACCTCAAAATACAGTACCGCGCTTTCGGCAGTTGGGAGCTGGCGCTGGCGGCTTATAACGCGGGGCCGGGGGCGGTTAAGAAATACGGGGGCGTCCCCCCCTATAAAGAAACGCGGAATTACGTTAAAGTGATCACTGGCAGCTAAGCCATTGATATCTATGGGTCTGTATGGCGCGGTGGGCGTTTGTCCGCCTATTTCCACGTGCCTATGCCCCCTCGGCCCGGCGCCCTAGGGAACCGCTGGGGCGATCTTGGGGTTCTTTGATCAGAAACTTTGCAGCGAGAAATTCTCGCCTCAGAGATAAAAGATCAAAGGAGAACGACATGCTGACGAATATGAAAAATATCGCCCTTGCCGCCGGTGTAAGCGTTATTGCGCTGAGCAGCTCTGCTTTTGCCCAAGATAAGATCATGGTCTCGAAAATCGACGTTGAATCCTCTGTCAGCGCGGCTGCAGAGAGCAACGCCATGGACTTCTATCCTGATCTGGAAGAAGACCTGCGCGCCGAAGTGGCAGAGCGTGTGCCGCTGAGCAGCGATGGTGCCGATCCGCAGATTAAGATCGATATCCGCAAGATCTCTCTTAACGGTGCGACCATGTTGCCCGACAGTAAAGAATTCAACGAGTTGGAAGGCGTTGTTGATATCACAAGCCCCACCGGTGACAACGCTGGTCTAAGCTTCCCGGTAAAGGTCTCGGCCTATAGCGGCGAAGACATCGCACCCGAAGGCTATGTCAACGTGCCGCCGTCTGAGACCGAATTCTACGTGGCGCTCGTGTCGACCTTTGCCGATGTTGTGGCCGAAGGTCTGGCAAATGTGAACACAGCCGGTTCGGCTGTTGATCCCTAAATCCGGCCCCTAAAACCGGATCACGATTACCTCAGGCCGTTCCCCCCTTAGACCGCCTGAGGGAGCAGGCGTGGCTCTTCGGAGCCGCGCCTTTTTCATTCTGCTGCCGTGCCCACTTCGATCACCGGCTCCATCTCGGCGAATTGCTGGGCCGAGAGGTGACATTTGATCTGGTGCCCGTCCGCCATGGTGACCATCGGCGGCACCTCCCGTTCGCAAAGGTCCCCCGGTACCTGTGATTTCCACCGGCAGCGGGTTTGGAAAGGGCAGCCCGGCGGTGGATTCATCGCCGAGGGCACGTCGCCCTCAAGGACGATGTGTTTCTTCTTTACCTTGGTATCTGCAATCGGCACGGCACTCAGCAGCGCCTCGGTATAGGGGTGATAGGGCGGCGAGAAGACCTGATCGGTGTCGCCCAATTCCACCACATGGCCCAGATACATCACCATCACCCGGTCGCTGAGGTAGCGCACGATGGAAAGGTCATGGCTGATGAACAAGAGCGTCGTCTTCTGCTCGCGCTGGATCTCCATCAGCAGGTCGGTCACCGCCGCCTGTACGCTCACATCCAGCGCCGAGACAGGCTCATCCGCCACCACGATCCGTGCGTCACCCGCAAAGGCACGGGCGATGCCGACCCGCTGCTTTTGCCCGCCGGAAAGTTGGCGCGGCATGCGGTTTGCGAATTCTCGCGGCAGCTTCACCAGATCAAGCAGTTCCAGCATCCGCTGCTTGCGCTCTTTCTCATTCTTGCCGATGCGGAAAATTTCCAACGCGCGGATGATCTGCCGCCCGACGGTCATGGAAGGGTTCAGCGTGTCGAACGGATTTTGAAAGACCATCTGAACATCGGCGACGTTCTTGGTCGTGCGGTCGTCAATGGGCACCCCGCCAATATCTTTGCCGTCAAGGTAGATGTGCCCCTCGGTCGCCGTCTCAAGCCCCATGAGGACCTTGGCGAAGGTGGATTTGCCGCAGCCTGATTCCCCGACAATGGCGAGGGTTTCGCTCTCATGGGCTTCGAAACTCAAGGATTCGTTGGCTTTGACCACCTTGGTATTGCCGCCGCCGAACATGGCATTGGCCGCGACCTGATAGTATTTCTTGAGCTTGTCCATCTTGAGGACGACCTCGCCAACATCGCCCTTTTCCTTGACCTCGGCCAGTTCCAGCGGCGCTTGCCAGTCGATCTCTTGGAAGCGGATGCAGCGGGTTTCGTGCCGGTCATTGCCGGGGACGGTCTCCATCGGGATCGGCGCGGCGTCGCAGCGGCCGGGCACGAAATAGTCGCAGCGGGGGCCGAAATTGCAGCCGGGCGGGCGTTCATGGGGCAGGGGGAAGTTGCCGGGAATGGCCACAAGGGGGCGCGCGTTCTTGTCGGCACCGGGCAGCGGGATCGAACGGAAGAGCGCCTGCGTATAGGGGTGCTGCATCTCGTCGAAGACATCGTGGATGGAGCCTTTCTCCACCGCTTCGCCTGAGTACATCACGCAGATACGGTCGCAGGTTTCCAGCACCAGCCCGAGGTTGTGAGAGATGAACAGCATCGAGGTGCCGTATTTCTTACCCAAGTCCTTGACCAGATCCACAACCGCCGCTTCGACGGTCACGTCGAGCGCTGTGGTCGGCTCATCGAGGATCAGGAGCGAGGGTTCGGACATCAACGCCATGGCGATGACGATACGTTGCTGCTGCCCGCCCGAGAGTTGGTGCGGATAGGCTTTCAGGATGCGTTCGGGGTCGGGGAGTTTCACATCCGTGACCACTTGAAGCGCACGCGCATGGGCTTCTTTCTCGGACATGCCCGCGTGGATCATCGGCACTTCCATCAACTGTTTGCCGATCCGCATGGCGGGGTTGAGGCTGGCCATCGGCTCTTGATAGATCATCGCGATCTCGCTGCCGCGAATGTCGCGTAGCTCTTCGGGGCTCATCTCGCTGAGGTCGCGGCCTTTGAATTTGATGGAGCCGCCGACGATCCGGCCATTGCGGCCCAGATCTTGCATCACGCCCAGCGCCACGGTGGATTTGCCACAGCCGCTTTCGCCGACCAGCCCCACGGCTTCGCCCGGTTGCACGACCACGGAAAAATCCATCACGGCGGGGATCTCTCGCAGCCGCGTGAAAAAGGAAATCGACAGGTTGTTGATCTCAAGAATTGGGCCGTCGTAATCAGTTTTTGGCATTTGTCTCTCCCAGTCGGGGGATCAAAAGGATCCGGGGGGAAGTGCCCCCGGATGACGTTTATTAATCGCGCAAGGACTCTTCGCGCAGGCCGTCGGCCAGTAGGTTCAGACCCAGCACGAGGCTCAGAAGTGCAAGCGCGGGCGCGATGGCCGCGTGTGGATACAGCGACAGCAGGCGGCGGCCTGCGTTAATCGTGCTGCCCCAATCTGGACTTTCGCTTTCCAGCCCAAGACCGAAGAAGCCCAAAGTGCCTAGAAGGATCGTGGTATAACCGATGCGCAGGCAGAAATCGACGATCAGCGGGCCACGGGCATTGGGCAGGATCTCCCACAGCATGATGTACCACGGGCCTTCGCCGCGGGTTTGGGCGGCGGCCACATAGTCGCGCGTTTTGATGTCCAGCGCGAGGCCGCGCACGATGCGGAACACCGTGGGCGAGTTCACGAAGACGACCGAGACAAAGACCACCAGCACGCCGGGGTCGATATCAAAGAGGTCGATCATGCTCGGCAATCCGGGGATGCGGTAGGTGTCGGTCGCCACGATCGCGCCGTCGGTGGACACCAGCGATAGGTACAGCCAGCCGACAATGCCCAGCACCACGATCAACAGAGGCGTGCGGAACGATGGCTGCGTGTAATAGCGTGAGTTCAGCAGCACAGCGAGGAAGATCAGCGGGAAGATGAACAAGAACACGGCCATATAGTTCGGGATGCCGGTCAGCACGATCTCAGGCGTCACCAGCAGGTAGAACAGCAAGATGACCGGGAACGCGAGGATCAGGTTCGCCAGAAAGCTGAGGATCGTATCCAGCCGCCCGCCGTAGTAGCCCGCAGGCAGGCCCAGCGTGATCCCCACCATGAAGGCAAAGAGTGTCGCCAAGGGCGCGATCTGCACCACGACCCAAGAGCCCTTGATCAGCCGTGAGAAGACGTCGCGGGCAAGGTTGTCACCGCCAAGCAGGAACCACGGGTATTCGCCCTCATCGGGGCTGCGCAGCGGGGTGCCGGGCAGCTTGTTCTTCATGCCCGACGTTTGGCTGAGGCTGTCGTGGGTCACCAGCAGGTCGAACAACCCGCCAAAGACTCCGGTGAAGACCCAGAACATGACGATGGCAAAGCCGATCATCCCCACGGTGCTGTCGAAAAGCTTGCCGTAGAGGCCAAGGCGGCGTTTGAAGTGGATGGAGACGGCGAAGGTCAGGATCAGTGCGATCCAGACCGGCAGCATCTGCTGCGACATGCCGCCGAAGATGCCCGCTTGCGGCCCCATGAAGGCACCGGCGACGATATAGATCAGCAGCACGAGGATCAGCAGCGCAAACAGTAGGATCACCGCGCGGTTCAACCCGCCTGCCAGCCCGCCCCTCCGGGCGACGGTGCCATCGGGGTTGATCTCTTGCGCGTCACTGGCGGGAAAGAACGAAACGACAATCTGCGCCGCGACAGCCAAGGCCAGCATCACGCAAAGGCCGAGGAAGATGATATTGAGCCCCGCAAGAGACCCGGTCCATGTCAGTTGTTCCATGTCCATGCTCCCTTATGAAATGCGAATGCGCGGGTTGAGGAAGACGTAGCCGATATCCGAGATCAACTGCGTTACAAGAACGACGATGACCGACACGACCGAAACGGCGAGCAGCAGTTCGATGTCGTTATTGGCCGCCGCTTGAACGAGCAGCCAGCCGAAGCCCTTGTAATTGAACAGGGTCTCCACGATCACCACACCGTTCAACAACCATGGGATTTGCAGCATGATGACGGTGAAGGGCGCGATCAGCGCGTTGCGCAGGGCGTGTTTCAGCACGATCTCAGAGAATTTCACGCCCTTTAGCCGCGCGGTACGGATATATTGCGCGGTCATCACCTCAGTCATCGAGGCCCGCGTCATCCGCGCGATATAGCCCATGCCGTAGAGCGAGATGGTCAGCACCGGCAGGAAGAAGTTCCAGAAGTTGGCGTCTTTCATGGCAGACGTGGCGGAGCCGAGAAACAGGGTTTTACTGTCGATCCAGCCCCATTCCGCCAGAAGCGGCGAGAGGCCAAAGCGCGAGGAGGCCAGTACCGCGATGAAAATCACGCCCGAGACATATTCTGGCGTCGCCGTGGTAGCGATGGAGAAAGTCGAGAGCGAGCGGTCAAGTTTGGAGCCTTCGCGCATCCCCGCCAGCACACCGACAATCAGCGCCGAGGGGACCATCAGCATCAGCACCCAGAACATCAACTTGCCGGTGAGGGCGAGGCGGGTCAGGACGGTTTCGCCTACGGGCTCCTTGAAGACGGTCGAAAACCCCCAATCGCCTTGCAGGATGCCGCAGCGAGTGGGACGCGCCTCTACCGGGGTGCCGGGGGCGAAACAGCGGCCAAAGGTCTCTTCCGGCGTGTCGCCTTCTGTGACCCATCCGGGCAACACGCCCAGCCATTCGCCGAACTTGTCGACGGTGGGTTGCAAATAGCCGCGGCTTTCAAGGTAGCTGGCCACGGCCTCGTCTGACATGCGAAAATTGCCTTGGGTTTTGGCGAGTTTTTCAAGGTTCGGATAGAGATTGGTCAGCCAGAATACGATGAACGTCAGGCACAGCGCCGTCAGCATCATCACACCCAGCCGGCGCAAAATGAATAGTCCCATGTGGTCCCCTGTAGCAGGGTCGGGCGGTGACTTGGCCCGACGATGCGGCCTTTTTGGCCTTTTTAATTCGTGCGGCGCCGTGACAGCGCCGGTTCTGTTCGCGGCAGATTTTTGCCGCCTTGTTGAGTTATGGCACTAGGGCCTTAAGGCAAGGCGTTTTTAGCGTCATCTGCCTGGCCGTTTATCCGGCTCTTTGCAAAGCGGTTCGCCCATGAGGCATGGAAATTGGTCGCGCGTCAACATTCGGCTGAGCCGTTTGAGGGAGTTTTTGCGACATTCTAAGGGTCTGAAAGCGACAATTCGGACAGGGGTCAGCGCAGCTTGCTGGGGGGAAGGCCGCTGTGCTGCTGCATGAAACGGGTGAAATAGGCAGCGGAGCCAAAGCCCAGAGAGGCTGCGATCTCGGCGGCTGTTTGATCGGTTTCGGCCAACAGACGCCGGGCAGCATGGCAACTGCGTTCGGTCAAGAGATCGGCGGCGGATTTGCCGGTGGCCGCTTTGACGGCCCGGGTCAGATGGGTCGGCGTGACGCCCAGTTCTGCTGCGTGATCGGCCATGCTGCCACCCTTGGGCGCGCGCTGGGCGATCAGGGCGCAGAACCGCGCGCTGA
Organism: Sulfitobacter dubius; assembly: GCF_027214245.1. Classification (GTDB taxonomy): domain Bacteria; phylum Pseudomonadota; class Alphaproteobacteria; order Rhodobacterales; family Rhodobacteraceae; genus Sulfitobacter; species Sulfitobacter dubius_A. Next base: position 317,951 of record NZ_JAPWHM010000003.1, on the reverse strand, counting down.
GCCTGTCGCCGGCCTTGGGCCGGGGGGCGGCGTGTTCGTCCGACATGATCTGACGGCGGAGCCATACCGATATCAGCGCAACCTGAGCCTTAAGTGCGTCTTGCTGCAGGGGGCGGCCTTGCTGAACCTCCCTCTGGGTCTGTTCGATCAGGGCCGCGATTTCGGATTGGGCCACACCGTCGCGGATGCGCAACTGGCGCGGCATTTCGGGCAAACGCACATCGCGGTCTTCCGGTATCAGCACCGCATGGCCCAGACATTGATACCCCAGCTCCAGCGCAAAGAGTGATCGCGCGGGTATCCAGAGCGCGTTATGGGGGCTGATGCCCCGGCGTTGCCCATCCAGCAGCAACCGACCCTGGCCCCGGGTGATCCAGATCAAAAGATGGTGGTCGCGCTCATGGGCGAGGGTCAGCCGCCAATCTTGCCCCGCCGAAAGCTGGGCCAAGGTCTGGGTTTGTATCTGCGTTTGGGGCACGCGGCGCTTTCGTCGAGAAATGGCAACCCTGTCGGGCCAATCTACGACGTCAGGCTATCGGATGGTTGGAATAACGCAAGAAACTGTATGCGCCCTGCGGTTATTGCGGCGTCACCCGATGCCAATCTGCCATTTTACTGCGCATCCAAGTGCGCTGCCGCTTGGCGAAGCGCCGGGTGGCAACCACGGCGGCTTCGCGGGCGCGGTGCAGTGGCCAATCGCCGTCAAGGTGGCGGATCAGTTCCGGCACGCCGATGGCGCGATGGGCAGGCAGCGATGGGTCATAGCGCGGGCGGAGGGCGGCAACCTCTTCCAAGGCGCCTTGTTCCAGCATCAAGTCAAAGCGCTGTGCGATGCGGGCGTTCAGCCAATCCCGCTCAACATCGAAACCAATCGGCAGGCAGTCCGCGAGCGGCAAGAGCGGCGCGCCGGTATTGCGCTGCCAGTCCGACAGGCCGCGCCCGGTGGCCTGCAACACTTCCCAAGCGCGCTGTACCCGCGCGCGGTTGCGCTGGTCGATGCCTGCGGCGGTCTCGGCATCAAGTTGCGCCAACAGGTCTTCGAGCGTCATGTCATCGCCTTGGGCGCGGACCTCTGGCGGAGTTTCCGGTATCTCAGCTAATCCTTGGGTCAGAGCCGCGAAGTAAAGCCCGGTGCCACCGGTGATAATCACCCGCTGATCGCCGCCCAGCAGCGGGGCCACCTCGCGCAGCCAATGGCCGGTGGAATAGGGTGCATCCTCGGCCAGATGACCATAGAGCAGATGCGGCGCACGGGCCTCTTCTTCGGCTGAGGGCCGGGCGCTGATGATGCGCAGCGGGGCGTAGACCTGACTGGCATCGGCGTTCACGATCACACCGCCCTGCGCCTCGGCAATGGCGAGTGCCAGGGCAGATTTGCCGCTGGCGGTCGGCCCGGCGATGAGCACAGGCCGCTCGGGCGGCAGGTCTTGCAACAGGGCATCCATCTGGGCCTTGGGAATATCCGGCATTTCTTTGCGTCTTCCTTACGTCCCGCATTGAACCTTGGGCGTATTTGCGACATTTTGGCGCGAAATGAAAACCCTTCACCGCCGCAAGGCTCAAATCTCCCCCGGTTGGTGAAATAATAAGGTGTGCCCGATGTCCCAAGACACCCCCCAAGTCTCCTTTAATCGCGTGATGCTAAAGATTTCCGGGGAGGCGCTGATGGGTGACCTCGGCTATGGTCTGCATCCGCCAACCGTCGAACGCATCGCCCGCGAGGTGCAATCGGTGCACAGTCTGGGCGTCGAGATCTGCATGGTGATCGGTGGCGGCAACATTTTCCGCGGGCTGCAAGGCTCGGCGCAGGGGATGGAGCGGACGACGGCGGATTACATGGGCATGCTCGCCACGGTCATGAACGCGCTGGCGATGCAGTCCGCGCTTGAGGGTCTGGGCATCCACACACGGGTGATTTCGGCCATTACGATGAACGAAGTGGCCGAGCCTTACATCCGCCGCCGTGCTGTGCGCCACCTTGAGAAGAAGCGCGTTTGCATCTTTGCCGCAGGCACCGGCAACCCCTATTTCACCACCGACACCGCTGCGACCCTGCGCGCCAATGAAATGTCTTGCGAGGCGATCTTTAAGGGCACCAAGGTCGATGGCGTCTATGACAAGGATCCGGCCAAGTTCGACGACGCGAAACGCTATGACATGGTAAGCTATGACGACGTGCTGCAAAAGCGGCTTGGCGTGATGGACGCCTCTGCCATCGCGCTGGCGCGGGACAACAACCTGCCGATCATCGTCTTCTCGTTGGACGAGCCGGGCGGCTTCCAAGGCATTTTGGCGGGGCAGGGTACTTACACCCGCGTCGGTTAAGACGCGCACCACAGCGCGGGGATCGTCCTACGGCGGGGCGATTGGCCCGAGGTCGCCGCGCCCCTCGCAAGGGGGCGCGGTTGTCAGATGGTGGCGATATAATGGGCAGTTGTGAAAGCGCCGCGCCACCGTTAGAAAGCCGTAACGCAAGGAAACAACAAGCAGGCCTCGCCATGTCAGACGAATTTATGCTCGATACCGATGATCTTGAACGGCGGATGAACGGCGCAATTGCGTCGCTTCGGACCGAGTTCGCATCGCTGCGCACAGGGCGTGGCTCGGCCTCCATGCTGGAGCCGGTGATGGTTGAGGCTTACGGCCAGATGACCCCGGTGAACCAAGTCGGCACCGTCAACGTGCCCGAGCCGCGCATGGTGACGATCAACGTTTGGGACAAAGGTCTTGTTGGTAAGGTTGAAAAAGCCATCCGCGAAAGCGGTCTGGGCATCAACCCGCAGCTCAATGGCACCATCATCATGCTGCCGATCCCTGAGCTGAACGAAGAGCGCCGCACCCAGTTGACCAAGGTTGCCGGGCAGTATGCCGAACACGCCCGCGTTTCGATCCGCAACATCCGACGCGACGGGATGGACCAGATCAAGAAAGCCAAGAACGACGGTGCGATGTCCGAAGATGACCAGAAAATCTGGGAAGGCGAAGTGCAAGACCTGACCAACCGCTTCATCACCCTCATCGACGACCAGCTTGAGACGAAACAGGCCGAAATCATGCAAGTCTGACCCGCGCTTTCGCGCAGGGACATAGAACTTGAAAGAAAAGGTCGAGACATGAGCACCGCCGAAACCCAGCCCCAAACGATACCCGGCGGGCCACGCCATGTGGCGATTATCATGGACGGCAATGGCCGTTGGGCCACCCAACGCGGGCGGCCCCGGCTTTTTGGGCACCACGCCGGTGCCAAGAGGGTGCGCGAGGTCGTTGAGTGCTGCCCCGATGTGGGGGTGGAGTATCTGACGATCTTTGCCTTCTCGACCGAGAATTGGAAACGCACGCAGGTCGAAGTGGCGGGGCTTATGTCGCTGTTTCGGCGCTATATCTCCAAGGAAATGCGCAGCCTCAGCGAATATGGCGCGCGGGTCCGTTTCATCGGGGACCGCGACCGGCTGGATGACAAGCTCATCAAGCTGATGGGAGAGCTTGAGGATCACACCGCGCATAACACCCGCATCAATCTGACGATTGCGCTGAATTACGGCGGCCGCGATGAGGTGGCCCGCGCCACGCATCGTTTGGCCCAAGATGTCGCCAGCGGCAAACTTGACCCCGACAGCGTGGACGAAGAGACCCTGCCGCGCTACCTCGATACCCATGTGCTGCCCGACCCCGATCTGGTGATCCGCACCAGCGGCGAAGCGCGGATTTCGAACTTTCTGCTGTGGCAATCGGCCTATGCGGAATATGAGTTCATCGACACGCTGTGGCCGGATTTCACCCGCGAGGAATTCGCCCGGCTCTGCGCCGCCTATGGCGGGCGTGACAGGCGGTTCGGTGCGGTCAAGACCTAAGGAGAAGCGCGATGAAATCACCTGAACAATGGTCCGACCTGCGGGCGCGGATGCTGTCGGCCAGTGCGATGATCCTGATCGGTCTGCTGGGCATCTGGTTGGGGGGCGTTGCCTTTCACCTTTTGGTGGCGCTGGTCTGCGGTCTGATGGTTTGGGAACTTGTCGGAATGCTGCGCGGCCCCGGTCAGGCGGCCTCTTGGCAGCTTGGGCTGGTGACGGGCGCGGCGGTGTTGGCGTCGGTCTATCTGCCGGTAGGCTTTGGCCTGCCGCTGCTGCTGGCACCTGCGCTTTTGGGATTTGGCCTGCTGGCGGCCAACCGCACGCTTTACATGAGCTTTACCGCCATGATCCTGCTGGCGGGCTTTGGCCTGATCCAACTGCGCGATGACATGGGCTTTGGCTGGTTGATGTGGCTGGTGCTGGTGGTCGTGGTCACCGATGTGGTGGGCTATTTCGCCGGCCGTGCCATCGGCGGGCCCAAGTTTTGGCCAAAGGTCAGCCCCAAGAAAACATGGTCCGGCACCGCGTCGGGCTGGGTCGGGGCGGCTGTTGTCGGGCTGATTTTCTCGTTCAACACCGGCTTTGGCCTGCAACTCGTTGGCATCTCGGTCGCGCTGTCGATGGCCTCGCAAATGGGCGATATGGCGGAATCGGGTATGAAGCGCAAAATGGGTGTCAAGGACAGCTCGGCGCTGATTCCTGGTCATGGTGGCCTGTTGGACCGCTTTGACGGGATGCTGGGCGCTGCGGTGTTCTTGCTGATTGTTGGGCCGCTGATCGGCTTCCCGCCGGGCGTGAATTAACCCGCCATGCCACGCAAAATTTCGATACTGGGGGCGACCGGGTCCATCGGTCAGAACACGATTGATCTGATCCGGCGCAGGCCTGACAGTTATCACGTAGTGGCGCTGACCGGCGCGGGCAATATCACGCAACTGGCCGAGGACGCGAAAGCGTTGAAGGCCGAGGTCGCGGTCACTGCCCGCGAAGACCTGTTGGACGATCTGCGCGACGCGCTCAGCGGCAGTGGGATCGAGGCAGCGGCGGGGTCCGAGGCGATTACAGAGGCGGCATCGCGCCCGGCGGATTGGACCATGTCCGCGATCATCGGTGCCGCAGGGCTGGCACCGGGTCTGGCCGCCCTGCGCCAAGGCGGCACGCTGGCGCTGGCCAATAAGGAATCGCTCGTTTGCGCCGGAGCGCTGATCATGGGCGAGGCCAAGCGCCATGGCGCGACGATCCTGCCGGTCGACAGCGAACATTCCGCCGTGTTTCAGGCGTTGGTCGGCGAAGACATGGCCGCCGTTGAGCGCGTTATCATCACTGCCAGCGGCGGGGCGTTTCGGGATTGGCCGCTGGAAGACCTCGCCAATGCGACGCTTGACCAAGCCTCGAGCCATCCGAACTGGGACATGGGGCAGCGCATCACCATCGACTCTGCCTCGATGTTCAATAAGGCGATGGAAGTCATTGAGACAAGGGAGTTTTTCGGCGTATCGCCTGAGGCTATCGAAGTGCTGGTGCATCCGCAGTCGATGATCCATGCGCTGGTAGGGTTTTGCGACGGTGGGCTGATGGCGCACGTCGGCCCGCCAGACATGCGCCATGCGATCGGCTATGCGCTGCACCACCCGCAGCGCGCGCCCCTGCCGGTGGAACGGCTGGACCTGACCAAGATCGGCCGGTTCGATTTCACCGCCCCCGATGACGCCCGCTGGCCCGCGCTGCGCCTCGCGCGGGAGGTTATGGCGGCAGGCGGGCTCATGGGCGCGGTCTTTAACGCGGCCAAGGAAGTGGCGCTGGATGGCTTTATCGGCGGGCAGTTGCGCTTTACCCAGATGGCCGAGATCGTCGAGGAAGTGTTGGACGCGCGCGCGTCCGACGCGTCTTTGGGCCGGGGCAGCGACGATATGACACTTGATTTGGTGGGCCAAGCCGACCATTTCGCACGTAAGGCTGCTGAGGCCGCAATTCAAAAAAGGGCAGGGTAGCAGGTTGGACATCATGGGATTATTGCCGGAGTTCGGCGGGCTGATCTGGACGATATTGGCTTTTGTCGTGGCGCTTTCGGTGATCGTGGCGATCCACGAATACGGCCATTACATCGTTGGCCGTTGGACCGGGATCAAGGCGGATGTCTTCAGTCTGGGCTTCGGCCCGGTGCTGTTTTCCCGCATGGATAAGCGCGGCACGCGCTGGCAGTTCGCGCTGCTGCCCTTTGGCGGCTATGTGAAATTCGCGGGCGATTCCAATGCGGCTTCCAGCAAGGACGAAACCGCGATGCAGGCGCTGGCCGAAGACCCCGAGGCGCTGCGCCACACGATGCATGGCGCGCCGCTTTATGCCCGCGCGCTGACCGTCGCGGCGGGGCCGGTGTTCAACTTTGCCCTGTCGATCATTATCTTCTTCGCCGTGGCGATGACCGCAGGCACCGCCCGTGATCCGCTCACCGTGGGCGAGCTGCGCGATCTGCCGAATGCGGCATATGAGTTGGAACCGGGCGATGTGCTGCGGGCAGTCCAAGGCACCCCGGTGCCGTCACTCTCTGCCGGGGGAGGCTATGGCGATTTCCTGACCAACCTGCCGCAGGAAGCGGTTCTGAGCTATGACATAACCCGCGATGGCGAAGAACTGACCGTGCCCGGCCCCTATCTGATGCCGCCGCTGGTCAGCAACGTCGCCCCGCAATCTGCGGCGCAAGAGGCCGGTCTGCGCAGCGGCGATGTGATCACCGCGGTGAATGGGCAAGAGATCGTGGCCTTCGGGGAATTGAAAGAGGTGGTTGAGGCTTCCGAAGGGGCGCCGCAGGAGTTGACCGTCTGGCGCGATGGCGAGACCCTGCCTTTCACCCTCGTTCCCAAAGCCACGGATGAGCCGCAGCCTGACGGCAGTTTCAAGCAAAATCTGCGCATCGGCATCGTTGGCGGCATGGCCTTTGTGCCCGCAACCGATACGCCCGGCGTGGGGGAGGCGCTTAGCTCGGGCCTAGATAATACTTGGCGCATCATCACAGGGTCAATCTCGGGCCTGCGCGAGATGATCGTCGGCAATATCAGCACCTGCAACCTGAGCGGCCCGGTGGGCATCGCCCAGACCTCGGGCGCGATGGCGAGCCAAGGGGCGCAGTCCTTCATCTATTTCATCGCGGTGCTGAGCACGGCGGTCGGTCTGCTGAACCTTTTCCCAATCCCGGCCTTGGATGGCGGGCATCTGGTGTTTTACGCCTATGAGGCTGTGACCGGCAAACCGCCCAGCGATGGCGCACTGCGGATCTTGATGACCATGGGCATCGCCTTGGTATTGACCCTGATGCTCTTTGCGCTTGGGAACGACTTGTTCTGCCCATAGGGCCGGGCCGCCCTTGAGAGTGAACGACATCCTGCGCCTTGCCCTTACGGGCAGGGCGTAATGCCTTGAAATGGCCATAATTGAACAAAATCGTGCCGCAATCCTTGGCTATGGTCATCTTTCATCAAGAAGGAACCCGTGATGCACGTGTTACAAGGATCATACCGCGGCCTAAGCCTGCTTTTGGACCTTAACTGGGACCGTGCGTTCTTTGCCGCGGCCATTGCAGCGGCGCTCTCTGCCGGGGCCTTTGTCGCCTCTCTCTGAATGCTTGCGAGCACGTGATAGAGTGCCTTATCGGGTGCTGCTGCACGATCTTGGCTCATGATGTCATTCTGGCCCAACTTGCCGCATGATATGGTATATTTTCTCGGCCGTTGCTTTTGACAAACCCCGTTAACCTGCGTAGTCAGGTTGACAACAATGTCGTAAAAAAACGGGTCGGTGTAATGGGACTGAGGAACGAGGGCAGAATGCCCATCGAGTGGGCGCAGCGCAGCAATGTTGGCAAGACCCTTCGGGGCGCATCGCTTTGTGTCATGTTGTCCGTTGCATGGCTCGTGCCGGGCAGCCAAGCGCAGGCGCAGCAATACCAGTTCAACACGGTCGTCATCGAAGGCAACGAGCGGATCGGCGACAGCGCCATTCTGCGGCGGGCTGGCATCGGGCGCGGGCAGGCGGTGTCGGGCGGGCAGTTGAACGACGCCTACCAGAACCTGCAAAATTCGGGCCTTTTCGAATCCGTTTCTATCGAGCCGCAGGGCGGCACGTTGGTCATCACGGTGGTGGAACTGCCGACGCTGAACCGGGTCAGCTTTGAGGGCAACCGCCGCATCAAGGATGAGATGCTGGCCGAACTTATCGGTTCTACCGAGCGTCGGGTGTTCAACCCCAGCCAAGCCGAGCAAGACGCCGCCGCCATCGCCGAGGCCTATAGCAACGAAGGCCGTCTGTCGGCCCGCGTGCAGCCGCGCATCATCCGCCGCGATCAAAACCGCGTCGATCTGGTGTTCGAAATCTTCGAAGGCGACAACGTCGAGATCGAGCGTCTGAGCTTTGTCGGCAACCGCGTCTACTCCGACCGTCGCCTGCGCCGCGTGTTGGGTACCAAACAGGCGGGTCTGTTCCGCCGTTTGGTCAAACGTGACACCTATGTCGAAGGCCGGGTTGAAGCCGATAAGCAGATGCTGCGGGATTTCTACCTGTCGCGCGGCTATGTCGACATGCGCACCGAAGCGGTCAACGCCGAACTGACCGAAGAACGTGATGGCGTCTTCGTGGCCTATAACATCACCGAGGGGCAGCAGTTCCGTTTCGGCAACGTGTCAGTCGAGTCCGAAGTGCCGGGTCTGAACGCCGCCGTGTACCGTGACCTGCTCAAGATCCGCCCCGGCGTGATCTACTCGCCCACTCTGATCGAGAATGACATCGCCCGGATCGAGCGCCAAGCGATCCGCGATGGTGTCGATTTCCTGCGCGTCGAGCCGGTGATCGACCGCAACGACCGTGACCTGTCGCTCAACGTGACCTACAAGTTGTCCCGTGGCGAGCGTATCTTTGTTGAGCGGATCGACATCGAAGGCAACACCACCACGCTTGACCGGGTGATCCGCCGCGAGTTCGACAGCGTGGAGGGTGACCCGTTCAACCCGCGCGAAATTCGCCAAGCCGCAGAACGTATCCGCGCGCTGCAGTATTTTGAGACGGCAGAGGTCAACGCCCGCCAAGGCTCCAGCCCTGAGCAGGTTGTGATCGATGTGGATGTAGAAGAAAAGCCCACAGGCTCGCTGAACTTTGGCGGCTCTTTTTCGAACAACGACGGTTTCGGAGTGGCAGTCAGCTTCCAAGAGGAAAACTTCCTCGGGCGCGGCCAGCGGCTGAACCTGTCGATCTCCACCGCCGAAGATGCCACGCGCTATGGCGTGACCTTTGTCGAGCCGCGCTTTTTGGGGCGTGACGTGGCGCTTGGTCTCAAGCTTGATTATGCGGAAACCAATTCGTCTTACACCAGCTATGACACCGAACGTCTGGTATTCCAGCCCAGCCTGACCTTCCCGGTAAGCGAGAATGGCCGTCTGTCGACGCGCTATACCCTCGAAGGGATCGAGATGCTGGAGCGTGATGATGAGGATAACAGCGCCACCATCGCGAATGAAATCGCGGAAGGCGCGTTGTTCTCTTCCTCCCTCGGCTACACCTACACCTATGACACCCGCCGCACCGGGCTGGACCCGACACAGGGCATCCTGTTCGAGTTCGGGCAGGACTTTGCCGGGCTTGGTGGGGATAACGAGTTTATCAAGACGACTGCCAAGATCGCGGGCGAAAAGCGCATCTTTAACGAGGAAGTGACCCTGCGTGCCACGCTTGAGGGCGGTGCGCTGGCGTGGAACAGCGGCACCAACCGCGCGGTTGACCGCTTCATCCTCGGCCCGTCGATCATGCGCGGCTTTGAGCCGGGCGGCATCGGCCCACGCGATCAGAGCAACGGTGTTGACGACGCACTTGGCGGCAACCTCTTTGCCGTGGCCCGTTTCGAGGCGGAATTCCCGCTGGGTCTGCCCGAGGAATATGGCATCTCTGGTGGTGTTTTCTATGACGTGGGCAACCTGTGGGATCTGAGCGATGTTGACACCACGGGCGGCACCATCGTCGGTGAAGGCGGCTCTTTCCGTCACGTGATTGGCTTCTCGGTCTTCTGGGACACGCCGCTTGGCCCGCTTCAGTTCAACGTCTCCGACGCGCTGAAAAAAGAGAGCTTTGACAAAGAGCAAAGCTTTGAGGTCACGCTGCGGACCACGTTCTAAGCCCATGCGCCGCGCTCTCATCCCCTTGGTGGTGATGCTGGCCGGGGTCACCCCCGGCCTCGCGCAGCAGGCCCCTGTGGCAGAGCCGCAAACAAACACGCCAGCCCCCGCGCGGGGCGGTGTGATCAGCCCCGTGCTGACCATCGATTCTGAGCGCCTGTTCCGCGACAGTGCCTTTGGCCAGCGCGTCACCCGCGAGATCGAAGCCGAGAGTGAGCAGCTGGCCACCGAAAACCGCGAGATTGAGGCGGCCCTAGAGGCGGAAGAACGCGAACTCACCGAAAAACGGTCGCAGATGAAGCCCGCTCAGTTCCGGCTTCTGGCCGATGCCTTTGACGAGAAGGTCCAGCGCACAAGGGCAGAGCAGGCGGCGAAAAACCGGGCGCTGAGCGAGGCGTTGGATCTTGAGCGCGAGCGGTTCCTGTCTGCCGCGGCCCCGGTGCTTGAGCAGTTGATGCGCAATTCCGACGCGGCGGTCATTCTTGAGCGGCGGCGGGTCTTTGTCTCTTCCTCGGTGATTGAGGTCACGGATGAAGCGATTGCCCTGCTGGATGAGGCGATCGGAACCGGGCTGACCGACGCCGACTGATCCGCGCGCTCCGCGGGGATGCTTGCCCCCAGCCGCCTGAATTGGTAGCCATTCAGCAACCTTCTGAGACAAAGGACAGTCCATGACCGAAGAGCTGCTGCGCGCCGATATCCAGTTGATCCAGCGCATCTTGCCGCACCGCTACCCGTTTTTGCTGGTCGACAAGGTCGAAGAGATCAAGGGCACCGAGAGTGCTGTCGGCTACAAAAACGTCACCATGAACGAGCCGCATTTTCAGGGCCATTTCCCCGGCACGCCGATCATGCCGGGCGTCACCATTGTTGAGGCCATGGCCCAGACGGCAGGCGTGATGGTGGGCACCGCCCTTGGCATGCAGGACCGCGACATGCTGATCTATTTCATGTCCATCGACAAATGTAAGTTCCGCCGCAAGGTTGGCCCCGGCGATGTGCTGCGGATGGACCTGAAAACTCTGCGCGGCAAGCCGGGTGCGAAGATCTGGAAATTCGGCGGTGTGGCCACCGTTGATGGTGAAATGGCCGCCGAGGCCGAGTTCATGGCGATGTTGGACCTGCCACAGGACGCAGCATGAGCAATATTCACCCCAGTGCCGTGATCGAAGAGGGCGCGCAGATCGACCCTTCGGTCAAGATCGGCCCTTTCTGCGTGGTAGGGCCACAGGTTGTGCTGAAGGCGGATGTGGAGCTTAAATCCCATGTGATCGTCACCGGCCAGACCGAGGTCGGCGCAGGCACGGTGATCTTCCCCTTCGCCGTGATCGGTGAAATCCCACAGGACTTGAAGTTCAAGGGCGAAGCCAGCCGTCTGGTCATAGGCGAGCGCAACCGCATCCGCGAGCATGTCACCATGAACTGCGGCACCGAAGGCGGTGGCGGCGTGACGCGTGTGGGCGACGACGGGCTGTTCATGGCGGGCTGTCACATCGCGCATGACGCGATTGTGGGCGACCGGGTCATTGTGGTGAACTCCGCCGCTGTCGCGGGCCACTGTGTGCTTGAGGATGACGTCATCATCGGCGGGCTGTCGGGCATCCACCAATGGGTGCGCATCGGGCAGGGTGCGATCATCGGTGCTGTGACCATGGTGACGAACGACGTGATCCCCTACGGCCTTGTGCAAGCGCCGCGCGGGGATCTGGACGGGTTGAACCTTGTCGGGCTGAAGCGCGCCGGTGTGGCACGTAGCGACATCACGGCGCTGCGGGCAGCGTTCCAGATGTTGGCGCAGGGCGAGGGGACATTCTCGGACCGGGCGCGGCGTTTGGGGGATGAAACCCAAAGCGATTATGTCCGCCAGATCGTTGATTTCGTCATGGCCGACACGGGCCGCCATTTCCTGACGCCGAAATGAGCCTTGCGCTGATCGCCGGACGCGGCGGCTTGCCCGCACGGGTGGCGGCAGCGCAGGCCGAGCCGCCCTTGGTCTGCGCCTATGAGGGCTGTGCGCCGGATGGGTTGAAGGCGGATCTGACCTTTCGATTGGAGACGCTGGGCAGCCTTCTGGCGCATCTTTTGGGCGTGGGCATCCGCGAGGTTTGCCTTTGCGGCGCAATCGACCGACCAACGCTTGATCCGGCAAAGCTCGACATGCGCACAGCGCCCTTGGTGCCGCAGTTCAAACAGGCACTGGCAGCGGGCGACAATGGCGCACTTGAGGTGATTAAGACAATTTTCGAAGATCATGGTCTGCGGGTGGTCGGGGCCGACGAATTGGTGCCCGACCTGCTGGCCGACAGCGGTGTACTGTCGCGCGAACTGCCCGACGAACAAATGCGCCGGGATGCGGCGCGCGGCATGGCGGTGCTGGACGGTTTGGCAAGCTTGGACATCGGACAGGCCTGCGTGATCGGGCGTGACCAGGTTTATGGGGTCGAGGCCATCGGGGGTACGGATCACCTGCTTGCAACCCTGCCGGAGGCTATGCAGGGCGCGCGCGCAGTGCTCTGCAAAGGCCCGAAGGCTGGCCAAATCCGCGAGATCGACCTGCCCACCATCGGCCCTGATACGCTGCGCGCCGCCCATGCGGCGGGGCTGGCTGGCGTGGTGGTTAAGGCGGGCGGTGTGATGCTGCTGGAACGTGACGCCTGCGTGGCGCTGGCTGATGAGCTTGGTCTGGTGCTCTGGGTCCGAGAGGAAGACACGGTATGAGGGTGTTCATTCTGGCAGGCGAGCCTTCGGGCGATCGGTTGGGCGGCGCGCTAATGGCGGGGCTGAAAGAGCTTTGCCCCGAGGTGACATTCGACGGCATCGGCGGGCCGATGATGATGGCTCAGGGGTTGGAAAGCCGGTTCGACATGGACGAGTTGAGCGTCATGGGGCTGGCGGAGATCCTGCCCAAATACCGCGCGCTGATGGCCCGGATCAATGAGACGGCGCAGGCGGTGATTGAGACCAAGCCAGATGTGCTCATCACCATCGACAGTCCCGATTTTTCGCTGCGCGTGGCGCGTAAGGTGAAGGAGAAATCCGACATCAGAACAGTGCATTACGTGGCCCCGACCGTCTGGGCATGGCGCCCCGGCCGGGCTGAGAAGATGGCCCGATCTGTCGATCATGTGCTGGCGCTTTTCCCCTTCGAGCCGCCCTATATGGAAGCGGCGGGCATGGCCTGCGATTTCGTCGGGCACCCGGTGGTGGCCGAGCCGACTGCTGACGATGCTGCTGCAGCGGCCTTTCGCGCCGAGCATCGTCTTGCGGATGCACCGCTGTTGCTGGCGTTGCCCGGCTCGCGCCGGGGCGAGGTCACCCGGCTGGCACCAGTGTTCCAGCAGGTTGTCGCGCGGCTGGTCGAGGCGGAGCCGGCCTTGCGCGTCGTGGTGCCAGCGGCGGCCCCCGTGGCGGCCTTGGTCAAACAGGTGACGCGCAATTGGGCAGGCAACCCGCTGGTGCTGGACCCGCGTGATATGGCGTCCGAAGAGTTCACCGCCACCAAACGCGCCGCCTTCCGCGCGGCGGATGTGGCGCTGGCGGCCTCGGGCACCGTGTCACTGGAGCTGGCTGCGGTGAACACGCCAATGGTCATCGCCTATGACATGAACTGGATCAGCCGCCAGATCATCGGGCGGATGCTGCGGGTGGATACGGTGACACTGGTTAACCTCGTCTCCGAAACCCGCGTGGTGCCGGAATTCATCGGTGCCAATTGCCGCCCCGGACCCATTGCCGAAGGCGTTTTGCAGGTGTTGCGGGCACCGGGCGCGCAAAAGGACGCGATGGCGTTGACGATGCAGCGCTTGGGGCAGGGTGGTGAGGCGCCGGGCCTGCGGGCCGCGCGCGCGGTTTTGGCGCGGCTGTAGGGAGGCTTAGCCTCGGTGGATCCAGCCGCCGCCAAAGATGCGCGTGCTTTCAGGGTCATAGAACACACAAGCCTGACCCGGCGAAACACCTTCCTCGGCGGTCAGCAGTTCAACCTCAGCCTCAGTCTCGGAAATCGGGCGCAGGATTGCGTCGCGCGGCGGGCGGGTAGAGCGCACGCGCACGGCGATGTTCCACTCTGACCGGGAGGTCAGGGGCTCGTCACCCAGCCAGTTGATCTCACGCACCGGGATCTTGCGGGTGGCGAGCATGGATTTGGGGCCGACGACGACCTCTTTGCGCTCAGCATCCAGCTTCACCACATAAAGCGGATCCGCCAGACCGCCGATGCCCAAGCCCCGGCGCTGACCGATGGTGTAGTGGATCACACCCTCATGTTTCGCCAACACATTGCCATCGGTATCGACGATATTGCCCGGATCGGCGGCCTCGGGGCGTAGTTTGCGGATCACCGCGGCATAGTCGCCATTGGGGACGAAACAGATGTCCTGACTGTCGGGCTTATCCGCGACTTCCAGCCCGTATTTCGCGGCTAGCTTGCGGGTGTCATCCTTACTGGGCAGATGGCCCAGCGGGAAGCGCAGATAGGAAAGCTGCTCTTCGGTGGTGGAGAACAGGAAATAGCTCTGGTCGCGGTTGCCGTCCGCAGCGGCGTGTAGCTCCGGCCCGTTCTCGCCCATCTTGCGCTGGATATAGTGACCAGTGGCCATGCAGTCGGCCTCAAGATCCTTGGCGGTTTCCAGCAGGTCTTTGAACTTCACCCGTTCGTTGCAGCGGATGCAGGGCACAGGTGTCGCACCGCCAAGGTAGCTGTCGGCGAATTCATCGATCACGGCGTCCTTGAAGACGTTTTCATAGTCCAACACGTAATGCGGAAAGCCCATTTCCTCGGCCACGCGGCGGGCATCCTGAATATCAACCCCCGCGCAGCAGGCACCTTTCTTGGCCAGCGCCGCGCCGTGGTCGTAAAGCTGCAGGGTCACGCCCACGACGTCATAGCCTTCGTCCTTGAGCATGGCCGCCACGACGGAACTGTCCACACCGCCCGACATCGCCACGACGACGCGCGTATCGGCGGGCGCCTTGGCAAAGCCAAGCGAATTGAGCGGCGGTGTCTGATCAAGGGCCATGGGTCTCTCCGGAGTTTGTGCGCGAATATAGGAAAATCCTACCTAGTCACAAGGGCAGGCTTCACGCCGCGTTAAGGCAGATGGGGGTTATTGGCCGCCAGAACAATGGCGGATGATGCGATGTACCTGAAAAAAGTCGATGGGCCACGGTCTGTTACCCTCGCTGACGGGAGCGTGATGTCGCGCGCCGATTTGCCCGGTGCAGATACGCGAAGGTGGGTCGCCTCGCGCAAGGCGGCGGTGGTGCGGGGGGTGGTCTATGGGCTGATCACCCAATCCGAAGCGCTGGAGCGTTATGGCATTAGTGATGATGAATTTATGGAATGGTTACACGCGGTTACAGAGCATGGAGAGGCCGCGCTAAAGGCCACTTCCTTGAAAAAGTATCGACAACTTTAAGTTGTTAAGCTAGCCTATCCAGTATCGGTAACGGGTAGTTAACCTTTTTTTGCTCAAGATTAGCCAATCGTCCTAGATGAGCCGGAGAAACCGAATGCGTGTATTGTTAGTTGAAGATGACCCGACGACCTCTCGCAGTATTGAACTCATGCTGACCCATGCGAATCTTAACGTCTATGCCACCGACCTAGGCGAAGAGGGAATCGATCTGGCCAAGCTCTATGACTATGATTTGATCCTGCTCGACCTCGATCTGCCGGATATGAACGGCCATGATGTGCTACGCCAATTGCGGCTGGCGCGGATTGAAACGCCGATCCTCATCCTGTCGGGGTCCGACGATACGGAAAATAAACTCAGGGGCTTTGGATTTGGTGCCGACGATTATTTGACCAAACCGTTTCACCGCGAAGAATTGGTGGCTCGGATCCATGCCATCATCCGCCGTTCCAAAGGCCATTCCCAATCGGTGATTGAGACGGGGCAAGTCGCCGTGAACCTTGATGCCAAGACTGTCAGCGTGAACGACAGCCCCGTGCATTTGACCGGTAAAGAATATCAGATGCTGGAACTGCTGAGCCTGCGCAAAGGGACGACCCTGACCAAAGAGATGTTTCTCAACCACCTCTATGGCGGCATGGATGAGCCTGAACTGAAGATCATCGATGTCTTTATCTGCAAGCTGCGCAAAAAGCTCAGCCAAGCCACAGGCGGAGAGAGCTATATCGAAACTGTCTGGGGCCGGGGCTATGTGCTGCGCGATCCCGAACCGGCGCAGATGGATCTGGCCGCCAGCGCCTGAACTGCCAACAACCGAGCCTGAAATCGCTAGACCTGCCCCTGATCGCCACCTATCTAAGCCACAGGTGACAATATCGGGGGCAGATCGTGACATCCCAGATCGAGGTTAAAGCGCTGACCAAAGCGCAGGCAGAGACGGAGCTGGCCCGGCTGGCCGAGGTTCTGAGCGCGGCGAACACCGCCTATCATGCGGAAGATGCTCCAGAAATTTCGGACGCGGACTATGACGCGCTCAAACGGCGCAATGCCGCGATCGAAGCGCGCTTCCCCGACCTCAAGCGCGCTGACAGCCCGTCAGAGCAAGTTGGCGCGCCGGTCGCCGAAGGGTTCAGCAAAGTGCGGCATGCGGTGCCGATGCTCTCGCTCGCCAATGCCTTTGACGCGGAGGAAGTCACTGAGTTCGACACCCGGATTCGCAAATACCTTGGGCTGGGGGCGGATGCGCCCCTGGCCTATACGGCTGAGCCCAAGATCGACGGGCTGTCGCTGTCCCTGCGCTACGAAAAGGGAGTGCTGGTGCAGGCCGCCACGCGGGGCGATGGCGCGGTGGGCGAAAATGTTACCGCCAACGCCCGCACCATTGAAAACATCCCGCAAAAGTTAAAGAACGCGCCGGACCTGCTGGAGGTGCGCGGCGAAGTCTATATGAGCCATGCCGATTTCGCGGCCCTGAACGCGCGGCAGGCCGAAAGGGGCGGCAAAACCTTTGCCAACCCGCGCAATGCCGCCGCCGGTTCCCTGCGGCAGCTCGACGCAGAGATTACCCGCGCCCGGCCATTGCAGTTTTTCGCCTATGCTTGGGGTGCGCTCTCGGAACCCTTGGCTGAGACGCAAAAGGGCGCGATTGACCGATCGGCGGAACTGGGATTTTCGACCAACCCTCTGACCGCACTTTGTGACGGGCCAAGCGATATGATCGCCCATTACGAAAAGATCGAAGCGCAGCGCGCCACGCTGGGCTATGACATAGATGGCGTCGTCTACAAGGTCGACGATCTCGCGCTTCAGGAACGGCTTGGCTTTCGCTCCACCACCCCGCGATGGGCCGTGGCCCATAAATTCGCCGCCGAATTGGCCTGGACCCGGCTTGAGGGGATCGACATTCAAGTTGGACGCACCGGTGCCTTGTCACCCGTGGCGCGGTTGCAGCCGGTCACGGTGGGCGGGGTCGTCGTCTCCAACGCGACGCTGCACAACGAAGATTACATCAAAGGGCTCGACAGCAAGGGCGCCGAAATCCGCGGCGGCAAGGACGTGCGCGTCGGCGATTGGGTGCAGATTTACCGCGCGGGCGATGTGATCCCCAAAGTGGCCGACGTGGACCTGTCGCAACGTCCCTCTGATGCCGAGGCTTTTGTCTATCCCACCACCTGCCCCGAATGCGGGTCGGATGCGATCCGGGAGCCGGGCGATGCGGTGCGGCGCTGCACCGGCGGGTTGATCTGCCCGGCGCAGGCCGTCGAAAAGCTTATCCATTTCGTCAGCCGCAAGGCATTTGATATCGACGGTCTGGGGGCCAAGCAGGTCGAACAGTTTTACCATGACGGTTGGATCGCGGAGCCTGCGGATATTTTCACCTTGAAAGAGCGTTACGGCAGCGGCGTGCAGCAGTTGAAAAACCGCGAAGGCTGGGGGCCGAAATCGGCGGATAACCTGTTTCAAGCCATCGAAGATCGCCGTGAAATACCCATGGCGCGTCTGATCTTTGCCCTTGGCATCCGCCATGTGGGCGAGGCGGCGTCGAGCCTGATCGCGCTGCACTACGGCGATTGGGACAGTTTTGAGGCCGCCATGGCCGAGGCGCGCGGGCTCGACGGCCCCGCTTGGGATGATCTGATCGGCGTCGATGGTGTCGGCAGCGTCATGGCGGGTTCGCTGGTTTCGGCCTTTGCGCAAGAGGCAGAGCGCGCCTCAATCGACCGGCTGGTGGCGCATCTGACCGTGATCCCGGCGGAACGGCCCGACACCGAAGGCAGCCCCGTCGCAGGCAAGACCGTCGTCTTTACCGGCACTTTGGAGAAGATGAGCCGGGCCGAGGCCAAGGCCCGGGCGGAGCGTTTGGGGGCCAAGGTCTCAGGCTCGGTCAGCGGCAAGACCGATATTCTGGTCGCCGGGCCGGGGGCGGGGTCCAAGGCCAAGAAGGCCGCCGATCTGGGGGTCGAGACGATGGATGAAGATGGCTGGCTCGCCTTGATCGAAGGCAAATGAGCGGCAGACCGGAACAGCTTTTCCCGCTTTTTGCGGGGCTCGAAACGCTCGAAGGGGTGGGGCCAAAGACAGCGCAATTGCTGGGCCAATTGGGCATCCAAGCGCCGCGCGATCTGATCTTTACCCTTCCGCACTCCGGTATCGACCGCCGTCTGCGCGACAGTGTGAAAGACGCGCATTTGCCTGCGACACTCACCGTGGCCGTCACCATCGGCGCGCACCGTCCGGCACGCAGCAAAGGCGGCGCTTACCGCATCACGGTCGAGGATGCGCAGACCAGTTTCCAACTGGTCTATTTCCACGCGCGCGGCGACTATTGGCAGCGGCAATTGCCCGAAGGCAGCCGCCGCATTGTTTCGGGCCGGGTGGAGTTTTTTGACGGGATGGCGCAGATGGTCCATCCGGATTTCGCCGTGCCGGAAGATCAAGCGGGCGATATTCCTGACTTTGAGCCGGTCTATCCGCTCACCTCTGGGCTGACGCAAAAGTTAATGTACAAGGCCACCCGGGGTGCGTTGAAACGGCTGCCGGTGGTGGCGGAATGGGCCGATCCCGGGCAGGTGGCGCAGGCCGCTTGGCCCGATTTCGCCGCCGCCGCAGAGGCCGCGCATGACCCGCAAAACGCCCAAGACCTCACCGCCACGGCCCCGGCGCGGGAGCGGTTGGCCTATGATGAGCTTTTTGCCCATCAGGTGACCCTCGCCTTGGCGCGGCAGAATGAGCGGCGCAAGATGGGGCGGGCGAACCGGGGCGACGGGCGATTGCAAGAGCGGGTACTGTCTTCCTTGCCCTATCGGCCCACCGGCGCACAGCAGCGCGCCGTCGAAGAGATCACCGCCGACATGGGTCGCGAGACCCGCATGAACAGGCTGTTGCAGGGCGATGTGGGGGCGGGCAAGACGCTGGTCGCCTTCATGGCGCTTTTGCGCGCCGTTGAGGCGGGCGGGCAAGCGGTGCTGATGGCGCCGACGGAAATCCTTGCGCGTCAGCACCTTATGGGGCTGCAACCGTTGGCGGAACAGGCGGGCGTGGTGCTGGAACTCCTCACCGGGCGCGACAAAGGGGCAGAGCGGCGGGCCAAGCTCGCGGCACTGGAACGCGGCGATATTCAGATCCTCGTCGGCACCCATGCGGTGTTTCAGGCGGATGTGAGCTTTGCCGATCTGCGCCTTGCGGTGGTCGACGAACAGCACCGTTTTGGCGTGCGGCAGCGGCTGGAATTGGGCCGCAAGGGGCGGCTGGCCGATGTGCTGGTGATGACCGCCACACCGATCCCGCGCAGTTTGGCACTGGCGCAATACGGTGATATGGATGTTTCCATCCTCGACGAAAAGCCCCCCGGGCGGCAGCCCATTCGTACGGCGCTGGTCTCGACCTCAAGGATGGATGAGGTCATCGACCGGATGCGTCACGCCATCAGCGAAGGGCGGCAATGCTACTGGGTTTGCCCGCTGGTGGAAGAGAGCGAAGTCAGCGACCTGACGGCAGCGGAAGACCGGTTCAAACGGCTCCGCGCGGCGTTGGGCGAAGGGGTCGTTGGCTTGGTCCATGGGCAGATGCCGCCCGTCGAAAAAGACGCGGCGATGCGTGCCTTTCAAGCGGGAGAGACCAAGGTGCTGGTGGCCACCACGGTGATCGAAGTCGGCGTGGACGTGCCCAATGCGACGATCATGGTGGTGGAACGGGCCGAGATTTTCGGCCTTGCGCAGTTGCACCAGCTGCGCGGCCGCGTTGGACGGGGCACCGGGGCGTCGACCTGTCTTTTGATGTATCAAGCCCCCCTCAGCGATACGGGCCGGCAACGGCTTGAGGTGCTGCGCGAATCCGAAGACGGTTTCGTCATTGCCGAAACCGATCTGGAAATGCGCGGCACGGGCGATCTTATCGGCACCGCGCAGTCGGGCGTGCCGCGCTTTCGCGTGGCCGATCTGGAGCGTCAAGCGGGCCTGATGGCGGTGGCGCAATCGGATGCCCGAAAGCTTTTGATGGATGATCCCACCCTCGAAGGGCCGCGCGGCAGGGCGGTAAGGCTGCTGCTATGGCTTATGCGGCAGGACGAGGCGATCCGTTTGATAACAGTGGGTTAGCGCCTGTACTCTCTTTATGTTCGCGAATGTTCGCAAAAAGTTCTTTACATGGAAGGGTAAAAATGAGAACAAAGGAGCAACAAAGATAAGGAGGTACTGATGATGACTTACACTGCCCTGAAATCTATCGCCCTCAGATCGCAGGCCACATTGCTGCAAGATGCAGCAGGGGCCGCCGCTTTGATCGTGATGCTGGTCGTTGGGTTACATCTGCCCGCCTTTATCTGAGTTCTGCCAAAGGCTCTCATGCCGCTTTGTCTGCTGCATCCGTCCCAATTTGATGCACCGACTTGCCTGTCCGCGTCGGCCTCTGGCAAAGCGGGTCCCAACATGAGGAACGCCGACTAACGCCGCCATCCTTCGTAGGATGTGCGGCGTTTTTTTAATATTGGGGGAGGTGGGCTGCGGCAGGCTGCGCTTAGCGCTCGCCAGCTTCCGCCGCGGCTTCGGCCTGTTGCATCGCCTCTGTCAGTGCCTCGATGCTCAGCATGATGGAGGCATGGCGGTTTTTATAGGCCGTGGCAGGGGTAAGCACTTCGAAACCGTCAAAGGGGGCGTCCGGCACTGGCCCTTCGCCCTTGAGCATGGCGCGCAGTTGATCGCGGGCAGTTGTGATCTGCGTGAGCGAGGCACCGGGTGCTGCACCGCCCACAACGGCCGCAGCCGCTTGCCCCAGGGCGCAGGCTTTCACGTCCTGTTTCATCTCGGCCAGACGGCCTTCCTCAACGCGCACATCGACCCTTACGGTCGAACCGCACAGCGGCGAGCGGCGCTTCACGCTGGCCTGCGGGGCCTCCATCCGGCCCAGATGCGGGATCTCTGCGGTAAGCGCCAAGATACGCGCGGAGTAGAGCTTGATGAGGTCCGTCTCATCCGACATGGGCTGTTCCTTTTCGTACTGAAACCCTACATAAGCGCCGCAGAGACAGATGCAAATATTTCCACGAGGTGCCCGATGACTTTCGATCCTGCAAGCCTTCAGTTCAACGAGGCGGGCCTGATCCCCGCCATCGCGCAGGACGCGGAGACACATGAGGTGCTGATGCTGGCCTGGATGAGCGCAGAGAGCATCGCGCGCAGCCTTGAGACCGGCAAGGTGACCTATTGGAGCCGCTCGCGGCAGGCGTTCTGGGTAAAGGGCGAAACCAGTGGCCATGTGCAGAAACTGGTTGAGATGCGGATAGATTGCGACCGCGATTGCCTGTTGGTGCTCGTGGACCAGACCGGGCCCGCCTGCCACACAGGGCGGCGCAGTTGCTTTTACACCGGGATTCAGGATGGTGAAGAAGTCGAACTGATGAAGCCGGTGGATTAAGTCCGCTCGCTAAAGCCCTACCATAGAACGAATATCCTCGGGCGTCCTTCCATTCTCACGGTAGAGTGCGATGGCGCGGGCGTCATCGCGTTTGGCGAGCCGTTTGCCGCCCTCATTCCGGATCAGACGGTGATGGTGATAATGCGGCGTTGGCAGGTCGAGCAAAGCCTGCAGCACAACATGGATATAGGTCGCCTCAAAAAGGTCGGCCCCGCGCGGGACCAGAGTGACCCCCTGCGCGGCATCGTCGAGCACGACGGAAAGGTGGTAGGACGTGCCCATGTCGCGCCGGGCCAAGACCACATCACCGACCGTGGCGATAAGCTGATCCGGGGAGACGGTAATCGCTCCGGTTTCGGCATTCGGGCCATGGCCGTTTTCAGTGAAGCTTAGCGCGCGATTAGCCAAAGAAGCCAAAGTTTTACGCATATCAAGCCGCAGCGCGCCGGAGGCTTTTGGGTGGCCCGCGTCACGGCACGTGCCGGGATAGATCAGGCCGTCGGGGCCATAGACGGGCTCTGCGCCCTCCTGCGGGGCACTGGTGGCGGCGGCGATGTCGCGACGGTTGCAAGTGCAAGCATAGACGAGGCCGCGCGCCCAGAGGTCATCAAGGGCGCCGCGATAGGCCGCCATCCTGTCGGATTGGCGCATCACAGGCTGCGGCCAGTCAATACCAAGCCATGCGAGGTCTTCGTAGATCTGCGCCTCCCACTTGGGTCGCGCGCGGGATTGGTCGATATCTTCGATCCGCAGCAGAAACTTTCCCCCCGCTGCTTTGGCCAGATTATGGGCCAAGAGGGCCGAATAGGCGTGGCCGAGGTGCAGCGGACCGGTCGGGGATGGGGCAAATCTGGTGGTAAGTGTCAATTCTTTTCAATCAGATAGACTGTAGACTTCAAGTCGATGCCGGGCAGGTGCGGGCCTTCCTCTGCAAAGAGCAGGATCGCCGCGCCGCAGTCGGTCCACTCATGAATCATGCCCAAGGCGCCGCGATCTTCGAACACTTTTTCGTTAAGGGAAAACAAAAGCTTACCGCCCTTTTGTAATCCATGCATCAACGTGTCGAACAATGTGATCGGCGCGGCTCCGGGGCCGATCACGCCGATGGCGCTGATCGCCTCATAGCTGCCGGGCGCGAAGGGGAGAGGAGCATCAACTTCGAGCTCTAACAGATTGCGGTATATATCTTTTTTTCGAGCCTCTGCCAGCATGGCGGCAGAGACATCGCCGCCGTCGATGGTGGTGAAACCCGCTTGTTTCAAGGCCGCGCCAGACAGCCCTGTGCCGCAGCCGATATCGAAGATCGGGGCGTCTTTGTCATCTAGAAATTCAGCGAGCGTGGCAGCGGCGCGGTCGGGCGCGGCATAGCCCTGCGCTTTGATATCCTCGTCGTAGCTGCCAGCCCATTCGTCATAAAGGCTGCGGATCACCTGCGTGTCCCGCGCCGCGTAGGCTTTGTCGAAATAATGTTTTGTCATTCCCCTAGGATATGGGGGATGGGCAGGAGGATCCAGTGTTAACGCGGGACGGATTAACCTTGATCAAGCCATGCCTGCCAATCTGCCTTGGCGCGGTCGGTATAGGCTTTGTAGCGGTCTTTGCGGCCGCGACGGCCCGATTTAAGCCCTTCGACCGGCGGAAATAGGCCGAAGTTCACATTCATCGGCTGAAAGGTTTTCGCATCCGCCCCGCCGGTGATGTGGGTGATCAGCGCGCCCATGGCGGTGCTGTCGGGCGGGGTTGGCAGGCTGCCGCCTTTGATCTCAGCGGCGGCCATGCGACCCGCGAGCAGGCCCATCGCGGCGCTTTCGACATAGCCTTCGACGCCGGTGATCTGCCCGGCAAAGCGGATATTGTCGCGGCTGCGCAGGCGCATTTGGTCGTCAAGCAACGTGGGCGAGTTGATGAAAGAGTTGCGGTGAATGCCGCCAAGACGGGCAAAGCGCGCGTTTTCAAGCCCCGGAATACGTTTGAAAACATCCGTCTGCGCGCCGTACTTCATTTTGGTTTGGAAGCCGACGATGTTGTAAAGCGTGCCCAGCTTGTTGTCGCGGCGCAGTTGCACAACGGCATGAGCCTTGATCTCGGGCTGGTGGGGGTTGGTCAGGCCAACCGGTTTCATCGGGCCGTGACGCAGGGTTTCGCGGCCCCGTTCGGCCATCACTTCAATGGGCAAGCAGCCGTCGAAGTAGCCGGCGGTTTCACCTTCGCGGAATTCTGTTTTGTCGGCCTCAAGCAGCGCGTCAATGAAATCGTCGTATTGCTGCTTGTCCATGGGGCAGTTGAGGTAGGCGGTGCGCTCTTCCTCGGTTTCGCCCTTGTCATAGCGCGACTGCATCCAGGCTTTGGACATGTCGATGCTGTCGAAATAGACGATGGGGGCAATAGCGTCGAAAAAGGCCAGTGCTTCGGCGCCGGTCTCGGCGGCGATGGCTTCGGCCAGCGCGCCGGAGGTCAGCGGGCCGGTGGCGATGATCCATTTGCCGTCTTTTGGCAACTCAGAAATCTCGCCGTATTCGACGGTGATATTGGGGTGCGCGAGCAACGTGTCGGTGACGGTCTGCGCGAAGGGGTCGCGGTCTACCGCTAGTGCGCCGCCAGCGGGCAGGCGGTTTTTGTCGGCGCAGGCCATGATCAGGCCGTTGGCGGCGCGCATTTCCCAATGCAGCAGGCCCACGGCGTTTTGCTCATCATCGTCCGAGCGGAAGGAGTTGGAGCAGACCATCTCGCCCAGAAGCCCGGTTTGGTGGGCAAAGGTCTCGACCTTGGGGCGCATCTCGTGGATCACGACTTCCACGCCCGCGTTCGCTGCTTGCCAAGCCGCTTCTGATCCGGCCATGCCGCCGCCGATGATGTGCAATGTATCTGTCATGGGGGCGATGTAGGGCAGGGCGGGTTCGCGCGCAACAGGCAAGAGCGGGGGCGGGCTGATGCGCGCTGAAATATCGCGGCACGCGCGCTTGGCCGGGCATGGTTTTGGGGTCGCCGCTGCGGGAATGGTCGGTCAGTGAGAGGCTGACCCGGAGGGACCTTCCGCCGTCGGCGACCCAAAATCATCAGGGTTTCTGTACCCTAATATAACAGTGCCCCGATTTTGCCAGATTTGCCAGCCCCCGCGCGGCAACACTGTTGCGCGGATTTGGAAACAATTACTGCCGCCAGTCGGGCGCGCGTTTTTCCAAGAAGGCGTCGATGCCTTCGCGGGTGTCTGCCTCAAGCATATTGCGCACCATAACGTCGCCGGTGAAGGCATAGGCTTGGTCCGTGGGCAGGTGCATCTGTTGGTAGAAGGCGCCTTTGCCGTGGGCGACGGCGGTGCCGAGTTTGGCAGCGATCTTTTCGGCTAGGGCGTTGGTCTCAGTAGCCAGT
Organism: Sulfitobacter dubius; assembly: GCF_027214245.1. Lineage (GTDB taxonomy): Bacteria > Pseudomonadota > Alphaproteobacteria > Rhodobacterales > Rhodobacteraceae > Sulfitobacter > Sulfitobacter dubius_A. The sequence continues at coordinate 292,751 of NZ_JAPWHM010000003.1, read as the reverse complement.
TGGTCGCCCGGTACGGCGCGGTTGATCAGGCCCAGTTCTGCAGCGCGGGGGGCTGAAATGAAATCACCGGTGGTCAGCATCTCAAACGCCTGCTTGCGCGGGATGCTGCGGGTCAGGGCGACCATGGGGGTCGAGCAGAAGAGGCCGATGTTCACGCCGTTGACGCCAAAGCGGGTGTCCTCGGCGGCGATGGCCATGTCGCAAGTGGCGACAAGCTGGCAGCCTGCGGCAGTGGCGATGCCATGGACTTGGGCGATGACGGGCTGCGGCAAGCTTTGGATGCGGGCCATGAGGGCAGCGCAGCGGTCGAAGAGGTCTTTGAAGGCGGCGGCTCCGCCATCCTCAGCTTGGCGCATGGCGGTCATCTGGCGCAGGTCGTGGCCCGCGCAAAAGGCTTTGCCCGCGCCCGATAGGATAATGACACGGGTTTGCCGATCTTCGGCCAAAGCGTCGAGTTTGCTGTGCAGGGCGGCCAGCATTTCGTCTGACAGGGCGTTCAATCGCTCGGGTGCGTTCATGCGCAGGTGGGTGATTGGCCCTTGTGCCGTAACGTCAAGAATTGTCACCTTGCCCTCCCAAGCTGGTCGCGCCAACGTTACGCCGAGGACAACAGGGAGGACAAGTATGGCCGTGGTGATGGATGCAGAGGCGTTGGAAGCCTTCATGCGGGAGGTTTTCGATCAGGTGGCGGATGATTTCGCCGTGGATCACGTCGCCGAGAATGAGATCACCATGCGTTTGCTGACCAGCCGCCGCCATCTGCGGCCCGGCGGGACGGTCTCGGGCCCGTCGATGTTCGCACTGGCGGATGTGGCGGCCTATCTGGTTACGCTTGCGATGATCGGGCCCAAAGCGTTGGCAGTGACGACGAATTGCTCGATTGATTTCATGCGCAAGCCGCTGGCGGATGTGCCGCTGGTCGCTCATGCCAAGCTGCTCAAGCTGGGGCGGCAATTGTCGGTGACGGATGTGCTGATCTATTCCGAGGGGTCGGATAAGCCGGTGGCGCGGGCGAGCCTGACCTATGCGATTCCGCCTGCGTCTATGGGGTGACGAAGGGCCGGAACAAGCCGCAGGCGCCGGGCCATCGCCTGCCCGTTCGGGCGGGTAGGCGATTTGGTTGGCCTATGCTCGACTTAGAGAGCGCTCATCATAGCTGAGAGATAAAGTGGTACAAGCCGGGGTTGGTTCGCCGACCCACGGGCAGGCAATGGCCCTAGGTTTACACGAAAAAAGGGCCGGGAAAAACCCGGCCCAGGAAGAGGTCTGGCGAACGCCACAGGGAAGTTACGCCTGCCAGAACACGCGGGAAGCCTCGGCCGAGGCCTGTTCCGGTGTAAGTCCCGCATCTTCAAGCTCCCATGGCTCTAGCGCGGCAAGCGCGATCCGGGTGCGTCGGCGGGCCGCCCATGTGGTCACGACCGCCGCAAAGCGCAGCGCGATCATCGCAGGGACCGGCAGGGCGCGGTATGTCATCAATGTCATTGCATCGGCGCTGATAGGGCGAGCCTGTGTCATGGGAGAACTCCTTGAATTTGTATTGGCGAAATTGTATTGACACAAAGTGTAGAAAGCCTACAGGTACAAGGGTACAAAGTGCGATACAATTTGACCACAGGAATATTGTAATGGGTACAATTTGGCAGCCAACCCTTGCCGAAGGGCAGGGACCGAAGTACAAACTCGTGGCCCTGACCATTCGCGAGGGTATCAATTCCGGCGCGCTGGCGGTTGGCGATAAGCTGCCCCCGGTGCGGGAATTGGCGTGGCAATTGGGGATCACCCCCGGCACCGTGGCGCGCGCCTATACCATTCTGACTGACGAGGGCCTGCTGGAGGCCGAAGTGGGCCGGGGTACTTTTGTCGCCCCGCCGCAGGCAGCCATCCGCGAAGATGTCTGGAATCGCGAACAAGATAGCTGGATCAAAGAGTTAGAGATTTCAGATACGGATGCGGTGAGCCTCTTTAGTCCACGATTGCCGGATATGGGGCAAGTGGCCCTGATCCGCAGCGCCCTGCGGCAGGTGGCGGATGTGCCGGGCGAAGAATTGATGAACTATCCCACCCGCGATGCCTATGCCCCGGTGCGCCAAGCGGTGGTCGACTGGCTGTCGCACCTGTCCCTTGGCCCGCTGAGTGAGCGCGACGTTGTGCTGTCGCACGGCGGGCAAAGTGGGATTGTATTGGTACTTCAGGCCATCCTGTCGGGGCCGAAACCGGTGATGCTGGTCGAAGACCTCTCCTACGCGGGGTTCCGGCGGGCGGCGGAGGTGCTGCGCGCCGAAGTGGTCGGCGTGGCGATGGACAAAGACGGCGTGCTGCCCGAGGCGCTGGACAAGGCCGCGCGCGACAGCGGAGCGCAGGTGTTTTGCACCACGCCGGAAGTGCACAATCCCACGGGCAGCCACACCAGCCTTGAACGGCGGCGCGCGCTGCTGAAGGTCGCCAAGCGGCACGGCTTAGAGATTTTGGAGGACGATTGCTACCGCATGGGCGCAGCCCGCGCACCGAGCTATCGCTCGCTCTGGCCTGAGCATGTCTGGCACGTCTCGTCGATCTCAAAGGAATTGACGCCCGCACTGCGAGTCGGCTTTGCGCTGGCCCCGGCAGGGCGGTCGGCGGACCTGCGGCGGGTGGCGGAATACGGATATTTCGGCCTTGCGCGCCCCTTGGCCGAGGCGACGCGCATTTTGCTGACCGATCCGCGGCTAAAGGGCATCTGTGCCGACATCCGCGAAAGACTGGCCGAATATGTAGAGGTTGCCGTCAACCATCTGGGCGGGCATGAGCTGCAATGGTCGCGCGATGTGCCCTTTCTATGGCTGCAACTGCCGCCCGGCTGGCGTGCGGCGGGGTTCTGTCGCGCGGCAGAGGCGCAGGGGGTGCAGATCCGCTCCGCCGATGAATTCGCCCTGCGCGATGGCCGCGCGCCCCATGCGGTACGTATCGCGGTGAACGCCCATGTCTCGCTGCGCTCCTTCGAGGCGGCAATGCAGCGGCTGCGCTGTCTCTTGGACAATCCGCCAGAGCAGATCAGCGTGTAGAAATATGGGGTATTATTATACCTAAATTGTAAAGTGTTGTTTTCGCTATTATAATCCGTGATTGCTGCGCTTGACCCGGCGATGCAGGTGATTATAACCCCTCCATCAGACACCGGGCGGGGATTCCTCGTTCCGACCAACCTTAAACGGGAATTCATCCATGAAAACCTTTTCTGCGACACCGGCAGATATCGACAAGAAATGGATCATCATCGACGCCGAAGGCGTCGTGCTGGGCCGTCTCGCCTCGATCATCGCCACGCGCCTGCGCGGCAAGCACAAGCCGTCCTTCACACCGCATATGGATTGCGGCGACAACGTGATCGTCATCAACGCCGACAAGGTGCAGATGACCGGCAAGAAGCGCGAAGAGCACTTCTACTGGCACACCGGCCACCCCGGTGGCATCAAGTCGCGCACCAAGGCACAGATCCTTGAGGGCGCGCATCCTGAGCGTGTTGTGACCCAAGCGGTCAAGCGCATGCTGCCCGGCAACCGCCTGAGCCGCCAGATCATGACCAACCTGCGCGTCTATGCAGGTAGCGATCACCCCCATGAGGCGCAGAGCCCCGAAGTTCTGGATGTTAAATCCTTGAACAAGAAAAACACGCGGAGTGCATGAGCATGGCTGACGAAATCAAATCCCTCGACGGTCTCGAAGCAGCCGTGACCGAGAACATCGGCGGCGTGCAGGGCACCGAAACCGAAATGACCCCGCGTGAGCCGGTTCGTGACGAACTGGGCCGCGCCTATGCCACCGGCAAACGTAAAGACGCGGTCGCCCGCGTTTGGATCAAGCCCGGCTCCGGCAAGGTTATCGTGAACGGCAAGCCGCAAAACGAATACTTCGCACGCCCCGTGCAGCAGCTGATCCTCGCGCAGCCTTTCGGCATCACCAACACCGAAGGTCAGTTCGACGTGTTCGCAACTGTCAAAGGCGGCGGTCTGTCCGGTCAAGCGGGTGCGGTTAAGCACGGCATCTCCAAGGCGCTGCAGCTTTATGATCCCTCCCTGCGCGGTGCGCTGAAAGCGGCAGGTTTCCTGACCCGTGACAGCCGCGTCGTCGAGCGGAAGAAATACGGTAAGGCCAAAGCGCGCCGGAGCTTCCAGTTCTCCAAGCGCTAAGCTTACCGATCAACTTTGCGAAAGGGCTGCCCTCCGGGGTGGCCCTTTTTCGTTTGTGGGCTGGCATGTGTGGCTGTTGGACATGAAAAAGGCCGCTGCGGTTTCCCGCAACGGCCTCTGATCCGGGATCGCATGAACCTGAAACGGCTTAGCCGCCGATTTCGTAGCTCACGGTAAAACCCAACACGCCGTCGCCATCGTTGGTGTCTTCGTAGAGCGCTTCAAAGCTGACGCCATCGCCAAAGTCGTAAACCGCACCGGCTTCGGCATAGATGTTGTCGTCACGGTCGCTGTTGCCGATGAGGCCAACGGCGGTCCAACGCTCGGACAGGGGCGCTTCGAACGCGACTTCCTGATCGCTTTCGCCATTGTCGGGGTCGATGATCACGGCGAATGCGCCCGAGGCGTCGCGCCCGATGGGGAAGCCAAGCGTCGCGGTGATCTCTTCACTGTGGTCTTCGGAATCGTTCAGCCAGATATAGCCATAGGTCAGATCCCAGCTGAGACCCTGACCGAAGTCCGCGCCATAACCGAGGTTTGCTTCGAACTCGACGTCATCTGTCGGGTCTTGGTAGAGCGATGTCGCGCTGAGGCCGGTGTGGAAGCCGCCGTAAGTCAGCTCGACAAAGCCTTCGACTTCGTTTTCGAGGTGATCGAAATCATCCGACGTGTTGAAACGTGTGGCGGCAGAGACGCCTGCGGTCCAGCCAATCATGGAGGTCATGGCGCGGTCTTCGATCACCGGGTCGAAACCGGTGGTGATGTTGTCCTGCGCATAGGCGGCGGAAGAGAGCAGCCCGGCGGTGAGGCCGAACCCGATAAGGTGTTTGATATTCATGGCATTTGCCTAGTGTTGGACCATGGCTTGTCTGCGACTGGCGAGGTCAGGTTGTGAAGGCCCTTCGGATAGGCCCGCCATAGGGGGGCGGCAAGGTCTGTTTGCGCATATCTGGCATGCGTTAGAACATAACATTGTGAACGACGGAAATTTCGCCCAAGTCGTTGGTTTTTCTCAGCCCCCGTGGTTCCGGGCGGGGCGGCCCCTGCCTATATCAAGCGCAACACAGGAGACAGTCATGCAGTATTCAGTTCTAGACCTTGCCCCGGTGCCCGAAGGGTCAGACACCGCCACCGCCATCGCCAATTCCGTCGCATTGGCCCAATTGGCCGAAGCCAAAGGCTATCACCGCTTCTGGATGGCAGAGCATCACAACATGCCGGGCATCGCCTCGGCGGCGACATCGGTTTTGCTGGGGCATGTGGCGGATCACACGCAGCATATTCGCGTTGGGGCAGGCGGGGTGATGCTGCCCAATCACGCGCCTTTGGCGATTGCCGAGCAGTTTGGGACCTTGGCTGCGATCCATGGCGACCGGATCGATTTGGGGCTGGGCCGTGCGCCGGGCGGCGATCAGGCGGTGATACGCGCGATGCGCCGGGGCATGAGTGGCGGCGATCACTTCCCCGATGATGTGGCCGAGCTGATGGCCTATCTGGGCGACGCCGATCCGCGCTCGCCCGTCCGTGCGCATCCGGGTGAGGGGACGCATGTACCGATCTGGATCCTCGGCTCTTCGCTATACGGCGCGCAACTGGCGGCCCATTTCGGGCTGCCCTACGCCTTTGCCTCTCACTTTGCGCCCGATGCGTTGGAGGAGGCCACGGCCATCTACCGTCGTGATTTCAAACCGTCCGAAGCCTGCCCCGCGCCGCGCTTCATGCTGGCGGTCAACGTATTCGCCGCCGATACGGATGAAGAGGGCGCCTATCTGCGCACCACCATGCAGCAAGCCTTCGCCCGTCTGCGCACAGGCCGTCCCGGCAAGCTGCCAGCGCCGGTGCGCGACATTGATGCCGAGATTGGCGCAGGGATGCGGCAGGGGGTGGATCATGCGCTGCGCGTGTCCGCCGTGGGCAGCCCTGAGACGGTGAAACGCCAGCTAGAGGCGCTGATCACACAGCACCGCCCTGATGAAGTGATCCTAACCGGGCAGATCCACGATCACGCGGCGCGGTTGCGCTCGTTTGAGATTGCGGCGGATGTGATGCAAGACATGAAGGTGGCGGCCTGAGGGCCGCCGCCCTCACTCGTCGGGGCTGACCAATCCCAGCCCGCGCAGGTAAATCCCGATCCCGGTTTCCAGCAAGTCGTCCGCCGGGAAGGGCGAGGCGCGGCCGGGGGAGTTGCGGGCGAAAAGTTCGACCACGCCGTGGCTCATCGCCCAAATATGGGCCGAAAACATCGAAGCTGGCGGGCGTTTGTCTTCGGGGATATGCTGGCTTAGGTCGGATGCCGCGCGTTCGAGCACGCCATTAGCGCGGTTGGCGGCATAGGCCAATTCCGGCGTGCGGTTGACCGAGATGCCGGATTCAAACATGGCGATGTAATGGCCGGGGTATTTGCGCGCAAAGGCGAGATAGGCGCGGCCCGTGGCCTCAAACGCCTTCAGCGCTGAGGGTTGGCCGGATTCGTAAGCGAATTCCATCAATTCGGCAAAGATATCATAGCCTTGATGCGCGGCCTCGGCGATTAAGTCTTCGCGGCCTTCGAAATGGCGATAGACTGCCGCCGGGGTGACGCCCGCGCGTTTGGCAGCCTCGGAGAGGGTAAAGCCCGTGGGGCCGCGCTGCTCGATCAACTCAAGGGCGGCGTCAATCAAGGCTTGGCGCAGGTTGCCGTGATGGTAGCCGCGTTTAGGCATCCCAGATGTCCGGCCCGCCGCAGATTTCATCGTCGATTCTGCCAATCGCTTTGGCGTCTTTCTGGGGATAGTCGAAGCGGTTCAGCAGGTGGCGCATGGCGGCCAGCCGCGCGCGGCGCTTGTCATCGGATCGGATCACCGTCCAAGGGGTTTCATCTGTATGGCTGCGCAGCAGGGTCTCGGCGATGGCGCTCGAATATTCCTCCCATTTGGCAAGACCTTTGACGTCGATGGGGCTGAGTTTCCATTGTTTCAACGGATCGGATTCGCGCGACAACATGCGGCGCAACTGCTCGGCCCGGCCCACGTTGAGCCAGAATTTGATCAGGTGAATGCCATCTTCGACGAGCATCTGCTCAAACGGGGTGACTTGTTCAAAGAAATGCGCACGTTGCGCGGGGGTGCAGAAGTCAAAAACCTTTTCCACCACGCCGCGATTGTACCACGAGCGGTCATAGAAGACCATCTCGCCCGCCGTGGGCAAGTGTTTGATGTAGCGTTGGAAATACCACTCACCCTGTTCCGTCTCAGTCGGTTTTGACAGGGCGACGACACGGGCGGAACGGGGGCTGAGGTTCTCGCGCATGCGGCGGATGGTGCCGCCTTTCCCGGCAGCGTCGCGCCCCTCAAAGACCATGACCACCCGTTGGCCGGTCTCACGCACCCAAGATTGCAGTTTGACCATTTCGATCTGGAGCCGCTCGTAGTCGCGCTCATAGGTCTTGCGCGACAGGCGCTCGTCATGCGGGTAGGAGGGCGAGAGGATGTCATCCTTGTCGGCCCGCTGGATCGCTTGGCGAATGTCCTCGGGGACGTCATTGTCGAAAAAGGCGCTGATCGCGCCGTCAAAGGGCAGGTCCATGGGCGCTCCTCGCGGGTGTTCTTGTTTCAATATGGGATGTTAAGGCGCTTAACGCAAACCCGCACGGGTGGCGGCGCGGTTGATTGTGTCGACCACCGCTTGCGGGTCGGCGTGATGGGGCATATGGCCCATGCCGGGCAGTCGGGTGAGCGCGCCGTTGGGGATGTCTTTGATGAGTTCCTCGGCGTGGATATGCATCGGCACGATGGTATCGGCATCGCCGTGGATGATCTCTACCGGCATGGTCAGACGGTCATATTGTGCGGCCATTTCAACCACATGTGGGCGAAGCTGGTGCACCTGCTGGGCGTTGGCGCGGCTGGCGCTGCGGCGCAGGGTCAACCCGGTGCCAATGTGATCGGCATAGCCTTCGGGCGCGGGCTGCGGGGCAAAGATCGCCTCAATACTGCTTTGTACCACGCTTTCGGGGACAAAGGCGGTGACGGCAGGGATAAACAGCGCACCGCCAAGCCGTGAGGCGCTGACGTTGTAAAGCCAGCCCAGCCCGCCCGGCCAAGGCTCTGACACGGCAGATACAAGCACCAGCGCGGCGGTGTCCTTGGTGCGCTGAAGCCCCCAAGCCAGCGCCACAGCGCCGCCAAAGGAATGACCCAGCACGATGGGGTTTTCGACGCCAAGCTGGTCGGCAGCCTTTTGCAGCAGCGCGGCTTGCTCTTGCGGCGATTCCCCCAGTGGGTTCCACGCGCCGCGCGCACCGGGCAAGCGGGCGGTATAGCCCATGCCGGGGCGGTCAAACATGATGACGCGGTAGCGGTCGCTCAGCCGTTCCGCGAAGCCCATGGTGAAATCACGCAGGTTGCCGCTGGCCCCATGGATCAGCACCAGATCAGGCCCGCTGCCGATCACCTTGGCATGGACCGGCAGGCCATCCACCGTGATGATCTCGCCCTCGGGCGGATGGCTCGCCTCGGCCCGCGCCTCATGCCGCGCGGCGCGCCATTGGACGAGCGCTGTGAGCAGCGCCAGCCCGAGGAGGAGGGCAAGCAGCAGTTTAATGGCCAATCTCATTCATATCGAAGGGGGTGGTCTGGTATATCTCGTTGATCCAATTGCCATAAAGCAGATGCGCGTGGCTGCGCCAGCGGTTCACCGGGGTGCGCGAGGGGTCATCCTCGGGGTAGTAGTTGCAGGGCACGTTGATCGGCACGCCGCTTTCCACGTCGCGGTCATATTCCTGTTTCAGCGTGTCGCGGTCGTATTCGAAATGGTTAAAGACATAGAGCGCCCGGTGCGCGGGGTCTTCGATCAGGCAGGGGCCGACCTCATCACTGCCCAGAAGCGTGGTGAGGCCCGCGTGCGCGTTCACCTCGTCTTGGCGCATCTCGGTCCAGCGGGAGACGGGCACGGTGCAATCATCCGAAAAGCCGCGGAGATAGGGCGAGGCGGGCGCGAGGTTTCGGTGGCGGAAACAGCCGAAAGCTTTCTCGCTCAGCATGTATTTCTTCACCCCATGAAAATGGTTGATCATCGCCATGCCGCCCCAACAGACGCCAAAAGTGGAGTGGATGTTGGTCTGGGTCCATTCCATCACCTCGCGCAGCTCGTCCCAATAGGTCACTTCGTCGAACTCAAGATGCTCAATCGGGGCGCCGGTGATGATCAGCCCGTCAAATTTTTCGGCCTTCATCTCCTCAAAAGGGCGATAGAAGCTTTCCATATGTTCGGCGGCAGTGTTGCGGGCTTGGTGATCGGACATGCGGATGAGGCTCAGTTCGATCTGCAAGGGGGTGGCACCGATCAGCCGGGCGAACTGGTTTTCTGTCTGGATTTTCTTGGGCATCAGGTTCAGCAGCGCGATGCGCAGGGGGCGAATGTCTTGCCGCGATGCCAGTTCCTCATCCAGCACCATGACCCCTTCGTTGCGCAGAACGTCAAAGGCGGGCAGGCGGGAGGGGATCTTGATGGGCATGAGACAGGTCTTTCAGGGGTAGCCAGTGCAGTCAGATAATCTTGGACGGGGCGGGTTCAACCGCCCGCGGGCAGGTGGCGGGCAATGAGCTCGGTAAAGTCTTCGGGAGATTTTAGTGTGTCGATGTCGGCAGGGGTGATGGTGACGCCCCATTTCGACATCGCCTCATAGCGCGGTTGGCGGTGCGACAGGGCGGCGGCATAGGTCCAGCGGATGAAATCGTCGGGGTTCACCGCATCCTCGGTGATGTTCTTTTCGGTCAGATAGTCGGCCCATGCACGGGCGAGGAATTCGGGCTGATAGGCCATTGGCTTGGGCGCTTTGTCGAAACGGCGGATGAGTTCCTCGGTATGGGCCTCGTCGCCCTTGATCCAGACCAGCAGGCATTCCTCGGCCAATTGCCGCAGCAACGGGTCGTCCGGGTCTTCGGGATCGACCCATTCGCAGATTGATCCGCCAGTGTCGCAGATGAAATGCGGATATCCGTAGAGCGCTTCGGCGCGGGTGGCGAAATAGGCGGTGTCTTGAAGGGCGCTGATCTCGGCCCGGCGGAAGGCCCCTTGCCGTTTGGCGTATTCCTCCATCGGCAGACCGCCACGCGCCGGATCGCCCGGTTTGCCCAGCCATGTGGCCACGGGCGAGAGATTGTCGAAGGTGATGTTCGAGCCGATGTAGATACTGTCGCTGAGCAGCAGATCGCGCAGAAACGGCACCTTCATCGCCTCGGCCTTGGCGTTGTCGGCGATAAGCTCGCCCAGATAGCGGGTGCCGATGCGGTAGTCGATGGAGTAGTGAAACCAATCGCCGCTGGCGCGTAGCAGGCTGGACAGATGGGTCTTGCCCAGACCCGACATGCCAAAGATCAGAACTTTGCGGCGCGGCGCCGCGCGCCAATCGTCAGCCGTGGGGTAGAGCATGTATCACCAAGGTTAAGTACTTCGTTTCCCCTGACTACCCCAGTGTTTCACCAGACGCCAGATGCGGCCATCGAGCACCAGAAGCCCGAGCGCGAGAAGGGTGAAACCGCTATAGGCGGCGGGGCGCAGGGTCTCATCCCGCAGCCATGCGCCCAGCAGGATCGCCACGGGGGCGACCAGCAGCGTTACCAGCATCAGGTTGCTGCTGCCCGCCATGCCCAGCACGCGGTAGTAGAGCAGATAGGCCAGCGCGGTGGCGGCCAGCGCATAATAGGCGATGGCCATGAGCGTGGCCGGGGCAAGGTCGAGCGTCAGCGGCCCTTCGACGGCCCATGCCAACGGCAGCATGATCAGCGTGGCCCCTGTCAGCATCCCGGCGGCGGCAAGTTGCGGCGGTTGGCCCGGCAGCAGTTTGCGCGCGCAGACCCCGGCCATGGCATAGGACATTGCCCCGCCCAGCACGGCGAGTTGTGCAAGGCTGCCGAGATCGAAGTTTGTGAGGTTTTCCAAACCGATGGCGGTGCTGACCCCGGCAAAGCCAAGGCAGACGCCAATCGCCTTGCGCGGGGTGATCCGCTCATCCGCCAGAAAGATCGCGGCGGCCAAGACGCCAAAGATCGCCGTGGCGGCGTTGAGGATCGAGGTCAGGCCAGAGGGGATGTGCAGCTGTCCCCATGCCATCAGTGAAAAGGGGATCACATTGTTCAAAAGCCCCATCAGCAAAAAGGCCGCCCAGATGCGCGGGTCGCGCGGCAGCGGCAGGCGCATGGTGGCGACCGCGCCCCAAAGCACCAGCATCGCCCAGAACACCCGATGCGCGACTGATGTCAGCGGCCCGATCTCATCTAGCGCCACCCGCACGGCGACAAAGGACGCGCCCCAGAGCAGAGCGAGAAAGCCCATTTCAATCCAAGCGCGCGGGGGGATGGTTTTCTGTGTGATCATGGCTTGGGTTTAGGGCGTTCCACGGATCGGCACGACCCGAAAGATGCGCATGCATAAAAAACGCCGCCCGAGAGGCTCAGGCGGCGTAATCTCAACAGTTCTGGTGTGGATCAGAAGGTGAAGCCCACTTTCACACCAAAGGCCACGGCATCGTTGTCTTCGAATTCCGCTGCCGGGGCAAAGCCCGGAATGGCCGTCTCTGCGTCGCCGATGTTGACGTAGCGCACGCCGGTGGTGATTTTCATATTGTCGCGGGTATAGACGGCAGCCAGCGCAAGGCTCTTGTTGCCATCGGTCGGCCCGAGGTTGGAAGCAAAGCCGCCTTCGGACTTCTCATAGCCGACGGAAGCAGAGACCGACCAGTTGTCGTTCAAACGGCGGCCCACACCCAGCGAGTAGGTGAAAACATCGTTCTCATAGCTCACGAGGGAAGCGCCACCCGTGGCGCCAGCATAGGCAGCCGGAGAAATATCGAAGGAAGACCAATCAACCCAGCGGATGCCACCGAACAGAAGCGTGTCAGCCGCGATACCGGTCTGGAAATCGAGGTTAACCGACTGCGGCGTTTCGATTTCGGTTGTGCTCATGACTGCGCCGAACTCGGTCGTGTCAACGTCATGGTCGATGCTGGAATTATAGGTCAGCGCCACGCGCATGGCGATGTCGGGGCGCTCATAGGCGACACCAGCGACATAGCCGACGCCTGTGTCGCGATCCCCATCAACCGTATAGCCGCCCACAAAGGGGACAGCTGCCGTGGCTTCGATGGTTTGCACGCGCAGACCGCCGTGAACGCTGAAGTTGTCGTTCATGCGGTAGCGCAGCACACCCGTCAGAGCGTGCGCGTCAAGATCAGCCTGCGCGCCTGCGGCGTAGTAGCCGGTGCCGGTGGGATAATCGATGTCAGCGCCAAAGGGCTGGTCATAGATGATCGCATAGGACAGCTTGTCGTTGATGTCTGCCTTATAGGCGGCGCCAAACTGCATGTAGCTTTCTGTGGCGTTGCCTGAATCGCGGCTGCCGAGGGCCGCAACCGAGGTGCCCGAGGTGTCGGGCGAGATATGCCCGAAGCTGAACTCGGCATAGCGCCCGTTTTCAAACAGAGCGTTGATGGATTGGCCCGACCGATCGATGCCGCCAGCGTGAACGAGTGCCGTAGATGCCAACAGTGCCGGAATTGCCAAGAAATAGGTTTTCATTTGCTTTCCTCCCAAGACTTCTGTGCGGTTCCTCCCCGGCACAGGTTAGAAATGATCTAAGCGGATAGCTGCCGTTTGCGTCAATCACTGACCTTGGGTCAGGCTGAAATCTGGGCAAACATTACTCGGGGTGTGCTTTGCGGGTCTCAAACCAGATGTTGAGGTAATTGCCCGCAAAGATGATCGCGGCCCCTACGAAGACCCAAATATCGATCGCTTCGGCATAGAGGAGCATCCCGACAACCGCGATTGCCGGAAGGCGGACGAAATCAATCGGCACCACCACGGTCGCGGGGGCAAGGCTCAGCGCGTTGGTCAGGCAGTAATGCGCAAGCAACCCACAGGCGCCGACGAGCAACAGAAAGGGCATCGTCTCGACCGTAGGTCCAGCGATGTCGCCGTCGTAGCCCGCAGAGATTAGGCCAAAGATCAGTTGCAGCGTGGTGAGGTAGAACAGGATCGTGGTGATCCCTTGGGTCCGCGTCAGCCGCTTGGTCAGCACATTGGTCAGGGCAAAGAAAACCGCACAGCCCGCCGCCGCCAGAATGCCGGTGTTGAGATTGCCAATATCAGGCCGTGCGACGATCAGAATGCCGATGAACCCCATGACCGCAGCCAGCGCCCGCGTGGCGGTCAATCGTTCGCCCAGCAGAAAGATCGACAGGACAATGACCCATAGCGGAGAGGTGAACTCAAGCGCGAAAACCTGCGCCAGCGGGATCAGCGACACCGCGAGGAACCATAGGTTCTGCCCGGTGAAATGCGCGAGGTTGCGGATAAGTTGCAAGCCGAAGTTGCGGGTGTTGATCTGCCGCCACGCCCCGGTGACCCAAGCGAGCGACAGGACGATGATCACGCCGATCACACTGCGGTAGAGCATCACCTCAAAGGTATCGAACCGCGCCGAGAGCTCGCGCCCCGCCACAGCCATGGTCGAGAAAGAGCCGATAGACCCGATCATCCAGAGTGCGGCGCGGACGGTGGAGGTCATGTAGGGTCGGTCAATTGGTCGTCACCCTTGGCCTTGTCGCCGATGATCTGGCGGTTGGTGATCGGAATGTCGATGATCTTGTAGTCGCGTGTGATCCCGGCGGTGAGCCTTGCCCAGTCTGATGCCGCCGTGCGGGTTTGATGCGCCTCAAAGGCTGCGCGGTCGGTGAAAAGTTCCGATACCTGCCACAAAAGGGGATCGTCGGTTGGGGTCACGTCGAAGCGCAAACACCCCGGCTCGGCACGGGTGAGGCGCTGATGCGCGTCGAGCCCTGCGCGCACCCGGTCCGCCTCGGCCCGGGTGGCGCAGCGAAGGTGGCCGGTGAGGGCCACCCGCATGTTTATTCCCACTCGATGGTGCCCGGAGGTTTCGAGGTGATGTCATAGGTGACGCGGTTGATGCCCGGCACTTCGTTGATGATCCGCGTGGCGGTTTCACCAAGGAAGTCATGGGAGAACGGGTAGTAGTCCGCCGTCATGCCATCTACAGAGGTCACCGCGCGCAGGGCGCAGGCGAAGTCATAGGTCCGGCCATCGCCCATCACGCCCACGGTGCGCACGGGCAGGATCGCCACGAAGGCTTGCCAGATATCGTCATAGAGACCGTGGCGGCGGATTTGGTCGATATAGACCGCATCGGCCTCGCGCAGGATCGCCAGTTTCTCGCGGGTGATCTCACCGGGGCAGCGGATCGCAAGGCCCGGACCGGGGAAGGGGTGGCGGCCAATGAACGAAGGCGGCAGACCGAGTTCACGGCCCAGCTCGCGCACTTCATCCTTGAAGAGTTCGCGCAGCGGCTCGACCAGTTTCAGGCCCATCTTTTCGGGCAGGCCGCCGACATTGTGGTGGCTTTTGATGGTGACCGAAGGACCACCCGAGAAGCTGACGCTTTCGATCACATCCGGGTAGAGCGTGCCTTGGGCCAAGAAGGTCGCATCGCCCACGTCTTTTGCGTGTTTCTGGAACACGTCAATAAAGAGTTTGCCGATAATCTTGCGCTTGGTCTCGGGGTCCGAGACACCGTCGAGCTCGCCCAAGAACAGTTCCTGCTCGTCAGCATGGATCAGCGGCATGTTATAGTGGTCACGGAACATGGTGACGACCTCTTCGGCCTCACCCTTGCGCAGCAACCCGTGGTCAACGAAGACGCAAGTCAACTGATCGCCAATGGCTTCGTGGATCAGCACGGCGGCGACGGAGGAGTCCACGCCACCGGAAAGGCCACAGATCACCTTCTGGTCGCCCACCTGCTCGCGGATCGCGGCGATGGCTTCCTCACGGTAGGCGCTCATGGTCCAGTCGCCCTTGAAGCCTGCCAGACGCACGAAGTTCTCATAAAGGCGCGGGCCGTTGGGGGTGTGGTGCACCTCGGGGTGGAACTGCACGGCGTAGAAGTTGCGCGACACGTCGCCGGTAATGGCGAAAGGCGCGTTGGGGGAGGTGCCGTAGACCTCGAACCCCGGGGCGATCTTGCTCACGTGATCGCCGTGGCTCATCCAGACCTGTTCACGGTCGGTGGCGAACCAGCCTTCGAGCAGTTCAAGCTGTTGCCCGGTGGGGGTTACGAAAGCCCGGCCAAACTCGGCGGTGCCGTGACCACGCTCCACATGACCGCCAAGGCAGTGCATCATGACCTGCTGGCCATAGCAGATGCCAAGGATCGGTACGCCCAGTTCAAACACAGCCTGCGGCGGCATTGGCGCCCCTTCGGCAAACACAGAAGACGGGCCACCTGACAGGATCACCGCCTTGGGCGCGAATTCCTTGAGGAAAGCTTCGTCCACTGTGTTGAACGGGTGAATTTCGCAAAAGACATTCAGCTCCCGCAGGCGACGCGCGATAAGCTGCGTGACCTGGCTGCCGAAGTCGATGATGAGAAGGCGGTCATGGGTGATATCTGTCATGGGGGTGTGATTAGGCCCGTGGGCGCGCTCTGGCAAGTCTCTAGCGGGCCGAAGACGGGGCCCTGTCGCGTTTAATTCGCGCAAGTGGCGCGAGGACGGCACGCGATGTCGCTTTTTGCCGCTAGAGGGCGTTATCCGCGCGAAGGGGCACTTGGGAATGGGGTAGGCAAAGGGCCAAGAGTTGCGGGAAGGATAGAACAATGGCGGAATCAGCACGACGGGCACGCGGCGGCGGAGGTGCGGCACGGCGCGCGGCACGCACAGCGGTCTCCTTTGAGACAGCCCGCTATATCGAGCGGAACATCCCAAACTTCGAAGTGCTGACCGAAGAAGCGTTGCAGATCATCGAGCATAACGCCGACACGGTGCTGGAAGAGATCGGCGTGAACTTCCCCGACAACCCCGATGCACGGGCAGTGTGGCGTGACGCCGGGGCCGATGTGCAGGGCGAACGGGTGCGCATCCCACGGGGGCTGGCCCGCAAGCTGTGCTCTACGGCACCGTCAACGATTACCCAAGTGGCGCGCAACCGGGAGCGTGATGTTGTCATAGGGGGCAAGAGCCTCGTCCTCGCGCCGGTCTATGGCCCGCCCTTCGTGCGCGATGCCGCCGGGGGACGCCGTTATGCTACGATGGCGGACTTCGAGAAATTCGTGAAGCTGGGCTATATGTCCAAATGGCTGCATCACTCGGGGGGGACGGTATGCGAGCCGACGGACATCCCGGTAAACAAACGTCACCTTGATATGCTGCACGCGCATATGACGCTCAGTGACAAGCCCTTCATGGGCTCGGTGACCGAACCTTCGCGGGCGCAGGACAGTGTCGATATGTGCGGCATCCTTTTCGGTAAGGACTTCGTGCAGGAAAACACGGTGATGACCTCGCTCATCAACATCAACTCGCCGATGACGTTTGACGATGTGATGATGGGCGCGCTCAAGGTCTATGCCGAGAACAATCAGGCCTGCATCATTTCGCCGTTTATCGTCGGGGGGGCTATGGCGCCGGTAAGTGTGGCCGGGACACTGACGCAGGTCTTGGCCGAGACACTGGCCGGCATTGCCTATAGCCAGCTTGTCCGCCCCGGTGCGCCTGTCATCATGGGGGCCTTCGTGACCTCCATTGACATGAACAGTGGTGCGCCCACATTCGGCACGCCGGAAGCTGCGCATATCACCTATGGCGCTGGGCAACTGGCCCGCAGACTGAACCTGCCTTACCGGAGCGCCGGGTCTTTCAACGGCTCGAAACTGCCCGATGCGCAGGCGGCCTATGAGACCTCGAACAGTCTGAACATGGGGCTTCTGTCCGGGGTGAACTTCATGCTGCACGCCTGTGGCTGGCTGGAAGGGGGGCTTGTGTCTTCTTTCGAGAAGTTCGTCATGGATGCCGATCAACTGGGCACACTGCATCACCTCGCCCGCGGGGTAGAGATGGACGAGAACGCGCAGGCCATGGACGCAATCCGCGAAGTCGGGCCGGGGGGGCATTACCTTGGCTGCGCCCATACACAGAACAACTTCCGCGAGGCGTTTTGGAAATCCGACCTGCTGGATTACAAACCCTTCGAGACATGGTCGGATGAAGGGGCGCGCGATACGCAGACCCTTGCCACCGCGCGGGTCGAAAAGATGCTTGCCGATTATCAGCAACCCGCGCTTGATCCGGCCATTCGCGAGGCGCTTGATGCCTTTGTCGCGACCCGCAAGGCAGCGGAGCCTGATAGCTTTACCTAAAATAGGACTGCGGGGGGCGATCCCCCGCCGCGGCCTTACGCGCTGGGGCTCTGCGCGGCTCTCAGGAAACGCGCTTCGCCGACCATGGCGATCAGCACATCCACATGCCGGATCAGGCTATAGCTTGCATCTGCCGTCTTGCGCTGGGTGTCCAACTCGGCCTCGATCTCGATCAGTTTGATCAGCGCTGTGCCGTGGCGCGGCAGTATGCCAAAGCCCAATATGCGCTGCAGATGGGTGCCGCGCCGGTAATCCTCGGCGCCGATACGGGCGGCGCGCATCAACAGGCGCGGGCGGTGAAGTCTTTGCAGCATGGTCAGTAGATCTTGCATCACAACTCTCCGGTGAACGGGGGGTGAATCACCCCGAATCATCGAAGCATGGCACAACCTTACCGGGTGTTGCGCGTCATGGCTTCGCGGCGAACGGCGCATACCGGTGCTGTTTACCTTTTGGAAACAATAATTGCCAAATGCGACAATTTTAACCAACGGGTAACCAAAACATCCATAGGTTGTGAATAACTCTGGGGATAACTCTCCGGCTTGGGGACCCGCCAAAATGGAAGTGGCAGTCAATTGAAGGCGCATCACCAAATCCAACAGAGCGTTCTGCCGGGATGGGTGCCGCACGGAGCCCTGCATTACCTCGCACATACGGAGACCGGCGCACCGATCCGGGCCTTGGCACGCCAAGCTGGCTGCCATGCCTCGACCATTATGCGCCAAATCCGCCGTATCGAGACAAGGCGCGATGATCCGCTGGTGGATGCCGCCCTGCGCAGGCTCGGGGCGGTGCGGCGCGCTTTGGATTGTACTGCTGGCCCCCCAGCAGGAAAGACAGCGACAATGACCAAACCCGCGATCCCCCTTCTTGACGAAGACACTTTCGCCGCCGAGGCGCTGCGGGTCCTTCGGCGCCTGCATGAGACGGGCGCGATCCTCGCCGTGGCCGAGGGCATGGAAAAGGCCGTCGTCCTGCGCGAGACGGACACCGGCCCCGGCGCACGCACCGCTGTGGTGGACAGCGCCGTGGCGCAGGCGATGGCCCTCAAAGATTGGATCGCCCCCGGCAGCGCAGGCCGGGTAACGCGCTACCGCATCACCAGCGCAGGGCGGGCTGCGCTGCGGCGGATGATAGAAGACCAAGGCGCGGGCGCACATGGCTTTGCCGAAGATCAGACCGCGTTTCTGGGCATGGCCAGCGACCCCGAGGCGGAAGAGGACACGGATGCCGATGTCGCCCCGCGCCGAGGCCGCTATTGCCTGTCGGAAAGCCCGCTCTCTGCGCTTGCACGGCGGCGCGACAAATCCGGTGCGCCCTTTCTGAACGAGGGGCTGGTCCATGCCGGTGAAAGACTGCGTGAGGACTTCGAACTGGCCCAGATGGGCGGTGAGGTGACCCAAAATTGGGATCATTTCCTGACGCCGGGCGCCAAACCCAGCGGGCGGCGTGACGGCTCGGGCAGCATGGCCGCGGCAGAGGCGCGCAAGCGGGTGGCAGACGCCATGGCCGAACTCGGCCCCGGCCTGTCGGACGTGGTGCTGCGCTGTTGCTGCTATCTGGAAGGGCTAGAGACCACTGAAAAGCGGCTGGGGTGGTCGGCGCGGTCAGGCAAGATCGTGCTGCGGATCGCGCTGATGCGGCTGAAACGGCATTACGACGAAACCGTAGGCCCGGGCGGCCCGATGATTGGATAAAGAAAGGGCGGCAGGGTGATGATCCTGCCGCCCCGGTTGTTTTAGTCTGCGACCTTCGTCGGCGTCTCATCGGTCACCGAAATCGCCACTTCGTCTTTCTCACAAGCGTTACGCACACCGGCGGCATAGTCTGGGTGCACTTTCTCAAGCACTGCATACCAGCGTTCTTTTACCTGCTGCGAACAAGGCGCCATGGCACCGGCCATGTTCTCATGCAGACGGTCGCGCTGCGCCTGATCGAACACCTCGGTATAAAGCTTGCGCGGCTGGACGTAATCGGCATCCGTTTCCTCTTGAACATAGCGATCCGCATCGCCCGAGATGCGCAGCGGAGGCTCTTGCACCGACGGGTCGGGCCGGGCCGATTCCTCATATTGGTTCGGCTCATAGTAGGCATCCGGGTGGCCGGTCTGCTGCGGGAAGAACCGCATGGAGCCGTCCTTGTGGTAGTGATGCATCGGCGCGGCCTTGGGCGCGTTGGCGGGCAGGGCCTCGTAATGCGTGCCAAGACGGTAGCGGTGCGCATCCGCATAGGAAAACACCCGCGCTTGCAACATCTTATCGGGCGAGAAGCCGATGCCGGGCACCTTGTTCGAGGGCGAATAGGCGGCGTTCTCGATGCTTTGGAAGTAGTTGTCGGGGTTGCGGTTGAACTCCAACATGCCGACCGGGATCAGCGGGTAATCCGCATGCGGCCAAACCTTGGTCAGGTCGAAGGGGTTGAAGCCACAGGTCTCGGCCTCTGCCTCGGGCATGACTTGGATGTTCAGCTCCCACTTCGGGTAGTCGCCGCCTTCGATTGCGTTGAAAAGATCCTCTTGGAAGTTTTCGCGGGTCGAGCCGATCAGCTTTTCCGCGTCTTCATTGGTGCGGTTGCGGATTTCCTGCTGGCAGCGGAAGTGGAACTTCACCCAGTGACGCTCGCCCTTGGCATTCCACATCGAATAGGTGTGGCTGCCGTAGCCGTGCATGTGCATCGGGTTCACCGGAATGCCGCGGTCCGACATCAGGATGGTCACCTGGTGCACCGACTCGGGCTGTGCGGCCCAGAAATCGAACATCGCCTCGGGCGAGCGCAGGTTGGTGCGCGGATGACGCTTTTGGGTGCGGATGAAGTCCGGGAATTTATAGGCATCGCGGACAAAGAAGATCGGGGTGTTGTTGCCCACAACGTCCCAGTTGCCTTCCTCGGTGTAGAACTTCACAGAGAAGCCGCGCACGTCACGCTCACTATCGGCCGCGCCCAATTCGCCCGCCACGGTGGACCAACGCGACAGGATTTCGCAGGTTTTGCCGACTTCGGAGAAGATCGCTGCACAGCTATATTCGCTGATGTCATGAGTGACGGTGAAGGTGCCTTCCGCGCCCCAGCCCTTGGCGTGAACGGCCCGCTCGGGGATGCGCTCGCGGTTCTGATGAGCCAGTTTCTCGATCAGTTGGTAGTCATCCAGCAGCACCGGGCCACGGCTGCCCGCGGTCTTGCTGGTCTCATTGGTCGGCATCGGTGCGCCGGCGGTGGTGGTGAGACGCTTGCTCATCTTGGGTTCCCCTCGGTTATTGTCTGGGAGGAACATGACCTATGCTAGCCATAATTTCCAATTGCAGTTTTGTAAATTTGCGATAGGTAAAAGTTATGAACTTCACTTTAAAACAACTCGAATATTTCCGCGCATTAGCGACCTTGGGCAACTTCGGGCGGGCGGCGGAGGCCAGCAATATCTCTCAGCCTGCGCTTTCCGTGCAGATCCGCACCTTGGAGGAGTCGCTGGGGGGGCGGTTGATCGAACGGCAAAGCCGCGCCTCGGTCCTTACGCCCTTGGGCCGCGAGGTGCTGACCCGCGCCGAGGATATCCTGCGCCGCGCCAAACTGTTGGAGGCCACCGCGCGCGAGCAAGTGGGGCTGGCGGGCACGTTGAACCTTGGGCTGATCCCGACGGTGGCGCCCTATCTGTTGCCCGGCGTGCTGGCCGCGCTGCGGGCGCAGGATATTTCCCTGCGGGTTGAGGTGCGCGAGGCGCAGACCGATCAACTGCTGGCCGATCTGCGGGCCGGGGCGCTGGATGCGGCGGTGATGGCGGTGCCGACAGGCGAAACTGGTCTGGCCGAAATGCCCCTGTTCGAAGATCGCTTTTTGCTGGCAGGCTCTGCCGAGCGGATGGCGGGGGCGGATGTTGTCCGTCCGACCGATCTGGCCCGCACGCCGTTGATGCTGCTGGAAGACGGTCACTGCCTGACCGATCAAGCGCTGGAGGTTTGTCAGCGGGACAGGACGCAGGCGGGCATCCACACGGGCGCTTCGTCCCTCGCGACCTTGTCGCGGCTGGTGGAGGCGGGGTTTGGCATGACCTTGATGCCCGAGATCGCCGCCAAGACCGAGCTCGATGCCGCGCCGGGCCTACGCCTGCACCGTTTCGGCGCGCCGGAGCCTGCGCGGCAAATCGGGCTCGTGCGCCGGGCAGGCACGCCGGGCAGCGGTTGGGCGGCGCAATTGGCCGAAACGCTGAAAGAGGTGGGGGAAGGGCTGACCCGGCAGCTGCGCGCGAAATACTAGGAGCGGGCTGTTAGGAGGGCCTTGGTCAAAGGGATCGGGCCAAACGGCCCGATCCGATCACACGAAAGGGGCTTAGGCCGCTTCGGTCTGTTTCTGGTTTTCGAGGTATTCCAGCACGGTCTCGGGGCTGGACACGCCGTAGGGGTCATCGCCGTGGTTGTCGCTGATGCCGGGCTCTTCGAACCATGCTTCGATCTGACCGTCATTGACGATGGCCGCATAGCGCCAGCTGCGCGCGCCGAAGCCGAGGTTGTCTTTGGCCACCAACATGCCCATGCGGCGGGTGAATTCGCCGGACCCATCAGGGATCACGTCGATGTTCTGGACGCCCTGCATCTCTTTCCACTTGTTCATGACAAAGCTGTCATTGACGGACAGGCAATAGATCGCGTCGATGCCATGCTCTTGGAAGGCGGCAAAGTTGTTCTCAAAACCGGGCAGCTGGTAAGTGCTGCATGTCGGCGTGAAGGCACCGGGGAGGGAGAACAGGACAACGCGCTTGCCTTTGAAGAAATCTTCGCTGGTCTTGTCTTCCCAGCGGAAGGGGTTGGAGCCTTCGATGCTTTCGTCGCGCACGCGCGTCTTGAAGGTGACGTTGGGAACTTGAATACCGGGTTTCATCGCGTCTCTCTTTCTCGGATTGGAATCTTTGAGGCTTGGTAGCTCATATAGGCAGCCTGAGCAACTCTCGCAATGCTGCAACTGCATTGTAGTTTTCCGTTTAGAAAACAATGCTCTAAATAAAGGCGCGGGGGCGATGCCGCTGGTGCATGGCAGCCTTGTCTTGGGGGCGCATGCTGTAGGTGGTCATCGGGTTAAGGACTGTGATAAACAGGATGCGACACAATGATCAGAGGCCCCCGATGCGCGATCTGAAGATACCCGAACAGCGCCACCCCGAAAAGGCGCGCAAGCCCGACAACGCCCAGCCGAAAAAGCCAAGCTGGATCAGGGTCAAAGCGCCCGGCGGCAAGGGCTATGCCGAGACCGCGCGGATCATGCGTGACAACAAGCTGACCACGGTCTGCGAAGAGGCGGGCTGCCCCAACGTAGGCGAATGCTGGTCTCAAGGTCACGCCACGATGATGATCATGGGCGAGGTTTGTACCCGCGCCTGCACCTTCTGCAACATCGCCACCGGCAAGCCGCCAGAGGATTTGGATGTGTTCGAGCCGGGCCGCGTGGCCGATGCGGTCTCCAAACTGGGGCTGAACCATGTGGTCATCACGAGCGTTGACCGGGACGATATCGAAGACGGCGGGGCGGAGCATTTCGCCCAGACGATCCGCGCCGTGCGCCACCGCAGCCCGGACACGACGATCGAGATTCTAACACCGGATTTCATCCGTTGCGGCCCCGAAGCCCTTGAAAAGGTTGTCGAAGCGCGCCCGGATGTGTTCAACCACAATCTTGAAACCGTACCGGGCCTCTACCCCGAGGTGCGCCCCGGCGCGCGTTACTTCCACTCCCTCCGCCTGCTTCAGCGGGTGAAGGAGTTGGACCCGTCGATGTTCACCAAATCGGGCATCATGGTGGGCTTGGGCGAAGACCGGCAATCGGTCATTCAGGTGATGGAAGACATGCGCGCTGCCGATATCGACTTCCTGACCATTGGCCAATACCTGCAGCCGACGCCCAAGCACCACGCGCTGGACCGTTTTGTCACGCCAGAGGAGTTCTCCTCCTACGAAAAAGCGGCTTACGGCAAGGGCTTCCTCATGGTCTCCGCCACGCCGCTGACCCGGTCGAGCTATCACGCGGGCGACGACTTCGCGCGACTACGCGAGGCGCGGAACCGCAAGCTGGGTATCGCGTAATCCCATGAAGACGCGCCCGGCGTTAACCGCCGGGCAGGGCCTTGAGGTAGGCCGCAATCGCTTCGCGGTCGCTCTCGGGAAGTTGGGCAAGGTTGCTGACCACCTCGGCCATCTCTCCGCCCGCGCTGTCCCATTCCGGCGTGAAGCCGGAGGTGAAATATTCCACCAGATCGGCCTTGGACCACTCAAGATGTGCGGGCGTGATGCCGGGGATGCGCCCCTTGCCCGAGGGGTTCGGCGCGCCGGCAAGCCAAGCGTCCTGCTCCAGCCCGCCCAAGGCACCGCGTGGCGTGTGGCATTCGCCGCAATGGGCCAGCCCTTCGACAAGGTAGCGCCCGCGTTCGACCTGTGCATCTGAGGCATCGGCCAGCACAAAATCTTCGTTGAAGAACATCATCTTCCACGCGCCGAGGCCCCGGCGGATGTTGAAGGGAAAACCCACCTCATGCGGCAGGCTTGGGATATCTGCGGCAGGTAGGGTCTGCATATAGGCAAACAGGTTCACCACGTCCTGCGCGGCGAGATGCTGATATGCGGTATAGGGAAAAGCGGGATAGTAGTGCTGGCCTTCGGGCGAGACACCGCGCGTTACGGCGCGGGCAAACTCTGGCAGGGTCCACTCACCGATGCCGTGGGTCGGGTCTGGTGATATGTTGGGCGCATGAAAGGTGCCGAAATCGCTGGGGAAGGGCAGGCCACCGGCCAAAACCAGCATCTCGTCCCCTTCACCCTCAGGCGCGGCATGACATGACACGCAGCCCCCGGCGGCAAAGACGAGCGCGCCCGCTTCGGGTTCAGGCGTCAGCCCCGCGCCGTAGGACGGCTCAAGCGGATCGGGCCGGGTAATGACCCAGCCAAGGGCCGCGCCAAGAACGGCACAGCCCAGCAGTACAGGAATTACACGGCGCAAGGATCAGTTCTTGGGGCCGCGGTAGTCGTCGTGACAGGCACCACAGGCTTTGCCCACAGCACCCATGCCGGCCTTTAGCGCGTCCAGATCGGTGCCTGCGGCTGCGATCATATCCGCGCTGGCGGTTTCCAGCGCCATGAAGGCGTCGCTGAACCCTTCAGAATCACTCCAGATTTCAGCCTTAGCACGGGACCCTTCGACAGCCCCTTGCTCTGTCCCTTCAAGCCATAGTGTGTCTGGCTTAAACCCTGCAGCGGCATGAAGGTTGGTGGCGGCGGCGGTTGCCATTTCGGCGTCATATTCCATTTCGCCCTTGGCCATCCCGCCCAAAATGCCGGTGTGATAGGCGATCAGTTGCATCTGCGCGTGGCGCGCGTTGACGGCGTCGCTGGCGGCTTTTTCACTATGGCTGGCGGCGAATCCAGCGGTCGCGATCATCGCGGCGCCGATGCCGATGGCAGTAATGCTTTTGGTCAAATGCATGGTCATCTCCCTTTTCTTGTCGCAGCGTAACATGAGCACGGCTTGCAATAAAAAACAAAAACGTGATCAGCGGGATAACCGGCGCGCTTCGGCTTAGAACCGGCGGGGGATACGCTCTGCCGTGGCCCAGTCGGGCCAATAGCCCAGCCATTCGATCAAGCCGATGGCCAAAGCCGCCGCGATGATCGCGAAGACCACGATCACCCGCTTCGTGGACGGTGGATTGCGCGCCCATTGGGACATGCGCATCAGCCACCGTGGGTCCATCACGTAAAGCGGACCTTGCCGATGAAAGGCAGGTTGCGGTTGCGTTGGGCAAAGTCGATGCCGTAGCCCACCACAAATTCATCGGGAATTTCAAAGCCGGTCCAGTCTGCTTTGAGATCGACCTCACGCCGGGTGGGTTTGTCGAGCAGGGCGATAGATTTCAACCGTGCAGGTTCGCGCGAGCGGAGCAGGTTGGTGACATGATGCAACGTGTGGCCCGTGTCGACGATATCTTCGACAACCAGCACGTCGCGCCCTTCGATGGCACCGCGCAAGTCCTTAAGAATGCGCACTTCCCGGCTGCTCTCCATGCCGTCGCCATAGCTGGAGGCTTCGAGGAAGTCGACCTCGATCGGCAGGTCCAATTCGCGCACCAGATCGGCGATGAACACGAAGGACCCGCGCAGCAGACCGACCACGACCAGTTTGTCGGTGCCGTCAAATTCGTCGTGAATTTCGCGGCAGAGAGTCTCAATCCGGGCCGCGATGGCCTTGGCCGAGATCATTTCATCGATGACGTAAGGCCGTTGTGCCATGGTTTTGCCCTTGAATCTGCGGGGTCGAAAAGTGAAATAGGGGGTAACCCGCAACGCAACGGAACGCAATGCCCACCCATTCAGAGACCCGCCAACTGCCCTATAGCGCGCAACAGATGTATGATCTTGTCGCTGATGTGGCCCGCTATCCCGAATTCCTGCCTTGGACCGCTGCCGCGCGTATTCGCAGCGACGAAGACCGGGGCGATCACCGGGTGATGGAAGCCGATCTTGTGATCTCTTTCAAAGTGTTCCGCGAGCGGTTCACCAGCCGCGTCGTGCTCTGGCCCGAGGCCAAGAAGATCGACACCGAATATCTGGATGGTCCGTTCAAGTATATGAAATCAAACTGGCATTTCGAGGATAATCTCGAAGGCTGTCAGGTGCATTTCTTCGTCGATTTCGAATTCAAGAATATGATCCTGCAAAAGGTCATCGGCGTGGTTTTTAACGAGGCGATGCAGCGGATCGTGCGGGCCTTTGAGAACCGTGCGAAAGAGCTTTACGGCCCCAAAGGCTAAAGCGCCGCGAAGCCTCGCAGCAAGAGGCCGAGCGCGTGGTCGCGGGCGGCCAAGCGCACGGCATCGCGGCCCTGCGCGCCGAACCCCACCGTTTCGGTCTGAACCCCGGCTGACGTGGCAAGGCCAAAACAGACGCGGCCTTCGGGCTTATGTTCCGACCCGCCCGGGCCCGCGATGCCGGTGATCGACACGGCGATCTGCCCCTCTGACCGCTCCAGCGCACCCGCGGCCATCTCTTTGGCCACCTGTTCAGACACCGCGCCCCATTGCGCCAATGTCACCTCCGACACGCCGAGCATCGCCACTTTCGCCGCATTGGTATAAGTGACAAAGCCGCGATCCAGCAGGGCCGAAGACCCCGGCAGATCGGTCAACGCAGCGGCGAGCATCCCTCCTGTGCAACTCTCTGCACAGGCGACCATCGCCCCCGTTTCGCGCGCCTTTTCCAGCAGTTGCGCGGCAAGGCTCATTCACAGCACCCCGTGATAAAGCGCGGCCAACGCCATGACGCCGAGGGCCGCGAAAATCCCGGCAAAGATATCGTCTAGCATCACGCCCCATGGCCCGCCCTGACGGTCGGCCCAGCCTATGATCAACGGTTTGGTGATATCAAACAGCCGGAACAGCGCGAAGGCGGCGATCCAACCGGGCCACATGGCAAGGATTGGGAACTGCATCGACCATGCAGCATAAGAGAGTGGCAAAAGCGCGATCCACTGGCCAACCAATTCGTCGACCACGACCTCTCCGGGGTCATGATCCGGCCCGCCCGCCGTGTAGCGCGCAGTGGCCCACCAGCCCAAAGGGATCGCCACGAGGATCCCGATCACCAGCAGGGGAAAGCCGCCCAGCACATGCAACAGCCACGCATAGGGCAGGGCGATGAGCGACCCCCAAGTGCCCGGCGCGGGGCGGATGTGGCCAACGCCCAAAAGCGTTGCGATCAGATGAGCTGGGGTCATGTTTTCACCAATGTTGCTGTGGCCATACAGGCAATGCCTTCGCCGCGTCCGGTAAAGCCGAGGCGCTCGCTCGTTGTCGCTTTGACGGATACGCGGTCGATCTCGATCCCCAGCATCTCGGCCATCGAGGCGCGCATCGGCTCGACGTGGGGGCCGATCTTCGGCGTCTCGCAGATGAGCGTGCAGTCGACATGGGTCAGGGTGAACCCCATATCGCGGGCGAGCTGTGCCGCATGGCGCAGGAAAATATCGCTGCGCGCGCCTTTCCATTGCGGATCGCTCGGCGGGAAATGCTGGCCGATGTCGCCGCGTGCAAGCGCGCCGTAGATGGCATCGGTGACGGTATGCAGCGCGACATCGGCGTCGGAATGGCCGACCAGCCCGTTGGTATGTGGGATGTCGATGCCGCAGAGGGTCACGTGATCTCCGGGGCCGAAGGCGTGCACGTCAAATCCGTTGCCGGTGCGAATGTCCATGCGGGTCTCCAATATGCGGGCGGCGCGGGCGAAATCCTCGGGCCGGGTGATTTTCAGGTTATCGGCGCTGCCTTGGGTGATGGCAACGGTCAGGCCCGCGGCGCGGGCGACTTCCACATCATCCGCCGCTTGGCCGTGATAGGCGGCATGGGCCGCGCGGATCGCGGCAAGATCAAAGCCCTGAGGCGTCTGCGCGGCGAAGAGGGCGCTGCGGTCTTGCGTGCCGGTGACGTGGCCATCCGCGCCCTGCCAAAGCGCATCGGTGACCGGCAGGCCCGGTGCGGCTGCTTGATGCTGGTCGAGCGCATCAATCACGCCAGTAATGATCTGGGCCGAAACGCAGGGCCGCGCGGCGTCATGGATCAACACCCTCTCTGCTTGCCGAATGGCCCCAAGCCCGCGTTGGACCGAGGCCGCACGCTCCGCCCCGCCAGTGGTGACGGTAACGCCTTGGGCCGCAAACGCCTCGGCCTGATCCATGTCGTCTTGATGCAACACCAGCACGATCTCGGTGATCTGGGGTAGGGCGCGAAAGGCGGCGAGGGTATGGTCGATCACACGCGCGCCCGCTAGCGCCTGCCATTGTTTCGGCTGCGGACCGCCCGCGCGGCTGCCGCGTCCTGCGGCAACGATCAAAGCTGCGATACTCATGCGGGCAATCTGGAATACGTGGTGAACATGGCCCTGTTTAGGCAATGCGGCGGCGGGGTGCAATCTGGGGTGACTGCCCAAAAAATAAGCAGTTGCTTGGCGCATAGCTGCTTTTCAGGCTAGTTTCATTGAGGTCACCCCGTGGCAGAGCTACACAGCAAGGGACCGCACAAGGATTAAGCACGTGATCGCCGACCCCCTGACATTCGACCCACCGGTATTCCTCGCCCCGATGGCGGGGATCACCGATCTGCCCTATCGCAGCCTTGTGGCGCGATTCGGGGCCGGATTGGTCGTGTCCGAGATGGTCGCCAGCCAAGAATTGCTCAGCCGCCGCCCCGGTACGCGGGAGAAAGCGGAGCTGGGATTGGACGTCATTGGTACCTCGGTACAACTTGCAGGCCGCGAAGCCGAACCGATGGCCGAGGCTGCGCGGATGGTCGAAGCCATGGGTGCCCGGATCATCGACATTAACATGGGCTGCCCGGCCAAAAAGGTGACGCAGGGCGCTTCGGGCTCGGCGCTGATGAAAACGCCCGATCACGCGCTGCGGCTGATTGAGGCGGTTGTGGGCGCGGTCAAGGTGCCGGTGACGCTGAAAACCCGGCTGGGCTGGGATGACAATATGCTTAACGCCGCACCGATCGCCAAACGGGCCGAGGACGCGGGCGTGCAGATGATCACCATCCACGGGCGCACCCGCTGTCAGTTCTACAAGGGCCGCGCCGATTGGGCCGCGATACGGGCGGTGAAAGAAACGGTGCGCGTCCCCGTCATCGCCAATGGCGATATCACTGGCAGCGATGAGGCACGCCAAGCCCTGCGGCTGTCGGGCGCAGATGGTGTGATGGTCGGGCGCGGCGCGCAAGGCAGGCCTTGGCTGCTGGCGCAAATCGCGCATGACCTGCACGGACGCGCCAAACCGATGGTCCCCAAAGGGGCCGCAATGGCCCAGATGGTGGCCGAACATTACGACGAGATGCTGCGTTTTTACGGGGTCGAGCTGGGGGCCAAGGTCGCCCGCAAGCATTTGGGCTGGTATATGGACCATTGCGCCACCCCCGCCGATCTGCGCCGCGCCTTGCTGACGGCGCCGGAGGTGAAGACCACCTTTGATCTAATCGCAGAGGCCATGCAGTACAGCGCCGCAGCGGCTCAAACTCCGGTCGCGGCATGAGGGCCGAGATACCTGAGCGGCAGGTTTGGACCTCTTTGCCAGTGCCTGCCTTTATCGTCGGCGCCGACGACCGGGTCGCGGATTTGAACCCCTCTGCCGAAGGGTTCCTCAATGCCTCTGCCCGCGCCACGATTGGCCAATCGATCTGGAAGTTGATCGCGGTGGATCACCCGCTTGAGGCCGCGTTTGCCCGTGCGCGGCTGCAGGGCACGCCGCTGTTCGTGAATGACGTGGACGTCGGCGCGATGCAGCGCGCGCCTTTGCAATGCGGCTTGCAGATTGCGCCACTGGTGGGCGGGGCGGGGGAGATGGTTCTGATGATCACTCCGCGCGAATTGGCCGGGCGCATCACCCAAGATCACAGCGTGAAATCCGCCGCCAAATCCGCCATCGGCATGGCCGAGATGCTGGCCCATGAGATCAAGAACCCGTTGGCCGGGATCACCGGCGCGGCACAGCTTTTGTCGATGAACCTGTCCAAAAGTGATCTGGAACTGACCGATCTCATCGTTGCCGAAAGCCGGCGCATTGTAAAACTGCTGGAACAGGTCGAGCAATTTGGCAACCTCATGGCGCCCGAGCGCAAACCGGTGAACCTGCATGATGTGCTGGACCGCGCGCGGCGGTCGGCGCTGTTGGGCTTCGGCTCAAAGATGAAAATCACCGAGGATTACGACCCATCTCTGCCGCCCGCGCTTGGTGATAAGGACCAGCTTTTGCAGGTCTTGTTGAACCTCATCCGCAACGCGGCTGAAGCGGCGGGCGCGGCGGGGGGCACCATCCGGCTGCGCAGTTTCTATGAACACGGGTTCCAGTTGCGCCGCGCCGATGGGGATGGCCAGCCGCTGCCCCTACAGATCGAGGTGATTGACGATGGCCCCGGCCTGCCGGAACATATCCGCGCCGATGTTTTCGACCCATTCGTGTCGGGCCGTGAGAATGGCACCGGACTAGGCCTCGCCTTAGTGAGCAAGATTATCTCAGACCACGGAGGCTGGATTTCAGTCAGTTCCGCCCCCGGTCGAACCGCATTCCGCATTTCGCTGCCGCGCGCAGGCGCCGCTGCCCTCAAGGAGAATTGACATGGATGGCACCATCCTCGTCGCCGATGACGACCGCACAATCCGCACCGTTCTGACCCAAGCGCTGACCCGCGCGGGCTGCAAGGTTCATGCCACATCAAGCCTGACCACCCTGATGCGATGGGTCAGCGAGGGCAAGGGCGACGCGGTGATCTCTGACGTGGTCATGCCTGATGGCAACGGGTTGGAAATGCTCCCGAAAATCGCGCAGGACCGACCCGGCCTGCCGGTGATCGTGATCTCGGCGCAGAACACCATCATGACGGCGATCAAGGCGGCAGAGGCCGAAGCCTTTGACTATTTGCCCAAACCCTTCGACCTGCCGGACCTGATGAAACGCACCGCCCGTGCGTTGGAGCAGCGCACGACGCTCAGCCGCAAGGCCGCCGCCGACGACAGTGCCGAGATCGACGCTGAACGTGATGATCTGCCGATGATCGGCCGCACCCCGGTGATGCAGGCGCTGTACCGCACCGTGGCGCGGGTGATGAACACCGACCTACCGGTGCTGATCTGGGGCGAAAGCGGCTCGGGTAAATCGCTGATCGCTCGGGCCATTCACGACTTTTCAGACCGGCGCAGCCTGCCGTTCGTGACCGTGACGGATGCCGATCTTGCCGATATCGAAGGCCCCTCGCGGGTGCTGGCGCGGGTCGGCGGTGGCACCTTGATGATCGATGAAATTGCGGATTTCCCCCAAGATATTCAAGCCCGTCTGGTGCGGATGATGGATGCACCGGGCGAAGACGCGCCGCGGTTCATGGCCACCAGCCAAAGTGACTTGGATGCGGCGATGCAAGAAGGCAAGCTGCGCCGCGATCTCTATTACCGCCTGTCGGGGGCAACCCTCGAAGTGCCTGCGCTGCGGGACCGGGTGGAGGACATCCCGCTTTTGGCCGATCACTTCTTGGCCCGTGCCAACCCCGGGCCTGCGTCAGCGCGCAAACTCTCGGACAAGGCTGCGCAAATCCTGCTGAAGTTCCCTTGGCCCGGCAATGTGCGCCAATTGGAACATGCCATGCGGCAACTTGCACTGGCCAGCCAAGCGGCCGAGATCACGGCGAGCGAGGCCGAGCAGTTGCTGGGCGCACAAAGTGGTCCGGCACCGATGCAGACCGAGGCCGATACCGAACGGTTGGGTGCCTCGGTCGAGCGTCATTTGCAACGGTATTTCGATCTGCACGGCTCCATGCTGCCGCCTCCGGGGCTTTACGCGCGGATCCTGCGCGAAGTCGAACTTCCGATGATCGAAATCGCGCTTGCCGCAACGGCAGGGAACCAAGCTAAATGTGCCGCTTTGTTGGGAATCAATCGAAATACTTTGCGCAAGAAGATCACCGACCTCGATATTGAGGTGACACGGGGCCGCAAGATGATGTAAAAGAGCCACATAACAGTGGCCATCGGGGTACTCTCCCGTTCAGGACCACATAATATGGCGGTTGATGCAGCAATGCATCACAACATCGGTGAGGTATGCGGGTGGCAACCCGGTCACGCAGGTTCAAGCTCGAACGGTTGGGGCGTCTCAGGCGAGTCAAACGGCTGCGCAATTGGTCCACCTTTGGGCTGGTGGTGCTGGGGCCTGTTTTGGCGCTTGCGACCTATCTGGCACTCGGGCCTTTGGGGCAGGGGGCGGATACGCTCAATCTGCGGCTCATCCTGTTGTCCGATCTTGTTTATGTGCTGCTGGTGGCGGCGCTGGTCCTTATTCAGGTCGGGCGGCTGATTTCAGCGCGCCGCGCTAAATCTGCGGGCTCCCGGCTGCACCTTCGGCTTACGGGTGTCTTTGCCTTGATGGCGCTCATCCCAACCGTGACGGTGGCGATTTTTGCCGGGCTTACCGTGAATGTGGGCCTCGAAGGCTGGTTCTCTGACCGGGTGAGCGGCGTGGTTGGCTCATCTCTGGCAGCGGCAGAGGCCTATGAGGCCGAGCAGCGCGAGGGCCTGATCCTAGATGCGCAAACCCTTGCCCGCAGCATCGATAGCGCCCGTGCGCAGGGCATCAACCTCAGCGACAGTGAGCTTTTGGGCGAAGGCCAGCGGCAAATCCAGCGCGGCCTGCGCGAAGCCTTCCTGATTGACAGCACCGCGCAAATCCGCGCCCGCGGTGATCGGTCCTATCTATTTGATTTCGAGGCTCCCACAGAGGCGCAGCTTGAAGCAGCCAGTGAAGAAGGCCTTCTGGTCATCGAAGATTGGCCCAACAACGAATTCCGCGCACTGGTGCCGATGGACGCCTATGTGGATCGCTTCCTCTATGTCTCCCGCGCCGTGGATGGTGAGATTCTGGCCCTGCTGGATGAAACCAAAGAGACGGTGCGTCTGTATCAACAACTTGAATCCGAGCGCGGGCGACTGCTGTTTGAATTCGCGCTTGTTTATTTGGGCTTTGCGGTAATTCTTATTCTGGCTGCTGTCTGGCTGGGCTTGTGGTTTGCCGAACGGCTCTCTGGCCCGGTCGGTCGGTTGACTGGGGCCGCGCAGCAGGTGGGCGCGGGGGACCTGAACGTGCAGGTCCGCGAAGAAGAGGGCGACGATGAAATCGCTATGCTGGGCCGCTACTTCAACCAAATGACGCGGCAGTTGAAAGGCCAACGCGAGACGTTGCTGGAAAATACCGACCAGATCGAGCGCCGCCGCCGCCTGTTCGATTCCGTGCTGAGCTCAGTGACCTCGGGCGTGGTGGGGCTGGACCCCGAGGGGCGCGTGACCTTCGTGAACCGCTCTGCCATGCGGCTGCTGGATTGGTCGGAAGATCAGCAAAGCCTGCCGCTGACCCTTGCCGTGCCGGAGTTCGGACCGCTCTTCGAGACGGTGAGGGCCGCGTCTGACGAAGTGGCGCAGGCGGAGATCAAAGTTTCGCGCCAAGGGGCGATGGAGAACCTGCTGGTGCGCATGGCGACCCGGCGGTCCAAGGATGGCGATCTTGAGGGCTATGTGGTGGCCTTTGACGATGTGACCGATCTAGTCTCGGCGCAACGCATGGCTGCTTGGGGCGACGTGGCGCGGCGGATTGCCCATGAGATTAAGAACCCGCTGACGCCCATCCAATTGAGCGCGGAGCGCATTCGCCGCAAGTTCGGCCCCAAGATGGCCGAGGGCGATGACGACGCGCTGGAGCAGATGACCGGCGTGATCATCCGTCAAACCGGCGACCTGCGGCGCATTGTCGATGAGTTTTCAAAATTCGCGCGGATGCCAGAGCCGGAAACCAGCCGTCAGGACATCCGGCAGTTGCTGCGCGATGCCGTGCTTCTCCAGCAGAGCAGACAGGAAGACGTTGCAATCAAACTTGACCTGCCAGCGCAGCCGGTCATGGCCAATATTGACGGCACGATGATCTCGCAGGCGCTGACCAACTTGATCAAGAACGCGGGCGAAGCAATTGATAGCTTGAAGAAAGACGGCGCGCCCGAGGGGCATGAGCCGCAAATTCGCGTGGTCCTGACGCCGGAAAATCGGCTTTTGCGGCTGACCATTGCCGACAATGGCATCGGCCTGCCCGAAGACCGCGCACGGCTGTTCGAGCCCTATGTGACCACGCGCAGCGAAGGCACAGGGCTGGGCCTGCCCATCGTCAAAAAGATTATCGAGGAACACGGCGGGAGCCTGACGCTCGAAACTGCGCCCGCATTCGACGGGCAAGACCATCACGGTGCCATGGCAGTCATTTCACTGCCCTTGGCCATCGACGCAACGACAGACCAAGGGGATAAGGCAGATGAGTGACATTCTGATTGTAGACGACGAACGCGACATCCGTGAGTTGATCTCGGACATCCTTGAGGATGAAGGCTTTGCCACGCGATTGGCCAGCAACTCAGACGAGACGATGGCCGAGATCAACACCGAGGCACCTGCGCTGATCATCCTCGACATCTGGCTCAAAGACAGCCGGATGGATGGGATCGACATTCTCAAGACCGTTAAACGGGACAATCCTGATGTGCCGGTGGTGATCATCTCGGGCCATGGCAATATCGAGATTGCCGTGGCGGCGATCAAACAAGGGGCTTACGACTTCATCGAAAAGCCGTTCAACATCGATCAATTGCTGGTGGTGATCCGCCGCGCAATGGAAACCTCGCGCCTGCGCCGGGAAAACCAGAACCTCAAGCGCCGGGATGTTGCCACCTCTGAGATGATCGGTACCTCGGCGCCCTATCGTGCTCTGCTGGGCCAACTTGACAAGGTGACCAAATCCAATGGCCGCGTGATGCTGACTGGCCCCGCGGGGTCGGGCAAGGAAGTGGCGGCGCGCTATATCCACGCCCATTCCGCCCGCGCCTCGGCGCCCTTTGTCACCGTCAACTGCGCCGGGGTGGCGCCTGATCGGATGGAAGAGGTGCTCTTTGGCCGGGAGACGCCGGACCGCGGGGTCGAGCCGGGGCTGCTGGAGCAGGCCCACGGCGGGGTGATCTACTTTGATGAGGTCGCGGACATGCCGCTTGGCACCCAGTCCAAAATCCTGCGGGTGCTGGTGGACCAACAGTTCACCCGCGTGGGCGGGACCGACAAGGTGCGCGTCGATCTGCGGGTGATTTCCTCAACGAACCGCGATCTGGATCAGGCGATCAAGGCAGATACCTTCCGGCAGGAACTCTATCACCGTCTGAACGTCGTGCCGATTGCCGTGCCATCCTTGGAAGAGCGGCGCGAGGATATTCCGCTGCTGGCCGAACATTTCATCGCCGAGTTCAACACCTCCCAAGGTCTGCCGCAGCGGGCGTTGACCGAAGATGCCGTTGCTCTGATGCAGACGATGGTCTGGCCCGGCAATGTGCGCCAGCTTAAGAACCTTGTTGAGCGGGTGCTGATCCTCGGGGATGGCACCGGTCCGATTGAGGCCCGTGAACTGCCCGGCGAAGAAGAGAACGGTGGCGATGAGGGGCGCGTGGTGCTTTCTGGCGCACTGGCAACGCTGCCGCTGCGCGAAGCGCGAGAGGCCTTTGAGCGGGAATACCTGCTGACTCAGATCAACCGTTTTGGCGGCAACATCAGCCGCACCGCGAATTTCGTCGGCATGGAACGCAGCGCCTTGCACCGCAAGTTGAAATCGCTTGGCGTTGTGACCTCGGCCAAGGCAGGTGTGCGAGTGGCCCATGTGGACGAGGAAGTGGAGGCGACGGGCTAAGCCGCAAGGCTCAGGCGCGAGGGGCGGCACCCCTCGCGATCCCAGTTAGCCGCGCGTAACGATCTGGAAAGACCCGTTCTTGTTGCGGATCACACAGGAATTGGAGTTCAGGGCCGGCAGGGTCGTGGTCGCGCGCGGTGGTGCGGCGCGGGCGATATTGTTCGGGCAAGCGGGGATCGACACAGGGGCAAAGTCCTGATCGGCCATACATTGCCCCTCGACCCGGTTGCGCAGATCCTCGTTAGGATCAAATGTCACCAGCTCACCGGGGACATAAAAGCCGCCCGTAACCCTGCATTTATTGTCGGCATTACAGTGGCGCCGCTCGGGCACATAGCGCGGTGGTTCGCGGCGGACTTGGGTGGAGATCGGCACATCACGCAGCGCCTGCACTTCGCAGGCGGTGGTCGCGCGGTTCACCTGCGCGACACTCGCGCCCGGTTTGTAATAGGTATTCAGCGGCGCGCAGGCGGCAACCCCCAAGGCGATAAGCGTTAGGGCAAAGGCGGCGCGAGAGGGGCGAAGCGATATCGGTTTCATAGCGCCATCATGCCGCTGTTGCGGGGGAAAGACAATTGATTTGACCCTTGCCAACCCATCTGTCATGCCCTCTAACCGACCCAAGACAACCCTCACACGATCTTTGCTCAGGGTAAGGAAGCCTTCATGAAAATCATCATTTGCGGCGCAGGGCAGGTGGGTTGGCAGATTGCCCGTCACCTCAGCGGAGAGCGCAACGATGTGACCGTGGTCGACAGCAATGCCGAATTGATCCGCCGCGCCACCGATACGCTGGATGTGCAGGGCATCGCCGGATTCGCCAGCTACCCTGATGTGCTGGACCGTGCGGGCGCGCGGGACGCCGAGATGATCATCGCCGCGACCCACTCGGACGAGGTCAATATGGTGACCTGTCAGGTGGCGCATTCGGTCTTCGGCATCAACCGCAAGATCGCCCGTCTACGCAGCCAGTCCTATCTCGACGCGATTTATTCTGACCTCTACCGCCGCGATCACATGCCGATCGACGTGGTGATTTCCCCTGAGAAAGAAGTTGCCACCGCAGCGTTGCAACGTCTTAGCGCACCTGCGGCTTTCGACACCGAGATTTTCATGGACGGGCAGGCGCAGCTTCTCGGGATTTCCATCGATAGCGATTGCCCTGTGGTGAACACGCCGCTGCGGCAGCTTACCGATCTCTTCTCGACCCTGCGTGCGGTCGTGGTGGGCGTGCGCCGCGATGGCACGCTGTTCGCGCCCGAGGCGAAGGATCAGCTGTTCGTTGGCGACGACTGCTATGTCTTTTCGCATCACGACGACATCGCCCGCACGATGGAGATTTTCGGCAAGCAGACCACCAAGCAAGAGCGTGTCGTGCTGGTGGGCGGCGGCAATGTCGGCCTGACCGTGGCGCAGCACCTTGAGGCCGGACCGCTGCGCGTGCGCACTAAGATGATCGAGAAAAACCGCAAATGCGCCGAACGCGCCGCCGAAGGCTTGGAGCGGACCATCGTGCTGAACGGCGACGGGCTTGATGCAGCTCTGTTGGCCGAGGCGGGCATCAGCCGCGCCGATGCGATGCTGGCGGTGACCGATGACGACAAAACCAACATGTTGTCTTGTGTGCGCGCCAAGGCCGAGGGCTGCCCCTATGTCATTGCGCTGATCAACGACCCGACGCTGGTGCCGCTGATGACCCACCTCGGCATCGACGCCTATATCAACCCGCGCGCCACCACCGTCAGCTCGATCCTGCGCCACATCCGCCACGGGCGGGTGCGGGCGGTCTATTCCATCGGCGATGCCGAGGCCGAGGTGATTGAGGCCGAAGTGTTGTCGACCTCGCCCCTCGCGGGCAAAAAAGTGTCGGAAATTGACTTCCCCGAGGGCGTGTTGATCGGCATGCTGCGCAAAGAGGGCAAGGTGATCCGCCCCTTGGGCAGCACACGGATCGACGAGGGCGATGTGGTCGCCCTCTTCGCGCTGGCCGAAGATGTGCCGCGGGTTGAGCAGCTTTTGCAGGTCTCGATCGACTTTTTCTAAGCGCAGGAGCGCCGCGTGACGCAACCGACCAGCATCCGACCGACCGGCATCCGCCGAGAGATCGTGCAGTTGCCGCTGTTCCTGCAATTGTTCGGCGTTTCTGCTGTATCCATGCTCTTGCCGTCGATCTACGGGCTGGTGGTGAATGATCATCAGGCCAGCCGTGCGTTCCTCTATGCCGGGGTGCTGGGTCTGGTGGCTTTCACCTTGATTGCCATCGCCCATGCAGGGCGCAAGCCCTTGGACGGCGCATTGGGGCCGCTGTTGTCCCTGCTCTCGGCTTTTGTATTCCTACCGGTGTTTTTCGCGATTCCCTTTCTTGAGGCGCTGCCGACTACGCGTTTTGTAAATGTCTATTTCGAGATGGTCAGCGCCTTGACCACCACCGGGGCCACGATGTTCGAAAATCCCGCCCGGTTGAGCAATACGCTGCATCTGTGGCGTGCGCAGGTCGGCTGGATGGGCGGCTTGCTTATGTGGGTCACGGCGTCGGCAATTCTGGCGCCGCTGCACTTGGGGGGATTTGAAGTGACCGCTCAGGCCGAACCCGGGCGGCCCGACGACCGTATCGGCACCCGGATGGGCAGGATCACCCCGCGCCAACGTTTGCTGCGCACAACACAGGCTTTGCTGCCGATATACACCGGGCTGACACTGCTGCTGTGGCTCTTGCTCGTAATCGGTGGAGAGACGGCAATGGTTGCTCTTTGTCATGCGATGTCGGTCTTGGCGACATCGGGCATTTCCCCCGTTGGCGGGGTGGATAACGCGCAGATTGGTGTTTCTGGCGAAGCGGTGATGATGCTTTTCATGCTGTTCGCGCTTTCACGTCTCACCTTTTCCAAAGACACAATCACGGCGACCCAAGGCGGGCTGATGACCGACCCTGAGTTCCGCATCGGCCTTCTTGTTGTGATCGGCGTGCCATTGCTGCTTTTCGCCCGCCATTGGATTGGTGCGTTCGAGGTTGAGGTTGAGGTCGATGGCGCCCGCGCGCTTCAGGCGCTTTGGGGTGGGCTGTTTACCGTGCTCTCCTTCCTGACGACCACCGGTTTTGTGTCAGAGCATTGGTCGGATGCGCAGAACTGGTCGGGCCTGCGCACGCCGGGCCTGGTTCTCATGGGGCTTGCCCTAATCGGCGGCGGGGTGGCCACCACGGCGGGCGGTGTGAAACTTCTGAGGGTCTTTGCGCTTTATCAAAACGGCGTGCGCGAGATGGACCGTCTGGTCTATCCCAACTCCGTCAGCGGGGCCGGTGCGGCGGGGCGGCGGCTGCAAAGTAACGGCGCGTTCATCGCGTGGATCTTCTTTATGCTCTTTGCGATGTCGCTGGCCGGGGTCACCTTATTGCTGACCCTAACCGGTACGTCATTCGATGCTGCCGTGGTCATGTCGGTTGCGACACTATCCACCACCGGGCCGCTAATCGAACATGCCGCCGATACACCCATTCGCTTGATTGAGCTGGGATTGGCCGCGAAAATCATCCTCAGCGGCGCAATGGTGCTGGGTCGGCTGGAAACCTTGGCGATTATTGCGCTGATGACCCCGAATTTGTGGCGCGCCTGACACGTTTAGCGCTAGAACCGTCCTAGTCCGCTGATAT
Source organism: Sulfitobacter dubius (assembly GCF_027214245.1). Lineage (GTDB taxonomy): Bacteria > Pseudomonadota > Alphaproteobacteria > Rhodobacterales > Rhodobacteraceae > Sulfitobacter > Sulfitobacter dubius_A. Next base: position 253,475 of record NZ_JAPWHM010000003.1, on the reverse strand, counting down.
TGGGGCTGGAAACTCACGCTTTCGCACTCCATACTTGAGGCAATGGGGGGGTCCGGTACGCGGACGCCAGCAAGAACAAAAGGCGAGACTACCATGGCGTCAGACAGACAAAACCTTCAGGATGCGTTCCTAAACCACGTTCGCAAGACCAAAGTACCGGTGACAATTTTCCTGATTAATGGCGTCAAATTGCAAGGCGTGATTACCTGGTTTGACAACTTCTGCGTTCTGCTGCGCCGCGACGGTCAATCGCAACTTGTCTACAAACACGCGATTTCGACCATCATGCCAAGCCAGCCGATCAGCCTTTATGAGGGCGAAGACGCTTCTTGAGCCGTCCAGCATTTCAGATCGACAACAGCGATGGGCCCCGCGTGACGCGCGCTTGGGTGCTGCATCCAGATATCAAAACCGACAACGACCGGCGCGCGCCTGAGCCCGCGCTGGCCGAAGCCGTGGCGCTGGCCGAGGCGCTGCCCGAGTTGCAGGTCGTCGGCTCCGAAATCGTGCCCCTGCGCACGGTGCATGCGGGTATGCTTTTCGGCAAGGGCAAGATCGAAGAGCTCGAGCAACGCATGAAGGGGGCAGAGGTCGACCTCGTGCTGGTCGATGGCCCTGTGACCCCGGTGCAGCAGCGCAATCTTGAGAAGGCTTGGGGGGTCAAACTGCTCGACCGGACCGGGCTGATTCTCGAAATTTTCAGCGACCGTGCGGCGACCCGCGAAGGGGTGCTTCAGGTTGAGATGGCCGCGCTGAACTATCAGCGCACGCGGCTTGTCCGCGCATGGACCCACCTTGAGCGGCAGCGCGGCGGTTTGGGCTTTGTCGGCGGTCCGGGTGAGACCCAGATCGAGGCTGACCGCCGTGCCATTGACGACCAATTGGTGCGCCTGCGCCGCCAATTGGAGAAGGTCGTGAAAACCCGCGCGTTGCACCGTGCCGCACGGGCCAAGGTGCCGTTCCCAATCGTCGCGCTGGTGGGCTATACCAACGCCGGGAAATCCACGCTTTTCAACCGCTTGACCGGGGCCGAGGTCATGGCCAAAGACATGCTCTTTGCCACGCTCGACCCGACCATGCGCAGCCTTGTGTTGCCGGACGGGCCAGAGATCATTCTCAGCGACACGGTGGGGTTCATCAGCGATCTGCCCACCGAACTCGTCGCCGCCTTCCGCGCCACGCTCGAAGAGGTGCTTGCCGCCGATATCATCTGCCACGTGCGCGATGTGTCCCATACCGAGACCGAAGAGCAGGCGCAGAACGTGCGCGATATTCTCGCCTCACTCGGCGTCCCAAAAGAGACCCGCAGTTTCGAGGTTTGGAACAAGCTGGACCTGCTCCCCGAAGACCGGGCCGACGCCATGCGTGCCCGTGCTGCGCGCAACGACGACGTGCTGGCGATCTCGGCCATCACCGGCGAGGGGCTTGAGGCGTTTCAGGAAACCATTGCCGAAGCGCTGCAGGGTGCGGTGCGCGAGGCCGAATTGACCCTTGGCTTTGCTGAAGGCAAGAAACGCGCGTGGCTGTTTGCGCAGGACGTGGTCGAAGGTGAGCGTCAGACCGAAGACGGGTTTGAGATCACCGTGCGCTGGTCCGCGCGCCAAGAGGCCGAATTCCAGCAGATTTGATCGTTTGGGCGCAAGCTGGGTGGATCGGAAAAGATGCAAATTCGGAAACTTAAGGCCCGTGATGCCACTGCCTTTCATGCGCTCAGGCTCGAAGGATTGCGAAGCTACCCAGACGCCTTTGGTGCATCCTTTGCGGAAGAAGCCAACCTGACACTTGCCGATGTGGCAAAGCGGTTGGGATCGGGCTGCGTATTTGGTGGCTTCAGTGATGTCGGTCACCTTGAGGGCATCGTTGGGCTTGCCCAGTCACAATCGCCGAAAGTCCGTCATATCGCGACGATCTGGGGCATGTTCGTGCGACCAAGGGCGCGCGGGGCCGGGCTGGCGGTGGCGCTGATGGAGGCAGCCTTAGCGGAGGCCTTTGCCGATTGCACTTCAATCCGCCTATCGGTCGTTTCCACAAACCAAGTCGCGCTGCGCCTTTATGAGCGGATGGGGTTTACGACATGGGCGGTGGATAGCGAGGCGCTTTATATAAACGGTGTCTACCATGATGAGATTTTGATGCGGCGGTCACGGTCTTAGGCGGCAATTGGTCGGATCGGGGTGGAGACCCCATTATTCACGGCCAACCCCTCGAATTTTGCACGTCCTGCCGCATATGGTCATACGATCAGTAACGGAGCGCGCCCAATGACACTCGTCATCCTTTATATTTCAACGGTCGTTGTCTTCCTCGGGTTGGACTACCTTGGGTTGACCTATCTCATCAAACCTGTGTTTGAGCGTGATATCGGAGACTGGTTGCTGGATGAATTCCGCGTCGCCCCGGCGCTGATTTTTTACGCCTTCTTCGTGGCGGTGGTGCTGTGGTTCGTGTCTTGGCCTGCGATGACAGGGGATCATTCGCTGCTTTGGGTCTTTGGCAATGCGCTGCTGATCGGCGCGATGGGCTATGGCACCTATGAGTTCACCAATCTGGCGACTCTTAAGGATTGGACATGGGCCATGGTGGCGCGGGACTTCGCGTGGGGGTCGTTCCTGACCGGCACGGCGGCAACCGCAGGCGTGGCGATCACCCGCGCGTTGACCTAGCGGCCATTCTCGGTCGACCAGCGCCATGCGCCGGGTTGCAGCCCGGCCAGTTCCCAATCGCCCACGCTGGCGCGGATCAGCCGCAGGGTGGGCAGCCCCACATGCGCCGTCATGCGCCGCACCTGCCGGTTGCGCCCCTCGCGGATGGTGATGCGCAGCCAAGCGTCGGGCACCGTCTTGCGAAAACGCACGGGCGGGTCGCGCGGCCAGAGGGGATCGGGCGCGTCGATCTGGTCCACTTGGGCGGGTTTCGTCAGGCCGTCTTTCAGTTCCACACCCTTGCGCAGAGCGTCGAGCGCTGCGGCATCCGGCGTGCCTTCGACCTGCACCAGATAGCTCTTGGGGCGTTTGTATTTGGGATGCGCGATGCGGGCTTGCAGGGGGCCGTGGTCCGTCAGCACCAAAAGCCCTTCGCTGTCGCGGTCGAGCCGCCCGGCGGGATAAAACCCCTTTTCGTCGATATAGGTCGAGAGGGTCGGGCGGGTGCTGCCCTCGGTTCCCTTGTCGGTGAATTGCGACAGCACGCCGTAGGGTTTGTTCAGCAGGATCACACGGGCGGTCATTGGGCAGGCTCCAGACGGGTCACGCCCACGGCGGCGGCGCGGGCCAGTTCGGCATCCAGCGACATCGGGATATATTCACCGCGCCGCCAGAGTTGCGCCATGTCGTCGTAATGCCGCGACAGGAAATGCCCCGATTGCCCGGTGGAGGTGACAAAGACCGAACTGTCGGGATCGGCAAAGTCATAGACCCCGCGATAGCCTGCACCATGGACGTTATAAAACGGGTCTTTGCCCGTGCCGCGGGTCAGCCCGCGTTGCAGCGTATTATCCCCGCCCGAGGTCGACTGGCGGATGTTCACGAAGTAGCGCAGGAGCGGCACCTCGCCCAAGACAGGGTGGTCATGGGTCGCTTGATGCGCGTCGCCCCAGCGGAGGGATTCCAACTGTGTGCCCCAAGTCTCCTTGATCCAGAGCAGGGCGTCGTCCAGTGCCAGTCGCGCCATGTCATGGCAAGTCTCTACCGGCGCGGATTGGCGCACGTCGCACCATTTCGCGGCGCCTTGCACATCGCGGAAAGCGCGTTCGATAAAGAGCGGTTGAACGTGAGTGAATTCTTCGGCCAGTGGCCCCAGTTCATCGCGGATCAGACGGTCCTGTAGTGCGCGGATCCATGCGGCATAGATCAGCGGCTCGGGCAGGTGTTCGTTCATCTCACCCGACCAGCCTGCCAGCAGATCCAGTGCGCGCTGGCGCTGGCGTTCGGGTGTGCCATCGGACGCGGCCTCTCCGGTGAACCACAGCTCAGCGCCGATCAGCGGCAAGAGCGCGCGGGCCGTGGGGCTGACCGTATCAAGCTGTGCTTCGATGAAGCTGTCGCGGGTATGTACCTCGCGGTTCTGCATCAGCCGCTGCCAGCGTTGCACCCGCTGCGTGTCGCCCCAGACAAAGGAGACATGGTTGGGGAAGGGGCGGTCGACCGTCTTGTTGTTGGTATTGCCAAGAATGCCGCCTGCGGGGGCGATGAATTCGGGGTTGGCGGTATAGGGCAGCATCCCGTCCCAGCGGTTGGCGGCGATCCAGCCGGGGCTGGGCATGCGCCCTTCGCTTTGGTGATTGGCATCGCGGCGCGGCATGGCGCCGATGGTCTTCATTGCGATGGTGTCGCGGTCGACCAGCGTCAGGTTCTGCGCAGGGGCTACATAATCGGTCGCGGCATTGATCGCCTGCTGCACAGATTTCGACCGCATGACCTTCATCGCGGCGGCAAGCGAGGTGTCTTCTTCGGTAAAGAGGGTCGAGGCGACAGAAGCCACATGCCCGGGCGGCGTGATGCTGCCAAGGTTGTAGTGGCTGCCCGGCAGCACCGGACCATTGTCGGTCCACCGCAGGGTGACGGTGATCGGATCAGCATCGGCGATGTTGATGATGGATGAGCGTTTGCGGAATTTCTTGAACCCGTCGGGGGTGCGGTATTCCTCGGTATTATCGGGGTTCAGCTCTTCGATATAGACGTCTTGGTCGTCCACATAGGCGGTGGTCAGCCCCCAGCCCAGATCGGCACTGCGGCCCGTTAGCACCACGGGCATGCCGGGTATCGTGCCGCCGATCACGCCGCCGGTCTCAAGCTCCAGCCGGGCGAGGTACCAGATCGCGGGGGCGGTAAAGCCCAAATGCGGATCATTGGCCAAAAGCGTGCCGCCCGCGGCAGAGCGCGTGGGCGCTGCGGCCCAAGCGTTGGAAGCGCCAGCGAAGGCCTGCCGTTTGAATGGCGACAGAGGGTGACTGTCCATCGGAGCCGCTGCGGCGTGGCGCGTTGTCACCTCGGGAAAGAGGGCAGCATATTCAGGCAGGGCGGCGACCCCGCTGCCCGGCGCTTCGGGCAGGATGTCGCGCAGACGGTCTTGGTCGCTCAACTCTAGCGAGACACGCGCGCGCAGCACCTCGGCCTCCAGATGGCCCGACATTTGCAGGCCCATCAATTTGGTGATCGCCAGTGAATCCGCAGGCCGCCACGGGGCCATGGGCGCGTTGAAAAGCCACATCTCGGGCGCGCCACGGCCCAAGGCTTCGGTGTTGATCTGATCTAGGCGGGCGTTGATCCCGGCGGAATAGGCCTCAAGTGCCGCGTCGGTTTCGGGGTCAAGCTCACCAGCCGCTGTTACGGCAAGACGGTAAATGTCATAGCGCCGCATCAGCTTGTCGGTGGTGACGGTGGCGGTGCCGAAAACCTCAGACAGACGCCCCTGTGCGGTGCGCCGCAGGGTGATCAACTGCCACAGCCGGTCTTGGGCATGGGCGAAGCCAAGGCCATAAAATACGTCCTCGTCGGTTTCACCAAAGATATGCGGCACATTGGCGTTGTCGCGCACGATCTCGACCGGGGCGCTGACGCCTTGGACCTCAACCCGATCATCATAGTCGGGCAACGACCGCGCGGCGAACCAGTAGACCAGCAACAAAACCACGACGCTCAACGTGACGAGAAACACCGCCAATCGGATAAGCCAGCGAAACATCAATGCCATCGGGGGATCCTCAGCTGGCGCGCAGATTGACCGGAGCGCGCAGGGTGGTAGGTGTTGTGACAGGGAATAACGCAACTGAATGATAAGGAAAAGCACATGGCAAAGCTCGCGTTTTTGGGACTGGGGGTCATGGGGGCTCCGATGGCGGGGCATCTGCAAAAAGCCGGCCACGAAGTGACCGTCTATAACCGCACCGAAGCCAAGGCCGAAGACTGGGTGAAAACCTATGGCGGCGCCATGGCCAAGACCCCGCGCGCGGCGGCAAAGGATGCGGATTTCGTGATCGCCTGCGTGGGCAATGACGATGACCTGCGCTCGGTCTGTTTGGGAGAGGACGGGGCCTTTGGCGGCATGACGGCGGGGGCGATCTTTGTCGATCACACGACCGTTTCAGCGGCCGTCACGCGCGAACTTTACGCCACTGCCGATGACGCACAGGTGAGCTTTGTCGACGCGCCGATTTCGGGCGGTCAGGCAGGAGCGGAAAACGGCCAATTGTCGATCATGTGCGGCGGAGATGAGGGCGCCTTTGACCGGGCGATGCCGATCATGGAGGTCTATTCCAAGATTTGCCGCCGCATTGGTGACAGCGGCGCGGGCCAGATGACCAAAATGTGCAACCAGATCGCCATCGCCGGGGTGGTGCAGGGGCTCTCTGAGGCGCTGCACTTCGCCGAAAAAGCCGGGCTTGATGGTCGCGCAGTGGTGGAGGTCATCAGCCAAGGCGCCGCCGGGTCATGGCAGATGGCGAACCGCTATGAGACCATGCTGGACGACGAGTTCAACCACGGTTTCGCGGTGGATTGGATGCGCAAGGATCTGGGCATCTGTCTGGATACGGCGGATGAGACAGGGGCCAGCCTGCCGGTCACAGCGCTGGTCGATCAGTTCTATAAAGACGTGCAAAAGCAAGGCGGCGGACGTTGGGACACGTCAAGCCTGATTAAACGCCTGCGCGCTATGGGCTAAGGCGTTTGCGCATGAAAAAGGGCAGCGCCGGGTAAAACTGGCGCTGCCCTTCAAAGACCATCGGTCGACCCTGCGTTAGGGGATGATCCGCGTGTATTTCGTGCCTTCCAGCGTCGCGCCGATGCGCAGCCCCGCGCGGCCAAAGACCGCTGCGAGAACGGGGGCCATGACGGTGGTCGTGTCAGCGCTCACGCTGTCGCCCTTGTCGGAGATCACATACTCCAGACCGGCGCCAGCCGCCCAACCCGGCGAGCTGCGGAATTCGCGCAAGGCAGGTTCGGTCATGAAGAACAGCACATGCGCATATTGCTGCGCGCCGATCTGCAAGCCGCCCGAAGCTTTGGTCACCGAATAGTAGTCCACCGTCACGTCGTTGACGCGCAACGCGCCGCGCCCGTAAGCGCCGCCAAAGCCAAGGCCCGCTTCGGTCACCAACGGCATGACCAGCATGCCATTGGCTTTTTCGGCCAACTGCCGGGTGTTGGGATAGCCGCGGTACATTTCGGCCAGGGTCGCATCGACGCGCGCGTCGATCATGGCGCCGCCCCGTCCGCCGACGCCGTTGCCGCAAGCCGCGGTTGCGCCAAGGGCCGTAAGGGCGCCCAAAGTCACAAAGCGCCGGTTATATGTCTGATTGCTCATCTTTTCTGCCTGTATGTTCAAGATCGGTTGCCTGCTGCCGGTTTTCCCGACTTATGCGCGAGATTACGCATAATCACGCGCTTTGTCATGTCGGTTGGACCCTTTGCGCAGATTTACGCCCTCAGGTCACGCGCTTTTGGCCAAAAGCCGGGCAACATCGGGGGCAAAGTAGGTGAGCACCCCATCACAACCTGCGCGTTTAAAGGCCAAAAGGCTCTCCATCATCGCGCGTTCGCCGTCGATCCACCCTTGGTCTGCCGCGCCCCGGATCATGCTGTATTCGCCCGAGACCTGATAGGCGAAGGTCGGCGCGCCAAAGGTGTCTTTCACGCGGCGGCATATGTCCAGATAAGGCATGCCGGGTTTGACCATGACCATATCCGCGCCTTCCGACAGGTCGCGCGCCACCAGCCGCAGGGCTTCGTCGCTGTTGGCGGGATCCATCTGATAGGTCTTTTTGTCGCCGGTCAGGGCCGAAGAGGCACCCACCGCATCGCGGAACGGGCCGTAAAAGGCGCTGGCGTATTTGGCGGCATAGCTCAGGATCATCACGTCATGATGCCCGGCCTGCTCAAGGGCGTCGCGGATCGCGCCGATGCGGCCATCCATCATATCCGACGGCCCGATGATATCGGCGCCTGCTTCGGCTTGGGCCAGCGCCATCTTGACCAGCGCCTCGACAGTGCGGTCATTCACGATGATGCCGTCTTCGACAAAACCGTCGTGGCCGTTGATGTTATAGGTGTCCAGCGCCACATCGGTCATCACCACCATCTGCGGCATGGCCTCTTTGATCGCCGCGATGGCGCGGTTGGTCGCGTTTTGCGGATCCCACGCGCGGGCGCAATCCTCGGTCCGGTCCTCGGGGCCGGTATAGGGAAAGACACAGACCGTACCGATGCCGAGATCGGCCGCCTCGCGCACCGCCGCGACCAGCGTGTCGACCGAGCGGCGCATGACCCCGGGCATGGAGGGGATCGGCTCTTCCACGCCTTCGCCTTCGCGCACGAAAACCGGCCAGATCAGATCGCCCAGTTGCAGGTCATTCTCGCGGACCAGCGCGCGAATACCGGCGTTGGCACGGGTGCGACGCAGGCGGGTAGCGGGGAAGGGGGCGTGGACGGGTTGCATCAAAATTACCTCAGAATGGCTTGGCATGGGCTTGCCATGTATTTTTGAACGCCTCAACCCTATGAATTGTCGCGCCGGACCGCTAAGAGATGCGAACTTAAATTTCGGACGAGCACGCCTTGGACTGGTACCAGACCCTTTTCGAAATGATTGACATGCGCTCTTTCTCGAACCTTTGGTTCTGGATCGCGCTGGCTGTGATGTGGTCCACCGCAAGTCATTGGGTGCTGGGCGTGCCCTTTGACATGGTGCTGCGCGCCCGGCGTCATGGCGGCGAGGCGCAGGCCGATCTCGAAGACATCGTGCGGATCAATGTGAACCGGCTGCTCTATATCTCGCAGGTCTCGGGGCTTTGGCTCTTGGGGCTGGGTTTTTTCGTGCTGACCTCTCTGGTGCTTTTGGGGTTCGTCTATGCCATCGAATTCGCCCAGGCCCTGCTGCTGCTGGGGTTCCCCATGTCGCTGGTCGGGCTGCTGAGCCTCTCGACCGCGCGGCTGATCCGCATCGAAGGCTCCACCGGCGACGTGTTGCAGCGGCGCCTGATGCGGCACCGGCTTTACACCCAGATCATCGGCATGTTCTCGATCTTCGTGACCGCGCTTTGGGGAATGTATCAAAATCTAAGCATTGGCCCGCTGGCGGGTTGACAGGCCCCCCGTGAGGCCCAATTGAGACCCGATGAACGATCCGCGTAATATCACCCTCTCCGGCGTTCCCGAAGGCTATGATGCCCGCGCCATTCTTGATGAAATCGCCAAGGGCGGCCAGCCGGTGGTCCATGTGGCGCGCGATGACAAACGCATGGCGGCGATGCAGGCCGCGTTGCGGTTTTACGCGCCCGATATGCCGGTCGTCACCTTCCCGAGCTGGGATTGCCTGCCCTATGACCGGGTGTCGCCCAACGCCGATATCTCGGCGCAGCGGATGGCGACACTAGCGGCGCTGGTGCATGGGATGCCCCAGCAATTCGTCCTGCTGACGACGCTGAACGCGGCCAGCCAACGTATCCCCGCGCGCGAGACCCTGCGTGACGCCGCCTTTGCGGCGCGCGTGGGCAGCCGGATCGACGAAAAAGCCCTGCGCGCCTTTCTGGTGCGCATGGGCTTTGTGCAAAGCCCCACGGTGATGGAACCGGGCGACTACGCCGTGCGCGGCGGGATCATCGACATCTACCCGCCCGGCGACCTTGGCCCGGTGCGGCTTGATCTTTTCGGGGACGTGCTGGACGGGGCGCGGCGGTTTGATCCGGCCACGCAGCGCACCACGGAAAAACTTGATCTGGTGGAGCTCGCCCCGGTCAGCGAGGTCATCCTTGACGACGCGGCGATCACCCGTTTCCGGCAGAACTACCGCATCGAATTCGGCGCAGCGGGCACCGATGATCCGCTCTACGAGGCGATCAGCGCAGGCCGCAAACATCAAGGTGCGGAACATTGGCTGGCGTTTTTCCACGACAACTTGGAAACGCTCTTTGACTATCTGCCCAAGGCCACGATCACGCTGGACGATCAACTGACGCCGATGCGCCTTGCCCGGTGGGAGACCATCGCCGACCAATATGAGACGCGCAAACTGGCGATGAAGACGCGCTCTAAGATGGACAGCGTCTATAAACCGGCGCCGCCCGAGGGGCTGTACTTGACCGATGATGCATGGACCCAAGCGCTGCTGGATCATCGGGTGATACAATTTAACCCGCTGCCACAGCCCACTGGGCCGGGGGTGCTGGACGCAGGGGCCCGGCTCGGGCGCAATTTCGCCCCCGAGCGCCAGCAGGAATCTGTAAGCCTTTTCGGGGCATTGGCTAAGCATATTAAAGCAAAGCTTGAAGTTGGCCCGGTGTTGATCGCCAGCTACTCCGAAGGCGCGCGCGAACGCCTGACTGGGCTCATCGAAGACGAAGGTCTGGCCGAGGCGATCCCGGTGATGGACGCCACCCGCATCGGAAAACGGGGGCTGCATCTGGCGGTCTGGGCGCTGGAGCATGGGTTCGAGGCGCCGGGCATGACGGTGATTTCAGAGCAGGACGTGCTGGGCGATCGATTGATCCGTGCGCCGAAACGCAAGCGCCGGGCCGAGAATTTCCTGACCGAAGCCCAAAGCCTCAGCCCCGGCGATTTGGTGGTTCATGTCGACCACGGCATCGGGCGCTATCACGGAATGGAGGTCGTCACCGCCGCAGGTGCTGCCCATGAATGTCTCGTGTTGGAATATGCCGAACAATCAAAGCTTTACCTGCCGGTAGAGAATATTGAATTGCTGTCGCGCTACGGCCATGACGAAGGGCTGCTGGACAAGCTCGGCGGCGGGGCGTGGCAGTCCAAGAAAGCCAAGCTCAAAGAGCGTATCCGCGAGATGGCGGACAAGCTCATCCGCATTGCGGCCGAACGCGCGCTGCGCAAAGCGCCGGTCCTCGACCCGCCACCGGGCATGTGGGATGCCTTCTCGGCCCGTTTTCCCTATACGGAGACCGACGACCAGCTGCGCGCCATTGCCGACGTGGTGGATGATCTGACCAGCGGCAATCCGATGGACCGTCTGGTTTGCGGCGATGTGGGCTTTGGTAAAACCGAAGTTGCAATGCGCGCGGCCTTTGTCGCGGCGATGTCGGGTGTTCAGGTGGCGGTGATCGCGCCGACGACACTGCTCGCCCGGCAGCACTGCAAGAGCTTTGCCGAACGCTTTCGCGGCTTCCCGATCGAAGTGCGCCAACTTAGCCGCTTCGTCTCGGCCAAAGAGGCAGCAGCGACGCGCGACGGGATGGCCAAGGGAACGGTCGATATTGTCATCGGCACCCATGCGCTGCTGGCCAAAGGCATCCGGTTCAAGGACCTCGGCCTGCTGGTGATCGACGAAGAGCAACATTTCGGCGTGACCCACAAGGAACGGCTTAAATCCCTGCGCACCGATATCCACGTGCTGACTCTGACCGCCACACCGATCCCCCGCACCTTGCAACTGTCGCTGACGGGCGTGCGCGATCTGTCGATCATCGGTACGCCGCCCGTCGACCGCCTGTCGATCCGCACCTATGTGAGCGAGTTCGACGCGGTTACCATCCGCGAGGCGCTGCTGCGTGAGCACTACCGGGGCGGGCAGAGTTTCTATGTCGTTCCGCGATTGAGCGATCTGCGTGAGATCGAAGACTTCCTTCAGGCGCAGCTGCCGGAACTCTCATACGTCGTCGCCCACGGTCAGATGGCACCGGGGGAGTTGGATGACCGGATGAACGCCTTTTATGATGGCAAATTCGACGTTCTGCTGGCAACGACGATCGTTGAATCCGGCCTCGATATTCCTACGGCCAACACCATGGTCGTGCACCGCGCCGATATGTTCGGTCTTGCGCAACTGTATCAAATCAGGGGCCGCGTGGGCCGCTCGAAAACCCGTGCCTATGCCTATCTGACCACCAAGCCGCGCGCGAAGCTGACGGATACGGCGCAGAAACGTCTGCGGGTGTTGGGCAGCCTTGATACGCTCGGCGCGGGCTTCACGCTGGCCAGCCAAGACCTTGATATTCGTGGGGCGGGCAACCTGCTTGGCGAAGAGCAATCCGGCCAGATGCGCGATGTGGGCTTTGAGCTTTACCAGTCCATGCTGGAAGAGGCGATTGCCAAGATCAAGGCAGGCGAGATGGAGGGCCTCAGCGAGGCCGACGAGCAATGGGCGCCGCAGATCAACCTTGGCGTGCCGGTGCTCATTCCTGAGGACTATGTGCCTGATCTAGATGTGCGTCTTGGCCTCTACCGCCGGCTCAGCGAGCTATCGACCAAGGTGGAACTCGAAGGCTTTGCCGCCGAATTGATCGACCGGTTTGGCAAGCTGCCAAAGGAGGTGAACACCCTGATGCTGGTGGTGCGGATCAAGGCGATGTGCAAACGCGCCGGGATCGCCAAGCTCGATGGCGGGCCGAAGGGCGCGACGATCCAGTTCCACAACGACAAATTCGCCTCACCCGAGGGGCTGGTGAAGTTCATCCAAGACCAGCGTGGGCTGGCCAAGGTCAAGGACAACAAGATCGTCGTGCGCCGGGATTGGAAGACGGATGCCGATAAGATCAAAGGCGCCTTTGCCATTGCACGCGACTTGGCCGAACATGTGATCGCCAAAGAAAAGACTGCGAAAAAGGCTAAGGCAAAGGGCTAAGCCCCCGAACGGGCGGCGGTTATTCCGCCGCCACTGGCTGTCGGTTTTCCATCCGCCCCATATAGAGCATCAGAGCGTAAGCTCCGCTGGCCATGAGCAGCATCGCCAGCGCCAATGGCTTGGTCGTGCCGTCGAACATCAACCCCACGGGCGAGGCGATGAGCGCGGCCAGCACGGTAGAGATTGCCCCCACGACCGACGCGGCCATGCCCGCGATATGGCCCATCGGCTCCATCGCGATGGCATTGAGGTTGCCCAGCGTCAGCCCCGCTTGGAAGAACAGGCAGGTCTGGAAAAACACGAAGGCTGCAAAGCCGTAAGGGTCGGGCAGGGCGCCGAGGTTCAGGAAATACATGGCCCCTGACAACAGGATTTGAAAGCCAAAGGCGATGCTCACCAATCGGCGCATGCCATAGCGCACGACCAGCAGCGCATTGATCAGGCTGGCGCTGGCCGCCACAACGGCGATGCCCCCGAACCACAGCGGGAAGCTCTCTTCCCGGCCATAGACGGTGTCATAGATCGGCTGCACCAGCATGATCATCGAGAAAAGCATCGCCAAGGCCAGCGATTGCACGAGGATCGACAGGCGCACCGTGCGGTGTCCGACCAACTCGCGCACTGCCCCGATGATCAGCCGCGCACGCAGGGGCCGACGGTTTTCCCGCGGCAGTGTTTCGGGCAGGCGCAGGCCCATCCAGACCACCGAGATGATTGAAAACGCCATGAAAGCGATGAAGATCGCCCGCCAGCCCGCCGCGTGAATGATCCCCGCGCCCAGCATGGGGGCCATGGCGGGCACCAATGCGAAGACCATCATCACCACCGACATGATCCGCGCCATCTCGCGCCCGGCATAAAGGTCACGAATGATCGCCACGGCCACCACGCGAGGGCCAGAAGCGCCGAGCCCCTGAAAGATACGGGCCACGAGCATGACTTCCAGTGAGTTGCTCATCCATGCCACGAAGGCCGAAACCGAATAAAGTGCCGCACCGCCAAAGACCACATTGCGCCGCCCGAATGCATCCGACAACGGCCCGCTAAAGAATGTGCCCAACCCCATGCCCAGCACGAAGGACGTGAGGATCAGCGGGGCGCGGTGGGCTATCTCGGGCGAGAGTTCCGCCGCGATCTCGGGCAGGGCGGGTAGCATCGCATCAATGGAAAAGGCGATGGTGGCGGTCATCATCGCAATGAGGGCCACGAATTCGACCCGGCCCATAGAGAATTTTGGATTTTCGGTGGTCACGAACGCGCGCTCCGGCGATTGTCCCGAACGGCGGATCCGTCTGGGCAGGCTTCAGGGAATGACTTGTGGTTGCGCTCTCGATAATCGAGAACGCTTAACTTGGCAATGATTGCCGCCCTGTTTAGCTCTGCTGTTTGGTCAGATCGGCAATGACCTGCGCCCATAGCTCGGGCGGCTGTGCACCCGGCACCGCATGGGCATTTGCGATGATGAACGTCGGCACGGAGTTCACCCCCATCTTGCGGCTATGGGCATCACGGTCGCGAATATCCTGCGCGTCGACGTCGGATTTCAGTAGGCGGGTGACCACGGCGGCGTCCATTTCGATGCTGTCGGCGATGTCGGCCAACACCTCGGCATCGCCAATGTCGCGGGCGTCAACGAAATAGGCTTTGAAAAGGGCGGAGACGGCGGCAGTCTGGCGCCCCTCAATTCCGGCCCAATGGATCAGGCGGTGGGCATCCAACGTGTTCGGCGTGCGTTGCATGGCCTCGAAGTTGATGTTCAGCCCGGCTTTTTCAGCGTGTTCCACGACCGGCGCATAGGCTTTCACCGCGCCTTCTTTGCCGCCAAACTTGCCTTCGAGATACGCACGGCGGTCCATCCCTTCGCGCGGCATCTCGGGGTTCAGCTGGAACGGGTGCCATTCAATTGCGAAAGGATGATTGGGATGGTCCTGCAACGCGCGGTCCAGATGCGCCTTACCGATATAGCACCACGGGCAGATCGGGTCTGACATGATATCGAGTTTGATCGCTTCGGCCATGGTGCGCCCCATCTATTGCTGCGCAATGGGCATAGCGGGGTGCGGCGGGTATCGCAAGCGGGCAGCGTTGCAAGCGCCTTTGGGCGCGGCTATAGCAGGTCCATGACAGAGACGCCGCACCGTTCCATGATCCAGATCGCCCGCGAAAGCGGCGCAAGCGAGACCGCCCCGCCGGTCGACCTTGGCGCGCGGGTGCGCGAGTTGCGCAAGGCGCGCAACTGGACGTTGGAGCAGGCGGCCCGGCAGGCCGGATTGGCGCGCTCCACGCTTAGCAAGATCGAGAACGGGCTGATGTCGCCCACCTATGACGCGCTGAAAAAGCTCGCCGTGGGGTTGGAGATTACGGTGCCGCAACTGTTTACGCCGCCTGCGGGGGAGAAGATCACCGGGCGCATGGCCGTGACCCGCGCCGAAGAGGGCGCGGCCAAGGCCACCGGCACCTATGAGCATGTTCTGCTGGCTGACGCCCTGCGTAAGAAACAAATGCTGCCCTACCGCGCCCGCATCCGCGCGCGCCGGATGGAGGAGTTCGACGGCTGGGTGCGCCATGACGGAGAGGAATTCCTCTATGTGCTGACTGGCATGGTGCGGCTCTTTACCGAGTTCTACGAACCCGTCGACATGCGTCGGGGTGACAGCGCCTATTACGACGCCACCATGGGGCACAATGTCGTCTCGCTCAGCGATGAGGATGCGACGATCCTCTGGGTGACCTCACTGGTCTGAACCCTCTGCCGGTTGCCACCACCAGACTTCGGGCATGAAGTTCGGCCCGTCGCCGTAAAGCGGGATCGTGTCGGGGTAAGCCATGCGCGCGTCATGGGCGATCAGCCCCTCGTCGAACTGCCAGAAGGGAATGACATAGCGCCCAGCGGTGAGGATACGGTCCAGCGCGCGGGTGGCGGCGACGAAATCCGCCGTCTCACGCGCTTGCAGCATCTGATCGATCATCGCATCGACGGCGGGAGAGCGCACGCCCATGAGGTTGCGCGTGCCGGGCAGATCGGCGGCCTCTGACCCCCAATAGAAACGCTGCTCCGTGCCGGGGCTGAGCGATAGGGCGCGTCGGAAGAAGGTCATGTCGAAGTCATATTCGTTCTGCCGCGCCACGAACTGCGCATCATCAACTGTTTCAATCTGCGCCGTGATCCCAAGCCGCTTTAGCGCCTGGGTGTAAAGCTCTGCAATCGCTAGGTTTTCACGGCTGCCTTTGGACAGAAGGATGGTGAATGTCAGCGGCGTGCCATCCGCGCGGCGCATGACACCGCCTTCGGCCTGGTAGCCGGCGGCATTAAGCTGCTGCATCGCGGCACGGATGCCCGCGCGGTTGCGGACAGAGCCATCGGCCACTGGCAGCCGATAGCCATCCACCGTGCCCGGCGGCAGCGTGTCGGCGTAATCGGCCAGCAGGTCAAAGACCCGGCCCGTCGCCGGGCCATCGCGCATGGCAAGGTCGGAGTTTGAGAAATACGAGGTGATCCTGGGCAGGGCTCCGCCGGTCAGCGTTTCATTAATGTACTCGAAGTTGAAAGCGGAGATCAGCGCGTCGCGCACCCTCCAATCGTCAAACGGCGCGCGGCGTGAATTCATCACAAAGCCCGTCATGCCCGAGGGTTTGCTGTGCGGAAAACTGGATTTAACCACCTCGCCCCGGCTGATCGCCGGGAAGTCATATTGTGTGGCCCAAGTCTCGGCGTTGAATTCGCGCACGGCTGAGATTTGGCCAGCTTTAAATGCCTCGAACAACACATTGGCATCGCCGTAGAAGTCGATTTTGACCTCATCGTAATTATGCGTGCCGCGGCGGAAGGGCACCTCGCCCCCCCAGTAGTCAGGATTGCGCGTTAGCGTGACGTGGCGGCCTGCTTGATAGTCGCTGATGACGTAAGGGCCAGTTCCCAAAGGGATTTCGTTCAAAGAGGCATTGGCGAAGTCCTGACCTTCCCATTGCGCTTTGCTGAGAATGGGGCGCATCCCAGCCAGCAAGGCAAGCTCACGGTTGTCGCTGTTGAAGGTCATCCGCAGGCTGCGCGCGCCGGTCTGCTCTATACTATCAATTTGCTGGCGCAGCCCGTGGTAGCGGGGGTGGCCCTCGGTGCCCAGAAGGTCGAACGAGAAGATCACATCCTCGACCGTGACCGGGCTGCCATCGGAAAATCGCGCTTCTTCGCGCAGGGTGAACTCAACCCATGAACGATCGTCGGGCACTTCGATGGTTTCGGCCAGCAGCCCATAAAGCGCAAAGGGTTCGTCCCATGAGCGGCCCATCAAGGTCTCATGGGTGAAGTGCGGCAGCTGCCAAGGTGCGGTGCCTTTGCGCACGAAGGGGTTAAGGCTGTCGAATCCCCCGGTATTGCCCAAAACGATCTCGCCCCCCTTGGGGGCCTCGGGATGTACATAGGGCAGAGCGGCAAAATCGGCGGGCAGGGCTGGGTCGCCGTACATGGCGATTCCATGCTGAGGGGCCGCCAAGGCCGCGCCAGAGAGCAGAATCAGTGAAGAAAGCGCCGCAACGCCCCGTCCTGTCGAGAAAAAATCCCAGCTCATTTTTGAAACAATCACGATCTGCCCTTATTTTGTTGGAGTTAATCCATACCCGCGGATTCCCGCCTTATCAAACTTTTAGCTTGGATTGTGACCGTAGTAGGCGTATACAGAGGTCACTGCTCGATAGGTTTCTTGCCTGTATGAAACCTGCCTCAATAACTTACGCCCGCCTCGTGCGGGCGTTTTTTTTGGCCTATCGCTCGCCAGTTTCCTCCCTTGGCGGTTTCGCGCGCAAACCCTTTCCCTTTGCTCGCTTCGCAGTACATGATGCAGTCGCAGCATGAACAAGGAGAAGCGCCATGGCTTTCACAATCGACCTGTCCGGCAAGACAGCCGTCATCACCGGATCGAATTCTGGAATCGGGCTGGGCATCGCCTGGGAATTGGCGCGGGCCGGGGCCGATATCGTGTTGAACTCTTTTACCGATGACGAGGCGGATCATGCGTTGGCGCAGAAGATGGCCGAGGAATGCAACGTAACCGCCCGGTACATCAAGGCCGATATGTCAAAGGGAGCGGAGTGTCGGCGTTTGATCGCCGAAGCCGGGACCTGTGACATCTTGGTGAACAACGCAGGCATCCAGCATGTCGCCCCGATCCCTGAGTTTCCCGCCGAGAAATGGGATGCGATCATCGCGATTAACCTTTCATCGGCCTTTCACACCACCGCCGAAGCGCTGCCGATGATGCGCGAGGCGGGCTGGGGGCGGGTGATCAACATCGCCTCGGCGCATGGCCTGACGGCTTCGCCCTATAAATCCGCCTATATCGCCGCGAAACATGGGATTGTGGGCCTCAGCAAGACCACCGCGCTGGAAACGGCGAAGGAGCCTATCACCTGCAACGCGATTTGCCCGGGTTATGTGCTGACCCCGATCGTCGAAAAACAGATCCCCGACACGATGAAAGAATACGACATGAGCCGCGAAGAGGTGATCGAACAGGTCATGCTCACGCGCCAGCCTTCGCGGGAGTTCGCCACCGTCGAGCAGATGGGCGGCACGGCAACGTTCCTGTGCTCTGACGCGGCGGCCCAGATCACCGGCACGACCATCAGCGTCGATGGCGGCTGGACAGCGTTGTAAGCGCCGTGGCGGTCAAAAAACGCATTAACCTCGCCCTCCAAGGGGGCGGCGCGCATGGCGCTTTCACTTGGGGGGTGTTGGATCGGCTGTTGCAACAGGACGATCTGGAAATCTGCGGCATCTCCGGCACCTCTGCCGGGGCGCTGAATGGTGCGGCGCTGAAATCAGGCATGATCTCGGGCGGGCGCGAGGGCGCGCGAGAGAACCTTGATTGGCTCTGGGGGCAGGTGTCGGGCATTTCCGACCTGCGGATGTCGCATTGGCTGGCGCCTTTTGGGTTGGATAAGCTCAGTCAGGCGATGGAATATTCCCTGCCCATGGCGATCTCAGACTCGCTGACGCGGGTCGTGTCGCCTTATGCCTATGGGCCGTTCTATCGCAATCCACTCGAAGATGTCGTGGCGCGGTTCGACTATGGCAAAGTGGGGGCGCAGAAACCGCCGTTCTTCTTTGTCTGCGCCACGCGGGTGCGCAACGGCAAGATCAGGGTGTTTGAGGGGGACGAAATCGGCCCCGACGCGCTGCTGGCCTCGGCATGTCTCCCGACGATATTTAAGGCGATTGAGATTGACGACGCTCAGACCGGCCAACGCGAAGCGTTTTGGGATGGCGGTTACACTGGCAACCCGGCGCTGTTTCCGCTGTTCCGCGATGACCTGCCCGAAGACATCGTGGTGGTGAACATCAACCCGCTAGAGCGTGAAGACCTGCCGACAACGCCCCAGCAAATCCAGAACCGGATCAATGAAATCAGCTTTAATTCCAGCCTATTGCGAGAAATGCGCGCGATTGATTTCGTCCAGCGCCTGATCGCGGATGGCACCTTTCCCGAGGGGCGGATGAAGCGGGTCCACATGCATATGATCGCCGATGACGCGCTCATGGCGCAGCTTTCGGTGGCCACCAAGCTGATGCCGAACCCAGCCGTGATCAGGGCGTTGCATGAGGCGGGTGTCGCGGCAGCAGATCAATTCCTGACGGATCACTTTGAAGACCTGAACCAGCGCAGCAGCGTCGATCTACCCGCGATGTTCGGCTGAGTCTTCGGGGTCCGACAGGGCTAGCGCCTCGGGCAGATCGGCACCGGGGCGCGGCGGATAGACCAACCCGGCAGAAATCACCAGCTTCGCCGCGTCTTCGACGCTCATGTCGAGCTCGATGACATCCTCGCGCGGCAGGAAGAGCAGAAAGCCTGAGGTCGGGTTCGGCGTCGTCGGCAGAAAGACCGAGAGCATCTCGCCCCCTGCGTTTGTCCGGGCCAAGACCTCTCCCTTGGCTTCGGTCGAGATAAAGCCAAGCGCCCAGATGCCGCGCCGGGGGTATTCGATCAGGCAGGCGGTCTCAAAGCTGCGCTCGGACTGAGCAAAGATTGTCTCGGAAATCTGTTTGATGCCGGAATAGATCGTCCGCACCACGGGGGTGCGTTCCACCAGACTTTCGGCGAAACGGATCATCGAACGCCCGATCAGCCCTTTCGCAGCCCAGCCAACCATGACGGTGAAGATCAAAAAGATCACGACCCCAAGGCCGCGGACATTGAACTGCATCGACGGGTCGAGGCCAAGGAAATCTTGGAGCAGGCGGTCAGGATGGTAGGCTTTAGGCACCAATGGCAGCACGAAACCGTCGATCCAGCCGACCACGCTCCAGATCAGCCAGATGGTTAGCCCAACGGGCGCAATCACGACCAACCCGGTCAGGAAAGACGCGCGCAGCCTTGCGACAAGGCTGCGCCGGACCTGCGTTGGGTCGGGATCAAAAGGTGTGTTCATCTGCGCCGTTTTCCGAAGAGTTAATCGCAACATAGCTAAGGCGTATGCCCCGGCCCGGCAATGGCTCGACGGTGTTTTTCGCCTTTAACGCGGCAGGTTGACGAGGTTTGCGGCGATCTGGGCCCCCAGCCGGGCATTGTTGCGCACCAATGCGATATTGGCGACCAGCGAGCGGCCCTCGGTCAGTTCAAAGATGCGCTGGAGGAGGAACGGGGTCACGCCCTTGCCGTGCACGCCTTGGGCGTCAGCCTCAGATTGTGCTTGGGCGATGATCGGAGCCAGTTCGGCGGCGGGGATTTCTTCATCCGCCGGGATCGGATTGGCCACGAGTTGACCGCCGGGGAGACCCATGGCAGCGCGGGTGCGGTGGGCTTTGGCAATCGCGCCCGCGTCATCGAGACGCAGCGGCGACTGCAAATCGGATCCCGCGCTCCAGAAGGCGGGGAAGCTGTCTTGACCAACGGTGATGACCGGCACGCCTTGGGTTTCCAGCACTTCCAGCGTTTTCGGCACGTCGAGGATCGCCTTTGCGCCCGCCGCAATCACCGTCACGGGGGTCTGTGCCAGTTCCATCAGATCGGCGGAAATGTCAAAGCTCTCCTCCGCGCCTTTGTGCACGCCGCCGATGCCGCCCGTGGCAAAGACTTCGATGCCTGCAAGATTAGCGGCGATCATGGTGGCGGCGACGGTGGTGGCCCCTGTGCCGCCCGACGCGATGCAGACGGCCATATCGGCGCGCGAAAGTTTCGCCACGTCTTTGGCCTGCGCCAGATCGCTAAGCTGGTCATCGTCCAAACCGATGTGCAACGCGCCCCGGATCACGGCGATGGTGGCGGGCACGGCCCCGACATCGCGGATGTCCTGCTCAACCTGCCGCGCCACTTCGAGGTTTTGCGGATAGGGCATGCCGTGGGTGATGATGGTGCTTTCCAACGCCACGATCGGAGCGCCGCTCTCGCGGGCCTTGGCCACTTCGGCGCTGAAGGTGAGGGGCAGGGCGGAAGGGGCGGTTGTCATATCTTGGTCTCTCCGGAAACGTAAAGGGCAGCAGCGTCGAGTGCGGCCTTGAGGGCGGGTTGCGCGACGGCCCCGCCAAGTTCGGCAGCCACATGGGCGGCCATGAATGTGTCGCCTGCGCCCGTCACGCGGGCCACATGGACCGAGGGCGGGGTGAGGGTGATGATATCATCGCCTTGCCCCACGGTGGCGGGGTTGCCGCCATCAGTCACCACGGCACGGCGCGCGCCGCGGGCCAGCAGGGCGCGGGCGGCGGAGGGGGAATCGTCAAAGCTGGCCTGACACAGCAGCCCGGCCTCTTCGAGGTTCACATAAAGCGTGCCGCGCCCAGCTTTCAGGAAGGGCGTCAACCGCAGCGCTTTGCCGGGCGAGGCGGGGGCGACGCGCAGATCGGCATCAGCCAGTAGCGGGCTTTGCGCCATGCGGGCGAGTAATTCGACAGTGAGATTGCCATCCAGCGCCACGGCGCCTTTATAGGGCGCAGGCAGGCTGCCATCTTCGAGCGGGCGCAGAATTTTATCCCCCGCAGCCTCTAGCGAATGGGCATCGGCAATCGCGGCAATCAACCCGTTCGAGCCTTCGACGGCCATATAGCGGTCAGTCGGCAGATCGTCTGAGCGGTAAACGTGATCGGTGATCAGACCGCGCAGCGTACAGGCGGCGATCAATTCATCCCCCTCTGCATCGCGGCCCACGGCGGACAACAGCGCGGGCGTCAACCCAAAGCGCGCCAGCGCCATGCCGATGTTCAGC
Organism: Sulfitobacter dubius; assembly: GCF_027214245.1. Lineage (GTDB taxonomy): Bacteria > Pseudomonadota > Alphaproteobacteria > Rhodobacterales > Rhodobacteraceae > Sulfitobacter > Sulfitobacter dubius_A. The sequence goes on along the minus strand of NZ_JAPWHM010000003.1, from coordinate 231,701 downwards.
GCCACGCCGCCCGGCAAACGCGTGATGCGCCCCGGCATGTCAGAGCCTTGGCGCATGGCGTTTTCAGAGCGGCCGATCACGTCCCAAAGGACGGAGCCAATGCACAGGATGTCAGCTGTCTTTGTCATGCGGCGCTTCTAGCCGCCAAATCTGCCCACGCGCAAGCGGCGTTATTGTGGCACCGCAAATGTCAGCGCCGCCCAAAGCGTTTCCCAGACCGGCTGGTCGGGATCGTATCCGGCACCCGTCTGTGCCGCTGCTGCCGGGCGCAGCACCACGGCGTCAAAGAGGTATTCGTGGCCTTCGGTGACTGGAATAACCGCTTCGCCCGCCGCGTCGGTGCGGTGGAGCGAGATGGTCACGCTGTCATCCGGCGCGCGGTCGAATACCTCAACCTGGGCATCGGCGCGGGGTTCATCCTGATAGAAAAGAGCGACCTTCATCTGACCCTCGAAATCCGCGTCATAGGGATTCGTCAGGGCGACAAATTCGGTGGTCATGCCGGTGGGGGCGTCGTCTCCAACGCCTGTACCTGTGGCGATCAGGGTTTTGACGTGGCGTGTATAGCTCTCCACGACTTTTTCCTGCGACCAGCCGTTGGCGCTGTGATCGGCTTCGGCTTTTGGGAAATCTTTGTGTTCCGCGAAGGAAAGGAACTTCTCCCATTCCTCATAGATCACCTTTGAGGGGGTGGTTTCGGCCAGTACAACGACCAGACCATCCCGGCCCGGTGCGGGGACCTGCAGCGCCGGGTTGTCGCCCGCACGGGGAGAGAGATTATAGGTCTGTCCCTCTACCACGATTTCAAAACGACTGAGCCGGTTGGGAAGATAGGGAAAGGTCGATCCGACAAACTCTTCGCCATTGCGAAAATGCGCTGCGATCTTTTCACCGCTTTCCACTTGATAGTTCAACGGCGACAGCCAGTATTCATGGGCAACGGCAGGTAATGCCGGTAAGATACTGAAAATAATAGCGGACAACTGGGACAGTTTCATGAAGCGAACTTTCATCTTATTAAGAACCAAGCTGGCATTGCTTGGGCTAATGTCAAGCGCGATGGTATTTTCCATAGGCGCTGCGGTACAGGCGCATGAGGTCAAACCTACAATCGCGGACCTGACCGTCGCCGAAGGGCGCGCAGTGCTGGCGCTTGAGATTAACCTCGAGGCTCTGCTGGCGGGGATCGACCTCGATACTGTCGAAGACACCGACAATGCCGAGAATGCAGGCGATTACGATGCGCTGCGCAGCCTGCCCGCCGCGCGTATCGCGGCCCGTGCGCCCGAGCTTTTGCCGAACTGGAACAGCCTGCCATTGCTCAGCGTGAATGGCGCGGCCGTGCCTTTGGAAAGTGTGATGATCGAGGTGCCTGAGGGGGTCGACGCCGAACTGCCGCGCGACAGTCTGTGGCGGCTGGAGGCGGCAGTGCCTGCAGGGGCCGAGCAGGTGCAAGTGACCTGGCCCGATGGCGCGGGCGCATTGGTCCTGCGCCAGCAGGGGGTGGAAGACCCCTATACCGGCTATCTGGCGGGTGGCGAGACAAGCCCCGAGATCGCGCTCTCGGGCGGCGATGCGCAAAGCGGTTGGCAAGCCTTCGTCAGCTATATCCCGGTCGGTTTCGACCACATCCTGCCCAAAGGGTTAGATCATATCCTTTTCGTTCTGGGCCTTTTCTTCCTGTCGACCCGTCTGCGCCCTTTGATCTGGCAGGTTACCGCCTTTACGCTGGCCCACACGGTCACGCTTGCGCTTGGTGCTCTGGGCTGGGTCAACGTGCCCGGTGCCATTGTCGAGCCGCTGATCGCCGCGTCGATCACTTATGTCGCGGTCGAGAATATCTTTCATTCGGCGCTGAATCGTTGGCGGCCCTTGGTGATCTTTGGTTTCGGCCTGCTGCACGGGCTCGGCTTTGCCTCGGTGCTGGGGGACTTTGGCCTGCCAGCGGGGCAATTCGTCCCGGCGCTTATTGGCTTTAATATTGGGGTGGAACTGGGCCAGCTTGCGGTGATCGCGATCGCCTTCGTGCTGGTCGGCTGGGCGATGAAGCGCGATTGGTATCGCCGGGCCATCGCGGTTCCCGCCTCCTGTGTCATCGCGGCGGTCGGGGCCTATTGGTTCATTGAGCGGGTGTTTCTGTAAGCGCGCGGGCAGCCCTTAAACGGGCTGCCCCAAGGGCCGCTTAGCCCTGCATGGCGGCGATCAGGGTGGCGAGTTCGGCCACCGGATCGTCCTTGTCCCAAATCTCGGTCCCGATGCCGAAAAAGTCGGTCCGGGGGGCAAGGGCGCGGATCATGTTGATGTCCAACGCGCCCTCGGCGACGACGGGGACTTCGATCACTTCGGACCACCATTGAAACAATTCGGCCTCGGCAAAGCTTCCGTCGCCGAGCGTGCTGGCTTGGGTGGGGCCAAAACTGACGTAATCGGCCCCGGCTTCGCCAGCGGCCATCCCCTCGTGCCGCGATGTGCCGCAGAAGGAACCGACGATCGCATCTTCGCCCAGTTCTTTGCGGGCATGGCGCACGGTGCGCGCGGCATCGCTGAGGTGTACCCCGTCAAGGCCGAGCTTTTCGACCATCAGCAGGTGATCTGAGATCACCAAGGCCACATCGCGCGCATGGGTCACCTCGCGCAGCGCGTCACCGGCGCGCGACAGACGGTCTTCGTCGCGGGTCGATAGCGCCATCCGCACACAGGCGACCGGATGCGCGTCCAGCACGGCGGCCAGTTGCGCGGGGAATTGGCTCAGCTCAACTTCGGGCGGGGTGATAAGGTAAATCTGCGGCTGTTCTGGCGCGTCCATGGTCCTATCCTTAATCGGGTCTGGGGCCCTTTTCGGGTCTGGAGGTCTGACTAGCGCAAGGCGCTGCAAAAGAAAACGGATATGCGTCTGTGGCGCGGGCTTTCTTGCGGTGGTGCGGCGCAGGGGCTATGAGGCGCGCATGACCCAGACAACTTCCTCCTCCGTCCAGCCTGCACCGATCCCGGCCATCGTGCTTGTCCGCCCACAGATGGGCGAGAACATCGGCGCCGCGGCGCGCGCGATGTGGAACTTTGGCCTTGATCACATGCGCGTCGTGGCCCCGCGCGACGGCTGGCCCAGCCAATCTGCCGTGGCCATGGCCTCGGGCGCGGGGCGGCTGTTGGATGAGGCGCAGCATTGCGACGATCTGCCGGGCGCGCTCAGCGATTGCGATTTCACCTTTGCCACCACCGCGCGCGGCCGCGACCTGACCAAGCCGGTCTACAGCCCCGAAGCGGCGATGCGGCTGGCCGCGGAAAAGATCGCGGCAGGCCAACGGGTTGCGGTGCTTTTTGGACCTGAGCGGGCAGGGCTGGAGAATGAGGATATCGCGCAGGCAAACGCCATCGTCTCGGTCCCGGTGAACCCGAAATTCGCCTCGCTCAACCTCGCGCAATGTGTGCTTTTGATGTCTTACGAATGGATGCGTGCACAGGGCGAAGTGACGCATGTGGTGACCGAGATGGCGGGCACCGACTGGGCCAAAGGAGCCGAGGTCGACCATCTGGCGCGGCATTACGAGGAACGGTTGGAAGAGGCGGGTTTCTTCTACCCCGAGCACAAAACGGCGTCAATGAAGCTGAACCTGCGCAACATGTGGTCGCGGATGCCGCTGACCCGAGCGGATGTTCAGATGCTGCATGGGATCCTGCGGCAAATGGTCCGGTGGAAGAACAAGGGCTGAGGGAAGACTGAGGGCCAGCGGCTGCCCGTGGGGTGGCGATGCGTGGGGTGGTTCATGCCACTTTATCGTGCAGCGTCAACGCTTTGTCGCAAAGGCGCACCTAGCCTCAGCAAAACGCCTCCCCGTGGGGCGGGCAGGCGATGGCCCGGCGCCTGCGGCTTGGCTCCGGTCTGGACTGCCTCTGCACCGTTTCGAACATAACGACCCCCGCTAGACCTTTCCCCGCCCATGGCATACCACTGCATCCAAACGGAAAATGAGGCGCGCCATGGCGGAAAAACGCAAACTTTTCGAAGAGGTCGGCACCGACCAACCCAGCCGTGCCCCGGTGCAAACCGGCGGCATCGACAAGGGCCGTGGCGGCGCACGCGGCCCGATCCGGATTTGGCTGATGATCCTCTTCGCGCTCGTCTTTGTCATGATCGCCGTGGGCGGGCTGACGCGGCTGACCGACTCTGGGCTCAGCATCACCGAATGGCGCCCCGTAACCGGTGCCCTGCCACCGATGACTGAGGCCGACTGGCAGTCTGAGTTCGATAAATACAAACAGATCGACGAGTTCCAGGTCCAGAACTCTTGGATGGAACTTTCTGATTTCAAAAGCATTTACTGGTGGGAGTGGGGGCATCGGCAACTTGGCCGGGTGATTGGCCTCGTCTGGGTTTTGGGCTTTCTCTACTTCCTGCTTCGGCGTCAAATTCCTGTGGGCTGGAATAAACGCCTGCTTTTCATCGGTGCATTGGGCGGCGCGCAGGGGGCGATTGGCTGGTGGATGGTCGCCTCAGGCGTGACCAGCGGGCAGGGGGTGACGGATGTGGCCTCATACCGTTTGGCGACCCATCTCGGCCTCGCCTTTGTCATCCTCGGTTTTATCACATGGTATGTGCTCTTGCTGGGCCGCAGCGAACGCGACCTGATTCAGGCCCGCCGCGCGAAGGAGGCCAAGCAGTTCGGCATGGCCACGGGGTTGTTGCATTTTGCAGCGTTGCAAATCTTGCTGGGCGCGCTGGTCGCTGGGATTGACGCAGGCCGCTACTTCGTCGACTGGCCGCTGATGCAGGGGCAGTTCTTCCCGCCAGAGGCTTTCGATATCACGCCCACATGGCGCAACTTCTTTGAAAATCCCGGACTGGTGCAATTTATGCACCGGATGGCGGGCTATCTGCTGTTTGCATTCGGCGTGGTCGTCTGGCTGCGCGGCCGCCGCTCGGCCCATGCGCGGACACGCTTTGCGTTTAATGCGGTGATGGCGGCGCTGGCCTTGCAGGTGGTTCTGGGCATCACCACAGTGCTCTATGCCGCCCCGGTGCATCTGGCGCTGGCGCATCAAGCGCTTGCCGTTCTGCTCTGGGTGTTGATCCTGCGGGCGCGTTTCCTTGCGGCCTATCCCGTCGCCACATTGCTGAGAGGCTGAGACATGACTGCATATGACGATTTGATGGCCTTTCAGCGCGAGACCGAAGCGCTGGCGCAGGTCGCGGGGCGGCTCGGCTGGGACCAAGAAACGGTCATGCCCCGCGGCGCCGCGCCCCAGCGGGGCGAGGAGATGGCGGCGATGGAAAGCGTGCTGCACGCCCGCCGCATCGACCCGCGTATCGCCGATTGGTTGGGCCGTATCGAAACGGCGGGTCTGGACGCGGTGGGGCAGGCCAATCTGCGCCACATCAAACGCGATTTTGACCGTGCGACCCGTGTCCCCGCCGATCTGGCGGCGCGGATCGCCCGTGTCACCTCCGCCGCCCAAGGCACATGGGCCGAGGCCCGTGCCGCCGACGATTTCGCGGCCTTCGCCCCGACCTTGAAAGAAGTGATCGCCCTCAAACGGGAAGAGGGGGCTGCGCTGGCCGAGGGGCGCGATATCGGTATCTACGACGCGATGCTAGAAGACTATGAGCCCGGCACCACGGCGGCGGACCTCGAAGCCATGTTCGGCGCGCTGCGCCCAAAGTTGTCCGAGTTGCGCGCCGCCGTGCGGGAGGCCGAAGCGCCACCGGTGCTGGAAGGGGTTTTTGACGAAGCGGCGCAGATGACCCTGACCGCCAAACTTGCGCGGCGCTTTGGCTATGATCTGGCCACCGGGCGGATCGACAAGGCGGTGCATCCTTTCTCCTCGGGCTCGGGTTTGGACGTCCGGATCACCACAAGGACCAATGCGCTTGACCCGTTCAACTGCTTTTACTCCACCGTGCATGAGGTTGGCCACGCCGCCTATGAACAGGGAATCGACAGCGCCTACCTGCTGACCCCGCTGGGGCGCGGGGTGTCGATGGGGGTGCATGAAAGCCAGAGCCGAATCTATGAGAACCAAATTGGCCGCAGCCGCGCCTTCACCGGATGGCTCTACGGCGAGATGACGGCTGTCTACGGCGACTTTGGCGTGCCGGATGTCGAGACATTTTACAGAATCGTCAACCGCGTGTCGGATGGCTTCATCCGGACCGAGGCTGACGAACTGCAATATAACCTTCATGTCCTGCTGCGGTTCGACCTTGAACGTGCGCTGATGTCGGGCGATCTGCAGGTCGACGGGTTGGAGACCGCATGGAACGATCGGTTCGAGGCCGATTTCGGCTACGCGGTTGACCGTCCCTCAAACGGGGTCTTGCAGGATGTCCATTGGTCGGTCGGGCTATTGGGGTATTTCCCAACCTACAGCCTCGGCAATGTCTATGCGGGATGCCTTCATGAGGCACTGCGGAAAGCGGTACCTGATCTTGATGACGCCTTGGCAAGAGGAGATACAAGCACGGCCACCGCATGGCTTCGCGAGAATGTGCAGCAGCACGGCGGGCTCTACGAGCCGGGAGAGGTGATCGCGCGGGCTTGCGGAAAGCCGCCGACGGAGGCGCCTTTGCTGACTTATCTGGAGAATAAGTTCAAAGATTTGTACAATATTTAAGCATGCAAGACCGGGAACAATCGAGCGTTGACGGGGTTGCTTAAACAGCGGGCACTGCTTTGGTTCTTAACTATGCCTTAACATTTCGCCTTTGCGCTGCTCTCGTTTATATGCGATGGTGCAGTGAGTTTAAAATTTGACGAGATACAGGAGTACCTAGACGTGAAAATTCTTGCAACGGTGGCGGCGACTATCGCTCTTTCGGGTGCTGCATTCGCCCAAACGACAACACAGGCAGCTGTTCTTGGCGCATCGGACGATAGCGTCTATTCGCTTCAGGTTCAGGGCGCTAACGGCGTTATTTACAACTGTAAGCCGAATCCAGTAACAGTAGACGGCAACACCGCACGTGTTTGCGTTCGTGCTGATGGCGCTGGTCTTTTTGAAGCGGGCGCTGGCCTGGGTGGCGGCGCTGCTGCTGCCGGTGCGGCTCTGGTCCTGATCGCGATTGCGTCGGGCTCCTCTTCTTCGACTACAACAACGACTACCAACTAAGTCTTGACGAAAGCTTAAGTTGGAAAAACCCCCACGCTGATAGCGTGGGGGTTTTTTTATTGCTGGATAGTCTGTCGAAAAAAAAACGCCCCCCGCGTTTTGCGCAGGGGGCGGAGCGGCTGCCGATTATTCGGCGGCGCTGCTTCCTTCGGCGGCTTCGCCTTCTTCCTCTTCGTTGCCCTGATCGGCGATCCAAGCGACGCTGACGACTTCTTCGTTCTTGCCGGTGCTGAACACCTTCACGCCGCCTGCGCTGCGCGAGCGGAAGGAAATCCCCTCAACCGGGACGCGGATCGACTGGCCTTTGGAGGTCGCAAGCATCACCTGATCGGACATTTCCACCGGGAAACAGGCGACGATAGGGCCATGGGCCATTGCCTTGGTCCAAGCGGTCACACCCATGCCGCCGCGGCCTCGGACCGGGTAATCATGGGCCGAGGAAACCTTGCCCGCGCCCTTAGCGGTGATCGTCAGGATCAGATCTTCGGCTGCCGACATTTCCGCATAGCGTTCGGTGCTGAGTTGCCCGGCTTGAACCTGCTCTTCCTCGTCGTCGCTGCTGTCGTCATCGGTCAGCCCGGCCATCAAGCGGCGCTGTTTAAGATAGGCGACACGTTCTTCCGAGCTTGCCTCGAAGTGCCGGATCACGGACATGGAAACGAGGTTATCTCCTTCGCCCAAACGGATGCCGCGCACGCCGACGGAGTTGCGCGAGTTGAAGACCCGCACGTCGGTCGCCGGGAAGCGGATCGCGCGCCCCGCGTCGGTGACCAGCATCACGTCATCATCGTTCGAGGCGATGCGCGCGTTAATCAGCGTGGTGCCCTCGTGTTCGCCTTCGAACTTCATCGCGATCTTGCCGTTGGACTTCACATTGGTGAAATCCGACAGCTTGTTGCGCCGCACGGTCCCGGCGGAGGTCGCAAAGATCACCTGTAGGTCGTCCCAATCCTTCTCATCCCGGTCCACGGGCATAATCGCGGCGATGGAGACCCCGGTGGGTATGGGCAGAATGTTCACGATGGCCTTGCCCTTGGCGGTGCGGGCCCCCTGTGGAAGGCGCCATGTCTTCAGCTTGTAGACCATGCCATCGGTGGTGAAGAACAAAAGCTGCGTATGGGTATTGGCAACGAAGAGGTTGGTGACAACATCCTCTTCCTTGGTCTGCATGCCCGAAACACCCTTGCCGCCCCGGCGCTGCGCGCGGAAGTCGGCCAGCGGCGTGCGTTTGATGTAGCCGCCGGAAGTCACGGTCACGACCATGTCCTCGCGCGCAATGAGGTCTTCGTCGTCCATGTCGCCCGACCAGTCGACGATCTCTGTCCGGCGCGGCACGGCGAATTGCTCGCGCACCTCGCGCAGCTCGTCCGAGATGATGCCGAGGATGCGCTCACGGGAGCCGAGAATTTCGAGATATTCTTTAATCTTACCGGCCAACTCTTCCAGCTCGTCGGTGACTTCCTTGACGCCGATCTGGGTCAGGCGCTGCAAACGCAGTTCAAGGATCGCGCGGGCCTGCGCCTCAGAGAGGTTATAGGTGCCATCGTCATTCGCGGTATGGGTCGGATCGTCGATCAACGCGATATAGGGCAGGATATCTTCGGCGGGCCAGCGGCGGGTCATCAGCTTTTCGCGTGCCTCGGCCGCGTCGGCAGAGGCACGGATGGTGGCGACAACCTCGTCGATGTTGGTGACGGCCACGGCCAGACCACAAAGGATGTGGCTGCGTTCGCGCGCCTTGCGCAGCAGATAGGCGGTGCGGCGGGCGACAACTTCTTCGCGGAAGTCAATGAAGTAGCTGAGGAACTTGCGAAGCGTCAGTTGCTCGGGGCGGCCCCCGTTCAGGGCCAGCATGTTGCAGCCGAAATAGGTCTGCATCGGCGTGAAACGGTAAAGCTGGTTCATTACCACTTCGGCAGTCGCGTCGCGTTTCAATTCGACCACCACGCGCACGCCGTTGCGGTCGCTTTCGTCCTGAACGTGGGAAATGCCCTCGATTTTCTTGTCACGGACCTGCTCGGCGATCTTTTCGATCATCGAGGCCTTGTTGACCTGATAGGGGATCTCGTCGATGACGATGGCCCAGCGGTCTTTGCGGATTTCTTCGACCCGCGTTTTGGCGCGGATCACCACGCTGCCACGCCCCTCAAGGTAGGCTTTGCGCGCGCCGGAACGCCCCAGCATAATGCCGCCTGTCGGGAAATCGGGGCCGGGGACGTAGTCGATCAACTGCTCAGAGGTGAGGTCCGGGTCGTCAATCAGCGCGAGGCAAGCGTCGATCACCTCACCAAGGTTGTGCGGCGGGATGTTGGTTGCCATGCCGACGGCGATACCGCCCGCGCCATTGACCAGCATGTTGGGAAAGCGCGCGGGCAGGACAGTCGGTTCCTGCTGCTTGCCATCATAGTTGTCTTGGAAATCAACGGTTTCCTTGTCGATGTCCGCCAATAGATAGGCGGCCGGCTTGTCCATGCGCACCTCGGTGTAACGCATCGCCGCCGGGTTATCCCCGTCCATCGAGCCGAAGTTGCCCTGACCGTCCAAGAGCGGCAGCGACATGGAAAAATCCTGCGCCATCCGCACCAGCGCGTCGTAGATCGCACTATCGCCATGCGGGTGGTACTGGCCCATGACATCGCCCACCGGGCGGGCAGATTTGCGGTAGGCTTTCTCATGCGTGTTGCCGGTCTCATGCATCGCATAAAGGATGCGGCGGTGCACCGGTTTCAGACCGTCGCGCAGATCGGGAATCGCGCGGCTGACGATCACGCTCATCGCGTAGTCCAGATAGGACGTGCGCATCTCGTGTTCGATTGTCACCGACGGCCCGTGAAAGATGGGCTTTTCGTCTGCGTTTTCAGGGGTATCCGGCGTATCGGTCACGTATTTTGCCCACCATTTTTATGGTTCTATATCTTGGGGTTTTCTATAGCAGACGGGGCATATCAGGTGCAATGGCTGTGGCCGAAACGCACTGGCAGCACTCTGGCTCAAGTGCCAACATGCTGTTTTCATTGAAAAGTAATTCTCACCGCGCAAACTTGTCATACAGAGGCAGCAAAGGAGGCGCAACATGCCCCGCAGTGAAACCGAGATGATGCTGAAAGGTTACGGGCTGACCACGGCAGAGTTCTTTTATCATATGCCCGACTATAGCCATGTGCTGAACAGCTATATCTGGCAGGACTACGATATCGCGCCAGACCATCCGCGTCTGTTCGAATTCGTCGAATTTTGGCGCGCGGAACTGGATGGGCCGCTGCATTCGGTCCGTTTCACCCATCGCAAGCTGATCGGTCCCGGTGAGTGGCAGAACCAAGTGGGCGAGTTCACGTTACATTAAGCCAAAAGGCAGCCATCCAAAGGGCAGGGGCGTCACGCCGAACAGCTCGCCCCGCCCAAGACACAGAACTTTGCACAGTGCGGGTGGTTCAATGCCACATCACGCTCCGCCTCGGCCAAGGTCGTGCCAAGCTCGAACTCCGGGTCATAGGGCAGCAGGGTGCAGGCCAGCACGGCAGGCTTCTCAGCGCCTTTGCGTTTGACCACCATACGAGAGGAAGAGCACATCACCGCATTTGGCGAAATATCCAAGATGCCCCAGCAGGCGGTTGTGATCTCGGGGACTTCAACGGCCTCGTCCATCTCAGGGAAAAGCACGGTCATGCCGGGGTCTTGGGCGTCGATGTCAAAGCCGTGCTCGGCGTAAAAGGCAGCATAGCCCGCGCGGCTGTCGGCATCGCTATCGGCAAAGATCGAGCGCCCCGCCACGGCCATGCGGAACCCATTGTCGCGCAGCCATTCCATGCCGAGCAGCGTCTTGTCAAAAGCGCCTTCACCGCGCTCCGCGTCATGCAGATCGCGGCGGTAGTGATCGACGGAGATACGAAAGGTCATCTTGCCGGGATAGGCATCGCGCAGCCGCAACAGACCGTCTTGCACCGATTTGCGCATCATCGGGCGCATGGCGTTCGTAAGGATCAACACCTCATAGCCGCGCGCCAGTGAGGCTTCGGTGATCTCGATCATCTGCGGGTTCATGAAGGGCTCGCCGCCGGTGAAGGCGATTTCGCGCACCGGCCAGTCGCGCTCGACAATCTGGTCGAGATAGTCGCGCACCTCTTCGGCGGTGATATAGACCAGCGCGTCATTCTTGGGGCTGGAGGCGATGTAGCAGTTCACGCATTCGATATTGCACAGGGTGCCAGTGTTGAACCACAGCGTCTCCGCGCCGCGCAGGGCTACGGTGGCGCGTGGTTCCCCCTTGGCGGTCACCGCCGGGTTCTGGAACTTGCCCTCGTTTGCTTGCGCGATATCTTTCATGATTGGTCCTTGCGTGATCCCGTGTGTTCCTATCCAGTTGTGGTAAGCTATTGCGACCCTGCCCAAAAGTCCAAGTTGCGGGGCGCACAGTCTTGTGAACTGGGTGAAAATAAGTATGTTTGCGCTAACTCTGCTATCTCGCACAGACAAGGATTGATCAATGGTTTCGCGTGTTATCCCTGTCGACCCTTTCGATCTGGTCATCTTTGGCGGCACCGGTGATCTGGCCCGGCGCAAGATTTTGCCCGGTTTATACCGCCGTTATTGCGCGGGCCAAATGCCCGAGGAAGCGCGGATCATCGGCGCCGCGCGGACCGAGATGGACGCCGCAGGCTACCGCGAGATGGTGGCCGAAGCGATCGAAGAGTTCGGCGGCAAGGACGCCTGCGACAACCTCGATGCCTTTCTGGCCAAGCTCGACTATGTCGCCATTGACGCACGCGGAGAGACCGGCTGGGCCGAGCTGCAAGACCTGATGTCCGGCAAGGACCGGATCGAGGTCTATTACTTCTCCGTCGCGCCGGGGCTTTTCGGCGATCTGGCGGAACGGTTGCAGCAATGGGGCATGGCGGGCGAGGAATGTCGCATTGTCGTGGAGAAACCCTTTGGCCGCGATTTGGAAAGTGCGCGCGCGCTGAACGCGACGCTAGCGACCTTTTTCAAAGAACAGCAGATCTACCGGATCGATCACTATCTCGGCAAAGAGACGGTGCAAAACCTCATGGCCGTGCGTTTCGGCAATATGTTGTTCGAGCCTTTGTGGAACCGCCAATATGTCGACCACATTCAAATCACCGTGGCCGAGACGGTGGGCGTCGGCGGGCGTGGGGAATACTACGACAAATCCGGTGCGATGCGGGACATGGTGCAAAACCACCTGATGCAGCTTTTGTGCCTGATCGCGATGGAGCCGCCCGCGCGGTTTGATCCGGATGCGGTGCGCGACGAAAAGCTGAAAGTGATCCGCGCGATCGATCCTGTGTTGCCGCATCATCTGGTTCGCGGTCAGTATGAGGCCGAAGAGGGCAATGAGGAAGAAGCCCCCAGCTACCGCGACGCCGTCGACAACCCGCGTTCGCGCACCGAAAGCTTTGTGGCGCTCAAGGCCCATATCAGCAATTGGCGCTGGCATGGCACGCCGTTTTATCTGCGCACCGGCAAACGCATGGTGGCGCGATCCAGCGAAATCACCGTGGTTTTCAAGGACACGCCGCATTCGATCTTTGCCGAAGACGCAGGCCGCCACCGCAACGTGTTGTCGATCCGCCTGCAACCGAACGAAGGCATCACCCTTGGCGTGACGATCAAGGAACCGGGGCCGGGGGGCATGCGTCTTGTCGATGTGCCGCTCGACATGACATTCGCCGAGGCGCTCGGCCCCGATGGGGGCGATCAGGTCGATGCCTATGAGCGGCTTATCATGGACGTGATCCGGGGCAACCAGACATTGTTCATGCGCGACGATGAGGTCGAGGCCGCCTGGGCCTGGACCGATCCGATTATCCAAGGCTGGGAGGCGCGCAATGATGTGCCAAAGCCCTATGACAGCGGCTCTGCCGGGCCGACGGATGCGACAGAAATGATGCGGCGCGATGGCCGTGAATGGCGAAAGGTATCCCCATGAACATCATCGAATATGCGGACCGCGAAATGCTGGTGATGAATGTCGCCAACAAACTGGCGGGCAAGCTGAAATCGGCGCTTTCGGGCAATGACCGCGTGTCTTTCGCGGTGCCGGGCGGCTCTACCCCCGGGCCGATCTTTGAAATGCTCAGTGCCACCGATCTGGATTGGGACCGGGTCGATGTGATGCTGACCGATGAACGCTGGGTCGATGAGCATGATCCGCTGTCGAACGCGCGTCTGGTCCGCGAGCATCTGTTGAACGACCGCGCCGCCGCGGCACGGTTCATCCCCTTTTTCCGTGCTGGTCTGTCGCCGGGCGAAGGGGCAGAGGCCGTGGCCCCCAGTCTGGCCAGCCATATGCCGATCTCTGTCCTGCTGCTTGGCATGGGCGATGACATGCATACTGCATCGCTTTTCCCCGGCGACCCCGGCCTGCCTGACGCCTTGGCCGCTGATGCGCCACTGCTGTGCCCGGTCTACCCCGAGGGGCAGCCCACCGCGCGGGTCACGCTTCCTGCGCATGTCTTGGACGGGGCGCTGAACAAACATCTCGTGATTTTCGGGGAAGAGAAACGCGCCGCCCTTGAGCGCGCGCAAGGGCTTTCCCCCGACGAGGCGCCGATCGCAGCGGTGCTGGATGAAACCGAAGTTTACTGGGCGGCATGATGAACATTTGGCAAGACCTTCAAGAGCGGCAACACGCCGTGGCGGACCGCAAGATAACCGCGCTGTTCGATGACCCGAACCGCGCCGAGGATTTCTCGCTCCGCACGCAGCACATGCTGTTTGACTACGCAAAGACCAATATTGACGCTGGTGCCCGCGCGGCGCTGTTGCAGCTGGTAGAAAACGCCAAGGTCACTGAGCGTCGCGATGCGATGTTCGCGGGCGCGCCGATCAATGAAACCGAAGGCCGCGCAGTCTTGCACACGGCTCTGCGCAACCTTGATGGCGGGCCGGTCGAGGTGGCGGGCGAAGATGCCATGCCGCAGGTCCGCGACACGCTGGCGCGGATGCGCAGCTTTGCCGATCAGGTGCGCGGCGGCGACATCACGGATGTGGTCAATATCGGCATCGGCGGCTCGGACCTTGGCCCCGCCATGGCAACCCGCGCACTGACGCCCTATCACGATGGGCCGCGCTGCCACTTCGTCTCCAACGTCGATGGCGCGCATATCGCGGATACGCTGCGGGGGCTGGATGCCAAGACGACCTTGGTGATCGTCGCTTCCAAGACCTTTACCACCATCGAGACCATGACCAACGCGCGCACCGCGCGGGCGTGGATGCAGGACCATGGCGGTGACCCGGCTGCGCAATTCGCAGCCCTCAGCACCGCTGATGACAAGACCGCTGAGTTTGGCATCGACCCCGCGCAGGTCTTCGGGTTCGAGGATTGGGTCGGCGGGCGCTATTCCGTCTGGGGGCCCATTGGCCTTTCGCTGATGATCGCCATTGGCCCCAAGGCCTTTGACAGCTTCTTGCGCGGCGCGCAGGAGATGGACCGCCATTTCTGCGCCGCCGATCCGGCTGAGAATATGCCGATTCTTCTGGCGCTGGTGGGCATCTGGCACAACCAAATCTGCGGCAATGCCACCCGTGCGGTGCTGCCCTATGATCAACGGCTTGAGATGCTGCCCGACTACCTGCAACAGCTTGAGATGGAATCGAATGGCAAGGGCGTGCAGATGGACGGCTCTGACAGCCCGCGTCACACCGGTCCGGTGGTCTGGGGGGCGGCGGGCACCAATGGGCAGCATGCTTTCTATCAGTTGATCCATCAAGGCACTCGCGTGATTCCTTGTGAGTTTCTGGTCGCGGCCAAGGGACATGAACCTGACTTGCAGCATCACCACGACCTGCTGATCGCCAATTGCCTCGCCCAATCCGAAGCGCTGATGCGCGGGCGGTCATTGGACGAAGCGCGGGCGATCATGCGCGATGCCGGGCTGTCGGGCGATGAGCTCGAACGCCAAGCGCGGCACCGCATTTTCCCCGGCAACCGGCCCTCGACGACGCTGGCTTATGAAACGCTTGATCCCTTCACGCTGGGCCAGATCATCGCGCTTTATGAGCATCGCGTTTTCGTCGAAGGGGTGATCCTTGGCATCAACTCGTTCGATCAATGGGGTGTGGAACTGGGCAAAGAGCTGGCCAAGTCCCTTCAGCCGCTGGTCGAAGGAGAGGTTTCTGCCGAAGGCAAGGATGGCTCCACCGCCGGGTTGATCGGCTATATCCACCAGCATCGCGGCTAGGGACTACATCCAAAATTGATGGACCGACGCGCGCAGGCGAACCCCGCCTGCGCGGGCCATTCTGCTGCCTATCGTTGCCGATTTTGACTTGCCGGAGGGGAAGGCTTGCAACTGCCCTGACCTTTGGACAGTCTCAACGCAAATGATTGGAGGATCCCCATTATGCTTGGCCAGATGATGACGCAGCCGCTGCTGATCTCAAGTCTGATTTCCCATGCCGAACGCTATCACCCCGAAGGCGAGATTATCTCGGTTTTAACCACAGGCGGGGTCGAGCAAACCAACTGGGGCAAGGTGGCCGAGAACGCGCGGCGCTTGGGTTCGGCCTTGACCGATTTGGGGCTGTCGCCTCAGGCCCGCTGCGGGACCATCGCGTGGAACAACCGTCGGCATCTGGAGATTTACTTCGGCACCTCCGGCGCGGGCTTTGTCTGTCATACGATCAACCCCCGGCTCTTTGCCGATCAACTGGTCTATATCCTTAATCACGCGGCGGATGAGGTGCTGTTCATCGACAAGACCTTCGTGCCGCTGATCGCCGCGATCCGCGACAAGCTGGAGCATCTCAGGCATCTCGTACTGATGTCCGGCCCTGATGCCGAAGCCGCCGAAGCGCTGCCGGGGCTGATGTTTTACGACGAGTTGGTAGCCTCGGGCGATGCTGGTTTCGACTGGCCCGATCTGGATGAGAACACGGCGTCGAGCCTGTGCTACACCTCTGGCACCACGGGCAACCCCAAGGGCGTGCTCTATTCTCACCGCTCGACCGTGCTGCATTCTTTCGGCATCAACATGGCCGACAGCATCGCGATCTCCGCGCGCGATATCGTTATGGCCGTGGTGCCGATGTTCCATGTCAACGCTTGGGGCAGCCCCTATGCCAGCGCCATGACCGGCGCGCGGATGGTGCTGCCGGGGCCGAACCTTGATGGGGCGTCTTTGGTGGGGCTGATCGACAGCTACCGCGTCTCTCTGGCGCTCGGCGTGCCGACGATCTGGCAGGGGCTCTTGGCGGCGGCCAAGAAGTCGGGCAGTGAACTCACCAGCCTTGAGCGCACCGTGGTCGGCGGCTCGGCCTGTCCTCCGTCGATGATCAAGACCTTCCGCGAGGACTATGGCGTCGAGACGATCCACGCGTGGGGCATGACCGAGATGTCGCCCGTGGGCAGCGTCAATAAACCCTTGGCGAAACACGGCGAATTGCCCGAGGCCCAGCAACATAAACTGCGCGAGAACCAAGGCCGCCCGGTCTTTGGTGTTGAGCTTGAGATTTGGGACGACGAAGGCAAGCCGCTGCCGCATGACGGCGAAACCCAAGGGGCGCTGGTCACGCGCGGGCATTGGATTTTGGATGCATACTACCAGTCCGACAGCGACAGCACCCTGCGCGATGGCTGGTTCGACACCGGCGATATCGCGACAATGGACGCCGACGGCTACATCACTATCCGTGACCGTGCCAAAGACATCATCAAATCGGGCGGGGAATGGATCAGTTCGGTCGAGTTGGAGAATATCGCCATCGCCCATCCCGAACTGGCCGACGCCGCGGTAATTGGTGCGACCCATCCCAAATGGGACGAGCGCCCGATCCTGATTGCCGTGAAGGCCGATGGGGCCGATCCCTCAGAGGCGGATATCCTCAAAGTCTTCGAGGACCAGATTGCAAAATGGCAGGTGCCGGACCGGGTGGTTTTTGCCGAGGAACTGCCGCGCAACGCGACGGGCAAAGTGCTTAAGCGCGACCTACGTGACCAGTATGGCGATGTGCTGATGCGGGGCGGAAGCTGATGTAAGTCGCCCCGGTCCGATCTGCGCCGGGGCGTTTACCTGTTTTATACGTCAAGCCGAGCGACGCATCTCGCTGTCGGCCAAGGGCCGGGGCAGGGTCAGCCGGAAGGTGCTGCCCACGTCGATCTTGCTTTCCAACGACAGCCCGCCACCGTGCAGGGTCGCCAATTGCTCGGCAATCGCCAGCCCCAGTCCCAAGCCGCCATTTTCCCGTGACATGGAGCCGTCAACCTGCTGAAACCGTAGGAAAACCCGCTCAAGGTTTTCCTCAGAGATGCCACAGCCCGTGTCGGTCACGGAAAAGGTGATCTCTTCGGCGTCCTGATGCATCTTAAGATGGATATTGCCGCTGCGGGTGAATTTGATTGCGTTTGATATCAGGTTGTAAAGGATCTGCCGCAGGCGGACCGGGTCGGCATTCGCAAGGGCCGTGCCATTGTCTTCGTAGGTGAGCGTCAGCCCCTTGGCCTCGGCATCCGGGCGCAGGTCATCGGCGACGGAGCGGGCGATCTCGCTGGTCTCGATCTCTTGCAGATCAAGCTCCATCTTGCCGCGCGCGACTTTGGTCCAATCCAGCAGGTCTTCGACGAGACGCAGCATATGTTTGGACGATCCCGCGATCCCGCCCGCTTGGTCCGAGACGAAGTTCTGAAATTCATCCACGCTGTGGCGGATATCGGGCGTGGCGTTAGCGCTGTTGTTCAATGCGGTCTGCAAGCGACGGGCCTGAGGCAGTTTCTCGGCATGTTGCAAGAAGGTCGCCCGGCCCGAGATCACGGTCAGCGGGGTGCGCAACTCATGGCTGACGTTGTTGAGGAATTCGGTCTTTTCACGGTCCGCCGCCTTGGCTGCGTCCAATGCGCGTTTCTCAGCCGTCACGTCGGTCCAGATGCCCACGGTATAGCCATGCGGCGTGCGCGATTCCGTGACTTTGAGCCAGAAGTTGTCGGACACCTCAAGGATAAAGGCGCCAGTCGGATTGCGGAACCGGGCGAGACGTTTGGCGATCCATGCCTCACGCTCTTCGACATTTTCGGGGTGCTGATGCCGCGCGACCCAATGGCGCAGTAGCTCTTCGATGGTTTTTCCGGGGATCAGAAGGTCAGCGATTTCAGGGTGATACTCAAGAAACTTACTGTTGACGGTGACAAGGCGCTCTTTCTCGTCAAAGGCGATGAACCCCTCTTGGATCGAACCGATGCCCTCGGCCAAAAGCGCATGTGCCTCTTGCTTTTTCAGCGTGACCCGGCGGAAGGCCCAGAGCCCCGCCATCAGTGCGATGGTCGCGATCAAAGCGAAGGCCACGAGGTAGGGGCTTTGCGGAGCATAAGGAGGCAGACCGTTGGCAAGGCTTGCTGTGGCCTCCCATGTCTTGCCCAATAGCTCGAACCGGGTGCGGACAGGCGCTGCGGGGTCGATGGTCGCGAGCTCGATCTCATCCGGCATGACACCTGTCGGGAAGGCGCGGAGGTTATAGATATAGTCAGCGGCTTGATGTGGGTTTTGATGCGGTTCAAACAGCCGGTCGGGCTGGAACACGATGGACATCACCCCCCAAAAACGCGGCGCGCCGAGGCCGATGGGGCGCTCGAACACCGGGTAGTGCATGATATAGCCCTTGCCCCCTTGAACGAGGTTCAGCGGCCCTTCGATGGTGGGGCTTTGGCGGCGGTAGGCGTTGGCGACACCGGAAAGCTGCGTCGGAATGTTCTTATATTCCAGCCCGATAACCCCGGCGTTCGGGGTTTTGGGATAGCTATGGGTGATCTTGAGGTCAGGGGCGAGGGCGAAGGCCTGAATGCCGGGGTTCCGGTCCCGAAGCTCCTTGACCAGAAGTTCGATCTTTTTGTCTTTGAAGGCTTCGCCGGACAGCAGAATATTCTCGATGTTCTTTGTCACCAGAATGGTTTCTTGGAACTGGTGCTGCACCTGGTTGCTGACTTCGTGGAGCGTCTGCCGCGCATCCTGACGGATGCTGGCGATATGTTGTTCGTAATCCAATTTGACGATCGAATAGCTGATGCCAGCGACGCAGCACAGCACGATGAAATTGACGATGATATACGCCTTGGATGTTGCGTAGTCCCTAAACGCGTTTGCCACGCTTTTTTCCTTTGCCTGCCAGCGCATCTGACTTCGTTGGGCCATTTGCGCGTAAGTTACTTCCCTGCTGATTGCTACTTTTGCGGGCAATCATGGCGAAATTCGGACCAGAATGGGCTTTTCGTAGGTGACCCTAGGTAAGTTCGCGCGCCTTGGCCGCGATCATCCATGGTCGGCTTGGGAGGGGAGGTTAGCGTGGAGCGGGTAACGAGAATCGAACTCGTAACTAAAGCTTGGGAAGCTGCCGTGATACCTTTTCACCATACCCGCGCGCTGAGGTTGGGATAGTCGGCGCGCCGGGGAAGGTCAAGTCAGGGTTTCGTCGCGGTGACGAAATTGATTTCGGCGGGCAGGCGCAGGGGGCCATTTTGCGCGTAGGGCCGCAGGGCATCGGCAATGGTCTGCCGCAACTCGGCGACTTGGTCGGGGTTGGCGTCAAAATGGGTGATCGCGCCGCTGGCCGGGCCAATGTCACACATCTGCCGGGCAAGGTCATCGACCGTGCCTGCGGGGGTTAGGTTAAGCTGGGTCACCTTGCATGCGATATCGGTAAAGCCCGCTGCCGCGAGGATTGAGACAACACGTTCGGGGTCACGGAAGGCAAAAGGGCCGGGCGCGTCAGGGTCGCTTTTGGGCATGGCACCGATGGTGGCACGGGCTGCGCGGGCGGGCAGGGTAAAGAAAGGATTTTCGGGGATCTGCCCCCAAGCGGCAAAGCTGAGCCTTGCACCGGGGCTGAGTTGCGCGGCCATCCGCGTAAAACTCAGCACCGGATCCGCAAAGAACATCACCCCAAAGCGCGAGATCAGCCGGTCGTAGGCGGGCTCAAGTTCAAGCTCGGTTGCATCGCCATGGTGAAAGGCCACTTGGGGCAGGGCGGCGGCACGCTGCCGCGCGAGGTCCAGAAGCGGGGCAGAGACATCGACGCCCAGCACCGCGCCTTCGTCGCCCACCGCATTGGCCGCCGCAAGACAGCCGGCACCCGCCCCACAGCCGATATCCAGCACGCGCAGCTTCGGCGTCAGCTCGGCGCGGGCCAGCACGCCGTCAAGCACCGGCTGCATGAGGATATCCAGCTCCGCCTGCCGCGCGGCCCATTTCCGGCCCGCCGCCGCGCTCCAGAATTCGACTTGATCGCTGTTGTCGGGCGTGTTCATCAAGTGGCCTTTCTTCTGCGACGGCGTCCGCCGCGCTCGCCCCCGGCGCCGCCTGTGCCGCCGCCGCCGGTATTAAAGGTCACGTCCGGCAGAGCAACGAGGCTGTTGAGAATGGGGAAGGGTTCCACTGCGTTTGGAATGGCAGAGGCATTGACGAAATGCTCTTGAAAGCGTGGTTCGACGGCGGTCTCGATCTTGTGGATGGCGCGCACGGTCGCCTCAATCTCGGCCCGCGCGTCGGTGTTGAGCAGGGCAATCCGCGCGCCAGTGCCTGCAGCATTGCCCGCGCTGGTGACTTTTTCGAGTGGGGCGTCGGGGATCATGCCCAGCACCATCGCGTGTTTGGGGCTGATATGGGCGCCAAAGGCCCCGGCCAGCACCACTCGGTCGACCTTGTCGACGCCAAATTTGTCCATCAACAGACGTGCCCCGGAGTAGAGCGCGGCCTTGGCCATTTGGATTTCGCGGATGTCGCGGTTGGTCACCGTGATCTTTGGTCCGCCTTTTTCGGTGCCGTCGTAGACCAGATAGCTGTTGGTGCGCCCATCGGCGAAAACCGACGCCGAGCCGGTCTGCTCTGCGCTGCCGATCAGCCCCGGCGCGTCGACGATGCCATGAATACGCATCTCTGCGACCATCTCGATGATGCCCGAGCCGCAGATGCCGGTGATCCCAGTGCTCGCGACGGCCTCTTCAAAGCCTTCCTCATCGGACCAGAGGTCGCAGCCGATCACCTTGAACCGCGCCACTTTGGTCTCGGGGTCGATCTCGACCCGCTCAATCGCCCCCGGTGCCGCGCGTTGGCCCGAGCTGATCTGCGCACCCTCGAAAGCGGGCCCGGTGGGAGAGGAACAGGCCAGCACCTTTTCCTTGTTGCCCAACAGGATTTCCGCATTGGTGCCCACATCGACCACCAGCATCAGATCATCCGATTTCTCCGGTGCCTCTGACAGGGCAACGGCGGCGGCGTCTGCGCCCACATGGCCCGCAATACAAGGCAGCAGATAGACCCGCGCAGAGGGGTGGATATTGAGGTCCAGATCCTCGGCCCGTAAACGCAGGGCACCCGAGGTTGCGAGCGCGAACGGCGCTTGGCCCAGCTCAAACGGATCAATGCCTAGCAGCAGATGGTGCATTACCGGGTTGCAGACAAAGACCGCATCGACGATCAGATTTGGCTCTATAGCGCCTTCTTCGGCGATCTGGGCGAAGAGCGCGTTCATCCCGTCGCGCACCGCGCGGGTCATCTCTTGGGCGCCCTCGGGGTTCATCATCGAATAGCTAACACGGCTCATCAGGTCTTCGCCAAACCGGATCTGGGGGTTCATCACGCCAGAGGAAGCCACGACCTCCCCAGTTTGCAGGTCGCACAGATGCGCCGCGATGGTGGTAGAGCCAAGATCGACCGCCAGCCCGTAGACCGTTCCTTCGTAGTATCCCGGCCAGATGTTCATGATCCGGGCCGCGTTCTCTTGATCGCCCAGATGCACGGCGACGGTCACCTTCCACGCGCCCTTGCGCAGGACCGGCTGCATCATCTGGAGGATGTGCAGATCGGCGGTGACCTTTTCCAACTCCCATTGCTCGGCCAGCGCGGTGCGCAGCCGTTCCAGATCCCCAGAGGGTTCATGCATGTCGGGCTCTGTCACCTCGACGTAGAACAGTTTGACCGACGGGTTCAGCACGATCTCCCGCGCCTCGGCGCGTTTGCGCACGACCTGTTTGTGCACTTGGCTCTCTGGCGGCACGTCAATCACCACGTCACCCTGCACCGTGGCCTGGCAGCCCAGACGGCGGCCCTCTTTCAGCCCGCGCTTTTCGTCATAGCGTTCCTCGACCGCGTTCCAATCGCTCAGCGCATCAGGCGCGACGGTGACGCCATGTTTGGAAAACTGCCCATAGCCCGGCGAGACCTGACATTTCGAACAGATGCCGCGCCCACCACAGACTGAGTCCAGATCAACGCCCAACTGCCGTGCGGCGGTCAGCACCGGTGTGCCTTTGGGAAAGCGCCCTCTCTTGCCGGAGGGTGTGAAAATCACGAGGGGATCACTGCTCATCGGGGCCGTCCTTTGTTTCTTTGCGCCACCATAGCGTTCCGCGCGGCGGGGGAAAGATGCGGGGCGGCAATTCGTGCCGCGCTTACGTCATTCCATGTTCACTCCTTACGCGGGGGAATAGGTCTTTCCAATCCCAGCCATCCGTGAAATAGGAAACCGCCAAATGAACCCATCCAGACCCGAGGTGTTAAATGGAGATTCGTGAGGCCCTGACCTTTGATGACGTACTGCTGGTTCCCGCGGCGTCCTCTGTGTTGCCATCTACTGCAGATACAAGAACCCGCGTCACGCAGAGCATCGCGCTCAATATCCCGCTGCTCAGCTCGGCCATGGATACGGTGACCGAAAGCCGCATGGCGATTGCGCTGGCACAGGCCGGGGGCATGGGGGTGGTGCACCGCAACCTCACGATCGAAGAGCAGGCCCGCGAAGTGCGCCGGGTCAAACGCTTTGAATCCGGCATCGTCTACAACCCGATCACCCTGCGCCCCGACCAGACGCTGGCGGATGCCAAGGCGCTGCAAGAGCGTTACCGCGTGACGGGTTTCCCGGTGGTGGATGAAAATGGCCGCGTGCTGGGCATCGTGACCAACCGTGACATGCGTTTCGCCTCTGACGATCGCACGCCGGTGTCGGTGATGATGACCTCTGACCGGCTGGCGATCTTGCAAGAGCCTGCCGACCGGGACGAGGCGATAAGCCTGATGAAATCCCGCCGGATCGAAAAACTGCTGGTCACCGATGCCAAGGGCAAGCTGACCGGGCTTTTGACCCTGCGCGACACCGAACAGGCCGTGCTGAACCCGACCGCCTGCAAAGACGATCTGGGTCGGCTGCGCGTGGCTGCGGCGACCACCGTGGGCGACGCGGGTTTCGAGCGTTCTGAGGCGCTGGTCGATGCGGGCGTCGATATGATCGTGATCGACACGGCACATGGCCATTCCGAAGGCGTGGCCCATGCGGTGACCCGTGCCAAAAAGCACTTCGGCGATGTGCAGGTCGTCGCGGGCAACGTCGCCACCGGTGCCGCCACCCGCGCATTGATCGACGCGGGCGCGGATGCTGTGAAAGTAGGCATCGGCCCCGGCTCCATCTGCACCACGCGGATGGTCGCGGGCGTGGGCGTGCCGCAATTAACCGCCATTATGGATTGCGTGGCCGCCGCCGGTGACGTGCCGATAATCGCCGACGGTGGCATCAAATTCTCCGGCGATTTCGCCAAGGCGATTGCCGCTGGTGCCTCTTGCGCCATGGTTGGCAGCATGATCGCGGGCACCGACGAAAGCCCCGGTGAAGTCGTTCTGTATCAAGGCCGTAGCTTCAAAAGCTACCGTGGGATGGGCAGCATGGGCGCCATGGCGCGCGGCTCGGCGGACCGGTACTTCCAAAAAGATGCCGCCTCTGACAAACTGGTGCCCGAGGGCATCGAAGGTCAGGTGCCCTACAAAGGCAGCGCAGGCAATGTGCTTCACCAGCTTGTAGGCGGTTTGCGCGCGGCGATGGGCTATACCGGATGCGCTACGGTCGATGAGATGCGCCGCAATTGTAGCTTTGTGAAGATCACCGGCGCGGGGCTGAAGGAAAGCCATGTGCACGACGTGCAGATCACGCGGGAATCGCCGAACTACCGCATCGGGTAGAGGCCTTGTTTCATGGGCCATGGGCCTGTTCTCCAGCTTCTAAATTGACTTGGAACAGCCGGGGAACAGGACTGAACATACCCAGAACTGGACACTGCATCAGTAGATGAACTGATGCAAATTGAGATAGGGATAGGTGAGAACTGATGCATGATGATCGGATCGAGAAAGCGGCCGAAGCAGGTGCCGAAGCTCTGAAGAGTCTGAACGAGGAGCAGGGGCATCTTCTTGAAGAGGCCACGTCGGCGCTTCCTCGCGATTGGGATGTCCCCATGCGACTGAAGTGGATCTTCACCTCGCACGACGACCTGGGCTATGCGCCGCTGGTAGCTGTAGCGAATGGGAATCGATCGGTGATCGAACTTGCGCGGGCAGAAAAGTAGATGCACGAAATCTGCACCGGGGACCTATATCCCCCTTGCGAGCCAGACGCGACGGGCTCGTGGAGACAATAGGTCGCGGATGGGCGTTCGGCGGTAAGATTCCAAGCTCGCTACTTGGCAGCTGCGCGTAGGGCAGAGGATCTCCGGATGCCTCTCGCCCGTCCAATCCCGAGCCGGACGGTCAATGCCGGACAGGCCAGCGGGGAGCCTGGGTCAATCCCCCACAACACCGCTGACCGATCCCCTGAGATAGCTGCGGGCCGCCCCGAGGATAGGGGTCCAACCGGAAGGGTGGATATGAAGGGTCAATAACAGGCCGAAGAGCATGGGGAGTTAACCAGGGCGGTCCATCACGGGCCGCCCTCGGCGTTGCAGCGCATGTCGTTGAACAACAGCACCATCGACATCAAGATTCAATGATCAGAATTCTTGAGCGGGATGTCATCGTCCACGTCGGTCCATTCCGAATCCGGCAGGATGTGGATGAGGGTCCAGACATCTTCCCCATCGTGCCGCCAATCCCATTCGACGCCATCGAGCACAAACGCCGGCGAATATGGCCGGTGGTCGATGAAGCGGTAAGCGTCGGGGATGATCTCAACGCTGCCGCGCGCCCATGCCCTGATCACATTGTGCACCCACCTCGGCGCCGGTCCATCGATGTCAGGGTCATAGCGCGGAAGATTTTGCCAGTCGGGCGCAATGACTTGCATTGGGGCTCCGGGGTGCGGGTGATCTGTCATATCGTCTCCTCGTCGGCGAAAGGGGGCTTGCACAAAGCAAAGCCCCCGCCGACGGCGAGGGCTCGATGCAGGACAGGGGTGAGGATTACCAGCCGCAGTGGCTCAGACCTACCCGCTGCCGGCTCTCGAAGCGCCGGGCCATGATGCGGTTGTAGGTCGTGAGGGCCGCTCTCTGAAGCTGCGCCGGAGTGCGAAATCGGACGCCGCTATCCTTGACGCTATATGCGCAACCGAGAGCCAGAGAGATCTTGTCCCGGTTCCATTTCTTGAACTCGTTGTCGGTCTCCGGGAGCCGGCCTCGAACGATGAGCCAGTCCTCGTATGCTTCATACCAGACCATCTCCTGGGCTTTGACAGCCGCGGCCTGCGCGCATGTGAGGCCATCACGACCAACACGGCCAGGATCGGAGCACCAACTCGCGGCGATCTGGCTTGCGCTCTGTGCAGCCAGTGCCGCAGTTCCAGTGAGGGTGAGGGTGGCGATTACCGCCAGTGCCTTCAAAAGGGTCTTCATCTTGTTTCTCCTTGATGAGGTTTGGCCGTCGGGTTGAGCTTGAGGGTTGGCGGGTAGGCGGCGGCGCTTAGCGCACCGCCTGCTTGTCCTTCCGCTTGACGCGGAGGGGGCTCGTCTGACGCTCCGCCTCAGGCATGAAGGCAAGAGCGCGCTTGTTAAATGCGGAGCAGAATCCGCGCGCCTCCTGCTCAAGCTCGTCGGTGAGCTGGCAGCGGCCAGTCTTGCGGTAGAGCTTGGCAGTTGAGAGGAGGTCGGGGCGGGGGTGGTCGCGCTGTGCTTCGAGTCGGGCGTGGTTGCTGAGCCCGTCTGGAAGTCCGTTGTCATAATGCTTGCCGGTAATGAGGGTGTAGCATGCCCCGAACTCTCGGATCTCCTCCTCGATTGCCTCCCAGCCCAACTCGGCCCCCTCCGGAGTTCCTTCGCGCTCCATGACCGCCTCTTCGGCGGCGGTCTGCGCCATGCGCTGATACGAGACGATCTGGCGTGCGAGGGGGTCGACTTTGCTGTATCCGGGGCACCAGGACTCTGGGTTGAACATCGGCCCACCCATATACCAAGGAAGAACTCTCCCGACCGCTTCCTTAAAGGTTCCGCCCTCCTCGGCGCCGATACCTTCGGACGCGAGGGCGTGGGCGCGGTATTCGACATCTGAGAGTTTATCGTTGTCGCGGCGCCAGTCCGGATCGTTGAGTGTGCCCGGGATCGGCTTTGACTTCGCGGCTTTCTTCGCCGCCTCGGAGCGGGCCATAATAGCGCGTCCTTCCTTCTCCATCTGGGTAGGCAACCCGGCCGCGGCCTTCATGCGCTCGGTGATCGCCTGCATGCCTGCGCTGAACGGCGGGTTTGTCAAAATCTTCTTCATTGGTTTCTCCAGTTCATCGAAAGAGAGCACCGTGCTCCTCTCTGTCGAGGAATTAGAAATTGCCTGATGGACTCACAAAGCCGATTGCGCTGAGATCTCGCGATCCCGGGAAAAACGGCAGGAAAGACGGGCGAAAGAATTTTTTTCGCTGGAAGCAAAAAGGCCCTGGCGAAAGCCAGGGCCTCAGCGCGTCTCGTGCGCTATTCGCTCATTCCCGGATTTGTCGCTACAATGACCCAGCTCAGGGCGGCGGACGCGACGGTATCTCTCGGCCCCATGGAGCCTCGGGCTGGTTTACGGCCAGGAGAGTAGCCCGGCCGGGAGGATAGTCCGCCTCATGAATGGGCTTAGAACGGGATCTCGTCGTCGGTTTCTGCGGCGGCGGCCGGTGGGGGCGTGGTGTTGCCACCGGCGGTGCCGGTCTTCGGGCCGAGGTTCACGCGATCCGAGTTCACCTCAAGCGAGGTCCGCCTCGCTCCATTGTGCTCGTATTCCCGGGCCGAGAGTTCACCGGAAACGGTAACGTAGGTGCCCTTGCGAATGATCTCGGCGAGCTTCGCGGCGCCGCGGAAGTGACTGACGGCATACCAAGTCGTGATCTTACGATCGCCGTAGCCAGTCTCGACAGGGACGCGGAAAGACAGCACATCATGCAGACCCGCTTTCCGGAGTTCTGGTTCCTTGGAGACGTAGCCGCTGAATGTAACCGTTGCCATTATTCCTGTCCTTCTGAAATGATCTTGATCTTCAGCAGCTCGAGAGCACCGAGTATTTCCATGTTCGTGAGCTGACCACTGGCGAACTCTTTGCGACCGAGGACTTCGTCCAAGGCGTCAAAAAGGTTCGCCTGCCGCGCTACGTTCGCGCGCGGTTGAAACTCCGATACGTTGTCTCTGGGCATTTCTTTTCCTTTGCTCGATTGCCTCTGATCAGGAGGTAGAGACGAAAGATCCCCGCCCAAAACGGAGCGGGGATTTTTCTTCAGGCAGACTCCAATTCCTGCTCGGTCAGGAGGTTAGTGATAACGTTGCGGTTGGGATCAACCACGGCCACGAAGGTTCGTCCGTCCGGGTATCGAAATCTCCACCGCCGCCTCACCCCGTTTTTGAGGCGCTTCCGACCGAGATACTGGACAAGGTCGGTTCGGTCCTGGCCGACCGCCCAGCCGATGGCTGAGGCGATGTATTGCGGATCAGCGTTCGGAGCGATCAACTCCAGAACGCGACGTGAGAACTTCGAACCAGCTCGCATCGCTTCACCCCAGGCTCTCATTTAGCGCATCGACCGCCGCGTTCGGATCGTTCTCGCGATGATCCTGGGCGGCCTTCTCGATCTCGAGGAGCTGGTCGATGAGGTCGGCGCCGAGCTCCGTCTTGACGTCCTCGGGCACCTTCGCCCAAGCGTCGGCGACGGACTTCTCGGCGTCCTCCGCGACCTCGAAGAGGCGCGCCCGGAACTTGTCCGCCTTGCTCTCCCGCTCGATGATCAGCGGCTGGATCGTGACCGCCGCTTTCTTTCCGCGGGTCTTCGTCAAGTTCAGCGTCCGGGGCTTCGACAGCCCCTCCATGTGCGAGACGCGAATGCCGCCAACCGCAACGCCGGCCCAGGTCACGCTCTCGTCATTGAAGAGGGTGCAGTGCATGCCGATCCACTTCGCGGCGTTGCCGCCCCAGACGGCGGCGAGGACGCGCAGCGCTGACTTCGCCGGCTTCCACGGCTTGTTGTCGTCGCCGTCGAAGAAGATCGAGACCGGCTGCTCTCCGTTCGAGACCTGCACGTCGCGGATGCGGATCGTGCGCGGCCCGACGAGAAGATCGTCGGCGTTGAGCTGGTCCGATTTCGGCGAGATCGCCTTGGTGATGTCGATGGTCTTCATGCCACGTAAACTCCTTCTTCTGCGTGCTCGAATGCCTCGCGACGGAGCACCCACTCTGGGACTCCGACGAGTTCGATCTCCTCGCTGTATGCTGGCCACTCGTCGGTGCGCAGGCATTCAGCGTAGGTATTCATGGCGGTGCGACAGTCGCGACGGCCGAGTTCCCGGCTCTCAGGCCTGAGAAGAAAGACCGTGCATGCGTGAGGCTTCACTGTCTCGATCGCAACGAATACGAAAGCCTTCGGCGCTGGCATGTTGAGCGGGTTCTCGCCTTGCTCAACCGCTACGTTGGAGCCGTCTTGGTAGAACGGGTCCTGCTTGTAATAGCCCCAATCCCAGACGCTTTTTTCGAAGCCTGCGGGACTGGCATCGCGGCAGGTTTTCAGATCAACGATCGTGCCGTCGAAGCGCCACCAGTCGGGCCGGCAGCGGCACTGAACGCCGGTCTCCGGGTCGATCCAGTAGCAGCTTAACTCAGCGACGCCGGAGCCAGGTGCGAGGAGCTTACTTGCCTTCGGGTGGGCGAGAATGGACGCGCGCATTCCTTCGAGCTTCTCGAGCTCGTCATGCGTAATGATTTCCCGATCACCGACCTCGGCCGCATAGGCTGCTTTGGCGTCGTCGAAGATTACCGCCGACGGATCAACGGCACGCAGGCGCTCGATCAGAACGGGCTTGGTTCCGGTGGCCTTCTCACCCAGTTCGGACAAACGCGCCTTCAGATCGTCGTTGGTCGAAAGCGCTCCTTCCGGCGCCTGGAACGGCAACGCGTAGTAGTCCCAGAACGTGTCGTGCTCGAGGATGAAGGAGTGCGCCAAGGTCCCGAGGCGCTGACTCGGAGTTGGAGCGGTGTATCCGTCTTCCATCGACTGCTTGAAATGTGCCGCCGAAGATTTGAACTTGTCCAGGCCCGACTTCGAGATCCCGGGCCCGCCATGGTAGTCGGCGTTCGAGATGCCGGGGAAAACGCCGACCTTCGCCTCAACAGGCTCGGCATTTTCCATGTCTACTTCGTTGTGCTTCATTGCCCCAAACCCGTTCTGATTTCCGTGATGCGTTGCGCCGCTTCCGCGGCTGTGAGCCGATCCATCTGCGCCCTCAGGCGGGCGATAGCGTCTGCAAGTTCGAGAGCGCGCAGTTCGCATTCAGACCGCTCTTGTGCGAGCGCGATGCACACGTCGAGGAGAGCGACGTAGTCGGCGTTCTCCGGAGCCTCGGCGGCCAGGAGAAGCGCCTCGCGAAGGGGCGTCAGGCCGGGGTCGTTATGGGTGCGTTGCTCTCTCATGCAGAAGAGTTAGGCGCCAGGATCTCGCGCCCAAAACGCGGGCGCGAGAAAAATGCGGGTTGGTGTTCCGGCCGGAACTTTGGCCCAGGATAGGGGATGGAAAACCTCGCTGTTCCGGTCGGAACAACGAGGTTTCCTGGCTTGGCCGCTTGATCAGGAAGCCCCCGGCAGGGCGCCTGGGTGGAGGTTCGGAGGAGGGGCAGCGCGTGCGCCCATCCTCTGAGAACAGGAGGGGCCCCGGGGAGAGAGTGGAACGCCCTCCGCCGGTCGGCAGACAGCCCCGTCGGAGACGCCGGGAAGGGGGTTTTGGGGGAAACAACGGCGAGCGTGTTTCTCCCGGGAGCAGGGGGTCTGGGGGAGTGCGGAACGATGACCCAGGAGTGGGAGAGGTCGAGGAGAGGGCGGCGCGATAGCCCCCTCTCATTGCCCCGCGGCGCGGTCAGGCTGAAGGCCCGAACGAGCAACTTTGCAAAAGCCGAAGGCGGTCCGGGCGCAGCCCGGATTTGCAGAGTTGTTTAGTGAGATCGTAGCTCGCCCCGCAGGGAAGGAGCGAAATCAGCCGTGAGGCGCCATTTCCCGATCAAAGGGAGGGCACCACGAATGGGCTTCAAAGTCGCGTATCACATGGAAGGATGGGAGCCCGAACAGCTCCTTGCCTTTCAGATCCACCACAACCGTTCCGGCGGAGATCTCGAGCATTGCGATGCCGAGAAGAAATTCGAGAACGAAGTTATCCATGGCAGCGATACGTGGGCGGAGGAATTCATCACCGAGGTCGAGTTCGCGTCTCAGATGAACATGCGTCACGCTGCTGTCTCTCAGGCTAAGGCGGGCCGCCCTGGTGAGGCCAAGAAGGTCCGCGCCGCAGGCCCACAAAAGCCTTGGAAGAAGTCCGGAACGCTCGGTCCAGTCCGCTCGGTCGTGCTCACCGCCGACTACGAGTTCTTCAAGCAGCAAGGGTGGGAAGATTTTGAGGGCGCAGACTTCCGAGATCCTGCTGTGGTCGAGGAGTTTAAGCAGCGCGCGATCTCCTACATGGACTCCGAAGTGCCGCGCGAACACTGCCTCTACATGGTCTTCGAGACAGACGAGAAAACTCCCCATCTGCACGCCTACTACGCTGCATGGAACGTCAAGGAGACCAAGGGCAAGGGTCTCCAGCGGATGCTCCAGCCGACCGATATGATCCATTTCAGGAATGCGGAGAAAGCGCAGACGAGCGTCGCTGAGTGGTTCGCACCAATGGGCCTCGAGCGCGGCGACGAGATCGCGAAGAAGCGCCGGGAAGCAAAGGCCGCAGGCGAGGTTCCACCGGCGAAGAAACGCCACACGCCGCCATGGCTCTATCGTCGCCAGCAGCGCGCCGAGTTCCTTTCGGCGTCAGAGAAGGCGCGGGCTGACATCGCGAGGTCAAAGGGCCGAGAGCGCGCCGCACGCGACGCAGAGGCCGACGCGAAAAAGGCTGCGGAGGCGGAGACTGCCGAGAAGAAGAAGTCAGATGAGGCCCGCCAGAAACTCGAGGCTGAGCGGATTGAGAACGAGCGTGTTCTGTCGGAGATCAGAGCCGAAGAACAGATCCGGGAAGCTGATCGCAAGAAGCTCGAAGCGCGCTCTGCGGAACTCGACGACCGCGCCTCCGAACTCAACGAAAAAGAGACTGCGTTGAAAAAGTTGGCACGCGAGATCGGGGTCTTCCGCGACAAGCTTATGGGTTACGCTGCCGGCATCACCAAAGCCGCCCGGCGGGTTGGTCTCCTACGCGACCCTGTCGTCGAAGCTGGGCTGAAAGACATCGCCGAAGTCGAACGGATGCAGAAGCCCCGAGGCTTCGAAATCGACGACTAAGGGTCAGGACTTCCGCCGATAGCGCGCGGCGATTTTCTCCGCCGCGGCTTCAAGTTCGGCTTTTTTCTCAGGCGTGGTGTCTGGCATTGCGGCAAAATCTCGGAGGCCCTGTTCGGCGTATACGGACCATGCTCCGCGCACGCGCGGAGGGTAGTCTCTGGCCTCCGTTAGAGGGCGCTCCTGGGCGCGTTTCATTCCGTCGAGAAAAGCTTTTGCTGATCGTTTCATTCGTGCCTCCCGTTTCGGGATATAGATACTTCAGGAATCGCCGACTGGATAGATGACCTACAGGGCTATTGAGCGCCGCGAGTGTCGGCCTCGGGACCGATATCTCGGGTATGGTCACACCGAGAGATCACCAATCCAAAGACATGTCGATCTTACGCTCCGTCATGCACGACGGAGCGAAACGTATTCTGTTCGAAGCATCGTGCGGATACGGCAAAAGCGTAGTCATCCAAGTCATTGCGATCTCCTACGCCCGCGCTGGGAAGCACGTTTTAGTGCTCGCAAACCGCACCGCGGTGGTGAATCAGCTCCGGGATCGCGCAGCCGGCGAGACGAACATCTCAGTCATGACGGTGCAGACTGCTGACGCCAGGCGGAAGCGCGGGGTCCTTGGTGAGTTCGATGTCATCATGGTCGATGAGGCCCACATGGGTGGAGCCGGCGCTCAATACGGACGCGTCATGGATGCGTCCCCCGAAGCTCTTGTCATCGGCTTCACAGGCACCCCCACACCCGCACTGTTCAAGATCCTACCGGCGCATGTCGAAGGCCACGGCGCGCGCTGGCTGACCGACAATGGGTTCTTGGCACCACTGCGCCCGTTCTGCCCTGACAGGACGGATCTTCGAAAGGCCAGGACACGCAACGGCGACTTCGTGGAAGAGGACATCATCGCGGAGGTCGAGGCCAAGGACATCTGCGGCGACGCGATCAAGTCGTATCGAGATCATTGCGCCGGCCGACCGACCCTCCTGTTCGCGATCAACAAGCGGCACGCCAACGCTGTCGCGGACGAGTTCGCCGCGGCCGGTATTGAGTCGAGAGTTCTCCTGGGTGGGGATAAGGACGTCGAAGAGAAGCTCGCCTGGATCAAGGCCGGCGGCCTCCTGATCGCGGTCGACAAAGTGTCTGCTGGGTTCGACCTTCCCGGCCTCCACGCGATCATCTCGCTCCGTCCAACGAAATCCGCTCAGCTCTGGGTTCAGCAACTCGGCCGCGCCGCACGTGCCTCGGACGGCAAGCTCTATGGCCTGGTCTTCGACCATGTCGGTAACTTCCGACGGTGTGGGACGCTCACAGAGATCCGCGACTGGCGCAACGACGACCAAGTCTCGGACGAGAGACAGACAGAAGACGGCGAGAGACTGTCGGTCCGGCGGTGTGAGGAGTGCTTCTACGTTTGGGACACCGGCGGCTGCGAGTGCCCTGAGTGCGGACACGACAACGGAGCCGATCTCCGCATCAGCAAGAAGCGGGCGATCGAGATCCGCGAGGAGTCAATCGAGAGGATCGAGGCTGAACGCCAAGCCGCCAACCTCGCCGCGATGGCCGACCTCGCGCGCAAGAAGAAAGAAGAGGAAGAAGAGAAGGCCCGCCGCGCCGAGCAAAGAAAGCACCTCGGCATGGGCCTTCGCCAGCGCGCCGCTTTCTTGCGCACGAAAGGCGTTCCTAACCCGTTCAAAACGGCCGTTGACCAGATGCGAAACCGTCTCAATCGAGCGATCCGGGAGGGCGATGGCGTAGCGGAGAGATTTGCCCGCGGTGAACTGCGCGCGGCCGGCATTCCCGTCCAGAGAACCGAAACTGACGACATGTTGGATCTCATCAATGAGGCGACCCAGTGAAAGAGCGCGACATCCAGAAGAAGATCCTCGCCAGGCTCTCGCAGGAATACCACAAGCGCGGACTGTTCTGGACACGTGATGTCGGTCAGTTCATTTCGGTGGCTGAAATCGCCAAGGCCATCAAGGCAATCATGGGTGGCGCTTCACCGATCGAGACGCTCCGGAAGCTTCGGCGGCTGTCGATCGGCCTCGTCGGCGAACCGGACATCTCAGGCTGCCTCGACGGCAGATGGATCGGGATCGAGGTCAAGACCGCTACGGGTCGGCAACGTCCTGATCAAGCCAAGTTCCAAAAGGCGATCGAGGCACGTGGTGGTATCTACATCATCGCACGCAGCCCCGACGACGCGATCACTCAGATTGAGATGCTCTTGCGAGACGCTGCCTAAAATCAATCACCTGCGCCTCGAACCTTTTCCGGCGCTCCAGGACCCTCACCATGGGATCAACGATGCCCTCGCCATTTTCGATGACCTCCTTTGCGCGTTCGAGCACGCCCAGGCTCTCCAGGAACGCGGCCTCGGCCGGGTCGAACGGACAGATGACGCGCATCTGCCACCGCGAGATATTGACCGTAATCCCGTCGTAAAAGAGGAAGATCGCGCCGTCGAGTTGCCGGACACGTTGCGTGCCGCGGTTGACGAGGGCGATGAGCTGCATCCGGCGGTGGGCGGAGAGTGGTGTCATTGAGCGGCCTCGATCCTCGCGCCCATGCGTGCGATGCGGGCATGGTTGCTTTCGCCGGCACGGTGTTCGACTTCCCAGCGTGCGATCATCGAGCGGCACTGCTCGCCGACGCGCTGAACGACATCATCGGCGACGTCGGTGCTACTGACTGCCATCGCCGTCACATCATCGTCTGGCATCTGGTAGAGGGGTCGCTTGCCGGAGTTCGGGCCATAGCGCTCAATAGCATATCGATGCACCACAGTTCGATAGATCTGCGAATGCCATTCTCGGCGCTGAAACTCGATCTCCCAAAGGGGGCAGATATGGTCTGCGATGAGTTCGAACTCACCATTCGGCGGGATGCGCGTTACGGTCGCGCCGATCAGACCGCTGCTGCCGAACTTCAGGTGCACGTTGAACGGCACCGCGCACTTGGGGTTCGAGGTGCTGAGATACTCGCGGACACCCGGAACGCCGATCGTGACGACCTCCCGCCATGCCGCATCGAACGCGGCGTCGGCATAGCGGCGGATGTTGCGGCCATATTTCGGGAGGCGGATCATGCGGCCAAGTCCTTCTCGGTCAGGTGCGCCGGGATCTCATTGAGACGGGCGGCACGATCGCGGGCCACGTTCAGAAGCGGCATGTATTCCATAGCTCGGTGGTTCGATGAGTTGGCGTCATCGGAGATCGCCCCTGCCAAGTCGCGCGAGACGCGGACGATCTCCCGATCGAGAGCGAGATCCTCGTCGCCGTAGATCTCTGCGAAAGGGCACCGATTGTTGGCAATCTCGATGCGGCAGTCGACCGTGAATGACTTACCGCAGATTATAACACGAGCGTAGATCTCGGCATCGACCGTCTGGTCCCACTCGGTCGCGTCCTGGTCGTCGATCTCACGCACGGAGAACTCGACCTCAACAACGTGGTCGAGGATCAGGAGGGCGTCGCCATGGGTCAGCATCACGCGGCCTCCCCAATCCCACGCCGACGCGTCTCGCGGGCGTAGTCCTTGGCGTCGGCGGTCGAGTCACGTAGGAAACGGTCGGCGAGGCGGTCGTCCCGCTTCTCCGACCAATATTCGATCGCCCACTTTGCCTGCTCGAGCTCATTGACCAGCTCCTCGTCGGTCATGGCGCGCATTTCGAGGTGCCGTTCGCAGAGGCGGTAGTTGCAGTCGGCCTCCCACGCCATCGGATCATCATCGTCAGCGTAGGGCATGCACCACCGGCTACGCTCCTCGCGGAGTTCTTCGTCGGTCATGGCGTCCAGATCCGCATCTTCGAGGATCGGGCAGATAGAGTAGGAGTTCTCGGTTTCGTATTCGGCGGTCTTCATCTGTCTGTCTTCCGTATATGAGGCGAGTGGTGGGCGATCAGTCCCGCGATTCAGCATCGCGCACGACGCGATCGATCAGGCTAATTGCGGAATGCAGGGCGTAGTGTTCGTGTGATCCGCGCTCGTGTTCTGACTTCATGCGTTCGAGAACGGGGCGCTGTTCGAGCAAGATGTCGATCTGGCTTTGGTTCATCTGTCTGTCTTCCTGTCGCCCCGGTAGCGGCTCGGGGTGTTTCTCTTTCGTTCCCAGCTACAACAAGAAGGTAGAGACGAATTCTGGCAGCCAAAGCAGAAAACAGAAGAAAGATGCGTTTCCGTCTATTTTTCTTTCAAGGCGCTATCAGGCATAGAAAAACCCCGGCCGTGAGGCCGGGGTTTGGGCTGCGTCAGGTGGTTCAACCCTTGGCGAGGAGGGATTTCAGCCTCTGGGCGCCGTCGGTATCGGGCGTTCGGATGAACGCGACACCATCGTTGGCGAAGACTGCGATGGTGTAGGTGCCGACTTCGTTCATGTCGACGCTGAGGCAGGGCGCCTTCTCCCGCGCCTCCGCAACGCGCCGATCCGCCTCCTCGACCGAGACCAGCTTGCTCTGGCGTTCGGCGAGTTCGAGTTCCAGCATGGTCGCGCGGGCGACGGCCTGGCGGCGACGGGCCTCGTCGAGATCGCAGAAGGGTTTCCGACCCAGCACGCGCGGGCTGTCGTTCTCGTCGAAGCGATTGGTGCGACTCTTCATCATGTCGAACTTGCTCTCACAAACGTCCGCCGTGATCTCGACGTTGACCAACTTGTGGGGATCGTGGCCGCCGACGATGTTGGTTTTGCTCTCCGGAACGACGCACCCAGCCTTCGGCGCGTTTAGCTTGAGCCCCTCGGCGCTCATGTCGAACCTGATCGGCATTCGGATGTTCACATCCTCGGCCTTCTCTTCAGCCTCCTCGAACACTGCCATTACCAGGCGATCCTGCTTCGCCCCGAGATTCATCGACCCCATCTTGATTGCCATCCGGATGATCCCTTTCAGGTCCTCCTGCTTCAGCGTAATCGTCTTGCCCATTCCTGCCTCCATTTGTTGAGCTGGAAGGGAATTAGGTCCGAGGTCGGCGATCCAGAAATCGGCGGTCAGAGCAGATCCGATAACTCCAATCCACGCCGCTCAAGTTCGAGCCGCACATGACGCATGGCTTCTCGTTGGATCTGTCCGACCCGTTCCCGACTGATGCCGTATTCGGCGGCGAGAGTGTCGAGCGATGGCGGTCGGGCAGGGGTCAGGCGCCGGGTCAGGATGTCGCGTTCACGATCATCGAGACCGGCGAATGCTTCGACCAGGATACGCTGTGTCCGCCCTTGGTCCTTGTCGATCGCAGCTTCCGACGGGCGATCCGCCGCAGCAATCTGGACGCCGCGCTCATCATCCTCACCCGAAAGCGGCACCGACAAGCTCATTGGTGACCGAGCTGCGAGATGAGCCGCGGCCGCCTCTATGGGCACGCTCAGGTCCTCCGCCGCGGCCTCCAAGGCCTGCCCCGGCGACAACCCGGCTGCCTCGTGCACGGCCATCTTCTTCCGGAGGTGATACCGCAGCTTTCGCTCTACTCGGCTCTTCGGCGATGTGACCGCCGAGCCCGACGATAGTGCGAGTTCGAACATGCGCCGCCGGACGGTCACGAATGCGCATGCTGAGAATGGCCCGTCTTCGGGTCGGTAAATATTGGTCGCTTCATAGAGAGCCGCGACCCCCTCTGATTCGAGGTCGCACCAATCCAGATCGGTCCATCGGAGTGCCATGGCCGCTTTGCGCACAAGCCCCATACAGCTCTCAACCAGAAGCACACGCGCGTTCTCGTCTTCCTCCTCGAGCCACGCCGTCGCCCATGCCGCCTGGAACTGCTTTCGATCGGTTTTCGCCACTGCCTGGCCTCCTTTTCAAGGAGGTAGGCCCCGGGGGAACTCGGCGAAAATTGCAAGGACTCGACCCGGTTACATGCAGTCGTTACTCTGTTCGAAAATTGCGGAATCGGGCAGCAAAACGAATGACTTTGGATACGAAAGAGATCCTGCGGATCGCGGGCGAACACCTGGAAGAGATGAGCGGACATGAGTTCGACGTTCTGACCGTCGAACCACCAGTGTCGCCCGAGGCTGCTGTCAACCTCTCCAAGATTATCTCAAAGCTCTCCCCGATCCTGGGAAACCTGATTGAGTTCAACGTCGTCGAGTTCCTTGACGATCAGGAGGAGTTCAAGGGGCTTGGGACATGGAAGCGGCAAGACCCTGGCTTCCCGGACGCGATTTTCGATGGGGTGACGCCCCAACCCGGTTTCGAGATTAAGGCCTGGTTTCCCCTTTCAACGGAGATCACCGCGCGATTCAAGGACAGCCAGAACCATTTCACCGAAGACAATACCAACGTCTGCATGTTGGCCTGGCTCCCGGAGAAAATCCTCTATGGGAAGCCGCGGATTGTCGATGTGGTGATTGTTTCCGGAAGATCGGTGGCCGAAGCCCGCGACAACCACTACCATAATCCGCCCCATTACCTTGTTCTCGAGCCGGAAAACACTTCCAGCAGAACGAGCAATCTCCAGCAGACCAATACTAATGGCTATCGCATCCAAGACCCGACGCCGGAGCAACTTCGCGCGGCCGAAGAGTTGATCGCGTCATGGGGGGATGATGGGCACACCTACAAGCCTACCGGTGAATACCAGGCCAAGCTGCGTGAGCTTATGAATATCTGCAACTATCGACTGGATACGAATTACGCGAAGATGGATCGCATCGTTCATCCCGGCCTTGAGGCGTTCAAGGAGCGGGTCCTGGCGTCGACCTTCGAGGGCATGACCGCAAAGCAGTGGGATCAACTGTTCCGCCTGAGCTCAAAGGCCGAAGCCAAACTCCGGAAGGCCGTCAGCGCCTTGGAGACGGCGCAAGAAAAGAATGACGAGCGCGCCGCTCAGAGAGCTGAGCTGGAGATCAAGGCCGCGAAGAAAGCGGTAGAGAAGGCCGATGCCCGCGTGATCCAAGTCCTCAAGGAGCGCCTCGACATCAAAGAAGAGGATGCTGAACAGCTTCTTGAGTGATGCGCTCGAGGCCGTAGTGGTAGTAGGTGGGGTCGATCTCTGACGAGAACGACCTCCGGCCCAACCGGCGCGCGGCTACTGACGCGGAGAAGAGGCCGCCGAAGGGCTCCCAGATCACCTCGCCCGGGCGAGTCGTCGCCTCGATTGTCCTGGTCATCAGGTCGAGCGGCTTCTGATTGAGATGCACCGCACGACCGGAAGTTCCATTGATCTTGATCCTCTCTGCGCCTCGCAGAGCCGGCCGGCTCCACACGTTCGTCATGCCGTGCGGGCATTCGAAGTGCGAGCGGGTCTCGAGCCAGTCTTCTGCGGTCATCGGGCGCTGCCCATCGGCCGAGAAGTATGGACGACCTTCGGGGCGGCCATGTTCATTGGCATAGTCCACCAGCATCTGGAATTTTTCGGCCGGCATCCAATACCAGAGATGGCCCTGGTCGAGATACTTGCGGGTTGCGGCATCCGCGACGCCGCATGCCTTGTTTGACTCCCGAACTGGAAGGCCGGTGCGCTTCCACTCGTCGAGAAGCCAGAATTTGATGTGCCGGCCGTTCATGACCGGCTCGCGCACATATTGCACGCAGACCTCTGACACGACCGGGAAGCGGCGGATCTTCTTCGTGTTCACGTTGCCCGCGATGTGACCCACGCCCTTGTCCCAGATGTTGGCGTTGACGTATCGCCAGCCATGCCTCTCGAGCACGGGATGAACTGTCGCCCAGCCTATCTCACTGTTCCAGAACCAGAGCGACGTCGACCCCTTCGCAGCGGCCGACCAGGCAGCGATATGCGGCTCATACCATTCCGGCATCCCGATGTGGTCCGAGGTGTCGCCCTCGAAGCCCAGGACGCCATACGCCCCATCAGACACGATGCAGTCCGGGGCTTCCCACCCAGGGTAGGCCGCCAAGCTGTCGCCGAACTGGATCGACGTCATGCCATCCGTCCACTGCGGGTTGTCGGGAACTCCGTCGCGCTTGACGGATCGGCCGCGCCCTACCGTCGAGGTGGGGGTGCGTTTGATGGGGGTCGATTCATTCATGGGTTTCTTCTGCCACATCAGGAGAACAAAGGCGATACGAAATAGCCGTTGATGTGGTTTCGGCGATCTTCCTTCACATCATGTCGGTGCTGGCGGTTGAAGCCCCGCCCAAGGGCGAGGCGCCGAGGCCGACTGCTATCCGCCCCGCTACAGGAACCGCTGAATCTCGCCTTCGAGCTGCGTCTCCATCTGATTTCGATACTTTTCGGCGCCATCCCATACGATCACCAGGTCATATTCGTCATCAGATACCCGCTCGATATAGAGTGCCGGACGTTGATCATCGGGGTCTGTCAGGTAGAGGCGCTTACCATCGGGCGCACCGATTTCGTGGTCGAACACCACGTGCGAGATCGTCCGGAGGCTTTCACCTCGATTCCCAATCCGATCGCGAATGTCATTCGCGACATATTCCCAAGCCCAGTCTTCTGCTCCGAATTCTGCCATGTCCTGCCTCTTTGGGTTGAATCAGGTCGGCTGTCTATCGTGGCGAGTGGGTATGAAAAAGCCCCCGATCCGCGGACCGGGGGCAAGGTTCCGATTGAAGGCTCGGGGCGGCCTTGAGGTAGTGCCCGATGTGACCCTCGGCGCCGGGGTGTCACATCAGTCGTCCGCCCGAACCTTCGAACGGAGCTTCCGGATCACCTTCGCGCCGGCCTGGATGCGCTCAACTGTGGCCTTGCGCTGCTCGGCCTCGATCCGAGCTCGATCGGCGAAGACTCCATGGACACGAGGGTTGATCCGCCACTTCATCAGGCTGAACTCAGAGCGCTGGTATGGACGTCCGTCTGCGCGCTTATCTGGCGTGATCCATCCCATGAGTTCGAGCACCTGCGCAGCCTTGCCGATGGCGAGGTAGTCGTCCTTGATCGGGGAGAAGGCCCGGCCGATCTCGTGGCAGGAGATCCGCTCTTTCTTGTGCGCCAGGATGTGGCCTGCGATCCACTTGGCGTGCGCGGCGTTCTCGTCGCCGGTCATGACCTCGTTGTAGATGCGCGACGCCTCCGGCAGGAAATACTCCGTCAGTAGACGATAGACGTGCCGAGCCGTCTCTTCGGTGATGTGCATCTTCTCGGGGTCCTTGCCCTCGGTCGCACACTCAATCAGGTGGAAGATCAAGCAGAGGCGCGAGAAGATGCCGGGCCACTTGTTCAGGTGGTCGGAGAGGCCCTTGCAGACCGAGGGGTGCTCGCCGAGGGCATTCGTCATGTCCTCGATCTCCTCGCGGATCTTCGCCGCGCGAGCGCCCATCAGGACAAGGCCAGTTCCACCCTTCTCCTCGGCGACCTCCATCGCGGCCAGCGTGCCGACCAGGCTGACATAGGCCTTAATGGCGTCCCGGTCAGGCTTCCGATCGATGACCTTCCGCTTCTCGCCCTTCACGAACAGGAAGCGGGCGAGGAAGCCGTCAGCCTTGGTCTTCGAGAAGTCCTTCGCGATCACGTCGTCCTGAATGCCGCCCATGATTGTGACGGCAAGTGTGTCGACGCGGAGCGGACCTTCATCATCGCCGGCGCGGTCCTTGATCGCCGACTGCGAGTTGTAGGCAGAGAGCCAGAAGGCGCGGTCCTTGCCGCCATTACCACCGGAGTAGACATCGAACGACCCTATCCAGCCGGTAAGTTCGTCCGCGATCTGAGCAATGCCAGCGGGGTTATCGGCGCAGAGCTTCATCACCGCCTCGGTGGTGGTGTCCGTAGTCACGAGACGCGGAAAGAACGGCCTCTCCGGCTCATCTGGGAACGGGGGCATGTCGGCACGCTCGCCGCCGTGCTTGAGGATCTCCTGGCACTTCTTGCGCCAAGCCTTCTTCTCCTCGTTCCAAGCAGCTCGCTCGCGAGCATATTCCTTCCGGAGTTCGTCTGCGTCTTCGGCCCACTTCTTCTCGAGCATGAACAGCGGAAGAGCGGATGAGTTCAGGGCGCTGGTCTTCTTGACGCCGGAGCTGCCCGTGATGCCGAGCCAGATGACCGGCTTCTCGGTCCAGGTGTCGTCCTCGAACTTAGGCTGGACGCGCCAGTTACCCCGGATCGCAGTGGCGACAGTAGCGAGGCATCCTGCTGCGATCGGGCCCACGTTGATGCCCATGCGCTCGGCAGTATCCTTCGCGTAGGCCCAGATCGCCGGCGGCATCATGTCCTCGGTTATCTCTTGACGGCCGGTGAGGGAACTGTCGCCGAAAAGGTCGATAGGCTCGACGATCGCCTTGGCAGGGGTCGGCTGATCCTCGATCAATACATCGTCCGACTGCACTTCTTCGTCGTCGCGCACCTCGGCAGCGGCGGCAAGTTTCTCGTTGGCCTCGACGGCGCCGTCGATATCGAAGCCAGCGAGGATATCGTTCATCTTGTTCATAACCTACCTCAGGTCTTTTTCTTATTGACATGCGGGCTGTTTTCAGCCTCGCAGTCCGGAGGTAGGGAAAGGGTGAAGCCATCCAAAAACGGAAAACCGCAGAAATCGCAGAAGACGGTCTGTGATTTATGTGAAAATCGTATATCCCATTGAAATGAAACAGAAAGAAAGTTCGCTCGGCGCATGTTTCTCAGGGGATCGGCCCCGACGCAGCACCATCCACCGACCAGAAAAACCTTTATATAACAAGGCATTGGCCATTTTTCGCAGAAATCGCACTTGCGCGGGCGAGACGTTAAGTAAGTAAGGGCCTCCTCCACCTCCCTATACCCACGATTTCCATGGCCTCATTCTCGTCCAGCCTCACACGCGCAAGTGCGGTTTATGTGAAAAACCGGTAAGTCGTTGAAATTGTGTGTATCCAGAAGGCGTCTGGCGCCAACTGCCTCGATATCCCCGGTGCGGTTCCTGTGAAAAGCTGCGCGGGGTGGGTCTCGACTTCCCCTCGACCAGGAAAACCCCACCTCCCACATATGACCCGCATCCTCATCCCGCTCATCCTCACCGCCGGCATCCTGGCGTTCATCTATGGTCAGATTACCGCGGCCATGCCGTGATCAGCGGTATCGATCACCTTCCTGCTTGCAGTGCTCGATCACCCGCTCGATCCAGCGGTCATACCAGACCCAGGTGCCCTTGTAGTCGCCTTGGCAGCCGTAACCTTTGTCAGGGTTCTTCGCATCAAGTTCCTGCATCAGTTTCGTGTGGTCGCCCTGGCCGAACTTTGGGTAGCCGGCCTTCTTCACCGCAGCGAGGACGTCCTTGCGGATATACCTTGTCCGGTTGACCTCCTTGAAGATCACGTCCCCTACCTTGTCGGCCTCGTCGCTGCCGGGCTTCACCGTGACAACCGCTACGTCGGCACCGGCGGCTTTCTTCGCAGCGACCGGGACGAACGCCACCTTCAATCGGAACGCTGGGTCCTTCACTTGCTCGTCGCTCAGGCCGTTCTCGAACGCTTTGATGAAGGAAGACACGTGCGTCGGCAGCGAAGACGCCTTCTTCATGGCGCTACGCTGCTCAGGGCCGAGCGAGACAAACTGGAGAGCAATCGGTAGTCGCTTCTCGAGGCCGAACTGCTTCCCGAACAGTTCCTTGAGCGCATCGTTGAAATTGAGCGCACAAGACTGGAGTTCCGCACCGATCGCGTCGTCGATGCGGCTCGTGGACTGATGCTCAATCTCATGCCGGAGTTCGATCAGGAACTTCAGGTTGTTTTTCGCGCCAACTGGGATCGGGCATTTCCCTGTGTCGAGGCACTTGGTGAGGTCCCAGTGTCGTTCGGCGCCGTGCGCGGTCTTCTTGTCCTTGTAGACGTAGGGGATGCCTTCGCGCTTGTAGTAGGCGTGCAGCAGGTAGGTCCACGCAATGACGGCGGTCGTGATGAACAGCTCAGCGCGGAACATGAGCCCCGCCGAATTAAAGATATGGACGGCTGCGATCATCGCTTCTC
The DNA here is from genome assembly GCF_027214245.1 of Sulfitobacter dubius. GTDB lineage: Bacteria > Pseudomonadota > Alphaproteobacteria > Rhodobacterales > Rhodobacteraceae > Sulfitobacter > Sulfitobacter dubius_A. The sequence continues at coordinate 188,286 of NZ_JAPWHM010000003.1, read as the reverse complement.
TGGCCTTGATCAGGAGCTCGTCGCCCCGGGCGCTCAACCCGGTTTCGTGGTCGACGTCCGGCCAAGTCGAGAGGAAAGCATCGAGTTCTTCGGGATCGGCTGCTTTGGTAGCCTTGTGCTTTTTGCCGATGTGAATTTCGTGGATTGTCCGGCCATTCAACGAGCGGGTGGGCCGGGTGAAATAGGCCAGGATGTCCTGATCGCTATAATCGCCGCGGTTGATCATTGCCTTTACGAGGGCAACTTCCCACCGCTCGAGGATATTCCCCCGGCGCCGCTTGATCTTCGTGGGTTTCTCGTCTTCGTTGTCGTCAGTCATCCCGCACCTCCCTGAGGATGAGTAACAGCATGGGAATTTTCTACAAAGGACTGAATTGGATACACTGGATGTCGAATCGTAGCCACGAGTGAAGCGCTCTCAGTAGCCGCTGATCATCCCTTCCCGCTGACACAAGAGGAGTAGTGTGCTATATTCAGTGCATGAGCGATTGGACCAAATATCGTGGCCTGTTGCCGAATGGGCTGCCGCCTCGCGAGAAGTCGGAGCCGCGCAATCCGTTCCAGGAGCGGTTCAGAGAGTCTCGTCCTGACCTGTCTGTTTTTCGGGCACGGCCATGGTGGCAGCGCATGGTCATTCGCCTGGTGTGGCGCGTGGCGCCGGATTGGTCGCCACGGCGAGAGCGTGAAGCACGGAAGTTCAGTCAGGCGTTCAGGAAAGCGCGTGGAGCCGTTCCGCCGGATGTCGATCTCGAAGGCTGATTTTGGGCTGCCTTTGGCTGTCTCTATTTCCCTGGAAAGACAGACAGGGAGAGAGAGATGACCCCGGAAAATGTGAAGCTATTGATCGAGACGGGCGGTATGCTCGGATTTCTCGCCTTCGCAGCCTTCCTGGTTTGGCTGGCAGCCCGTGATAACTGACCCCACAACAGCCCTTACCATTGCCACCCTGTTCGGCCTCTGTGCCTACACGGCCGGCCACCTCGCCCTCGATGCCGTGAGGCTCACCGCGCGTCTGATAATCCGAGCACGTCGCTGGCATCGCTCTGAGCCTGACCCGGAAAACGTGCGCCGCATGGCGGCCCGCATTCGGGCGCAGGTCGAGTGGGACGCGAACCGGCCGGCGATCACGCAGGATGCGTGGCACGATGCCGAGGCTGAAAAGCGGATTTCCTGGGGTCGGGCGCGGTGATGTCACACAACACGGGCACAGCGTTACATTCGGCGATGTCACACAATACGGGCACAGCGCGACATCGAATTCAGCGCAGGATGTCACCGAATACGGGCATGGCGCGACATCTGATGTCACAAGATTCGGGCACAGCGCGACATTGGGGTAAGACACATGACTGACCGCACATATCCTCGCCCTGCCATCGAGCTCGACGCGCTCCTGGACGCCCTATTCGAGGCAGGCGCCGATACCGGCACCGTCGGCATCGGCAATCCTGACCTGATCGGCCTTTCGATCGACGGCGCGACGGAAGCGGAGCTCGACGCGATCTGGGAGCGGGCAATGCGGGGGCTGGCCCTACTGGATCTCGCTCGGCTCGACCAGGAAGAGATCAATGACATCGCGGCACTACGAGAGAAACTCGACGCCGGACGAGACAGCGAGCCAGTCGAGCCGATCACTGCGGAGACTTTCGAGGAGTTGCGGCGCCGAGCCTCCGACCAGGACGATGGCCTGATTTGATTTTGGCCGACCCCTCGGCGCGCCTAATTCCCTTGAAACGGCATCAAGGGAGATTGAAATGTTGAGGAAATTGGGCGCCATCTGGTTCTGGGTAATGCTTGTAGGAATGACGTGCTTTGACATCTGGGTTGGCGTGAAGGCTATCCCCCAGATTGATGGGTTGCTTCTCCAATTCTGCGTCGGTCTCGCGCTCGTGTCGTCTTGGATGACATTTGTTCGAGATTTGGTTAAAGAACGCTTCGGGGAGGATCTGGATGCGGAAAGCGGTGCGGCATGACCCTCCATCCATACCAATCCGAACAGATGCAGGATATCCATGCTGCTTTCCAAGAGCGCCTGAAGGCAGGCAGCGCGCCACGTTCCCAGGATCATTTCGACTTCGAGTATGGCGGAGTCAAATTCAACGCCTCTGGGCAGACCGACCCATACGCGTTTGGGTTTGAGGTCTGTGATCTGAACAGGTCAAAGGTAGAGGCCATGTCTCCATCGGACATTCGGGAGACGCTTGGGTTGTCCAATCACAAGATCATGGAACTCATGTCTCTCCCGGCCGAGGATCGCTTTGACCGCATTGAGGAGATTATGGTGAAGCGTCTTCGTTACACGCACGCGAAGGGCATAGTCAGCGGCGCCATCTTCCCAGTGAGACCGGTGATATTCGCCACCTCGAAACAGGCCTCCTGGCTGAATTTACTTCCTCCTGAGGATGCTCAGGCCGCCCGCATCCGGATGTATGAAACGGGGTCGTTCGAATAGGCGTGCCGAGCGTTCGTGAGCATATCGAGTAGATGTCGAACCATGAGCAGATGCCGCTCTATTCCACGATCCAGGCAGCGAGGACCGATATCTAAGGCAGGTGATCCCGAGATATAGGTGCGGAAGAAAGTTGCCCACAAAATGCTGTGCCGGGGACCCTGACCCACCCCCTCATTTGGTATGCAGGGGGGGACAGGCCCGAAAGATCACTACTTTCGGGAATTTCTCAAACGCGTTTCGTTTCGGTTCAGCATTTGGCAGAAGAAAAAGACTAAGGAAAACAGGCACTTCCAAGATGAGCGATGACGCCGAAACCGAAACGGGATCTCTCGACCTCATTTGGGGTGTGAAGGATCTGGCCTCGTTCCTGGAGGTTGACGAGCGCCGCATCCAGCAGCTCGCGAAGGACGGCATCATGATCAAGATCGGGCGCGGCAAGTATGACGCCCTGTCGTCGATCAAGGGCTACGTCGACATGCTGCGGGACGGCGGGTCGCTGGATGTCATCGACACCAAGGAAGCCCTCGAAATGGAAAAGCTCCGTTGGACGGCGGCGAAGGCCGATTCCGAGGAAGTGAAGCTCGCCCTACTTCGCGGCGAAGTGGTTCTCATGGAAGATGCCTGCGAACTCCTCGCTGAGGAGGGAGGCAGCGTCCGCGCCGCCGTAGAGGGTGCCATCCCGGAGATTACCGAAGAACTCGCCAACGTCGCTCGACCGCACGCCGAGGTTCACCTCGTCCTGCATGAAGCCCTTTCGAGGGCGCTTTCGAAACTCACACTGGATCAGCCCGATGGCCGCAAGCCCAAATCCAATCAGCTTCCACCGTATCTCACCGGAGACGATGAAGACGCTGGCTCGTTCGAAGACGATCACAGCTCATAAGCTCCGCGAAGTCCGGGATCGACTCTTCGCGCCGAAGCCGATCGTCACCGGCACGGAGTATGCCGACGATCAGTGCTACCTGATCGAGGGCGGCAAGCTGCGGAAGTGGACGACCTACGATTTCCAGCGCGAGATCCTGGACGCGTTCATCGACGTGACCATCGGCGAGGTGGTGGTCATGAAGTCGGCGCGCATGGGCATCTCGGAGTGCATCAATCACGCCGTTCAGTATTGGCTCGATCACGAGCCTTGCGACGTCCTCATGTATCGCCCGAAAGACGAGGACGCGGAGGGCTATCTGACGAACCGTTTCGACAAGCGCGTCGAGATGGTGCCCGCGATGAAGAAGATCGCATTCCGGACCTCGACCGGGAAAGCCGTCAAGAAGTCGACCGAGCGCAAGTTCAAGAACGGCGCATCGCTCCTTGTTCTGGGCGCAGCCGCCGAGGATAACTTCCGCGACCACACGAAAAAGAAGATCATTCTCGATGAGTTCGACGCGCTGAACTTCGGGCCAGTGAAGGGCGGCGGCTCGAAGTATGACATGGCTCGCCGCCGTGGCTCGCAATACTGGGATCGGAAGGTCATCGCGATCTCGACGCCCAAGGCCCCCGCCGAGGAAGGCGGACGTATCCATGGCTTGTTCTTGGCCAGCGACCAGCGCCACCTCTACGTCCAGTGCCCGCATTGCGGGGAAGAGTTCACGCCTCGCTGGGGCGACAAGGAAACGACCGGCGGAATCAAGTGGGAGCCGGACGATCACGATGACGTCTGGTATGAGTGCCATCGCGAGACCGACGACCCTGACGACAAATGCCCGCCGATCCGCGAGCACCATAAGCGTGAGATGACCCGGAACGGCCGTTGGGTCCCGCACAACCAGGGCCATAGCCGCCGCGGCTACTATCTGTGGCAGTGGTTTTCACGGTCGCCGAACGGCACTTGGCAGCACATGGTAAAGGAGTGGCACGAGGCCCTCGCCGCCGGACCGGCGCAGGTCCAGTCCTTCAAGAACGAGGTTTTGGGGCTGCCATACTCGAAGAACACGGGGCAGGAGACTGGCGACCTCGGCACGCTGGTGAACTGCGTGACCGACCTTGGCGACGGTGTAGAGGTGCCTGGATGGGCGGTCTCGCTACTGTGGTCCGTGGACCGTCAGCAGGGCAACGATGATGAATCGGGTTCATATCTTGAGGCGAGCTTGTATGCGTTCGGGCCTGGCCGCCGGCTCTTCCTGGTGGGACACTGGGTCTTGGACGAGTATCCGCAAACCGACGACCGGGCTTGGGATGCGCTCGAGGCACTCGCAACACGGACCTTCATCGACGAAAATGGGCGGCCCCGGAAGGCTGATGGTCTGGCGATTGACCACAACGGCGGAAAGAAGACCAGCAATCAGAAGGTAGTCGATTGGCTCAGGAGAGTGCGCGGCACACCCGGGCAGGCCGCGTCGCGTGGGCGAAAGTATTGGGTCGCGGTGCGTGGGGAGTCGAGGGGCAACGGCGCGCGCGGCAGGACCATCTGGCCGACCACGAACGCCAAGAGGAACGAGTTCCTTTTCACAGTCGATGTGGACCTGGCCAAGGACGACCTCGCCCCGATCCTTGCTAACGGCGCGATCGAGTTCAGCGCGCGGCCGATCGAAGGCTCGGTAGATCTCTCCGATGACGCGCAGCGCGAGCGGTTCCTGAAGAGGATGCTTATCGAGAAGCAGTATCCCGTGGAGAACAATCCAGGGCGCACGGTTTGGAAGTCTCCAAAGGGCAAGGGGCGAGACGGAAACGAGCCGTTCGACACCCTTGTGTATGCGTGGGCCCTCTCGCACGGCATGACGCAGATGGCTGGCGGCATGCGGTGGCGCAAGCTGTTCTCCGGGGAGCAGCGGTTCCGCGCCAAGCCTACTCCGGCCCCGACCCTTGAAGGGGAATACGATCCGGAGACCGGCGAGGTCTACGAGGGCAAGGCGGAACCCGCAGCCAAGCCGCCGGATGCAGTCGCCGTCAAGGTTCCGAAGAATCCTTTTGCCCGTGCTGCGGCCGGCAACGCGCCGCTCTCTCAATCCGGCAAGCCAATGGTTCGCGTTCGCAACTGGTAATGCCTTGCCTGAATTATCTTTAGTTCGCATAGTCCGCGAATGTCAGAAGAAAAGTTCTTTCAGCTGCGCAAGGCAGGCAAAGCATATATCTCCAGAGTTTTCACGTGGGGCGCGCACACGACGGAGAAACTCCGCAACGTGCGCATGGTCATGGAGAACTCAGACGAACTTCATCTCGGCGAGGTTGAGGGCGCGCTTTGTCTCCGCTTGACCGGCGATAAGCGCAAGACGCAGGTAACCGCCGTCGTGACGCAGGATGCGAAGTCGATCCGGCGGGTCACCTTGCAATCTTTCCAATCACGCAAGGACGGATGGTATCAGGGCTACCACGAGCATTCCTTTACGTTCCGGGGAGATGAACTGTCCCGGCTGATGGCGTTTCTCGACCAGCTGGAGTTCATTGACCTGTCGAACGAGGACAGGTTCGATATAGAGGACATCTCAACCGGCAAGGGGCGTAAGACAATCATTGACGCATCCGATCGAGGTATTGTGGAGCGGTTTCGCGCCATGGACGGTCAGGCGCGCGAAACGCTTCTAAGAACACTGCAAGGCTCACTATCCGCGGAGGAGGTCAACATCCTGCTCGGCCGACGACAGGCGTTGGAGGCCTTCGAACGGCGAATGCAGGACGGGCAGTGGGCTGAAAAGGACTGGCAGGACTTCTTTGATGCCGAACCCTGGGTCTTTGGATACGGCTTGGATTACCGCGTCATGCGAACCTTCGACCGGGAGATGACAGTTTCAGGCGGAGGCACGGACAACCGTGGCAAGCCAGTGGTCGACTTCCTCATGAGCTTCACCGACTACACAGTCCTCGTCGAGATCAAGCGTCCCGACACCCGGATCTTCAGAAACGGCGGCGGGGCCAGGGCCGGCACGCGGTCGTTCAGCCCTGAGTTCATGAGCGCCGTGTCCCAGATCCTCGAACAGAAGGCGGAGTGGTCGGCCTTCGCGGGAACCGGGGAGCATTTCAGCCGTGACGGTTCACGGCAACTGGAAGTCCGGACTCGGAATGCGAAGACCATCCTGGTGATCGGCTCTCGCGCCGAGTTCGAGGAAGCGGCCGATCTCAGGGAGGCTCGGGTCATGCGGGACACCTTCGAACTCTTCCGACGCGAAACCTCCTCGATAGACATCGTGACCTTCGACGAACTCCTGGAGCGGGCGCGGTTCATCACGCGCGACGAGGTTCAGTAGGACCTGTCTGTCTTTCAGCCCGAAATGGCGTGCCGGGACCGATATCTCCCATAGACACTGGGAGACTGCCGCATGGCCGAGGGCCTTTATTCCGATTTCGAACTCGATGAACTGAAGGGCCTGCGCCGGAAGATCCTGGAGCAGCGCGCCAAGGGCGTGAGCCAGTTCTCCTATAACGGCCAATCCTTCACGTATTCCAGCCCGTCGCAGATGCTGATCGTCGCCGAGGAGATCCAGCGCGAAATCGGCCGCAAGGTCGCCGCCGCCAATGGCTGGCAGCCGATCTCCACCGGCGGTTGGTCCACATTCCGCCCGCTCTCCGGAGGCAATCAATGACTGAGCAGTTTTCGACGAAGGGCATGATCCGCATGTCCGCTCCTGAGGCACGCGTTGCGGTGGCGAAGCACGAGTTCCAGGCGCGCATGGACTACGATTTCGCGCGCGCGACGGGCGACCGGACCGATATTCCGCAGTCGAGTGGCGAGGCGATCGCGTCTTTGCTTGATCGGAAGCGTGGCGACATCGTCCGCATGTCTCGTCACGCGGCGCGGATGGAAACCCTTGCCGGCCGGGCAATCCAGGTCCTTGACGATTACGTGGTCGGCACCGGCATCCGACCCTCGATCCCTGACGAGGATAATGGCCTCATCGACCTCTGGGAGCGCTGGGGTGTGAATGCAGGCGCCGAGGGCGTTGGCTCGATCTACAAGGTCCAGTCCTTCGCGCTGAAAGAGCGCTCGGCCGGCGGCGAGGCGTTCGGAGTTCTGCGCTACCGTGCCGGGCGCGACGATCTTGTTGTGCCTCTCCAAGTCCAGCTCTTCCCGACGGAAATGCTTCCGTCCGAGACTTCATTCCTGCCGACGTCGACGCGTGGCATGGTTCTCGACAAATACGGCGATGTCCGGTCCTACCATTTTTTTAAGAACCACCCAGGATCGAAGGGTGAGCTTCTTGCCTCAGCCCGCTCTGAGACCTTCCGTCAGGGTGCGGAGACCGTCGTCCATACCCTGATCCGCAACGAGGTTGGCGCGCGACGGGGAGAGCCGCTGCTGACGCGTGCGCTCCTGAAAATCCACGACCTCGAGAAGTTCCTGGACGCCGACCTTCTCAGGAAGATCCTAAACGCGAACATCGCCTACTGGCTCGAGATGCCGGACCTCACCGAAGACGAGAAGGAGGTTCTCGCCGACACTTTCTACGACCCGGAGAGCGGCAAATACTACAATTCCGAGGGCGCTGAGGTCCCGCCGCCCCCATCTGCCGAGACGCTGAATGCTCCGAAGGCCGGCACGGTGGCGAAGGTCCCGCGCGGAGGCAAGATCACAACGAGCGCGCCGGCAGACTCCGGCAACACCTTCGACCCATTCGTCCGGCAGATTGGAATGCACATCGCGGCGGCCGTCGGTGTCCCGCTCCAGTTCCTTCTGGGCGACATGTCCGGTATCAACGACCGGCTCTACAAAGCCGTCAGCCTTCAGTTCGAACGGAGCGTGAAGACGATCCGGCGCGACATGAACGCAGAGTTCAACAACCCGATTTGGAACGCTTTCGTCCGGCTCGCATATGCTGAGGGTAAATGGACACCGCCTACGGGAAAAACCGTCGAAGACTTCCTCAACCCCGCGTGGATCGGCCAGCCGTTCCCGAACCTGCACCGGGCCCAAGAAGTGAGTTCCTGGCGCGAAGAGGTCGACAGCCAGTTCGCCACCACCTCGGACATCATCCGCCGCCAGGGCGACGATCCGGAGCGCGTGCGGCGCGAGAAGCTCGACGACCTGAAGCGCGACATCGAGGCGGGCCTCGCGCCGGTGCCAGCGCACTGGACCGATGCAACGATCAAGAAGCACCTCGGATGGGCGGACGACGAGATCGCATCCTACCGGGCTCTCAACGCTCCTGCTGCCTCCGCCTGATTTTCTGTCTTTCGGTCTCCGCGAAACACCGAGCGGGGACCGATATCTCCTGTAAGCAACGACAGGATCTTCGATGAGCCTCCACGACGCAGTCGCACTCTACCGCACAAAGGCCCCGCGCAAGGCGCGCGCGGCTGGTTATGAAGTGGTCCGCCAAGAAGGCGAGGCCTCCGCGAAGATCAAGCTCTTCGGTCCGATTGATGCATGGGAAGACAGCGCCCTGAACTTCGTCGAAGAGCTCGAGCAGCTTCAAGCCGATGGCGTAAAGGAGGCCGACGTCCAGATCAACTCCCTGGGCGGAGATGTCTGGGAAAGCATGACGATCGCGGACGCGATCCGGTCCGCCCGCGCGAACGGGATGACATTCCGTGCCGTGGTTCTTGGTGTCGCCGCGTCTGGCGCAACCATCATCGCTTCGTCCTGCGATGCGACCGTGATCGGGAAGAACGCCCGCTACATGATCCATGAGGCCGCTTCGGGCTGCTGGGGTAGCGCAGACGACATGCGGGAAGTCGCCGCGATGCTGGACGACATCAACACTCAAGCCGTCGAAATCTACGTCGAGCAGTCCGGTCAGACGCCAGACCAGATCAAGACCTGGATGGCAGAGACCAGGTGGTTCCGCGGCCAGGAGGCGGTCGATGCCGGGTTCGCGGCTTCCATCCTCGACATGGATGCGGAAGCCTGTGCTGACGAAGAAGACCTCCGCACCCTCGACAACGCCCCGTCCGATCTCCTGGAGGAGATTGCGGCTTCCGGCGACACCGAGGACGAGGTCAAAGCCTCCGATCCCGATCAGGAAACCGTTGAAGACGCACCCGCCGTCGAGACCCCTCCGGAACTCGTTTCCGTCGAGCTGTCCGTGAACGGCAGCACCATCTCTATGAGCGTTTCGGCCGAGACCGCCGCCGCTCTGAAGGACGCTGGCGAACTGGTCACCAAGCCCACCGAAATCGAACCCGAAATGAAGGCGCCCGAGGACCCCCTCGTCGCGTCGCTGAAATCCGGCTCGCAGGAGCCGGTGATGACTGCACGGCCGGACTCCGAAGCGGCGTCGCAGCGCAAAGCACCCGCGTCCTGGACGAAATCCATCGCGGCAATGAACGCCAACTTCGGCAAAATCTGAGAACAGAGGCACGAGAGCATGTTCAACAAGGACAACTTCACGCTGGCCAAGCTGACGGCGGCGGTCAACAAGCGGACCCCCATCGACACCTTCCTGGCCCGTCAATTCATCATCGAGCGCCTGCGCTCCACGACCGCGATGATCGAGCGCGGCGCGAGCGGCCTCGAGCTGATCGACCCGACCGCACGCGGTCAGGTCTCCCCGACCTCCACACTCGGCGGCATCAACGGCCGCGGCGTCCACTCGATCGCATCGGTCAAGCTTGGCCGCGTCGTCAACATCGCCGCCAGCGACATCCAGGATGTCCGCGCCTTCGGCGAAGAGGACGAGATGGAAACCTTCGAGACGGTTCTGGGTCAGCACACCGATCCGGTCACCCGCTCGATCGACTACACCCACGAGAACCTGCGCTTCGGTGCAATCAAGGGCGTTCAGCTCGCTTCCGACGGTGTGACGCCGATCTTCAACTTCTTCACCGCTGCCGGCCTCGTCGCTCCCGATGATGTCGAGATCGACTTCCTGAATGCCGATCGAAAGACGCTTCAGAACGCCTTCGCCGACATGTCGGACTACTCCCGCACCGGCCTCGGCGTGAACGCCGATGTCGCCACCGATGTGGTCTACGTCTATGGCAAGAAGGCCTGGCGCGACTTCCGCACCTCCGACGCGGTCGCTGCTCTCTATGAGCGCTATCAGGATGGCGCGGTCAACCGTGCCGGTGCCGGCGGTCAGCGCGCTCCGTTCGAGTGCTTCGACGCGGTCCATGTGCCCTACTTCGGCGCCTCGATCGACGACGACGAGTTCCGGGCGGTCCCGGTCGGCGTTCCCGGCCTTTTCCGCACGGCCTTCACGCCGCTCGACAACCCGGAAGCTGCGAACACCCTCGGCCTGCCGCTCTACGCGACCCCCGAGGTCCTGCCCTACGGCAAGGGCTACGGTGTCGAGATCGCATCGCTGCCGATCCACTACGTGACGCAGCCGGAGTGCCTCATCGGCGGCCGGTCGATCCAGCCCGTCTAACCACGAATAGGTGAGGGCTTTTCTCCTTTCACCTCGCCTCTTGGCCCCGCCCGCACCGGCGGGGCCTTTTTCATAGGAGCCTGACTTGGACTACGGACGCGACTTTTTCGATGCGATGCCCACGGTGCACGGGATCTACCGGCGCACGCCGCATGAGTTCGACCTCAGCGTCTCGATCATGGAGGCCGACAAGGCCTTCCGCACCTCGACCCGCGAACAGCTGATCGGCTCAGACGCGTCCGGCGTCATCCTTGAGGACATCCGCATCCGCCGCGGCGGAACGATCATAGCCGGTGCCGCAACCTACCGTGTTGACGCCGTAATGCCGTCATCCGTGCCCGGCCTCAGCGACCTCAAGCTCGAGCGCATTGAGGGCGCCGCAGTCCCGGTTCGCGATGCCTCCGCAGATCTCCCCCTCGACGAGGAAATCGAGCTTCAGCTCGACGGGGCGTGGCGGACGGTCCCGGCGATGATCACACCCAGTGTGGAGGTCGAAGAGGTCGGTCGGGATGGAACCCGGATCATCGTCTCGCGCGCCATGATCGCCGTCCGTGTCGCCGAAGCGCCCGGGGTGAAGGCCGGCACCGCGATCCGGTTCAAGGGAAAGCAAAAGGCCGTCGCCCAGGCGCTGGATGACGGGCTCGCAATGATCAAGCTGCTGGTTTGAGGAGGTAGGGATGGCTCTGGAAGGATGGGACGCCGAAGGGTTCACGAAACAGTTTGGTCGCGGTCTCTACAACTCCGTCAGGCGTGCCGCGAAGTTGACCGGCGCTGATGTCGTCCAGGAGTTCCGCGAGGACGGCCTCGACGGCGTCGGGAAGAAGCGGCGCCAGGCGATCACCTTCAAGGTCCGCAAGAACAACACCCTCGCATTCATCGACAGGGGGCACGACTCCCGTGTCAGGGAATACGGGGCGACAATCCGCGCGAAGCCGGGGAAGTCACTTCGTATCATCACCGATCCGGACCTCCGCGAACACGAGCGCCGCGATCTGGCAAAGGGCCGCGCCCGCGAAACCTTCATTGTCCAAGGCCGCAGCGGGCTTGTCGTGATGGCGCGACGCGCGAACGAGAAAGAGGCTCGCCCAGTCGCGGTCCTAAAGCGCCGTGTGGTTCGCAAGCCGATCGACGAAGGCGACAAGCTCTCCACGATCGCCGAGCGCAACTTGAAGAAATACCAGGACAAAATCTACGACCTGATCGAGGACATCTGACATGAACGATGCTGTTGAACTGGCAGTGGCCGAGATCTTGACGATCGCCGCGAGCCTCGATCTCCCGGTCGAGGTGGACTACCCGTATGACCCGGATGCCGACGAGCTGCCGATGGTTCTCGTCGATACCGGCCAGGAGGAGGTCCTCGAGGACGAGGACATGCCGGCCGACGGCTGGACGACATACTGGCGTCTCTCGCCGAGCATCGAAGTCATCGTGAATCGCAATGACCCGATGGCGCTGCATGCCGAACTCAGTGCGAAGTGGGCGACACTACGCCAGGCGATCGACGACAGCGACCTCCTGAACTTCATTCGCGAGGGAACGAAGCCTCAGCTGCGGAAGCTCCCGATCGTGATCGAAGGCAAGCCCGGTGTCGCCGGGTTCGCGGTTCAGATGTCGATGGAAATCGAGCGGGACTGACCGCCCGAAACTGCTCTTCGGGACCGATATCTCCTGTAAGAGATCGTCACTGAGGAAGCCGGGAAATGCGCAGCTCCGCCCCCAACGTCAAGAACATCCGAAACATGTCCGGGTGGGCCTACTTCCGCAAGTCGGGGGAAGCCAATTTCCGCAACCTTGGCCACCTCGAAAGCCTGTTCCGCAGCATCAATACGACCCGCGAAGCCATCTGGGTTTCCGGAAGTGGAACCCGCCTGAAGGGCGACGTCGAGACCACCGAGTCCGACGCGACGATCCGGTTCGTTCTGCGCGAAAGCTCGGCTCGGAACTGGGCGCTCGCCAATGCCGCGAAGGAAGAGGTCTACACGCAGGAAGCAGTCGCCGCCGAGATCCGGACCGCGGCTGATGTTTCCGAAGGCACGATGATCAACCTTGGGCTCCTGAATGTGACGAATGTCATCGTCACCGATGGCACCGACCCGCTCGAAGCTGGCATCCACTACGATGTCGACGCGTCCGCAGGCACGATCGAGTTCAAGAACGGCTCGTGGGCGCAGGTCGACGTCACGTTCGACGCTCCGGCCATCGTGTCGGCCGATGAGCGGCTCATGATGGCGATGATGTCCGAGCCTGATGGCATCACTGGCGAACTCTTGGTCGTCCAGAAGCAGAAGCGGGGCAACAAGCGCTACAAGCTCGAGAAGTGCCTGATCAACGTCACCCCGGACGGCGACCTGTCGATCGTCAAAGAGGACACGGGCCACATCACCCTGGCACTCTCCGGCGAGGTTCTGGCGAACCCTGAGACGCCCGATGCGCCGTTCGGTCGGTTCATCGAGATCGACGCGTAATGCACCTGACCCGGATCTCGGCGGCGTCCCCGCCTGACGTCCCGGTTGCTTCCGTCCCGTTCCGCGGGGCGGAGCTCGACATCTACCGATTTACGGTGCGCGACGCATTCGAGGTCATGAACAAGACCCCCGGGATCGTCGCGATCTGGATTGGCAGCGACGAAGACCGGATCGAACGCTTGATCCAGGAAATCGGACGCATCGGGCTGAGCACCTGTTTCTGCATCCTGCGCGCCGGTCTCCGGGCGACAGACGATCAGCTCGAGGAGGCGGAGTTCACTATCGACGAGTTCGTGGATGTCCTGCTGGCTATCCTGGATCACGGGGTGCCGGAGGAACCGCTGGGAAAGCTCCTCGGCGGGGCGGGGCTACTGAGCAGCCGCCTCGCCAAGCTCGCAAGGTAGGGGCGGTCGCAAAGCTCATCGACCGAATGATCGCCGCCGGACATGACCCCTACGCCCTGACGCTCCACCAGCTCCTTACCTTCAACGAGTCAGTCAGGGAGCGCCGGCAAGAGGATCGGGCGATTGCTGCCATAGACGCCCGTTTCGCCACGAAGGCTGACGGGGATGGCTTCGAAGAGCACATCCGGGAGCTGCTCGACCTGTCCGACCCAGACACCTTCGATTTCGACGACCTTGAGGAGGAATAAATGTCTCGCCGGAAGCCGCTTGTAGTCGCATTCAAGGCGTCGATTGACGGCGCGGTGCGGGGCGCCCGCGAGCTTTCCAAGAGCATCACCGGCGTCGGCGAGAGCGCTGCGAAGGCGGAAGAAGCCCAAGAACAAATGGGCAAGGGCGCGAAGTCCGCCGCCGATGAAGCAAAGGCCGCCATGCGGTCCCTCAATGTCAAGACGGAGGAAGCGGCCGATAAGCAGATCGCCGGTATCGAAAAGAACCGGGATGCCCTGAAGCGACTCCGCAAAGACCGGAAGATCAGCGCCGACGAGTATGTCCGCGGGATGAAGGCCGCCGAGGTCAAGATCACGCGGATCAACGACAGCATCGGACGCGACGCTCGTTCCACGACCAAGCAGATCATGGACGGCTACGCCGACCTCGGCCGCGGGATCGGCAGGGGTGTCGGCGCGGGTGCTACGGCCGCCGCTGGTGGTGGCGCCGCCGCTGCCGGCCTCGCAACGACTGCGGGTGGTGAGTTCATGGATCGCGCGATGCGCATCCGCCGAGCCTCGATCGTCTCGGGAGAAGACATCCAAACTATTCAACAGGTCGGCTACGCATTCGAGAGCGTCGGGCTCGATATCGAGAGTGCCGGCGACATGCTCAAGGACTTCAACGAGAAGCTCGGAGAAGGGGGTCAGGTGGGTGCGGGTGGCGTCGTGGACTTCATCGAGAAGATCGCACCAAAACTCGGCCTGGTGACAAAAGAGTCCGTGTCGGATGCCGAGGGTATCGCGGCCGCCGTCAAGAAGATCTTCGGCGACAAGCAGGGCATCGACGCGCTTCGTCTCTACGTCAAATACCTGGACGACGCGAACCTCAGCCAGAAGGAATACACCTCGTATCTCGAGGCGATGGTCTCGGATAGCACGGCCCTCCTGCCACTCCTTCGCGGTGGCGCGGACGAGCTGGACCGCCTGATGGCGAACGCGGAGAACTCCGGCAACCTCTTCGATCAGAAGGATCTCGACGACGCGGAAAAGCTCCGCGAAGCCACGGCGCAACTCCGTCTCGAGTGGCAGGGTCTTTGGCTCGACTTCGCCGGTGGCGGCCTGACGAGTGGTGCGAACTTCCTCACCGAGAACCTGGAGAACATCCGGCTCGGACTTCACGCGATCCAGTATTCCTTCGGACAGAAGGACAGCATGTATCACCCCCTGCTGCTCGAGAAGGCGGCGAAGACGGGTGCTGTATCGAGTGCGGCGTCCGCGCCGGTAAACATCACCATCGACGGCCAAACCTACAGCGACATCGGCAACAACCCTGACGCCGCCAAAGCCCTCCAGAACCACATGAACCAGAAAGCGTCGGTCCGTCCGACGTCGATGCCCAGGACATTCCGATGACCGTCAAATCCAAGCTGCGCATGTTCCGGAACAACGTCGAAATCCCGCTGCCTCCGGGCAGCTGGCGGTTCATCGACATGTCGATGGAGCCAATTTCGGAGGCCTACCAGGCCGAACGCGCGATCGACGGGACCCTGGTCGACCTCGGATACGACGGGTGGGATCTCTACCGGATTTCGATCTCTTGCTCCGACCAGAGTTCGCCGGCACTGGCGGGCATCTGGCCGGGCGCGGTGCTCACAATCTACGGCACCGAAGACCTGATCGAGCCGGGTCCCGCTGTGACGCTGACACGCGAGCCGGTGCCGGGCTCGATCCGTGCGTGTGCCGCGGACGGCCGTGTGATCGCCGAACCGGAGGGGCGGACGCTGAACGTCGCCGGGGCGGCCTATTTCCGGTATCGGCCGATCCTGTCGGTCATGGTCACCGGCTTCTCAACCTCGAGCCGGGAGCTGAAGGCCGATGTGCGCTGGTCGCTGTCGGCAGAGGAGGTCGATGCGTCGGTTGCGCCGCCGGTCGTCCCGACTGGTCCGGGGCTGCCGGATGAACTGGTAGATGCTCTGGGAGGCGAGGTCGAAGAGTTCGAAGATCAAAACGAGCGGAAGTGGCGTGTGCACCGGTTCGAAAGCTCTGCTTCGCTTCAGATCCTGGCCCCCGGGGAGGTCGAGTGTCTGGTGGTGGCAGGAGGCGGAGGCGGCGGCCATGGCGCCGCCGCCGGTGGAGGCGCAGGAGGCGTATTCCGCGCAAGCGTTCGGCTCGATATCGGGACATTTGCGGTCATCGTGGGGGCAGGGGGCCCTGGCGGATCGAGCGGATCGAGCAGCAATCAATCACCTCGTCACGGTAAACGAGGCTCTGCATCGAGCTTCGCGGGCATCGTTTGCAAGGGCGGGGGCGGCGGATGGGGTTTTGCCGATGACTGGTCCAACCAGCAAGTCGACGGCGGGTCAGGTGGCGGACAAGGCTGGCACAGCTATGCCGGTATCTCCGGCCGTGCAGGAAGCGGCGACGAATTCTATGGACACCGCGGCGGCAACGCAGGGAATTCCGGCGGCGGCGGAGGCGGGGGTGCGTCCACTGTAGGCGGCTCAGGATCGGGTGCATCTGGCGGCGACGGGCTCGATTTCGAATTCGCTTCAGCCCCGGTGTCCGTTGGTGGCGGCGGGAGCGGAAGTGGACATGCAATCGATAGCGGTGGAGGTTTGGGCGGCTACGGTGGTGGTGGAGCCATCAGCGAAAACGGCATCCTCAATACTGGAGGGGGCGGGGGTGCACAAAGCGGCAACGGCGGTTCAGGCCTCATTCTCATCAAATACAGGATCGCCTGACATGGCTCACTTCGCACAGATTAACGGACAGAACATTGTCGTGCGTGTGCTTCGCGTTCCCGACCAGGAAGAGGCTCGCGGAGAAGCGTTCTTGCGCGACGATCTTGGTCTCGGCGGCCGATGGTTGCAGACATCTTACTCGGGAAGCGTCCGTGCCCGTTTTGCTGGGCCGGGCATGGTCTACAGCGGGGAACTCGACCTCTTCCACGAGCCGCAACCCTATCCCTCCTGGACCCTTGATGCTGTCGGCGATTGGCAGCCTCCAGTGCCGCGACCGGAAGGAGAAAATTGGACCTGGGACGAAGACACCCAGACTTGGGTTGAGGAGCCTGCCGAATGAATATCGCCCCTTACATAGCCCTCGTCGGAGACGACGAAGTGTTCGATCCGATCGTCCATGCGCGCCGCGACCTCGTCGCGCTTGATCTGGAAATCCCCGGAGCAGACATGGAGCTGCCCCGAGTGAGTATGCGCGTGCGGAACCCACGCGTCCCGCTCTCGTCGCTGCCGGATCATCGCGTGCTGATCTCTGAAGCCGGACGCTTGCTCTTCGACGGCCGCCTCTCCAACGTTCCACGCGGCACCGTTGATCGCACGATCTATCTTGAAGCGATTGCGCGCCCCGTGGATCTCGACCAGCAGCTTGCCGAACTCGCCGAGAGCCTGAAGGTCGCCCCGTATTGGGACCCGCTGTTCGTTCCCGAAGGCGCCGAAGACGACTGGGCTGAGATCCTGGCCGCACGGACCGAAGTCCTCGCCTATTCCCGAACAGGCGGCGTCGCTTCTGTCGATGCCCTGTCCGGTGCTTCTACACTCGCCCTCAGCCCGCTCCCGTCCGCAGGCAGCGTCCGCTATGACCGTCAGCCCGTCGCCCCGGAGTTCGGCATCCACATCACGGCCCGCTGGCAGCAGATCGGACAGCAGACCTTCAGCAGGCATCCCGCGCTCGACGATGTGACGACGGCCAACTGGCGCGATCTCATCGAGAAGTTCCCGCGCCAGGGCAGCAAGATCGGGTCGGCGTTCACCGTAACGCGCGCTTCCGCTGCTCGCCGGGTCGAGTTCTTCGAGGAAGTCGAGACCAAGCATTCCCGCGTCGGCCAAGCCCCTGGCACAGAACTCGACCCGGCATTCGGCGGACACGAGACGCAACACCTGATCGTCGCCCCGCTCGACCTCGAGCTGGCCATCGAGCACGAATACCAGGTCAACCGCACCGAGACGTGCGAGTTCTCGTTCCCTGTCGAGCTGCAAGAGGGTGCCGCAGAAGGCGACGCAGAGATCGAGACCATCGCCCTGCGTGATATCGCCGAGCGCACCACGGCATCGTCCTGGCAGCCTGACACGGAATATGCCGCCGGCGACGAGGTCGTCGACGGGTCGAACGTCTACGCCGCCCGCGAAGACCAGTATTCCGGAGAGGCGCGCGACCCCGGCCGCTGGTCGCTCGTCGGCGAGGCATCCTACGTCTCAAGCCGTCGCATAAGCTCGTTCCTGCGCTCCAGCCGCGGAGCCGCCGCGCTCGATCATGCCGTCGAACGTATCCGGGCCCGTGCGCAGATCGCCTCTCGGTGCGTGACTGTCGATTTCGATGCGGCGATGCCGGACCCGTGGCTCGTCACCGAAGATTGCCAGGTCTCGATCGCGCACGCGCTCATCCCCGGCGGCTCGATCGCTGGCCGCCTCGTCGCCTACAGTCTACACTGGTCCGGCGGCCGGCGCTGGATGACTGGCACGATTGCGGCATGTGTCGGCACCAGTGCCGAAGACAGCCTCGAGATGATGGTCGAAGACGGTTCTCCGGTCAGCGTCCGCGGTCGGGTCTCAGTCGAGGTCGAGAACGACGGCGAAGCTCAGGCGCAGGCATTCCTCGCGGGCAATACTCCGTCGCCCACCCGCATCACGATCCGGACGACTCCGGCTCCGACCGGCGATTTTGAGCACGCCGTCGCCATCTCTACGTCCGGTTCAGTAGGGGTGCCCCAGGGAACAGTAATCTGATGCCATTCGAACGCAAAATCGCCAGCGCCGGTCTCGCAACAGAGGTAGGCGCGCGTCCGGACCCGGCTGTCGTCGGTAGCGGCGGGGAGCTTGTTGTCGAAGGGCAGTCCCTGGCCGTTTCCGAGCGCGGGCATGAAGACCATGGGCAGACCATCCACAGGTCGCTCGAACTCTCGACACGCTCTCTGACATCGCTTTACAGCACCAGCGGCGACATCGACCCTGGCTTGTTCTCAGCCTACGTCCTCCGCGCGGACGGACAGCTCGACATCAGCTTGGGCAAGCCGCCGGCGGTGCCCGCCGACCAGGTGCCGCCGCCCAATCTCGATGGCACGGAGAGAAAGCCAAGGACCCGCTTCTGGCACGTCTCCATGCTCGTCTTCTCGGCATCCGACAGCATCGTGAGCTGGCCGGGCGATGTGAAATGGTCTGGGGATGGCCAGCCTGCGAACCCGCGTCCGGCCGGCACCGCAGATCGCTTTGAACTGGAGTATGTTGAGCGCACCGGCGAGTGGTGGATCACGACCACGCACACCGCCGTCGCGTCCGAAGACCCGCAGGAGGAAGATCCCAACGCTACTGAGCCGCCCTCCGATGAGAATGCGCCCGAAGACGGCGCTCCCCCGCCGGAGGATAACCCGCCGGATCACACCTACACCGATCCGGAAACTGGCGAAGTGCTCGAACCCGTGCAGCCGCTGGCAATGGCGGGGAACCTCGTCGCTCTACACGCTGC
Source organism: Sulfitobacter dubius (assembly GCF_027214245.1). GTDB lineage: Bacteria > Pseudomonadota > Alphaproteobacteria > Rhodobacterales > Rhodobacteraceae > Sulfitobacter > Sulfitobacter dubius_A. Next base: position 169,038 of record NZ_JAPWHM010000003.1, on the reverse strand, counting down.
ATACTTGTCAGTCTCCGATGACTGCGGACGGACTTGGCGGGTTGTCCGTGGCATCCCGCAATACGCTGCCGACATCCATCTGAATAGGCAGCTGGGCGCGATCGCACGAGCCAATACCAAAGCGTATGTCTCGACCGACCTCGTAAATTGGACACCGCTCAAGCTGCGAGCTGAGCGCGATGTCAAAATCACGCCCGTCAACGGCGACTTCGAGGCTGGGGATCTGACGAACTGGAACGTCGTGAGCGACATGGCACCCGTCGTGCTTGATACCGTGCAGCCTCCTCAGCGCGGCGGCAGTTTCTATCTCTGCCGAGACGCCAATCTTGAAAATCTTACCCCATTCACGGTGTCTCGCAGGCTGAGTGTGCCAGCTGGCGAGATCTTCGTCTCGGCGGATGCTTTGGCCGAGATCGGCGGGGAGGCGAAGCTCACGATCAAAAAGGTAATCGCCGCTCCGACCCAGGAGGGGCGTTTCAATACGCTCGTGATGACCGGCTCGCTCACCAAAGTTGAACCTGGGAATTCTCGCCATTACGCAAAGCAGTTCCGCCATGCTGGCGGCTTTGATGTCGATGTGACCTGGGAGGTCGTCGGCGGTGATGTGACGCCATATTTTCACATTGGTAGCAACTACCCCAACGGCGGCTTTGATATTCGAGATACCGGGACCTCCACGAATAATCGAGAGGCCATTATGAAAGTAAAATTCACTAAGGATGGCCAGCCCGTTTCCGTATCCGGCGCTTTCGATATCGCATCTATTATCCAGCGGACGGCCAACTCAGATCAAGTTTGGGTCGGGAATGCTACGATCGAGCCAATCAAAGATGTTGAGATGGTGGCTCAGAAAATGAATGAGTTCACATACGGCGAGATCGCCCAAGTCTATGAGGGCAGGAGCAGTTCAGGGAAGGTCCGTGTCCGCTTTGCTGATGTCGATCATTTCTATCTGTCTCTTTCCGGCGCCAGCGGCGGCCGCGTCGCAGAAATGATCCCGGTCGCACCGAGATCTACCACTGAAACCATCGGCGATACCTCCAGTGCCATTGCCGCATCTAACGGATCGTGGCACCAGATCGACGCCAGCGTCTTTCTCGAAGAGCCCGGTGAAGTTGAGATTCAGCTTGATGGAGCTGGGAACGCATATTTCGACAATGTCTTCCTGATCCAGCGGCTCGAGAAAGACGAAACGGTTACCGCGATCGCATCCGATCGTGCGAATGATCGCTTTCTCATTGCCACTTCGGAGCGTCTACACACCTATTCAAAAGAAAAGAAGGAGTCCCTCGGGCCGCTTCCTTTTGCTGGTGTTTCTCTCATAGCAGCTGGCTCCGATGGCATCCTCATCTCCGATGGTGTGCAGGTTGCTCTCTCGACAGATGACGGCGAGACATTCGATATTCTGGCGCTTCCAGGACTCAGTGACCCGGAGGCGGTGATTGTTGATCTATTCGCGGCGTCCGGCTTGCATGCTCTCTATTCTGACGGGGAGATTGCGGCGGTCACTGATGAGGGCATGACTGTAATCGGGCAGCTGCCAGCGGGATCTCGTATGTCCTACTCTTCGCGCGTTCAGCGCTGGCTCGCTACGTCGCCGGCCGGTGATATGATGCGATCCGCAGACTTGGCCACATGGGAGCCGATCCCTGACATGCCGCAGTCAGTGGACGCGGGGCCTTGCCGGATTCTTGCAACTGACATCGGCCGCACGGTCGGCTGGTCATCCAATTCGAAAGACATTTTCTATACCGACGCACCGGCTGGGAAGTGGTCGGTGGGATACAGCTTGACGACGCCGATCAAGTCCGTCCGAGAGGTGCGCTGACAGCGCGAAAACAGGGCAGGGGACCGATATCTCTGGAAAGGGATGAGGTCTCCGCATGTCAACGAAAACGATCCGCCAGGGGCGCGCTGGCTATCCGGTGCGCGAGGTTGTTCTGCACACCTCGGCGACGCCTGGCACCTGGCATCGCGGAAAGACCGCCGATGAAATGCGCGACGAAATCCGGCGCTGGCATGTGGAAGGCCGGGGCTGGCGCGACATTGGCTATCACCGGGTTATTGCCCCGTCCGGTGAAATCGCCATCGGTCGCAGCCTCTGGGAAATCGGCGCGCATGTCATGGGCCGGAACCGCGGCACCATCGGCATCTGCCTGGTGCCCGTGCGCACGCACAACGGCATCGGGCAGTTCTCCGATTACTTCACCGCTGACCAGGAAAATGCCCTGAAAACCTACCTACGCGACCTGGCGGCGCTCACGCCGATCAGGCGCGTGAGCGGGCACAATGAATTCGCACGAAAGGAATGCCCTGGTTTCCGGGTTCGCACCGGAGATTGGATCGGATGAAAGAGACACTGCAAGCCGCTGCCGGCAAGGCAGCAGCCACAACCGCCGGTGACTTTTCCCGCGACTGGATCACCCCTCTGCTGGCCGGGCTCGGCGTCACCTTCTCAGGAGCAGAATGGATCGGCGGAGTTCTCCTGGCGATCACAGGCGGTATCATTGCTGCCCGTTTCGATACCGGCTTCGACACTCGCCATGAACGCCAAGCTTTTTGGCTGACGATCCTGGCAGCGTTCCTCGTGGCACATCTCGCCGGGCTGCTATCCCACGCCATCCGGCCCGAGTTGCCCCCGCAGATCGCCATGGTGGCAGGCGGATTTGGTTCCCGCTTCGTCATCCGGTTCTTGCTGCGTGGCCTTTACCGGTTCGAGAGCCGCGGCGACGAAGCGGCAGACCGGATCTTCGATCGGGCTTTTCCTGGCTCGGATTCCAGTGATGATGAAAAGAGCGCGAAATGACCCGCGCCCTGGCCATCCTTTTCTTGATCGGGAGCCTCAGCGGATGCTCGGCAACTGACATCGGCAAGGCTGCACTTGGCGCTGCTGTCGGAGGCGGCCCATCCGTCAACGCGAACGCACAGGTGGGAAAGACAAACAGCCAGACAGTGGGTTCGAGCCGTGTGATCGAGATGGCGGGCCCAGTTGCCCGGCCAGAGAATGTTGGGCAACTCAACCAGAACACGACCCAGGACGCGAGCGAAAGCCAGGTGAAAGCTGATCGTGTCGAGACTGTGGTCGTCAATCAGATCCCGATGTGGCTACTGGCTGGAATGGCTGGGGTCGTCGTTCTCTTCGGTGTCGTTGGATGGCTTTCCCCACAGCCTCGGTGGGTGCGCCGCTGATTTTTCGATTCCCACGATCATCCCTAATTCCCTTAAAACAACAGGGCGGGATGCAGAATGAGACCCTTGGATACAGGCATCGAAGAAGTCTCCCTGGCGATGGTGATAGCTGATCGGCATGCCAATCCCAGAGAAACAGAAGAACACAAGCAAGTCGATCCCGCTATTGGGCTTTTCCGACTGAAGCAAAAGCCGGACGTCAACATTGATCTCGATGACCGCTTTGACCTCCCAGGCCTCAACACGAAACGCGGCGCCTCGATCATGGGCACTGCCGCAGCTGATCCCGATCACGATCTACTCGATGAAATCAGGGCAGGCGAAGAAAGTTTGAATGCGGAATGGTCGGTCGTCGAGATCGACAACGAGCGACACTGCCGAAACAACCATCCTGAACGCCAATACACATCACTGAACTTTGCGGGTTTGGGCAACCATACAGACTTCCTGGCCCGGCTCGGCCGCCAACACCATTCAATGCGGAAGCTGCTCAACGTCGGCACGGTCCGGAAGATCTACGAGCGGAAGAGCTATGTGGTGGGCGAATTCTTGCAGCCCATCCTCATCGGCGGCGTCTGCTTCCGTCACTACCATCCAGGCAAGACCCGGCTTGCCGCGCCGATCGATCGACACTTCGCTTTGAATGGGATGAGTTCAGTTTCGGCCCACGGCCACGAAGAGATGGTGCGACACTACTACCGAGCCGACGGACTGCGCCAAACCTGCATGATGGTGCCGTGTTCGAAGCACCCGAAACGTCTGGGGCAGGGTGAGGTTAGCGGCGTGACCCTCATGCGCAACATCCGAGGCGGACAATTCCGCTACGAGTTCGTCGGCATGGAAGAGGTTCTTCAGGAATACCGCGATCATCTGATGAGCCAGCGCCGCAAATCGGACGCAAGCCTTCAGGCCATCGTCGGATGACCCGCCCGCGCGCGTGGCACCGATCTTGAGATCGGGAAAAGATATCACGCTTTCGTGATCGAAATTCGCGACTCCTGAAAATTCATCGGTCCGAACTCCTGTTCATGAATAATGTCATGACCGAAGCCGAAGCCGCACAATACCTGCGGATCAGCACGAAGACGCTTCAGCGTCGGCGTCGTGACGGTCAAATTGCTTTCATCCGGGAGTGCGGCATTCGATACCTCGGATCAGATCTTGATGCTTACCTCGATGCCAGGCGGACGGCAGCGACAACTCCACCCCCTCCGGCGCCGCCACCGAAGTATCTCCCGCTCAGTCGCCGTGCCCAAGAGCATCAAGACGCACTGCTTGACATCATCTGATGCAAACAGCAAAGGCTATCGTGAAGGAAATTCACGCAAAGCTGATGCTACATGAAGACAATTGAAAAGATCGGCCGGTTCACCATCGCAGAGAACCGAAAATCACTCTATCTCCGGTGGTGGAATCCGCACGCTAAGAAAACCGAATCTGAGAAGCTTGGCGGGAGGACTCTTGAGGAAGCGAGGAGGATCGCAAAGGAGCGCATCCGGGTCGTCGCAGATCCTTCAGAAACAATCAGACCAGATAGCAACGGCGATCCTACTTTCGGAGAGGTGTGGCTCGCCTTTGAACAAGAGAAGCGTGAGACCCTGGGGGCGCAGCGCTTCCGACTTCTGGAGAACCGCCGCGAACTCTACTATCGCCCGCATCTCTGGCCGGTCCGTATGTCGCGCATGGGGCCCGCCCTGCGAAGTCTCGTGAAGGCACTTCGGGATGGCACAACCGCGCCACGTAAATACTCAGGAAAGAAGGGGGTGCCCTATACGCCCAAGCCCCTTCACCCCAACACCATCAATGATATCATCTCCAGCGCGATTGAGGTCTGCGCATTGGCCAAGAACGATGGCGTTACCTCGCACAATCCGCCTCGCAAGCCAAATATCGCCGGCACCACTGCGCCGACCGATCGAGATCCCAAGGGGCGCTACGTGAGCTTCGAAGAGATCGGGCAGCTCATTGAAGCCTGCCGCCGTCCGCACATCTTGGATCTGCTCCTTCTTGATCTGGGGTGTGGCGGAAGAATCGGCGCAGTTGTCGACATGCGCGGAGAGTATGTATTCTCCGACCTTGGCGTGATCGATCTTCTTGGCGGCGGCATCGAGACCAACAAGCGAAAGCCCATTGTCCCAATCACCGGTCCGATGGGGCGCATACTCGCTCGACTAATCGCGGAATACGGGGAGGACTATCTGATCCGGTCAGGACACTCACCGCTCGCACTCGGCTCGAGAAATTGGACACAGATGATCCAGCGTTTGGTCACCCGCGCGGGCATCGACGAGGATCTCAAGCCCGGCTCCACGCCAGCGAACTGGTATTCAATCCGGAGGACATTCGCAGATTGGCTTGACGAGCGCGTTAGCGACGCCGCCATCTCCGCAGTCATGGGCCACTTTGATATCTCGAAACGGACCAGGAGCCAACTTTTCGAAGCTGGCAGCCCGATGACAGACATCTATAAGCGCCGTAAGCTTGGTCCCGTCCTTGAGGTTGCGGATGTTCTCGAACGCGAATGGTGGCCTTCCATTCAGCCATATACGAGTGTAGATCTGCGGAGTGAACGCGATCGACTGAAGCCAGCTGATGCAGGGGAGTGAAATTTGTGTTTCAAATCAACAAGCATCAGTCAACGGTGATCTACGTGCATGACGTTCAGATCACCCGCGAAAGCCCGAACTACCGTATCGGTTAACCCATAAAAGAAACGGCTTAAAAGCCGTTCTGTACCTAAGGAAGATGCCATGACCCCGGGCGCGCGCGTATCGGCTGCGATAGAAGTTTTGGATGCGATCGCCGGGGGGCTGGCCGCCGAACAGGCGCTGACCCGTTGGGCGCGGCAAAGCCGTTTTGCAGGCTCCAAAGACCGGGCCGCCGTGAGGGACCATGTCTTTGACGTGCTGCGCCAAAAACGGACGGCGGCCCATTACGGCAGGGGGGATACGGGCCGTGCTCTGATGATCGGTGTGCTGCACGGGCAAGGGGCTGATCTTAGGGCGCTGTTCACGGGTGAGGGGCACGCGCCCATGCCGTTGAGCGACGCGGAACATGCTTTCCCACAGCCGCCCGAAGACCGCGCCACAAGGTTGAACCTGCCCGATTGGCTGCTGCCTTTGTTTGACGCTGCGCTTGGAGAAAAGGCGGATGCCGCAGCCATGGCGCTTCAGGAACGCGGGCCGATCTGTCTGCGGGTCAATACGGCGCGGATCGCGGTGCCTGCCGCGCAGGAACTGCTGGCGGAGGAGGGCGTTCAAACCCGAGCCAACCCGCTTGCCGATGCCGCGCTAACCGTAATTGAGGGGCAGCGCCGGATCCGAAATTCCTCAGCCTTTGCAGATGGCTACGTGGAATTGCAGGACGCGGCGAGCCAAGCAGTCGTGGCCGCCCTGCCGCTGGGGGGGCGGGTGCTGGACTACTGCGCCGGGGGCGGTGGCAAGGCCTTGGCTCTGGCCATGGACCCCACGCGCGAGATCACGGCCCATGACATCGACCCGCGTCGGATGAGCGATCTTCCCCCCCGCGCCGCGCGCGCGGGTGTTGAGATTTCCCTGGCCGATACCGAAAAAGCCGAAGCTGGCGCGCCCTATGACCTCGTTCTCTGCGACGCGCCCTGTTCGGGGTCTGGCGCATGGCGCCGCGCGGCAGAGGGGAAGTGGACCCTGACCCCCGACCGGCTGGCTGAACTGACTGCCATTCAAGACCAAATTCTTGATACCGCAGCGGCACTTACGCAACCTAACGGCGTTTTGGCCTATGCCACATGCTCGCTTTTCCGAGAGGAAAATGAGGCGCGGGTTGAGGCATTCTTGGCCCGTCACCCGGGCTGGAAAATCGCCCGGATGGACCGTTATGACGTGACCTCTGAGGGCGACGGCTTTTTCTCAGCACAGTTGACGCGCGAGTAATTTCCCCCATAATCAACCAATGCGTGCAAGTGTTCTAGGGTTAAATCCTGCTTAACCTCTCTCGCACGTAATAGTCCTATGATTCGGTTGTTAGGGGAATTGCGTGCAGCAGGGCGTCGGGCATTCAGGGATTGGCGGGCAGGCCAGGCTCACGCGGCTATGGCTGCTTGGTGCGATGGCCGTGGCCATCGGTGCGCTCGCGCAGCGCAGCGCCGAGGCGTCGTTGAAGCTTGGGCTTACCGCAGCGGCTGTCACGCTCGGCTTGATTTCAATCGGTTACATGGCCCTCCGCCTGCGGGCGCGGATGCTGAACCAAGCCAGCACCGACGGGGTCGCCGATTTCATTGCAAAAGACGGTACGCCCAGCTTTATCGCGTCGATCGACCGGCAAGTTATTTACCTCAATGAAGCGGCTCAGAAGCAGTTTGGCGACGGTAGCGGAGAGACCCTCGCGCAGGCCCTGCGAACGCATTTCTCCAACCCCGTGGGTCTTCTCTACCGACTGCAGTCCCGTGCCACGGCAAGCGGCAACGCACGGGAAGAAGTGATCACCCGCGTCGGCCCGGTGCGCATATCCGTACACCATGTGTCGGCTGACCGCTTGCTTTGGCGGATCGAACCGGCACCAGCCCGCGCGGGACCCCGTGCCACCCAAGATAGCATGGCCTTGCCGATGGTCATGGTGAGTCGGGGCGGGACAATCCTTTTCATGAACGAGGCGGCGCGTTTGTTCGTCGGGGACCGCGTGAAGTCCTTGGACCGATTGTTCAACGCCCTGCCACTGACATCGGGAACCGTGGCAGAAATATCCACCGCACAGGGCAACCGTCAGGTATTGGTGGCCGAAGTCGACGCCGGTGCCAACCGCCGTGCACTCTACCTCTTGCCCCCGCCCGATGGGGGTGTCTCAGCCAGTGAATTGGGATGGGAAACTTTTCAAGACCTCCCCGTACCGATGATCAAGCTGGGGCCAGATGGGACCGTATTGGCGTTCAACCGAATGGCGGCCAAACTGCTCGGCGTCTCCCTGCGACGCGGCGCGCATCTTTCACAGCTAATGGAGGGGCTGGGCCGTTCTATCTCAGACTGGTTGAATGACAGTCTCGCAGGGCGATTGGTACAGAAATCCGAATTTCTCAGGCTGACCCGCACGGATCAGGAGATTTTCGTTCAGGTCTCGCTGAACCGGATATCCGAAGGCGGAGAGGCCGCCCTGATCGCGGTGCTACAAGACGCGACCGAACTGAAATCGCTAGAGGCGCAATTCGTGCAGAGCCAGAAAATGCAGGCCATTGGTCAGCTGGCTGGCGGTGTGGCGCATGATTTCAACAACCTTCTGACCGCAATTTCCGGCCATTGCGACCTCCTCTTGCTGCGCCATGACCAAGGCGATCCGGATTTCAGCGATTTGGTTCAAATCAACCAGAACGCCAATCGGGCAGCCGCACTGGTGGGGCAGCTCCTCGCCTTCTCCCGCAAACAAACCCTCCGGCCCGAAACGCTGGACATGCGCGATACCTTGGCCGACCTTACCCATTTGCTGAACCGTCTGGTGGGCGAGAAGGTAACGCTAACCTTAAGCCATGACCCGGTCCTTGCGCCGATCCGTGCGGATAAACGCCAGTTGGAACAGGTGTTAATGAACCTCGTCGTCAACGCCCGCGATGCGATGCCCGCCGGGGGTGAAATTCGCATCCTGACGGAGGTGACAACACTCGACCAACCACTCGAGCGGGACCGGGTCAGCGTTCCCGCCGGGCGCTATGTCACAGTGCAGGTCCACGACGATGGCACCGGCATCCCGAAAGACAAGCTGCAAAAAGTGTTCGAGCCGTTTTTCACTACCAAACGCACCGGCGAGGGGACCGGCCTTGGCCTCTCGACCGCCTATGGGATCGTCAAACAGACGGGCGGTTTTATCTTTATCGACAGTGAGTTGGGGCGTGGAACCTGTTTTACTCTGTACTTTCCGGTCCTTGAGGGGCAGCCGCATACGGTTTCTCGGAAGACCGCCTCGCAGCCCGATCAGGGCCCGGTGCAACGATCCGATGGGGTAATCCTGTTGGTCGAAGATGAAGCGCCGGTGCGGGCATTTGCCTCCCGTGCCCTACGCCTGCGCGGCTACACGGTGCTTGAAGCGGAATCCGCCGAAGCGGCACTGAAGATGCTCGAAGATCAAGAACTAGATATCGACGTCTTTGTAACGGATGTCGTCATGCCCGGCATGGACGGGCCAAGCTGGGTGCGCCAAGCTTTGAAACAACGACCGGACGTGCGGGTCGTTTTCGTTTCTGGCTATGCAGAGGACAATTTCGGGCAGGAACAGTCGAAAATTCCCAACTCGGTTTTTTTGCCCAAACCCTTCTCCCTGACCGATCTGACCAATACGGTACATAACCAGTTACACTAAGCTGAGGGCAGGGCTAAGGGATCGACTCGTAAAGCTCAAATTCCGCCGCGAATTTCCGGCGAAAGCGTTTTTCGACGTTTGGAGAAAGCGCCAATTCCATCTTGGGCGATACATTTTCTTGCCCCAAGGACAGAGACACGTCGAGCCGCTCTTCCAAAAAACTACGCAGCCGGGCCTGATCTTCATAGCGGAAGTGGTGGGTGATGCCGGTGCCGTTCGGTTGGGTCTCCATAAACTTCAACTGGCTTCCAACATCGGCAAAACCCGGCTTGTCGCCTTTCATATAGGCGAGCACAAATTCGTCAAAAGTAACCCCAAAGGTGTTGTTGGGCTTACCCTCCATGAAAGGGCGCTGCCGATAGCGGTACCAACTGCCCAGCCAAGAAATCGGCTCACGCATGACGGCCATAAGTTCAAGCTCGGCGTCGCAGACCTTAAGGAACATCGGCCGAACAAATCGATTATACCGATAGACGGGCGCGTGTTTCAGCATAGGGGGATCGGAGATTACCATGTCTGCGCGGGGCGCGAGCGCCTTTTCATAGGCGGTGGTTCCGGTTTTGGGCACTGACAGGAAGGCCAGCCGTTCTTTGAAAAAAACAATCACTCGCGTCTTATCCCAAGCTGCACATGGTCACATCTATGTCGGGTAAACCATTTCTTTACCATTCCCGAGAAAACTTAAAGGACAAACAAAATCATTGAAATGTTCTTCATTTACCCTCATATGGAACATTAGAAGAACATAAGCGACACAGCGTGCAGGCGATTGCCGCCGGTGCGCCACTGTGACACTAAGGGATGAACCTAATGGCAACGGCAGATCTTTTGACAATGGACAGCAAGAAAACCGCAGAAAAGCAAAAGGCGCTCGACAGCGCGCTGGCCCAGATCGAACGTCAGTTCGGCAAAGGGTCGATCATGAAGCTGGGCGCCGAAGGGGCGATCCAGGACATCAAAGCCAGCTCCACAGGCTCGCTGGGCCTTGATATTGCGCTTGGCATTGGCGGTCTGCCGATGGGGCGTATCATTGAAATTTATGGCCCGGAATCCTCGGGTAAGACAACTTTGACCCTGCACTGCGTCGCGGAGCAGCAGAAAGCTGGCGGCGTCTGCGCCTTTGTCGATGCGGAACACGCGCTTGATCCGCAGTATGCGAAAAAGCTTGGCGTGGACATTGACGAGCTGCTTATTTCGCAGCCCGACACGGGCGAACAAGCCTTAGAAATCACCGACACTCTTGTGCGCTCGGGCGCGGTCAACATGGTTATCGTCGATTCAGTCGCGGCTCTGACGCCGAAGTCCGAGCTTGAAGGTGAGATGGGCGACAGCAGCGTCGGTGTTCAGGCCCGTTTGATGTCTCAAGCCATGCGTAAGCTGACGGGCTCGATCAGCCGGTCGAACTGTATGGTCATTTTCATTAACCAAATTCGGATGAAGATCGGCGTCATGTTCGGGTCACCCGAGACGACAACGGGCGGTAACGCGCTGAAATTCTACTCCTCTGTCCGGCTCGACATCCGCCGCATCGGCGCGCTGAAAGACCGTGATGAGGTTGTCGGCAACGCGACAAAGGTCAAGATCGTCAAAAACAAAGTCGCGCCGCCGTTTAAGCAGGTCGAGTTCGACATCATGTATGGCGAAGGCATCTCCAAGATGGGCGAGTTGCTTGATCTTGGCGTAAAAGCTGGCGTGGTCGATAAATCAGGCTCATGGTTCAGCTATGGGGATGAGCGGATCGGGCAAGGGCGCGAGAACGCGAAAACCTTCCTAAAGCAAAACACGGCCATGGCGTCGGAGATTGAGGATAAGATCCGCGCAGCCCATGGATTGGACTTCGAAGGGTCCGGCGGCGATGACGCGGATATTCTCGAAGCGTAAATGCGCTTTGGGAATTAAGACACTGCAACAGGGGTGTGGCCATGGGCTGCGCCCCTTTTTCGTGGGTAGGAACGGTGGACAGCGCCGAGGCTGAAGGGTATTTGGGATCGATCAAATCTGCCCCGGAAGGCCTCGCCCATGAAGACGCTGAATGAAATTCGCTCAACTTTTCTGAATTATTTCGATGCGCAGGGGCATCAGATCGTGCCCTCCAGCCCGCTGGTGCCGCGCAACGACCCGACACTGATGTTCACCGCTGCCGGTATGGTGCAATTCAAGAACCTTTTTACCGGGGTGGAAACACGCGATTACAGCCGCGCCACGTCGGCACAGAAATGTGTGCGAGCGGGCGGCAAGCACAATGACCTCGACAACGTGGGCTATACCGCGCGGCACCATACGTTTTTCGAGATGCTAGGCAACTTCAGCTTTGGCGATTACTTTAAGGCCGAGGCGATCCCCTTTGCTTGGGACCTGCTGACCAAAGAGTTCGGCATCGACCCGAACCGGCTTTTGGTCACGGTGTACCATACGGATGAAGAAGCGGTTAAAATTTGGAAGGCGCACACTGGCCTGCCGGACGAACGCATCATTCGGATCGCGACGGACGATAACTTCTGGTCCGCTGGTCCAACGGGCCCCTGCGGGCCCTGTACCGAGATTTTCTACGATCACGGGGACCACATTTGGGGCGGCCCTCCGGGATCGCCGGAGGAAGACGGGGACCGTTTCGTTGAGATCTGGAACCTCGTTTTCATGCAGTACGAGCAGTTCGAAGACGGTACGCGCCAGCCGCTGCCCAACCAGTCGATCGATACTGGCATGGGGATCGAGCGGGTGGCGGCGCTGTTGCAGGGCACGAATGACAACTACGCCACTGATCTGATGCGGAACCTGATCGAGGCCAGCGCCCATGCGTCTTCCACCGATCCCGACGGGCCGGGCAAGACCCATCACCGGGTGATTGCCGACCACTTGCGGTCGACCTCTTTCCTGATTGCGGATGGGGTGATGCCTTCCAACGAGGGCCGGGGCTATGTGCTGCGTCGGATTATGCGGCGCGCGATGCGCCACGCGCATTTGCTCGGCGTTAAGGACCCTTTAATGCATCAACTGGTACCTTCGTTGGTGCAGCAGATGGGCGCGGCTTACCCTGAATTGGGTCAGGCACAATCGCTCATCCGTGAGACGTTGTTGCTGGAGGAAACCCGATTCCGCCAGACGCTTGATCGCGGTTTGAAGCTGCTGGATGATGAATTGAGTGGACTGCCTGAGGGCGCCACGCTGCCGGGGGAGGCGGCGTTCAAGCTTTATGATACCTACGGTTTCCCGCTTGATCTAACGCAGGATGCGCTGCGCGAAAAAGGGCGCGCGGTCGATACCGACGGGTTCGACACCGCAATGGCGGCGCAAAAAGCAAAAGCCCGCGCGGCTTGGGCTGGGTCGGGTGAGGCTGCGGATGCCACCGTCTGGTTCGACGTGGCCGACAAAAGCGGCGTGACCGAGTTTTTGGGCTATGACACCGAAAGCGCCGAAGGGCAGATCGTGGCCTTGGTGCAAGGCAGTGATCGGGTGGATGCTGCCGCTGTGGGCAGTGATGTGCAGGTCGCGCTGAACCAGACGCCGTTTTATGCGGAAAGCGGCGGGCAGGTTGGCGACACCGGCGTGATCCGCACGCAAACCGGTATCGTGAATGTCACCGACACACGCAAATCTGCAGGTGTCTTCGTGCATTTCGGTCATGTGGTCGAAGGCGAGGTGAAACCAGGTCAGACGGCTGTTCTTGAGGTTGATCGTCTGCGGCGCAGTGCCATCCGGGCCAACCATTCGGCCACGCACCTGTTGCATGAGGCGCTGCGCAACGCGCTTGGGGATCATGTGTCGCAGCGTGGTTCGCTTAACGCGCATGACCGTCTACGGTTTGATTTCTCGCACGCCAAGGGGCTGTCGCAGGAGGAATTGACCCAAGTCGAGCGTGAGGTGAATGACTATATCCGCCAAAACACGCTGGTGGAGACGCGGATCATGACGCCGGATGACGCGCGGGCCATGGGGGCGCAGGCGCTCTTTGGTGAGAAATATGGCGATGAGGTGCGTGTCGTCTCGATGGGTCAATTGGAAGGTTCCGGCAAGGGAAGCGACAAATCTACCTATTCGCTTGAGCTTTGCGGGGGCACCCATGTGCGTCAGACTGGGGATATCGGCGCCTTCGTCCTTTTAGGAGACAGTGCCAGCAGCGCGGGGGTGCGCCGGATTGAGGCGCTGACCGGGACCGAAGCATTGGCTTGGCTGCGCGAGCAGGAAGCGGCGTTGAGCCGGGTTGCGGCAGAGTTGAAAACAGCGACCGGCGACGTGCCCGAACGGGTGCGCGCTCTGCTTGACGAACGCCGGAGCCTGTCCAACGAAGTGGCGCAGCTGCGGCGCGAATTGGCGATGTCGGGCGGCGGCGCGGCTGCGCCCGAAGCGCGAGAGGTGAACGGGGTGAAATTCGTAGGCCAAGTGCTGAGCGGTATCACGGGCAAAGACCTGCCCGGTCTGGTGGATGAACATAAGGCCAAGCTCGGCTCGGGCGCGGTGTTGTTGATCGCCGACACCGGCGGCAAGGCTGCAGTCGCGGGCGGCGTGACACAGGATTTGACAGATCGTGTTTCGGCAGTCGACATGGTCAAAGCGGCGGTGGCCGAATTGGGCGGTAAGGGCGGCGGTGGTCGGCCTGACATGGCTCAGGGCGGTGGTGCCTCGGCAGAGAATGCAGAGGCGGCGATTGCCGCGGCTGAAAACATCTTGAAAGGATAAGGCCCATGGGCGCACTTTGGATTGCACATGTCACCGTCACCGATGAGGAGGCGTATAAGAAATACGCAGCTGGCGCCACAGAGGCCATTGCGGCGCATGGCGGCAAGTTCATCGCGCGGGGCGGGCGTTTCGTTCAGCTTGAGGGCAAGGAGCGGCCGCGCAATGTTGTGGCGCGTTTCCCCGATGTTGAAACAGCGGAAAAATGTTACCATTCAGATGCTTATCAGGCTGCGTTGAACTATGCGCGCGGTGCGTCCGAACGCGAATTGATGATCGTCGAAACCGAGGAATGATTGGAAAGCGCCCCGCCTGAATAGCAGGTGGGGCGTCTTGCTTTGATGGGGGAACCTTCGCTCCGACCGGCGGTTGACCCATATGAACCTCAACCGACTATCCGCTTTCGCCCAATGGTGCCGCCGCCACGTGGAGGTGACGACTTTGGCCCTCATGGGCCTTTCCGTCATCGCCGTTTGGACCTTGGCCGAACTCACCGAAGAGGTCGTGGCAGGCAGCACCAGCAGTCTTGACCGTGACATCCTGTTGCTCCTGCGCACGCCGGGCGATCTGTCGGATCCCATCGGCCCGTGGTGGGTGGAAGAGATCGGCCGTGATTTGACAGCTTTGGGCGGTGTTGCAGTTTTGGTGCTAACGACCGTTGTGGTCTCGCTCTTTTTCCTGCTGCAACGACGGTGGTCTACCGCGCTCTACATCCTTGCGACTGTTGGCGGGGGGATCGTCTTGAGCAGTATCGCCAAGGAGTTCTTCGACCGGCCCCGCCCGGACCTTGTGCCGCATGGGTCATTGGTCCACACGGCGAGCTTTCCTTCGGGGCATTCGATGATGGCGGCTGTCGCTTACCTCACGCTAGGGGCGATGGTGGCGCGGGCGCAGACGCGCCGGGCGCTCAAGGTCTATACGCTGGCGGTGGCCGTCTTGCTCACGCTGCTCGTTGGGGTCAGCCGCGTCTATATGGGGGTGCATTGGCCGACGGATGTGGCGGCCGGCTGGCTTGGGGGTGGTGCTTGGGCCATCCTTTGCCTGTTGGCCGCGCTTAGTCTGGCGAAACGCGGGCATATCGACAAAGAGGAAAGTGATAGATAAATTCTCCGGCTTTTCCGGTGTCAGATGTGAAAACGGCAGCGCATCTTGGGATACGCTGCCGTTTTTGTTTACCGAAATTCGTGGCTTAGCTGGCTTTCGCCATGCGCTTGCGCTCATGCGGGTCGAGGTAACGCTTGCGCAGGCGGACCGCGTTCGGTGTCACTTCTACAAGCTCATCGTCGTCGATATAGGCGATGGCTTCTTCAAGGCTCAGCGTCATCGGCGTGGTCAAGCGCACCGCTTCGTCGGTGCCCGAGGCGCGCACGTTGGTCAGCTTTTTGCCCTTCAGTGGGTTCACTTCAAGATCGTTTTCGCGGCTGTGCTCACCGATGATCATGCCGGTGTAAACGTCAGCCTGCGCGCCGATCATCATCTTGCCACGCTCTTCGAGATTCCACAGAGCAAACGCCACCGAGGTGCCGTTTTCCATGGAGATCAGAACGCCAGCGCGACGGCCCGGAATCGGGCCCTTGTGCGGTGCCCAAGAGTGGAAAACCCGGTTGATGACGCCTGTGCCGCGCGTGTCGGTCAGGAATTCGCCGTGGTAGCCGATCAGCCCGCGCGAAGGGACATGGGCGATGATGCGGGTCTTGCCTGCGCCGGCTGGTTTCATCTCGACCAGTTCACCCTTGCGGGTGCCGGTGATCTTTTCGATGACCGCGCCGGAGTATTCGTCATCCACATCGATGGTGGCTTCTTCAATGGGCTCATGACGCACGCCGTCGATCTCTTGGAAGAGAACCTGCGGGCGAGAGATCGAAAGCTCAAAACCCTCGCGGCGCATGTTCTCAATCAGAACGCCCATCTGCAATTCGCCACGACCGGCCACTTCGAACGCGTCGCCGCCCGGTGTGTCGGAGATCTTGATCGCGACGTTGGATTCGGCTTCTTTCATCAGGCGCTCACGGATCACGCGGGACTGCACTTTTTTGCCGTCACGGCCTGCCAGTGGGCTGTCGTTGATGCCAAAGGTCACTGTGATGGTCGGCGGATCGATCGGCTGAGCTGGGATCGCTTCATTGACCGATACATCGGCCAGCGTGTCGGCCACGGTCGCCTTGGTCATCCCGGCGATGGAGACGATGTCACCGGCTTCGGCCAGTTCGATGGCGGTCTGCTCCAGCCCGCGGAAGGCAAGGATTTTGGTGCAGCGGAAGTTCTCGATCAGCTTGCCGTCACGGGACATGGCTTTGATTGTCTGGCCAGCTTTCAGCGTGCCGGTCTCAACACGGCCGGTCAGCAGGCGGCCCAGGAACGGATCACCGCCAAGGGTGGTGGCCAGCATGGTGAAGGGCTTGTCAGCGTTCTCAATCTGCTTGGGGGCAGGGACGTGCGTCAGGATCAGATCAAACAGCGCGTTCAGGTCTTTGCGCGGCCCGTCGAGTTCGGCATCCGCCCAACCGGAACGGCCCGAGGCATACATATGCGGGAATTCAAGCTGCTCGTCTGTGGCGTCGAGGCTGGCGAAAAGGTCAAAGCATTCGTCGAGCGCGCGGTCAGGCTCGGCATCTGGCTTGTCGACTTTGTTGAGCACAACGATCGGACGCAGGCCCAGTTTCAGCGCTTTGGAGGTCACGAATTTGGTCTGCGGCATTGGGCCTTCGGCGGCATCCACCAGCAGGACCACACCATCAACCATCGACAGGATACGCTCAACTTCGCCACCAAAGTCGGCGTGGCCGGGGGTGTCGACGATGTTGATGCGGGTGTTGTTCCAGACCACCGAGGTCGGCTTGGCGAAAATGGTGATGCCGCGCTCGCGCTCAAGATCGTTGCTGTCCATGGCGCGTTCGGTGGTCGCCTGGTTTTCGCGGTAGGTGCCGGATTGTTTCAGAAGCTCGTCCACCAGCGTCGTTTTGCCGTGGTCGACGTGAGCGATGATTGCGATGTTGCGCAGGTCCATTAAGTTAGCCTTTGGATAGGGGAGGGACGCGCCAACCTGAAGCCGCGCGTATAATTGCGCCGCCCATACCGCGCTCCGGCTACAATTGCTAGCCCTAATGCCGTGACGCACCCCTTACTGCGCGAACCTGTGCCGCCGCCACGGCCTTAATGGGTGGCGCTGTTCGAGAAGAGGTGGATGACCAGAATGCCGCTAATGATCAGCAAAAGGCCTAGGACAGCAGGCAGGTCTAGCCGTTGGCCGAATAGCACGAAGCCGATCAGCGCGATCAGCACGATTCCGAGGCCCGCCCAAAAGGCATAGACGATTCCGACCGGCATGACCTTCAGCGTCAGCGACATGCAGTAGAATGAGATCATGTAGAAAACCACCACTGCCACCGAAGGCCAAAGCCGCGTGAATTGATGCGAGGCCTGCACGGCGGTCGTGCCAAGGGTTTCTGCCACCACGGCGATGATGAGCCACAGATAATGCATGGGGGCGCGCCTTCTTCAAAGGGGGAGTTCGGTGGTTTCTTTGATCTCCTCCATCACGAAACTGGCTGAAACATCCGACAGCGGCACCCGGCGGATCAGGTCCTGATAAAGGCGATCATATCCCGCCATATCCCGAACCCGCGCCCGGATCAAATAGTCCAGATCACCGGTCATCCGGTAGACGCCGAGAATTTCGGGCATGGCCTGTGTGGCCTTGGAGAACTTGTCCAACCAATCGGGCGCATGGGCGTTGGTGCGCACCTGAATGAAGACACTGAGGCCGAGGTCAAGTTTCGCGGCGTCCAAGAGCGTGACGCGGTTTTTGATCACGCCTGCCTTCTCAAGCGTGCGGATGCGGCGCCAGCAGGCGTTGCGCGAAAGGTGGACAGCGGACCCAAGCGCTTCGAGAGATTGGCTGGCGTCGCGTTGCAGTTCGACCAATATGCGGCGGTCAATGTCATCAAGTGTCGTCATTTTGGGAGTTTGGTGGGAAATCCTCTCAGCGGCAAGCGGTTGCGGGGTGGGATTTGAGAAAACGTCACAAAAGGGTTGGGTTAGGGTGCTGCAAAGGTAAAGACAGGAGTTTCCCATGATCGCACGGATCTTTCTCGACCATCCCGCAAAAGTGGAGGAGACGTTTTTTGAGCATATGGCCTTCGCGCTGAGGTTCTCGGGCCTGCTGTCCGTGGCGGCGGGGGCGGCGCTGGTACATGCACTGATCCCCTGCCTGTTCGAGAAGACGGCGAGCGGGATTATCGCGAAGCTTTATGCCCGGACGCACAACCGGGGGCAGTAGGGGGCTGAGAGCCAGCGTCTGCCCGCGGGTCGGCGATCAAATGGTGCCTCGTGCCACTTTATGGCTCAGCCGTGATGTGCTTCTGCGAGGTCGCACCCAGCCTTACCAAATCGCCTACTCGGTCGCATCAAAGCGCCCATATATAGGGGCAGGCCTCTGGCGTGACGAGCGGGCAGACGATGGCCCTGCGCCTTCGGCTTGACTCCGGGCCGGGTGGCCAGCGCGAAGGAAAAAATAGAAAAGGGCCGCATCACTGCGGCCCGTCGCATTTAGCGCAAATCCGGTTAACTCAGCCGGCCAACGCCTTGTTCAGGTTCTCGTCTACCTTCTCCAAGAAGCCCATAGTCGTCAGCCAGCCCTGATCCGGCCCCACCAACAGCGCGAGGTCTTTGGTCATGAAACCCGATTCCACTGTATCGACGACAACCTTCTCAAGTGTCTCGGCGAAATTGATCAGCGCGGTGTTATCGTCCAGCTTGCCGCGGTGCTTCAACCCGCCCGTCCAAGCGTAGATCGAGGCGATGGAGTTGGTCGAAGTCTCTTCGCCCTTCTGGTGCTGACGGTAGTGGCGCGTCACGGTGCCATGCGCGGCTTCGGCCTCCACGATTTTGCCATCCGGGGTCATCAACTGCGAGGTCATCAGCCCGAGCGAGCCAAAGCCCTGCGCCACGGTGTCGGATTGCACATCGCCGTCGTAGTTCTTGCAGGCCCAGACATAGCCGCCCGACCATTTCATCGCCGAGGCGACCATGTCGTCGATCAAACGGTGTTCGTACCAGATGTTTTTCTGTTTAAAATCCTCGGCGAATTCTGCGTCAAAGATCTCTTGGAACAGATCCTTGAAACGTCCGTCATAGGCTTTCAGGATCGTGTTCTTGGTCGACAGATACACCGGCCAGCCGCGGTTCAGACCGTAGTTAAATGACGCGCGCGCGAAATCTCGGATCGAATCGTCAAGGTTGTACATCGCCATGGTGACACCGGCGGAGGGCGCGTCGAAGACTTCCTTCTCAATGGTCTCCCCATCGTCGCCAACGAATTTGATCGTCAGCTTGCCCTTGCCGGGGAAACGGAAATCGGTGGCGCGGTATTGGTCGCCAAAGGCATGGCGCCCCACGACAATCGGCTGGGTCCAGCCCGGCACAAGGCGCGGCACGTTGCGGCAGATGATCGGCTCGCGAAAGATGACGCCGCCCAGAATGTTGCGGATGGTGCCGTTGGGGCTGCGGTACATGCGCTTGAGGCCAAACTCTTCGACCCGCGCCTCATCGGGGGTGATGGTGGCGCATTTCACGCCGACGCCATGCTCGCGGATCGCATGGGCCGCGTCGACGGTGATCTGGTCGTCGGTCTCGTCCCGCACTTCCATGCCGAGGTCGTAATACTTTAGGTCAACGTCAAGATAGGGGGTAATCAGCTTTTTCTTAATGAAATCCCAGATGATCCGGGTCATCTCATCGCCGTCGAGTTCGACGATGGGGTTTTCTACCTTAATCTTCGACATGACGAATTCCTTTGGTTGAGGATGTGTTTATCCGTGCTTTAGCCTATCGGGGGCCAAAGAGAAAGATCGTATACCATGGTATGCCGAAGCCCGCGGTCAGGCGCCGACCCCGGCGAAAAAGCTGCTGATACGGGCTCGGGCGTAGGACCAAAGCGCAGGGGCGCCGATGGCGATCTTGCGGCCAACCTTCTCTTCGATCTGCGCCTCTGAGACGTTGTAGTCGGTCCAGCTGCCCCCGCCCGAGGCGAGGTTTTGCATCGGGGGCTGGAATCGATCGAGCGATTTGGCAAAGCGGGCCGAGGGGCTTTCGGCGGCTTCGAACTCTTCCCAAATCCCGCGCAGGTCATCGCGCAGATCGGCGGGCAGCAGGCCAAAGATGCGGTCGGCAGCGATTTGTTCCTGCGCTTCCATTTCAGCGGCGTCATAGTCGCCGAAGATCGGATTGTCGCCCGCGTCGATCTCAACAAGATCGTGCAGAATCAGCATCTTGATGACGCGATTAATGTCCACCTCTGGACCTGCCTGATCGGCCAGAACCAGCGCGTAGAGCGTCAAATGCCATGAATGTTCGGCAGAATTCTCCGCCCGGCTAGCATCGCACAGGGTGGTGCCGCGCAGGATGGTCTTGAGCTTATCGGCCTCGTTGAGAAAGGCGATCTGCTGGTCGAGCCGTTCGGTCATGCCCCTGCCTTGCCACGATGCTCGCGGAGTTTGCGGGCGAGAAAGCCGCGCGCCTTGTCGTTGGCCATCCGCGTTCGGATCGCCGTCAAAAAGGCTTCTTCGAGCGTTTGCGACGAGGCGCCAAGCACCTCGCCAACTTCCATAAACAGCCGCTCCTCACCGGTCTCGGCCTGCACAGCGAGACATTCCTCGGCAAGCTTGTTGGCCAGTTCGATAACGACCGCATCCGCCATCAGCGCGTGGATTCCGTCAGACGGCGTTTCACATAGTCACTGGTCGAGGTGATCAACGTGTCCATATGCGGCTCTTCAAAGAAGTGCCCGGCGCCTTCGACTTCCTGATGGGTGATCGTGATGCCTTTTTGCTCATGCAGCTTGCTGACCAGATTGGTTGTGTCAGCCGGCGGCGCCACGCGGTCGGCGGTGCCGTTGATGACCAGACCAGAGGCCGGGCAGGGCGCGAGAAACGAAAAGTCATACATATTCGCGGGCGGCGAGACCGAGATAAAGCCGGTGATCTCTGGCCGGCGCATCAGCAGTTGCATGCCGATCCACGCACCAAACGAGAAACCCGCAACCCAGCAATGTTTGGAGTTGTTGTTCATTGATTGAAGGTAATCAAGCGCCGAGGCCGCGTCGGACAATTCGCCGATGCCTTGGTCATATTCACCCTGGCTGCGGCCCACGCCGCGGAAGTTAAAGCGCAACACGGTGAAACCCATGTTGTAGAACGCATAGTGCAGGTTATAGACGACCTTGTGATTCATCGTGCCGCCGAACTGCGGATGCGGATGCAGCACGATGGCAATCGGGGCGTCACGTTCTTTTTGGGGGTGGTAGCGGCCTTCAAGGCGGCCTTCGGGTCCGGGAAAAATAACCTCGGGCATGGGTGTCCCTGTCTGGGGGTTCAAAGATCGCCGCGAATAGTTGACGAATTCGCTAGGCCACCTTAGAACGGTTCTAATCTGGTTCCGCGCAGTGTCGCGTGGATCAGTTTGGACTTAGGCATTTAAGCCGCCCACGTCAATCAAATGGCACGGCGAGTGAGGGTAAGACGATGAAGCTATCCACCAAAGGGCGCTACGCGATGGTCGCTTTGGCCGATATTGCCCTGCAGCCTGCGGGGACGCTGGTGTCACTGGGTGACATTGCCGAGCGACAGTCGGTGTCTTTGCCCTATCTCGAACAGTTGTTCGTCAAACTGCGGCGGGCCGAGCTGGTAACCTCTGTCCGGGGGCCGGGCGGGGGCTACCGTTTGGCGCGTCCGGCTACGGATATTCGCGTGGTCGATGTGCTTGCCGCGGTGGATGAGACGGTGGACGCGATGCACAAGGGGGCAGGCGCCTCGGGCGGGCTTTCGGGCAGCCGAGCGCAATCGCTGACCAACCGGCTTTGGCAGGGGCTGAGCGCGCATGTCTATGTCTTCTTACACCAGACCCGCCTGTCGGATGTGGTGGATAACGGACTGGCCCCCTGTCCGGCGGTGCCTACCCTCTTTGCCGTGGTGGATGAGACGTGAGGGTGGTTTTGGGTAGCGGGCGCGCTCGGGCCGCTGAAGCCCGCGCTTGTGGCGATGTGGGATTTCGGGGGCGCTGCCCCCGGACCCCCGCGGTATTTGGAAAAGGATGAAGGATGCGGGTCTACCTCGACCATAACGCAACCACGCCGCTGCGGGCGGAGGCGCGCGCGGCGATGATCGCGGCGATGGAACTGCCCGGCAACCCGTCCTCGGTCCATGCCGAGGGTCGTGCGGCCAAGGCTGTGGTTGAACGCGCGCGGGTGCAGGTGGCGGGGCTTGTGGGGTGCGATCCGGTCGATGTGATTTTCACCTCCGGTGCAACAGAGGCGGCGGCGCTTGCGGCGGCAATGGGCGCGCGGATGGTGACATCCGCCGTGGAGCATGACGCGGTGCTCTCATGGGGGCAGGCCGATCGTTTGGGCGTCGATGCGCATGGCGTTTGGGACGGTGATCTGACCGTTGCGATGGGCGCTGATGTGGTCGCCCTTCAGGCCGCCAACAGCGAAACCGGCGTGCTACAACAGACCATGCCCTTGGCGCAGCAATGTTGGGCGGTGAAGAGCAGCCCCTATGTGTTGGTCGATGCGGTGCAGGCCCTTGGCAAAACGCGGTTCAAAATGGCCACGTCGGGGGCGGACTTCATCCTCATCTCGGCGCATAAGCTGGGCGGGCCTAAGGGCATCGGCGCGCTGATCGTAAAGCGCGGCATCGATCTGGCCGAACACGCGCTTTTGCGCGGCGGCGGGCAAGAAATGGGGCGCCGCTCAGGGACTGAAAATATCCCCGCCATCGCAGGTTTTGGCGCAGCGGCAGAAGCGGCGGCGGCAGATGTCTCTGCGGGGCGGTGGGAAGAGGTGGCCGAACAGCGTGATTTGTTGGAAGCGACCCTTGCGGATGCCACAAGTCTGACTATTTTTGTAGGGAAAGGCGCCGCGCGCCTGCCCAACACTTCATGCATCATTACGCCCGGCTGGAAGGGCGAGACCCAGGTGATGCAGATGGACCTCGCTGGTTTTGCCATTTCGGCGGGATCGGCCTGTTCCAGCGGCAAGGTCCGCGCCAGTGCCGTGTTGCGCGCCATGGGCTTTGATGAAACACAGGCCGCCAGCGCGATCCGGGTGTCGCTGGGCCTGAACACCACCCGGGAAGATATCCTGCGGTTCGCCACAAGCTGGACCGCCAAACTGAAAAAGCACGAAACGCGGGCCGCCTGAGCGCCGCCACGGAAAGGAACTGAAACCTTGGAAAATATGACCCTGAAAGAGAATGATGGCGTCAAGGAAGGCGTCGACCAGGAAACCGTGGATGCCGTGCGCGAAGTCGGCGGCAAATACAAATACGGCTGGTCCACGGACATCGAGATGGAATACGCCCCCAAGGGGTTGACGCCGGACATCGTGCGGCTGATCTCGGAAAAGAACGAAGAGCCGGAATGGATGCTTGAATGGCGCCTCGCGGCTTATGATCGTTGGTTGACCAAGAAAGAGCCCGACTGGGCGATGGTCGACTACCCCGAGATCGATTTTCAGGACCAGTATTACTACGCCCGTCCGAAAAGCATGGCCGAAAAGCCCAAGTCGCTTGATGACGTGGACCCCAAGCTGCTGGAAACCTACAAGAAACTGGGCATCCCGCTGAAAGAGCAGATGATCCTTGCCGGTGTGGAAGGAGCCGAAGAGGCCCCCGCCGAGGGCCGCAAAGTGGCTGTCGACGCGGTCTTTGACTCCGTTTCCGTCGGGACCACTTTCCAAGAGGAGCTGAAAAAGGCTGGCGTGATCTTTTGTTCGATCTCCGAAGCGATCCGCGAGCATCCCGAATTGGTCAAGAAATACCTCGGCTCGGTTGTGCCCGTCTCGGACAACTTCTACGCCACGCTGAACTCTGCTGTCTTTTCTGATGGTTCCTTTGTCTACGTGCCGCCGGGCGTGCGCTGCCCGATGGAACTGTCGACCTACTTCCGCATCAACGCGGAAAACACCGGCCAGTTCGAGCGGACGCTGATCATCGCCGACAAGGGGTCTTATGTGTCCTACCTCGAAGGCTGCACCGCGCCTCAACGTGACGAGTCGCAGCTTCACGCGGCAGTCGTTGAGATCATCATCGAAGAAGATGCCGAGGTGAAATACTCCACCGTTCAAAACTGGTACCCCGGTGACGAGGACGGCAAGGGCGGCATCTACAACTTCGTGACCAAACGCGCCGACTGCCGCGGCGACCGTGCCAAGGTGATGTGGACACAGGTCGAGACCGGCTCTGCCGTGACGTGGAAATACCCCTCCTGCATCCTGCGCGGCGACGACAGCCAAGGCGAGTTCTACTCCATCGCCATCGCCAACAACATGCAGCAGGCCGACACCGGCACCAAGATGATTCATCTCGGCAAGCGCACCAAGTCGCGCATCGTGTCCAAGGGCATCTCGGCGGGCAAGGCGCAGAACACCTACCGTGGCCTCGTTTCGATGCACCCCAAGGCCAAGGAATCGCGCAACTACACCCAGTGTGACAGCTTGCTGATCGGCTCGGAATGCGGGGCGCATACTGTGCCTTACATCGAGGTCAAGAATAACAGCAGCCGGGTCGAGCATGAAGCGACCACCTCTAAGGTGGACGACGATCAAATGTTCTACTGCCGCTCGCGCGGGATGGACGAGGAAGAGGCCGTGGCGCTGGTTGTGAACGGGTTCTGCAAGGACGTGCTGCAAGCCCTGCCGATGGAGTTCGCCATGGAAGCGCAAGCGCTGGTGGCTATTTCGCTGGAAGGCTCCGTCGGCTGATGAGCCTTGCTGCGGCGCAAACCCCCCTCCGCCTGCATTGGTGGAAGGCGCAGCCGAATTTCGGCGATGCGCTGAGCCCGCTGATCCTGAGCCATGTCTCAGGGCGGCGGGTGGCCCATGCGTCGGTGGACGAGGCGGATGTCTTTGGTCTTGGCTCGCTTTTGCAAATCGTGCGGCGCAATTTCGACACGCCGCGCGACGGGGCCAAGCCGGTAATCTGGGGCAGCGGTCTGCTGCGTCCCGCGGGGGGCCGTGCGTTCTTGAAAAACATCGAGATCGCATTGCTGCGCGGTCCGGTAACCGCGGCGCTTTTGGGGGTAGAGACTGACGCTTTCGGCGACCCCGGGCTTTTAGTGAACGAGGTTCTTCCAAGCGATGCACCGCGCGGCGACAAGATCGGCATCGTGCCGCATCATACGCTCGCCGATGCTCCCGAACTGCTGGATCTCGTGGCCTCCGACAGCGCCTATGTGCTGATCGATCCGCGCGATCCGGTAGAGCATGTCTGTGCCGCGATCGCATCCTGCGCCCATGTCTTTGCCTCATCCCTCCACGGGCTGATCACGGCGGATGCCTACGGCGTGGCGAACACTTGGGTCGCACCCGAAGGACAGGGACGGCTCAAGTTCCACGACTACGCCGCCTCGGTGGGCCGTGACATGCGCGTGCCGATCGCCTTGGCCGATATTTCGGCGGCCCGCAAACCCGATGCGCCGTTGGTCTATCACGACGGCATTGCTGCCTGCCGCGCGGCGCTGATCGAACACTTTCCCGCCGCGCTCTGTGCCCATGAGGGGGCGGCATGAACTTTAACACGCAGGGGCAAGCCCCTGAGATAACACTGAAATAGCATGAATTGCGGCGCAAAGCGCGCCAGAAGGAGACCGAAATGCTGAGCATCAAGAACCTGCAGGTGAAACTGGAAGAAGAGGACAAGCAGATCCTCAAAGGCGTCGATCTGGAAGTCGAAGCTGGCAAAGTACACGCCATCATGGGGCCTAACGGCTCGGGTAAGTCGACGTTGAGCTACGTGCTCTCGGGCAAGGATGGCTACGAGGTCACCGAAGGCTCTGCCACGCTCGAAGGCGAAGACCTGCTGGACTTGGAGCCCGAAGAGCGCGCCGCGGCGGGCCTTTTCCTTGCTTTCCAATACCCCGTTGAAATTCCCGGCGTCGGCAACATGACCTTCCTGCGCACCGCGGTGAACGCACAGCGCAAGGCGCGCGGCGAAGAGGAAATGTCGGCGGCAGACTTCCTCAAGGAAATCCGCGCTAAGGCGAAGGATCTGAAGATTGACGCTGACATGCTGAAGCGGCCTGTGAACATGGGCTTCTCGGGTGGTGAGAAAAAACGTAACGAAATCCTGCAGATGGCCATGCTTGAGCCAAAGATGTGCATCCTTGACGAGACCGACTCGGGGCTTGACGTCGATGCCATGAAACTGGTCGCCGAAGGTGTGAACGCCCTGCGTACCGAAGGCCGTGGTTTCCTTGTCATCACCCACTACCAGCGTCTTCTGGACCACATCAAACCCGATGTTGTGCACATCATGCACGACGGTCGCATCATCAAGACCGGTGGCCCCGAGCTTGCCCTTGAGGTCGAGAACAACGGCTACGCAGACATTCTCGCTGAGGTGGCATAATGGCCGAAGCGAAACTGCAAGAAACCCCGACCGAGGCGATGATCGCACGGCTCAGCATGCCGCAGGGTGGCTGGGCTCAGGCGGCGCGCGAGGACGCGCTGGCGCGGCTTCGGGCCATGGGCCTGCCGCAACGCCGGGATGAATACTGGAAGTTCACCCGCCCCGACACGTTGACGCAACCCGAGGCGCAGCCTGCCGCGATTTTCGATCACGGCGAGGCGCCGCTTTTCGACGATACCAACCGTCTGCGTATCGTCTTCGTCGACGGTGAATTCGACGCCGAAGCCTCCGACGATCTGTCGCTTGAAGGCGTCAGCATCGAGCGGCTCGCGGCGGCGGACAGTGATCTGCATTGGGCGCGTGACCTCTATGGTGCGCTGGAAAAGAACGGCCAGACGCCGGTTCAACGGCCACTGGCCGCGCTGAATACAGCCTTCGCGAGTGATGGGGTGCTGATCCATGTCACCGGCCAAGTGAGCAAGCCGATCAATCTGGTTTATACCCATAAATCAGAGACTTCGGATGCGATGTTGCACCACGTCGTGAAGCTCGAAAAAGACGCCGAAGTGACGCTTTTGGAGAACGGCCCTGCCGCTGCGCGCTTCAATACCGTGATGGAGGTTGAAGTGGCCGACAACGCGCGCTTCCACCATGTTCGTGCACAGGGCCGCGATCATGAGCGCCGGGCCGCAACACATGTCTTCACCCGTCTTGGCAGCGAGTCGCTGTTCAAGAGCTTCACCGTCACCGTGAACGGCGCGCTGACGCGCAACGAATGCGTGATCGAGCTTACCGGCGATGATGCCTCGGCCTATGTGGCCGGTGCCTGCGTCGGCGATGGTGACTTCCATCATGACGACACGGTTTTCATCACCCATGATGCGGTGAATTGCGAAAGTCGTCAGGTCTTTAAGAAGGTGCTGCGCAACGGTGCGACAGGCGTGTTCCAAGGCAAGATCCTCGTCAAGGAAGGCGCGCAGAAGACCGATGGCTACCAGATCAGCCAATCGCTTTTGCTGGACGGCGACAGCCAGTTCCTCGCCAAGCCCGAGCTTGAGATCTACGCTGATGACGTGGCCTGTTCGCATGGCTCGACCTCTGGTGCGATCGACGAAGAGGCGCTGTTCTACCTCCGCGCCCGGGGCGTGTCTCATGCCGAGGCGACCGACCTTCTGACACTGGCCTTTCTTGCCGAAGCGGTGGAAGAGATCGAAGCCGAGGACCTGCGCGAAGAGATCAACGGGCGTCTCAGCGCGTGGTTGGAGCGTCGTAGCGCCTGATGGCTGTCACCAGCGATATCGTTGCGACCTATCGCGGCCCCGGCAAAGTGATGTCGGGGCTGTTGGCGCAGGGCCGTAACGAGGTGCGCGTTCTGATGTTCGCGCTCATGGCGGGGCTGCTGATTTTCGTGGCCCTGTCCCCTTATCAAGCCCGCGCGGCGCATCTTGACCCCGAAGGACCGCTGGCCGTGCGGCAGTATTGGAGCGCGTTTTTCTGGATCTTCGTGATGCCGATGCTGCTCTATGGTCTGGCGGCGATGATCTGGGCGATCAGCCGCGTCGCGGGGCAGCGGCTCACTGGCTACGCGGTACGCTTGACCTTGGTTTGGTCACTGCTCGCTTCCGCGCCGATCCTGTTGTTGCTGGGCCTCGCGCTTGGCTTTATCGGGCCGGGCGTGCAGGCGCAGATCGTCGGCGTGCTCTGGTTGGCCGTGTTCTTCTGGTTCTGGATCGCAGGCCTGCTTGCGGCACAGCGGGGCTGAGATGGACAGCGCCGCCCTAATCCAACTCGCGCAAACCACATTGCGCAGCCCCCGCGCCGCAGCGCGGATGATCGCGGCCCTGCCTTTGGGCCGCGAGGTGATTTGGACATCGCTCGCTTTGGTCGCGGCGCTTAACGCGCTGTTGATCTCGGCGATGTTCGTGATCGCGCCGCCCGCCATGGCATTGCCGAGTTATTTCCAATCGCCACTGGTGCTTTTTGCGCTGCTGGCCGGTTTGATGGTGCTCTATGTTCATGCGCTGTCTTGGGTCGGTCGGGCCTTGGGCGGGCAGGGCGCGGCGGCCCCGCTTCTCGCGGCCGTGGTCTGGTTGCAGGCGCTCCGGCTCTGCGCGCAATTGGGGATCCTGCTGTTGACATTGGCCCTGCCGCCGGTGGCGCTGCTGGCTTCTTTCGTCGTTACTTTTTGGGGTCTTTGGATCCTGCTGAATTTCGTGGCCGAACTGCTGCATCTGCCGGGGCTCTTCCATGCCGCCGCTGTGCTGGCAGGGGCCGCGCTTGGGGTCTTGCTGGGTCTTGGCCTCCTGCTGTCTTTGATCGGGCTGACCGCCCAAGGAGTTTGAAACATGTTCAACGTTGATGCTGTCCGGGCGCAGTTTCCGATCCTCGGCCGCGAGGTGAACGGCAAGCCGCTGGTCTATCTCGACAATGGTGCATCAGCGCAGAAGCCGCAGGTGGTGATCGATGCGATCACCCAAGCTTACGCGAATGAATACTCTAATGTTCACCGTGGCTTGCACTACCTTTCTAATCTAGCGACCGACAAATATGAAAGCGTGCGCGGGACTGTTGCACGGTTTCTCAATGCCGGATCAGAAGATGAAATCGTGCTGAACACCGGTGCTACTATGGGGATCAACACCGTGGCCTATGGCTGGGCCATGCCGCGGATGCAGGCCGGTGATGAGATCGTCCTGTCGGTGATGGAGCATCACGCCAATATCGTGCCCTGGCATTTCCTGCGCGAGCGGCAGGGCGTAGTGCTGAAATGGGTCGACGTAGACGTCACCGGCGCGCTGGACCCGCAGGCGGTGATCGATGCCATCGGGCCAAAGACAAAGCTGGTTGCAATCTCCCATCTTTCCAATGTTTTGGGGACCAAAGTCGATGTGAAATCCATCACCGCAGCGGCGCATGAAAAAGGCGTTCCGGTGCTGGTCGATGGCTCGCAGGGGGCGGTGCATATGCCGGTGGATGTCCAAGACATCGGCTGTGATTTCTACGCCGTCACGGGGCACAAACTCTATGGCCCCTCGGGCTCAGGCGCGATCTATATCAAATCCGAGCGGATGGCCGAAATGCGCCCCTTCATCGGGGGCGGCGACATGATCCGCGAAGTCAGCAAAGACGCGGTGAGCTACAACGATCCGCCGATGATGTTCGAGGCGGGCACCCCCGGCATCGTGGCCACCATCGGCTTGGGCGTGGCGCTGGATTTCATGATGGACCTGGGGATGGAAAATATCGCCGCCCATGAAGATGATCTGCGCGATTACGCCGTGTCCCGTCTCAGTGGGCTGAACTGGCTTAACCTTCAGGGCACGACACCGGATAAGGCGGCTATCTTTAGTTTCACCTTGGATGGCGCGGCCCATGCCCATGACATTTCAACCGTGCTCGACAAAAAGGGCGTGGCGGTGCGGGCCGGGCACCATTGCGCGGCACCTTTGATGACCCATCTGGGGGTTTCTGCCACCTGCCGCGCGTCCTTTGGCATGTATAACACCCGCGCCGAGGTCGACACATTGGTTGACGCACTTGAATTGGCGCATGATCTTTTCGCCTAAGCTCAATTTCGCCGCCCTGGCCCCCGGATTTCCCATTGCAGGGGCGGCCCGCTCTGGCTATACCGCCCCTCAGTGGACCCTTAGCTCAGCTGGATAGAGCGCTGCCCTCCGAAGGCAGAGGCCAGAGGTTCGAATCCTCTAGGGTCCGCCATTAAATCAATCACTTGATCGATCCGACTGATCTGCGTTTCTGGTACGGGTGACGGTTTGCGCTAACAATTCCGACTGCGCCTCCGTGGATTGGGATGTTTTTCTCGCCAGCAGCGTGAAATCTCATGGAAAACGCTAGAAAGTTTGGGAACGGCTATTTTATCCCGTCGTCCAGATCCGGGAGCAGAAAAGCCGCGGCTCAACCGTTCATTGAGTGGGCCGTTGAGGTGGCGCGGGACTAATATCCCCGCGGTCCGATGAAAGCCCGGATGCGACGCTCTTAGCGCCCTTTCCAGACCGGATCTCGCTTTTCAGCAAAGGCCCGCGCACCTTCGGCGTTATCCTCCGACCCATAAAGCACATCGACAGTCTTTAGCTGGCGTTTGGTGACCCGGTTCATGCTGTCCTGAAAGTTGCTATCCTCGGCATCCCGCACGATTTCCTTGATCGCGGCATAGACCAGCGGCGGGCCCGAGGCCAATAGACGGGCCATATCCCAAGCCTGCGCCATCAGTTCATCTGCCGCATGGACGTGGTTCACAAACCCCCAGCGGTTGGCTTCTTCGGCGTCCAGCCAGCGGCCCGTGAGCAGCATCTCCATTGCGATGTGATAGGGGATGCGCTTTGGCAATTTGATGGAGGCGGCATCAGCCACCGTGCCGGAGGTGATTTCGGGTAGCGCGAAACTGGCATGATCTGCTGCTAGGATAACGTCTGCAGACAGCGCCAGTTCAAGCCCGCCGCCACAGCAAATCCCGTTTACCGCAGCGATCACCGGTTTGTTCATGTCGCGCAATTCTTGCAGGCCGCCAAAGCCGCCTACGCCATAATCACCATCCACCTCGTCGCCATCCGCAGCAGCTTTCAAATCCCAACCGGGGCAAAAGAATTTCGGCCCGGCACCTGTGATAATCGCAACCCGCAAATCAGGGTCGTCACGAAAGGCGGCAAAGGTATCGCCCAAGATACGGCTGGTTTGCAGATCGATGGCATTGGCCTTTGGGCGGTCCAGAGTGATTTCGAGCACGGCACCCTCTCGGCGCGTTTTAACGGGGCTTGTCATAATGTTCCTTTCACCAAAAGCGTATCGGCGATGATCGCGCGGTCTTTTGTACAGATGAGGGGATTGATTTCGATTTCGGCAATTTCGTCAGCGTGGTCGGTGACAAAGTTTTGCAGCTTTAGGGCCGCGTCAACAATGGCGTCTATGTTGGCTGGCTCACCACCGCGATAGCCGCTCAACAGGGGGTGTATTCTTAATCGGCCCAGGGCGTGGCGAATATCTGTGTCCGTGGTGGGGAGCAGCAAGGATTGACCGTCCTCCAGAATCTCCGTCAGGGTGCCGCCCGCGGCCAATGTCAGGACAAACCCATGGGCGGGGTCCGCGACGATGCCTAGCAAAAGCTCCGCGACAGTGCCGGTGATCATTTCTTCGACTAGGAAGGTTTCGGCCTGCATCGTCTGCGCCGCCGCGCTGACTTGTTCCGCGTCAGTGAGGTTCAGCTTTACCGCGCCGGTTTCGGTTTTATGGGCGACACCTTCGCCCTTCAGGACCACGGGAAAACCGATCTTTTCGGCGCAATTGACCACATCCGCAGGGGCGATGCCTGCACGGCTTGTGGGGATATCCAAGCCGTATGCCGCAAGGGCTCGTTTGGCATCGCCTTCGGTGACCGTGATCGTCTTTGCGAAGCTGGGGGCAGGTAGCAGGGGTTGGTGATTTTGGCGCGATGGCATGCGCGCCGCGCTGATCGCTTCGCAGGCCGTGCCAAAGTCGCACAGCGGCACGATCCCCGCACCAAGCAGGCGTTTTGCAATTGCTTCGGGCAGGTTTTCCACGATGGACCCAACCACGCCAAAGGGACGGCCCGTTTGACGGGCTGCCTCCTCGATCGCCTCGATTGCAATCATCCAATCATCGGCGGCACAGCTGTCTAGGCGCGGGAAATCAAGCACCACAAGCGTCAGGTCGATATCCTCGCCCGTCATGGCGGCAAACACGGCTGTCATAGCCGCCTTATCGCGCCAGATTTGTGTGTGATAATCCAAAGGGTTCGTCAGATTGACCAGCGAACTGAGGTGCTGGGAAAGCGTATCTGTTTGAGCAGATGTCAGGGGCGGGAAGGTCAGACCATAATGCGCGGCGGTATCCGCCATGACGCTCGCCTCGCCGCCCGAGCAGCTTAGCGACGCAATGCGCCCCCCGGACAGGCGGCCATGGCAGTGAAACAGCTTTAACGTCTCAAGCAGCGCAGCGGGGGAGCTGACCCGCGCAATGCCAAGCCGCGCCAATACCGCATCCGATCCCGCGCTGCTGCCCGCGAGCGAGGCGGTATGCGAAATGGTCGCCAGTTGTGATTCCTGCGAACGGCCCACCTTCAGCGCCACAATCGGCTTGCCGAGCGCCTGCGACAGCCGCGCCAGTTCTTCAAAATCCGCGATGTCGCCAAAGCTTTCGATGTAAAAGCCAAGTGCCGTCACGCGGTCATCGCGGATGACAGTTTGAGCAATGCTGGCAATCCCTTGCTGCGCTTGATTGCCCGCGGTGATGGTATAGGCGATGGGCAACCCACGTTGCTGCATCGTGAGGTTGATCGCGATGTTGGACGATTGCGCCAAGATCGCCACGCCGCTTTCGACGGGCACCAGCCCATGTTGATCCGGCCAAAGCGCCACCTGATCCACGGCATTCAGAACCCCGTAGCAATTCGGCCCGAGGATGGGCATTCCCCCTGCTGCGGCCAGCAATTGGTCATTCAGAACCCCGCCGTCAGCGGTTTCTTTGAAGCCGCTTGCAAAACACACGGCGCCCCCGGCACCCATCTGGTTCAGCTCGCCGACCAGATCGATGGTTGCGCGGCGGTTCACTCCGATGAACGTCGCATCCGGCGCATTTGGTAAATCGGCAAGCGTCTTAAAGGCCGGCAAGCCGCCAACACTGTCCTTTTTTGGATGCACGGGCCAGATATCACCATTGAAACCGATCTTCTGGTTTTGCTCGATCACGGAGTCGCACCACGCCCCGCCGCCGACAACGGCGATGGAGCGGGGGCGAAGGAGGCGCTCAAGATCACCCATACCCGTGACCCTTAGGCGCCAAGGGGGCGCAAGAGATCGCGGCTGATGATGTGGCGCTGGATTTCAGATGTGCCATCCCAGATCCGTTCGACCCGCGCGTCCCGCCAGAACCGTTCAATGGGGAAGTCATCCATCAAGCCCATGCCGCCAAAGATTTGCAGGGTGGCATCTGTCACCCGCGCCAGCATTTCGGAGGCGTAAAGCTTCGCACTGGCGATTTCGCGGTTCGCAGTCAGGCCCTGATCCAACCGCCACGCCGCCGCCAATGTCAGGTACTCGGCGGCATCGATTTCGGTGATCATGTCGGCAAGCTGAAAGCTGATGCCCTGATACTTGCCGATCTGCTGACCAAACTGTGTGCGCTCAGCCGCGTAATTCAACGCCATGTCAAAGCAACGTCGTGCACGACCCACAGACATTGTCGCGACCGTGATCCGGGTGGCGTAGAGCCATTCATTCATCACCGCAAAGCCGCCATCCACCTCGCCCAGAACCTGAGCATCGGGCAGGCGGCAGTTGTCAAATTCGAGGATCATGTTTTTGTAGCCACGGTGCGAGACGGATTTGTAGCCATCACGGATGGTGAAGCCGGGCGTGCCGCGGTCGACCAGAAAGGTCGTGATGCGTTTTTTGGGGCCGCGCGGCGTGTCGTCTTCGCCGGTTGCCACAAAGACGATCACGAAATCTGCATGATCCGCGCCAGAGATGAAATGCTTGGTTCCGTTCAGAAGCCAGTCACCGCCATCGCGTTTGGCCGTACATTTCATGCCCCGCACATCGGACCCGGCATCGGGTTCGGTCATTGCCAGCGCATCCATCTTTTCGCCGCGAACG
Source organism: Sulfitobacter dubius (assembly GCF_027214245.1). Lineage (GTDB taxonomy): Bacteria > Pseudomonadota > Alphaproteobacteria > Rhodobacterales > Rhodobacteraceae > Sulfitobacter > Sulfitobacter dubius_A. Next base: position 134,825 of record NZ_JAPWHM010000003.1, on the reverse strand, counting down.
GCGGGGGTGAGGTAGCGGTCAACCTGATCGTCCCTGCAGGCCATCAGGATATTCTGCGGCCGCCCAAAGAAGTGGTTCAGTGCCATAGAGCCGCGGCCCAATTCGCGTTCTACCAGCGCAAATTCAAGATGCGAGAGGCCAGCCCCGCCAACGCTTTCGGGGAAGTTGCAGGCGTAAAACCCCAGATCCAGCGTCTTTTGCTTGATTGCCTGCGCGATGTCATGGGGGACTTCGCCAGTGCGCTCTACCTCGGCCTCGTGGGGGTAGATTTCCTTTTCGACAAAGGATCGCACGGTGGAAACGATCATCTCTTGCTCTTCGGTCAATCCAAAATGCATCAGCTAGGCTCCGGCTTGGGCAGGGCGGCTTGGGCCGCGATGATGGAGGCGAGCTTGTCGCTGACATGCGCCGCAGGGTCGCAGGATTTGCGGGTTTCCAGACTGACGTGCAGCAGGAACTGGTTGCAGGTTGCGATCACCTCGCCTTCGGCAGTCTTCAATTCGTGGAACAGCCGCAGCTTTTTACCCGCACCCTCAAGAATGGTCGTGACAACGGTGACGTTGTCGCCAGCGTGGCATTCATTGCGGAACTTGGTGTGAGTATCGGCGGTAAAGTAGCTGAAGCCGGATTTGATATAGGCGTCATCGGCCCCGATCATGCGCATGAGCGCGTCGGCCGCGTCAGACCACAGCTGCCCATAGCGGCTTTCGTTCATGTGCCCGTTGTAATCCGTCCAATCGATTGGAATGGCGCGGGCGACAGTGATAATGGGTTTAGTAAAGTCGGGGTCGGCTTTGCCCTCAAGGCGGGCGTCATGCGCGTTCAACAACGCCCCTGCACCCCAATCACGGCCCTTCAGGGACCGCATCATGGACACCAGATTGTCGTCGCGAATGCGTTCAAGCTCTCGGATCGTATGGGCACCGGATTGCGCGTCCGATTGGCTGGCGACCTTCTGTACCAAATCATCGGTCAGTTCGGGCACGTCCATCAACTTGGTCCAAGGCCATTGCAGGCAGGGCCCGAACTGTTCGATGAAATGGGCCATCCCGGCCTCGCCGCCCGCCACACGGTAGGTTTCAAACAGGCCCATCTGCCCCCAACGCAGACCAAAGCCAAACCGGATCGCGTCATCGATTTCCTCGGTCGTGGCGATGCCGTCCTTGATCAGCCAAAGCGCTTCGCGCCAGACCGCTTCGAGAAAGCGATCTGCCACATGCGCGTCGATTTCCTTGCGTAGCTTTAGGGGCTTCATGCCGATTTCAGTAAGCACCGCTTGCGCGCGCGTGGTCGTGGCATCGTCACCGACCAGTTCGATAAGCGGCAGCAGATAGACAGGGTTGAACGGGTGCGCGACAAAAATTTGGTTGGGCCGAAGCGCCCCTTGCTGCAGTTCGGACGGTTTGAAGCCCGAGGTCGAAGAGCCGATCAGCGCGTCTTTGCGGCAGTGGATCTGGATCTCGGCGAAGATCTTGTGCTTCATCTCAAGCCGTTCCGGCGCGCTTTCCTGAATCCAGTCGGCCTCTGCGACGGCGTCGGCCAAAGTCGGGACGATTTGTACCTGACCTTCGGGCGGCAGTGCCACCTCGGACAAGGCGGGCAGGGACCGGCGCGCGTTTGCCATGACTTCGCTGATTTTGCGTTTGGCTTCGGGATCGGGGTCAAAAATCGCGACGTTCCATCCCGACAAGGCAAAGCGCGCGGCCCAGCCGCCGCCAATGACACCACCCCCGATGATAGCTGCTGTTTTGGTCATCGCGGTGCCTGCTTGGTCAGGCCCAGCTTTTGGCGCACGGCATCAGGGCCCATGAGGGTTGCCCCCATATTTTCAATGATCGACACGGCCCGCGAAACAAGCGCTTCATTGGTGGCAAGCTCGCCTTTGCCGAGCCACAGATTATCCTCAAGCCCGACGCGCACATGGCCCCCTGCCAAAACAGATGCGGCCACATAAGGCATCTCGTCACGGCCAATTGAAAAGGCGGACCAGTTCCAGTCGTCAGGCACATTGTTAACCATCGCCATAAAGGTGTTCAGGTCATTGGGCGCGCCCCATGGGATGCCCATGCAAAGCTGCACCAGCGCGGGCGAAGATAACACGCCGTCTTTAACCAGTTGTTTTGCATACCAAAGGTGGCCTGTATCAAAGGCTTCGATCTCTGGCTTCACGCCAAGCGCTTCCATCCGCGCGCCCATCGTTGTCAGCATGACGGGCGTGTTGGTCATCACATAGTCGGCTTCGGCAAAATTCATCGTGCCGCAATCAAGGGTGCATATCTCGGGCAGGCAGTCTTCGATATGGGCCAGCCGTTCTTCGGCGCTGACCATATCGGTGGCATCGTTCAGCGGCAGTGGCGCGGAGGGCGGGCCAAAGACGATGTCGCCGCCCATGCCTGCGGTGAGGTTCAGCACCACGTCGACCTCGGCATCGCGGATGCGGTCGGTCACTTCGCGGTAGAGTTTCGGATCGCGTGAAGGCACGCCGCTCTCGGGGTCGCGCACGTGGCAATGCACAATCGCCGCACCCGCTTTGGCGGCGGCGATGGCTGAATTGGCGATCTGTTCAGGGCTGCGGGGAACATGGGGTGACCGATCTTGGCTGCTGCCGGATCCGGTCACGGCGCAGGTGATAAAGACCTCACGGGTCATCTGCAGGGGCATCTTGGTCTCCTTTTGGCTTGTCTGCAGACTACCCGGATTGATCGGCGGATATGTGCAGTGCTAGACAGAAACATGCAGGAAAAGACAAAATCATCAGGCGAGACGGTTAAGATCGACATTCTGCTGTTCAATGGGTTCTCGAACCATTGTCTGGCCAACACTTTGGAGCCGTTTCGCGCCGCGAACAGCATCACCGGGCAGGCGCGGTATGACTGGCGCCTGCTTTCGCTTGAGGGGGGGCTAGTGCGGTCTTCTAGCGGGATGTTGGTACAGACCGAATTGGCCATGGCGACAAAGCCCCCCTGTGATTACCTCATGGTGACCGCCAGCTATGGCCATCTTGCGTTGAGCAGCAGTCGGGTTCTGTCCGCGCTGCGGGGGCTTTGCGCAAATGCGAAATGTCTGGTGGGGCTCGATATGGGGGCCTGGTTGTTGGCGGCGGCAGGGCTGTTGGACGACAGGCCCGCGACCATCCATGGGCATCTTTTCGAAAGCTTTTCAGAGACATTTCCGCAGGTAGATGCCCGGCAAGAGCGGTTTGTCATTGATGGCAATCGGATCACCTGCGGCGGTGCCATGGCGTCCTTTGATCTGGTCTTGACGTTGATCGGGGCGCACTGCGGCGAGATCTCACGGCTCGATATCGCGTCGCTTTTCTTGCATCAAAGCGATCAGCCGTTTGGAAAGGCCGACAACATGTCGGGACGGTCCAAACTGGTGTCCCGCGCGCTTGTCCTTATGGATGAGACGATCGAAGCACCGGTGTCAATTCCGACCATTGCGCGTCACTTGGGGTGTTCGCTTAAAAGCCTGCAAAGACGGTTCGCGCGCAGTTTGAATGCGACGCCGGGCCAAGTCTATCGGCACCGACGCCTGATCGCTGCGAAAAGCTTGGCCGAAGGCACCAACCTGTCGATCTCTGAGATTGCGACGCGCTGCGGTTACGAGAACGCAAGTGCCATGACACGCGCCTTCAAGGCCCAGTTTGGCACGACGCCCATGGATTTAAGGGCGGACTGATCGCGTTCTCGATCTCGTCAGAGAAGTTGGATCCCATCCAACTGCTGCCGCCGCTATCCCGGCACTTGGTTCTCGAACCGTCGGAACAACAAGGCGATGACCCCGGCGATGATCATGTAAAACACAGCCAGCAGGATCAGCGGTTCGTAGACGATAAACGTGTCCGAGCGCACACGCGAGGACACGGCATAAAGCTCGACCACCGTGATTGTCGCGACCAGAGGTGTGGCCTTGAGTTGCAGGATGGTTTCGCCACCAAGCGTTGGCAGCACGTTGCGGATCGCCTGCGGCAGCCAGATGCGGCGGAACATGGTGAAACGCGGCATGCCGAATGCGTTTGCAGCCTCAAGCTGCCCTTTGTTCACACTTGAAAACGCGCCGCGCATGACTTCACCTTCGTAGCCCGCATAAGACAGCGTCAGCGCCAGCACCGCATAGGGCCAAGCTTGGCGCAGGTAGGGCCAGAGTTCACTGCCGCGGATCCAAGGGATCTGCGGGAAAAGCGAGCCGAGGCCGTAGTAGAGCAGCCAGATCTGCAAGAGCAGGGGCGTGCCACGGATGACGGTGCAGAATATCCGGGCGGGGGCAGACAGGTACCAAGGCCCGATGGCCTGCGCGAGGCCCAGCGGGATCGCCAGAAGAAAGCCCAGCACGCATGTGACGACCAGTATCCAGATCGTGCGCCAGAGCCCTTCCAACGCCAGCGGGGCATATTCCGGTATCCAATCCCACCGCAGCGCCACGGCGCACCAGATGACCACAGCCAGCAAAAGCGCCAGCATGACAAGGCGGTGGGGCTGCATCAGAGCGCGAAAGGGGATCATCGGCTCGCTCCTTTTAGCGACGGCTGACCGCGCCGCGCCCATTTTTCGATCCGGGCAAAGACCGCGCCAGAACATAGCGTCACGATCAAATAGAGCGCGCCCGCGGCGAGGAAGAAGGTGAAATAGGCGCGCGTGCTGGCGGCGGCCTGTCGGGTCTCCAGCGTCAATTCGCTGAAGCCGACGATGGCCAGAAGCGCGGTGTCTTTGGTTGCAATCAACCACAGGTTCGCCAGACCCGGCGTGGCAAAGGACATCATCGCGGGGATCGTCACGCGGCGCAGCAGCATCAGCGGGGGCATCCCGTAAGCGCGCGCGGCCTCAATCTGGCCCGCAGGCACGGCTTGGATCGCGCCGCGCAGCACTTCGGTGGCATAGGCACCCTGCACCACGCCGAGCACCCAGATCCCGGCGACGACACCGCTAATCTCAACCCGGCCATAGCCGATGGCGCCCGAGACTTTGTTAATGAGATCGGTGCCGACGTAATAGAGGATCAAGATCAGCACCAGTTCCGGCACGGCCCGGATCACAGTCGTATAAACGGCGAGGAGGTCGCGCAGGACCACCCCGCCATAGAGCTTGCCGTAGGCCCCAAAGAGCCCGATCACCAGACCAAACCCGAAGGCGCCAAATGCGATCTGCAGAGAGTTCGCAAGCCCGCGCAACAGGTTGCCGCCCCAGCCCGGCGGGCTGAGGGACAGTAGTTGCGCACTCTCGGCAAGCCCGAGCGTTTCGAAGATCATCTCCACGATGGGCGCTTACTCTGCGTAGATGCTGGTATCGAAATAGCGCCCGGTGATCTCTTCGTGGGTGCCATCTTCTAGGATCTGCGCGATGCCTTTGTTCAGGCTTTCCCGCAGCGCTTCATCGCCCTTGCGCACGCCAGCGCCGACCCCTTGGCCCAAAATGGCCTCGTCGTTCTGCACCGATCCCTTGATCTCGCAGCAGGTGCCGATGTCGGAGTTGACGAAATCCGCCATGGCGATGCTGTCGGCCTGCGTGGCATCAATCCGACCCGAGACCAGATCCTGATTGGCTTCGTCCTGCGTCTGATAGACCCGGATCTCTGCCGCATCGCCGAAATATTCATTGGCATAGGCTTGGTGGATGGTTGAGGCTTGAATGCCGATGATCTTGCCAGCCAGCGACTCGGCCGTAGGTTCGATGTCCATTGACTTATCCGCCACGATCACCGCGGGCGTGTTGTAGTAGGGATCAGAGAAATCGATCGTTTTCTGACGCTCTTCGGTGATCGACATGGAGGCCATGATCGCATCGACCTGCTGGCCCGTCAGCGAGGGAATGATGCCGTCCCAAGCCACGGGGGTGATCACACAGTCCAACTCGGCGGCCTTGCAGACCGCGTCGATGATCTCAACTTCCCAGCCTTCCCATTCGCCGGAGGCATTGAGAGAGGCGAAGGGCGGGTAGGGTTCGGCTGCGATTCCGATCTTGACCTCTTCGGCGGCCACGGCACCGGCGCTCAGCACTGTTGTCGCGATCGCAGTCGTCATGAGTTTCTTAAATGTCATTGATAGTCTCCCTGTTTTTTTCTTGATAGTTTAGCTGACTGTCTGCAAAAACTGCCGCAGCCGTGCGGATTGAGGGTTGCCGAAAAGCTCTTCCGGCGGGCCTTGTTCTTCGATGCGCCCCTCAAAAAGGTAGACGACATGTGTCGCCACCTCGCGCGCGAATTTCATCTCGTGGGTGACCAGCAGCATAGTGCGCCCTTCGGCAGCCAAATCGCGGATCACCGTGAGCACCTCACCCACCAATTCGGGGTCGAGCGCGCTGGTGGGTTCGTCAAACAGCATCACGCTGGGTTCCACCGCAAGGGCGCGGGCAATTGCCGCGCGTTGCTGCTGACCGCCCGACAAAAACGCAGGGAAGGTATCAGCCTTATCGCCCAGTCCGACCCGCTCTAGCAGCGCCCGTGCGCGTTTGATGGCCTCGTCCCGCGGCACTTTGAGGACATGGACCGGCACCTCGATGACGTTTTCCAGCAGGGTGCGGTGGGTCCAGAGGTTGAATGCCTGAAACACCATGCCAAGGCGGGTTCGGATGCGCTCGATCTGGCGGCGGTCAACGGGGGAGCCGTCTTGGCGCATCTTGATCTCTTCACCGTTGACGATGATCTGACCCGCACTTGGGGTTTCGAGGAAATTGATGCAGCGCAGGCAGGTGGATTTGCCCGACCCGCTGCCGCCGATGATGGCGACAACATCGCCCTTTTTCGCGGTCAGTGAGACACCTTTGAGAACCTCCAATGCGCCGAAGGATTTGTGCAGGTCCGTAACTCTTATGGCCTCATTCTCCTCTGCGCTATCGGCATTGGCGTTTTCAGCTGCTTGTGTGGCTCTGACCGGCTTTCTTTGCAAAGCGTCCGCGCCCCTCATTTGATGTGTCCCAAATTTCTGTCTTGTAGTAAGGCCCGTAATTCGTAATCATGCAAGTGTATAATTAGGAAGTTCGGAATTCGCTTGTGTCGGACAGCACGCCTAAATTCAAACGTGAGCCGGCGGAGCACCGCCGGGAGGCCCTGATAAAGGCCACTCTGTCGCTGATCGCCGAAAAGGGTGTTCAGGCCGCGACGGTCCGAGCAATCGCGGCCCGTGCTGACGTGTCACAGGGTATGATCAGGCACCACTTTTCGTCGAAAGAAGACCTCATTACCGCGGCCTATGAGCATCACATGGACCGGCTCACTGACCTGACATCGGCCTTCGCGGAAGGCGATTGTAGCGCGCCGGTGGCACGGTTGGCGGCTTTTGTCGTCGGCAGCCTGACACCGCCGGTTGTTGACGCGGGGTCGGTCAGCCTTTGGGCGGGGTTTCTGACCAAGGTCCATGACGACGCGCAGATGCGCGAAAGTCACAAGCGGACCTATTACAATTTCCGGAACCGCCTTGAGGCGCTGATCGCAGCCGTATTGAAGGACGCGGGTCAGCCCACCACAGCACAAGAACTGCGCCATTTGGCCATCGCCTGCAACGCCGTGATCGACGGATTGTGGATGGAAGGCGGTGTTCTACCGAGCGCTTTTGCGCCGGATGAGCTTTCAGAAATCGGAATTCGCTCCGTCGGAGCGCTCCTCGGGATAGACCTCACCAAAGCAGGGCAACAGACATGAGAACGACAGATATCACCCGACGGCTGGCAGGTCTTGGCGGCGCAAAATGGGAAGTGCATCTAAAGGCCCGCGAACTCGCCGGACAGGGCCGTGATATAATCGAGCTGACCATCGGCGAGCCGGACGTGCCGACACCCGACGCGCTTATGGAGGTCGCGGCCGATGCAATGCGCCGGGGCCGCACTGGCTATTCTGACGGTCGGGGTGAGACAGGTCTGCGCGCCGCATTGGCCCAGCGTTATTCGCGCCGCGCGGGCCGCCGCATCACGCCGGACCAAGCCATGTGTTTTCCCGGCACGCAGACGGCGCTTTATGCCGTGCTGTTGGGCGTGGCCGAGGCGGGGCAGCAGGTTCTGGTCGGCGATCCGATGTATGCCACTTATGAAGGGGTGATCCGCTCCAGCGGTGCCGAGATGGTGCCCGTCCCGCTGCGCCCGGAAAACGGCTTTCGCCTTCATGCGGATGACATCGCCGCAAGGATCACCCCGCAGACCACGGCAATCTTGCTGACCACGCCGCATAATCCCACCGGCGCGGTCCTGACCCGGGCAGAGATAGACGCGCTTGGAGAACTGGCCATTGCCCATGACCTGTGGATTATCTCTGATGAAGTGTACGAAGAACTGATCTTTGACACCTCTGAATTCTGCTCGCCTCTGTGGCGTCCGCAACTGGCTGACCGCACCATCGTCGTCTCATCGATCTCAAAATCCCACGCCGCACCGGGCTTTCGCAGCGGTTGGTGCATAGGCCCCGAAGCCTTTACCAAGGCTCTCTTGCCGCTATCGGAGACCATGCTTTTCGGCAACCAGCCCTTTATCGCTGACATGACCGAAAAAGCGGTGCGCGAGGGGTCGCCCGTGGCTGATGGAATGAAGCAACGCTTTGCCGCCCGCGCCGAGCGTTTGCACCGCCGGCTGTCGCAAGAGAGCCCGTTGAAGGTGCACCAGCCGGATGCGGGCATGTTTGCAATGATCGACGTGTCGGCCACCGGAATGAGCGGCACCGACTATGCCATGCACCTGCTTGAGCAGGCTGGCGTGGCGGTCATGCCCGGTGCGTCCTTTGGGGAAACGCTCGCTGCTTGGGTGCGTGTGGCGCTAACGACCGGCGACGCGGCCTTTGATGCGGCCTGTGATCGGATCATACGGCACGCCGCGCAATTGCAACTGGAAACGGCATGACCAGTGTCGGCGAAGCGCTGGTCGCCCAGCTTTCACAGCGCGGCGTCGACTGTGTTTTTGGTATCCCCGGCGTGCACACGATCGAGCTTTACCGGGGCTTGGCGGCTTCGGGCATCCGCCATGTGACGCCCCGGCACGAACAGGGCGCGGGCTTCATGGCGGATGGCTATGCACGGGTCTCCGGCAAACCCGGTGTTGCCTTTGTCATCACGGGGCCGGGACTGACCAACACGCTAACCGCGATGGGCCAAGCCCGCGCGGATTCCGTGCCGATGCTGGTGATCTCTGGCGTCAACACGCTGCCCAGCCTTGGCAAGGGCAGGGGCCATCTGCACGAGCTGCCGGATCAACGGGCGATGGCACGGACCGTCGCGCTGATCTCCGAGCGGGTTGAGACCGCCGATGAACTTGCCCCCATGCTCGACCGGGTCTTTAAGCCGTTCCAGTTAGGCCGACCGGGGCCCACACATCTTGAGATACCGCTGGACGTGGCTGGCGCGCCCTATACCGCCGAAGCGCCCTCTATTTCTGCCACCGCTGTGACACCCCCGTCTGCCCAACAAATCTTAGAAGCAGCCGCGATATTGGCGGAGTGCAAGGCGCCCCTGATCCTTGCCGGTGGCGGCGTGCGAAAAGCCGGGACTGCGCTGCAGGCCCTCGCCGAAAAGCTAGGCGCGCCGGTGGTGCAAACGGTGAATGCCCGCGGCGTAATGTTCGAACATCCTTTGGGCGTTCCGGCCAGCCCCAGCCTGCAAACCGTGCGGGCACTGATCGCGCAGTCGGACGTGGTACTGGCCTTGGGCACCGAATTGGGCCCGACCGATTATGATATGTACGCCTCCGGCACCATGCCCGAGATCCAAAGGCTCATCCGCGTCGATATTTGCGCTGAACAGCTTTCCCGCCATGCCGCCGAACTGTCGATACACGGCGATGCGGCTCTCGCAATTGACGCGCTGAATGCCGCAATCGACGGCGGTAACGCGCTAGACGGGGCAGCGCGGGCGGCCAAGGCCCGCCGCAAGGCGTTTGAAGAGATCGGCCCGGAGATGCGTGCGGCTTACGACACCCTCGCAGAAGTGCGCGGGGCGGTTCCGGGGGCGATCATCGTCGGCGATTCCGCCCAGCCGATCTATGCGGGCAACCTTTACTACGATCACGACCGCCCCGGCGGCTGGTTCAACGCCGCCACCGGCTTTGGCGCGCTTGGCTATGGCATCCCCGCGGCAATCGGGGCGGCGCTGGCCGCACCCGACACGCCGGTGATCTGCATCGCAGGCGATGGCGGCGCGCAGTTCAGCCTGCCGGAATTGATGTGCGCGGTGCAAGAAAACCTGCCGATTTGCTTCATCATCTGGAACAACCACGGCTATCAGGAAATCGCCACCTCCATGCAGGACGCGGGGGTGAGCGTCGTCGGATGTGACCCGGCCCCGCCGGACTTTGCCGCCGTCGCTCAATCCTGCGGCTTGCCCTTTTGGCGCTGCGATACGCAAGCCGGCGCCGTTGCAGATGCGCTGCGCGCGGCCACCGCGACTGGTGGGCCGACGCTCATTGAAATTCAGGCCCAGCCATCCCCCCGCGCCCGCAAACAAGAGAGCACAACATGACAGACCCCACCTATGAATTCACCCGTGCCTTCACCCGCCGCCCCGCCGCCAGCATCGTCGATGGTCTGCGCGCCCAGGACATCGGCACCCCCGATCTTGCACAGATGGAAAAGGCCCATGCGCATTACGTTGCCACATTGAAAGAAACCGGCGCTGAGGTGATCGAACTGCCCGCGCTGGACGCCTTTCCCGATTCCGTCTTTGTTGAGGATACCGCGCTTTGTTTGCCAAAGGGTGCCGTTCTGATGCGCCCCGGCGCACCGAGCCGCATGGGAGAGGTGGCCGAAATGGCGCCGACCCTGAGCACCCTCTACAGTGATCTGCGCCAAATCGAAGGCCCCGGCCATATCGAAGGAGGCGACATTCTGGTCACCGGGCGCGAGATCTTGGTGGGCAGATCAGACCGCACCGATGCCGAAGGCGTGGCCGAGCTCACGCGGATCGTCTCGGACTGGGGCTATAGCCTCCGCGAGGTCTTTACACCGCCCGGCGTGCTGCATTTCAAGACCGATTGCTCGCTGCTCGACGGGGACACCATCCTCAGCACCAAACGGCTTGACGCTTCGGGCTGTTTCGAAGGTTACCGCGTGCTGCACACCGCCGAGGGCGAAGAGGCCGCCGCCAATAGCATCCGGTTTAACCAATATGTGCTCTGTCCTGCGGGCTTCCTCCGCACCGCAGAAATGTTGACGAAGGCAGGCTTTGAAGTGGTCGAGATCAGTAATGCGGAATGCGCCAAACTGGACGGCGGCATGTCGTGCCTGTCGCTAAGGTTCTGATACTGAGGGTCGCTTGGAAGGTTTGATCCGCTTGGATAAGTGCAGCGTTCTGCGGTGACGCATGTTTTCGTGCAGAGGGGGGCGAAGGTCAGGCTTTCGGCGATATGAGTTGATGCGGTTTGACCGTCCTGCAGTCGACTGCTTTTGACTTTGGGACCCTCTGCGAGTGCGCACCGCGCAGGCGCTTTTGGTCCCCATTATCCAGCATTTCGATAAACTCAATCCGGTTTCGCCCCGGTTTATACAGTCCGGCGAACTGATACCTTTCGTTCAACGACGAAATTCGGACAGAAGGACAATCGAAATGAAAGCCATCGGCTATAACACCACCGGCGCGGCAGAGGTTTTGGAGGCGTTTGAAATCGACCGACCCACGCCGGGGCCGGGCGATCTTTTGGTCGAGGTAAGGGGCATCTCTGTCAATCCGGTGGATGTGAAGCTGCGCGCGCTTTCCACTCCGGATGGCGGCCCAAAGGTCTTGGGGTTCGACGCGGCGGGGGTGGTCGTCGACTTGGGCTCAGAGGTTACGGATTTCGCCATCGGGGATGCGGTGTTCTATGCCGGGGATGTGATCCGTGCAGGCACAAACGCCGCTTTTCATGCGGTTGATGCCCGGATCGTGGGGCGAAAGCCGGAAACGCTTGATTTCGCCGAGGCCGCCAGTCTGCCGCTGACCGCGATCACCGCATGGGAAATGCTGTTCGATGCTTTCCGGCTGACGGAAGGGGCCGGTGAGGGGCAGGCGCTTTTGGTGATTGGCGGAGCCGGGGGCGTGGGGTCGATCCTTATCCAATTGGCCAAGGCGCTGACTGGATTAACCGTGATCGCCACCGCGTCGCGTCCGGAAACCCAAGACTGGGTGCGCAAGATGGGGGCGGATCATGTGGTGGATCACCGGGGTGATCTGGTAGCGCAGCTTGCCGATCTCAACCTCACCCCCAGCTATGTTGCCGCGCTGACGGCCACGGACATGCATTGGCCAGCCATCATCGAAGCCATTGCCCCGCGCGGCCAGATCGCATTGATCGACGACCCCGAGACGCTGGACATGAAAGCAGCGAAACCCAAAGCTTTGAGCGTGCATTGGGAGTTTATGTTCACAAGGTCGATGTTCCAGACCGAAGACATGACCGCGCAGCGTGACCTGTTGAATCGGGTGGCGCAGATGATCGACGCGGGCAGGTTGCAATCTACCGTGACCGAACATGCGGGCGTGATAAATGTAGAGAACCTTCGCGCCGCCCATCTGCGGCAAGAAAGCGGGCGGGTGATCGGCAAGCAGGTTTTGGGCGGTTGGTGATCGCCCGACCAACGCATCCCGCGCCATCGCAGAGACGCGCAGAGACCCCGATAAGGAGAAAGCCATGACAAAGACCATCCTCATCACCGGCGCGACCGACGGCATCGGTCTGTTGACGGCAAAGAAACTTAGCGGGCAGGGGCACACCGTGCTGCTGCACGGGCGCAGCGCCGAAAAATTAAGCGCATCGGCGGCAGAGGTGGGCGGCACCCCCCAGACCTACCGCGCAGATCTGTCGCAGTTGGATGAGGTCGCGGCATTGGCAGAGGCGCTGCGCATCGATCACAGCCAGATCGACGTGGTGATCAACAACGCAGGTGTCCTGAAACTGCCCGATCCGCGCACCGAAGCGGGGCTAGACGCGCGCTTTGTGGTTAACACATTAGCGCCCTATCTGCTGGTGCAACTCTTGCTGCCGGTACTGCCCAAAGCGGGCCGGGTGGTGAACCTTTCCTCTGCCGCGCAGGCACCGGTGGATGTGGCCGCCCTTCGGGGCAACGGCACCTTGGACGATATGGCAGCCTATGCGCAGAGCAAATTGGCGATCACAATCTGGACGCAGGAAATGGCCCGGGCGCATCAGGATGGCCCGCTCTTCATCGCGGTGAATCCCGGGTCGCTGTTGGCCTCCAAAATGGTGAAGGAAGGTTTTGGCGTTGCTGGAAATGACCTGAGTATCGGCGCCGACATCCTTTGCCGTGCCGCGCTTTCGGAAGATTTCTCAAAGGCCTCGGGAAAGTATTTCGACAATGATATAGGCGGCTTTAATGAACCGCATAGTGCCGCAGCGGACGCCGACCATGTCGCTGCGGTTATGGCCGCGATCCAAGAGCTCGTGAGCCAGAACCGGGCGGACTAGCTCTTGAAGGGGCCGTCGCCGTCGGGATGGCGCCCGATTTCCGCCGTTTACCTATCTGAAATAACGGCTCTCCATGAATGCCGACAACAAAAGGCCCCGCACAGCGATGCTGGCGGGGCCTTTCATCGTTCCGAGCGGGCTCAGCGGCGGCGGCGACCGCCGGTGCGGCCCGCGCGGCCTCGGCCTTCTTGGCCGGCCTTGGGGGCGACTTTGTTGAACTCGATCCATGCGCTGCCATGGGGGTCACGGTCAAAGAGGAAGTTGGCGGCGCGGATGGCCTCCATCTCCTTGCCCGGACGGGGCTTGGTTGATCCCAGATTAAAGAGCGTCACGAAGGTCTCGTCATCCATCCCTTCGGGCAGGATGATCCCCGCGGCGGCCATCTCGGCGCGCTTTTCGGCGATCTTGGTGGCGTTGAGCGGCACGGCCACCGGGTTCATGATCGCGCTGGTCATGCCAGCACCCATCGCCATTGGCAGGAAGGCGTTGTTGATCCCGTGGCGGTTGGGCAGACCAAAAGAAATGTTCGACGCACCGCAGGTGGTGTTCACGCCCAATTCCTCACGCAGGCGGCGCACAAGGGTAAAGACCTGATGGCCCGCCGTTGCCATGGCGCCAATCGGCATAACCAGAGGGTCGACCACGATGTCATGGGCGGGGATGCCGAAATCGGCCGCACGTTCGACGATCTTTTTCGCCACGGCGAAACGCACATCCGGGTCTTCGGAAATGCCGGTGTCGTCGTTGGAGATCGCCACCACCGGCACGTTGTATTTCTTGACCAAGGGCAGGACCAGTTCCAGCCGCTCTTCTTCGCCGGTCACCGAGTTCAACAGCGGGCGGCCTTCGCAGGCCTGCAAGCCTGCCTCGAGCGCGCCGGGGACCGAACTGTCGATACAGATCGGCGCGTCGACGGCATTTTGCACCACTTTGATCAGTTCCGGCATCAGCATCGGCTCGACAAAGTTGTTGTCAGCATAGCGCGGGTCTTCGGCCATCTTGTTGGAAAAAACCGCCCCCGAGTTCACATCCAGCACCGTGGCACCGGCGGCGACCTGTGCGATGGCATCGGCCTCGACCCGCGAAAAATCGCCTTGCTCAAGCTCTTGGCTGAGAATCTTGCGGCCCGTGGGGTTGATCCGCTCTCCGATCACGCAAAACGGCTCGTCAAAGCCGATGACGGCGGTCTTGGTCTTGGATTCGATGACGGTTCTGGTCATGTAACTTCCTTTAGGCTGCGTCGGCGGGCACCCCAGAGGCGCCGCCATTCTCTTGGACCCATGTGGCGCTCGTTTTGATCCCGCCCAGCGGGAAAAGATGCACATGGGTGATGTTGAAATCCGGGTGTGCTGCCTTGTAGGCGGCCAATTCACTGATCACATCTGCAGGCTCATAGGGCAACAGCAGCTTGGTTACATCCATCGCCCGCTTTTGCAGCACCTTGAGCGAGGGGCCGACACCGCAGGCAATGGCGAATTTAATAAGGGTTTGCAGTTTGGCAGGGCCAGCGATGCCGATGTGAATGGGCAGGGTGATGCCTGCGGCCTTGAGGCTGTCGGCCCATTCGATGATTGGCTCCGCTTCAAAGGCGAATTGCGTGGCGATGGCCATTTCTGCATCGGTGCGGGTCTGGAAATCGTTCTTCCATTTCAGCGCGGCATCGACGTTCAGTCGGCCTCCATCGGCGTCGATGTCGCGGTTGCCCTCGGGGTGGCCGGCGACATGCAGACGGGTAAAGCCAGCCTTGTCGAACAGCCCCGTTTCCATCAGCTGCATCGAGTCGCTGAAATCCCCCGCCGGGGTGGTGACACCGCCCGCGAGCAGCAACGCTTGGCGCACATCGGCTTCGCCCTGATAGCGGGCGATCCAGTCGGCCAGCGTGGCGCGGTCCTTGATGATGCGGGCCGGGAAATGCGGCATGACCTTGAAGCCATCGGCGTTTAGCCGCGCGGCGGTGGCGACCATATCTTCAATCGGGGTGCCGTCGATATGGGCGATATAGACACGGGTGTGCTCTGGCAGCAGAGCGCGAAAATCTTCGACCTTCTCGGCGGTGCGGGGCATCACCTCGATCGAATAATCTTTCAACAGCGCCTCGACTTCGGCCACCGGCGCCTGCGGGGCCGGTGTTTCCTTTTTGCGGAAGTTCAAAAGTGCCATGAGCGTGTCCTTGATCATAGGGCTGGCAGGCTATGCCCAGCCGTCGTTGTCAATCAGTTGCTTAATCCGGTCGCGGTCGTATTCCGCGTCGATCCGGGCGGCTTCGGCGTCGGCGATGGCATCGGGGTCGCCCTCAACCTCAAAGGGTTCCGCCTTGCGCCATTCCGCCAGATAGGCGTCGGTATCCTCGGCGCCAATCTTCATAGCCGCGCGGTCAATCGCCTGCTCAAAGCGTTCGGGCAGGGGGCGTTTCGAACCACGGCGGCCTTTGCCGACGATCACCTGAGCGGGGATATCGCGCCAGTAAACGATGGTGACTGCGGGCATGGGACGATTCCTCCGGTTTAAACCTGTCTAACGAGCGTCGCGGTCAGGACAGGGCCGTTTTTCGACGAAACACGACCCATCCGCGACTTGGCGCTGGTGATAGCGCATCGGGCGGGCCATCACGAGGGCCCTGTGCCCCCATTATTCTCAAGATGATTGTGAGGTGGTCCTGAGATGCCGAAAGGTAGGGGGGCATGGCGCAGGACGCCGCGGAAATTGGCCCAAGGCACCGCGACCACTTGCACCGGCCCGGCGCAGGGAATACCTTGGGGGCAACTCGATATGAAAGGCGCGTAACCATGGCGCCACAGCGTCCCAAAGGTGCGGGTGCGCTCGACAAAGACATCCCGGCTCTGAGCCCCGCGCCAGTTCCGCCCAGATCTAATGAGCTATATGCGGCCCTAGATCTGGGTACAAATAGCTGCCGCATGTTGATCGCCCAGCCTCGTGGCAGCGGTTTCCATGTGGTGGACAGTTTCTCAAAATCGGTCCAATTGGGTGCCGGTTTGGAAAAAACCGGGCGTTTGTCGCGCGGATCGATGGCGCGCACCATCCAAGCATTGCGGATCTGTCAGCAGAAATTGCGCCGCAACAAGGTGCAAAACATGCGGCTTGTGGCGACCGAAGCCTGTCGCCGCGCACAGAATGGCGCAGAGTTCATGCGTCGTATCCAGCGCGAGACGGGTCTCAAGCTCGATATCATCCGCCCCGAGGAAGAAGCCCAACTTGCCGTGATCTCTTGCGCGCCTCTGGTCAGCCGCAAAACGGAGAACCTGCTGGTGGTCGACATCGGCGGCGGCTCTACCGAGCTTGTCTGGATCGACATCTCCAAGGTCCCTCGGGCGGATCGCGCCCGGTCGATCATGCGGCTTCAGGGCGGCTTCTATCAGGCGAAATCGGATGTGCCCGCCGCGCGGGTGGTGGATTGGATCAGCGTGCCGCTAGGCGTGGCGACGCTGCGCGACCAATTCTCTGATGTTGAAGACGACGCCGCGCGGTTTGCCTTGATGAGCTGGTTTTTCGAAGAGAACCTCACCGATTTCACACCCTATCAGACGATCCAGTCGCAAAAGCGGTTTCAGATCGTCGGCACCTCGGGCACCGTTACCACTGTGGCGGCAAGCCACTTGAACCTGAAACGCTATGACCGGACCAAGGTCGATGGCCTCAGCATGACCAGCGCGCAGATCGACAAGGTGATCCACTCCTATATTGCCATGGGTCCGGGCGGACGACGCGCGGATCCCCGGATCGGGCAAGACCGCGCCGCGCTGATCATGTCGGGCGCCGCGATCTTACAGGCCTTGATGCGCTGCTGGCCGACCGACAGGCTTTCAGTTGCGGATCGCGGTCTGCGCGAAGGCCTGCTATATGCACAGATGAGCGCCGATGGCGTATTAGAAGAAGGGGTCTTTTGATGGCCAAGACACCGGACGGAAAAAACACCTCGGGGCGCGGTCAGCGTGACCTCAAGGTCAAGGTTAAATCCGCACGCGGGCGCAAGCTCAGTTCCACCCGCTGGTTGCAGCGGCAGTTAAACGATCCATATGTCAAACGCGCGCAGGCCGAAGGCTATCGCGGGCGGGCGGCTTATAAGATTATGGAACTGGACGATAAATATCGTTTCCTTGTCCCCGGTGCACGGGTGGTGGACCTTGGCGCCGCGCCGGGCGGTTGGTGTCAGGTCGCGGTCAAACGCTGCAATGTGCTGGGCGAGAAGAAGGGCAAGACGCAGGGCACCATTCTGGGCGTCGACCTGCAAGAGATGGAGCCGATCGCGGGGTGTGAGCTGCACCAGCTCGACTTTATGGAAGACGACGCTGACCTCAAGGTAAAGGAATGGCTGGGCGGCAAGGCGGATGTGGTCATGTCCGACATGGCGGCGGCCTCTTCGGGGCACAAGCAGACTGACCACCTGCGCATCATTTCACTCTGCGAGGCGGCGGCCTATTTCGCTTTCGACGTTTTGGAAGAGGGCGGCACATTCGTGGCCAAGGTGTTGGCGGGGGGCGCGGAGGGCGAGTTGCAAAAGCTGCTCAAGCGCCGTTTCACCAAGGTTGCCAATATCAAACCGCCCGCAAGCCGACCGGATTCATCAGAGAAATTCGTTGTGGCAACGGGGTTTAAGGGCGAAGAGGTTTAAGCGGTCATCGCCGTTCATGAGGCGTAAACCAATCGAACGCTAGGGTGTAGCTCTCCCGCGGTCTTCGCGCCGCTAACCTCATGAGGGCTCCCCGATGCTTCGACACCTGCCACTTGTATCGCTCATCTTCATCCTGTGTTCCGGGCTCAAGGTTACCGCGTCCGAAGTGCCTTGGGCGCTGAACGATTATATCGACCGGGATCTGCTGTCTTGGGTCAATGATGCCCGCATCGTTGACGCGATTGCGCAGCAGAACCAGCGACACCGTGAGATGAATGTCTTGGCCGCCGCGTCTGCCGCAGCGACTGCGCAGGTCACCCCGACGAGCCAAGCAAGGGCTCCTGTGGCAGCAGCCTTTTTAGCGGCGCAGATTGCCCGCGCCAAAGGTCAGATCGCCGAGGTGGCGCTGCTCGATGCCTATGGGTTGACCGTGGTCACCAGCGGCACCGCATCGGTCTATTTCAAAGGCGGCAAGCCCAAGAACAGCAATCGTTTTACGCCACCTTCGGGGGTGTTTGTAATCGATCAAGTGGCCATAGATGAAAGCTCCAAAGCGCATCAAAGCCGCGTTTCGATGCCCATTACAGAACCATCCAACGGAGCGATCATCGGGGTAATCACTGTGGAGTTGGAAGCGGCTGCCTTTTTCTGATGCCACCCTATGCGTGGGCGTGATCCGGCTTCGGAACTGCTATTCGCGAGCGCCATGCCAATAACAATCAAACCATGAAGGTCAAATCTGGGTCTAGCGAATATGCCGAAACAACCCCTTCAACGGTCGCGATGAAGCCTGACTGTTGTTATGGCTCGCATTTTCATAGGTCTAAGGGGCGGTCGCGCAGACGACAGAGCGCGCGCCGAAGACAACCTTAAAGGGTTTAATCTAGAGCGGCGAGGCGGGGTATCTGTCCGCGATAACCTCGTCCGTCGTGGAGTTTTAGGCGAGCAGCAGAACGGTGATGCAAACGAACCGCTTCATCGCGCGGCCCCGACGAAACGAAAGCCCGCGCCAAGGCGTTCAACCCGGCCCAGACCGCCCTGCGGCAGGTGAAAGCCCATCAGCCACATCTGTTCGTCTGCCAGCCGGTCCAGTAACCGCTGGCGGGTTTCGGCGCCGCGCTCGGGGTCTTGGTCCGATCCGCTGGCCCAACCGGGCCGGGCAAAGGCAAGATGGTGATTGCCGATGGCATCGCCGCCGATCATCAGCGCGTCACTGCCGCCGCCCAGCAGAAACGACATATGCCCGGGCGTATGCCCGAAACTCGCCTGTGCCATGATGCCGGGCAGCACTTCATCGCCGTCGGAGAAATAGGTCACCCGGTCCTCGATCGCCGCCAACCGCCGCGCGGCTCCGACGGCAAAGGCGGCGCGGGCTGCGCCGATTGTGTCCACGGTTGCCGGATCGCGCCAATAGTCCCATTCGACCTGACCCATGTGGTAGCGCGCATTGGGAAAGACCAGATCGTCGAAATCGTCCAGCACGCCCCAAAGGTGATCCGGGTGGCCATGCGTGAAAACAACGTCGGTCACTGCCTCCGGGGTGACGCCCGCCGCGTCCAAACTCTCTGAAAGCGACCCGGCCGACGGCATAAAGCCTGGGCCAGCGCCCGCGTCGAAAAGGATCACACGTTCGCCATTGCGCAAAAGCGCCAAGTTGCAGGGCGGCGCCAACTGGTCCTTGGGAAGATCAAAGGGGGCCAAAACCTGCGCCAGTTCCTCCTGCGGCAAACCTTCAAAGAAGAAACTGCGCGGGAGCACCAGATTGCCGTCGCTCACACTGACAAGCTCATACCCACCGATCTGGGCAGAGGTCAGGGCAAAGGCACGCAGCGGGCCATGGGCAAGGGCTGCCGCGCCCATCCCTGCCAGCACCGTCCGTCTGTTGACCTTCATCTTATGCCCCCCCCTGCATTTATTCCGATTCGTGAATATAATTATCCTCATCCGATGACGGCACAAGGGGCGAATGCCCCGGCATGAGATAAGCTTGGAAAACAAGGCAGCTATGCATGATCGTGGCTTGCATCGGGGGCAGGGGTTCTATCTAGGGGACACCACTCGAAACCTACCCCGACCCGGACGGAAAATGACTGATATCACAACAGAAGGTGCCTCAATTGCCTTTGACAAGGTCGGCAAGGCCTTTACCAAAGCAGGCGGGGCGACCGTGAACGCGCTTGAGGGGATATCCCTCGACGTGGCACCGGGCTCGATCACCGGGATTATCGGGCGTTCGGGGGCAGGCAAATCGACCTTGCTGCGCATGGTCAACGGGTTGGAGCGTCCGACCACCGGCAATGTGCTGGTCGGCGGTAAGGATGTCAGCACCGCCAAAGGCGGCAAACTACGCGCGATCCGACGTGACGTTGGCATGATTTTTCAACATTTTAACCTGCTCTCTTCACGTACCGTGGCGGGCAATATCGCGCTGCCGCTCGAAGTGGCTGGGATGCCGAGCGCGCAGATCAAACCGCGTGTGGCGGACCTTATCGACCGGGTCGGGCTAAGCGCGCAGGCGGGGCGCTATCCGGCAGAGCTTTCGGGCGGACAGAAACAGCGGATCGGCATCGCGCGCGCCTTGGCCACCGGGCCGAAAGTGTTGCTCTCGGACGAGGCGACCTCGGCTCTGGACCCTGAGACCACCCAAACGGTTCTATCGCTTTTGAAGGACATCAACCGCGATCTGGGGCTGACGATCCTGCTGATCACCCATGAGATGGCCGTAGTGCGCGACATCGCGAGCCATGTGGCGGTGATCGACGCGGGCCGGATCGTCGAACATGGGGCCACCTATGACATCTTCACCGCGCCGCAACACGCGACGACGCGGTCCTTCCTTTCGGGCGTGACCGGCGTCACCCTGCCTGCCTTTGTCAAAGAACGGCTGACCCAAACCGCCCCTGCAACGGGCGGCGAAGAGGTGATCCGCGTCACCTTTGCAGGCGCCCATGCCACCGATCCGATGTTGGCACGGTTGACGCAGGATATGGGCATTCCGGTCAATATCCTTGCGGGCGCTGTCGAAGAGGTCGGAACACGGCCCTTCGGCAACCTGCTGGTGTCTCTGCCGGTGGCGCAGGCCGCCCAAGCGCGCGTCTTTTTGGAACAACACGGGCTTCTGACGGAGGTGCTGGGCTATGTCGGCTAATCTGATTAACCTTTTGATCGAAGCGACGGGGCAAACGCTCTATATGGTGGCGGTATCCGCGATCCTTGGCACGGTATTTGGCCTGCCTCTGGGGCTGTTTCTAGCCACCTCGCAACGCGGGGAACTGTTGTCCGCGCCTTGGGTAAACAAGGTGCTCGGGCTGGTGGTAAACGCCACGCGCTCTGTGCCGTTTATCATTCTCGTCGTGGCGATCATTCCCTTTACCCGGATGGTGGCCGGCACCTCTATTGGCACTACGGCGGCCATCGTGCCGCTCACCATTGCGACGGTCCCCTTCATCGCGCGTCTGGTGGAAAACGCTATCCGTGAAGTCGATTCCGGGTTGATCGAGGCCGCCCGCGCGATGGGTGCGACGCCGCTGCAGATCATCCGCAAAGTGCTGCTGCCCGAAGCGCTCCCCGGCATCACGCTGGGCCTGACCTTGGCGATTGTCAGCCTGATCGGCTATTCCGCCATGGTCGGGGCCGTAGGGGGCGAAGGGCTGGGAGACCTTGGTATTCGATATGGATATCAACGGTTTATGCCTGACGTTATGGCAATCGTCGTGATCATCCTTATCGTCTTGGTGCAGCTTGTGCAGTCCATCGGCGAGCGTATCGCCAGCGCCGTGGACAAACGGGCCACCAAAAGCGGCGGCCAATAGGCCGCGCCTTACACCCGCTCTCTCAATCTAAGGAGACTACTATGCTTCGTCTTACGACACTTACCTCTGTTCTGGCGCTGATGGCCACCGGTCTTGCCGCCGAGGAAATTAAAGTCGGCGTTTCCCCCGGCGAACACGCCGAGATCATGGAGGAGGTCGCCCGTATCGCTGAGCCGATGGGCTTGGACATCGATGTGGTCGAATTCTCTGACTACGTGGTCCCGAACCAAGCGCTGGCCGATGGCGACATTCAGGCCAACTCGTTCCAGCACGTGCCCTATCTTGAAGCGCAGATGAAAGACCGCGGCTTTGAGTTGAGCGTCGTTGGCAACACCATCACGACCCCCATGGGTGTCTATTCGGACAAGATCACCGCGCTTGCCGATCTGGAAGAAGGAGCCACATTCGGCATCCCGAACGATCCCACAAACGGTGGCCGCGCGCTGCTGGTCCTGCAAGAACTGGGTCTGATCAAGGTGGATGAGGCTGCAGGTCTGGTGCCGACCGTGCTCGACATCACCGAGAACCCCAAGGACCTGTCCTTCAAAGAGCTTGATGCCGCCCAACTGCCGCGGTCGCTGGCCGATCTGGATGCGGCCTTGATCAATACCAACTACGCGATTGCCTCGGGTCTGAGCCCCAAAGAAGATTCTATTGCGATGGAAAGCGCCGAGAACCCATATGTGAACGTCATCGCCGTGCGCAAAGGCGACGAAGAAGCCGTATGGGTTGAGACACTGCTCAAGGCCTATCATTCCGATGAAATCAAAGCCTTCATCGATGAAAGCTATCAGGGCACCGTTATCACCTCTTGGTAAACGCGCGCTCTCAGAGCGTCACAACAGACTTGACCCGCCCCGCGCGGGTCAAGATCACCATGGCCCCAAAGGGGGCGGCATTTCGGCGCGTTAGGACTCCCTCTCCAATTAGGTTGAGTCTGACTATCGGCCAAAACCATTAAATTTCTGTTTAGGAATACCGCGTAGCTCTCGCCTATCGTTGCGAGGGGCAAAAGTGCCCCCGGCTAAATTCTACGCAGACTTCTTAACATGAAAATTATGTTGCGTTGCGGCGCGAGAATTTTGTTGAAAAGTTCAATTTCACCCGTATCGTGAAAACACGAGGGGTTTTTTCACATTGCCCGGGGCTTGCCCTTCCTGATGTCTGACAGGGGCCGATGGTCGCGAAACATGTGGACGGGACGTTCAGTTATAAGAAGCGACCATAACAGACCTAGGGAGAATATCATGAAGACCGTGAAACTGATGGGCACCGCCGCCAGCCTGCTTGTGATGGGTGTCACCCAATCTGCCGCGCAGGATTTGACCGTGGGGTATTTCCTCGAATGGCCGATGCCGTTCCAATATGCCAAGGCCGAAGGAATGTATGACGAAGCACTCGGCACCAGTGTGAATTGGGTCAGCTTTGATTCCGGCACAGCCATGTCGGCGGCAATGGCGTCGGGCGATGTGCATATGTCGGTAAGCCAAGGCGTGCCGCCCTTCGTAGTGGCGACCTCGGCGGGGCAAGATATTCAGATTCTCGATGTCGCGGTCAGCTATTCCGAGAATGATAACTGCGTGATCCGGGAGGAGTTGGAGATTGACAAATCCTCGGTTGCGGAACTGGCAGGCAAGAAGGTCGCAGTGCCACTCGGCACCGCTGCGCACTACGGTTTTCTTAAACAAATGAGCCACTTCGGCGTCGATGTTGGGTCGCTTGATGTGGTCGATATGGCGCCGCCTGATGGCGCTGCAGCCATCGCGCAGGGCTCGGTCGATATGGCCTGCGGTTGGGGCGGCTCTCTGCGGCGGATGCTGGAGCATGGCAATATCCTTTTGACCGGCGCCGAGAAAGAAGAACTGGGCATTCTCGTTTTCGACGTGACCTCTGGCCCGGCGTCTTGGGTGGCTGAAAATTCCGATACGGTGTCTGCTTTCTTGAAAGTCACGGCAGAAGCGAATGCGATGTGGGCCGATGAGGCCAATCAAGCCAAGATGCTGCCCGTGATCGCCAAGGACGCCGGCATGGACGAAGACGCCACGATGGAAACGATCGCGACCTTCACCTTCCCATCGCTTGAGGATCAGATGGGAGAGAAATGGCTCGGTGGTGGCGCGCAGGAGTTCATGAAAGGCGTCGCCGACGTCTTTGTCGAAGCGGGCGCGATCGACGCGGCACTCGACAGCTATGACGACGCGGTCAACACCGGTCCGTTGCAGGCCGCAGGCGAGATGTAAGCCAAGACGGCTCAATATGGGGCCGTCCCCAGTCTTTGCCCGGATCTTTGTAGCCGAAGAGCCGGGCAGGCGGGGGCGGTCTTACAAAAATAGCAGGGGGCACCGGGGCGGCATGTCGGGACTAAAAATCGAAAATCTGTCGATGCGGTTCGACCTGCCGAATGGCGGTCACGTACAGGCGCTTGAAAACGTATCGCTTGACCTTGCCGAAGGCCAATTGATGTCGGTGCTGGGCCCTTCGGGCTGTGGCAAGACGACGCTTCTGAATATCGTTGCGGGCTTTCTTGCGCCAACCTCGGGCGAGATTGTTTTGAATGGCCACAACGTGACCGGGCCGGATGCAGAGCGGGGCATGGTCTTTCAGCAGGGTGCGTTGTTTGAATGGATGTCGGTGCGCGAAAACGTGAGTTTTGGCCCTCGGATGAAGGGGCAGAGCGAAAAGCAATATGGGGCCGAGGTCGACCACCTGCTCGATATCGTCGGGCTGAGGGACTTCAAGGAAAAGGCGATCTACGAACTTTCCGGCGGGATGCAGCAACGGGTGGCGCTGGCGCGTTGTCTGGCAAATGATCCCGACGTGATCCTGATGGATGAGCCTTTGGGCGCGCTTGATGCCCTGACCCGGGAAAAGATGCAAAGCCTTGTGCTGAAGCTATGGAAAGAGACGGGCAAGACCATCATCCTTATCACCCATTCGGTCGAAGAAGCGCTGTTGTTGGGAGAGCGGCTCTTGGTCATGGCGCCGCGTCCGGGGCGCATTCACCGCGAATACCGTCTGCCCTTTGCCGATCTGGGGGTGGGCCACGATCTGCGCGAAGTTAAGAAGCATCCAGAATTTGCCGAAAGACGCGAAGAGATCCTTGGAATGATCTGGGACATGGAAGAAGAGATTATGGGTCGGACGGAGGACGCATAATAGTTATCTTGCTGATTTATATCGTTATCTTTGCGGTCTCATTCTTTTTGGTGCGTCTTGTCGTCGACCAAACTGCGAATGGATTTGTTGCGCGCAAGACCGTCACCTTTGGCGATGAAAGCGCTGTCACTTCGAACCGCACCGCCAGCGTGATTTCGATCCTGACGATCTTTTTGCTGTGGGGCGCTTTTACCGGCTCGTCGCTGCTGCCCCGGTTTTTACATGCGCCCGGCCCTTTTGAGGGGCTGGCCGAGCTGACCTATACCGCAGAGGCCGAAGACGGCAGCCGCGATGATGCGACGATCACCGTCTTGGTGCATCCCGTGGGCGAAGACGCCGATACGCCGCAGGTCGATCCCGGCGAAGGCTGGGCTAAGAATGACGCTTTCACCATCGGCGCATGGCGGTCGGGGCTTTTGCGCGTCGATAAGAATGACGAGAAGGGCCGCGATGTCGGGCACCGCGTCGTCGCGGTGAACGGCCAGCAGATTGTGCCGGGTGGGGAGGTGCTGACTGACATTGGCCGCGTCGGCATGTCGCCCAAGGGCACGCTCAATTTTGAGCCCGCGAAGGGCTGGCAGATGGAGCCGATTTGGCTGCCGCCGCCAGAGGCCGTGGTCGCCCGGTTGGGTGAGATTTCCAGCCAAGGTTATCGGGACAGCACCCTGTGGGAGCATTTGGGCTATTCACTTTTTCGCGTTGTCGTGGGCTTTGCCCTTGGGGCGCTGGTGGGCATTCCGCTGGGCTATGCCATGGGCCTGTCGGGCTGGTTTCGAGGGTGGTTCGACCCGATTGTCGAATTCATGCGCCCCGTGCCACCGCTCGCGCTGATTCCGCTGGTGATCATCTGGGCGGGCATCGGCGAGGTGGGCAAGATCATCCTGCTGTTCCTTGCGGCCCTATGGATCATGGCCATCGCAGCGCGGTCGGGCGTGTCGGGGGTGAATATCACCAAGGTGCATGCGGCCTATTCGCTGGGCGCGTCCAAGGCGCAGATCATGCGCCATGTGATCGTGCCGAATTCTCTGCCCGAGATCTTTACCGGGGCGCGGGTGGCGATGGGCGTCTGCTGGGGCACGGTGGTGGCCGCAGAATTGGTGGCCGCAGAAAAGGGGGCTGGTATGATGATCATGGTCGCCTCCAAATTCCAGCTGACCGACATCGTTTTGATGGGGATCATCCTGATTGGCGTCATCGGTTTTGGCATCGACATGTTGATGCGTAAGGCCGAGCGGCTGTTGGTGCCTTGGAAGGGGCGGTCTTAACCCCGCCCGCCTCCGTTCATCGCTTTCGAGGAGAAACACTTGCCAGACGCCGAATTCCGCGCCACAGTGAAAAAATGGAGGATATTTTCACATGACCCGAGCGAAGAGGCAGGGGGCCGAGGCCACGGCGCCACGCTCACTAGGGGCCGATTTACGCGCGATCCGCAAGGGGCGCAGGCTAACCCTGACCGATATGGCCGAGGCGTTGGACCGTTCCGTTGGCTGGGTCAGCCAAGTCGAACGCGATATCTCGACGCCCTCCATCTCAGACCTGCGACGCATGGCCGAAATCTTGGACGTGCCGATCTCGTTACTCTTTGGCGAAGCGACAGTGACCCCCGAAGAACGCGGCTATGTTGTGCGCGCCGGGGCACGGCGGGCCATGGGAAGTGCGGCCAATGGGTTGACGGAAGAGTTGCTTTCCCCCGATCTGACCGACAGTTTCGAGGTCATCCATTCGACCTTTGCAGCCTATTCGGGGCTGGAGGCGCCCGTCATGCGCGAAACGCAGGAGGTGGGCTTTGTCATTTCGGGCCGGTTGAACCTGAAGATTGCAGAGCGCAGCTTTACCGTCTGCCCCGGCGACAGCTTTCGCATTCGGGGCGAATATTACACTTGGGACAACCCCTACGACACGCCCGCTGTGCTGGTCTGGGTGATCTCTCCGCCGGTTTACTGAACCGGGTTTTCATCAATTCAAATGGTTTCAAACTGACCGGGGGCGCCTTTGGTCAGCCTTTGGCAGTGCTTGGCAAAGGGAGCTGAACGTGGCTGATTTTCCGACAACGGCGCGGGTCGTGATCATCGGGGGCGGCGTGGTTGGGGTCTCGACCCTCTACCACCTTGCCCGCGCGGGTTGGACCGATTGCGTCCTGCTTGAAAAGAACGAACTCACCGCTGGCTCCACTTGGCATGCGGCGGGCAACTGCCCCAATTTCTCGAATTCATGGGCGGTGATGAACATGCAGCGCTACGGGCTAGAGATGTACCGCAGCTTGGGCGAGGCGGTGGGCTATCCGATCAACTACCACGTGACCGGGGCGCTGCGTTTGGCCCATAGCCGTGAACGGATGCAGGAGTTTGAACATGTCGCCTCCATGGCCCGCGCGCAGGGGCTGGGGATGGAGATGTGCACCCCCGCCGAGCTGAAAGAGCATAACCCGTTCATAGAGCTACATGACCTCGCGGGCGGGTTGTGGGACCCCTTGGATGGGGACATTGACCCGGCACAACTGACCCAAGCTCTTGCCAAAGGCGCGCGGGAGGCCGGGGGGCAAATTCACCGCTTCACCCCCGCCACCGGCATAGATCGCGATGGGGACGAATGGATCGTCCATACTGAAAAGGGCGATATCCGCTGCGAGAAGGTGGTCAACGCTGCCGGCTATTACGCGCATCGGGTCGGCGAATGGTTCCGCCCCCATGGCGGCCGCCGGGTGCCTGCCGTGGTGATGAGCCATCAGTATTTCCTGACGGAAGAAATTCCTGAGCTTGCTGCATGGACCGCCGAAAAGGGCCACAAAATGCCGATGGTCCGCGATGTGGACAGTTCCTATTACCTGCGGCAAGACAAGAACGGTCTGAACCTCGGCCCCTATGAGCGCAACTGCAAAGCCCATTGGATCACCCCCGACGATCCGATGCCCGAGGATTTCAGTTTTCAGCTTTACCCCGACGATCTGGACCGGCTGGAATGGTATATCGAAGACGCCATGGCGCGGATGCCGCTTTTGGGCCAAAGCGGTGTGGGGCGGGTCATCAATGGGCCGATCCCCTATGCGCCCGATGGCTTGCCGATGCTCGGCCCGATGGCCGGCGTGCCGAATGCCTTTGAGGCGCATAGCTTTACCTTCGGCATCGCGCAGGGCGGCGGCGCGGGTAAGGTCATGGCCGAATGGATCATGGCGGGTGAGACGGAGTGGGACATGTGGGATGTCGACCCGCGCCGCTTTACCGCCCATGCCGATCACGATTTCACCCTCGCCAAGGCGCTGGAGACCTATGGCCATGAATATGCGATGCATTTTCCGCATCACGCATGGCCCGCCGGGCGCGACAAGAAGCTGTCGCCGCTGCACGACCGGCTGCGTGATGCGGGCGGTCAAATGGGGGCTTACAACGGGTGGGAGCGGGCGAATTGGTTCGCCAAACCGGGTGATGACACCTCGGAGCCCGCGACCCAGACATGGGACCGGGAGGGCCCCTGGGCCGTCCGGGTTCGAGAGGAGGTCGCGGCGGTGCGTGACCATGTGGGCGTGCTCGATCTGCCGGGGTTCTCGCGTTTCGCGGTTACGGGGCCGGGGGCGGCGGAATGGCTGCTGGGGCGAATTGCAGGCGCGCTGCCCAAAGTGGGGCGGATGACTTTGGCCTATTTCCCCGACACCCGGGGCCGGGTGCTGACCGAAATGTCGATCCTGCGCCATGCAGAGGATGACTTCACCCTGATCACCGCCGCCCCCGCGCAATGGCATGACTTTGAACTGCTGCGCGATGCGTTGCCCAAAGGGGGGGCGATCAGCCTGACGGATCAGACGGATCAAGTCTCGACCCTGATCCTCTGTGGCCCGAAATCCCGTGCGCTTTTGGCACCACTGGCCCCCGATGCCGATCTGGCGCTGCCGTGGCTCAGCCATCAAGAGGCATCGGTGCAGGGCAAGCCTGCGCTGTTCGCCCGGGTCTGTTTCGCGGGCGAATTGGGCTGGGAAATCCACGCGGCGCCCTCGGATATGCCCGCGATCTATGATGCGATCATCGCGGCGGGGGCCGTGCCTTTCGGGATGTTCGCGCTCAATTCCATGCGGCTTGAAAAAGGCTACCGCATTTGGAAAGGCGACCTGTCGCAGGAATACACCTTGCTGGAGGCCGGGTTGGACCGGTTCATCCGATTGGAAAAACCGCAGGCGTTTCCGGGCAAAGCGGCGCTGGTTGCCGAGCGGGCGGCAGGGCCGCAGCGGCGCTTCGTCACGTTGATCGTTGAGGGCAATCCACAAGACGCGCCAGCGATGGCCACACTGCGCCTGAAGGGCCGGGTTGTGGGTGAAGTGACCAGCGGCGGCTACGGCTACCGCGTCGATGCCTCCATCGCCTTTGGGGTGGTTGAGGCCGAGGCTGCCGTGCCGGGAACCGACCTCACGGTGGAAATCTTTGGCCAGAGCTACCGCGCCACGGTGCAGCCTGACGCGCCGCTTTGGGACAGTGAAAACACCCGCATCCGCGCGCAGGAGGTCTGAGATGGTACAACTGCCTTCCAAAGCCCGCGCAGTCATCATCGGCGGTGGCGTGATCGGCTGTTCGGTCGCCTATCATCTGACGAAGCTCGGCTGGACCGACGTGGTCTTGCTAGAGCGCAAACAGCTGACCTCTGGCACCACATGGCACGCGGCAGGGCTGATCGCGCAGCTTCGTGCGACACAGAACATGACGCGGCTGGCGAAATATTCCCAAGAACTCTACGGCGCCCTGGAGGCGGAAACCGGGGTCGCCACGGGGTTCAAACGCGTGGGGTCGATCACTGCCGCGCTGACACCTGCGCGGCGCGAGGAAATTCTGCGTCAGGCCGCCATGGCCCGCGCCTTTGGCATCGAGGTCGAGGAAATCACCCCCGCAGAGGTCCGCGCGAAATACCCCCACTTAGAGACCGAAGGCATGACCGGCGCGGTCTATCTGCCGAAAGACGGGCAGGGTGATCCGGCCAATATCGCGCTGGCCTTGGCCAAGGGCGCGCGGGCGC
Source organism: Sulfitobacter dubius (assembly GCF_027214245.1). GTDB lineage: Bacteria > Pseudomonadota > Alphaproteobacteria > Rhodobacterales > Rhodobacteraceae > Sulfitobacter > Sulfitobacter dubius_A. Next base: position 104,865 of record NZ_JAPWHM010000003.1, on the reverse strand, counting down.
GTGGCGTGATCGTGGCGGAGCGGGTCAAGGCCACCGGAGTGGTGCGCGCGGGGCGTAGGATCACGGCAGTGGATTGGGCTGGGGAGGATGGCAGCGCGGGACAGATCGAGGCCGAGCATGTCATCAATTGCGCGGGCATGTGGGGGCGGGACGTGGGCCGGATGCTGGGCAGCAACGTGCCGCTGCAGGCTTGTGAGCATTTCTATATCGTTACCGAAGCCATCCCCTCCTTGCGTGAATTGCCGGTGCTGCGTGTCCCCGACGAATACGCCTATTACAAAGAGGATGCGGGGAAGATCCTGCTTGGTGCGTTTGAGCCTGTCGCGAAACCATGGGCACTGCAGGGCATCCCCGAGAGTTTCGAGTTTGACCAACTGCCCGAGGATTTCGACCATTTCGAGCCGATCCTCGAGATGGCGGTCAAACGGCTGCCGTTGCTGGCGGAGGCGGGGATTCATACCTTCTTCAATGGTCCCGAAAGCTTCACCCCCGATGATGCCTATCACCTCGGTCAGGCCCCCGAGATGGATAATGTCTGGGTCGCCGCCGGGTTCAACTCTATCGGGATTCAATCGGCGGGCGGCGCGGGCATGGCGCTGGCGCAATGGATGGAGGACGGGCAGAAACCCTTCGATCTGGGTGACGTGGACATCGCGCGGATGCAGCCGTTTCAGGGCAACAAGACCTATCTGGCGGAACGGTCGACCGAAACGCTGGGGCTGCTCTATGCCGATCACTTCCCCTACCGCCAAAAGGCCACAGCGCGGGGCATCCGGCGCAGCCCACTCCATGCGCATCTGCTGGAACATGGTGCGGTCATGGGCGAATTCGCAGGCTGGGAGCGGGCCAATTGGTTCGCCGATCCCGGCCAGACACGCGAATATCGCTATGCTTGGGGCGGGCAGAACTGGTTCAAAAATCAAGCCGCCGAACACGCCGCCATCCGCACGGGCGTCGGGCTCTATGATATGTCGTCCTTCGGCAAAATCCGGGTCGAGGGGCCAGAGGCCGAGGCTTTCATGAACCATCTCTGCGGTGCGCAGATGGCGGTGCCGGTGGGCAAGATCGTCTATACACAATTCCTTAATCCCCGGGGCGGGATCGAGGCGGATGTCACCGTGACGCGGCTCAGCGAAACGGCCTATCTCGTCGTCACCCCAGCCGCGACACGGCTGGCGGATGAGACATGGCTGCGCCGCCATGCGGGCGAGCGCCTTGTTGTGATCACGGATGTGACGGCGGGCGAAGCGGTGCTCGCCATCATGGGGCCAAAGGCGCGAGAGGTGTTGCAGGCGATCTCGCCCAATGTCTTCTCTAATGAAACACACCCCTTCGGCATGGCACGGGAGATCGAGATCGGCATGGGCCTCGCCCGGGCGCACCGCGTGTCATACGTGGGCGAACTGGGTTGGGAGCTTTACGTCAGCACTGAAATGGCGGCCCATGTCTTTGAGGCGCTGATCGAGGCAGGCGCGGCCTATGGGCTAAAACTCTGCGGGCTGCACGCGATGGACAGTTGCCGGATCGAAAAGGGCTTTCGCCACTTCGGCCATGACATCACCTGCGAGGACCATGTGCTGGAGGCGGGCTTGGGCTTTGCGGTGAAGACCGACAAGCCCGATTTCATTGGCCGCGACGCGGTGTTGCGCAAGAAGGAGGCGGGTCTGAGCCTGCGGATGGTGCAATTCCGTCTGACGGACCCGGAGCCGCTGCTGTATCACGCCGAGCCGATCCTGCGGGACGGACAACTCGCGGGCTATCTCAGTTCGGGCAATTACGGGCATCACTTGGGCGGCGCGGTCGGGCTGGGCTATGTGCCCTGCGACGGGGAAAGCGTCGCCGATCTGCTGGGCTCGACCTATGAGATCGACGTCGCGGGCTGTCGGATCAAGGCCGAGGCTAGTTTGAAACCGATGTATGACCCCAGCGGGGCGCGCTCGAAAAGCTAGGCCGTAGCCTTACGAAAAACGCGCCCTTCGCAGGCCTATGCCGCCATCTTTGACATAGATCAAAGCGGTGGTCTCAGCCGCATGCGATCCGTCTCCCAAAGATGAAGGGATTCGGAATATGTTCGATACGCTCAAGTTGATCGCGCTTGCGCTTATAGTGTTTTTTGCAGCACTCGGGGCGGATTGGGCGCGCGATCCGGCTTATATGGTCCATGCCCTGCTGATCATGCTCGTGGCGGCGGGGTTGTTCTTTTGGCAGTTGCGCCAAATGCCTGTTGAGGATGCACGGCCAGCCGCGTCCATGGCGCCACAGGGCTATATGGATGGCCCGATCCGCTATGGCGTCATCGCCACCGCCTTTTGGGGCGTGGTGGGGTTTCTGGTCGGTACCTTCATCGCCTTCCAACTTGCCTTTCCGGCGCTCAATATTGAATGGGCGCAGCCCTATGCGAACTTTGGCCGGCTTCGCCCGCTGCACACCAGCGCGGTGATTTTCGCCTTTGGGGGCAATGCCTTGATCGCCACGTCGTTCTACATCGTGCAGCGCACCTCTTCGGCGCGGCTCTGGGGTGGGAATGCGGCGTGGTTCGTCTTTTGGGGCTATCAGCTTTTCATCGTTCTGGCGGCGACAGGCTATCTGCTAGGGGCCACCCAATCCAAAGAATATGCCGAGCCGGAGTGGTACGTCGACATCTGGCTCACCATCGTCTGGCTGACCTACCTCGCCGTATTCTTCGGCACGATCCTGAAGCGGCGCGAGCGCCATATCTATGTTGCCAATTGGTTCTTTCTGGCCTTCATCATCACCGTGGCGATGCTGCATGTGGTCAACAACCTCGCCATCCCGGTGTCGATCTGGGGCTCGAAATCGGTGCAGGTCTTTGCGGGCGTGCAGGATGCGATGACGCAGTGGTGGTACGGGCATAACGCCGTGGGTTTCTTCCTGACAGCCGGGTTTCTGGGCATGATGTATTACTTCGTGCCGAAACAGGCGGGCCGCCCGGTCTATAGCTACAAGCTGTCGATCATCCATTTCTGGGCGCTGATCTTTCTTTATATCTGGGCCGGGCCGCACCACCTGCATTACACCGCCTTGCCCGATTGGGCGGCGACACTGGGGATGGTGTTTTCGATCATCCTGTGGATGCCCAGTTGGGGCGGGATGATCAACGGGCTGATGACGCTTGAAGGCGCGTGGGACAAGATCCGCACCGATCCGATCATCCGCATGTTCGTGGCCTCGCTCGCCTTTTACGGCATGTCGACCTTTGAAGGGCCGATGATGTCGATCCGGGCGGTGAACAGCCTCAGCCACTACACCGACTGGACCATCGGCCATGTGCATTCCGGCGCGCTTGGATGGAACGGGCTGATCACCTTTGGCGCGCTTTACTTCCTGACGCCACGGCTCTGGGGCCGGGCGCAGATGCACTCCATGGCGGCGATCAACCTGCACTTCTGGCTCGCGACCCTCGGGATCGTGCTCTACGCCGCGTCGATGTGGGTCTCGGGCATCATGGAGGGGCTGATGTGGCGTGAGGTCGATGCCAATGGATTCCTCGTCAACAGCTTTGCCGACACCGTCGAAGCGAAATTCCTGATGTATGTGGTCCGTGGTCTGGGCGGGGTTCTCTACCTCGCGGGCGGTGCGGTGATGGTCTGGAACATGTGGATGACCATCCGCGCCCCGCAAGCCCGCCCCGTCACCGTCGCCCTGCCAGCGGAGTAAGATCAATGGCCAAGAACCCTCACAGCCCCAATTATGACCCCGCTGACGACCCGAAGGTCGTGACCGCCAGCGAAGGCTTGAAGACAGGCAAAATCCCCAATGAGCTGCCGCCCGAGACGCAGACAATCACCTTTCACCAGCGGTTCGAGCGCAATGCGACCCTGCTGCTGATTGCCTCACTCGGGGTGGTCAGCATCGGCGGGATCGTCGAAATCGCGCCGCTCTTTTGGCTGGAGAACACCATCGAAGAGGTCGAGGGCATGCGCCCCTATTCGCCGCTGGAACTGGCGGGGCGGGAAATTTACGTCCGCGAGGGCTGCTATACCTGCCACAGCCAGATGATCCGCCCGATGCGCGACGAGACCGAACGCTATGGCCACTACAGCCTTGCCGCGGAATCGATGTACGACCACCCGTTCCAATGGGGCTCTAAACGCACCGGGCCGGATCTGGCGCGGGTCGGTGGGCGCTATTCGGATGAGTGGCATGTGGATCATCTGATGGACCCGCAGTCGGTCGTGCCGGAAAGCGTGATGCCGAAATACGCTTTCCTGATGGACGCCAAGCTTGAGCCTGAGGATGTGACCGATCTGGTGGCGACCCACCGCACGGTCGGCGTGCCCTATAGCGATGAGATGATCGCGAATGTCCGTGGCGACTTTTGGGTGCAGGTCGATCCCATGGGCGACTACGACGCGCTACTCGAACGCTACCCCGGCGCGCAGGTGCGCAGCTTCGACGGCCAGCCCGGCATCAGCGAAATGGATGCCCTGATCGCCTATCTGCAAATGCTCGGAACGCTGGTCGATTTCTCGACCTTCGTGCCCGACGCCAACCGCTGAGGAGCCTGCCATGGACACCTATTCTTTCCTGCGCGAACTGGCAGACAGCTGGGCGCTTCTGATCCTGACGCTGATCTTTCTCGGCGTCATTGCTTGGGCCTTTCGCCCCGGCGCGCGCGCCCTGCACGACGATGCCGCCGCCGTCCCGTTTCGCAACGACGACCCCGATCAAGCCCGCCATGACGGAGCCCAGCCATGACCGACAATCGCAAGATCGACCCCGAAACCGGGACCGAGACCACAGGCCACAGTTGGGACGGGATCGAAGAGCTGAACACGCCGCTGCCGCGTTGGTGGCTCTGGACCTTCTACGCGACCGTCGTCTGGGGCGTGATCTATACCATCCTTTATCCCGCGTGGCCGATGGTCTCGGGTGCTACGGCGGGGCTTTTGGGCTATTCCACCCGCGGTGAGGTCGCCGCCGAGATCGCCCGCGTGGACCTGTCGAACGCCGATCTGACCGAAAGCCTCGTCAACGTCGATCTGGCGGTGCTGAAGGACAACGAAGAGCTGCACCGTTTCGCGACACAGGCCGGGCGCTCGGTCTTTGCGGCCAATTGCTCGCAATGCCACGGCGCGGGGGCGGGGGGTGTGGTGGCTTCGGGCTATCCCAACCTTTTAGACGACGATTGGCTCTGGGGCGGCACGATGGAGGAGATCGCCTATACCGTGCGCCACGGTATCCGTAACGAAGATGACCCCGACGCGCGTTTCTCGGAGATGCCGCCCTTCGATTGGATGGAGGAGGCCGACCTCGACGCCACCGTGCATTTCGTCCGCAGCCTTTCAAGGCTTGAGCATGACGCGGGTGCGGCGCAGGCGGGGGCGCAGGTCTATGCCGACAACTGTAGCGCCTGCCATGGGGAGCGTGGCCTTGGCGACCGTGAGATGGGCGCGCCGAACCTTGCCGATGCGATCTGGCTACGCGGCGGCAGCCATGACGCGATCCTGCGCCAACTCAAAGCGCCGCGTATGGGGGTGATGCCCCCATGGCAAGCCCGTCTGGGCGAGGCTGAGGTGCGCGCCGTGACCGCCTATGTCCATGGTCTGGGCGGCGGTGAGGCCGCGGTCGATGCGGAGGGTGCCGCCGCCGACTAAACCGGTACGACAAATAATCTGCGGATTGATGCAGATCAAAGCGGTCTGCGCCCCAGGGGTGTAGGCCGCAAGACGTAACCCCGGAGCCCACTGCCCATGTCCATCGCCGCCCCCCCGCTTTTCGCCGCGCGCGAGCCGATCTTTCCCCGCCGGGTCAGCGGGTTCTTTCGCCGGTTGAAATGGGTGATCCTGATCCTCACGCTGGGGGTCTATTACATCACCCCGTGGATCCGCTGGGACCGGGGGCCAAACCTGCCGGATCAAGCGGTTCTGGTCGATCTCGCCAACCGGCGTTTCCATTTCTTCTGGATCGAGATTTGGCCGCATGAGTTCTACTTCGTCGCCGGACTGCTGATCATGGCGGGGCTGGGGCTGTTCCTGTTTACTTCCGCTTTGGGCCGGGTCTGGTGCGGCTATGCTTGCCCGCAAACCGTCTGGTCCGATCTCTTCATGACCGTGGAGCGCTGGATTGAGGGCGACTGCAACGCGCGTATTCGTCTGCACAATGCGCCGTGGAGCTGGCGCAAGGCGCGGCTGCGGGGGGCGAAATGGGTGGTCTGGCTGCTGATCGCGGTGGCGACGGGCGGCGCTTGGGTCTTTTACTTTGCCGATGCGCCCAGTTTGGCGCGCGACCTCGTAACCCTGCAAGCCGCCCCCGTGGCCTATGCCACCATCGCCGTGCTGACGGCCGCGACCTTCATTTTTGGCGGCTTCATGCGCGAACAGGTCTGTATCTACATGTGCCCATGGCCCCGCATCCAAGGCGCGATGATGGACCCCGGCACGCTGACCGTAGGTTATCGCAAGTGGCGGGGGGAGCCGCGCGGCAAAGGTGGTGTGAAACGCCAGCAAGCCGCCGCCGAGGCGATTGGCAGCGGCGATGCGGTGGCGCGTTACGGGGCGGCGCTGGACAAAAACACCGCGGGCGACCGCCAATCGCGGGACGGAGCGGTCTTAGGCGATTGCATCGATTGCAACGCCTGCGTGGCGGTCTGCCCGATGGGGATCGACATCCGCGAAGGCCAGCAGATGGAATGTATCACCTGCGCGCTTTGCATCGACGCCTGCGATGATGTGATGGCCAAGATCGGCCGCCCGCGCGGGCTGATCGACTATCTCGCGCTGGATGATGAGCCGCCTACCGCGCCCAAGGCAAGCGCCGCCGTGGCGGGCCTTGCCGAAGCCCCGGCGGGGGATGTCGCCGGGGCCAACCAGCCGTCCTGGCAACCCAAGCCGCTTTGGCAGCATGTCTTCCGCCTTCGGACGCTCATCTACACCGCCGCTTGGGCGGCCATCGGTGTGGCGCTAGTCGTGGCGCTCTTCATCCGGCCCGAGATCGACATGACCGTCGCGCCGGTGCGCAACCCGACCTTCGTCACCCTATCGGACGGATCGATCCGCAACGCCTATGACATTCGTCTGCGCAACAAACATGGGGAGGCGCGGGACTTCCGGCTGTCTCTCGCAGGGGTCCTTGGCTTGGACCTGAGCGTCGAAGGGGCGCTTGATCCGGTGGTTGCTGTGCCCGCCGACACCACCCGCCTGCAACGGGTCTATGTGATCGCGCCGCCGCAAAGTGATGCCGCCGCCGCGCCGCGCAGCGATCTGCGGTTCTGGGTCGAAGATGTCCGCTCGGGCGAGCGGGCCTTCGGCGATACGGTTTTTTATGGAAAGGACACCCAATGACCGCAGCAGAGTTGCAAAGGCAACGCCCCCTCACAGGCTGGCATGTGCTGGCGATCTTCGTGGGCGGCTTTTCGATCATCATCGCGGTGAACCTCGCGCTTGCGTTCAACGCGGTGCGCACCTTTCCGGGCAAGGAAACCGAGTCGAGCTACATCGCCTCGCAGAATTTTGACACCGACCGCGCGGCGCAGGAGGCGCTCGGTTGGGCCGTGCAGACTGAGTTGACGGGGGCGGCTCTTCACTTGGCGGTGCAGGATGCCGAAGGCGTAGTCCGACCTGAAATCCTCGCGGCGACACTGGGGCGCGCGACTACTGTTGCGGATGACATAACGCCTGATTTCGCTTGGGATGGCCGCGCGTGGACCGCGCCGGTCACCGCAGGCGCTGGCAACTGGAACCTACGGATCGAGATGCGCGCCGCCGATGGCACGCTCTTTCGCCGCCGCATTTCATTGCGGGTGACCCCATGACCGTTGCCGCCTGTCCGGGCTGTGTCGCAGCCGCCCCCTCGGCCGAGGCCGCAGCGCAGCGGCTTGCGGAGGACAACGAGGCGCTTCACCTCGCCTTGCCACAGATCCGCTGCGCGGCCTGCATTGCGGGGGTCGAGGGGGTCTTGGCCAAACTGCCCTCAATCAAAACTGCGCGGGTGAACCTTGGGGCCAAGCGGGTGCGGATCGTCCTGATGCCCGGATATGACGCCAGTGCGGCGCTTCAGGCGCTGAAGGATGCGGGCTTTGAGGCGCATGAGTTGGATGCGACCGCCCTGCGCCCGACGGGGGATGACACCGGCCGCCGCCTGCTGGCCCGTGCCTCCGTCGCGGGCTTTGCCATGATGAACGTGATGGCGGTTTCCGTCGCGGTCTGGTCCGGGGCGGGCGATATCACGCGCGAGATGTTTCACTGGGTTTCCGCGGCCATCGCGCTGCCTGCTCTGGCCTTCTCCGCGGTGCCGTTCTTTGCCTCGGCAGGGGTCGCCCTAAGGGCCGGGCGGATGAACATGGACGTGCCAATTGCGCTGGCGATCCTGCTGGCGGCGGCGACTTCACTTTATGAGACTTTCGCCGCCACCGGGGCGCATACATGGTTCGACGCGGCGCTGTCGCTGACCTTTTTCCTGCTGGTGGGTCGCTATCTTGAGCACCGCGCAAGGGCGACGGCGCGCTCTGCCGCGGCGGAATTGACGGCGCTGGAACTACCGCGCGCCACCCGTCTGACCGCTAAGGGCCGTGAGGCGGTAAAAGTGAGCGCCTTGATGCCCGACGACCGCATCGCCCTTGCAGCCGGGGCCCGCGCCCCGGTGGATGGGATCGCCCTAGGGGCCGCGATGCTGGACCGCTCCGCCCTGACCGGAGAGGCCGACCCCGTTGCCGTGGCGGCGGGCGGGGCGGTCTGTGCGGGCGAGGTGATCCTCGGCGCGCCGCTGAACCTGCGCGTCACCCGCCGCGCCGAGGACAGCACCCTGCGCCGCCTCGCGGCCCTCGTCGAAGTGGCCGAGACGGGCAAGCACCGCTACAGCGGGATCGCGGACCGGGCGGCACGGCTTTACGCGCCGGTGGTGCATGGATTGGCGGCGCTGGCCTTTGCCGTTTGGTGGGGGCTGACGGGGGACCTCTATCAGGCGATCGCGGTGGCCACGGCGACGCTGATCATCACCTGCCCCTGCGCCTTAGCACTGGCCATTCCAGCGGTAACGGCGGCGATGACGGGGCGCTTGTTTCGCGCGGGCGTGCTGCTAAAATCTCCCACGGCGCTGGAGCGTTTGGCCGAGATCGACACGGTTCTGTTCGACAAGACCGGCACCCTGACCGAAGGCGTGGCGCGTCTGCCCACGCTTGAGGCGCGCGCGGCTTCGGTGGCACTTTCCCTCGCGCAGGCGTCGGACCATCCGGCGTCACGCGCCTTGGCGGCGGCGCTGCAAGGGCAGATGCCCGCCGAGTTGCGCGAAGTGCGAGAGGTGTCGGGGCAGGGGATCAACGGCCTGTGGAACGGCGCGCCGGTGTCCCTGCGCCGGGGACAGGACGGGCCAGAACTGCAACTGCCAGACCGTTGCATCCCCCTGCCGCTGATTGAGACACCCCGCGCCGGTGCCGCAGAAGTGGTCAGCGCGCTGCAAGAGCGGGGGCTGGAGGTTGCCATGGTCACCGGCGATACCGCGCAGCGGGCGGCTATCTTGGCCCGTACATTGGGCATTGCCACAGTCTATGCCGCCGTCCGGCCTGAGGATAAGGCCGATCTGGTCCGCGATATGGCTGCGCAGGGCAGGCGGGTGCTGATGGTGGGCGATGGGCTGAATGACACGGCGGCTCTTGCGGGGGCCCATGCGTCCCTTGCCCCGGCCACGGCGCTGGATGCGGCGCGGGTCGCCTCGGACGGGGTGATGCTGGGCGGTGATCTTTCTGCGGTGGACGATACGTTGCGTCTGGCGCGGCGGGCGCGCAGCCGCATTCGGCAAAACTTGGCCTTGGCCGCGACCTATAACGCGGTCGCGATCCCGGTGGCGGTCATGGGCTTCGCCACCCCGCTGATGGCGGCGGCGGTGATGTCTTCTTCCTCTATCCTCGTGGTTTTGAATGCGGTGCGCCGATGAATATCCTGATCGTTTTGATCCCCGTCTCCATCTGCCTTGGCGCGGCCGGTCTTGCGGCCTGTCTTTGGACGCTGCGCAATGGGCAATACGATGATCTGGAAGGCGACGCCGCGCGGATTTTGCTGGAGAATGGGGAGGTGCCCAATGGTGAGAACCGACAGAACCCTATGCCGGACAAAACGGCCTGAAGCGCGAAGCGCGGGCCGAAACCCGCGCTTTTGGTTCTGTGAAAGAGTGCTTTCAGTCAGCGGCCTGCGAGGCCGAGATCAGCGCCTCCATATCCTTGATCAAAACCGCCTGAGAGGTTTCAAGCGCGATGATATCCTGCTTGCGCAGGCGGGTCAGGGTGCGGCTGACGGTTTCGATCGTCAGGCCCAGAAAATCGGCGATGTCGCCGCGTGTCATGGGCAGGGCGCAGGTTGTGTCATCGCCGGCCGGCCGCCCGTTGCGTTCCGCCAGCGTGATCAGAAAGGACGCGAGTTTTTCCATCGCGGATTTGCGGGCCAGCATCATGAAATGATCCTGCATTGCCGAAATCTCACGCAGGGCGGCGTTCAGCAGCCGCTTATGCGTGTCGTTGTCTCCGCCGAAATCGTCGAGCGAGTGGCGGGGGTGGGCGATCACCTCCGCCGCCTCGATCGCTTCGCAATCGCTGTGATGCAGCGCGCCGTTGGGAAAGCCGATGATGTCGCCCGGCAGGCCGAAGGCGATGACCTGCCGCCGCCCGTTGCCCAGCACGCGGGTCAGACGAAAGACACCCGAGGTGATCTCATAGATATGATGGGCGATATCGCCTTCGCGAAATAGATGGCTGCCAACCGCCTGCCGCTTGCGGGGTGTCAGCGCGGCGGGGGCACGGGGGCAAAGCTGTATCTCAGGCACTTTGACAGCGGGGGTGAACTCATTTGATAGCGTCACGTACATGCGATCGTCCTTTCTGGGGCGCGGTCACATTCTCAGGCGCATGTCGCAGCAAGACCTGCGGTGTTGTATCCGTTTGTAACGCTTTGTCGCAGGGGGTGGTGCTGCGGGTGGTGCTCGCTTGGGTTGCGGACTATACAAACGCAGCTTTTGTGGGTGATGGCCGTGACCGCGAAAAAGATCCTTGTTGTTGATGACGATGCCAAGATCCGAACGCTTCTGAGGCGCTGCCTTGAAAGCGATGGCTACTTGGTGACCGAGGCGCATGACGCGCAAAGCGTGCGGGCGGCCTTTGCGGCGGAAGCCTTTGATCTGGTGACCCTGGATCTCAACCTCGGCGCCGAAGACGGGCTGGACATCGCGCGCGAGCTGCAGCGCGACCATGACGTGCCGATCTTCATGGTGACGGGCAAAGACGATGTGATTGACCGGGTCGTCGGGCTGGAACTGGGCGCGGATGACTATCTGACCAAGCCCTTCCATGTGCGAGAGGTTTTGGCCCGCGTGAAATCCGTCCTGCGGCGCAGTGGCAAACGCGAGGCGGGCGCGCCTACGCCGCAAAGCGCCGACCCGTGGCTCGTGCTCGACGGGTTGAAGATCAACCTCGATCGGATGCTGCTGCTGGGACGGGACGGGCAAGAGAGCGATCTGACCACGGCTGATTTCAAACTTTTCGCCGCCTTTTTGACCCATGCGAAGAAACCGCTGTCGCGCGACCGGCTGATGGACCTGATCGATGGGCAGAACTGGGCGCCTTTAGACCGGACAATCGACAACCAAGTGGCGCGGCTTCGCAAAAAGGTCGAGCGTGATCCGGCCCGCCCGCAGTTGATCAAGACGGTGCGCGGGGTCGGCTATGTGCTGACCGAAAGCCCCGAAGAGAGCCCTGGCGAGAGCGCGGATTAATCCCGCAGCAAGCTACGAAACGTCTCGGCCAAATCCGCCTGTCTGTAGGGTTTGCGCAGAATGGCGAAGGCATGGGTCTCCTCCTCTCCGCGCAGGACGTTTTCGGAAAAGCCTGAGGTGATCAATATCCGCAGGTCGGGCATGTCTTGCGCGACCCGTTTGGCCAAGGCATGGCCCGAAAGATCGCCGGGCATCACCAGATCGGTAAAGACCACATCGATGTCCTTGCGCCGTTGCAGGATGTCCCACGCGGCATCGCCGGTCGTGGCCGTAATGCAGTCAAACCCCAGCGTTCTCAGCCGGGTTTCGGACAGACGCAGCACCATCGGGTCATCCTCCACCAACAGCACGCGCAGGCCGCTGCCGATGGCGGCGTGCCGCTCGGGGTCCTCACCCAAAACGGGGCGCGTCCGTGCGCTGTCTTTAAGCGCCGGAAAATAGAGGCTGATCGTCGTGCCCTTGCCCAATTCGCTGTAAATCGCGATATGCCCGCCGGATTGCTTGATGAAACCGTAGACCATCGACAGGCCCAGCCCCGTGCCTTGGCCGACCGGTTTGGTCGAAAAGAACGGCTCCATCGCGCGGGTGCGGGTTTCGGGGGACATGCCCGCGCCCGTGTCGGCGATCGACAGGCGGATGTAGTTGCCCATGTCGATGCCGATCTCTTGTGCGACATAGGTGTCATCAAGCTGCATGTTGCGGGTTTCCAACGTGATCTTACCGCCCGAGGGCATGGCGTCTTGGGCATTGAGGGCGATGTTCAAGACGGCGGTCTGGAGTTGGGTGGCGTCCACCTTGGCCTGCCACAGATCCTCGGCAAAGGCCGTTTCCACCGCGATATGCGCGCCGATGGTGCGGTTCAACATCGCCACGGCTTTCGAGACTTCGGCATTGAGGTCGATCACCGCGGCGTTCAGCGTACTCTTGCGGGCAAAGACCATCAGTCGCGAGGTCAGGTCCGCGCCAATCTCGGCCGCTTCCAGCGCGTCGGAAATCAGCGCGCCGCTTTGGGCGGAGGTTTCCGACATTTCCAGCAGTTCCAGATTGCCAATCACCACCGTCAGCAGGTTGTTGAAATCATGCGCGATGCCGCCGGTCATCTGGCCGATGGCGTCCATTCGTTGCGAGCGTGCGGTGGCCTCTTCGGCGGCTTTTCGGCGCGACAGATCGTGCATGATGCCGACAAAAGCGACCTCGCCAGAGATATCTGCGCGGCCCACGGAAAGATGCAGCGGGAAGACAGTGCCATCGGCGCGCAGCCCTTCCACGTCGCGGCCCACGCCGATGATGTGTTTCTCTCCGGTATCGAGGTGGTGGCGCAGAAAGCCGTCATGTTGAACGGCCATGTCCCCCGGCATCAACATGCGCACGTTTTGCCCCACCAGAGCCTCGACCGGATGGCCGAAAAGCGTGGCCGCCGCCTTGTTCACCCGCAGGATATTGCCTGCGTGATCGGCCACCACCATGGCGTCGACGGCGGCATCCAGAAGGGCCAGCAGAACGGGGCTTTCGTTGTTGATCTTCATGCGAGGTGTCCGTCTGTAGGGGCTGCGGGGCAGGGCATCCGATAGCGTGAGAGTGGGCGGGGGCGCAATGGAGGGGGTGACACTCAGGGCCGCGGCGGTTGTATTCTACACTGCGCCGTCCCTACCACTGGATCGCTTCTAAATAAGCGAGCAGATTGGCGAAATCGGTTTCCAGCACTTCCCCATCCGCGCCGCCATTGGGGTAAACATGGCGCAGCCCAACGGCGGAAAAGTCGGGCATGGGGGAGGCAGGATCGTCTTTTGCAAGCTTGCCCATGACAAAGCGGCTGACAAATTCGCGTGGAAAATACCCGTCATTGCGCTGTTTCAGCCCAGCCAAGTCAGGCGGCACAACATCAAGCTGCAGCGACATCGGGCCAGCCCCTTCGCCCCGCACACCATGGCAGGCGGCGCATTCCTTTGCATAGACCCGCTGCCCTTCGCGGACCCGGTCGGCATCTTCGGAAGACCCGTCTGAACAGGCAGCGAGAAGGGCGCAAGACAGCCCGACAAAGGCGGTTAGACAAGGGTGCATGTGCAGCAGGTCCTTTGTATCAGTAGGCATTAGTGCGACAGAAGCACAGGGAAGGCGCTTTGTTCAATCAGGCTGCGGGTCGTGCCGCCAAAAACCTTTTCGCGCAGGCGGGAGTGGTCATAGGCCCCCATGACGATCAGTTCGGCGCCGGTTTCTTTGGCGCGCTTCACGATCGCGGTGGCGATGTCCTCTCCGCCGCTTGCGTATTGCTGAACTGCGACGTGGCACCCTTGGTGGGTCAACCATGCCGCGACATCTGTGCCGGGGTTTTCCCCGTCATAGGCAGAGATCGAGACCGGATCGAAGAGCGCCACGGTCACCTCCCGCGCGGCCCGCAGGCTTGGCAAAGCCGCCCGGATCGCCCGCGTGGCGGGGAGGCCCGCTTTCCATGCCACAAAGACCGATTGCGGGGCCAGAGCCGCTTGTGGGTTCGATATGTTCAGCAAGACGGGGGCAGCGGAATCGAACAGCGCGGCATGGACGATGTCTTCGAACAAGCGCGCGTCTTCGCGCAGGTCCGTCCCGACAAGCACCGCATCACAGGTCAGCCCCGCCCGCGCGACGGTGTTTCGTAGGGCCGTGTCTTCACCACAGACCGCGCGGACATCCGCGCTGGCACCTTGGTCGGTCAGATACTGCGAGAATTCCTTGCGCTGCTGTTCAACCGCGGCGCGGGCCTCATCCACATCCGATTGCCAGCCAGCGGGAAGGGAATAGGTGCTGAGCTCTCCCACGCCCATGGAATAGACCGGAACCAGAGCGGTTTCGCTGAGCAAAAGTACGATCAGATGGGCGCCATGTGTCTGCGCCTCGCGCGCGAGGGTCTCTAGCTGGTTGGGCCGGGCGTTGACCCCGAGAACGACTGTCAGTGTGGCATTTTGCATAGCGGCGCTCCTCATGTGACCGAGGCCAGTATGGGGCGGCGATGGGGAAGCTGCATTGATCTGGATCAATTGGAGGTGGAGGTGCTGTGCAGGGGCCTGCGAGGGGCTAGAACAGGCGCCTGCGCCTACTGGGGTTGAGCGATATTCAGCACATCGTCAACCATCATCGATCCGGGAAAAAAGTCACTACTCTCAAGGCGGTAGTGGCGGAGAGACAGGGATTCGAACCCTGGGAACCCGTGAAGGCTCAACGGTTTTCGAGACCGCCCCGTTCGACCACTCCGGCACCTCTCCGCGGGGGTCTGGGGGGTCCGTTTAGTCGCCTTTTCAGGCAGTGGCAAGAGGGGTTTTGCGCATCAAGGGAAAGTTTGGGGATTTTCATTGCGCCGGGGCTGGTACAGCCTAAGTTTAAAGGCAGAATTCCGCGAAAGGACAGCCCATGTTTCGCCAAAATAGATTGATCGCAGCCCCCTTCGTTATGGCGATGATGCTGCTTGTCGCCCTTGCCCTGCCGCTACGGGCGGCGGAGCGCGGCGCGTTGGAGCGGTTCTTGGAAGTAACCGGCTTTGACGTGGCTTTGGAGAGCATTCGTCTCTCAGCCGATTCCGCGCCCGAGATGCTGGGGCTGCAAAGCGAGGATTTCGGCTCGGAATGGTCGCGGCTGGTGCGGGATGTCTTTGACACCAAGTTGATGCACGGCATGGCGATGGATATCCTTTCGGAAACGCTGAGCGACGATCTGCTGGATCATGCCTCCGATTTCTATGCGAGCGATCTGGGCCAGCGTTTGGTGGCCGTAGAGAATAAGGCGCATATGGCCGAGGATGACGGGTTGAAGGCGGAAAGCGGTGCCGCGATAGTGGCGGGGCTTGAGCGCATTGGCTCGCCGCGATTGGAGACGCTGCGGCGTTTGAATGTCGCCAGCGATGTCGAAGAAATCTCGGTCCGGGCCATTCAAGAGGTGCAGATTCGCTTCCTTTTGGCCGCTGCGGGCGCCGGGGTGATCGAATTGCAGATGGAAGAGCCTGACCTGCGCGAAGCGATGCGCGCGCAGGCTGATGAACTGGGCGCTCAGATTGCCGCGAATGCCTTGGCCAATGCAGCCTACACCTATCAATCGTTCTCGGACGACGATCTGCTCGCCTATGCCGAAGCGCTGGAGCATCCCGAGATGCAGCAGGTTTATACGCTGATGAACGCCGTCCAATATGAGATCATGGCCAATCGGTTCGAGGCCGTGGCCACCCGGCTGGCGGCGATGCAGCCCAGTCAGGACCTCTGATGCGGGCTTCGGTATTTGTGCCACTCCTGTGGCTTTTGGCTTTGCCCGCTTGGGCCGATTCACGCATGACCGTGCTTGTCGATCTGTTGGAGCTTCGGCAAGCGGCGGTGATCCTCAGTGACGAGGGGCAGGCACATGCCGAGATGCTGAACCAAGACATGTTGGGCGGGCAGGGCGGTCCGGGTTGGCAGATGCAGGTCGAAAGCATCCATGACGCCGGAAGCATGGTCGAAATGGTGCGCCGGGCACTGGAAGAGACGATGACCTCTGCCGAAGTCGAGCAGGCGATCGACTTCTATTCAACGGAATTGGGCGGCCGGATCGTCGGGCTGGAGAACGCGGGCCGTGCCGCCATTGCCGAGCCAGAAGTGGAGCAGATCGCGCGGGCGCATTATGGCGTATTGGCCGGGGATCATGACCCACGGGTCGCTCTGATCTTCCGCTTGATCGATGCCGCCGATATGGTTGACCGCAATGTCAGCACGGCGCTCAACAGCAATTTCCAATTCCTGCGCGGAATGCGTGACGGTGGCGCCTTGGAAGACAGTGACGAAGACCTCTTGGCCGAGGTCGGCGCCGAGCTGGAGGCGGTAACCGAAGACACCTCTGTCTGGATGCACGCCTATCTGCTGCTGGCCTATCACCCCCTGCGCGACGCCGAGATTGCACAATATGCTCAATTTGCAGAGACAGGCGCCGGGCGTGCTCTTAACCGGGCGCTTTTCGACGGGTTTGGCCGGGCTTATGAGGATATCTCCTACGGGCTTGGGCGTGCTCTGGCCCTGAATATGGTGGCCGAAAGCCTGTGACGGGCGCAGAGAATTGAGCGTGAAAACCTACTTGACTTGTCCCGCCATTCCGAAGATAAGCCCGCATCCCGGCGGGTAATCCGTCTTAGGGATTGTTTTTTAATGACGCCCCATGGGCGCGCTGTTCGAGGCGGATCGGCCGGAAAGCCATCCACAAACTCCCAAGCGGGGGCCACAGAACGCGGATGACAGAAAAGGAAGACGCATGTTTGCGGTCATCAAGACAGGCGGCAAGCAATACAAAGTGCAATCCGGCGATATGCTGCGGGTTGAACGTATTGCGGCCAATGCTGGCGAAACAGTCCAGTTCAACGAAGTTCTGATGCTCGGCGGCGACAGCCCCGTGCTCGGCGCGCCCATGGTTAAAGACGCAGGCGTTCAGGCCGAAGTCGTTGATCAGATCAAAGGCGAAAAGGTTATCAACTTCGTCAAGCGCCGCCGAAAGCACTCTTCCAAGCGTACCAAGGGCCACCGTCAGAAGTTGACCCTGATCAAGATCACCGACATCCTCGCCTCCGGCGCAGAGAAGTCGGGCGTGTCTGCCGCTGTTGGCACCGGTTCCGTGAGCGCCGCTACTGTGGCTGCGATCACCGGCAAGACCGATGACGCCGCGCAGATCAGGAAAGCCAAGAAGGCAAAAGCCACCAAGGCTGCGCCGAAAGCCGAAAAAGCCGACAAAATGTCGGAAGCCGGCGCGGACGACCTGAAGGCGCTGAGCGGCGTCGGCCCCGCACTTGAGAAAAAGCTGCACGAAGCGGGTATCACCTCCTTCGCTCAAATCGCAGCATGGACCGAAGCGGATATCGCTGAAGTTGACGAGAAACTGTCTTTCAAAGGCCGTATCCAGCGTGAAGGCTGGGTCGATCAGGCCAAAGAAAAGACCAAAGGCTAAGGAGAGACCGAGATGGCACATAAAAAAGCAGGCGGTTCATCCCGTAACGGGCGCGACTCAGCTGGTCGTCGCCTTGGCGTTAAGAAATATGGCGGCGAAGCCGTTATCCCCGGCAACATCATCGTGCGTCAGCGCGGCACCAAGTTTTGGCCTGCCAACGGCGTTGGCATGGGCAAAGATCACACGATCTTTGCAACCGTCGACGGTGCTGTGACCTTCCACAAGGGTCTGAAAAACCGCACGTTTATTTCGGTTCTGCCACGCGCGGAGGCCGCTGAATAAGCCGTACCCCAAAGGGTTTGAAAAAATCAGGGATCGGCGATACCGCCGGTCCCTTTTCTTTTTCCGGGACACGTCCCATGCGTTTGTTTTTCAGTTCAAGGCTCGACGGTCTGTCAGATCGTTTTACCGTTCTTGGCGGGACAGGGCCGAATTTTGATAAAGTCGTTACATTCGGCAGGGAGGAATATGTCGAGTGTATCAACGCCCCGAAGCGCTGTTTGCGCCTCATCGGGGCAGGGGCGGCCAGCTTGGACCAAAGCCCCCAATCCAGTCTGTTCGGAGGAGGAACATGACGATGCAGTTGGAAGCGATTGTGAACCAACCGGTTATTGAGACAGAGCGTTTTGACCTACGTCCGGTGCGCCGGTCGGATATGGGTATGATTGAGATGTATGCCAGCGACCCGCGGGTCGCCAATGCGACATCCTCTATCCCACATCCGTTGCCGCCGGGCAGTGTCGAAGCCTATGTGACCCGCGCTATGTCGGATGACCGGGAAGAAGACGTCTGGGTCATGGATGGCACCCGCGCGGAGAGTTCCGAGGTCATGGGGGTGATCTCTCTCACCCGGCTCGACCGCAACCAGTCCGAAATCGGCTATTGGGTCGCCCCGGCGTTCTGGAACACCCATCTGGCCTCCGACGCGGTGCAGGCTTTGGTGGATGCCAACCCCTTGGGCAATGACGCGCTTTTTGCCTCTGTTTTCCATGACAACCCGGCCTCGGCCAAGGTGCTGACCAACGCAGGGTTTGTCTATCTCGGCGACGCGGAAACCTATTGCTTGGCCCGCGATGCTGCCGTACCCACATGGACCTATAGCTGCAAGCTCTAGCTCCGTTTCCCGCGCCTGAAAGGCAAGACCATGAAGTTTCTCGACCTGTGCAAAGTCTATATCCGATCCGGTGCCGGGGGCGGCGGCTGTGTGTCGTTCCGACGCGAGAAATACATCGAATATGGCGGTCCGGATGGCGGCGATGGCGGCACCGGCGGCTCAGTCTGGGCCGAGGCGGTGGATGGGCTGAACACCCTGATTGATTTTCGCTATCAGCAGCACTTCTTTGCCAAGAACGGGCAGCCCGGCATGGGCAAACAGCGCACCGGCAAGGATGGCGATGACATCATCCTGCGTGTGCCCGTCGGCACGGAGATCCTCGACGAGGATCAAGAAACGGTCATCGCGGACCTGACAGAGCTGGGCCAGCGCGTCCAGCTAGCGCGTGGTGGCAATGGCGGCTGGGGCAACCTGCACTTCAAATCCGCCACCAACCAAGCGCCGCGCCGCTCAAACCCGGGCCAAGAGGGCGTCGACCGTACGCTCTGGCTGCGGCTCAAGCTGATCGCCGATGTGGGGCTTTTGGGTCTGCCGAACGCGGGTAAGTCGACCTTCCTCGCCACGACATCGAACGCGCGGCCAAAGATTGCGGATTACCCTTTCACCACGCTGCACCCGAACCTTGGGGTGGTTGGTGTGGATAACACAGAATTCGTCGTAGCCGATATTCCCGGTCTTATCGAAGGCGCTTCCGAAGGGCGCGGGCTGGGCGATCTGTTCCTCGGCCATGTCGAGCGTTGCGCGGTGTTGCTACACCTGATCGACGGCACGTCCGAGACTGTGGCGGAAGATTACCATACCATCATCGGCGAGCTGGAAGCCTATGGCGGCGATCTGGCGGAAAAGCCGCGCGTCACGGTGTTGAATAAAGTTGATGCGCTGGATGAAGAAGAGCGGGCAAGTCGTTTGAGTGACTTAGAAAAAGCTTGCGGCGGCGAGGTGATGATGATGTCCAGTGTCGCCGGTGAAGGCGTGACCGAAGTGTTGCGGACCCTACGCCAAAACATCGATGACGACCGCCTGCGCTTCCGCACCACCGAGGAAGACACGCCTTGGCAACCCTAAGCACCGCCCGCCGTGTCGTTATCAAGATCGGCTCCGCCCTTTTGGTGGACCGCGAGAGCGGCAATTTGCGCTGGGACTGGCTGACCGGATTGGCGCAAGATGTGTTGTGGCTCAAAGGGTTGGGCTGCGACGTTGTACTGGTTTCCTCGGGCTCCATTGCACTTGGACGGGGTGTCTTGGGCCTCCCGCCGACTGTCTTGGCGCTGGAACAGGCACAGGCGGCGGCGGCTGTCGGGCAAATCCGCCTCGCGCGGGCTTACGAAGAGGTGCTCGCCCCCCATGGCATCACGACCGCGCAAGTCTTGGTCACGCTGGAAGACAGTGCCAACCGTCGCCGATACCTCAACAGCCGCGCTACGCTGGAGCAGTTGCTTTCGCTCGGCGTCGTGCCGATTGTGAATGAGAATGACACGGTCGCGACCGATGAAATCCGCTTTGGCGATAACGATCGTCTCGCGGCGCAGATCGCGGTGACAGTGGGGGCGGACCAGTTGATCTTGCTTTCCGATGTGGATGGGTTCTACAGCGCTAATCCTTCGCAGGATCCGACTGCGCAACGCTATGAGGTGATCGACAGCATCACGCCCGAGATTGAGGCGATGGCGGGCGATGCCGGGTCGGGTTTGTCCAAGGGTGGCATGAAAACCAAACTGATGGCTGCGCGCACGGCGACGGCGGCGGGCTGCGCGATGGCGATCACCGATGGTTTCGTCATGCGGCCGCTGACTGCGCTTGAAGGTGGGGCGAATGCCACATGGTTCAGCGCGCAGAGCGATCCGCAGGCCGCGCGCAAACGTTGGATCGCCGCGATGAAACCGCGCGGGGCGGTCACAGTGGACGCTGGCGCGGTCGCGGCCCTGGCGCGGGGCACATCGCTGTTGCCCGCGGGGGTGACGGCCGTCGAAGGCCGTTTTGAGCGCGGTGACAGCATCGCCATGTACGACCCGGCGGGGCATGCCGTGGGCCATGGTCTCAGCCGCTATTCCGCCGAAGAGATCGGGCAGATCAAGGGCCGCAAAAGCGCAGAGATCGAGGCCCTGCTGGGCTATCCCGGGCGGGCGGCTTTGATTCACCGGGACGACATGGCGCTCTAGGCGCGCGGAAGATTAAGACAGGGGCATAAGGCTATGAGTGACATCGAAAATATCTCTGAATTGATGGCCGATATCGGGGCCCGCGCCCGCGCCGCAGCAGCGCGTCTGGCAAGCGCCACGGCAGAGCGTAAACATGCCGCATTGATCAGCGCCGCCGATGCCGTTTGGAAGAACCGGGCCGAGATCATCGCCGCCAATGCACAGGACCTCGACTTTGGTCGCGATAAGGGTCTGTCTGATGCGATGATGGACCGGCTGATGCTGGACGAGGACCGCATTCGCGGCATGGTCGACGGGCTGCGCTCGGTCGCGGAACAGGCCGACCCGGTGGGAGAGATCATCGCCGAATGGGACCAGCCTTCGGGGCTAAACATCCAGCGTGTTCGGACCCCGCTCGGCGTGATCGGCGTGATCTATGAATCGCGTCCGAATGTAACGGCAGACGCGGGTGCGCTTTGCCTCAAGGCCGGTAACGCGGTGATCCTCCGCGGCGGGTCTGAGAGCTTTCATTCTTCGCGCGCCATACACGCCTGCCTGCAACAGGGGTTGCGGGATGCGGGCATGCCCGAAGATGCGGTGCAACTGGTGCCGACACGCGACCGGGCGGCGGTGCGTGAAATGCTAACCATGACCGATACCATCGACGTGATCGTGCCACGGGGTGGCAAGGGACTCGTCGGGCTGGTGCAGCGTGAGGCGCGCGTGCCGGTTTTTGCCCATCTCGAAGGGATCGTGCATATTTATATCGACGCCGAGGCCGACCCTGAGAAAGCGCTGAAGGTCGTGCTGAACGCCAAGACGCGGCGCACGGGCATCTGCGGCGCGGCGGAGTGTTTGCTGATCCATGAGGATATCGCAAAGACCATTGGCAAAGGTGTGATCCGGGCCTTGATCGATGCCGGTGTCGAAGTGCGCGCCGATGCGGCACTGCAGGATATCCCCGGCACGGTTCCGGCCAGCGAGACGGATTGGGGGCAAGAGTACCTGGACATGATCGTGGCGGCGCGCGTCGTGCCCGATGTTCAGGCCGCCATGGCCCATATCCGCCAGTACGGGTCGGGCCATACAGATTGCATCCTGACCGAAAATACTGAGACTGCGACGGAATTCTTCAGCGGGTTGGACTCGGCGATCTTGATGCATAACGCCTCCACTCAATTCGCGGATGGGGGGGAGTTTGGCATGGGTGCGGAGATCGGCATCGCCACTGGCAAGCTGCACGCCCGCGGCCCTGTCGGGGCGGCGCAATTGACGAGCTTCAAGTACCTTGTTCGGGGCGCGGGAACGGTACGCGGCTGACCCTTAGAAAAACAGGGTGAGGACCGTGTCAGCGCTGTCGACTGTGATTTCTTTCCGCTGCGCTTGGGCCAGAATTGGTAAGAGCGCGAATTGGACCTGTGCGGGTTGTAGCGACTGGTCTGGATTCGGTTGAGACAATAGCGCCCAAAGTCCGGGGTCGATCGCGATCTTATCGGCTTCGGCATGCAGACGCCATTGGCCAGCCTCTTCGGTAATGGTGATCCGCCCGCCATGGTGCAAAGCCGTCTCCATACAAAGCAGCGACAGGAACGCCATTCGCACGCAGTTGCGCGATTGTGGGCTTGTGATCTGCCAGTCAATCTCAACCCGTGAGGCGGTATAAAGATCGCGCAGGATCGATGTCACCTCATTCTGGCCCATGGTCTGATCGCCAGCGGCCCCAAAAGCGATGCGGAAAAACCGGATACGGGCCGAGGCGCTTTCGACACTTTGGCCGATCAGGGCAAGCTCTGGCCCCGGCGCGGCCCCGGTGCCAGCCATTTCGAGCAGTTCAAGCCCGTTGTTGATGGCGCCGATTGGCGATATCAAGTCGTGGCAGATGCGGCTGCCGATCAGCGCGGGCAGGTCGATGTTAAATTGGTCCATGGTGGCCCCTTAGGATGATTGGAAACGGCATGGATGATCTGAACGCGCTGCTGACGCCGGGCATGCTGGTCATGCACCCGCAGCATCCCGAATGGGGCACGGGCCAAGTGCAAAGCAACATCGGCGGTAAGGTGACGGTCAACTTTCGTGACCAGGGTAAGGTGGTCATAGATAGCTTTCGTTTGGAATTAATGCCGGTCTTTGATGAGGGATGACCCTTTCCAAATCCTTAATGGTGGAAGAAATTTTCTTTTAAGCAACCAGAGGGAGAGTAACCGGTTTTCGCTTTCCTTGCAACTGTTGCGCCTTGCCAGCCGATTGCCTATCAGGCGAAGACTTTCATTTCGGGCATAGGATTGGCCGATGCCGCGGGGCGTTGCAGCAGATTTTCAGGTCAGACTGGCGCAGACGGACGCTGATGTGCAGGCCGCGCAGCGGCTCCGCTATGATGTCTTCGTGCGAGAGCTGGGCGGCGGCGGGCAGATGGTGGATCACACCGCCGGGCTGGAGCAAGACCGGTTCGACCCTTACTTCGATCATCTGCTTTTGACGGATCTGCGCAATGGCAAGCTTGCGGGCGTTTACCGGGTGATGCGTGGGGATATGGCTGCACGGGCAGGTGGATTCTATTCCGAGACGGAATACGATCTGACGCCGCTAAAGAATTCGGGACGTAAGCTATTGGAATTGGGGCGGTCTTGCCTTGATCCTGCCTATCGCGGTGGCACGGCGATGCACCACCTTTGGGCCGCGCTCGGGCGCTATGTCGCCGAGCATGAGATTGAGGTTCTGTTCGGCGTGGCAAGTTTTCACGGCACCGATACGGCCGCCTTGGCCGAACCGCTTTCGCTGTTGCATCACCGGCACTTGGCGCCCGCAGACCTGCGCGTGCGCGCCCGTGAATTCAGCCCCATGGACTTGATCGCTGAGGCCGAGCTTGACCGGCGCAAGGCCATGCTGGCCGTGCCGAGCCTGATCAAAGCCTATCTCCGGCTGGGCGGCACCGTGGGCGAGGGGGCCTATATCGACCGTGCCTTCAACACCACAGATGTCTGCCTGATCCTAGACACGAAACAGATGAGCGCGCGTCAGGTGCGGTTCTATGGCGGAGGCGCAGGATGACCACGACTTGGGACAGTGACCAGCCACCGCCCAAGCGGCACCTGACCCTTGGGGGAATGCTGCGCGTGGCGCTTCGTGGTGTGCTCTTGGCGCTTTTGGTCTTTGGTGGGCTGGTGGTCTTGCTGCTGTTGCGGCTGATCGAGCGGCCAATTTTCGGCCTGCACCGACCCATTACGCCCCATATCACGCAAATGGTATGCCGAGCCGCTTTCTGGGTGCTTGGCATGCGCTTTGTCAGACGGGGCACCCCGATGGAGCGGCGCGGCGCGGTGGTGGCCAACCATACGTCGTGGCTGGATATTTTCGCGCTGAACGCGGCCAAGCGGATCTATTTCGTCTCCAAATCCGAAGTCGCGGGCTGGCCCGGCATCGGCTGGTTGGCGCGGGCGACGGGGACGGTCTTTATCCGCCGCGACCGGGCCGAAGCGCGCAGCCAGACAGAGGTTTTTCGGACACGGCTGTTGGCGGGGCATAAGCTGCTGTTCTTCCCCGAAGGCACCAGCACCGACGGGCTGCAAGTGCTGCCCTTCAAAACAACGCTTTTTGAAGCTTTTTTTGACCCGGCCTTGCGTGAAGAGATCGCGGTTCAGCCGGTGAGTGTGATCTATCATGCGCCGCAGGGCGAAGACCCGCGGTTTTATGGATGGTGGGGGGATATGTCCTTTGGGGCGCATCTGCTGACGACGCTCGCTGCGCGAAAACAGGGTGCGGTCGAGGTGGTCTATCACCCGCCGTTGCCAGTGGCCGATTTCGCGGGGCGCAAGGCGCTGGCGCAGCATTGCGAGGCGATCGTGCGGGCAGGGCATGCTGATCCCCGGTCGGGCCTGCAATAAGCCCCTTGCGCTGCGGCGCGCGCTGGCATATACGCGCCCCACTTGAACCCGCAGTCGGGGTTGGGCCTTTTGGGGAGAAATCCCAAAACGTCCGCCGGTTGGCAGCATGACGCTGTCATACCCCCGATGAGGCTAAACCGGAAAGGTATAAAGACATGGCTCTTCCTGAGTTCTCCATGCGCCAACTGCTTGAAGCAGGCGTACACTTTGGTCACCAGACACAGCGCTGGAACCCCCGCATGGGCCCGTACATCTACGGCGCACGCAACGGCATCCACATCATGGACCTCACGCAAACCGTTCCTATGCTGGACGATGCGCTGAAAGTGATCCGTGACACCGTCGCCAAAGGCGGCAGCGTTCTCTTCGTTGGCACCAAGCGTCAGGCTGCTCAGCCGATCGCCGAAGCCGCAGAGAAATGCGCACAGTATTACATGAACCACCGTTGGCTCGGCGGCACGCTGACCAACTGGCAGACCGTTTCGCAGTCGATCAACCGTCTGAAAAACATCGATGAGCAGTCCGAGCGCGGCTTTGAAGGCCTGACCAAGAAAGAGCGTCTTGGTATGGAGCGCGACCAGTACAAACTGGAAGCATCGCTGGGTGGCATCCGCGAAATGGGCGGTCGTCCTGACCTGCTCTTCGTCATCGACGTGAAAAAAGAAGCACTGGCCATCGCCGAAGCCAACAAACTGGGTATCCCAGTTGTGGCCGTGGTTGACACCAACTGCTCGCCCGACGGCGTTGACTACATCATCCCCGGCAACGACGACGCGGCCCGCGCCATCTCGCTTTATTGCGATCTGGCATCGCGCGCTGCTCTCGACGGCATGTCCGCTCAGTTGGGCGCGGCAGGCGTTGATCTGGGCGCCATGGAAGAAGCCCCCGAAGAAGAAGCCGTAAGCGAAGAAAGCACCGGCGTCGAAATCGGCAACGCTTCGGAAGAAACTCTGCATGACGATGCCATGGGCAAAGACGCACCGCTGGACATCGAATCCAAGAAAGAGACCGTCGCAAAAGCCGAAGGCTAAGCGTCACGGACCTGAAACACGGGGCAGGGTAACCTACCCCGATTTCCACCAGTAGCGGGCCCTGGGCCTGCACCCGATTTCCAAAGGAGAACCAAGAGATGGCAATCACAGCATCCATGGTCAAGGAACTGCGCGACAGCACCGGCGCAGGCATGATGGACGCCAAAAAGGCACTGACAGAAAGCAACGGCGACATGGAAGCCGCCGTTGACTGGCTGCGCACCAAAGGTCTGGCCAAAGCGGCGAAGAAATCCGGCCGTACCGCAGCCGAAGGTCTTGTGGCTGTTAAGGTCGAAGGCAGCCGCGGTGTCGCGGTTGAGGTGAACTCCGAAACCGACTTCGTCGGCAAGAACGCCGAATTCCAATCCATGGTCAGCAACATCGCCGATGCAGCGCTGAAAGTGAACGATGTCGACGCGCTGAAAGCGGCTGAGATCAATGGCAAATCCGTTGAAACCACGCTGACCGACGCCATCGCCAAAATCGGCGAGAACATGTCGCTGCGCCGGATGCAGAGCATCGAAGGCGAGACCGTTGTCTCTTACGTGCACAACGCAGCCGCGCCCGGCATGGGCAAGATCGGTGTTCTGGTCGCCATGAACGGTGGCAACGAAGAGCTGGGCAAGCAGATCGCGATGCACATCGCCGCTGTGAACCCCGCGTCGCTGTCCGAAGCTGATCTGGACCCAGCCGTGGTCGAGAAAGAAAAGCAAGTTCAGATGGACATCGCCCGTGAAAGCGGCAAGCCCGAAGCCGTGATCGAGAAAATGATCGCTGGTCGGATGCAGAAGTACATGTCCGAAGTGACGCTGGTGAACCAGTCCTTCGTTGTGAACCCTGACCTGACCGTCGGCAAAGCTGCCGAAGAAGCAGGCGCGACCATCACCGGTTTCGTGCGTCTGGAAGTTGGCGAAGGCATCGAAGTCGTCAAAGAAGACTTCGCAGCAGAAGTAGCAAAAGCCGCGAAAGGCTAAGCCTTGTCGTCATGATGAATAAGGGGCGGTGCATTCCGATGCGCCGCCCTTTTGCGTTGGAGGGATACGCATGGCGGCGATGCCAAGGCGCAGCGGGGGGGCCGTGAACGAAGAGTATCTGGGGAAGGGTAGGGATCCGGTCAGCCAGGTGAAAAATAAACCTGACTGAGACCGGCGGGCCCAAAAGCGCCTTGGTATTACAAGGATTTAAAGCCCGTCGTACCGTTGATGCGAACACCCGCGATACTGGCGGACCATGGCCATCTACTACCTGAGGTGCCAGTAAGGTATTCCATACCCTAATATATTACTGATCCATCACAAACATCTGGTTCGCAAAAGCGGCCTTTAACACCGCCTGAGCTGTCGTCTCAACCGACAGCGCTTCTCGAGCGAGGCGAAGGTGCTTTTCGACGGTGGGGGCTGTCAGACCCATCAACAGAGCGATGTCCTGCGTTGTTTTGCCATCTCCGACCCATTGCAGCACTTCTAGCTGGCGCCGCGTAAGGCTTCGGTTGGGGCTGCTATAGGGCAGGGACAGGATCTTTAGATGCGCGATTTCATTCATCAACTGAATGTCGGCGCCATGCTCGTCCCAGATAGCATCGACCTCGTCTTGGGTCAGGCCACGCCGCGCCGTCAAGGCGATCGCGCCTTTGGACCGCGCCGAGATTGAGCGGAAACTGATCGTGTAGCCCGCGGTCACCTCCATCCGCGCGTTGAAGTCAATCACCCGTTTTTCAGACTCTGACAGGTCATCGCCATGCGTGATCTCGGGCAGGGCGCCCCAGCTACAAGCGCCTTCGTTGTTCAGCGCCCATCGCAGCATAGGTGCGTTGAAGTACAGCCCGCTGTGCAGATAGCCGTTAAGATACTCCGGGCTTTGATTGCTCAGAATGACAAAATCCGCCGGATCCCCTAGCGATGTCGGTGTTCGGTAGCGCGTAAACCCGTAGATCAGCCGGTCAAACCCATAGTCAGCCATCTGTCGTGTATGGGCATCCCAGAGTTCTTCGATTGTCGGGCTATGCGCGATTTGATGAAGATAATCGCGCAGATTCATTAGCTTACAATACGACGTTGAAGGGCTTGGATGGCCAAAACATAGCCGTGTACACCGAAACCGCAGATTTGTCCGATGGCCACAGGGGCGATGTAGGAGGTATGGCGAAAGCTCTCACGGGCATGGATATTGCTCAAATGCACTTCGACCACAGGCAGCTCGACAGAGGCGATGGCATCCATCAGAGCGATCGACGTGTGGGTAAAGGCGCCAGCATTTAGAATGATACCAGCATGTTGGCCACGGGCCTCATGGATCAAATCGATCAACGCGCCTTCATGGTTGGACTGCGCAAACTGCATCTCCAAGTCCAGCCGTGCAGCTTCTGCCGCGCAGAGAGCCTCGACATCCGCCAAGGTCGTCTTGCCATAGACCTCAGGCTGTCGTGTACCCAACAGGTTCAGGTTCGGGCCGTTTAAAATAAGTACAGAGGCCATAATCACTCGCTTTAAAACATCTAGATAGTGTTAGCGGAGCGAAACTGGCGCTGTCCAGCGTCAGGTGGCATTGAGGTGCTACTGTGGCGAGAAGATCGCAACAACGGGGCCAATACCGCAATATGTAAAACTCATAATCAGTATTATGTAAATAAATCGCGTCCTAAGGGTGAACCAATTGCCTTAGCCTAAAGCATAACCCGCGCCCCGTACGGTACGGATCGGATCACCGCCACCTTCACGGGTTAACGCCTTGCGAAGTCGTGCAATGTGAACGTCCACAGTGCGCGTATCGACATAGATATCGCGGCCCCAAACGTGGTCGAGCAATTGATCGCGGCTGAACACGCGGCCGGGTTTCTCAAGCAGCGTTGTCAGCAGCCGGTATTCCGTTGGCCCCAGTTTCAGCTCGCTGCCCGCACGGCTTACACGGTGACGCTCCGGGTCAAGCTGGATGTCATCAAAGCTGAGCAGCGCGCCTGCGGCTGCCGGTCGTGTCCGCCGCAACTGCGTACGGACCCGCGCCATGAGTTCGCGCAGATTGTATGGCTTGATCACATAGTCGTCCGCGCCGGTCTCAAGACCCCGCACGGTGTCCACTTCCTCGGAGCGCGCCGAGAGCATGATGACCGGGATATGCCGGGTGCTTTCCCGCGACTTCAACTGGCGGCAGACTTCGATGCCGCTCATCAAGGGCATCATCCAATCGAGGATCACCAGATCAGGTGCGGCCTCTGACACCAGCAGCATGGCTTCTTCACCATCCTCGGCGCGCCGTACCTCAAAGCCTTCGGCTTCGAGGTTGTAGGCCAATACCTCACGTTGCGCGGGTTCGTCTTCTACCAGCAAAACCTGTGGCCGGGTCACGTCCATGGTTTCAGCCCTTCGTGGTGATCGAGGTGCGGTCGGCCTTGGGCCGGTCGTCCTCAGGCGTCTCACCGGTCACCAGATAGACGACCTGTTCTGCGATGGCCGTGACATGGTCGCCCATACGCTCGACGTTTTTGGCGATAAAATGCAGGTGCATGCAGGCGGTGATGCTGCGCGGGTCTTCCATCATAAAGGTCAGGAATTCGCGGAACAGTGCATTATACATCTGGTCGACATCTTCGTCGCGAGTGATCACGTCACGCGCCAGATCGGCGTCGCGCTGGATATAGGCGTCAAGTGCATCTTTCAGCATCGCTTCCACCGCGCCGGCCATGCGGCGGATCGCACCCGTGCTGTCGCTGACGGGCTCCATTTGGTTCAGCACACTGCTGCGCTTGGCCATGTTTTTCGCATAGTCCCCAATACGTTCGAGGTTGGCGCTGATCTTAATCACGCTGAGCGTCAGACGCAGGTCAATCGCCGTTGGCGCGCGCAAAGCGATGACGCGGGCGGCGCTTTCGTTGATTTGTTCTTCGAGCCCGTCGATGGCCTTGTCCCCTGCCCGCACCTCATTGGCGAGCTCTTCGTCGCGGGTTTCAAGTGACTGGGCACCACGGCGAATGGCGTCTTCGACCAGCCCGCCCATTTTGAGGATCTGTGCCTGAACGGCTTCCAGATCGCGGTCGAATGCTGATGCAATGTGTTGATCTGACATGATATTATCCAATACGGCCGGTGATGTAGCTTTCGGTGCGCGGGTCTTGGGGGCGCGTGAAGATATCGTCGGTGTCGCCAAATTCCACAAGGTTGCCGAGGTGGAAGAAGGCGGTTTTCTGGCTCACACGCGCGGCCTGTTGCATGGAGTGTGTGACGATTACGACGGAGTAGTTTTGGCGCAATTCGTCAATCAATTCCTCAACTTGCGCGGTGGCGATCGGGTCAAGGGCTGAGCAAGGTTCGTCCATCAACAGCACTTCCGGCTCCGTCGCCACGGCGCGGGCAATGCACAGACGCTGCTGTTGCCCTCCCGACAGGCCAGTACCCGGTGCGTGCAGACGGTCCTTCACCTCGTTCCAGATCGCCCCACGGCGCAGCGCCTGTTCAACGATGTCGTCAAGATCGGCCTTGTTGCGGGCCAGACCGTGAATGCGCGGGCCGTAAGCCACGTTGTCGTAGATCGATTTGGGGAATGGGTTTGGCTTTTGAAACACCATGCCGACCTTGGCGCGAAGCTGCACCGGATCGACACGTTTGTCATAGATGTCTTCGCCGTCGATACGGATATCTCCGGTCACACGGGCCGCATCAATAGTGTCGTTCATTCTATTGATACAGCGAAGAAAAGTCGACTTGCCGCAGCCTGATGGGCCGATAAAGGCCGTCACGGTTTTGTCGGCGATATCGATGTCCACGTCACGGATGGCGTGGCTGTCACCGTAATAGACCTGCACATTGCGGGCCGCGATCTTGACGGGTTGGATTGTCACGTCACTCTCCGAATATCTGTTGTCTTTCATGGGTCCCGTCCTTTGGTTACCAGCGTCGCTCAAAGCGGCGGCGCAGCAGCACGGCGATGGCATTCATCGAAATCAGGAACACCAGCAAGATGATGATACCGCCC
This sequence comes from Sulfitobacter dubius, assembly GCF_027214245.1. Classification (GTDB taxonomy): domain Bacteria; phylum Pseudomonadota; class Alphaproteobacteria; order Rhodobacterales; family Rhodobacteraceae; genus Sulfitobacter; species Sulfitobacter dubius_A. Next base: position 74,090 of record NZ_JAPWHM010000003.1, on the reverse strand, counting down.
CAAGCGCGTTCATAGAAGGCCGGGTCGGCGCGTTTGGCCCATTCGTAAATCTGGGCCGGCATGGCGGAGTTCGGGGACATCAGCCCTTCGGCGATGCTTTCCGGTGGGTTGGAGGCGATGAAGCCGACCATCCCAATCAGCAGCAGAGGTGCCGTTTCCCCAAGCGCTTGGGCCAACCCGATGATGGTCCCGGTCAGAATGCCGGGCGCGGCGAGGGGCAGCACATGGTGGAAGACCGATTGCATTTTCGAGGCCCCTACCCCGAGCGCCGCATCACGGATCGACGGCGGCACGGATTTCAGCGAGGCGCGGGTCGAGATGATGATGGTTGGCAGCGTCATTAGCGTCAGCACCAGACCCCCGACCAAGGGTGCGGAGTTTGGCAGGTGCATATAGTTGATAAACACTGCAAGGCCGAGGATGCCAAAGACGATCGACGGGACCGCTGCGAGGTTGCTGATGTTGACCTCAATAATGTCGGTGATCCAGTTTTTCGGGGCGAACTCCTCAAGATAGATCGAGGCCGCGACGCCGATGGGCAGTGCCAGCACAAGCACCACCAGCATCATTGCGAAAGAGCCGATCATCGCGACGCCCATACCCGCCGCTTCGGGCCGTGCGTCAGAGGCGTCGGCGCCAGTGATGAAGTCGAGGTTGAAGCGTTTCTCGAGGCTTCCATTAGCTACCAAAATATCTACAAAATCAAGCTGTTCTGCGTTAATGCTCTTGTCATTCGCGATGCTTTCACGGGTCACGCGGCCTTTGAGGTAGCCATCGACGCGGCTGTTGGTCAGGAACTCGAACCCGGCGGCGGTCCCGATCAACTCTGGGTTTGCCAGAACATGATCGCGAAGCTGTGCAGCGGCGTCTTTCGACAGGATGTCAGCCATGTCTTTCGACTTGAGATCAGTCTCGATCCCCGCCGCTTCAACCTTGTTTTCAAAAGCCGCTTTCAGCAAAGGTGAATAGCCAAAGGTTGAGACCTTTTTGATGTCTTCCAGTTCACGGTTGCCGTTCTTGTCGAGCTTGTCCTCCAGAAGTGGCACGGAAAGCGTCACATAGGTCTGCTGGAACGCGCCGGTACCGCGGGAGATAATGGTAAAGAGCAGCGTCAGCAGCATCAGCAAGCCGATGGTGATGGCCACGATACCATAGAGTTTGAAACGACCCTCAGCGGCGTTGCGGCGTTTGGTGCGCCCGTCTTGCTCCAGCAGGGACGCACCGCGCGGGTCTGCAAAAGGGGCTGCGGGGTTGGGGATATCGCTCATTCGTACTGCTCCCGGTATTTACGCACGATGTATAGGGCCAGCACGTTCAGGCCCAAGGTCAGGACGAAGAGGGTCAGGCCAAGGGCGAAGGCCACCAGCGTTTCAGGGCTGGCAAAATCGCTGTCCCCGGTGAGCTGGCTGACGATGCGGGTGGTGATGGTGGTCATGGCTTCCAGCGGGTTGGCCGAGATCCGGGCGATGGCCCCTGCCCCCAGCACGACGATCATCGTCTCACCGATGGCGCGGCTCGCGGCCAGCAAAACGGCGCCGACGATACCCGGCAAGGCGGCGGGGATCACGACTTGACGGATCGTCTCGGACTGTGTGGCACCTAAGCCAAAGGAGCCGTCGCGCAGCGACTGAGGCACCGCGTTGATGATGTCATCGGACAGGGAGGAGACGAAGGGGATCAGCATGATCCCCATCACCAGGCCTGCGGTCAAAACCGACGTCGCCCCCGACATCCAGTCGACGTCAAGAAGCCCAGCGTCGCCGCGACCGAAGACGTTCACAAGGAACGGCCCTACGGTCAGCAGCGCGAACAGACCATAGACGATGGTGGGGATACCAGCGAGGATCTCCAGCAGCGGCTTGGCCGTCGCACGCACCTTGGGGCCTGCATATTCGCTAAGGTAGATCGCCGCGAAAAGCCCGATGGGCACAGCCACCAGCAGCGCGATGAAAGAGATATAGAGCGTCCCCCAAAGCAGCGGCAGGATCGACAGGTCACTGTCACCGCGAAAGTTCGGCGCCCAAGAAGAGCCGAAGAAGAAGTCGGTCCATGGATGCAGGTTGAAGAAGTTGATCGTCTCAAACAGCATCGACAGCACGATGCCCACGGTGGTGAGGATCGCGAGGGAGGCCGCAAGAATCAGCAGGGCTTTGATGCCACCCTCAACCCGGTTGCGGGCGCGGAATTCGGCGTCGGTTTCGCGCAGCACCAGAAAAAGCGCGATCAAGGCGATGAGTGCGACGACAATGTTACGCCAGAAATTGCCCGTGGCCGTCATCTCGCGGTAGGCCTGCGCTGCGGCGAGGACTTCGGGGCTGATCTCTGCCCCGATGGCGACGCCGCGTTCGGCCAGCCATGCGCGCAGATCGTCGGCGGCAGATAGGTCCGTCGCGTCGACCGCGCTGAGAGCACCGGCAGAGACCGCCGCATCCAGCCCATCAGCCAAGCGGCGTACATCGCTCATGATCAGATTAACGGAAGATCCTTCGGGCACAGCCTCGGCAGGGATCATTTCGACCACCGAAGATTGCACCAGCATCGGCTGCACCAGCAGCCAGAGGCCAAGAACCAAAAGCGCGGGCACTGCCACGCTCATCACCGCGTTATAGCCGTAATAGCTTGGCAGCGAATGCAGATTGCGGCTGTCGCCTTGGGCAGAGGCCAAAGCCCGACGCCGCGCAAGGAGGTAGCCACCCAGTGCCAAAGCCGCGATCAGGATGACCAGCGGCAGCACCGCGCCTGTTGTCAGTATTTGTCCCACATGTCCCCCGGTGGATCAAAACGCGAAAAACCGGGGGCAGTTGCCCGCCCCCGGCGTCGTTTAAGTTAGGTTTAGGAACCGCTGCCCATCACGGTCTCGTCGGCAACTACGGACTGGGTGTCGGCCAGCTCGGGGTCGGACACCAGACCGTATTCGGCCAGCGGGCCGTCGGGGCCAGCAACTTCGTCCGCGACGAAGAACTCAGCGTATTCCTTCAGGCCGGGGATCACGCCGATGTGGGCTTTCTTGACGTAGAAGAACAGCGGGCGCGACACGGGGTAGTCACCCGAGGCGATGCTTTCGGTGGTCGGCTCGACGTCGCCCATGGTGGCAACCTGAAGCTTGTCGGTGTTGTTCTCATAGAAGGCCAGACCGAAGACGCCGATGCCGTCTTTGTTGCTTTCGATGCGTGCCAGCGTCTCGGTGTAGTCGCCGTCGATGTCGACCGACTTGCCGTCGGTGCGCAGGCTGATGCACTCTTTCTCAGCCGCTTTTTCGTCACCGCCCGCAGCTTCGGCGAAAACTTCAAGATCGCCGGTTTCTTCACAGCCCGCGAGGATCACTTTTTCCTCGAACACTTCGCGCGTGCCGTGTTTGGTGCCAGGGATGAAGGCTTGGATCGGCTGCGCGGGGAAGTCGGGGTTCACCTGATCCCATGTGGTATAGGGGTTCTCGGTCACTTCGCCGTCGACGACAACTTTGGCGCTCAGTGCCTTGTACCAATCGGTCGGGGTGAAGGCGAAAGTCTCACCGTTGATGTCGGAGGCGAAAACGATGCCGTCATAGCCGATGCGCACTTCGATGATGTCGGTCACGCCGTTCTCGGCACAGGCCGCCACTTCGGCGTCTTTGATCTGGCGCGAAGCGTTGGCCACGTCGATGGTGTTCTCGCCCACGCCTTCGCAGAAGCGCTTGAGGCCAGCCGAGGAGCCGCCCGATTCCACGACCGGTGTCGGGAAGTCAAAGTTTTCGCCAAAGGCTTCGGCGACGATGGAGGCATAGGGCAGCACGGTCGAAGAACCGGCAACCTGTACTTGGTCACGCGCGGCAGCGGCAGTTGCGGATACGGCGGCAATCGCCAGGGCGGAAGTGGTGAGTTTTGCGAGTGACATGATATCTCCTGTCAGATGCGAATTGGTGACCACCCCATGGTGATCTGCGCCCCGTCTATGAAGGCGGTGCTGTGCTTTTGTGACAGCAACATTACAGTTTCATGACAGTCGGCCTGAATCACCAAATTTCTGCAAAATTCAGTCAGATTCCGTTTTCATCGGCAAAATCACGCGGAATTCGGCCCCTTGGCCGGGGGTGCTGGTCACCTTGAGCCGCCCGCGGTGGCGATTCATGATGTGTTTGACGATGGCCAGACCCAACCCAGTCCCCCCAAGCGCGCGGCTGCGGTGACTGTCAACGCGGTAAAACCTTTCGGTCAGGCGTGGTAGGTGAATCGCATCAATGCCGGGGCCGTGGTCGCGCACGCTGACATGGACCGCCGGGCCGCGCATCGCCGGGTCATGGGCCGTGCTTTTAACCGAAATCTCGACCCTGTTGTCGCGCCCGCCGTATTTGATCGCGTTCTCGATAAGATTGGTAAAGACCTGTACCAATTGGTCCGCATCCCCCAGCACAAGCGCCGGGGCATCGCCCAATGTCGGCGCCAATGTCACGTTGCTATCGTCTGCCAAAGGCGCGAGGTTGCGCAGGGTGCCGCGGAGCACATCACGCAGGTCAATCGGCGCCTCGGGGCGCACGCGCTCTTCAGCCTCGACCCGGCTGAGGGACAGCAACTCTCCCACCAATCGGTTCATCCGCTCCGCTTCCTGCGCCATGATTCCTAAGAACCGCTCGCGCGCCGCCGTGTCGTCGCGTGCCGGGCCTTGTAGCGTCTCAATAAACCCGATCAGTGCGGTTAGCGGGGTGCGCAACTCATGGCTCACATTCGCCACGAAATCGCGGCGCATCTGGCCTGCCTGCGCCATCTCCGTCACGTCATTGAAGCTTAGCAGAACAATCCCGTGATCGCCCACCGGGCGCAGGCTGACGTCATAGGTGGTGCCGTGTTCGCCGCCGATGCTGGTGAACCGCGCTTGGCAGGGGCCTGCCCCCGAAAGGCACCGCTCCACCGCTTCGACCAGCCCCGGCTGGCGCAGTGCGGTGACAAAGTGGCGGCCCAGCAGCCCCTTGCCCAGCAAGTCCTCGGCGGGGGCGTTCAAAACGGTGATCCGTTCTTCGGCGTTGATGGCCACGCTTGGCAGCGGCAGCGCCGCCACCACATCGGCAAGGGTCACGGCGGTGTTGCCCATGTCAGAGCGGTTCAAGATCGCGGCGGAAGCGCGCGGCGTTTTTGGCGTAGTGTTTGGCGCTCGCGGTTAGCCGCTGGATCGCCTGCTCATCAAGCTCCCGCACCACTTTGCCCGGCACACCCATAACGAGCGACCCATCGGGGATCACCTTGTTTTCGGTAATCAGCGCCCCTGCCCCGATCAGGCAGTTCTTGCCAATCTTGGCCCCATTCAGCACCGTGGCCCCCATGCCGATCAGGGAGTTGTCGCCGATGGTGCAGCCGTGCAGCATGACTTTGTGACCGATGGTGCAATCCTCGCCCACGGTCAGCGGATAACCCATATCAGTGTGGAAAACGCAGTTCTCCTGCACATTGCTGCTGCGCCCCACGGTGATCATCTCATTATCGCCACGCAGGGTGCTGCCAAACCAGACGGAGGCCTCGGGGCCGATCGTGACGTTGCCTATTACGTTTGCATCGGGCGCTACCCAAGCATCGGGAGAGACATCGGGGCGGGCATCGGCAAGGGCGTAAAGGGTCATTTCAAATCCTCAAATTCAGATTGCAGACGGCGGACGTGATCCTTGATGGCGGGCTGTTGGCTCAGCCGCAGGCGCGCGGCGGTGATGATGGATTTCAGCCGCGCCTCGGTCTGGTCGAGATCGTCGTTGACCAGCACGAAGTCATAGCCATCCCAATGGCTGATCTCGTCCCAGCTTTTGCCCATGCGCTTGGCGATCGTCGCGGCATCGTCCTGCCCCCGGCTTTCCAAACGGCGTTTCAACTCGGTGATCGAGGGCGGCAGTAGGAAAATCGACAGTGTATGGGTGTTCAGGTCCGAGTTGCGGATCTGCTGTGCGCCCTGCCAGTCGATGTCAAAGAGGATATCTTGCCCCTGATCGATCGCCGCCTGCACAGGCGCTTTGGGGGAGCCATAGAAGTTGCCGAAGACATGGGCATGTTCCAGCATCTCGCCCTCGGCCACGGCCTGACGGAAGTGCTCCTCGCCGACGAAGCGGTAATCGGTGCCGTCCTCCTCGCCCGGACGGGGCGCGCGGGTGGTGGCGGAAACCGAGAAGTTGATCGTCGGATCCCATGCGCGCAGGGCGCGGGCCATGGTCGATTTGCCCGCCCCAGAGGGGGAACTGAGAATGATCAGAAGGCCGCGTCGGCTTGGGTTGGTCACGTCTTACTCCACATTTTGCACTTGTTCGCGCATTTGGTCGATCACCGCCTTCAGGGCCAGACCGACAGTCGTTAGTTCCGTGCTCTGCGCCTTGGAGCAGAGCGTGTTGGCTTCGCGGTTGAACTCCTGCATCAGGAAATCCAGCTTGCGCCCCACCGGCCCGCCCTGCCCGATCAGCGCGCGGGCGGCGGCGACATGGGCGGCGAGGCGGTCAATCTCTTCGGTGACATCGGCTTTGACCGCGATCAAGGCCAGCTCTTGGGCCACCCGGTCGGCATCCGCGCCCTCGCTGTTGTCCATCACCCGCGCGAGGTTGCGGCGCAACTGGGCAGCGGTTTCTTCCTTGCGGGCCTCGGCCAAAGCGGCGGCTTCGGCGGCAAGGTTTTCGACCTCGGTCAACTGGTCCTGCATCACCGCGGCCAGCGCCGCGCCTTCCTGCGCGCGCATGGCGTTGAAGTCGCTCAGCAAGGCGGGCATTTCCGACAGCAAAGCGTCGCGCAGCGCATCAATGTCCTGCGCCTGATCGGCCTGTTCCAGCACGCCGCGCATGGTGAGAATGTCGCTTGCCCGCGAGGGCGCCAGCGACACCCCGGCATCCATTGCGCGGGTCTCGATCTCATGCAGAGCGGTCAGCAGCCTGTCGACATGCGCCGCGTTGACCTGCAAGCTGCCGTCACTCTCAGCCGAGGATATGCGCAGGTTGCAGGTGATATTGCCCCGCGCCACTTCTGCCGTCACCTGCTTGCGCAGGGCGACCTCCAGCCCGTCGACCCAATCGGGCACACGCAGCCGCAGGTCGAGCCCTTTGCCATTAACCGCGCGCAGTTCCCAAGACCAGCTCCAGCCCTCCAAAGTGCCGGAGGCAGAGGCGAAACCTGTCATGGACCTGATCATCGGCGCGTTCCTTGCAAAGGCGGTCATGTCCTGCCTTACGGCGAAACCCCCGCGAGGGGCAAGCCCCCGGCCCCGATGGCGCGGCTGATCCCACGGCAATGTTGTTAACCACTTCGCCGAAAGCGGGAGGAATTCTCTCTCGGTCTGCGGTATTAATGATTTGGTAATGTTTTCGGCCACATTGTGCCGCTGTCGTTTCAATAACGGCTGCTGTATTGGCCAAGTCCTTATGGGTGAGTTTTAATGGGCAATACAGGCCACACCGCGCAGAATGTTGTCGCCATGTCAGATCATCGGACGCATGTTGGCTATGGCCCGCTGGCGCAGGTCGAAGCCTATTGGGAAGCCTTGCGTGGCAACAGATTGATGCCGCGGCGGTCCGATATCGACCCGCGCGGGATAGAGGCCGCGCTGAAATATGCCTTTATCCTTGAACGTGTCGCGGTGGGTGTTGGGCGTTTGCGTATCGCGGGCGGCCATCTGCGCGACGTTATGGGGATGGAGGTGCGCGGCATGCCAATCACCGCTTTTTTCGGCACGCAATCGCGTCCCCGCGTCAGCGAGGCGCTGGAAGAGGTTTTTCAACTGCCCGGTCAAACCACCCTGCATCTTAGCGCGGCTGCCTCCTATGGGCGACCGGCTTTGACGGGGCGCATGCTGCTTTTGCCGCTTAAAAGCGATCTGGGCGATGTCAGCCGGGTGCTGGGCTGTCTCGTCGTGCAGGGCGAGGTCGGCCAAACCCCGCGGCGTTTCGATCTGGCGCAGGCGACGCGGCGCAGCGGCATTGGCGGAGCGACCAGAGCGTTGCGCTTTGCCGCTCCGTTGCAACAGTCGACTTTGCCAAAGGAAACCGGATTTGCAGAGGGAAATGCCAGCTTCACCAGTGCCAAGACGGGAGATCTGCCGCCCTACCTGCGGCTGGTGAAGTCAGAGCAGGAATAGCGCGCAAACCTGCCCTTCGAACGTAAAAAACGCCGCCCTGCATCATGCGGGGCGGCGTCAATCTCATCGTGGGTCGGCCAACAAGGCCGCGTCTGTTACCCAGCTGCTCGTGCTGTCTGCGCCGTGCGGCGGTTCGACAGTTCCTCGGCAACCAAGAACGCCAATTCCAGCGATTGGCTGGCGTTAAGGCGCGGGTCGCAGGCGGTGTGGTAGCGGTCCGACAGGTCTTCGTCGCTGACCGCGCGCACGCCGCCGGTGCATTCGGTCACGTCTTGGCCTGTCATCTCGAAATGCACACCACCGGGGACAGAGCCTTCGGCGTTATGAACGGCAAAGAACTCATGCACTTCGCGCAGCACGGAATCGAAGGGCCGTGTCTTGTAGCCGGTCGAGGATTTGATCGTGTTGCCGTGCATCGCGTCGCAGGTCCAGACGACATTCGCGCCCTCTTCCTGCACGGTTTTGATGAGACGCGGCAGGTGATCGCCCACCTGCCCCGCGCCAAAGCGCGAGATCAGCGTCAGACGGCCTTCTTCGTTGTCGGGGTTCAGTTTAGCCATCAATTGCTTGAGGTCATCGCTGGTCATCGAGGGGCCGCATTTCAGGCCGATGGGGTTTTGCACACCACGGGCGAATTCCACATGCGCGCCGTCCGGCTGCCGTGTGCGGTCACCGATCCAGATCATATGGCCCGAACCTGCCAGCCATTTGCCGGTCTGGCTGTCCCGACGGCAAAGCGCCTCTTCATACTCCAGTAGCAGGGATTCGTGGCTGGTGTAGAATTCCACCGACTGCAGCGTATGCGCGGTTTCGGCGGTCACGCCAGCGGCGGCCATGAAATCCAGCGTGTCAGAGATGCGGTTCGCGATCTCACGGTATTTCTCAGCCTTTTCGTCGTCGGTGAAGCCCAGCGTCCAGCCGTGCACCTGATGCACATCCGCATAGCCCCCGGTCGAGAAGGCGCGCAACAGGTTCAGCGTGGCGGCGGCCTGTGTGTAGGCGCGCAGCATCTTTTGCGGGTCGGGGATGCGGGCCGCTTCGCTAAAGGCCAGATCGTTGATGATATCACCGCGGTAGCTGGGCAGTTCCACACCATCGACCACTTCAGTCGGGGCCGAACGCGGTTTGGCGAATTGACCGGCCATGCGGCCCAGTTTGATCACCGGCACTTTGGCACCGTGGGTCAGCACGATGGCCATCTGCAACATCACTTTGAATGTGTCGCGAATGGCGTCCGAGCTGAACTGCTCGAAGCTCTCGGCACAGTCGCCGCCCTGCAAGAGGAAGGCTTCGCCACGGCCAGCGGCGGCCAGATGTTTCTTCAACCGGCGTGCTTCGCCCGCAAAAACGAGGACTGGATAGCGTGCCAGCTGTGCCTCAACCGCCTGCAACGCGGCTTGGTCAGGGTAATCGGGCATCTGAACGCGCGGTTTGCTGCGCCAGCTTGAGGTGCTCCAGTCTGTCATCTTTCTACTCCGCTCCACAGCGCCGAGTGTCGGCGCTTCGTGATCTTTCTCTATACAAAGGCGCGGGGAAAGTGACCAGAACCGAAATGCGCCCTATTGACGTTGCGACAGGGCCGTGGGCAATGTTTTCGGCAAGTTCTGGCGGCCATGGCACATACCGCCCGAGACGACCTGAGTAGAAAGACGCCGAGATGTCCCAATCGCGCCCGGCCACCCGCATGCCCCCCCAGACCGACAAGCCGCGGCGCTTCGTTTTTGTGCTGTTGGAGAATTTCACTCTGCTGAGCTTCGCCTCGGCTGTGGAATGTCTGCGCATCGCGAACCGTATGCTCGACCAAAAGGCCTATGAATGGCAGGTTGTGGGCGAGACGGGTGAAACATGCGAAAGTTCTTCTGGTGCGGTCTTTGCGCTCGATGGCGGGTTAGAGGAATTGGGCCGCGACGACACGATTGTGATTTGTGGTGGCCTCGATGTGCAGGCGGCGACCACGAAGAAGCTGTTAGCGTGGTTGCGCCGTGAGGCCCGCAAAGGGCTGGTTGTTGGCGGGCTATGCACGGCGGCGCATACGCTGGCCAAGGCCGGGCTGTTGGACGGCAAGCGCGCCACGATCCACTGGGAAAACCAAGACAGCTTTGGCGAAGAGTTCGAAGAGGTTGTGCTGACGAAATCGGTCTTTGTGGTGGACGGCAACCGGTTGACCACGGCGGGCGGCACCTCTTCGCTGGATTTGATGCTGAAACTTATCGCCGATGATCACGGCGAAGAGACCGCCAACGCCGTGGCGGATCAGCTGATTTATTCGTCGATCCGCACGGACCAAGACACGCAGCGCCTGTCGGTGCCCACCCGAATCGGTGTGCGCCATCCCAAGCTCAGCCAAGTCATTCAACAGATGGAGCGTAATATTGAAGAGCCGATCAGCCCTTCGATCCTTGCGCGGGATGTTGGGATGTCGACCCGCCAGTTGGAGCGGCTGTTTCGCCGCTATCTGAACCGCAGCCCCAAACGCTACTATATGGAACTGCGGCTGCAAAAGGCGCGTAACCTGTTGATGCAGACGGATATGAGCGTGATCAACGTGGCGCTGGCCTGCGGCTTTGCTTCGCCCTCGCATTTCTCCAAATGCTACCGGGCGCATTACCAAACCACGCCCTATCGCGAGCGCGGCAGCCAATCCACCCGGCAGCCCGCCTGAGAGTTAAGGCGTGATCCGGTAGACGGTGCCACTGCCCTCTGAGATGAACCAGATCGCACCTTCGGGGCCTTCGACAACATCGCGCACGCGGGCAGTCTCAGCGGTTTTGATCTGCTGGACCTCTTCCAGCGGGTCACCACTCAGCCGGGCGATGTAGTCGAACTTGAGCGAGCCTACGAAGATATCGCCCTCCCATTCGGGGAATTGCGCGCCGGAATAGACCACCAGTCCCGCAGGCGCGATGGAGGGATCCCAGTAGAATTCGGGCTGCGCCATCCCCTCTTTCGAGGTGCCCTCGCCGATCTTCGCACCCGAATAATGCTCCCCGTAGGAAATTACCGGCCAGCCGTAATTCGTGCCCTTGGTGATCCGGTTCACCTCGTCGCCGCCCTTGGCCCCATGTTCCGACACCCAAAGCCGCCCGTCCAAATCCAGCCCCGCGCCTTGCGGGTTGCGGTGGCCGTAGGACCAGATCTCGGGCAGCACATCCGGCATATCGACAAAGGGATTGTCGTCGGGCACCGAACCGTCGCGGTTCACGCGGATGATGCTACCGTTATGGGTGCTGCGGTCTTGGGCTGCGGGGCGATCGCCCCGTTCGCCAATGGTCACCAGCAGCGTGCAATCCGGTGCCTCGACCACGCGAGAGCCGAAATGCTGCCCGCCGCTGCTGCCCGGTTTCATGGCAAAAAGCTCGGTCAAGTTTTCCAGACTGCGGGCGTCCTCAGACAATCTGGCGCTGGCCAAAGCGGTGCCCGCGCCGCCGCCTTCTTGGGGTTTGGAATAGGTCAGGAACAACAGGCGGCTTTGGGCGAAATCCTCGGCCAGGGTAATGTCCAACAGACCGCCCTGCCCGACCACGGCCACCTCGGGCAGGCCCGATACCTCATGCCGTGCGCCGTCTTTTTGGTAGATCAGCCGCCCGGCTTTCTCGGTGACCAACAGGCCGCCGTCGGGCATGGGGGCGACGCCCCAAGGCGCCTCTAGACCCTCGGCCATGGGGGTGATCGTCAGGCTGCTCTGGGCGCTTACCGCGACTGCGGCGCAGAGGCTGCTAAGTCCGATGAAAGTGGCGGTCGCGAATTGTTTGGCGGATGTCATGGGCAGGCTCCTTTGGGCATGGGGGCTTGGATCAAGACATAGCCAGCAAGCGGCCCATTTCCAGCATTCCACTCGGTACACGCGAAAAGCCGCCCGCGCAGACCACTTGATAAATCGCCTTTTCTTTTTCGAAACCACGACCTAACGTTCGATCAGAACGAGAGTTCAACTAAGGGAGAGTACCAAATGAAAAAAATACTGATGGCCACAACGGCCGTAGCTTTGCTCGCCACCGGCGCGCATGCAGAAGACACAAAAATCGGCATTCTGCTGGGCTTCACCGGCCCGCTGGAATCGCTGGCCAATGACATGGCCGCCGGTGCTGAACTGGCGATTTCCGAGGTTAACGAGAGCGGTCTGTTCCTTGACGGGGCCACCGTTTCGTCCGAGCGTGGCGACACCGGCTGCATCGACGCGGGCCTTGCCGTGGCATCGGCTGAGCGTCTGATCACCTCCGACCGCGTGAGCGGCATCGTGGGCGGCATGTGCTCGGGTGAGACGACAGCCTCGCTGCAGAACGTCGCCATTCCGAACGGCATCGTGATGATCTCGCCTTCGGCGACATCGCCTGCCCTGTCGACTGTCGAAGACAACGGCCTGTTCTTCCGCACATCGCCGTCGGACGCGCGTCAGGGTCAGGTCATGGCCGACATCCTGAACGACCGTGGCATCAAAGAAGTCGCCGTTACCTATACCAACAACGACTATGGTAAAGGTCTGGCCGACAGCTTTGAAACCGCGTTCAAGGAATCCGGCGGCACCGTCACCATCAACACATCGCATGAAGACGGCAAAGCGGACTATTCCGCCGAAGTCGGCGCGCTGGCCTCTGCCGGTGGTGAAGTGCTGATCGTTGCAGGCTATGTCGACCAAGGCGGCGCGGGCATCGTGAACGGCGCGCTGGACGCAGGCGCGTTCGACACCTTCATGTTCCCCGATGGCATGGTTTCCGACACGCTGGAAGAGAAATTCGCCGAGCTCGCGGATGGTTCTTTCGGTCAGAACCCAAGCGCCTCTGGCGAAGGCCCGGACAACTACAAGAAGATGGGCGAAGAAGCCGGTTTCGAGCCGACCAACGCCTTCTCGCCCGAAGCCTATGACGCGGCGGCTCTGATGCTGCTGGCGATGCAGGCCGCTGGCTCCAACGATCCGGCGATGTACAAAGAAAAAGTGATGGAAGTCGCCAACGCACCGGGTGAGAAAATCCTGCCGGGTGAGCTGGGCAAAGCGCTGCAGATCATCAAAGACGGCGGCGATGTCGACTATGTCGGTGCGTCGGCGGTTGAGCTGATCGGACCGGGCGAAAGCGCGGGCAGCTACCGTGAGATCGAGATGAAAGACGGTAAGATGGTGACGGTCGGCTACCGCTGATCTAAGCTTCGTCCGAAACACTTGCAGGGGCCCGGTCGCATCGCGATCGGGCCTTTTGCTTGGGAAATCGGCTTTTCTTCCGCGCGGGCAGCCAGTACAAAACGCCTATTGAGGACGTGGAAAACACGTCCCGTCTGGGAGGAAAGGATGAAAAAGCAACAGATGGCCGTGCCGGTCAGGGCTCTGAGCATGTATCTTGCTGAGCGTGATTTCGGCAATGCTGCGCGATCTGCCTCTAACGAGGCAGCGGCAAGCTTTCTTCATAAAAGGACCGCAGCGGTCCCTTCCAAGAATCTCAGCAGACTGTAAACAGGTAATGCGGCGCGGATATGCGCGGCTCACCGCAAGACGACCAATAAAAACCAGCCACAAGGTGGCGGACACGGGGATGGACATATGATCGTCGTAGACGACGTACACAAACACTTCGGCGGGTTTCACGCCGTCGACGGGGCAAGCCTGTCGATTGAAAAGGGATCGATCACCGGATTGATCGGCCCCAATGGCGCGGGGAAAACCACGCTGTTCAACGTTATCGCAGGCGTGCTGCAGCCCACTTCGGGCCGGGTCACCATGGACGGGGAGGATATCACCGGCCTGCCCCCGCATGAGCTGTTCCATAAAGGGCTGCTGCGCACCTTCCAGATTGCGCATGAATTTTCGTCGATGTCATGCCGTGAGAACCTGATGATGGTGCCGGGCAACCAGTCGGGCGAAACACTGTGGAACACATGGTTCGGTACCAAGCGCATTGCCGATGAGGAACGCGCGCTGAAAGCCAAGGCCGATGAGGTGCTGGAATTCCTGACCATCGAACATCTGGCCGAGCAAAAGGCCGGTCAGATCTCGGGCGGGCAGAAAAAGCTGCTGGAACTGGGCCGCACCATGATGGTCGATGCCAAGATCGTCTTTCTGGATGAGGTCGGCGCGGGCGTGAACCGGACGCTGTTGAACACAATCGGTGACGCCATCATCCGCCTGAACCAAGAACGCAATTACACATTCGTCGTTATCGAACATGACATGGATTTCATTGGCCGCCTTTGCGACCCGGTGATCTGCATGGCCGAGGGTCACGTGCTGGCCGAAGGCACGCTGGATGAGATCAAGGCGAACGAGCAGGTGATCGAGGCCTATCTCGGCACCGGTCTGAAGAACAAGGACAAGGTAGGCGCATGAGCAATGATCCCTACGGCGACCGCGGCAACAAAGATTGGTCGGTCGGCAACGCAAAGGGCCAAGGCAGCATCATGCCCAAGGCCAGCGGCAAAACTCACCCCGCCCCCGGCGGCCCCTTTCTGATCGGCGACAGCATGACCGCTGGATACGGCGCGGGCCCCGACATTCTGCATGACTGCACCATCGCAGTGGACCGCGGCGAAATCGCCGTGATCGTCGGCCCCAATGGTGCGGGCAAATCCACGGGCATGAAGGCGGTCTTTGGCATGCTCGACATGCGCAAGGGCCATGTACGGCTGGATGGGGAGGATATTACCAACCTCAGCCCGCAAGACCGGGTGGCCAAGGGCATGGGCTTTGTGCCCCAGACCTCAAACATCTTCACCTCGATGACGGTCGAAGAGAATCTAGAGATGGGGGCCTTCATCCGCCGCGATGATTTTCGCGATACGATGGCGCAGGTCTATGACCTCTTCCCGATCCTCAAGGAAAAGCGCAATCAGGCGGCGGGCGAACTGTCGGGCGGTCAACGTCAGCAGGTTGCCGTTGGCCGGGCGTTGATGACGCAGCCGAAGGTACTGATGCTCGATGAGCCGACAGCGGGTGTCTCGCCCATCGTGATGGACGAACTCTTTGACCGGATCATCGAGGTGGCCCGCACCGGCATCCCGATCCTGATGGTCGAACAGAACGCCCGTCAAGCGCTTGAGATCGCGGACAAGGGCTATGTGCTCGTGCAGGGGGCGAACGCCTTTACCGGCACCGGCAAAGAGCTTCTGGCCGATCCTGAAGTCCGCAAATCGTTTCTGGGGGGCTGAACATGGATCTGCTCAACGCATTTATTGCACTTTCGAACTATGTGCTCATTCCGGGCATCGCCTATGGCTCGCAACTGGCGCTCGGCGCGCTTGGTGTGACGCTGGTCTACGGCATCCTGCGGTTTTCCAACTTCGCCCATGGCGACACGATGGCCATGGGCACCATGGCGACGATCCTGATAACATGGCTGTTCCAATCCATGGGCCTTAGCCTCGGTGTGCTGCCCACGGCGCTTCTGGCCCTGCCCTTTGGCATCGCCTTTGCCATGTTGCTGGTGCTGGGCACCGACAGGGTGGTCTATAAATTCTACCGCGAGCAAAAGGCCAAGCCGGTGATCCTTGTAATCGTCAGTCTTGGTGTGACCTTCATCTACAACGGCATCACCCGCTTCATCATTGGGGCGGACGATCAGAACTTCCTCGACGGGCAGCGTTTCATCATGTCGGCGCGGGATTTCAAAGAGATGACCGGTCTTGATGAAGGTCTGGCGTTCAAGACGACCCAAGGTATCACCATCATCACCGCGATCATCGTTGTGGCTGTGCTGTTTTGGTTTCTCAACAAGACCCGCGCGGGCAAATCCATGCGCGCCTATTCCGATAACGAGGACCTGGCGCTTTTGTCGGGCATCAACCCCGAGCGCGTGGTGATGATCACATGGATGATCGTGGCCGCACTCGCGACCATCGCGGGCACGCTTTACGGACTTGATAAGTCGTTCAAACCCTTCACCTATTTCCAACTTCTACTGCCGATCTTCGCGGCGGCCATCGTCGGCGGGCTTGGCTCTCCGGTGGGGGCGATCGCGGGCGGTTTCGTGATCGCATTCAGCGAGGTTACGATCACCTATGCGTGGAAAAAGGTTCTGGGCTATGTGATGCCCGAAGGGCTGCAGCCTGACGGCTTGGTGCAGCTTATGAGCACGGATTACAAATTTGCGGTCAGCTTCGTCATTCTTCTGATCGTTCTGCTGATCAAGCCCACCGGCCTGTTCAAGGGGAAATCGGTATGACCCAGACTGTGAAAAACACGATCCTTTTCGGCATCATCGCCTTGATGATCATCTACACCGGCTTCGCCCAAAGCTGGAACTCTGCCCTGCTTATCATCGCCATGGGCCTGATCTCTTCGATCATGGCGCTTGGGGTGAACCTGCAATGGGGCTTTGCGGGGCTGTTCAACGTTGGCGTCATGGGCTTTGTCGCCTTGGGCGGTCTGGCGGCTGTGCTGGTCTCTATGCCCCCGACCGAGGGCGCTTGGTCTACCGGTGGTTTCGCCATTCTGGGGGCGCTGGCCCTTGGGGCGGGCACCGTGGTGGCGGCGGTCATGCTGATGAAACGCATGGCCCCCGGCACGGCGCGCACCCTGGCGGTGATTGCTGTGCTGGTCATCGGTTTCTTCATCTTCCGCGCCCTGCTCGATCCTGCGGTTGAGGCGGTCGAGGCGATCAATCCCGCGCAGACCGGCTATCTTGGTGGTCTTGGCCTGCCGGTGCTGATCTCTTGGCCCGTGGGTGGTCTCTTTGCAGCGGGGGCGGCTTGGCTGATCGGTAAGACGGCGCTTGGCCTGCGGTCGGACTATTTGGCGATTGCCACGCTGGGGATTGCCGAGATCATCATCGCGGTGCTGAAAAACGAAGACTGGATGAGCCGCGGCGTGAAAAACGTGATCGGCCTGCCCCGTCCGGTGCCCTATGAGATTGATCTGCAAAACAGCACCTCCTTTGTGGAACGCGCCGCCGGCTTTGGGTTTGACCCGGTGGAGGCCTCGACGCTTTGGGTCAAACTGCTTTATATCGCGCTTTTCGCAGTGGTTCTGATCCTATTGCTGTGGATGAGCCAGCGTGCCCTGCATTCCCCTTGGGGCCGGATGCTGCGGGCAATCCGTGACAACGAAGTCGCAGCCGAAGCCATGGGCAAGGATGTGACCGCGCGGCATCTGCAGGTCTTCATCCTTGGCTCTGCCATCTGCGGCATTGCGGGTGCGATGATGACCACGATGGACAGCCAGTTGACACCGGGCACCTACCAGCCGCTGCGCTTTACCTTCCTTATCTGGGTGATGGTGATCGTCGGCGGGTCGGGCAACAACTTCGGCGCGATTTTGGGCGGATTCCTGATTTGGTTCCTTTGGGTGCAGGTTGAACCGATGGGCCTTTGGCTGATGAACCTCATCACGGCTGGCATGTCCGAAGGTTCTGCTCTCAAGGCACATCTGATCGAGAGCGCCGCGCATATGCGGCTGTTGACTATGGGCATCGTGCTTCTGCTGGTGCTGCGATTCAGCCCACGCGGGTTGATCCCCGAGCGGTAAGCTTGGCCAGATCACCTCACGAAATAGGGGCGCGGTATTGCTACCGCGCCCCTTTTTTGTCTGTCCACCTTCTCAGCGCCCTTTGAACAAACCGCCCAAGATGCCGCGTACGATACGGCGCCCGGTGGTGCCTTTCAGTTCCTTGATCACCGCGCTTGCGATGGCATCGCCAAATCCGTCCGAAGCCTTACGGCCCGACCGGCTGCCGCCGCCGCTGCGAGCTCCGCCATAGCGGCGGGCTTTTTGAAACTCGCGGGCTGCTTCATCCTCTGCCTCGGCGGCGGCTTCGATTTTCTCGGCCTCTCTGGCCGCCGCTTCCGCGCGGGCCTTCAGCATCTCATAGGCCGAGTTGCGGTCTTGAACGGTCTCGTATTTCCCCGCCAGATCGGACTCCGCCAGCACCGCCGCACGCTCTGCCACCGTGATTGGCCCCAGCCGAGAAGACGGCGGTCGGATCAAGGTGCGCTCCACCACGCCCGGCACGCCCTTGCGTTGCAGCATAGAGGTCACCGCCTCGCCCACGCCGACCTCGCGGATCGCCTCTTCGGTGTCGAAACGCGGGTTTTCGCGGTAGGTCTCCGCGGCTTGGCGCAGTTCCTTGCGGTCGCGCGCCGTAAAAGCGCGCAGCGCGTGTTGGATGCGATTGCCAAGCTGGCCCAAGATATCGTCGGGCACATCGGCCGGGTTTTGGGTGACAAAATAGACGCCGACGCCCTTGGAGCGGATCAGGCGGGCCACCTGCTCTACCTTGTCGACCAGCGCCTTGGGCGCGTCGTCAAACAGCAGATGCGCCTCGTCGAAGAAGAACACGAGCTTCGGTTTGTTGGGGTCGCCGACCTCGGGCAGTTCCTCGAAAAGCTCGGACATGAGCCACAGCAGGAAGGTGGCATAGAGTTTGGGCGACGCCATGAGCTTGTCAGCGGCGAGGATGTTGATCCGTCCGCGGCCCTCGGCATCGCAGCGCATGAGGTCCGACAGCGCCAGCGCCGGTTCGCCAAACAACTGCGCACCGCCTTGGTTTTCCAGCACCAATAACCGCCGCTGGATCGTGCCCACCGAGGCGGTCGAGACATTGCCATAGCGCAGCGCCAAGTCCTTTGCATTCTCGCCCACCCAGACCAGCAGGGATTGCAGGTCTTTCAGATCCAAAAGCGGCATCCCCTCTTCGTCGGCCACGCGAAAGGCGATGTTCAGGATGCCCTCCTGCGCCTCGGAAAGGCTGAGTAATTGGGCGATCAGCAGCGGGCCCATCTCGGAAACGGTGGTGCGGACGGGATGGCCCTGCTGCCCAAAGAGATCCCAAAAGGTCACCGGAAAGGATTGATAGGCATAGTCGTCAAAGCCGATCTTTGCCGCGCGTTCGGTGAAGGGGCCGTGCAGTTTGGCGGTCTCGCTTCCCGCAACGGCAAGGCCGGACAGATCGCCCTTCACATCCGACAGAAACACCGGCACCCCGGCATTGGCAAAGCCCTCGGCAAGGATTTGCAGCGTCACCGTCTTGCCGGTGCCCGTCGCCCCTGCGATCAGCCCGTGGCGGTTGGCATAGCCAAGATCGAGAAATTGCTTGGTCGCATGGTCGGGACCGCCGCCGCCGATAAAGATGTCACTGCTCACGTTGGGGCCTTTCTGTCAAATTTAGCCATTCGTCCGTTCCACTAGAGCATACAAACTTAACCTTTGCGCGCCATAGTGAAGGCACCCCGCCCGCATGTCCTTCTTTCGGGTGGGTGTACTTCCTCCCTGTTAGACTTGGCCGCGCCCTCGGGTGCGGCCCTTTTTCTGCCAAGGACTGTCGCGGGCCCCTGACAGATTGTCGCATTTTTCCTGTTGACCGGCATCACCTGCTTGCCTAACGTGGCATTAATAAGTCGGCCCAGTCCGACGGGGAGAAAGTACACGGAAAGGGGGCGCGCTGCGTCCCCTTTTGCATTTGTGCCGCCTAAACCCTTGAGAACGTGGGAAACCGCCCCCGCGCAGGTCGGCATGAAATTGCCCGAACCATGATTGAAATGCGGCCATGGCCACTGACAATCCCAAGGCGGCGTGGTAAGGGGCGGTAACGCAACAAATGTGGATATGACATGAGCAAGTTTATGACCGCCCTGCCGCTTTGTGCAGCGCTTGCACTGACGGCCCCAATGACGGCTTTCGCCCAGACTGCCACGGAAGAAGAGCCAGCACAGACCGAAGAGCAGCAGCCCCAGCCCGGCACCAGCGGCAATGCCGCCCAGATCGAAGAGCAGCTGAGCCTTGGCGAAGACGCGGACAAAGACCCCGAACTGGGCAAGCCCTACACCAAGAAAGAGATTGGCTCTTGGGAGATGCGCTGCATCAAGACCGAGGAAGAGGTCGACCCCTGCCAGATGTACCAACTGCTTGCCGATGGTGAAGGCGCGCCAGTTGCCGAAGTTTCGCTTTTCCGTCTGCCCGATGGTGGTCAAGCCAAAGCCGGTGCCACGGTTGTTGTCCCGCTTGAGACGGCCTTGCCCGCGCAGCTGACCCTGTCGGTCGATGGTGGCAAAGCCCGCCGCTATCCCTATGCTTTCTGCAACCCGGTGGGCTGCTATGTGCGGATGGGTCTGACAGATGCCGATATCGGCGCCTTCAAGCGCGGCAAAGAAGCGGTCTTGACCATCGTGCCCGCATTGGCCCCCGATCAAGAGGTCAAGCTGACACTCTCGCTCGACGGTTTCACCGCTGGCTACGACGAAGTGTCGGTGATCGAGCAGTAAGACCTGCCTAAATTCACGAATTTTGATGCCGCTCCCTGCCGGGGGCGGCATTTTTCGTCCGGCGTTAGGATCGTTCAGGCTCGGCGCAGGGCCAGAACGGCGTTCATCCCACCAAAGGCGAAGGCGTTGCTGAGCGCCACATCGACCTGCGCGTCACGGGCCTCATTCGGCACCACGTCGAGGGCGCATTCCGGGTCGGGTTCTTCATAGCCGATGGTGGGCGCGATCACCCCGTCGCGCAGCGCCATGATACAGGCCAAAAGCTCAACCGCACCGGTGCCGCCGATCACATGGCCGTGCATGGATTTCGTCGAAGAGATCATCAGTTGATCCGCGTGAGTGCCAAACACATCCGCGACCGCCGCACATTCGGTCTTGTCGTTCGCCGCCGTCCCGGTGCCATGAGCGTTGATATAGCCGACCTCTTCGCGATTGATCCCCGCATCGGCCAGCGCCCCCTGCATGGCCCGTGCGGCCCCAGCTTTGGAGGGCATGACGATATCACTGGCATCCGAAGTCATGGCGAAACCCGCGACCTCGCAAAGGATTTCCGCCCCACGTGCCCGCGCGTGGTCATAGTCTTCGAAAACAAAGACCCCCGCGCCCTCGCCCTGTACCATTCCGTTGCGGTTGGCAGAGAAGGGCCTGCAGGCATCGCGGCTCATCACGCGCAGCCCTTCCCATGCCTTCACCCCGCCAAAACAGAGCATCGATTCCGAGCCGCCCGTCACCATCACCGGGCTCATGCCCGAGCGGACCATCGCGAAGGCCTGCGCCATGGCGTGGTTGGACGATGCGCAGGCGGTCGACACGGTAAAGGACGGGCCGCGTAGGTTCCATTCCATGCTGACATGGCTGGCGGCGGCATTGTTCATCAGTTTGGGTACCACGAAGGGATGCACCCGGTTTTTGCCCTCTTCATAGACGGCGCGGTAGTTGTCGTCCCACGTGGACACACCACCCCCCGCCGTGCCCAGCACCACCCCGGCGCGGGCGGCCAACTCATCGGTAAAGGTCAGCCCCGACTGCTCGATAGCTTCGCGCGCGGCGGCGAGGGTGAATTGGGTGAAACGGTCATAAAGTGCGATCTGCTGGCGGTTGTAGCGCCCTTCGGCCTCAAACCCGCGCACCTGACCACCGATGCGGATGGCCAGCCGCTCCACATCGCGGAACTCAAGTGGGCCGATGCCGCATTTGCCTTCGCGCATCGCGGCAAGTGTCTGTGGCACCGACAGGCCCAGAGCGTTGATCGTGCCGGCGCCGGTGATGACAACTCTTTTCATGGGCTCAGCTCTGTTCGGCCTTTAGCCGTTCCACCCCGGCGACGATGCTGCGCACGGTCGAAATGTCGAAATCGCTTTCGCTCGGGCTATTGGCATTGAAGGGCACGTTGATGTCGAATGTTTCTTCTATGGCGAAGATGCATTCGACGACCCCCATGCTGTCGATGCCCAGATCCTCCAGGGTGCTGTCGAGCGTGACATCCTCCGGCTCAATCATGGCCTGTTCGGCGAGGATGGTAATGACCTGATCCTGAGTGCTCATGGCTGCGTCCCTCAACAATGTCCGCGGCAGGTTTAGTCAGCCTTGTAGGCTTTGGAAACCACCTTTTGTAGGGCCGCGACATCACGCAGCAGTTTGGGCAAACGGCGCAGTGCTTTGTAAATTTCGGTTTGCTTGCTCATCTGCGTGGCGGGGTAGCCCAGCATGGTCCGGCCCTCGGGCACGTTAGACAGCACAACCGTCCCGCCACCTGCAATCACCCGGTCACCGATGGTGATATTGTCGGCCAGACCGACCTGCCCGCCCAACACGACGTTGTCGCCCACGCGGGTCGAACCACCGACCCCGGCCTGCCCGCAAAGCAGGCAGTTTTTGCCGATCACTGCGTTATGGCCGATGTGGACAAGGTTATCGATTTTCGTGCCATCGCCCACGCGGGTGTCGCGGATGGTGCCGTTATCGATGGTGGAACCCATGCCCATCTCAACATCCGCGCCGATGGTCACAGCGCCAAGCGAATGAATGCGGGTCCAAGGTTGCGGTGCCGCGTCGCCCTGATCGCCCAAGGTCTGCCGCGCGCTTTCCACGGTAGAAAGCTCAGCCGTCACGAAAGAGAAACCGTCGCCGCCCAAGCGCACGCCCGATTGCGCGATGAAGCGTGAACCGATGGTGACGCGCGCGCCGATGCTGACGTGTTCACGAAGGAAAGAACCCTCGCCCAGTGATGCATCAACGCCGACAAAGCACAGCGGTCCGATCACGCTGCCCGCGCCAATCCGCGCCCCGGCAGAGATCACCGCCAGCGGCCCGACCGAGACATCATCGCCAAGCACGGCCTCGGGATCGATCACGGCGGTGGGGTGAATGCCCGGTTTGAACCCCTGCCCTGTGTCGAGCATGCGCGTCACACCGGAAAGTGCATAGCGTGGACGGTTGGGCAAGATTGCCGCCTTGAGACCCAGAGCCCGCCAATCAGCCCCCTCCCAAAGCATCGCCACCTCGGCGGCACCCTCAGAAAGCCTGCTGGCATAGCGCGGGTCCATCGCCAGCGCCATCTCACCCTGTTTGGCACTGGCCGGTTCGGCGACGCCGCTGACCATGAGTTCGATGTCGCCGTCGGCGCTGGCGCCGACGGCTTTGGCGATTTGCTGAACACTATAGGTCATTTCGGGCGGCCCTTACTTGTTGCGCGCCCGAGAGTTACCCCTGAACGCCACGCAAGGCCACCCCCGCCTTGGCCAGCGCGTTCCAGATCAGCGCATCCCGGCCATAGACGTCATCGCGGTATTCGGTGTGACCACGGGCGTTGGTGACGGCGGTGCGGTAGATCAAATGCACGGGCACCTGCTCTTCCAAGACGATCCGTGTCTCGCGGCCACTGCGCAGAATGGCTTGGAACTCGCCCTCGGGATCCGCAGACTGTGGGGCCAACAGCGCATAGGCAAACTCAAACGGTTCGGCCAGACGCACGCAGCCATGGCTGAAGGCCCGCACATCGCGGTCAAACAGGCTCTTGGCCGGGGTGTCATGCAGGTAGATGTTGTACTTGTTGGGGAACATGAATTTCACCAGACCCAGAGCATTGGTGTTGCTGGGCGGCTGGCGCATGGCAAAGGGGAAGGTCCGCGCGGTATATTTGTTGAAGTTCACCGCACCCCGGTTCACCTTGCGGCCCCGGCTGTCTGTGATCTCAATATGGTTCACGGCATAGGAGTTGCGCTTGAGCTGCGGCAGGTATTCCCCAACGATGATCGAGCGCGGCACATACCAGCTTGGGTTCACCACCATATGCTCCATCACATCCGAAAATTCCGGCGTCGGGCGGTCTTCGCGGGCGGCACCTACGACCGAACGGGTCTGGAAGGTGGTCTTGCCATCGTCGATGATCTTGGCCGAGAAATCGGGGATGTTCACAAGGATATGACGTTTGCCGCGGTCGGTGTTGAACCAGCGCTCGCGCTCAAGTGCCACCATGACCGATTGCAGCCGCTGCTCTACACCGATGTTGATCTGCTTCATCGTGGCCGGACCTGCGACACCATCGGTGTTCAGCCCATGCGCCTCTTGGAACTGGCGCACGGCATCGGTGAGGCTGGCGTCATAGCCAACGGCATTGGACCGCTCCAGATAGCCCATGGCGATGAGACGGTTGCGCAGCGCGATCACATCATTGCCAGTATCGCCCGGCTCAAGCTTGCCTGCGGGAACCGACGGGCCCCAACCGCCCTGAGACAGCAGCTTCTCCATCGCGATCTTCTCCTTGAGCAGCGCATTATACTCTAGGCTGCGCGGCGGCAGGGCGCGGAAATAAGCGGCGGGAGTGGATTTGGGCAGGTCTTGCAGATAGGTCTTGTGGTCACGGTAAGGGATTTCACGCACGATCTGGCTGATGATCCGCTTAGGGATCAGCACGCCGGTCTGTATGTCGCGGGCGTAGCGCAGGAAGACGCGGCTCAGTTCAACTTCGGCGAATCCCCGGTCGCGCGGGCTCTGCGCGTTGCGCAGCATCTCCAAAACGGCATCGGGGTTATAGCGCGTCACCGGCAGGCCGTGGTCATCCGCCGTGGTGATCGCCCGCAGCAGTTCCGAACGACGCGCGCGGTGTTCCTCGGCGGCGCCGGTCCAAATCGCGGCATAGTCATTTTCGCGGTAGAAGGCAGCGATGTCATCGTCCTGCGCGGCGGCCTCGGCGACCGCCTGTTTGAAAGCGGTGACCTGCGCCGTGGCGGGCCCGGCAAAGATCAACGCCGTGATCATCAGGGCCAGCCCCGCGATTAGATTGGGCAGATGCCGTGAAGATGTCGCGCTGAATCCCATGTCGTTCCCCGTGAATTTACCATTGCCGCCGAGCGACCCTATTGCCTGCCCGGTTTGCCAAGAATAAGACGCGCAAGTCCATTCAAATTTCCGTTCGCAGGAAAATCTGGTTTTGGTCTGTGCGCATCGGGCATCGGTTTTCCCTGTAAACATTGGGTTTTTTAACCACATTGCGCAAAAACTTGCCTAAATTTGTACCTCTCGGGAACCTTTCCGATTCAGCCCTTGGTCAGATTTTCCCGCTATGCAATAACAATGTTGCATCTGGGGATGAGATGAATGGCCCATGTAACATCTTGGGTAACTTAGGCAGACGACGGGACAGAGACACATGACAGGCACAAGCTCCTCGGGTATGACCCGACGCGCCCTTCTGGGTGCATTCGCAGCAACCACCGTTGCAGCAGCTCCCACCTTCTCTAACGCGGCAGGTTTTCTGCGTGGCGCTGGCGATATTCGCCGCATCCGCATGTTCTCCGGTCGCACAGGCGAACGGCTGGACATGATCTATTGGATCGAAGGTCACTATATCAAAGACGCCTTTGCCGAGATCAACCACTTTATGCGCGATTGGCGGACGGATGAGGTCACCAACATGGACCTGCGTACCGTCGACATCATGGCCGCGTCGCATAACCTGCTGGATGTGAATGAGCCCTATATGCTCCTGTCCGGCTACCGCAGCCCAAAGACCAACGCGATGTTGCGCTCCCGCTCTAGCGGTGTGGCCAAGAACTCGCTGCACCTCAAAGGTCAGGCCGCTGACCTGCGCCTCGCATCCCGCTCGGTGCATCAGGTGGCCCGTGCGGCGATGGCCTGCGGCGGCGGCGGTGTTGGGCGCTATTCCGGCTCCAACTTCACCCATATGGACTGTGGTTCGGTGCGCAGCTGGGGCGGCTGATCGCAGCCTCTCCGGTGAAATGAGTGGTTTGTTAAGGGCGCCTTCGGGTGCCTTTTTTGTTGCGCGCTTTTGGTGCGCGCGGGCTTTCCCCTGCGATGGCGCGGCTCTACGGTCGCGCTGGAATAAGACCGGGGAGCGACATGCAGGCAAAGGGTACAGCGCGAATTGCGGTGATCGGATTCGGGCCACGGGGCCTTGGCGCGTTGGAGGCCCTGTCACAGCGCCTCAAGACCACCGACCGCCGCGTGCAGATCGATATTTACGAGCCCGGCCCCTACCCCGGCGCCGGACCAAACTTCGCCCCATCAGAGCCGGCCTATTGTCTGCTCAACATCCCATACCGCGATATCGCCATCCGGCCGCCGCAAGGAACGACCGTGGGGCGCTTTGCGGAGTGGCAAGTCAAGCCCATCGATCCCGACAGTTTCCCATCCCGCGCCGATATGGGCCGCTACCTTAATGCGCGTTGGGACGATCTTTTTGCGCAGGGTTTTAAAAAAACCGGCGCGACGCTCAGGCTGATCCCGGCCCAAGTCTCGCGGATCTCGCGAAAAGACCCGGGCTGGCGTGTCGAATCGAAGTCCGGCGCGGAGGCAGTCTATAACGAGGTCCTTCTCACCCTCGGCCAGCCGCCCGTAGAGGCGGACGCGCAATGGGCCGGATGGCAAGATCACGCGGCGCTGACTAAGGCGGAGGTCGCGCAGGCCTATCCTGCGGCAGCGCTCGCTGAACAGGCGGCGGGCTGGCAGGGCAAACAGGTCGCCATCCGGGGCTTGGGTCTGTCGACCTATGACGTGTTGCGCAGCCTGACCACGGCGCAAGGCGGCGGTTTCGATCCGGCGGGCTATCACGCCTCGGGCCGGGAGCCGAACCGCATTCTGCCCTTCTCGCTCAACGGACAGCCACCTTTCCCCAAGCCGGGAGATGGCGCCTTCGACGCGCTTTTCGAGCCATTACCGGAGGAAACCGCCCACTTCATCCAATCCGCCACGGCAGCGGTCAGCGCGGGGCCTGAGGTGGCACCCTCGCTTATCTCAGGGGCCTTGGTGCCCGTGGTGGCCCGCATCCTTAAACCGCAGAATGTGAGCAAGGCGCAGATCTTGGACTGGCTGGAAACGGAATGGTCAGACCCCGGCGCGCAGGACCGTCTGCCCTCAATGGACGCCCTGCGCTATGGGATAGACCTGGCCGCCGGAGAGGTCGCGCCGAGCCCCGGTTACGCGCTTGGGCAGGTTTGGCGCAAATGGCAGGATCAATGGCGCGCGGCCTTCAATCCGGGCCACGCGACCCCGGAGACGGCAAAGCGGTTGATAGACTTCGACGAGGGGTTAAAGCGGTATTCTTACGGGCCGCCCCTGTCCTCGGCGCGAGAACTGCTGGCCCTTATCGACGCGGGATTGGTTGATCTGGCGCTCACCACAAACCCCGAAATTGCGGAGACAGAGCAAGGTTGGACCCTCCGCTCACAAGGGCGGGAGGCGAAGGTCTCCGTTATTATCGACGCGGTGCTTCCTGCGCCGGTCCTCTCCAACATCAAGGGCCCGCCCCTCCCCGACCTTATCACGCAGGGTTTCCTCGCGCCGGTCTCAACCGATCTGGCCGCGGCGATTGCGCCCGACGGTACCCTACGTGACCGAGGCGGACACCCCGTGCCCGGCCTCTGCCTATTGGGCCGTTTGGCGTTTGGCAGCGTGACGGCGGTGGATTCGTTGCATGATTGTTTTGGCCAATCCGCCAACCGTTGGGCGCAGGGCGTGATTGAAAGACTGTCCGCTTAAAGCGCTGTTGAAAAGCTACAACAGTTTGTGATCCCGTTATAATGATGGAACAGCCGGGCCCTGAAACGGTTTCCCCTTCAACACGAGATTGAAGAATAGGGGAAAGACGCAATGAGAAGACGACATTTCATCACCGGTATAGCAGCCAGCGGCGCAGCATTCAGCGGCGGCCTCGCCACGCCCGCATTGGCGCATCCGCCCAAGGAAATGCCGAACTATGATGTGCCGCCAGAGATGATGCCGCGCAAAGTGCCGATCGCGGCAGGCGCGCCGCCCTATGAGATCCACGTCGATCCCGATAATTTCGCGCTCTACTGGACGCTGCCCGACAATATGGCATGGCGCTATACTGTGGGCGTCGGTCGCCCGGGTCTTTACGAGTCCGGTGAGTTCTACGTGGGCGCCAAGAAAGAATGGCCAAGCTGGACCCCGACGCCGGATATGATCGACCGCGAACCGGAGAAATACGCGAAATACGCCGATGGTATGGATGGCGGCCTCGACAATCCGCTGGGGTCTCGCGGCCTCTACCTCTTTACCGAAGAGCGCGGCGACACCTTTCTGCGGATCCACGGCACCAACGATCCCAGCACGCTAGGCAAGCGCGTCTCCAACGGCTGCGCTCGTCTGGTGAACGACCAGATGGCCGAGCTTTATGACCGGGTACCGATGAACACCCGCGTGGTGCTTTACGAGCCACTTGTCTAAGCAATATCACAGTACAAACCTAAAGCCCGGAGCGGAGATTATCCGCTTCGGGCTTTTCTTTGCCGCCAAATCAAACGCAAAGATTGAAACATTCTACACGGGCTGAGGAGCAGTCCGTGCAGCGGCGTGGGACACGTTCCTGCGACGGGTATGTAACAGGGCTTGAAAGGGGGCATTTTGCCCCTGTTTGCAGTGCGCATCAAACGTGTCGATTCATAAAAAGTATATATCAAACAATTCGTTAGGTGGTTGCTGTTAATTGTTACGGTTCAATCGCGCGGCGTCTCACTTCAACACAGCGCGGTGAACCGAGTTGCTTTGTAACAGCCCACTTTCACCCTTTAATATGATTGTATCGAACGGGCCTCCCGACCTCCCCGCCTCTCCCCAGAGCGAGTAAGCCGACGCCCTTTCCCAAACCTGAAAGGACCTGAAAATGAAACTCTTTATCGCAACCGCCGCCGCCACTCTGATCGCCACTGCCAGCTTTGCCGGTCAGTCGACCCGCTACGATGACCTGCGGCTCGATACCTCCGTGACCTCTGTCGTTGTCTACGCTGAGCAGGCCGGTGCCACCCGTCCCAACGAACGCGCCGCAGACCTGCGGCTGGAGACATTCTCGGATGATCGTGCGCCTGTCGCCACCTTCTCAACCAACGGCCTGCAGAGCAGCTTGGGCGAAGGTTTTGCCTATGGCGGTTTTGGCGCGGCTAACGACTCCCGCTGAGTCGACGTGAATAGAACTGAGAAGGCCCGGACCGAGAGGTGCCGGGCTTTCTTGCATGCACCAGAGAACGGCCCAGACGGGCTGAAAAACTATATTCTCAAAAAGGGGGAAAATGGCGGAGCGACAGGGATTCGAACCCTGGAGACGGTCTCCCGCCTACACACTTTCCAGGCGTGCGCCTTCGACCACTCGGCCACCGCTCCGTTGATGCGCGGTTTAGCTTGGGGGGACAGTGAGTTGCAAGAGCGAAATCCCCCCAAGACAGATAAATTTATCTAACCACCCAGATGGACATAGACCCGGCGGTTTAATCGGCCCTTTTTCTCAATCTTTCCAAGGCGAAGCGCGCCAATTTCGCCGGTTCGGGCCACATGGGTGCCGCCACAGGGCTGCAAGTCGATGGGGTTTTGCGCGTCACCAATCCGGATCAGACGAATGTCGCCCCGCCCGCGTGGGGGCGCGACGGACATGGTTTTAACCAGTTCCGGGGCCGCATCAAGTTCGGCTTCCGTGATCCAATCCTCGCTCACCCGCGCGTCGAGAGAGACGAAGTGGTTCAGCGCCTCTTCCAACTCCGCCCGATCTTGGGGCGCATCGGGCATGTTGAAATCAAGCCGCCCATGGCTGGCCGAGATCTGCCCCCCCGTCACCGGATGCGGGATCACCACTGACAACAGATGCAGCGCCGTGTGCACGCGCATATGTTTATGGCGCCGGTCCCAGTCGAGCTCTTGGGTCACATAGGCCCCAACGGGCGGCAGGGCACGCGGCTCTGCCGGAACCAGCGCGATACGGCCACTGTCACGGTCGCGCACGGTGGTGGCGATGGAGAGTTCCTGTTTGTCCCATGTCAGCCAGCCGCTGTCGCCCGGCTGGCCGCCCCCAGTGGGGTAGAACAGGGAATTGTCCAAGATCACCCCGCCCTCTGGCGTATGGGCCGCCACGCGGGCCGGCGCGTCGCGCAGATAGGCTTCTGTCCGAAACAGTTCGCCTGTCATGCCTGCGGCTCCGCCGTTTTGCCGCCCTCGTCCTGCGCGGGCGCGGCATCGCTTTTCAAAGCTTCAGGATTACGCAGCCAGAGATCACGCTGGGCAAAGGGAATTTCGATCCCTTCTTCGTTGAAGCGCGCGGCGATGGCATGGTTGATGTCGTTCTTGACCTTCATCATCCAATTGACATCCCGCAGGTAGCAGCGGACTTCGAATTCCAGCGCATCGGCACCGAAGTTCAGGAACAGCACCGCAGGCGGCGGGTTGGTCAGCACGATGGGCTGCGCTTGGGCGATCTCTTGCAAGATGCCCTCTACCCGTTTGGTATCGGTGCCATAGGCCACGCCCACGGGCACGATCAGGCGGCCCACGGTATTGCCCCGGGTGTAGTTGGTGACCGTGCCGCTTATAAGATCGGCGTTGGGCACGATCACATCCGTGCGGTCAAAGGTCTCGATCCTTGTCGAGCGTACCGAGATGTCACGCACATAGCCCATTTGGCCGCCGACCTCGATCCAATCGCCTTCGGAGATGGGGCGTTCGATCAACAGGATGATGCCCGACACGAAGTTCGACACGACGTTTTGCAGACCGAAACCGATACCGACCGACAGCGCACCGGCGACATAGGCAAGCGCGGATAGGTCGATCCCGGCCCCGGTAATGGCCAGCAGCGCGGCGAGGAAAATACCGACATAGCCAATCCCCGAGACGATGGCGTTCTGTCCGCCGATGTCCATCCGCGTCTTTGGCAAGACGTTGCTGCGCAGCGCACCTTGAATAAGACGGGTGGCGGCATAGCCGATCACGAAAATCACCGCGAAAGACAGGAAGTCTGTCGGACGGATCCGCGTCTCGCCAAAGGCGAATCCCCGGCTGAACAGCGCCCAAAGCTCGGTCAGGTCGGTGACCCGCGCGCCCCATGCCAGCGCCATCACCGGCAGCGAAAGCAGCAGCAGGATCAGGCCAAAGAACACCGGCATCAGCGCATCGCGTGCCTGAACGCCCTGCCCGGTCATTGCGCCGTAGACATCCGCCAAGAAGCGTTGCAGCGTCATCACCAGCCCCAAAAGGACCAGTGTGGTGACATAGGGAGGCAGCAGCGACACGGCGGCGTTGTAATAGCCACTGATCAGCAAGAGCGGTGCCACCACGGCCACAATCATCGCGCCCAAGCCTAGGCCGCGCACCACGCGGCTCAGGGTCGATACGCGCGGCTCTTCAGAGGCAGGTGTATCCTCCGGCACCGGCTCGCTGTGACCGTGCAGAATGCGACCAATGCGGAACAGGGCAAAGGCGCTGAGCAACATGACAGGCAGGCGGAGCACCGCTTCGGTGGTCTCAGCCGGTTGCTGCCCGTCGAAAATCGCACGGATAATCGCGCCCAGAATGACGGTCACTGTGATGATGCTGACGTAAAAGCGCACGGCTTTCCGCTCGGGGCGCGGAAGCAGGATCAGCGCCTCGTCTTCGTCGCGTGAAAACACCCGCTCGGCCACCCAGCGAACGCCGAGCATCGCGCCGCCAATTACAGGGAGAAGCTGCACCAAGGCAGAGCCGCGAGGCCCCAGCCAATCGGTCGCTAGTACGGCCATGGCCAGCAAGACCAAACCGACCGTGGGCAGGATGATCCGCAATAGCGAAACGACGAAGCGCCAGATGCCGAAACCGCGCGCGCCAAACTGTTGGAGCCGCCCGACGATTGTCGTCGACCAGTGGTGACCGCGGAAAATCAGCACCAGGCCGAGTACGGTGAGCCCCAGTACCGCAGGGAGCGATGATCTCAGGTTGCGACGTGCGCTATCTGCATCATCCGGCGCTTCGGCGGCGATTTCTCCCGCTGCGGTGGCCAAATCGTCGATTGCCGTGCGCCAGTGGACCGGGTTGAGCGGCGTGGGCACGACCTCCATCAACTGCTCGGTCTGACGTTCGCGCAGCGCCACGTCGATTTGACCGATCAGCGCATCGGCCCGCAGGTACGCCGCTTCGGCCCGCTGAACCGGCGTCAGCAGGGTGTTAAGCTGTCGGTTCAGCTCTTCACGGTTGGCGGCGACCTCGGGCGATTCTGGCTCTGCCCCTTCGCCTTCGGGCGGGGTACCAAGGGCAGCTATTTGTTCGCGCAGCGCATTGATCCGCGCCGCGTTTAGATTTCGCGCCGCGTCGAATTTGGTGCGATAATCCACCAGCCGGGCGCGCTGCACCTCTAGCATGGTCTCGGTTGTGTCCGTCGCGTCGATTGCCTCTTCAGCGGTGGACGCGACGGATTCCCATTGGTCAAAATCCGGCAGAACCGGTTCTTGAGCGACTGCAGCGCCGGTCAGCCAGACCAGCAACGCGGTAAGGCCGAGGGCGAAGCGGAGCATTTGGGTCATGTATCCTCGAAAACACCTGGAATGGATTGCGGCGCGGCATCAAGCCAGCCGGGCGTCGGCAGCCCCTTCTCGCGCAGGAACTCTGGGTTAAAGAGCTTGGACTGATAGCGCGTGCCAAAGTCACAAAGCACGGTGACGATCGTATGCCCCGGCCCCATGTCCTTCGCCATGCGCATGGCGCCTGCGACGTTCACGCCAGAAGAAGCGCCAAGGCAGAGCCCTTCGTTTTCCAGCAGGTCAAAGACCACCGGCAAGGCTTCTTCGTCAGAGATATTGTAGGAGTAGTCCGGTTTGAACCCTTCGAGGTTCGCGGTGATCCGCCCCTGCCCGATGCCTTCGGCAATGGAACTGCCCTCGGCTTTCAACTCGCCTTCGGTGTAGTAGTTGTGCAGCGCCGCGCCATCGGGATCGGCCAGCGCGATCTTCACGCCCTTAGGCTGAAGTGCCATGGCAACGCCAACCAGCGTGCCGCCAGAGCCTACGGCGCAGCAGAAACCATCCACTTTGCCGTTAGTTTGTTCCCAGATCTCGGGACCAGTGGTTTCGATATGGGCCTGACGGTTGGCGGTATTGTCGAACTGGTTGGCCCAGATCACCCCTTCGGGCGTGGTCTTGGCCAGTTCCTTTGCCAAACGCTCGGAATAGCGGACAAAGTTGTTTGGATTTTTGTAAGGGGCTGCGGGCACCTGCACCAATTCTGCACCGGCAAGCCGCAACATGTCTTTCTTTTCCTGCGACTGTGTCTCAGGAATAACGATAACGGTTTTGAACCCCATCGAGGCGCCGACAAGCGCAAGCCCGATGCCGGTGTTGCCCGCCGTGCCTTCGACAATGGTGCCGCCGGGCTTCAACTCGCCCCGTGCGATGGCATCGCGAATGATAAACAGCGCCGCGCGGTCTTTGACCGACTGACCGGGGTTCATGAATTCCGCTTTGCCCAGAATTTCGCAGCCGGTCTCTTCGCTCGCGCCGCGCAGCCGGATCAGCGGTGTGTTTCCAATGGCCTCGGCCAGATCTTTTGCAACCTGCATGTTTGCCCCCAGTTCATGTTCCGTCCGGTTTAGCTGTCGCGCTCTCGGACCTCAAGCGTTCGCGGTGACGGGCCAGCCAATAGACGCTTGCCACCAATGGCGCATTGGCGAGCGCCTGCCCATCGGCCAAGGCCATCAGATCGTCAAAGGACATCAAATGCGACCGTATATCCTCGCCCTCTGAGACCAAACCGCCCGTGCCAATGATATGATCCGGCAAATCCGTCAATCCCACGAAAATGTGAAAGAATTCCGTCGCATTGCCGGGAGAGGCATAGACGTTTCCTACGGGTTCCAAGGCGCCTAATGTGATCCCCGCCTCTTCAACCGCCTCGCGTCGTGCGGCGCCCTGCGGTGTCTCACCGGGATCAATATGGCCTGCGATGGGCTCTAACTGCCAGCAGGTGTGATCGCCCCGCGCCAAAGGGCCCATGCGGATCTGCTCAACCAGCAGCACGCGGTCGCGTGCGGGGTCATAAGGCAGCACCAACGCCGCATCCGCACTGACAAAGACCGCGCGGTCGATCTCCTCGGACATGGCACCGTCGAAGGTCTCGTGGCGGAGCGAAATTTCATCAAGGGCAAAGAACTTTGCGTAAACGCGATCTCGGCCGGTAATCTCAATCCTACCGTCGAGGGCCAGCGGATCATGCGCGCCCGTCTTTGCCAGCACCTGTTGATGGGCGCGGCGGCGGATCATCGGGAACATCGCGTCGACTTCAGCACGGGGGCGCTTGCCCATATAGCTCATGACTTCGCGCGCCGCGTGGCACGACAGCGCGGCCCAATCGGCCTCCCACTGTGCGAGCGACCACGGCCCCTGCGCCGTCCAGCGCCCCGGCTGCGGCAGATAGACCTCGGCCGCCTGCCCGTCTGCCAGCGTCACCGGGACCAGATCATAATCGAACGCACCCTCATAGAAATCGAGCCGGGCAAAATCATCCGCGCTGAGGCCCTGCACCAACAAGCCTTCGGCCTGCGCGCCCTCGCAGGCTTCAATTGTGGGGAACGGCCCCTCCGCTGCGGCAGAGACGCGGTAGCCGGACAAGCTCGTCTCGCTAAGATCAATCGCCCTAGCGGGGCGGCCCAGTACAAGCTCCAGCAGCGGCAGATGCCGCAAAGTTCCGTAGATAAACAAATGTCGCATGGGGGTTAGGACCACCGATGATAGGCAAATTCGGTCAACAGACCAGAGATCACGGCACCCACTACAAGCGCCACGCCCATGGGTACAGTGGCAATCATCACGCCGAACTCAGCCCCAATCTGGAAAATGGCGACGATGGCCTCAAAGGGATCATCATAGCGATTGCGCAAGGCGAGACGTACCATCTCATTCGCCGCCTGCAAGAAAATCGCCCAGAGCATCAACACAAAGACACCGGCCAGACCGTTGTTGATTGCCGCCGTAATGCCACGGCCGGCGCGCTTGCCCATCACACGCCAGCCGACCAGAAGGCCCAGCACCATGTTGAGCGGCAGGAAGTACCCGAAATCCGTGCTTTCCGGCATCAAGGGCACGATCATTCCAGACAGGATAAAGGCCAGCACCGCGAGTGAGATCGCTGCCATAAGTCGTGCACCAGTCGGCATTTTCGGCTCCTAGCGGGGTCGGACCGCAGGGGCGGTCACACAGGTCGCCGTACCGTAATCTGCGTCACGTCGCAATTTCCACTGTCAAATGTCGCAGCGCAGGAAGTGAGGTAAAAATTCCACATCCGGCGAAAGCGTTCGTCAAAGCCAAGCGCGGTGATCTGATCCCATTTCGCGTTAAAGGTCTCATGCCAGCGGCGCAGCGTGATGTCATAGCTTTTGCCGAACTCGACCGAGCGGTCGACCACAAGACCGGCGCGTTCGACCTGCTCGCGCAGCACCTTGGGGCTGGGCAACATGCCGCCCGGAAAGATGTATTTCTGAATGAAATCCACGCCGCGCTTGTAAACGTCCCAGCGGGCGTGGTCGACGGTGATGATCTGTAGCGTGGCTGCGCGTCCGGGCTTCAGCCTCTGGCGGACGGTGTCGAAATAGATCGGCCAATACTGCTCGCCTACCGCCTCGAACATTTCGATACTGGCGATGCCGTCATAGAGCCCGCGCTCATCGCGGTAGTCCTGCAATTTAAAGGTCACTCGGTCTGACAGCCCGGCTTTTTTGATCCGGTCCACGGCGTATTTATATTGCTCAGCACTGATCGTGAGCGCGGTGACGTGCAAGCCCCGTTCGGCGGCGGCATATTCAGCGAAACCGCCCCAGCCGCAGCCGATCTCCAGCACGTGGTCGCCCGGTTGGACACCCATCTGATCGACCATGGATTTGTATTTGGCGGTCTGCGCGGCCTCTAGCGACATCTGCGCGCCGTCCTCGAACATGGCCGAGGAATAGGTCATCGTCTCATCCA
The DNA here is from genome assembly GCF_027214245.1 of Sulfitobacter dubius. Classification (GTDB taxonomy): domain Bacteria; phylum Pseudomonadota; class Alphaproteobacteria; order Rhodobacterales; family Rhodobacteraceae; genus Sulfitobacter; species Sulfitobacter dubius_A. The sequence goes on along the minus strand of NZ_JAPWHM010000003.1, from coordinate 38,622 downwards.
GCCAAAGCCCGTAGAACGCATTGCCCAGATCATAATGCTTGCTGATGTTGCGTTTGGCCTGCCTGCGGTTGTTGCGTTGCAGCCAAAAGCGGAACTTCTCAAACTGGCGCAGCAACCCTTGGCCCGGAAAGCCGTCGTACACCGTCTCGTTCCCCGCGTGCACCAAATCCATGAAGGCTTGCAAATCGGGCGTCGACCACCATTCGTCAAGGTATGCGTCACAAAAGCCCAAATCGCCCTCGCGGATTAACCGGGCAAAGAGGTCATCGTTGTGGATGTGCACCTCGGCCACCGGGCCGGGTTTGGCCCCTTCGGCCCGGAACGCGCGACCATCGGGCAAAACGAAATCGACCCGCCCATGCTGCATCGCCTGCGCCATGGCAAAGACCTGCGGGAAATAGCGCGGCAGACCCTTCTGCCCCTCGGTTGTCGTCAGCTTCATACCTCGGTTCCGTTCTTATTCTTGGCGCCTACTGTAACCGCAGGCTGCTGTTTCGCAAAAATTTAAAAATCACGATTGCGGTAGGCGTCTAGCGCCCGTTCGCGCCCTTCCGAAAGATCGACGATCGGGTCGGGATAGTCGTCATCCGGGCTGAGGCCCCAGCGGCGCGGGACTGCGTCGAAATAGGCCAGCGCATCCTTGCTCGGGCTTGCCCGGCCCTCGGCGATCCAGCGGCGGGTATAGGCTCGCCCCTTGTCGAACCGATCAAGCTGGGTTTCAGGGTTGAAAATACGGAAGAACGGCGTTGCATCGGGGCCAGAGCCCGCGGCCCATTGCCAGCCCATCGCGTTATTGGCCGGATCCCAGTCGATCAGGTGCTCTTCGAACCACTTTTGGCCGATCCGCCAGTGACACATGAGGTGTTTGGTCAGATAGCTCGCCACGATCATGCGGCCCCGGTTGTGCATCCGCCCGGTGACCTGCAATTCGCGCATGGCGGCATCGACAAAGGGCACGCCGGTGCGCCCCTGTTTCCACGCCAGCACCTCGGCGCGGCGCTCATCCTCGTTCCACGGGAAGGCCTGCCATTCCTCGCGCCAGTTTTGATCTAGGATGCGTGGCGTGTGGTACATCAGATGATAAGCAAACTCGCGCCAAGCGAGTTCTTTCAGGAAGGTCTCTGCCCCGCGCTTGCCTTCTTGCATCGCCCGCTGACCTGCGTGCCAACATTGCGCCGGGCTGATTTCGCCTAAAGAGAGGTTTTCGGACAGCGCAGAGGTGCCGTCTTCGCCCGGCATGTCGCGGCTTTCATCATAGCCTTCGACGATATGCGCGATGAAGGCTCCCAGCCGCGCCTGCGCTGCGGCCTCGCCCAGACGGACAAAGGGGCGCACGATATCACGCCCGCGCTGCATCTCGGCATCCATCTGCCAATCGTCCAAGGCGTCACTCTCGGGCCAATCTTGGGGTGCTGCCATTTCGCTCGGGGTCGCCACGGGTGCCGCCACATCGCGGCTACGGACGGATTTCCAATAGGGGGTGAAGACCTTGTAAAAACCGCCGGTCTTGGTCTCGACAGTCCAAGGCTCGAACATCAGGTGTCCGGCAAAGCTGCTGGCCTCGATGCCCTCTTCTTTCAGCGCATCTTTGACCTTAGTGTCGCGGTCGATCGCGGCGGGATCATAAAGGCGGCTCCAGTACACAGCCCCTGCCCCGGTCTGCTTGATCACATCGCGCAGAACGTCCAGCGCATCCCCGCGCCGCAGGGTCAGACGGCTGCCCTTTTCTTTAAGCGTCTCCCCCAGACAGGCCAGCGCCTGCCCCAGCCGAAACTTCGGTGCAGCGCCCAGAGCGTCTGACTGGTCGTCATGAATGAAAAGCGGGATCACCGGGCGGCCCGTCTTGCAGGCCGCCGCCAATGCAGGTTGGTCGCTCAGCCGCAAATCGCGGCGGAACCACATGATAATCGGGGAATTTTCACTCACGTTCGGGGTCTTGCTCCTGGCCTGACCCCGAAACATAGCGCCCGCGCGCCGGGGTCAAGGCTCAGAGCAGATCATCCAGTGCGTTCAGCAGTTTATCCATCTCGTCCTTGGTGGTGTAATGGGTGAAGCTTAGCCGCAGCACGCCCTTGCTGTCCTCCACCCCCATCGCGCCAAGAGCGCGGCCCGCGTAGAAGGTCCCGCCGCCCGCCATGATGCCCCGCTCGGCCAGTGCCTGCGCCACGTCAATACCGGGCCGATCAAGCGCCAGAGCCACGGTCGGCGCACGTTTTTCCGCATTGCTCGGGCCGATCAGCCGCACGGAATTCCGCGCCGCCATGGCGTCCAGCAGCGGTTGCAGCAAAGCCGTCTCATGTGCCCGCATCGCATCATGCACGGCGACACCGCGCGCCGTCGCATCGGCGCTGCCGCCGATGTGGTGGGCGTGGAAAGCGTCGATGTAATCCGCCATGCCTGCGCTGGCCGCGATCTGTGCATGATCCGGGCCCGCCGGGGTGAACCGCTTATAAAGCACATCGCCGTTGAAGTGATGCGCTTGGTTCGGCAGCAGTTCCGCCAGCGCCCGGCGGATAACCATGACGCCCTGATGCGGCCCAAAGGTCTTGTAGGCGGAAAAGAGGTAGATATCCGGCCCCAGCCCCCCGACATCGGCAAAGCCGTGGGGTGCATAAGACACACCGTCAACGCAGACGAAGGCACCAGCGGCATGGGCCAGCGCCGTGATCTCGGTCACCGGGTTGATTTCCCCCACCACGTTGGAGCAATGGGGAAAGCAGACCAGCCTGACTTTCTCGTCCAAGAGTTCTTCAAGCTTGGCCGGATCCAGATGCCCGGTCTCAGGATCGATCTGCCATTCACGGATTTCGATCCCCCGCGCGGCCAGCCGCCGCCATGGGCCGGTGTTGGCCTCATGGTCTTGGTTGGTCACGACGATCGCCTCACCGGGCTGCATCATCTGACCGAAGGCCTGTGCCAGCACATAGGTGTTCTGCGTGGTCGAGGGGCCAAAGCTCAGCTCTTCCGGTGTCACGCCGAGGATCGCGGCCATGCGGGTTCGGGCCTCGTCCATCTCCTCTCCGCCAAGGCGGCTGGCCGCGTAGGGGGCGTAGGGCTGCACCTTTCGCTGGGTGTAAAAGCGATGCAACCGGTCGATAACTTGGCGGCAGGTGTAAGACCCACCGGCGTTCTCGAAAAAGGCCTGCCCCTGAAGGCTTGGCTCGGCAAAGGCGGGGAATTGGGCGCGGACCCAGTCGGAATCAATATGCATGGCGCGAAGGTCCACCGCAGCGCGGCCAAGGTCAAGCGCCCAAAGAAAACGGCGGCCCCGAGGAGCCGCCGTTTTTGGTGTCGCACTGCCTGTGGAGCTTAGCGAATTTTGCGCTCGTCCTGCAGGCCGCGGAAAATGCAGAAGCACATGAAGAGCAGCAGCAGCGTGAACAGCAACCCGGTAGAGATCACCATGGATTGCAGCGCCGCCAAGCCGCCACCGATTAGCAGAGCGATGGCCACGGCACCTTCAAAGATGCACCAGAACACCCGCTGCGGCACCGGCGCGTCGACCTTGCCGCCTGCGGTGATCGTGTCGATGACCAGCGACCCGGAGTCGGACGAGGTGACGAAGAACACCACCACCAGCACGATGCCGATGAAAGAGGTGATCGAGGCCAAGGGCAGCGCGTCCAGCATCTTGAACAGCTGCAGCGGCAGGCCCGCATCTTGGGCTGCGGTGTAGCCATCGTTCAGCACCTGATGGATCGCGGTGCCGCCAAAGATCGACATCCACAGCACACAGACGAGCGACGGGATCAACAGCACGCAAACGATGAATTCGCGCACGGTACGGCCCCGGCTGACGCGGGCGATAAACATGCCAACGAAAGGTGACCAGCTGATCCACCACGCCCAGTAGAACGCCGTCCACCCTTGGGAGAAGTTCACGTCTTCGCGGCCAAAGGGATTTGCCAGCGCGGGCAGATACTCAATGTAAGCCACCAGCGAGTCCCAGAAGAAAGTCAGCAGGAACACAGTTGGCCCGACGATCAAGGTGAACAGCGCCAGCAAGGCAGCCAGCCCCATGTTGATCTCACTCAGCACCTTCACGCCGCCATCCAGACCGCGCAGCACCGAAATCAGCGCTACGGCAGTGATGAGCGAGATCAGAACGACCTCAGAGGTGGTGCCAATCGGGATCCCGAACAACTCGTTCAAGCCCGCGTTCGCCTGTGTCGCACCCAGACCCAGCGAGGTGGCCAGACCAAAGAGCGTGGCGAAGACCGCGATGATGTCGATGATATGCCCGGGCCAGCCCCAAACACGTTCGCCCAGAACCGGATAAAAGGCCGAGCGGATCGTCAGCGGCAGACCTTTGTTATATGTGAACAACGCCAGCGCCAGCGCAACGACCGCGTAGATCGCCCAAGGGTGCAGACCCCAGTGATAGATCGTCGCCGCCATGCCAAGGCGGAGCGAACCGGCCTCATCACCCGTTGCTGCGCCCAGAGGGGCCCAGTCGGTGCGCAAACCGTTCTCTGTCGTGATTTCGCCCATGGAGGTCGAGAAATGCGTGAGCGGCTCAGACACGCCGTAGAACATCAGGCCGATGCCCATGCCCGCGGCGAAAAGCATCGCGAACCAGCCCAGATAGGTATAATCCGCGACCGCCTCATTGCCGCCAAGGCGGACATTGCCGAAAGGCGTGACAATCAGCAAAAGCGCAAAGATCACCACCAAATCGGCAGCGCCGATCAGGAACCAATCGAAGTTCTTGGTCGTAAAGTTGAACATGGCCGAGAAGATCGCGGCGGCCTGCTCTGGCAATGCAATGGTGTAAAAGACGAAGATCACCACAGCGATCCCCGAAATCAGAAAGACCGGGTTGTGAATATCCAGCCCGAACGGCCCGATCTGCCGCTCGATATTGTCCTGACCGATTTCATAATCGGTATTGATGACATCCGCCTTGCCCTCAGGCTCGGGGATGCCGTGCGAATTTGTATCGCTCATAATCTGTTCCCTCTTTGATGACAGATCACCACGCAAGGCGCGGCTTCTGTTTTTCTCATCCGTGCGCAAAGGATAGAGGCTTGCGACCATTGGGCAAGCTCTTGCGGCCAAGCTCCCTTGGAAACTTGGCTAAAACGACCTTTTCGTTGTCCGCTGCGACGTAAGTTTGGGGGGGTTACCCTGTCCCGAGCGCCGCTGCAATCGCATCGGCCTGTTCGCGAATCCGGTCCATGTCACCTTGGACGCCGGGCGGGCGCAGCTTGTCGCCCTCATGGCGAGGCAAGATATGGTAGTGCAGGTGAAAGACCTCTTGCCCGCCCGCGGCTTCGTTAAATTGCTGCACCGTGATGCCATCAGCAGCAAAGGCCCGCAGGCAGGCATTGCCGACCTTTTGAACCGTCGCCAGACAATCGGCCAACTGCGTTTGGCTGGCATCGAGCATATTGCGGCAAGGCGACTTGGGGATCACCAAGCAATGCCCCTCGGCGCGGGGCATGATGTCCATAAAGCAATAGGTCTTGTCGTCTTCATAGACCTTGAAGCTGGGGATTTCCTTGCGCAGGATCTTGGCAAAGATATTGTCGTCGTCATAGGTGGCCATCATGCTCTCCTTCTGGCGGTCGGGGCGGCGTGGACCATTAACCACACCGCCCCGCGCCGAGGCAATATCAAGCGTTTACGTCGACAACCACCCGGCCCTTAACCTGCCCTTTGAGGATGTCTGCACCGAGTTGGGGCAAATCGCTGAGACCCGCGGGTTGAACCATCGCCTCCAGCTTCTCCATCGGCAGGTCTTTCGCCACCCGCTCCCATGCGCACAGACGGTTGTCATAGGGCTGCATGACGCTGTCGATGCCCAACAGGTTTACGCCGCGCAGCAAGAAGGGGATCACCGTGGCGGGCAGTGTCGCGCCGCCCGCAAGGCCCACTGCAGCGACGCTCGCGCCATATTCCATCTGCCCCAAAACACGGGCCAGCATCGCGCCGCCAACGGCGTCAACACAGCCGCCCCATGTCTCGCCCTCAAGCGGGCGTTTGACCGTCTCGTTGATCTCATCGCGCGCGACAATCCGGCTGGCCCCGAGGCTTTTGAGGTAGTCCTCGGTCTCGGGCCGCCCAGTAACGGCTGCCACCTCATAGCCGAGATTGGCAAGGATCGCGGTCGCGACCGAACCCACGCCACCCGCGGCCCCCGTGACCAGCACCGGCCCTTTCTTGATCCCGTGGTCCTCTAACGCCATCACCGCCAGCATCGCGGTGAAGCCCGCCGTGCCCACGGCCATCGCTTGGCGCGTATCCAGCCCTTCGGGCAGCGGCACCAGCCAGTCGGCCTTGACCCGCGCCTTCTGCGCATAGCCGCCCCAATGCGCCTCGCCCACGCGCCAGCCGGTCAGCACGACCTTGTCGCCGGGTTTGTACCGCTCGTCACTCGATGTCTCGACCGTCCCGGCAAAGTCGATCCCCGGCACATGGGGATAGTTGCGAACCAGACCACCGCCAGGCCCAATGCAGAGCCCGTCTTTGTAGTTCACAGTCGAATATTCCACCGCGACCGTCACCTCGGCCTCGGGCAGTTGATCTTCGGTGATCTGGGTGACCTCTGCGTAAGTCTTGCCCTCGTCATCCTTGTTCACAATCAATGCATTAAAGCTCATCTTTCATCTCCTTTTCAGGTTTCAATTTGCTGGGCCTCAGGCCCAGAAACTCTCACGCACGGTCACATCCCGCAGGCCCTCGGGTGTCTCAACCTGCAACCGCGTGCCCGGATCCCAATGGGTCATCCGCACCATTCCAATAGCGACATTCACCCCAAAATCGGGCGACCAAATGGTCGAAGTCACCTGCCCCACGCGCTTGTCACCTGCCATCAACGGCCAAGCCCGGTCACAAAGCGGCACCGGATCGCCCGCAATCTCTAGGGGTCGTATCTGTTGCACCGGGCCTTCCTTGGCCACCCGTAGCAGCGCATCTCTGCCGATACAGCCCATCGCGGCATGGGTGTCGCAAAGCTTGCCAAGGCCGCATTCATGCGGGGTGTTATCATCGGTCATGTCATTGCCATAACTCAACAATCCGCCTTCGATCCGCTCTATCAGATTTGGACAGCCCGCGCGCACATCCAAATCGCGCCCTGCCTCGAACAGAGCATCCCACAGCGGCATGGCGATATCCGCGCCTTCTGCGTAGATCTCAAAGCCGCCCTGTTTGGAGTATCCAGACCGCGCGATATTCATGGCGCGCCCTTGGAAGTGGAATTCAGCGAAACGGAAAAACTTTACCTCCCGCACCGCCGCACCAAACAGGCGTTCCATCAGGTCTTCGGCTTTGGGTCCCTGCACCGCGAGCAGGTTCACATCCGGCTCATCCACCAGCACATCCAAATGATATCCGTTGCATATCCCCTTGGCCCACAACAATAAATCGCTATCGGCAATGGAAATCCACCAGCGATCCTCGGCCAGTTTCACCGCGACCGGATCATTGAGCATACCGCCCGTCTCATCGACGATCGGCACATAGACGCAGCGCCCCGGCGCCACATCGCGCAGATCGCGCGGCGTCAGCATTTGCATCAACCGCGACGCATCCGGCCCCCGTAACTCGACCTGTCTTTCGCAAGCCACATCCCAGACTTGCACGGCTTTCTTCAAGTGGTGGTAATCGGCCTCTGTGCTATCAAAGACAGTGGGCAGCAGCATTCGGTTATAAACGGTGTAGGCCTTCACGCCCGCTGCCTCTACCCCGGCGGAAAAGGGCGTGCGCCGTATCCGGCGTGAGGGGGAGAGTTCAGCCATCACACGTCCTCCGGCATTAAGATAAGATCGGTCACGGGCGCATCGTACCCGGCGCTGGTCAGCATGGCATGCACCTGCCCCCGATGGTGGGTCTGGTGGTTAAAGAAATGCACGACGGTTTGCGCCAAGGGAGTGGTAACCTCGCGCTGCACGATGCCGGAATACCAAGTTAAATCGGCGTCCAAAGCCTCCTGTCGAAGGCCATGGGCCCAATCCTTAATCGCCGCGTCGCACTCGCGCCGCGCGGCGCACCAAGCCATGCCGGTGGGGCAAAGTTCGGTGTCCGGCCCCTCCGGCTTGGGCAAGGCGGGATCAAAACGGGACAACCAGATTTGATCACACCAAAGAAGATGGTTGAGGGTGCCCAAGATCGAGCCGAAAAACGCCCTGCGATCTTGCGTTAACGCATCCTCGTCCATCACCTCAATAACGCTTGCCAACTGACTGTTTTGCCATGCGTTATATCGCGCCATTTCCTGAGCGTAACCGGGGGTGATCACGCAGCACCCTGCCAATCGATCGCGCAGACCTCAGCCGATTTTCCGCCGAAATCCCAGACCCGCCCATAGTCGCGGACCTTGGATTTCACCCCACGGGCCGCCACGATGTTCGGTCCCATCCAATATTTGGAATTGGTGATCGTCACCGGCTCACCCTGTTCGGCCCCGGCGAGCAGTTCGATCTCGCCGTTGATCTTCCGGCCGATGTTAATCACACGGCGGTTGCCGTCGCGAATGATCTCAACCGGAGCACGTTCGGCGCCGATGATCTCGCTCACCAGCATGGTAAACAGCCCCGTCGTGCCGCCCGCCGCGCCGCTGAAGATTTTCAACAGCCCATCATAGGCCGCCTCGCTCGCGCGGTCGTCTACATAGGCGGCGACTTTCCAGTTCCCCTCGCCCATACGGCCCGGGATGTCGACCAACAGGCCCACGTTCAGCCCGGCCAAATCCTCCCCTTCGAAATGGCCCTCGTCGATCACGATGCCCATCCACGCATGGCAGTGGCCTTCGGTCGGCAGATGCGCGCCAAGGCTGACCACGCAGGGGCAAAAGACGTCGCAGGAGCAGTTGAGGAAAAGCTCGCCTTTTATGGCCCAATTCGCGGGTGTCATCTCTCTGTTTGGCATCTTATCCTCCTGTGATCACGGGCCAACCCGCCACGACGACAGCGCCGAGGATCAGGGTTAAACCCATTGGTTTAGTTACGTAATGTCCGATTTGGGGCAGCTTTTCGATGACCATGAAAAGCGTCGCCAGCCCCATCCAAGCAAGGTTCATCACCCCACCGGCAAAGCCCAGCACCATAAAGCCCCAGCAGCAGCCTGCACAAAAGGCGCCAAGGCCCAGTCCCATGCGGAAACCGCCTGCGACACCGGGGCGCCAATGGCCCATGAAATACATCATCGGAGAGTGGCAGACGCCGTGGCAGACCTCCTTGGCGCGGGTAAATTGGTACAGGCCAACGCCCAGTAGCAGCGCCGCCGCCGTCCAGCGCGATTTGGCGATGCCCAGCATGTCGATGACCCCGCCGTGCAAGAGGAGCAATTGCAGCCCTGCAATCCCCGCCGCAAAGGCAAGCCAGACCGCGAAGTAGCCTGCAAGCACTGCCAGCCAGCCCGCGCGGGTGCCGTTGGCCGAGGTCATGAGGTCTTCGTAAGCGCGCAGCGTCGGGACCATGGTCGGGACCATCATCGCAGCCATCATCGCCCCCCACATCGTGAAAAGCGGAAAGAAGCGCGCCATGGGCATATACATATCCATGCCCGGATCCATCTGCCGCATCCGTTCACCCATCGTGCCCGGACGACCCAGCAGATCGACATCCATCTGCAACGCCATGCTGTACATCATCCACCAAGCCGCTAGAATCAGGGCGAAAAACCCCAGCCAAAGTGTTGACCGTACCATGCCCGTCATCGCCGCCCTCCCCTGCGTGCTCTTGTAGATTTAATGTCAGACAATTAAACTCCTCGCAAACACTAATTGTAAGACATATGAAAATCGATCCAAGCAGCCCCGCCGATCTATCGGCTCAAATCGCCACTGCCATTCGCGACGCCATTATCGGCGGGCGTCTGATCGTCGACCAGCGTCTGCCATCTGAGGCGGAATTGGCCGAGCAGTTCGAGGTCTCTCGCCCCACGGTGCGCGAAGCGTTGAAGCGCCTTGCCGCGCAATCGCTGATCCGCACGCAGCGCGGGCCCACGGGGGGCGCTTTCGTGAATCGCCTCAGCTTTCCAGATGCTTACGCGCAACAGATCACCACTTCTACGTTGCTATTGTCGATGAACGCGGTGAGTTTCGAAACCGCCTGCGAAGCCCGCTTCGCCCTAGAGCGCGCCTGTGCACCCTTATCGGCAGAGCGGCGCACAGCGGATCACCTTGCCACGATGCGCGCTGAAATCCACCGGCAGGCGCAGGCGGGGCTGACCGATGAGGCGTTCTGCGCGTCCGATGTCGCCTTCCACCGGGCGCTGGTTGACGGCGCGGGCAACCCGGTGCTGAGCTATCAACTCGCGGGCGCGGTCGAAGCCATGCAGCCTTTAATGAATATGATCACCTTCACCGCAAGAGATCGGGCGCGGATCATTGCCCTGCACCAAGAGATCGCCAATGCCGCAGAAGCGCAGGACGGCAAAGCGGTAACGGCAGGTTTGACTGCGCTGGAAGCGGAGACCCAAGACCTCGCCCAGAGCGTTTTCGCCGCGCTTGCTGCACGGAACGCCGGAAAGGCCGGCTGAGAAGTTGCGGCATCATATATAAATCAATGGGATGCGGGTGTATCTTGAAGCCAAAATTTCACGCCTCCCCACCCCTTGCAATTCACCCATGACGGCCCTACTTTAATCTTGTCCTTCGGGACTATGGACATAAACGCGCTCGTAATAAGCGGTTCGGACCCGGGGGCGGTACCCGGCGGCTCCACCAAACATCCTTCATTTGGGGATCATGGGGCCGAAATAGGATCGACGAACGTCTAAAGGGGTTGCTTTGTTTCGGTGAGATACCACCGTTATCGGTTCAAACTGTACAATTGCAAATGACAATCGTGCTCCAGTTGCGATGGCCGCGTAAGCGGTTTCAGCGACTGAAATCTAAGTCCTTAGGCTTTGCAGCTTAAGGCGGGGTTCGCAGGTACCTGGCAACAGAAACCTGCACTTTTCCCCTCCATATCCCGGCGATTTCAACTGCTTGAGCGGTGTTCTTGACCCTGCTCTTCCGTGCCCCTATCCGTTGTGAAACGAAGCCGCTGTGGCTTCTATCGCGCAGGACGTTCGCATGACCCCGCCCAGCTGGCCCGAAATGTTTCGCGTCTTCGGACGCATCGGGCTGATGTCATTCGGCGGCCCCGCAGCGCAGATCGCCGTGATGCACCGTGAGCTGGTTGAGGACCGCCCGTGGCTAAGCGAGCAGACCTACCTGCGGGCGCTGTCGCTCTGTATGCTGTTGCCCGGACCGGAAGCGATGCAGCTGGCGACCTATGCGGGCTGGCGTCAGCGCGGGGTGGCTGGCGGGCTGCTCGGCGGATTGCTTTTCGTGGTGCCGGGGGCGGCATTCATCGCTGTGCTGGCTTTGCTATATGCGTGGTATGGGCAGTTGCCTTTGGTGCAGACGGCCTTTCTGGGCATCAAAGCCGCTGTCATAATCGTGGTATTCCAAGCGCTTCTGAAGGTTTCTTCGAAGGCGTTGCATGGGCGTCTTGGCTGGGCGCTGGCCTTTGGGTCGTTCATCGGCATTTTTGTTCTGGGCTCACCATTTCCGCTGATCATTCTGCTGGCCGGTGCCATCGGGATGCTGACCGAAAGCCCCGCTGCGGTGGTTGAACCGGCAAATCTGCCACCTGCGCGCAGTCTGCGCACCCTGCTGATCTGGGGTGGGCTTTGGGCCGCGCCGCTTGTGCTGTTGGCGCTGCTGGGTGAGGATTTTCTGCTGCAACTCGGCCTGTTCTTCTCTAAACTCGCTGTGGTGACCTTTGGCGGCGCCTATGCCGTGCTGGCCTATATGACCCAGACAGTGGTTCAGGATTTCGGTTGGTTAAACACGGACCAAATGATTGACGCACTCGGCTTGGCCGAGACGACGCCCGGGCCGTTGATCCTTGTTACGCAATTTGTCGGGATGCTGGCAGGCTTTGCCCAAAGCGGCCCTTCGGGCGCGCTCGCTGCCGGGCTGCTGGCGCTTTGGGTGACTTTCACGCCGTGCTTTTTGTGGATTTTCCTTGCCGGCCCGTATCTTGAGGCACTTTCTGAACAGCCGCGTATCGCGGGGGCGCTGCGGGCCATAACGGCGGCAGTGGTGGGGGTGATTGCCAATCTCTCGGTCTGGTTTGCGCTACATGTGCTGTTTGACCGGGTCGCCCCCGGAACCACCCTCGCCCTGCCCGCGCCGGTTTGGGAAAGCTTCAATTCGCTGGCCGCCACGCTCACCCTGTTGTCCGCTGTACTGATGCTTGCGCTCAAGCGTGGTTTTGTCGTCACCATGATCCTGCTCGCGGTGCTTGCTCTGCTCCTTCGCGCGATTTAGCGCTACGCCCCCTTTCACTCGCCTGTGAATGGGGTATGCTGACCCCTGCCCATCGCCCGGACCGGAGAGAAGAATGAGCCGCAGCATTGATTACGGCAACCTGATGCACGAAGCCATGCGGGGTTTGATCCGCAGGGTCTTGCAGGATGTATCGGACCAAGGGCTGCCGGGGAATCACCACTTTTTCATCACCTTCGACACCTCGCATCCGGATGCGGAATTGGCCGATTGGCTCTCTGACCGTTATCCCGATGAGATGACCGTGGTGATGCAGCATTGGTACGATGGGCTTGATGTTGGCGCAGATGGCTTTGCCATCACGCTAAACTTCGGCGATGCGCCCGAGCCGCTTTATATTCCCTACGACGCGATCCGCACCTTTGTGGACCCGTCGGTTGAGTTCGGCCTGCGGTTCGAACAGCAGGAAACCGAAGAAGAAGACGAAGATCGCGACGAGGCCACGCTTAACCAAACCGATGAGGAAGAGCTTGAGGTCGCGGAAGAGCCCGCCAAGCACGCGGAGATCGTCTCGCTCGATTCCTTTCGGAAGTAGCGCAGGATTGGCCGTTAGCGCCATCCCTGCATTGCGCAGACCGTAAGGCGCAGGTACACCGCTGGGCAACGATAAGTCACAGCAGGAGCCGCACAATGGCCGATACCCGCACCGAAACCGACAGCTTTGGTCCGCTCGAAGTTCCTTCCGATAAATATTGGGGCGCGCAGACGCAGCGCTCGATCATCAACTTCCCAATCGGCTGGGAGAAGCAGCCCATCGCCATCGTGCGCGCGCTTGGCGTGATTAAGAAGGCCTGCGCGCAGGCCAATGTGGCACAGGGTTCGCTCGACGCAGAGCGCGGTAAGGCGATCGTTCAGGCCGCTGGCGAAGTCTTTGAGGGTAAGTTCGACGACAACTTCCCGCTGGTGGTTTGGCAGACCGGCTCTGGCACCCAGTCGAACATGAACGCCAATGAGGTCATCGCCAACCGCGCGATTGAGCTTATGGGCGGCACCATCGGGTCCAAAGACCCGGTGCACCCGAACGATCATTGCAACATGGGCCAGTCGTCAAACGACACTTTCCCCACCGCCATGCATATCGCCACGGCGATGACCGCGCGTGACGTGCTGCTGCCGGGGTTGGAGAAGCTGCACGGCGCATTGCAGAAGAAGGTCGAAGAATTCGACGGCATCATCAAGATTGGCCGGACCCACACGCAGGACGCGACGCCGCTGACGCTGAGCCAAGAGTTCTCGGGCTATACCCATCAGGTCGCTATGAGCATCGCCCGTGTGCGTGACGCTCTGGGCCGCATTTATGAGTTGGCGCAAGGCGGCACCGCCGTTGGCACGGGGCTGAACACCAAACAGGGCTGGGCCGAGACCGTGGCGCATAACATGGCCGAGATCACCGGCCTGCCCTTCGTCACCGCGCCGAACAAGTTCGAGGCACTTGCCGCCCATGACGCAATGGTCGAAATCTCTGGCGCGCTGAAAACCGTCTCCGCCAGCCTGTTCAAAATCGCCAATGACATCCGCCTGCTGGGGTCCGGCCCGCGTTGCGGGTTGGGCGAGTTGATCCTGCCGGAAAACGAGCCGGGTTCATCCATCATGCCGGGCAAGGTAAACCCGACCCAATGCGAAGCGCTGACGCAGGTCTGCATCCACGTGATGGGCAATGATGCCGCTGTGGGTTTCGCAGGCAGCCAAGGGCATTTCGAATTGAACGTCTACAAGCCAATGATGGCCTATAACGTTCTGCAATCCATGCAGCTTTTGGGTGACGCGGCCTCTGCCTTCACCGATAATCTGGTGGTCGACCTCAAGGCCGATGCGGACCGGATCGAAAAGCTGATGCGCGAGTCGCTGATGCTGGTAACCGCGCTGGCCCCCGAGATCGGCTATGACAATGCCACCAAGGTCGCCAAGACCGCGCATAAGAACGGCACCACATTGAAAGAAGAAGCCATCGCACTGGGCTTTGTGGACGCCAAAACCTTTGAACGGGTCGTGCGGCCCGAGAACATGATCGGACCAAAATGAGTGCGCCCATCAACCTTAACAAGGTGAAGAAAGAGCGGGACCGTTCGTCCCGCAAGGCCCGCGCGAGCGAAAACGCCGTGGGTTTTGGCCAGACCAAAGCGCAGAAAGAAGCGCTGAAGGCCCGCGCCGAACAGATCGCCCGCAATCTGGAAGCGCATAAGCGCGAGACATGAGCGCGCGGCCCCGCAAACATTCGGTGACCCTTCGGGGTCACCGGACATCAATCTCTCTCGAAGATGAATTCTGGGATGAGTTCCGCGCCATTGCGGCCGCGCGGGGGCTTCCGATCAATGCGCTGGTGACTGAAATCGACGCGGCGCGTGGGCTGGACATCGGGCTTGCCGGGGCAATCCGGTTGTTCGTGTTGCGCGCGTTAAAAGAACGTTTACCAAAGGCAGATTAGCGTCGGGCCATGGCCCTCGCATCCCCTCTCTCACCCGCCGCTTGGCTGGATGATATATTCGCCACTAAGGCGGCAATCCGCGGTCAGGTTATTCGACGGAAAGCGCGCGATATTGAGAAGTTTGTCGGACTCCAAGAATTTGAAAGCGAATTGAAACGTCGGGGTTTCCAAGCGGTTGAGAACGCCGGACAGGTCATCATATTTTGCAATAGAGAACCCATCCGGCGGATTGCCTAGCCGTTTTCTTTTAAAGAAAACGGCCCCGGAATTGTCAAAAAATTCCTTTTAGCAGATTGACGCTTGGTAAATCTTCTCGATGTTATGCCCAAGCGCCTCGTTGAACTCCGCATCTGTCATTTTGACGTTGAGCCCTTCTGTCAAAGCGCGCGAGAAGCTGGCAATCATGGTGCGGTTCTTGCCCAGCCGTTCGCAGGCTTCAGCCGTGGAATACCCACCCGACAGCGCCACAACGCGCAGAACGTTGGCGTGACCCGCCAGACCGTCGTAGAGACCGGCCTTTTCTGGGATCGTCAGCTTCAGCATGACCATTTCGCCCTCAGGCAGCGTGTTCAGGTGCTTTTCGATCTCTCCGCGCAGGATCTCTTCGGCCTCTGCCTTCGTGTCGGAGTTGATGTTCACCTCAGGCTCGATGACCGGTACCAGACCAGCCGCGCAAACCTGTTTGGCCAGTTCGAACTGTTGCGCCACCACGGCGGCGATGCCGTTCTCATTGGCCTCGTGAATGACCGAGCGTTCCTTGGTGCCGAAGATGCCATGTTTCACCGCGCGGGCCAGCAGGTCGTCGATCTCCATAATCGGCTTCATCATCTGCACGCCGTTGTCGGTTTCTTCCAACCCCTTGTCGATCTTTAGGAAAGGCACCACGCCCCGGTCTTCCCAGAGCAACTGCGCGACGGGCTTGCCATTGATCACGTCATCCATCGTGCGCTCAAAAAGGATTGCGCCGATCACTTTGTCAGAGGTGAAATCCTCGGCCAGAATAATTCGCGCGCGCATGTCGTGGACGGCTTTGAACATTTCTTCGTCGCCGTTGTAATCCGACGGTTCCACGCCATAGAGGCTCAGCGCCTTGGGGGTCGAACCACCCGATTGATCGAGCGCCGCGATGAAGCCTTTGCCGCTGTTCATTTGCTCAAGTTGCGCCTTGTCGTAGCCCATGTCACCCACGTCCTATTTTGATTCCGTTCGCTGCGTTTCTAATTGAAACGCAAAGCCGATGATAGAAGCTAGCGCCTTGATAGCGCTAACCAAATGCCCTTATCTGAACGGACGGTCAAATGTGCGACAGGCACCGGTACGCGGTTGGGCTGCGCCGTCACGCGGAAGTCGCGCAGGATGCGCGACAGGATCAGTGGCCCTTCGACCATCGCGAACCCGGCCCCGGTACAGACCCGCGGCCCGGCAGAGAATGGGATGAAGGCGTCGCGCTGGCATTGCTTGCCGTTCTCGGTTTGCCAGCGGGTCGGGTCAAAACCGTCGGGGTTGTCCCAAAGCCGTTCGTGCCGATGCAGATGCCACGGGCTGAGCACCAGTTGCGCGCCCTTCTTCACATCCCGATCCCGAAAGCGTTCAGGGCAGCTGTTCTCGCGCACCATCATCGGCACGGGCGGATAAAGGCGCAGCGTCTCGCGAAAGACATCCCGGCTGAGTTTGAGCTTGGACATCACCGAGAAATCGCAAGTCTCAAGCGCCTGTGCCTCTTCCGCCAGCCGCTCTTGCCATTCGGGATGGGTCGCCATGAGATAGAGCGCCCAAGCCAGAGCCGAGGCGCTGGTTTCATGCCCCGCGAGGAAGAAGATCGCGACTTGATCGACCATCTCCTCCGTATCGAAGGTCTCGCCTGTTTCGGGGTCGGCTTGGGTCATGATCTTGGTGGCTAGGTCGTCGGGCGCGGTGCCCGCTTTGATCTGCCTCATCCGCTCTTTGGTCAGGTCCGTGATCAACGCCCTGATCCGCGCGGCGCTGGCCCGCGTGTCGCGCCGAAACAGGCGCGGCATCCAGCGCGGCAGCGGCAGAAGCGCCCCAAGGTTCAGGATCGGTTGGCTGCGCTGGTAATTGCGAAACTCATCAAAGACCGCCCGGGCAACCTCATGTTCGATCGGCAGGGAAAACAGCGTGCGAAAGATTACATCGGCTGCGGCGTGGCTGGTCTCGGCTTCGATCTCGATCACCTGCCCCGCCTTGCCTCCCAGCCGCGCGGCGGCGGCCTCTGCCGCGTCCCACATCGCTGGAAAGGTCTCGCGCAGCCGGCCGCCCTCAAAGGCGGGGTCGATGATCCGGCGCTGGCGTTTCCATGTCTCGCCGTTGGTCAGAAAAACAGAGTCGCCCAAGAGCGGGCGCAGCCCCTCGCCGATCCGGTCGGATTTCGGAAAATCCTCGGGGCGGTCTTTCAAAACGGTCTTCACCAGTTCGGGCTGGTTCATCAGGTAGCTGCGAAAGAACGGCGTTTTGAACTCGGCCATCCACGCTCGGTAAAGCCGCGCGGGCTGGGCCGAGAGGATATCGGCGCGAAACAGTTTGGCATAGCGCCAGAGCGACACACGGTCGGGCCGCGCGGGGGGCTTGGGCGGTTTTGTCATGCGGCGACAGAGGTGTATTTGCTGACCGCGTGGTCGATCCGGGATTTCGACGCGGGCCGCCCGTCATAGCGCGCGGCCAAGGTCTGTGGCCCGGCGGTGATCTGGAAATAGTCATAGTCGCGCGGGCGGTCAAAGGCGCAGAGATACTGAAAATGCAGTCGAAAGAACCGCCAGCGCAGCGCCTTCCAGCGTGCGGGGCTGAGCGTTTGGGTGAAGGCAGCCGAAAAGACCAGCGGCCAGCGTTTCCCCTCCGGCGCCACGCCGGAGACCGATACCGGATCGCAAAGCGCAAAGGCGCAGCCATCGCCGGGGGCCGTCACGTCGACCCACGCCAGTTCATCGCGGGTTGAGAGATAGCGCAGGTCGCCTCGCAAACGCTCGGCCCGGGGCAAGAAGGATGCCATTGGCACCACCTGCCCGAGCGAGAGAAAACCCAAGGCAGGCCCGCGCTCGGGCACCCTGCCCGCGCGGATCAGATCGGCCAGTACCGAGACGCCCAGATGCGCCCCGGATGAGTGGCCGACAACCAGCACCTCGTCGACATCCTCGGTCAGAGCAGCGGCGATGTCATTGCCAAACTGTGCCATGCGGGCTTCCAACTCCGGCGGGTTCGCGCCCCGCGTGGCGGCGGAATAGGCGTAGTCGTGCATCAGGTAATAGGCGAAAAACTTGCCGTCCTTTTTCTTGAACCAGCGCAGCAGCGCGATACCCATCCCGATGCCTACTACCGCGAAGGCGAGCCGCGCCGCCCAATGGCCCGTCACCAATCCAAGGGCGCGATAGGTCAGCAGGCCAAGCCCGACAGCCAGCAGCGCCTGCACAATCAACATTCCCACCGGATAAAGCGCCGCAATCACTGGCCCCCTGCGCAGCCGCATCAGCCGCCAAAGCGCGCCGGAGCCGATGTAGACCCAAGCGGTGCGCAGCAACTGCCAATAGGTCGCGGGGATCGAATTGCTCATGCTTTCGCGCACGATGTCGGACCAGACCAGCACTTCGACCTGAGAGGTCACCTGATGACCGTCGATCCCAGCGTTAACGCGCCAGCCGTAATTGCCCTTGCCCGCTTTTGGTTTCAGCGCAATCTCATAGCCCGAGATCGCGGCCTGCGCCGCGCCCTCCTTGCGGTAAAGCTCACGGTAGCGGCGCGGGTGAATCGGATCGTAGCCGGGGATGTAGAACACCCGCCGCGTTTTCACCGTCTCTGCCTGCCCTGTGCTCACCATGCCCGCCCTCTTCTTCGGCACAGTCTAGCCACAATTCGGGGCAAAATTAAGGCTTAACCTACGGTTGCGAGGATCGGGAAGGTCTCAAGCAGCCAAAAGGAAAAGGCGGTGAATGCGCCGGTCAGCAGCGCTAGACCGACAATCACCAACAGGCCTCCCATGATCCGCTCGATCAGCTTCATATGCGGTTTGATCCGGTTCATCAGCGTCATCGCGCGGGTGATGAACATCGCGGCCAGCAGGAAGGGAATGCCAAGCCCCGCCGCATAGACGCCCAGCAAAAGCGTCCCGCGGGAGACGGAGGCCTCGCTTGCTGCCAGTGACAAGATCGCGCCCAGCTGTGGCCCGATGCAGGGGGTCCAACCAAAGGCAAAGGCCAGCCCCAAGACATAGGCGCCGAAACTCGACCCGCCCTTGTCGCCCGCGTCCATCCGCGCCTCCTGATCGAGAAACGGAATGCGAAAGAGCCCGATGAAATGCAGGCCGAACACAATGATCACCACGCCGGAAACTTTAGCGAGAAGCGCCTGATTCTGTAAAAAGAACATCCCAAAGGCCGAGGCGGTGAAGCCCAGTAGGATGAACACAGTGCTCAGCCCCAGCACAAAGAACAACGCCGCCACGACCGCCCGCCGCCGTGCGCTGGATTGGCTGGACATGTCATTGATCGAGACGCCCCCCATATAGGCCAGATAGGGTGGCACGATGGGCAGCACGCAGGGCGACAGGAAACTGAAAATCCCGGCAACCAGAGCGATGATCATGGCCGGCAGGATCCCGGCGTCGATGAGGCTTATATCAAACATGACCGACTCCTAGACCGACAACGCCCCGGCGTCACCTGTCATATTGTCACAAGATCGTGGACCTCGGGATTGGCTTGGATTAACTGATCATATGAAGATCGAAAAACTAGATGCCACGGGGCTTCTGTGCCCCCTGCCCGTGCTGAAAGCACGCAAACGACTGGCGGCCCTCGCGCCGGGCGATCAGCTTCATATGACAGCCGATGATCCGGCCGCGGTGATCGACGTGCCACATTTCTGCGTGGAAGCCGGTCATGCGCTGACCGAAACCCGGACCGAGGGCGCGGCAGAGCTTTATATCATCACCAAGGGCGGCTGAGCCGGACCCGGGCGGAACGCGCGTTTCAACCCTACAGTCGAAACGAAAACGGCGGGCCCGAAAGCCCGCCGTTTTCTTTTATATGTCGTGGCTTAGCTGCCCAGCGACCACCAGCCCCGGCGTTTGGGCTTGGGCTTTTCGGCGGGTTGCTCTTCCACCTTTTCGGCCACCGGCTCAGGAGCCGTTTCGGCAGCGGGCGCTTCGGCTTCCACCGGCTGGGCCGTGGGTTCGGGCTGCGGCTCAGGTTGCGGTGCTTCCGCGACAGGTGTGGCCGTTTCCGGCGACGGGGCTGCGATGGGCGCTTCGGTCGGCAGTGCTTCGGCCATCGCCTCGGGCGTGGCTTCGGCAACCGGCTCGACCGGCTTGGCTTTGGCGCGGCTGCGGCGCTTGGGTTTCGGCGCGGGTGCGGCCTCTTCCTCGGTCGCCACGGCGTCTGTTGTCACCGTCTCTTCCGCCGCTTCCGCCACGGGTTTCTTGGTTCGGCGGCTGCGCTTGGCCTTGGGCTTGGGCGTCTCTTCACCTTCAGCCTCGGCACTGACCTGTGGCGTTTCGCCTTCTGCGGCAGCAAGCGCCTCGGGCGCGGGTTCCGCTTCGGGGGCCAGTTCGGCCTTGGGCTTGCGCGACCGGCTGCGGCTTTTGGGCTTAGGCTTTTCCTCGGCGGCGGGGCCGGCGTCGGTGTCGGCCTGCGCTGCCTCCGCTTCTACCGGTTGCGCTTTGTCGCCTTCGTCCGACTTCGCCTCTTCCTGTTGCTGACCACCGTTCTGATCGTCGGCACCATTTTGTTGATCGCCATTGCCATTGCGGCCCCGGCCACCCCGGCTGCGACGACGGCGGCGGCGGCGTTTGGATTTGCCTTCACCCTCTTCACCATTGCCGTTGCCATTCCCGTTTCCGTTCTCGGACTGGGCGGCTTCCTGTGCGGCGGGTGCCTCTTCCACTTCGGCCTCTGCGGCGCTCTCGTCCTCGTCGATCTGATCCATCAGCGATGTATCGACCGAAACGACGTGATCTGACACGGGCGGCACGGTGCGGGTGGCGGTCTTGAACTTTTCGATGTGGAAATCGGGGCTGACCAAGGTTGGGTCGCCTTCGATCCGCACCGACATGCCGTAACGCATCTCGATATTGGCGATATGCTCACGCTTTTGGTTCATCAGGAAGTTGGCGATGCCCACGGGCGCACGCACCAGCACTTCGCGCGAACGGCGTCGGGTGCCCTCTTCTTCGATCTGGCGGATAATCGACAGCGCGAGGTTGTCGTCAGAGCGCACCAGACCGGTGCCGTGGCAAGCGTGGCACGGCTGGGTCGTCGCCTCGATCATGCCCGGACGCAGGCGCTGGCGGCTCATCTCCATCAGGCCAAAGCCCGAGATGCGGCCCACCTGAATGCGCGCACGGTCGGTCTTGAGCTTGTCTTTCATCATCTTTTCGACGGCGGCGTTGTTCTTCCGCTCGTCCATGTCGATGAAATCGATCACGATGAGGCCCGCAAGGTCACGCAGACGCAACTGACGCGCCACTTCGGCGGCGGCCTCAAGGTTGGTCTTGGTCGCCGTCTGCTCGATCGAGCCTTCTTTGGTCGCCCGGCCCGAGTTCACGTCGATGGCCACCAGCGCTTCGGTCACGCCGATCACGATATAGCCACCCGAGGGCAATTGAACCGTGGGGTTGAACATGCCCGAGAGGTAGCTTTCGACCTGATAGCGCGCGAAGAGCGGCAGGCTTTCGTTGTAGAGCTTCACGTTTTTGGCGTGGGACGGCATGATCATTTTCATGAAGTCCTTGGCAATGCGGTAGCCGCGCTCGCCCTCAACGTGAATCTCGTCAATCTCGCGGTTATAGAGGTCGCGGATCGAGCGTTTGATCAGGTCGCCTTCCTCGTAGATCTTGGCGGGCGCGATGGACTTCAGCGTCAGCTCGCGGATCTGTTCCCAGAGGCGCTGGAGGTATTCGTAATCGCGCTTGATCTCGGCCTTGGTGCGTTTCGCGCCCGCAGTCCGGACAATCAGACCAGCACCCTTGGGCACTTCGATCTCAGTCGCGATTTCTTTAAGTTTCTTACGGTCAGCCGCATTGGTGATCTTGCGCGAGATGCCTCCGCCACGGGCGGTGTTGGGCATCAGCACGCAGTAGCGACCTGCAAGGCTGAGGTAGGTGGTCAGCGCAGCACCCTTGTTGCCGCGCTCTTCTTTGACGACCTGCACCAGCAGGATCTGGCGGACCTTGATGACCTCTTGAATCTTGTAGCGGCGCGGGCGCGGTTTGCGCACGGGGCGAATGTCTTCGCTGTCATCTTCGTCGGCGACGGATTCGATGGAATCGTCTTTCGCCGTGGCATCGCTGCCTTTGTCGTCTTCGCTGTCGGCATCGTCGGCCTGGGCGTCGCTGGCGTCAGCGTCATCGGACGTAGCCACAGCCGTTTCATCGTCCTTGGCAACCTCGGTATCGGCTTCGCCGTTCTCAGGCTCTTCGACCGGCGTTTCCGCGACTCGCTCCATGGGCGAGCTGCCCTCTTCGCTGTCGAGATCGACGGTTTCCATACCCGCGATTTGATCGCTGTTGTCGTCAGCGACTTCTGCTGTGACCACGGCATCATCACTGTTGGTCTCAGCCGCTTGGCTTTTCGACCGGCTGCGCGACCGGGAGCGGGTCCGCTTGGGCTTTTCGTCTTCGTCGTCTTTGGCGGCCTGCGCTTCGGCATAGGCGCGTTCTTCCTCCAGCAGCGCCTGACGGTCGGCCACGGGAATCTGGTAATAATCGGGGTGAATTTCCGAGAAAGCGAGGAAGCCATGACGGTTGCCGCCATAATCTACAAAGGCCGCCTGAAGCGACGGTTCGACCCGTGTAACTTTGGCTAGATAAATATTGCCGGCAAGCTGGCGTTTGTTTTCTGATTCAAAATCGAATTCTTCGACCTTGTTTCCGTCCACGACCACAACGCGAGTTTCCTCGGCGTGGGTGGCATCGATAAGCATTTTCTTAGACATAGATCCATTATGCACAGCACCCGCGCACGGAAGGCCCCTGGCGGGGCATCGGGCTGGGAGGTGTGACTTGTCAGGGCGATGGAGGACGCGGCAACAGCAGGGCCACGAATGGCCCCCATCTGTCTGCTCTGAGCATCTGCGCGCGTCATCGCGGTTCTTCTCCGATGCGAGGGCCTTTGCGCCTCTCCCATCCATTAATTAGCTGTGCTTCGGTTGGGCTAACCCTCGCGAATATCAGCGGTTCTTCGGCCGTTTCCGGCCCAATCGGTCTGCTGACCCCCCGGTGTCGGGCTGGCGCAGCAGCGAAACTGTCAAAAGTCACCATACGCCAGTCGGGCGTTACAGGACTTATCCGGCTAGTTAAGGGCTTTAAGGGGTGAAACACAATGGTCAATCGAATGAGCAACAGTCAAATGCGGTTTAACTCGGGTCGGTTGACAAGGCGCATGGGCTTGGAAACATTCAGACTGTCGCCGCAAGGATCGCTGGGCGGCACCATAGAATTGCTTTGCCGCCCCCGCGGCCCAGAGTTTCAAAGGACCGCTTCATGCAAATATTCCTGCGCCCCGCGCTGTGTCTGACCCTACTGGGTCTCGCCGCCTGTGATGAGATCGCCGTGGCCGATAATCCGGCGGCGCTGGCCGAGTTGCGCGGGCAGAAAAGCTGTGTGGCCGCGGTGACCCAGCAAACCGGCGAGGCGGGTGTCGCCGTCAATACGACACGCCCTGTGGTGGAGCTTTATCGCCATATCGTTGACGTACCCGGCGGCGCGAGTTGGTCCTGTATCACCGATCCGGATGGCAAAGCGGTCGAGATTGCAGAGCAGCGCAGCGGTTAAGCCGCGCTGCTTAAGGGGCGTGGTCAGAGGTAATCTGACCGCTGCAACCCGTATTTCGCCATCTTCTCGTTCAGCGTCCGGCGCGGCAGGCAAAGCTCGTCCATCACGCTGGCAATAGAGCCCTTGTGGCGGCGCATGGTGTTGTCGATCAACATGCGCTCGAACGCCTCGACATATTCCTTGAGCGGTTTGCCTTCGGTGGTCATCACCGGCTGCATCTCGTCATGGTCGCTCATTAAGAGGGAGGCGATGGTGCCCGAGCCGCGGCGCGATTGCAGCACGGCGCGTTCGGCCACGTTAATGAGTTGGCGCACGTTACCGGGCCATGGCGCTTGCAACAACTGTGCCGCCTCTTGTGCACTGACCTGAGGCGCCTCGCAGCCGTATTCATCCGCGAACTGATCGCTCAGACGGGTGAAGAGCGTCAGAATATCCTCACCACGTTGGCGCAGCGGCGGTACGGTGATACGGAGCGCTGCCAAACGATAAAACAGGTCCGAGCGCAGCGCATCTTCCGAGGTGCGCCCAGCTTCTTGCAGGTTCGAGATGGCGACGATTCGTGTCTCTGCCGGGGTGCCTTGTTCGTTGATGGCGCTCAACAACCGCGCCTGCAGGCTTTCGGACAGGGCTTCGATGTCTTCCAGCACCAGTGTCCCGCCGCGCGCCTCTTCGATGGCGGGCAGTTGCGCGTCTTCGGGCTGCATCGGGCCGAACAACCGCTTGGCGAGCGCGTCTTCCTCCAGAGCACCACAGGAGACGAGGACAAATTTCTTGCCCGCGCGGCTGCCGACCGCGTGCAGCGCATGGGCCACGAGGGTCTTACCGGTCCCGGTTTCTCCGTCGATCAGCACATGCCCATCGGCCTGCCCCAGATCGAGGATATCTTCGCGCAGGCGTTCCATGACGGGCGATTGGCCGATGAGCTTTTTCATCAGCTGGCCGCCGTCCGACAGCTCACGCCGCAGGGCGCGGTTGTCCATCACCAGCCGCCGCGCATTGGTGGCCTTTTTAGCCAGTTCGCTCATCCGGTCGGGGTTAAAAGGTTTTTCAAGAAAGTCGAACGCGCCGACGCGCATCGCCTCAACCGCCATCGGCACGTCGCCATGACCGGTGATCATGATGACCGGCAAAGCCGAGTCGCTGCCCATCAGCTTTTTCAAGAATTGCATCCCGTCCATGCCCGGCATCTTGATGTCGGAGATGACGATGCCCGGATAATCCGGCCCCAAAGTCTTCAGCGCGTCTTCGGCGCTGCCGAAGGTTTCCGTGTCATACCCCGAAAGGGCCAGCCACTGGCTGATCGACTGCCGCATGTCCTGTTCGTCGTCTACAATTGCGATTTTCATTGCCTGAGCCATGCGTTCACTCCGCCGCTTCAATCTTCGTTTCATCTGCCAATATAGGCAGTTGCATCTCAAATACAGCGCCACCGTTTTGTCCGTTGCGCGCCATAAGCCGTCCCCCAAGGTCGTTGACGATCCCTGATGAAATGGCAAGACCCAGTCCAACACCATCGCCGGGCTGTTTGGTCGTGTAGAAAGGTTCGAACAGCGCGTCCAAGTCCTCAATCCCCGGGCCATTGTCGCGCACGGTTAATGTCGCCGTCTCCCCCGCTGATAGTATAATGTCCACCTGAGGGTTTCGTTCCGATTTTGTTGCGTCCAATGCGTTTCTTAACAGGTTTACCATAACTTGTTCGATCCGCATACGATCTCCCATCACCATGACGGGATTATCGGGCAGGATGCGGCTGATCTGGACCTGTCGCTGGCGCAACTGCGGCTCCATCATCGACAGAGAGGATGCCAGCGCCGCGCCCATATCAACCGGAGAGAAAGCCTCCTGCCCCTTGCGGGCATAAGATTTAAGCTGCCGGGTGATTGCGCCCATCCGTTCAATCAGATCGTCAATGCGCCCGAAGGAGGAAAGCGCCTCATCCTGCCGGTTTCGTTTCAAAAGCAGCCGCGCGCCTGCCAGATAGGTCTTCATAGCAGCAAGCGGTTGGTTCAACTCATGGCTGACGGCGGCGGACATTTCGCCCAAGGCAGCAAGCTTTGACGATTGTTCAAGGGTTTGTTCGGCGACGGCGAGGGTCTGTTGCACCCGTTTGCGCTCAGCGATCTCCCGTTGAAGTGCGAGGTTCAACGCCCTGAGCTTGGCCGATTCCCGCTGGAAGATCGCGAGCCGCCCCGCCGTGCGGCGGCTGAGGAAATAGAAGGCCAGCGCCAGCAGGATCGCAAAGCCCATCACTTCCAAGGCCAGCACCCCGTTCACCTTTTCGCGGACCGAGGCATAGGTGGTGTAGCTGCTCATTCGCCAGCCGCGGAACGGTATCCGGTTTTCCAGCCGCATCACCGCCTCGCCCTGCAGATAGGCATCGGGCGGCAGCGCGGTCCAATCGGTGGTGGCCTGAATGGCGCGTTCAATGGCGCTTTGGGGCGTGTGGTTGGCCAACGCTTCAGGCTCTGTCAGCCCGCGCCAACGCGACTCGGTGGCGAGGATAATCTCGCCCGTGCTGTCCATCACGATGACCGCGTCCGAGATCCCGGCCCAAGCCCGTTCAAACTTTTGCAGATCAACCTCAACGGCGATCACCCCAAGCGTGGTCCCACCAGACTGCATGCGCCGTGAATAGAGGAAGCGATAGCCGCCCTGCTCACGCTCAATGGTCGAAAAGATCGTCGCGTTTGAGCGGATGGCATCGACGAAATAGGGTTCAGACTTATGCGCGGAGCCGAGGCGGTTACGGTCTGTCGCCGCCACCGTGCGCCCGTCGATGTCATAAAGCATCAAAGAGGCCGCGCCGATTTCCTCAACGAAAGAGATAAGCCGCTGTGTCGAAAAGGAATAGTCCGCCGATTGCAGCGCACCGATCAACGTGGGGTCGCGCGCCAAAAGCTGTGGCACAATCGCGTTTTGCCGCAACTCGGCCAGCAGATTGCCGCTGTAAAGCGCGATGCGCAGTTCAGCGCGATTGCGGGTGCTTTCGGTAAAACGGTCGGTCAGCAGCTTGTTGGTGATCGAGATCGTCACCACGGCGAGGATCATCAGCAATGCAATGGCAAACCGCACCCGCCAGGATACGGCCATGCTATTGCCTTCGGAACCGGATGCATCACTCATCGCGGCAATCTACGCGCTACGTGCGATGCACTCAAGTCAAGCGGTCTGCAGCGCGCCGGTCAATGCGCGGAAGAGCGCCGCCCCATCCGTATTGCCATGAGCCGCTTCCGCCGCCCGCTCAGGATGCGGCATCATGCCCAGCACACGGCGGTTTTCCGACAGAATGCCCGCAATATCGTCGCGCGCCCCGTTTGGGTTCTCGGCATAGCTGAAAGCCACACGATCTTCGCCGCGCAGTTTCGCGATGGTCTCATCGTCGGCAAAGTAATTGCCATCGTGGTGCGCGATCGGAATGTTGATCACCTGACCGGCGCTGTAGCCGTTGGTGTAGTCGCTGGCCGTGGTCTCGACCTTGAGGCCCACAGTCTTGCAGATGTACTTCAGCCCTGCATTGCGCAACAGCGCGCCGGGCAGCAGGCCGGTTTCGGTCAGCACCTGAAAACCGTTGCAAATGCCCAGCACATAGCCGCCGCGCTCTGCATGGGCCGCCACAGAGCGGCAGATCGGCGAATTTGCGGCAATGGCCCCACAGCGCAGGTAATCCCCATAGGAGAACCCGCCGGGGATACCCACGATATCAACGCCTTGCGGCAGTTCGCTGTCCTTGTGCCAGACCAAGGAAACCTGGGCGCCCGCAGCTTTAAAAGCCACGGCAAGGTCGCGGTCGCAATTGGACCCGGGAAAGACGACTACCGCTGCGTGCATCAGGCCAGCTCCACCGAATAGGATTCGATCACCGTATTGGCCAAGAGCTTTTCGCACATGGCGGTCACCTCGGCCTCGGTCGTGCCCTCGGCGAGGTCAAGCTCGATCACCTTGCCCTGACGCACGCCGTTCACCCCGTCAAAGCCCAAGGCTCCGAGCGCGTGGCGGACAGCTTCGCCCTGAGGGTCGAGAACCCCGTTCTTCAGCATCACATGCACCCGTGCTTTCATGGCGCGACACCCCTCTGTAACATCTGCAAATTGAACGGCGAAGCCGCGTTAGTTGATCAACGTCGGCTTGGACACCGGCGCATTGTTCTTGGGCATGACGCCGAGACGTTTGGCCACTTCGGTATAGGCATCGGTGAGCGAGCCCAGATCGCGGCGGAACACGTCTTTATCGAGCTTCTTGCCCGTCTCGATGTCCCACAGGCGGCAGCTGTCGGGGCTGATCTCATCGGCGACGATCAGACGCTGGAAGTCACCATCGTAAACGCGGCCAATCTCGATCTTGAAGTCCACCAGCTTGATACCGACGGCCATCATCACGCCCGACATGAAGTCATTGACCCGCAGCGCGAGGCTCAGGATATCGTCCATATCTTGCTGAGTTGCCCAGCCAAAGGCGGCGATATGCTCTTCGGTGACCAGCGGATCACCAAGTGCGTCGTCTTTGTAGCAATATTCGACAATCGGGCGCGGCAGTTGCGTGCCTTCTTCGATGCCAAGACGCTTGGACATGGAGCCCGCCGCATAGTTGCGCACGATCACTTCCAACGGAATGATCTCAACCTGCCGCACGAGCTGTTCGCGCATGTTCAGGCGTTTGATGAAATGCGTCGGTACGCCGATGTTGTTCAGCCCGGTCATAAAGAACTCAGACAGGCGGTTGTTCAACACGCCCTTGCCTTCGATCGTGGCTTTTTTTTCGGCGTTAAAGGCCGTCGCATCGTCTTTGAAATATTGCACGATGGTGCCGGGCTCAGGACCTTCATAGAGGATCTTTGCCTTGCCTTCGTAGATCTTGTTGCGCCGGGCCATGGGCATCCTTTCCAACAGGGGGCCGGGAACATCCCCGCCGCTTGCGCTTCTCTTAGTGCAACCACCCCGCTGCTGCAAGCATGGCCCGTCACCTTTGACGCGCCACTTGTGGGAAGGCGGGGGCGACCGCATATGAATAGGGTAACACCAGCAATCGGAGACCCGCTATGAGCAAGTTCGACGACCGTGCCAATGCCTTTGAAAGCAAGTTCGCCCACGATGCAGAGATGCAATTCCGCGCCGAGGCGCGCCGAAACAAACTGTTGGGCCTCTGGGCTGCTGAACTTTTAGGCAAATCGGGCAGCGACGCCGACGATTATGCCAAAGAGGTCGTGAAATCCGACTTCGAAGAGGCGGGCGAAGAGGATGTTTACCGCAAAGTCTCTGGCGACTTGGGCGACCGCGCTGATGAAGCGACGATCCGCGGCAAGATGCAGACCCTGATGGCCGAAGCCAAAGCACAACTGCTGAACGAGACCACCTGACCCATTCCACCCCGGCCACGCGCCGGGGTGACCCTCCCCGCCTGCCCTCATAATGAAGATGAATATTATGAGATTGCCCCCATGAACCCATCATGACATCAGGCGAAATTCCCAGACCCTACAGGAGCCCTCATGAGCAACGCATTCACCGATCTTTTGGCTGAAAAGGGCACATTGCTCGCGGATGGGGCCACGGGCACCAATCTGTTCAACATGGGGCTGATGTCGGGCGACGCGCCTGAGATGTGGAACACCGATGAGCCTAAGAAGATCATCAAGCTTTACCGGTTTGCAGTGGATTCGGGCAGTGATCTGTTCCTGACCAACTCTTTTGGGGCCAATGCCTCGCGGCTTAAACTGCACGGTGCCGAAAAGCGGGTGCATGAGCTGAGCCGTGTTTCTGCCGAACTAGCGCGTGAGGTGGCCGATACCGCTGAGCGGAAAGTCATCGTCGCGGGCTCTGTCGGCCCTACGGGTGAGATTATGGAGCCGGTGGGCACCCTGACCCACTCCCTCGCCGTTGAGATGTTCCATGAGACCGCCGATGGCCTAAAGGCCGGTGGCGCCGACATCGGCTGGCTGGAGACGATCAGCGCCCCCGAAGAATACCGCGCCGCTGCTGAAGGCTTCGCGCTGGCGGGCCTGCCGTGGTGCGGCACGATGAGCTTCGACACCGCGGGCCGCACGATGATGGGCCTGACCTCCGAAGGGATGGTCGATATGGTGCATGGGCTGGACAACACGCCGCTGGCTTATGGTGCCAACTGCGGCACAGGTGCGTCTGACCTGCTGCGCACCGTGCTTGGCTTCGCCGCAAAGAACGGCACGCTGCCGATTATCTCCAAAGGCAATGCGGGCATCCCAAAATACGTCGAAGGCCATATCCACTACGACGGCACGCCCGAGTTGATGGCGCGTTATGCGACCATGGCGCGGGACGCCGGTGCGAGCATCATCGGTGGCTGCTGTGGCACCCTTCCCGAGCATTTGGTGGCGATGCGCGAAGCGCTCGACAGCACGGAGAAAGGCCCGGCCCCGACGCTTGAGCAGATCCGCGAAGAGATCGGTGATTTCTCGTCCGAAAGCGACGGCACCGATGGTCAAGGTCCGGTGCGCGCGCCGCGCCGCGGCCGCCGCCGGGGCTGAGCCTCAAAGCAAGCTCAATTGATCGCCCCTTTCGGGGGGCGGTCGAAACAGATCGCAGCGCAGCGGCACGCCCGCGCGGGTCAGCCCCAGACGTTTGGCTGCCAGATCAAAGCGCTGCGCCACCATCTGCGCATAGGGCCCCTCGCCCCGCATCCGTTTGTGCCAGCCTGCGTCATATTCTTTGCCGCCATGCATATCGCGCAAGCGCGCCATGATCCGCTCGGCCCGGTCGGGATAATGGGTGGCGAGCCACTCCTGCACCAGCGGCGAAACCTCGCGCGGCAGGCGCAGCATGATCCAACTGGCGTGCCGCGCCCCAGCATCGCGCCCTGCGGTCAGGATCGCCTCCAACTCCGGGTCGGTCAGCGCCGGAACCATCGGGGACGCCATGATCCGCACCGGAATTCCGGCCTCTGAAAGCTTCCGGATCACCTGCAATCGCCGCTGCGGCGCTGGCGCGCGCGGCTCCATCAATCGGCTGAGGCGGGCGTCGAGCGTTGTCACCGAAATTCCCACTGCGGCGAGGCTGCGTTTGGCCATGTCGCTTAAAATATCAATGTCCCGCTCGATCAGGCTGCCCTTGGTCACGATTGCCACCGGGTGATTGAATTCAGACAGCACCTCAAGACACTCGCGCATGATGCCGTGGGTGTTTTCGATTGGCTGATACGGGTCGGTGTTGGTTCCGATGGCGATGGGGGCGACCTCATAGCGTTTCGCGCGCAGTTCTCGCGCCAGCACCTGCGGCGCTTCGGGGCGGGCGATCAACTGCGTTTCAAAATCCAGCCCCGGCGACAGGCCAAGGTAAGCGTGACTGGGCCGCGCGAAACAATAGACGCATCCATGTTCGCAGCCGCGGTACGGGTTGATCGACCGGTCAAAGGGCAAATCCGGCGAGCGGTTGTAGGTAATCACCCGGCGCGGCACTTCGATGCTTGTGCTGGTTCGCAGCACCGGAAGCACTTCTTCCCGGGCCCATCCGTCATCTTCGGCCACGCGGGCGTGACGCTCAAACCGGCCTGCATCATTGCTGCCTGCCGCGCGGCCAAGCACGCGGAATCGCTGGTCTTCCCTATCCATGAAAGAAGGTTAGAACATTGCGCGAACATCAGCAAGTAAACTTGCGCAAACCCTTGTCCTTACACCGCAAAAAGCAGTAGTTTGCCCCCAAGGCGTCGCGCAAGGCGCGCCCGATGTCGCAAACCGCGACCTCGGCGCTAACATTCCGTGAGACAAGGGCCCAAGTGTCATGCACCTGCACGCCCAGCAGAAGGAAACACCATGTCAGAAGAAGACGATATCATCCTGGCCGAGTTGGACGACGAAGAACTGGTCCAGCAGATGTTCGATGACCTCTATGACGGTCTTAAGGAAGAGATCGAAGAAGGGGTGCAAATCCTGCTCGACCGCGGTTGGGAACCCTATGAGGTTCTGACCAAAGCGCTGGTCGGCGGGATGACCATCGTGGGCGCGGATTTCCGCGACGGTATCCTCTTTGTGCCCGAAGTGCTGCTGGCCGCCAATGCGATGAAGGGCGGCATGGCCATTCTCAAGCCGCTGCTTGCTGAAACCGGCGCGCCGCGTGTGGGCAAGATGGTGATCGGCACCGTCAAAGGCGACATTCACGACATCGGCAAAAACCTCGTCGGGATGATGATGGAAGGCGCGGGTTTCGAAGTCGTAGACCTTGGGATCAACAACGCGGTCGAAGCCTATCTCGAAGCATTGGAAGCGGAAAAAGCCGACATCTTGGGCATGTCCGCTCTGCTGACCACGACCATGCCCTATATGAAGGTCGTGATCGACACATTGATCGAACAGGGCAAGCGCGATGACTATATCGTTCTGGTCGGTGGCGCGCCGCTGAACGAAGAGTTCGGCAAGGCCATTGGGGCCGACGCCTATTGCCGCGATGCCGCCGTAGCAGTGGAAACGGCCAAAGACTGGATGGGTCGGAAACATAACTCCGCCAACGCCTAGGCTGCTGGCACCGCTCCACTTGGCTTTGGCATCGGT
Source organism: Sulfitobacter dubius (assembly GCF_027214245.1). Lineage (GTDB taxonomy): Bacteria > Pseudomonadota > Alphaproteobacteria > Rhodobacterales > Rhodobacteraceae > Sulfitobacter > Sulfitobacter dubius_A. The sequence goes on along the minus strand of NZ_JAPWHM010000003.1, from coordinate 6,620 downwards.
GACATGCGATGGTGACGCCATGAGCGACAGCAATCTGCCAGATGATCGGACCCTCACCCAAGAGGGGCTCGCGCCCACCCGCGCGGGCCGCATTCTGCTGATCGCCTGTGGCGCGCTGGCCCGTGAGATACTGGATCTGAAGGCCGCGAACGGCTGGAGCCATCTGGATCTCACCTGCCTGCCCGCGAAATATCACCTCTACCCGGAAAAGATCACCCAAGCGGTGTGCGACACGGTCGCCAAACACCGTGCGGACTATGACGATTTTTTCGTCGTTTACGCCGATTGCGGGACGGGCGGCGGGCTCGAACGGGCCTGCGATGAGATGGGCGTTCAGATGGTGGCCGGGCCGCATTGCTACAGCTTTTTTCAGGGCAACGAGAGTTTCGCCAAAACCTCGGAAGATGAGATCACCACCTTCTACCTCACCGATTTTCTGGTGCGGCAGTTTGAGGCGTTCATCATCAAGCCCATGGGCCTCGACCGGCATCCAGAGCTGCGCGATATGTATTTCGGCAATTATGAAAAACTCGTCTATCAGGCGCAGACTGACGACCCGGCGCTGACCGAAAAGGCGCGGGATTGCGCCGCCCGGCTCGGACTTACGTTCGAGCGGCGCTTCACGGGCTACGGGGATTTGCAGACCGCCTTGCGCGACCTTTAACCGTCAGGCTTCCTGAGCGGCCGTCTCGCGCACCCGCTCGATCATCGCGCGCAACCCGTTGGAGCGTTGCGCCGAGAGGTGGTCATTCAATCCCAGCCGCGCCAGTTCCGCCTTGGCATCGACAGCGCCCACTTCGACTGGCGTCAAACCGTTGTAAAGCTTACGCAAAACCGCAATCAGCCCAGACACGATCATCGCGTCGCTTGCGCCGTCAAAATGCAACTTGCCGCCGTCAAACTGTGCATGAAGCCAGACCTGAGAGGCGCAGCCGTCGACCTTGGTGGCCGGCACGCGCAGCGGCTCGGGGAGCGGGTCCATCGCTTTGCCAAGGTCGATCACATGGCGATAGCGGTCTTCCCAATCATCCAGAAACTCGAAATCCTCGACCAGTTCTTCAAAGGCAGGCGTGGCCATCTGTGCACTCTCTTCGGGTGAATTCCATTGCCTGACAGGTAGGATGCCGATGGGCAAAGGTCCACCCCCTTCCCATGGGTGGCGTGATGGGGTAGCACAAGACAAGTTAACTTAACGGCGGATCCCATGCGCAAGACACTCCTCGCTCTTTTGGCCTCGACCCTTTTGGTATCCGCCTGTGGCACGGTCCGTGACAGCCGCATCAACCCGCTGAATTGGTTCGGCCCCGCGCGTTCGGCCCCGTCCGCGTCGGAAGAGAGCAACAACCCGTTGATTCCACAGCGGAGCGGGCTGTTCGCCCGGCGCGCGGTTGAGGTCGACACTTATGAGGGGCGCCCTTTCGAGCAGATCACCGACCTGACGATTGAGCCTGTGCCGGGCGGTGCGATCCTACGCGCCACGGGCCTTGCCGCGCGGCAGGGCATATATGCAGTGCAGCTAACCCCAGCGACGATTGATGAGACGCCTGTTGACGGAGTTCTGACTTACCGTCTGGAAGGGGTACGCCCCGACAAAGCGACCCCGCAAGGCAGCCGCCCCACCCGTGAGGTCATCGCGGGCCGTCGTCTGACAGATCAAATGCTGGCCGGGGTGCGCGAGATTCGCGTCGAAGGGCAGATGAATGCGCTGGTCTCTCGCCGCTAAGCGGCCAAGCCACGCACCATAAGAAAGAGCCGCCCCAATCGGGCGGCTCTTTTCGTTTCAGACTTTAACTGCTTTCACATCCGTCCCATCGGCGGCCAAAGCAATCTTGCCCTCGCAGAGCAGCAGCGCATCGGCGCCAAAGACCTCATGCCGCCAGCCGCGCAGGGCCGGCACGTCGCGCTCTCCCGCCGACAACATATCCAGATCACTGGCCGAGGCGATGAGCTTGGCCGCGACGCCTGCGCTTTCGGTCTTGGCCTTGAGCAAAACCCGCAGGAGATCGGCCAGCGCAGGGTTCACCTGCAGCTTGTCGCGCTTGCGGTCGGGTTGCGGCATGTCGGCGGCTTTGCAAGCCACGCCTGCGGCCACGGCTTTCAAAATGCCTTCGGCGATTTCCCCCTTGCGGGCTTCGCGCAGCAATAGACGGGCGCGGTTCAGCTCCTCGCCATTTGACGGCTTAAGGCTCGCCAATTCGACCAGCGCGTCATCCTTGAATACGCGATTGCGCGGGATGTTGCGGGTGCGGGCGTAATCCTCACGAAAGGCGGCCAATTCGCGGACGATCGCCAGAAACTTCGGCGAATTGGTCCGGGTCTTCACTCGCTTCCAGGCATCCTGCGGTTGGGTTACATAGGTATCGGGGCTGAGCAGTGTCTCAAGCTCCTCGGCCACCCAACGGGCGCGGCCAGTCTGTTCAAGCTTGCGCGCCAGAAATTCGTAAATCTGCCGCAGATGGGTTACGTCGGCCAGCGCATAGGTCTTCTGTGCGTCGGTCAACGGACGGCGGGACCAATCGGTAAAGCGCGAGGTCTTGTCCAACGACTCATGCGCGATCTTGCGCACTAAGGTCTCATAGCCCACCTGTTCGCCAAAGCCGCAGACCATCGCGGCCACCTGAGTGTCGAACAGCGGCTCAGGAAAGACCTTGGCATCGACGTAGAAGATCTCAAGATCCTGCCGTGCCGCGTGGAACACTTTGATCACCGATGTGTCGCGGAACAGATCATAGAGCGGCTCAAGCGAGATGCCTTCGGCTAAGGGATCGACCAGCACGGCGTTGCTGTCGTCGGTTCCGGGCATGGCAAGTTGGACGAGGCAGAGCTTGGAATAATAGGTCCGCTCACGCAGGAATTCCGTGTCGACGGTCACGTAATCATGGCGCGCAGCCTCTTCACAGAATTGCGCGAGGTCGGCGGTCGTGGTGATGGTTTTCATAAATGCTCTTTGACAAGTTGCACGCCCGGTCATCGGGCTTTGTCAAAGAGGTACATCACAAGGGAAGCTTTGACCAGCGTCAGCCCGTCAGCATGACCGGCTGACGCTCACCGGCGGCGAAACGGCGCAGCACGGCGGGATAAAGGCGATGTTCTTGCACCAGCACCCGTTGGGCCAAGGTCTCTGCCGTGTCGTCCGGCAGAACCGGAATGCGCGCTTGGCCAAGGATCGGACCATCATCCAAAGCCGCAGTGACTTCATGCACGGTACAGCCGTGTTCGGTATCGCCCGCCTCCAGCGCGCGGGCATGGGTGTGCAGCCCGCGGTATTTCGGCAGTAGCGAGGGGTGGATGTTGATCATCCGCCCGGCCCAAGCATCGGTGAATCCTTCGGTCAGTTTGCGCATGAATCCGGCAAGGCAGATGATGTCGGGCGCATGGGCCTCAAGCGCGGCAGTGAGCGCCGCCTCAAACGCCGGGCGGTCCTTGCCGAAGGGGCGGTGATCGACCACTTCGGTCGCGATCCCCTGCCCCTGCGCCCAAGCGATTCCGCCCGCGTCTGCGTTGTTGGACAGCACCAAACAGGGGCGGCCTGCATGGTCGCCGGTCATATCCTCGACCAGCGCCCGCATGTTGGAGCCACCGCCCGAGACGAAAATCGCAACCCGCTTGGTCAAAGCAGCGCGCCTGAGTAGGTGACGCCATTGCCGGTGGTGATGCGCCCGATCTCGATGGCGGCGTGGCCATCCTCGGCAAAGGCGGCCTTCGCAGCCTCGACCTTATCAGCAGAGACGACGGCAACCATGCCAATCCCGGCGTTGAAGGTCTTGAGCATCTCGGCCTCGGCCATGCCCCCTTCGGCGGCCAGCCATTTGAAGACCGGCGGCAGGTCCCATGCGTTGAGGTCAATCTCGGCCGCCAGCCCCACGGGCAATACGCGCGGCAGGTTTTCAGTGAGGCCACCGCCCGTGATATGCGCCAGCGCCGACACGGCATCGGCACGCAGGGCCGCCACAGCGCCTTTGACGTAGAGCTTCGTGGGCGTCAGCAGTGCACTGCCCAGATCACCTTCGCCCCATGGGCAATCGTCGCCCCAGCCCAGACCGCTGCGCTCAACGATCTTGCGCACGAGGCTATAGCCGTTGGAATGCACCCCATCGCTCGGCAGGCCCAAGAGCACGTCGCCCTCTTTCACATCGCGCGGCAGCTCGGTCCCGCGCTCCATCGCGCCGACCGAGAAACCGGCGAGGTCAAAATCACCCGCGTGATACATGCCCGGCATTTCAGCCGTCTCGCCGCCGATCAAGGCGCAACCGGAATCGGCGCAGCCCTTGGCGATGCCTTCGATGATCCGCGCGGCACTGTCGAGCTCCAGCTTTCCGGTGGCGAAGTAATCGAGGAAGAAAAGCGGCTCGGCCCCCTGACAAACCAGATCGTTGACGCACATAGCGACCAGATCAATGCCGATGCTGTCCACATTGCCGGTGTCGATGGCAATGCGCAGCTTGGTGCCTACGCCGTCCGTCGCGGCAACCAGCACCGGATCGGTGAAACCTGCGCCTTTCAGATCGAACAGCGCGCCAAAGCCGCCGAGGCCAGACATAACGCCGGGCCGGGCGGTGGATTTCGCCGCCGGTTTGATCCGCTCTACAAGCGCGTTGCCTGCGTCAATATCCACGCCTGCTTCGGCATAGGTGATTCCGTTGTCGGATTTTGTCATGGTCATGGCCCCCGGCGCGCATTTTCCCTTGCGCGCGGAGTTAGAGTATTGTGCGGGTCACTGCAATCATTTGGTGCAGCTAATGTCTTGACGCTCGGGCTGCGGCGTCATACCCAAACGCCCATGGCGGGCCTGTAGCTCAATTGGTTAGAGCAGAGCGCTCATAACGCTTTGGTTGCGGGTTCAAGTCCTGCCGGGCCTACCATACTTTTCAATGACTTAGCCTAAACTCCCGAAACTGGAATTTGGTTCATTGAACCAGTTCTAAGTTTTAGCGCTCGAATCTGGGAGTTCGTAAAGTCAGGATACACCTTACGTATAAGATGTGGACCTTAGTTTTTTGGTCCACATCCTACCGATTCTAAAGCGTTACAGCACTTTTAACGGAAAAAAGAACCTCGTGAATACGAGCCGAGCTCCACAACACTTGCGTTTCAATAGGCGCTGAACCTGATTGGTAAGACGGCTTTAAAACCTGACAGGCGAATGGCAATGCAAGCAGAGCATCAAGAATGGTCTTCAGGTAGCTTTGAGCATGCTAAAAAAAGTCGATCAGGTCCTGATCCGTCGCATCAGGCTCGATATGTAACTGATCAAGCGCAGCAAGTGCGCCGAGAGCCTGCCGCAGCTCCAAATTAGTGATTACGCGTCCAAGCAACTCGCGCTCACAATCAAGCCATACGCTCAGTCTGTAAAGTGCGTTTTCAGTATGAGAAAAGGACGTCACGGATAATTCAGGATGTATGATGGTCGTTAAGTTCATTGCGAACCTCGAATTTGAGAGTCCGGAGCACTATGCTCGATAGCCGCGTCGGATTGGGCGACAACTGGCGTCGCCACGGCTGACAAGAAAAAAGACGGCGGATTGAGTATCCTCGTATCCAACCACATCCAAGGTAGATATTGGCGCTTTCTTCAAATGGCGAAATCGATTTTACCAGAAAAAAATTTCGTTAGGCGCAATAATCGATACGAGGGCCTTAGGCAGAGAGCTTGAGATCACGAAGAACCATACGCAGGAGTCCTGGGGCTTGTGCCAGCAAGCTTAAGCGTTTGAAGTTTCAAAATCAGGCATTGCTTAAGATTCCACGTCTACCCGCGCCAAGGCCTTTATCAGTCCTAAAAATCCTATTCAAAACATGGCAAATCTATCCATATTGGCCGTTTCTCGCAAAACCAAAGTAAATAAACTATTGATTTTTCACAATAAAAATCTTGAATTGAAAAATATATGATTGTAATTTCTTCATAACGTCAGATCGAGATGGGAAAAGTTAGGCAAAGTACCCACAAGCAAAATTACTGGGAAATAGCATAATCGGGTTGCCTGGCCGGAATAGATGGCTGGTCGTAAATTTAAGGCTATTTTTGAAGCTGAAGAACCAGTTCTTCGAAAAAATCAAGGCAACAGATCCTTGAGCCCCAATCCCTCATACCACCAAAGATGTACGGAATTAAAAGGAGAATTTAGAATGGTTATTTACACTCCCAAACAGCTTGCTGAGCGTTGGAACTGCTGTAGCAACACCATTAGAAACGCTATCATTTCTGGAGAGCTACAGGCCTTTCGCGTCGGTCGCCTTCTGCGAATTCCACAACATTCTGTTGATAATTTTGAGCGACGTTTCATGCCGAATAAATGAAAATTCGTGATTTGAGCAGACCGAGCAACCCAAGACCTGGCGACGTCAATACACCTTCGTCGATTACACCAGCGCAACTCGGGAGGCGTTGGTGCTGTTCACCCAACACAATACGAAAACTAATTCGAGACGGCCAATTGCATGCGGTTCGTTACCGTAAAAGCCATGCTCGGATAGAAACAATGACCTGCTCCCCTGAAATGTCCTCGATTTGAGGTTAGCCTGTTCTCCAATTGAGGAGACAAAAGATGAAGAGAAGCCGTTTCAGCGAAGAACAGATTATTGGCATCCTGAAGGAGCACCAGGCAGGGCTCGGCGCG
>NZ_JAPWHM010000039.1:0-272 GCF_027214245.1 Sulfitobacter dubius | reverse complement strand
TTTCCAGTCCAAGTGAGTTATCAGTAGGTGTGGTGACGGCATTTATAGGTGCACCATTTTTTATCTGGATAGTCCGTCGTCAGCGAGTTCGAGAATTATGATATCCGCTGAAATGCTACTATTACAGAGAGTGCGAATTGCTCGTCAGCAACGTTTTCGACGTTGGTCTTTGGTTATTATCGGCTTGTTGATATTAGCTTTGTCCGCTTGGGGGTTAACTCTGGTAATGGGGCAATCTTATACTCCTCCATCTATCGTCTGGAGGGTATTAC
>NZ_JAPWHM010000038.1:0-274 GCF_027214245.1 Sulfitobacter dubius | reverse complement strand
TCTAACGACACTGGTTACCTAACTGCAGTTGCTCAGTCTAACGAAAAATTCAAAGACGTAGCTCCACTATTCCCTTCTCAAGAAGATCTTGACCGTGTGGAATGGCAAGCTGCTGTTGGCGACAAAACAGTGAAGTACGAAGACTACTTCATGAAGCTTAAAGCGGGTCAATAACCCAACAAAAATAATTAAATAGGCAGCTTTGGCTGCCTATTTTTTTTCGAGCTGTTATACTGTTTTTCCTATTTGATCACGCGTTTGCCTAGGTAGGCTC
>NZ_JAPWHM010000037.1:0-276 GCF_027214245.1 Sulfitobacter dubius | reverse complement strand
GCGGATTCCCTGTGAATCGGGGCGCCACCGCGAAAGCCAGCTTGGCGGTTCCGTTCCAACGACAGGGGAGCAGCTTTGAAGTGTAAGAAATACGGTGCCCGCATTCGCGGCCTCATGCCCTCCGCCATCACGTTTCGGATCGCAGACAGCGCGGTGGGGTCCAGTTCAGATGCTAACGAAGGGGCAACCTTATCTGTAGTGACCCGCTCCCCTTAGAGTCCGCGTTCTTTAGTTCGCTCTGTTCAGGATTTGGTCCTCTACTGACCTTTGGTGATA
>NZ_JAPWHM010000036.1:0-276 GCF_027214245.1 Sulfitobacter dubius | reverse complement strand
GGTGTTCGTTTTTTGGGCTATATTAATCCATATGTGCTTGAAGATTTTCCTCTTTATAAACAAGCGGTTGAAAAAGGATATCTTGCTACCAAAGAAGATGGTTCGAAATACGTGGTTGATTTTGGAGAGTTTTATTGTGGTGTAGTTGATTTTACTAACCCCCAAGCATGTGAATGGTATAAGGATGTCATCCGTAAGAATATGATCGAATTTGGCCTTGATGGGTGGATGGGTGACTTCGGTGAATTTTTGCCTACAGATTGCGCGTTATATAAC
>NZ_JAPWHM010000035.1:0-538 GCF_027214245.1 Sulfitobacter dubius | reverse complement strand
TTGATTTGATCCAGTAGAAGCAAGACTGCTTAACTGGGCAAAAGCATACACATACAATCAGTTGTACATGACTTGGAACACGCTCTGCGTCGCAACGCGCAGAGCGCTTCAGGAATTTATTTGGTTTGGTGATCATAGCGCGAGCAAAACACCTGGTCCCATCCCGAACCCAGCCGTTAAGTGCCGTAGCGCCGATGGTACTGCGTCTTAAGACGTGGGAGAGTAGGTCATCGCCAAACCTAATAAGTTCCTGATAAAAACAGTATCTCTCAACGATGAACAGAATAACAAAACCGCCGTAGCTATAAAGCTGCGGCGGTTTTGTGTTTGGGGGGGCATTTTCTTGCCTAATGCCCGACGTCTTCCGCGCGAACCTTCAGCGAGACCGTCGACGTTGTCGGGGACCTGCTCCCCTGAAATGTCCTCGATTTGAGGTTAGCCTGTTCTCCAATTGAGGAGACAAAAGATGAAGAGAAGCCGTTTCAGCGAAGAACAGATTATTGGCATCCTGAAGGAGCACCAGGCAGGGCTCGGCGCG
>NZ_JAPWHM010000034.1:0-620 GCF_027214245.1 Sulfitobacter dubius | reverse complement strand
GAAGCATGTCTGGGCGATCCGGGTCCGATTGGAGATCGCCCATCGGACCCGAGAACTGGCGCTCTTCAATCTCGCCATCGATAGCAAGTAGCGTGGTTGCGACCTGGTGCGGCTCAAGGTCGCCGACGTCTACGCCGCGGGGCAGGTCAGGCACCGCGCTGCGATTGTCCAGAGCAAGACAAGCAGGCCCGTGAGCTTCGAGATTACCGAAGGGACTCGGAAAGCAATCGAAGCCTGGCTCGAATCCCCGCTCATGATTGGGTCGGAGCATCTCTGGCCGGGACGGTTCCACGAACGGCTGCACATTTCGACGCGGCAGTATGCTCGCCTCGTCCGGGACTGGGTGGCCTCCATCGGTCTCGAGCCGAGCGCCTACGGCACCCATTCCATGCGTCGCACCAAGGTTGCTGAGATTTATCGGAAGACCGGCAATCTTAGAGCAGTGCAGCTATTGCTTGGCCATACGAAGATGGACAGCACCGTGCGCTACCTCGGCGTCGAACTGGAGGATGCGCTCGCGATCGCAGAGTCGGTAGAGATCTAAGCGCCAGGGGCCGGTCTGTCGCGGCCGGCCCAGACCTGCCATTACCTTGATGATCGAACGCTGCGATGCAGCTTCA
>NZ_JAPWHM010000033.1:0-782 GCF_027214245.1 Sulfitobacter dubius | reverse complement strand
ATGGAACACTTAGCAGGTCGGCATACAAAGCCGGCCAATATTAGAACCGAGCCGTCCTCATATCTCTTCAGAAATAGAACACGGGCTACCGCCCGTATGGGTCGGTAGCTCAGGTGGTTAGAGCGCACGCCTGATAAGCGTGAGGTCGGAGGTTCAAGTCCTCCTCGACCCACCATCGCATCTGCAGTGCAGAAGCCTTTTGGGGCCTTAGCTCAGCTGGGAGAGCGCCTGATTTGCATTCAGGAGGTCAGGAGTTCGATCCTCCTAGGCTCCACCAAGCCTTTTGCAGAGCAAAAGGCGTCGCCCTGGTTGCCCGTCCACAGGACGTGCGAGAAGGGCAGCGTTTAAGGCCCTTATTACCTCAACCACTAAGGGCTGGTTCCTCTCGGGCCATTCCTTCGGAATGCCCTGCCGGAACGACGAGTTTTGCCTTCGGCAAAATCTCTTGCACAACTCGCACATTGCTTCGCAATATGCTGTTTGTGCGACGTGCGCGCCTCCGGCGCACACTGGGTCGGTAGCTCAGGTGGTTAGAGCGCACGCCTGATAAGCGTGAGGTCGGAGGTTCAAGTCCTCCTCGACCCACCACTCCTAACCAGAGTGACATTCGGACATATCATCAAGCACATATGTATGTGTTTGATCGTCTGTCCGCAGACGAATTGACATCGTAAAGAGAGATACTAACAACATGTTTGATCGCCCCGCGTTAGGGGATGATCTCGGTTGCTGCCCTTCGGGGCCGGTGTTTGACGGGCTGTTTCCTCGGCCTGCCGGACATA
>NZ_JAPWHM010000032.1:0-813 GCF_027214245.1 Sulfitobacter dubius | reverse complement strand
AAAAGATGAAGAGAAGCCGTTTCAGCGAAGAACAGATTATTGGCATCCTGAAGGAGCACCAGGCAGGGCTCGGCGCGAAGGAGCTGTGCCGGAAGCACGGCATCAGCGATGGGACCTTCTATAAATGGCGCTCGAAGTATGGCGGCATGGAAGTGTCTGAGGCCAGGCGGTTGAAAGCGCTTGAGGCCGAGAACGCCAAGCTGAAGAAGATGCTGGCGGAACATATGCTCGACGTCGCCACGCTAAAGGAAATGCTGGGAAAAAACTTCTGAAGCCCGGTGCAAGGCGGAGAGCTGTGGACTGGGCCATGACAGAGAAGAACTACAACCAGCGGCGAGCCTGTGCCTTGGTCGGGATTGATCCGCGCGTCTATCGCCGACGATCAACCAGGTCAGGGGACGCCGAGCTGCGGGAAAGGCTGAAAGAACTGTCCGGGGAGCGAAGGCGGTTCGGCTATCGAAGGCTGCACCTCTTGCTCGGGCGCGAGGGCTGGCATGTGAACTGGAAGAAACTCTACCGGATTTACCGCGAAGAGGGGCTGACAGTGCGCAAGCGTGGCGGTCGAAAGCGTGCCATCGGTACACGGGCGCCGATGGCGATACCGCAAGGGCCGAACCAGCGATGGTCTCTGGACTTCGTCTCGGACAGCCTCTCGGACGGCCGCCGCTTCCGCGTGCTCTGCGTTATCGACGACTTCAGCAGAGAATGCCTGGCAACGGTCGTGGACACCTCCCTGTCGGGGCAGCGCGTTAGCCGCGAGCTCGATAACATCGCCCAGGTGCGTGGCTATCCATGCATGGTGGTCAGCGACAA
>NZ_JAPWHM010000031.1:0-836 GCF_027214245.1 Sulfitobacter dubius | reverse complement strand
TAGGCTCAGGACTCATAGCCAGTAGATGACAGTGGCGGCGAGAGCGATGGCTGAGAGGAAGACCTTTGGGCATCGGTCGTAGCGAGTGGCAACGCGCCGCCAGTCCTTGAGTCTGCCGAACATGATCTCGATCCGATTGCGGCGTTTGTATCTGCGCTTGTCATACTTCACCGTCGCCTTCCGCTGTTTTCGTCCTGGGATGCAGGCGTGTATCCCCTTGTCTTTTAATGCTTCTCTGAACCAGTCGGCGTCGTAGCCGCGATCGCCGAGCAGCCAATCGACATCCGGAAGACTATCGCAAAGCGCTCGCGCACCTATGTAGTCGCTCACCTGTCCTGCCGTTACGAACAGGTTGAGTGGGCGCCCCCGGCTATCGCAGATTGCATGAAGTTTGGTGTTCATGCCGCCTTTGGTTCGTCCAATAAGACGTCCACGCCCCCCTTTTTGACGCCCAAACTGGACGCTGTGCGATGAGCCTTCAGGTAGGTAGCATCGATCATCACGGTATTCTTTTCGCTGTGCTCGGCAGCCAGTCCCACCATCATCTGTGCGAAAATGCCTTTGTCGCTCCAACGCTTCCAACGGTTATAGAGCGTCTTGTGGGGGCCATACTCCTTAGGCGCATCTCGCCATCGCAAACCATTGCGATTGATGAAAATAATCCCGCTTAAAACCCGCCGATCATCGACACGTGGTTTGCCATGGGATTTCGGAAAGTAGGGCTCCAGCCGCGCCATCTGCGCATCGTTCAGCCAGAAAAGATCAGACATATCACCGCTCCGTTTTCGGACGGTGAATCATGCGGCTCCACGATAATCAATGGGTCCTGAGCCTAG
>NZ_JAPWHM010000030.1:0-1194 GCF_027214245.1 Sulfitobacter dubius | reverse complement strand
TATGTCCGGCAGGCCGAGGAAACAGCCCGTCAAACACCGGCCCCGAAGGGCAGCAACCGAGATCATCCCCTAACGCGAGGCGATCAAACATGTTGTTAGTATCTCTCTTTACGATGTCAATCACGTGCATCCGAAGGATGTCACGCAAACGTCCAGATTGGACGAGCAAAAGCGCCGTAGCGCTCTTGCTGATCTAATCTATCAGCAGCTTTCGAACCATTGAGGCAGTGTCGTACGAAATGAAAACTTAACCGACCTGGCACGTAGAACGTTTAGCTTATCATCTCGAACCGGGTCTCGCTTGATACGCAAGTAAGCGCGTCGCTCAGCTAAGGGCCATTCGAGCTCATTCAGATCGTGAAAAGCGTCAAAGAAGCTCGCCGCAGTCTGGTCAGCCTTGGCCCAGGCCTTGCCTGGAAGCCCCTTGCCGTCACCATTCCCGATCACCGTTCGGTGCCTGTTCGCATCAATTAACGCGCTGTCGTTGGCGTACTTGAGATGAACCAAGTAGACCCCTTTCGGAAGGACAAACGGCACATCCTGAAGGTTCTCAGCAGTAGCCTGTACACCATGACGCACAAGATGCGTTCCACGTCGCACGGCCCAAGCCTTGCTATAGTGGCCGGAGAAGTGAGCCTGACGCCGGTGGCGCAGTACCCGATCCTGATTTGCCAGCGCGATGTCGCTGTCGGTTTCTGCAAGATTCATACCCAAAGCAAAGAGAGCAGTCGCCCTCTTGCGCGATGCGAACAATTCAGTGAAATCAGCGTAACGTTTCGGGTCCAAACAGATCAGCTCATCCGCATCTGTGCGAATAACCCAATCATAAATGGCGCCGAGCCCGTCTTGAAGTCCGTTAAGCAGATGCCCACGAACCCGGTCGAAACCAGCAAGATCATTCCGAGGAACCGTGACCACATTTGCCCGCGGGCAAAGCTCTGAAATCTTCAGATCATGACCATGAGCCACAATATAAAGGTGATCTGAACCGAGGTGCCGTGAATAATGGGCGTACCATTGTGACAATGCCCAGTAATCGCGGTAAACCATTGTGATCGCACAAATCTTCATGCCCTCTTCTAATCCGTTCAGGCCAGAGACGACAAGAGAATTCATGGTGGAGCCTAGGAGGATCGAACTCCTGACCTCCTGAATGCAAATCAGGCGCTCTCCCAGCTGAGCTAAGGCCCCAAA
>NZ_JAPWHM010000002.1:461280-625623 GCF_027214245.1 Sulfitobacter dubius | reverse complement strand
CTGCGCCGCCGGTAGAGGGGGTTCTAAGGCGAGTGACAGAAACCCGCAAGCAGAAAGTTGAGAAAAGTGAGGGCTTTGGGGAACCTTTCGGCAAGTAGCTGAAATTGTGAGCTATTTTTGAGCTCCCGAAGCGCAGGATCCAGCCGCCCTGCCCCGCGCCCGACGGAAGATAGGCCGGGTCCGAGTGAATCACCCACGATTCACGGCAGCGAAGCACCTATTGGGTGAATCAAATCGAAGGCCAGCACCCCTTCATAACGGCGCCGTCCTCACCCCTCTGCTTCATCATCCTCTGAACGGCTGAGCGGCAGCGGCTCTTTGAATGTGAGCGTACGGTAAGGGAATGGTATCTCAAGCCCGGCGTCATCCAACGCCCGCTTCACCGCCGTCACGACCTCATCCCGGGAGCGGCGCTGTTCCACCGGAGCCGAGCCTGTCCACCAAGTCACTTCGAAATTAATCGAGGAATCCCCAAACTCTTGGGCGAAGATCTGAATGGGGTGTTCCCCCTGCTCTACTGTCTCACAGCCCTCAACCGCTTTGGAGATGACAGTGCGCGCCTCATTCAAATCTACATCATAGGCCACGCCGCAGATCACAGTTTGACGGCGGTGCTTTTGATCCGTGCGAACATAGACAGGGTTTTTGAACAGCATCGCGTTCGGGACGATCACAAGCTGCCCGTCCGTCTGGCGAATGTGGCTCTCCCTGATGGCGATATGGGCGACTTTACCCTCGATCCCCTCGCATTCGATATGATCCCCCATACGCATCTCGCGGCGAAAGAGAATGATGATCCCAGCAAGGAAGTTCTCAAAAACATCCTTGAAGGCAAAGCCGATGGCGACCGACCCGATGCCGAGGCCGGCCAGAATGCTGGCGGGGGTAAGGCCGGGGAAGACGATCACGGCTGCGACCATGATGCCAAAGACCCAAATGAGGATCGACGTCAGGAGCGTAAAGAGGTCTTGCAGGCTTGGGCGGAGTTTGGTTCGCGACAGGGTTCTAGTGACCAGCGAACGGCCAAGCGCGGCGATCGCCCAAGTCAATATCAATACAAGGGTGGCGACGGCAATCTGCGGCAAAAGCGCAATCGTATCCCGCGCCATCTCCATGATCTGGCGCCACATAATCCTGACTGGCTCCACCCTGCCCCTCCTCCTGCTTTTCGATAGAGTGCCGCAAAACCCTTGCTGCGGTGAGTGTTAATTGCCCGCGCCTGTCACGCCATTCCTGGCCGCTTGGCCGATGAGGGCTAGCTTAGACCAGCCACTAACCCAACTAGAAAGGAGCCCGGCGGCCCCGGCGTGACACTATGGACATCATTCGCATTATCATCGCTATTCTATTGCCCCCTCTGGGGGTATTCTTGCAGGAAGGTCTAGGAAAGCACTTCTGGATTAATATCATCCTAACGCTACTGGGCTACATTCCAGGGATCGTCCATGCGATCTATATCATTATTAAGAGGTGAGTACGCCTAGCCTTGAAGCTCAGACAGAAAAGCGCGCCTCCGGTCAGAGGCGCGCTTTTGCGATCAGTCTGATAGCTTATCTTTGACGTCGCCGACGCCCTTTTGCACCTTGCCTTCAGCCTGATCGGCCTGACCTTCGTGCTTGAGGTCGTCGTTGCCTGTGGCATCGCCAGCTTCTTCTTTCAGCTTGCCACCGATGTCTTTCGCCTTGCCTTTAGCTTGGTCGTCATTCGTCATGGTTGCTCTCCTCTATATGGGTAGAGGGACAACGTCAGAAAGCTGGCGGAGGTTCCGGGCCGGGTACGGAAGTCGCGCGCGCGGCAGGGGCGGAGGGTGCGATTTGTTTGGTTCGGTGAAAGTGGTGCCCGGGGGCGGAATCGAACCACCGACACGAGGATTTTCAATCCACTGCTCTACCCCTGAGCTACCCGGGCACGGGTCACCTCTTTCAAGGTCGGGTGAGCGGGTTCTAGGACCTGTAGCGCGGGGTGTCCAGCCCCATTTTGCCCCGAAATCCACTTCTTTTCACGAAACGCAAATTATCCTGTCTTAATGGGGCCTTGCGGGGCGGTCTTGTGCTGCTTCGGCGGCCTCGATGGCTGCTTCAACGTCTTCCGGATCGCGCGAGGGGACCGCGTAGCTTCCGCTGAACCAGCGGCCCAGATCGATGTCGGCGCAGCGGCGCGAGCAGAAGGGGCGGTGTGCCTTGACGGTTTCGGCTTTGCAGATCGGACAGCTCACTGCCCTGCCCCTGCAAGTACCTCCGCCAGCACCGGACGGGCGCGTTTACGCTGCAATTCGTAATGGCCCAAAGGCGTCCAACCGACCAGCGTCGTGTCCACATCGTCGGCGCGGAAGGCAGCACGCAGCGCGCTTTCGAAGGTGCGGCGATCCTTCTTGGGCATGGGGGCGAGATCGAGGGTGATCTGCCCGCCTAGACCGCGTAGGCGCAGGGCGCGGGGCAGTGCGCGGGCGCAGGCCATGTTGGCTTTCACGCCAGCGGCTAGTGACGCATCACTGCCGGTGTTCACATCCACAGCCACAAGTGCGCGGGTCGGCTCGACGAAGATTGACGCTCCGCTGCCAAGGGGAACTTGCGGCGAGGACAGGCGGTCAAGCTCTTCCAAAACACTATGGTCGCTGAAGCCCCCAGCCTCGGTCACGACCTCGGCAGGTGTGGTCCAGTCACGCCACGCCAACAAATGCGGGCCATCGCCTTCGCTCAGCACTTCCATCTCCTGCCCGTCATCATTGGCCACGGTATCCGCAAGGGCCAGCATATTCGCGATATCCTCGGCAATATCATTGGCATCGGCCCCGGCGCAGGAGGAGCGCAGGATCAGCCCCAGATCGGCCCCGCCTGCGGCTTCATGCGCGATTTCGAGCAAACGGTCGCGCTCTTCTTCGTCCTTGATGGAGCGCGAGATGTTCAGCCCCGGCGCATCTGGCGTCACGATGGCATAGCGCGACTTGAACAGCAGCTTGTTGGTCACCGGGATCGCCTTGCCCGGCTCGGCGTGGCCCGAAACCTGCACCAGAATCGTCTGACCGGGCGCCAGACCTTTGATCTGTCGCAGGAATGCCGCGCCGTCGGCGGTCTTGAGAAACATGCCCCCCTGCCCCTTTACCGGGCGATCGGCAATCGCGCGATATACTGTGCCAACGCGCGGCGCGTCGCTGTCGACCAGAAAATCGTCCAGCTTGCCATCCACCATGAGTGCTGCAGCTTCAACATCGCCAAGATGGTCAAGAATGATGGTACGGCCCTTCATGCGGCACCTCCGTCAAATGGATAGCCTGCCGCTTGCAGCAGGTTCGCAGCCTCGGCCAATGGCAGGCCGACGATTGCAGTGAATGAGCCGCTGATCCATGGGATCAGCGCGCCAGCGGGGCCTTGGATGCCATATCCACCCGCCTTGCCGCGCCAATCGCCGGTGGCGAGGTAGCGGCGAATCTCAGGTTCAGATAAAGATTTCATCTTCACGCTGCTTTGCACATCGCGCTGCCAGAGCTTTTCGCCCCGTTTCACGGCAACGGCAGTGACCACCCTATGCCGACGGCCCGACATCAACCGCAGGAAAGCTTCGGCTTCAGCCTCATCCTCGGGCTTGCCGAGGATGCGCCGCCCTAGCGCGACGGTGGTGTCCGCGCAGAGCACGATATCATCCGCCTCAGCAGGCACGGCCGCCACCTTTTCACGCGCCATGCGGGCGCAATAGGGGCGCGGCAATTCGGCCTTGTGGGGTGTCTCGTCAATGTCGGGGGCGCGGATGGCATCGGGGACCACGCCGATCTGGGCCAAAAGCTCCAATCGGCGCGGTGATCCTGATCCGAGAATGAACTGCATCTTATGGGCCTCTTTGCCTGAGGCCGGCAGCCCGGTCGGGGCCGCGCACGGCCCCGCCTGCGCCGCGCAACGCGCGTACGCGGTGCCGCTTACTTGAAGCGATAGTTGATCCGACCCTTGGTCAAATCATAGGGTGTCATTTCCACCTGAACCTTGTCGCCAGCCAGAACACGGATGCGGTTTTTCCGCATCTTGCCTGCCGTATGCGCGATGATCTCATGGCCGTTTTCCAGCTCGACCCGAAACGTCGCGTTAGGCAGGAGTTCCTTCACGACACCGGGAAATTCGAGCGTATCTTCCTTGGCCATGGTCTCTCCTTGAGCACAAAACCCTCCAATTTGAGGGCGCAGGCTTAAATGGGCGCATTTTTGCGCTTTTTCAAGGGGGATTCAGCGCAAAGCGACGTTTATCGCCTTTCCGTCGCGGCCAATCTGGTCTTGCCAGTCCCTTCGGTTCAAAACGATGCCATCTGCGCGCACCTCGGCGACCTGCGCCAAATCGGCTTCTGCAATGGTCCAGCCGGGTGCGTTCACCTCGCGCAGCCCCAAAATGCCCGTCGGCGGGAAGCCGCGATCCGGCGGGCAGAAAATCCCCCCCGCGCCAAAAGATTGGCCCAAAGCCTCGGACCAATCCGCCGCGCCCACCACCGAAGACATCGCCGTGATGCACTGATTCTCAAGGGCGCGGGCCATGGAGCCGATGCGCACACGCCAATATCCCGCTAGCGTTTCGGTGACACTGGGCACGCAGATCACATCGCAATCGCTCAGTGCCCGGCCCAGCAGGGGAAACTCACTGTCATAACAGATCAAAATCCCGATCTTGCCAATCGCGGTCTCGAAAACCTGAAGTGCATTGCCTCCGATCACGCCCCACTCTTCACGCTCGAAACGGGTCATGATCTGCTTGTCCTGCACCCCCACCTGCCCCGTAGGCGTGATCAGCCGCGCGCGGTTGACCGGACGGCTCTCGGTCGCCGCGGGGCCAGAGCCTGCCACGATATGCACATTGTGCTCGGCGGCGAGCTTAACATGCAGCCGGTCCGCTTCCTCAAGCTTGTCCGAGACCGAGAAAAGCGAGCGCTCCAAATCGGCGGCCACTTCGGCCCCATCCAGCGTGGCCAATTCCATCGCGGCATATTCGGGAAAGACCAGCAGCTCCGCCCCCTGAACCGCGGCCTCGGCGACCCAATGCGCCAACTTGTCTTCGTACTGCGCCCATGAGGTCAGAACATCGAGCGGATAGGCGGCTGTGGCGATTTTCATTCGGAGAGGCTCCTGAGGGCTGTTTGCCCGCAGTCTGCGCAGCTTTGGCGGCGGCTTCAAGGGGGCGGCCCGGGGGCCCGAAGCGCCTCCCGCCGCTTTTCCAGATGCGACAGATATGCTGCCACTTCCATGGGCAAATGCTTGACCTAAGCCGCCCCTGGTTTCACAAGATCCGAAAGAGTTGGGACCACATGCTGAACAAAGGCATCACCCTTCGGGGCATCGAAGTGTTTGAGGCGCTCGCGCGCAGCGGATCGGTGGCGCAGGCGGCTGAGGCCACGGGGCTCAGCCAGCCCGCCGTCAGCCAGCAGATGCGCAACCTCGAAGCTGCCATCGGGGCGGAACTGGTCGATCACAACCGCCGCCCCATGCGATTGACCCAAGCCGGGCAGATGTTTCTGCGCCGAGCTGAACAGGCGCTCAGCGAATTGCGCCAAGCGCAGAGCGAAGTCACAGTGATGGATCTGGCCCATGTGGAGGCGCTGAACCTTGGTGTGATCGATGATTTCGACGATGATCTGACCCCGCGTCTTGCCACGATCCTTGGCGACAGCCTGACCGGGTGCCGCTTTCGCATGATCACCGCAGGCAGCAACGAACTGGCCCAGGCGCTCCGCGATCAAAGCCTGCATATGGCGCTTTCGGCGCAGATCGACGGACCGATTGACGGGGTTTTGGAATACCCACTGGCCCGCGACCCCTTCATCCTCGTCACCCCGGCGGGCGCGCCCTATGCCCCAGAGGCCCTGCTGCGCGGCAGCACCGATCTGCCCTTTTTACGCTACGCTGCCGACCAGTTAATCGCGCGACAGATCGAGGCACATCTTACCGCGCAGAGCCACAACCTGCGCGCACGGTTCGAGATCGGCAGCCATCTGGCACTGATGGCCATGGTAGCACGGGGCATTGGCTGGGCGATAACGACGCCCTTGGGCTACATGCGCGCTGCCCGTTTCCACGACCGGCTGGCCGCGCACCCCCTGCCCGCCCCCCTGAACACCCCGCCGCCCGCGCGAACCATTTCGCTCTTCGCCGGGGCCGAATGGTCCGGCCCGGTGCCGCGCGACATTGCCCAGACCATGCGGCAGTTGATGCAGACGCATATGATCGCCCCTGCCATCGCGCAGCTGCCATGGCTGGCGGATGGGTTTCACTTGCTTGAAGCCGAAGACCCGATCGGAGAATAATACCCCATGACCAAGATCGTGATCCTTACCGGCGCGGGGATTTCTGCCGAAAGCGGGCTCGAAACCTTCCGCGCCTCCGATGGCCTTTGGGCGCAGCACCGCGTCGAAGACGTGGCCACCCCCGAAGGCTTCGCCCGCAATCCAAAACTGGTGGTCGATTTCTACAACGCCCGCCGCGCACAGGCGGCCGAGGTGTTGGCCAACGCCGCGCATCGCGCCCTCGCCCGGCTAGAGGCCGAGCTTGACGGCGAGGTGGTCGTCATCACCCAAAATGTCGATGACCTGCACGAACAGGGCGGCTCGCAAAAAGTGATGCACATGCATGGCGCGCTCAAAGGCGCGCTCTGCGCCGCTTGTGATCACCGCTGGCCTGCGCCCATGGTGATGGCACCGGGCGATGCCTGCCCCGCCTGCAGCGCCCCTGCCGCGCGGCCAGATATCGTCTGGTTTGGCGAGATGCCTTATCAGATGGACGCGCTGTTTGATCATTTGGTTGAGGCGGATGTCTTTGCCGCGATTGGCACCTCGGGCAACGTTTACCCCGCCGCCGGTTTCGTCGCCGAGGCCCGCCGCGCCGGGGCGCATACAATTGAATTCAATCTCGAACGCTCTGCCGTGGGCAATCAGTTCGCGGAACATCGCATCGGGCCTGCCAGCCAGACGGTGCCCGAATGGGTGGCAGAGGTTTTGGCGGCGCGCCGCTAAGTCACGGCGCGCCAGATAGCCTCAGCGCGGTTCGCTGCGCAGACCCTTGTAGACCGTATAGCACATGACCAGCATCAAGATCGCAAAGGGCACACCCGTCGCCGTGACCCCGGCCTGCAGGGCCGAGAGCCCGCCGCCGATCAACAGCACGATGGCGATCAACCCTTCGACGATGCACCAAAAGATACGCTGCGGCACCGGCGCGTCGATCTTGCCCCCCGCCGTGATCGTATCGACAACCAGCGACCCCGAATCCGACGAGGTGACAAAGAACACCAGCGCCAAAAGAATCGCGATGGTCGAGGCCACCTTGGTGAAAGGCAGCTCATTCAACATTCCGAAAAGCGACAGTTCCGGCGAATAGCTGTCGATCACATTGGCCTTCACCAACGATGTTTCGGGGCTGGTCAGGATTTGATCAATCGCAATACCGCCAAAGACGCCCATCCAGATAAAGATGATGAGGGAGGGGATCAGCAGCACGCAGATGATAAATTCCCGCACCGTCCGCCCGCGCGAGACCCGAGCGATGAACATCCCCACGAAAGGCGCCCAAGATACCCACCACGCCCAATAGAACGCCGTCCACCCTTCGCGGTAGGCGTCGTCATCGCGCCCAAAGGGGTTGGAAAGCGGAATGATCTCTTGCGTATAGGCCACCAAACCGGTCCAAAAGCCATCCAGCCCCACCAACGTCGGGCCAACGAAGAGCACAAAGAGGAAGAACAGAACCGCCACGATCATGTTCACCTCCGACAGGATCTTTACTCCGCCGTCCAACCCGCGCCAGACCGACACAAGCGCCACGGCGGTGACCAAAAGGATAATGACCACCTGCACGTTGGTTGAAATTTCAAGCCCGAAGGCGAAGTTGAACCCCGCATTGGCCTGCTGCGCGCCCAAACCAAGCGATGTGGCAAGACCAAAGAGTGTCGCAAAAACTGCCAGAATATCAATGATATGTCCCGGCCAGCCCCAAACGCGATCGCCCAAAAGGGGGTAAAAACAGGACCGGATCGAGAAGGGCAGCCCTTTGTTATAGGTAAACAGGGCCAAGGCCAGCGCCATGATCGCATAGACCGCCCAGCCGTGCAGCCCCCAGTGGTAAAAGGTCGCCGCAAGCCCCATGGCGCGGGCGGCCTCGACATTCTCAGGTATGATCGACCCATCTTCGGCAATCGGTAGAGGCACCCCCAACGGGCCAGAGACGTTCATATGATACACCGGCTCAAGCACGCCAAAGAACAAAAGCCCGATGCCCATGCAAGCAGCAAAAAGCATGGCGAACCAAGCAAGGTAGGAATATTCCGGCACGGCCTCTTTCCCGCCAAGCCTGACCTTGGAGATGGGCAAGAAAATCAGCACGATACAAAAGATAACGAAGATGTTCACGATGATCATAAACAGCCAGTCCAGCTTGGTCGTGGCAAAATCCCGAACGGCAAGGAAGACCACCCCGGCTTGATCCGGGAAAAGCATCGTCAGCAGCACAAAGGCCACTGCCGTCAGGCCGGATACCATGAAGACCGGGTTGTGGATGTCAAAGCCCAGCGGGCCCAATGTCCCGTCGATGTTATCTTGGCCAACCTCGAAATCAGTCTCGATCTCATTCGTGTCGGCGGGCGTGCCCGAGGGCGGGCTAGAGTTTGGCGTGCCGGGGGTGGGGTCAGTCATGAAATCTCCGATCTTGATGCACGGTCTGAGCCCCGCTTGGCAGGTAGCATGGCCAGAACAACAAATGTCAGAGGATCAATTAGCGCGCATTTCCAAGGTTTCCCGAACAAAAACATACCCCTGCGCAACAAAACCGCTAATTGCAGCGCGGGGTGCCATCCTGATAGTCCGGAAACCCTTAAGAAAGGCCTAAGTCCAAAACGAAAAAGGCCCCGATCCTTTCGGATCGAGGCCCCAATCTGGTCTGTGGTAAGCCTTAGCTCAGCACATCGGCAGTCGCGCTGGTTTTCGCGATGGCCTTTTTGATTTTCAACGCGTTGTCGGACAGTTCAACGTCCTTGGCTTTCGCCAGGAACTTGTCCAGACCACCGCGGTGGTCGACGCTGCGCAGAGCTGCGGCAGAGATGCGCAGCTTGAACGCGCGGCCCAGTGCTTCGGACTGCAACGACACGTCGTTGAGGTTCGGCAGGAACCGACGGCGTGTACGGTTGTTGGCGTGGCTTACGTTGTTGCCCGTCATCGGGCCTTTTCCGGTCAATTCGCAACGGCGCGACATGGGTTCATCCTTTTGCTGTTGTGTCCTTCCAGCGATCCGGAAAAACACATAACGTGGGGGCCGCGCAGAGCCGACCCTGAATTGGTTCGCTGGCTTTAAGGGGAATCGCGGTAGCCGTCAACCCGAAGCGCGGGACTTGGGCATATTTCCTGCACAACGCCCGACCCCGTCAACTGCGCCCCCGCTGACCCGCCTCTGCTACGCTGGTTTTTGCCACCCGCGCCAGAGTTTCCTTTGCATCCCCCCGGCGGATTTGCGATGCAGACGCATGACCATACAGATGCGTGCCCTCTTCGTTCACCTTTTCACTGCCACCGGTGCGGTGCTGGCGATGCTTGCCATGCTCGCCGCCGTGGAAGAGAAATGGGACCTGATGTTCCTTTGGCTGGTGATCGCCTTCTTCGTCGATGGTATCGACGGCCCGCTGGCGCGCAAATACGATGTGAAGACCAACGCCCCCGAATTCGATGGCGTCTTGATGGACCTCATCATCGACTATCTCACTTATGTCTTCATCCCGGCCTTCGCGCTGTTCACCTCGGGCCTGATGGATGGCTGGAGCGGTTGGGCGATGATCATTATCATCACCTTCGCCAGCGTCATGTATTTCTCTGACACGCGCATGAAAACAAAGGACAATTCCTTTAAAGGCTTCCCCGGTTGCTGGAACATGCTGGTGCTGGTGCTCTTTGCTTTGCAGCCCGAATGGTGGATCAGCCTGATTGTTGTCACGATCCTTGCCGCAGCGATGTTTCTGCCGATCAAATTCGTGCACCCCGTTCGGACCGAGCGTTGGCGACCCGTGACGCTGCCGATGGCGCTGGCATGGACCTTCTTTGCGGGCTGGTCGGCTTGGGTGAACTTTCACTCCGAAAGCTGGGCCCATTGGGGGCTGGTGATCACCTCAATCTACCTGATCTGCGCTGGTGCTGCGCAGCAGTTGATCCCCCTCGCCGAAGACTGAGCCTGCTTCACGAGGTTAAATCAACAGCCCCGCCGCGCCTTCATGGCGCAGCAATGCGACCTTGGTTTCGACCCCGCCTGCCCCGCTAAAACCGGTCAGACCCTTTGCCCCCATTACCCGGTGGCATGGGATAATGACCGGGATCGGATTGCCACCGCAGGCCCCGCCGACCGCTTGCGCTGGCACGCCGAGGTCGCGGGCAATCTCTCCGTAGGTGCGGGTATCGCCGAACGGAATCGCCAGAATCGCGGTGCAGACCGCGCGCTGGAAGTCGCTCCCTTTGATGCGCAATGGCAGGTCGAAGCGCTGGCGCTCACCTGTCGCGTATTCGTTGAGTTGGCGCAGCGCGGCATCCAGCAGGTCCAAGCGATCCTGCCGCGCTGCCTGCCCCCAGCCAAGCGCGGTGATTGCGCCGTCTTCTTCGGTCAAGGTCAGATCGCCGAAGGGCGTGGTGAGGGAGGCGTGTTTCATTGTCCCTTTCTGCGCCAGAAATGAAATTTACGAAAGAGCGCTAAGGGCGATGCCCGTGGTTCCCACGGGCGGGGCATTGGCGACCAGAAAAAGAAAAACGGGCGCCGGTTATCCCGACGCCCGTTTTACCATGCTCTCGGACCGCCTTACACTTCCGCCAACGCCTCACGCACCGCTTCATCACAGCGCCCGCAAACGCCGGGATGCTCATGCGTGCCGACATCCGGCAGTACCTTCCAGCAACGCTCGCATTTCTCGCCTTCGGCCTTTTCGAACACCACCGCCACGCCTTGCGTTTCGGGCATGCGGAAGGCCTCAGCCGGGGCTGCATCGCCGGTTACAGTGATGTCCGAGGTGATCGCCACATCTTCGAAAGACACGCTCTCCAACGCCTCGCGCTGCGCTGCGTTGTCGACATGCACAACGGGGGCCGCTTCGAGCGAGGCACCGATCACCTTCTCGGTCCGCTGCACCTCCAGCGCCGCCGTCACCACACGGCGCGCGGCGCGGACCTTGGCCCATTTCGCGGCCAATTCCGGGTTCAGCCATGCCTCGGGGGTCTCGGGCATATCCACCAGATGCACCGAAGATGCGTCACCGGGGAAGCGCTCGAGCCAGACTTCTTCCATGGTGAAGACCAACACCGGCGCCAGCCAAGTGGTCAAACGGTGGAACAGGATATCCAGCACCGAGCGCGCGGCACGGCGGCGCAGGGTGTCGCCGTCGCAATACAGCGCATCCTTGCGGATATCAAAGTAGAAGGCCGAGAGATCGACCGTCGCAAAGGTAAACACCGCCTGAAACACGCCTTGGAAGTCAAACCGCGCAAAGCCGTCGCGCACGACCTTGTCGAGCTCTGCCACCCGGTGCAGCACCCACCGCTCCAGCTCTGGCATGTCCGTAGGATCAACCCGGTCCGCCTCGCTGAAATCATTCAACGCGCCGAGCATATAGCGCATGGTGTTGCGCAGGCGGCGATAGCTGTCGGCCACGCCTTTGAGGATTTCATCCCCGATGCGTTGGTCGGCAGTGTAATCGGTCTGCGCCACCCAGAGCCGCAAGATGTCCGCGCCATATTGCTGCACGATCTTCTCGGGCACGATGGTGTTGCCGATGGATTTGGACATCTTCATGCCCTTGGCGTCCAGCGTGAAACCATGGGTCACCACGTTGCGATAAGGCGCGCGGCCCGTGGTGCCGACCGATTGCAGCAACGAGGAGTGGAACCACCCGCGGTGCTGGTCGGTGCCTTCCATGTAAACGTCTGCGATACCGTCCTCGGTCCCGTCTTCACGGTCGCGCAGGGTAAAGGCATGGGTTGAGCCGCTGTCGAACCAGACGTCGAGAATGTCAGTCACCTGATCGAATTCCGCCGGATCGACGATGCCCTCGAGGAAGCGTTCTTTCGCGCCTTCCGCATACCACGCATCCGCGCCTTCGGCCTCGAAAGCCTCGGTGATACGCTGGTTCACTGCTTCGTTGCGCAGCAGGAAGTTCTCATCCGTTGGGGCCACGCCCTTGCGCACGAAACAGGTCAGCGGCACGCCCCAGGCGCGCTGGCGGCTGAGCACCCAATCGGGCCGTGCCTCCATCATCGAATGCAGGCGGTTGCGGCCCGATTTCGGCACCCAGTTGACCTTGTCGATACACGTCAGCGCGCGCTCGCGGATGGTCTTGCCGTTTTGGTCCAGACCGTCGCCGACCTCCTTGTCGATCGCGGCAAACCACTGCGGCGTGTTGCGGTAGATCACCGGCGCCTTGGAGCGCCAGCTGTGCGGGTAGCTGTGCTTGATCTTGCCACGCGCCAGCAGCCCGCCGACCTCAACCAGCTTGTCGATGATCGCGCTGTTGGCATTGCCCTCTTTGCCGTTCGGCTTGAGGATCGCCTTGCCGCCGAAGAACGGCAGATCGTCGCGGAAACGGCCGTCTTCCATGACGTTATAGGTGATGACCTGCGGCAGCATGCCGAGGTCACGGTAAAGCTCGTATTCCTCCAGACCGTGGGAGGGCGCGCAATGCACAAAGCCTGTCCCCTCATCCGAAGTCACGAAGTCGGCGGCACGGAAATCGCGCAGATCGTCCCATTCGCCGTTGGCTCCTTCGGCCCCGGCCAGCGGGTGTAAAAGCGAGATTTTGGCCAGTTCGTCATTCTCAACGCTGCGGACACGCTGCCACATGCCGTCTTCCAGACGCGCCCGTGCGAACACATCCGCCGCCAAGTCATCGGCCAGCAGATAGCGGTCGCCTACATTGGCCCAGCATTCCTCGGGCGTCGCGGTTACTTCATAAAGGCCGTAGGAGATGCCCTCGCCGTACACCACAGCCTTGTTCGAAGGCATGGTCCAAGGCGTCGTGGTCCAGATCACCACCTGCGCGCCGTCCAGATCACCCTCGGTGCCGGTCACCTTGAACTTCACCCAAACGGTGTGGCTTTCCTTGTCGTGATACTCGACCTCGGCCTCGGCCAGCGCGGTTTTCTCAACCGGCGACCACATCACCGGCTTGGAGCCTTGATAAAGCGTGCCGTTCAACAGGAACTTCATGAATTCCTCGGCGATAACACGCTCGGCGTGGAAGTCCATCGTCAGGTACGGATTTTCCCAATTGCCGGTAATGCCCAACCGCTTGAACTCTTCGCGCTGCACGTCAACCCAGCCACGCGCAAACTCGCGGCATTCGGCGCGAAATTCATTGATTGGCACCTGATCCTTGTCGCGGCCCTTTTTGCGGTACTGCTCTTCGATCTTCCACTCGATCGGCAGACCGTGGCAATCCCAACCGGGGATGTAGCGCGCGTCATAGCCCATCATTTGGTGGCTGCGCACGATCATGTCCTTGATCGTCTTGTTCAGCGCGTGGCCGATGTGCAGGTTGCCATTGGCGTAAGGAGGGCCGTCGTGCAGCGTGAAAGGCTGACGCCCCTCTTTCTCGCGCAGGCGGTCATAGACGCCGATCTTTTCCCAGCGCTCCAGCCAGCCGGGCTCGCGCTTGGGCAGTCCGGCGCGCATGGGGAAATCAGTCTTGGGCAGGTTCAGCGTGGCTTTGTAGTCGGGGGTCTCGGCGCACATGGGGAGCGTCCTTTAGGCATTTGGGGGTTATTCAATCTCGGTCGGTGCGAATGGCTCAAGCACCTCGGCCCGGCGTCTCAATTGCTCAGAGCGCCGGGGATATAATTCGAATAATGATCGCGGTGAGGCGTGTCATAGAGGCGCTTATAAACAGCCCCCCCTGCCCCGACAAGCCCCGGAAGAAGCGCAACAATCCGTGCTGAAAATCCCGCCACATGCGCCGCCCGCCAAACTTAACATTTTTTATGATCCCCGGCCTTCCCTTGAATTTTTCGGCAAAATCAGCATCATAAGCCTTTCGGTAAAACATATTGCCCGCGGACCCTGCATTTAAGGACCCGCGTTATTTTTAATGGGCGAAAGACCTACGTGTGACGATCAACGACACCTTTTACAACGATATGTCCGTAAAGCCCTCTGGCATGGTGGACCATTTAAGCGATGCGCAATGGGCGAGGCTTGCGCCGCTGCTGACCCAGCACAAGCATTTTACCCCGGGCGCCGTGATCAGCCGCAGGGGTGATTTCTTGGATCATAGCCTGTTGCTGCTGGATGGGCTGATCGCCCGCAGCGTGCCCCGCGGACAGCGCGCGCGAAGCACCTTCGTCGCCCTGCAGTTCCCCGGAGAGTTCGTCGATCTTCATGCTTTTCCGCTTAAAAAGCTGGACCATGATGTCATTTCACTAACCGATACGCGGGTCGCGATGATCGCGCATGATCCGCTGCGCGAACTGCTGAATGGCGATGTTGAAATGGCCCGGAAACTCTGGCTCATGACTTTGGTCGATGCCTCCATCCACCGCCATTGGGTGATGCGCAACAGTGCCATGCGCGCGCTCGCGCGGGTCGCGAATTTCCTAAGCGAGTTTGATGCCCGCATGTCGGCCGCCTACGGTATGGAGCGTCAAAGCCTGCCCTTCAGCCTGCGCCAGACCGACATCGCCGATGCTACCGGCCTTACCTCGGTGCATGTCAGCCGAACATTGCGCGAATTGCGCGAACATGGCTGCTGTGCCGTAACGGGCGGCAAACTGCTGATCCATGACCGCGCGGGGCTACATAAGGTCGGCCAGTTCGAGCCTGCCTACCTCTATATGCCGCAGTCCGAAGCGGCCCTTTAACCTGCCTCTGCCAGAGGCCGATCCGCACCCTCCACATGCAGGGCAATCGCCGGATATGTTCTGCGCGGCACCACCGCGTCGCCCTGCGCTAGGGCCGCGTGATAAAGCCGCTCAAACTTTGTCACCATCGCCTGCGCATCAAACAGCCGCGCCACACGGGCGCGCGGCACCTCGGCGGGGATCGCGAGCGCCTGTCGCAGTGCCTTAGCCAAGCCCACGGGGCTGTCATCCACAGCAACAACGCCCGCCTCGCCCAACACTTCTTCAACCGCCCCATGCGGCGTTGCCGCCACTGGCAGGCCCGTCGCCATCGCCTCTACCGCCGCGAGGCCAAAGGGTTCCTCCCACTGCGGGGTGAAAAGCGCCACCGACGCCCTGCCATAGGCCCGCCCAAGAGCCTGTGTATTCAGATGCCCAACATAGGCCACATCGTCATAAAGATGCGGTCTTACCATATCGTTAAAGTAGTCCTGATGCTCCACCACGCCGTAGATGCGCAGCGGCACCCCTGCGATCTGCGCCGCCTCTGCCGCCAGATGGGTGCCCTTGGTCGGGGTGATGCGCCCGGCCCAGACGGCGCTGCCATCGCCCGGCCCGCTTTGGGGCCATTCGGTAAGGTCGATCCCGTTGTGCACCACATGCGCCGTTTCCGGCGCGCCCTCGGGCCACCAGATGCCGCGCTGCCGGGCCGACACGACAGAAGACAGATGCCATGGCGCCGCCCCATCCATCAGCGCGCCGCGCAGCACCTTGAAGGGTGGAATATGCAACGAAGTGACCGTCGGCAGACGTTCTGCCCGCGAGAGCCGCGGCAGGTAGCGGTGCAGCGCGTTGTTGTGTACCACGTCAAAGCGCCCCTCCAGCAGCAGCCGCGCGGCGCGGGCATAGCAGGCATCGAGGTGGTCGTTCAGCGCATCGGTGCCGTGAAACTCATGCCACGGAAAGCGTGCGTCGTAATGCGTTTCGCAAATCGGCAGCAGTTTGACCCCCGGCGGCAAGCCCGCTGCACTATCGCCACTGGCCAATAGGGTCACGTCATGGCCCCGCTCGGCCAGCATACGGGCAAGGCTATGGGTAAAAGCCTCCATCCCGCCCTTGAACGGCGGGGCGATGGGGTGCCGAATATGGCCGACGATGGCGATGCGCAGGGTCATTCCGCCGCGATCCGCTCTTCGCCCCGGAGGTGGCGCAGCACACGCGCGGTATTGGCATAGGGCTGGTCTGACTGCTGCTCACAAAGCGCAAAATCATCCGCATCCGGTTCGCGCAGCTGCACCAGCGCATCGCCATCAGCCCCCACCAGCCCCATCAGGCGAAAGGCGGTAAGCCAGTGGTTCATGGTGCGGTGACCCCATTTGTCGGCAAAGATCTCGGTATTACGTAGGATCGACGGGATGTGGTGGATCGGCGGCATGCAATGCGGGTGATGCTGGTGAAAGACCTTCGCCCCCTTCGCCCAATGGATCGGCACGCCGCGTTCGTCCAACTCGCGGCCAAAGTCGGTATCCTCGCCCCCGTAGCCGGTGAAACGTTCGTCGAACCCGCCGGAGCGGTCCCAATCTTCGCGGTGGATCGCAAAGTTCAGCGACCAGAAACAGCGGTAATCGTTGCAGCGCTTCAGCCCTTCTGCGGGCGGGCCTTGGCGGTCGGAATGGCGCACAGCCACCGCTTTGAGCGTGTCATAGCTCCATCCCTCGGTCGCCGTGCCCGCGGGGAGGTAATTGACCTCGCCCATGATCAGCCCGTTTCCCGGCACCGCATAGCCCATATAGTCGGCGATCAGCTCTGGGGCCGGAATGCAATCCACGTCGAGAAAGACAAGGCAATCGCCCATGGCCTCTGCCGCGACGGTATTGCGCGCGCGTGACAGCGGCAATTCGCGGCCTGTGACCAGCACCTGCCGGATCGGGAAATCGGTCTGTGGCAGATCGTCATAAAGCGTGTCTTGCATGACCCCGATAACCAGTTCATCCGGCTGCCGGGTCTGACGGGTCAGGCCAAGGATCACATTGCGCAGATGCGTCGCCCGCCCCCGCGCAAGCGTCAGCGCGCTGACTGTGGTGTTTTCAGGCACGGATGGGGTGAACGACGTCATGTAAATCTCCGGTTTCTTTGGATGTTTTTGAAAGTAACTGATCGGTCAGACCGGTCAGCCAACGGGCGGTCTCAGCTGCGGCACCTTCATCGACCAAGCCGCGCTGCAGGGCCGGGTCATGGGTATCGAAGGTGCGTTGGATCGCCGCGCGCCACGCCCCGGCAGAGGATGGGAAATGCGGCAGATGATGCGCCGCCCCCGCGCGGTGCAGCGCCGCGGCCTTTTCGATCTGTTCATCAAAATAGCGCCACTCCGGCACGGCCAACCACGGCGTCTCGGCAGCGAGGATCTGATGACAGGTGGTATTGCCTGTCGAGGCCACGACCATATCCGCCGCCGCCAGATAATCCGCCGCGTTATCGACCCAGCCGTGATGGTGCAGGTTCGCAGGTTCGGTCGCGTGCCAATCCCGCGCCATCCGACCGATGGTGATGAATGCCGTCTCAGGCAGCGCCCGCGCCGCGATGCCAAAGGGCGCCGAGGCAAATCCAGTGCCGCCCCCGCCTGACATGACAACCACCATGCGCTGATCCGGTGCGATGCCAAGTTTTTCGCGCAACATCGTGCGCCCCGCCGGATCGGGGCGTTTTACGTCGACCCCCAAGCCCCCTGCGAAATGCGTCTTTGCCATATGCCGCGCGGGCCAATCAGGCTGCGCCAGCGCCTTTGCGGCAGGGCACAGCAGTCCGACTGCCCCGTCATAGGCCGCCTGATGCCCCGGATCGCTGCGCAGACCGTGTTGCAATACTTTGACATGTGGCACCGAACAGATCCGTGCCAATTGGGCCACTTCAGCCGATACATCGCTGATCATCAGCACCGGGTTGGCGCTGGCGAACCAAGAGGCCAGTTGCGCCATGGCCTGCCGAATACCCGGCCAGCCGAGCGGCGCGCAATGCACCGTATCCGGCGCGTTGGTGGTATCGTTGATGTCTTCGTTTCCTGTGGGCTCAAAGAGCGACGGCAAGGCAATAACCTCAACCTGCCGGGTGAAGGCGGGAAAGGTATCGGGCTTGGCGCAAAAGACGGTCACCGGCTGGCTCTCCGGGAGCGCGTTGACCACTGCGGCGCAACGTTCCGCATGGCCCCGGCCCTGATGGTGGACGAAGTAACCGATGGGCCGCGTCATTGCGCCACCATCTTGACCGGCGACTCCATCGCGTTAAGGGCGAAACCAAAGGTTTCAAGCCCTTCCAAAACCCCCGCCGCATGGGCCGCGCGGGCATGGTAGAGCCGCCTACCGCTCAGGCGTTCGCGCAGCCCGTCCATCGCATTGCCGACCAAGATGCCCCGGCCCGGCCCATCCTCCACGGCCTGCAACATATCGAAATCATTGCCACTGTCCCCGGCCACCACGACCCGGTCCATCGGCATGCCCAACCGCCGCGCCGCGGCACAGACCGCAGGACCCTTGCCCGCGGCCAGAGGCAAGACATCGATCAGCCGCCCGTGGGAGGCCACGATCTGCGCCGCCACGCCGCACCGTGCCAGATGGCGTTCCAACCGGCGCGCGGTGCGCATGTCGCCGAAACCGCTGAGCTTCCAGCGCCGCTGTTCGACCCGTGCCTGCCAGTTAAAGCCAAACTCCTTCAGCGCGCGCTCCACCCGGTCGCGCTGCCATCCGGCGTCGAGTTTTTGGGCGAAACGCTCATCCAGACAAAGCCGTCCTTCTGCATCGGGCAGATAGACCTCAGTGCCGACAGAGGTGATGAAAACACGCGGGCTTGGCAGGTTCCAATCGCGCAGGATGCGGCGGGCCTCCGGCAGACTGCGGCCCGTGGCCACGGCAAACATCGGACGGTCACGGGCGATCCATGCATTGAACAAAGCAGCAGAAGGCGCGCAGCCGGTCAGCGTGTTGTCGATGTCGCTGGCCAGCATGACCGACGCTTGCGCCGCTACTGGCGCGGGATTGCAAATATCCTCGCAGATATGCTGGACTTCTTCGGCCCATCTCGACCAATCGTAGCGCCCGACATGAGCACGCCCGGCTTGTGCAGCCTCGGCCCAGAACGCAGGCTCGTCCAAAAGCTTCAACAGCGCCGCCTCTATCGCCTCCACATCGCGGGGCGGCACACAAATGCCATGGCCAAGGTCCGCCACGATATCAGCAGGCCCGCCCTCTTGCGTCGCCACCACCGGCAACCCATGCGAGGCCGCCTCCAACATGGTCAGGCCAAAGGGTTCATGCAGCGCGAGGTTCACGAAAACCCCGCCCGTTTGCGCCGCGCGGTCATAAAGTGCGGCCACATCGCCCTGTGTATGGCTCGGCGGCAATGCCACTTTGCCCCGCAAAGCTGGCACCTCGAGCGTCTCGCGCAGGCCGAGCAGTTCCGCGCGGGCCTCTGCATTCGCCTGTAACGCATCGCCGTGCTGCCCGGCGAGGATCACAAGGTTCGCCCGCGCCTGTAGCGCAGGGCTGCCCGCATAGACCCGCGCCAAGGTCGCAAGATTCTTGCGGGCGACGGGGCGCGCCACGGCCAGCAATGTCGGGCGGTCAGGATCGCTCAGCATTTCGGCCAGCAAGGCGCGGCCTGCCCCGGCCTCTGCCGGGCGGCGCAGCGAAACGCCGGGAGAGACGCGGTGCACCCGCGCCTGCGCATCCGCCCCATAGGCTGCGACCTGCACCTCTGCCTCATCGCGCGAAGACAGCACCACCGCATCCGCCTCTTGCAGCGCGCGCCGTTCCGCCGCGATCCGGTCGGTATCTACTGCAGGCCCCGATTTGCTCAGCGCCAGCGAATGCGGGGTATAGATCACCGGGATGCCGAACCGTGCGCGCGCAGCCAGTGCCAATTGCGCCGCATCGGCAAAATGCGCGTGGATCACATCCGGCAACCGCTGCGCCTGCGCCAAATCCTCTAGAAAAGCATCCACCAGTGCGGGAATCTCCGCGGCGAGGTTTTCTTTGCTCAGATACCCCCGCTGCGCGGTCCAAAGCCGCCGGATCGACAGGCTGCGGCTGACCTGTTGTTCGGTCTGGGCGTGAACCGCCCCGAGCGCCGGCTCATCGAAAGCGCGGGTCACGATCTGCACTGCATCCACATCACCCCGTGCCGCCTGCGCGCGGGCGGCCCCCAAGATATAGGCGATGTGACCGCCGGTATCTTCGGTCACGCCATAGTTGACTGTCGGCGCCGTGAGGCAGCCCCCGAGGGCAATGTGGCAAATGAACATGAGCGGGTCTCCTTATGGAGAGGTGACCCCCCTCGCGCCCCCTCCGTTCCGATAACAAATGTTAATGCAAACATTTCTCGACGACGGGCATGGCGGTCCTAGCTTCTAGCCACTGTACCCTGCCCAGCCCCAATCAGAGCCTGCCAATGCCTTCCCAGACCCCTCCGCGCTATCTGTTCATCGGCGGGCTGCACCGCTCTGGCACGTCGTTGGTCAATCGGCTGGCCAATGCCCTGCCCGGCGCGGGTGGCATCACCGGATCGGCAGCGCCCGAGAATGAAGGCGTCTACCTGCAAGGGGCCATCCCCCATACGGCGCAATCTGGGCGGCCCATGCATTTCGCCACCAATCCACAGGAACATCTGACCGAGGCCCACCCGCTCAACACTTTGGAGACAAGGACCCGGCTGACGCAGGACTGGGCGCCGTGGTTTGCCCCGGACCTGCGCTGGCGGGTCGAGAAATCGCCGGTGAACCTGACCCGCATGCGGTTAATGCAGCACCTCTTTCCGATGTCGCAGTTCATCGTGGTCCTGCGCCACCCAGAGGCGGTCGCGGCCTCCGTCGCCGCATGGGTAGATGCCCCGCCGCAAGCGTTGATCGATCACTGGATCGCGGCACAAGCGCAGATGATGGGCGACCTGCCCTATCTCCATGCGGTGATGGTGCTGCGCTACGAGGATATCGTCGCCGACGCCCCCCGCGCCCTGCGCCGGATCGCGCGTTTCATTGACCTCTCCGAAGCGGCGCTGCCCGAAGGGATCGCGGATGGCAACCAAAGCTATACCGGGGTTCCGCAGATGACGGCTGCACAGGCGCCGGAGGCCGCGCGGTGGGGCTATGCCCCCGGGTTGCAGGTCTCACCTTGGCCCGGCCTGATACAGCACCCGCTGCGCGCCGTGCGGGAGGCGGTCGCAGCGGCCTGATCCGTTAGCCGTTGCCAAACACCCCGGTCAGCGCACGTTTGACGATGCCCCGCACGCCGGGGCGTTTTTCGCGGGCAAAGGGCAGCGGGCGGCAGACCTCAATCGCGGCCACCCCGACCCGAGCTGTCAGCGCGCCATTTACCAGCCCTTCGCCAAAACGTCGGCTCAGCTTGGCCAGGATGGAGCCCCCCAAAAGCGGCTCGATCAGGTCGTCACCCACCGCCACGGCCCCGGTGGCGACCAAATGCGACAGCACTGCGCGGGTCAGCCGCCACGAGCCGAAAAAGCCCGAACGCCCGCCATAGATCTCGGCAATGCGGCGGATCATCCGCAGGTTGCTGCTGAGCGCCGCGGCCACATCAGCCAGCGCCAAGGGGACCAACGCCGTGACGGCGGCGACCTGCCGGGCGGCGGCCTCAACCTCGCGGGTGGCGGCGCGGTCTAGGGGGGCCAGAACCTCGCTCTCGGCCAGCCCCAGCAACGCCTCGGCATCGAATTGATCGCCGCGCAGTTCGGTCAGCCGGTCGCGGCCCCAGCGGGTGTCTTCACGGTGTTTGTAAAGCGTTTCCAACCGATCCGTCACGCTGCGTGCGGCGACCAAATCCCCCTGCGCCAGCGCCTCGCCCGCGTCGTGGCGCAGCCCGTCCAGCCGCGCCAGCCGCCCAAAGGCTGCCATTTCGCGCAGGGACAGCAGCAGTAGCACCAGCAAGAACGCCCCAATCAGCAGCGTCATCGCCCAGCCCAGCAGTGGGTAGCGTGCCATCAGGTCGGTCACAAAGGTCCAAGCCGCGATCGACACCAGCGCCGTCACCAGCGCCCCGGCCAGCGCCCAGAACATCCGCACCAGCCGCGAGGGTTTGCGCGCCGCGAGCCGTGCGGCGATCTGCATCGCTTGACCCTTGGGCGGCGGCGCTTCCACGTCCAACTCAGGCACGGCCGGCGCGTCGGCGACCGAGGGCTGGGGCTTGGCGTCTTCTTCTAGGTCGAACAGGATCGGTCCCCGGGCCATCAGGCGGCCTCCCCGTGCCAGTGCAATGTAAGATCGGGCAGCCCTTCGTCATTGGCGCTGCCATCGCCACGGGCGGTTTCGGCAAACCCATGTTGGCGGTAGAAAGCGATGGCCTTTGCATTGGCCTGAAATGTCCAGCAAGTCAGTGTCTTATGGCGCGTCTTTAACCTTCGCAACAAGGCCGATCCGATGCCCCGTCCCCGCGCCGCCTGCGACACATAAAGTGCATCCAACTCCCCGCCTTCACAGGCCACGAATCCGGCGATCCGGCCTGCCTGCTCGGCCACCGTGACCCAGCCGCGGGCGATCATTGCGTCTGCGTGGGCAATATCCTCAGCTGCCGTATGAATGCGCGGCAACCATTTAGTATCGCGGGCAAAATCGCTCATGATGCCGCCCACGGCACCCGCGTCTAGGGGTTGCGCCGGGCGCAGGGTGGCGGGGCGGGTCAGCACCGCGGTCATAGCCTGTCCCCGATCAAAAACTCCGCCGCGCGGTCGAGCCGGATATGGGGCGGGCCGTCGCCGGGGCGCAGGTCCAACACCGCCGGCGCAAAACGCATGATCTGGTAATCCGCCCCCAGCCATTCCTGCGCGCCCTGCCGGGCGGGGGTCAGCAAATGCGCCGGGTCTTCGGGCAGTTCACCGGGGTAAAAAGCCGCCTGCCGCCCGCGCGTTTCATCATCGTTCAGCAGCGTGCCGCGCACCACGTCAAGTTGCTCTCCGCCATGGGTCATCACGTCTTCGGTCGTGGCCCGCAGGCTGGCGATGGCCATCGCCCGCGTGCCCGCGCCTGCGTATTGCGCCCGGTCCCGCGCGTCGCGGATCAGCGCCTGCATGATGCCGCTTAACCGTGGATGCTGGCGGTGGTGCAGGTGGTCGGCTTTAGTGGCCGCAAACAGGATTTTCTCAACCCGTTTGCCCCGCAGCAAGCTGGTCAGGAAGTTGTTTGTCCCCGGGCGGAAGGCGCCCAGAATATCGGCCATCGCGCCACGCAGGTCTTCGACCGCCCGTGGCCCTTGGTGGATCGCGCCAAGCGCGTCGACCAGCACCACCTGCCTGTCGATCCTAGAAAAATGATCCCGGAAGAAGGGCTGCACCACCTGTTTCTTATAGGCCTCGAACCGCCGCGCCATCTCGCGGATCAGCGATTTACGCGGTGCCCCGTCCGAACCGAGCAGAGGTGCAAAGGTCAACACTGGAGAGCCTGCAAGGTCACCGGGCAGCAGAAACCGCCCCGGCGTGCAGTCGGAATAGCCATTGGCGCGGGCAGTTTGCAGGTAGTCGGCAAAGCTGTCGGCAAGCCTGCGGGCAGTGGTTTCTTCCAACTCGGCATGGGGGTCGGTCTGCTCGGCCAGCGCGCGGTAGCTCGCCGCCTCCTCACGCGAGGCGATGCGCTCAATCACCTGCGCCGACCATTCGGCGTAGGTGACATCCATCAGCGCCAGATCAAGCAGCCATTCGCCGGGGTAATCCACGATATCCAGATGCAGCGTGCGCGGCCCCTGAAGCCCCGCCAGCAGCCCATTGGGCCGCACCTTGAGCGACAGCCGCAATTCCGAGATCGCCCGCGTGCTTTCCGGCCAATGCGGCGTCTTGCCGGTCAGCGCGGCGAGGTGGTTCTCATAGTCAAAACGCGGCACGGTATCGTCGGGCTGTGGCTGCAAAAACGCCGCCTCGATCCGCCCTTCGGAGGCCGCCAACAGCCCCGGCATCCGCCCCCGGTCCAGCAGGTTCGCCACCAGCGAGGTGATGAAAACCGTCTTACCCGAGCGCGCAAGACCCGTGACCCCAAGCCGGATCACCGGCTCGAAAAACGTCTCGCCCACCGTGTCGGTGACATTCTCAAACTGCCGCCAAATGCCGTCGGCAATGCCTGTGATACCCAAAGCTGCGCCCGTCCCTTTGTCTTTGCCGTTAACATAGGGTCGGCAGCCGGGGATTGCCAGAAGCGCCCGCCCGCGCTAATGCCCCGTCCATGCCCAGATATGCCTTGAAAATCGAATACCACGGTGCGCCCTTCAATGGGTGGCAACGTCAAGTTGACCAGCCCACAGTACAAGGCGCGATCGAGGCCGCCTTGGCCAAGTTGGAGCCAGGCGCGCATACCATCGCCGCCGCCGGGCGCACCGATACCGGCGTGCATGGGCTGGCGCAGGTCGCCCATTGCGACATGGCCCGCGACTGGCGGCCCTTCCGGCTGGGCGAGGCGCTGAATTATCACCTCAAACCGCAGCCCATTGCGATCACCGATTGCGTACTGGCCCCCGATGATTTCCACGCCCGTTTCTCGGCGCTTGAGCGGCGCTATCACTTCCGCATCCTCAGCCGCCGCGCCCCGGCGGTGCATCAGGCGGGGCTGGTTTGGCAGATCAAACATGGCTTGGATGTAGAGGCGATGCAGGCGGCGGCGGATCTCTTGGTGGGTAAACATGATTTCACCACCTTCCGCTCAACCGTCTGTCAGGCGGAAAGCCCGGTGAAAACACTGGACCGCTTGCAGGTCTCGCAGGTCGAGACCATGACCGGAACGGAATATCATTTCGACGTGCGCGCGCGATCTTTCCTGCACAATCAGGTGCGCAGCTTCGTCGGCTCGTTAGAGCGTGTCGGCGCGGGCTCTTGGAGCGTGGCGGATATGGGTGCGGCGCTTGCGGCAAAGGACCGTGCAGCCTGCGGGCCGGTCTGCCCGCCACAGGGGCTTTATCTGGCGCATGTGAGCTATCCGGTGGACCCGTTCGCTAAGGCGTGACGAGTTCCATCGCCTGCCCGCGGGGTGGCAATGCTACGGTATCTTCATGCCACTTTATGGCGCAACCATGGGTGGGCTTTTAGTCGTGTTCCGCCCATTGCTAAATCGCCTCCCGACCGGGCGAGCAGGCGATGGTCCGGCGCCTGCGGCTTGATGCCGGACCCGTGAGCACCCCTACGGCAGAGGCGTCCACGTCCCGTGGAATTTCCCATCTTCGCTTATCCGCTCGAACCCATGCGCGCCAAAAAAATCCCGCTGCGCTTGAATCATATTGGCCGTGCCGCGCGCCCGGCGCATGCTATCATACCACGCCAAAGCTGCCGAGAGTGCAGGCAGCGCCACGCCCAACAATGCACCCGCCGCCACGACCCGGCGTAGGGCCGGGATGCTCTCTTCCAGCCGTTTGCGCATGGCGGGGGCAAGGATCAGATGCCCGCCCGGCAACTCGCCCCGGAAAGCGTCGGCAAACTCGTCCAACAGCGCCGAGCGGATGATGCAGCCCGCCCGCCAAATCTCGGAAATACGCGCCATGTCGAGGGACCAGTCAAACTCCTCCGACGCCGCCGTAAGGATGCGAAAGCCCTGCGCGTGGCCGATGATCCGCCCGGCCAAAAGCGCCATTTCCAGATCAGCCACCTCGGGCAGTGGCGCATCTTGCACGCCCTCGGGCAGCAGCGGTTCGGCCATCTCGCGCACGACCTTTTCGCTCGACCAGCCACGCGCGCCGACGGCGGCTTCGATGGTATTGGCCGATTGCCCCATCTTGAGCGCTTCGATCAAGGTCCAGCGCCCAGTGCCCTTTTGCCCCGCTTGATCGCGGATCACGTCGACCATCGGCGTGCCGCTTTGGGTGTCGACTGACAAAAGCGCGGCCGCCGACACTTCGATCAGATAGGAATTCAGCGGCCCCTTGCGCCAGTCGGCGAAAAGGTTGCCGATCTCTACCGCGCCCTGCCCGCCTGCATCCCGCAGCAGGCCGTAGACTTCGGCGATCATCTGCATGTCGGCATATTCGATGCCATTGTGCACCGTCTTGACGAAATGCCCCGCCCCGTCAGGGCCCAGATGCGCCACGCAGGGGGAGCCTTCGAAATGGGCGGCAATCGTCTCGGCCATCGGTTTGAACTGGGTCCACGAATGTTCGCTGCCGCCCACCATCATCGACGGGCCATTGCGCGCCCCGGCCTCCCCGCCCGACACGCCCATGCCCACGAAATGCAGCCCCGTGCCTTCGAGTTCGGCACTGCGGCGGCGGGTGTCGTGGAAATCGGCGTTGCCGCCATCGATCAGGGTGTCGCCCTCATCCAACAGCGGTTTGATCGTCTCGATCATCGCATCGACCGGCGCGCCGGAGGGGATCATGAACAGAATGCTGCGCGGACGGGCGATGGCGGAGACGAAATCTTCCAGCCGTTCGGCACCGATCAGACGCTCGGCCAGCGGTCCGGCCTCGTCAAGAAAAGGCGCGATCCACTCAGCCTCACGATTGCTCACCGCCACGGTAAAGCCGTTGTCGGCCAAGTTCAGCGCCAGTGCCGAGCCCATGGTGCCCAGCCCGTATACCCCGATATCGGCGCCTGCCCCCCGTGCCGCGCCCCCGTCCGCCTGCGTGCCAGTTGCCATATCGTACATGCCTCATTTCTAGCCGGTCATACTGCCAAGCCCGCCGATCCGGCGCGCCGCAGTTTGATTTGCGTTCGGGAACACTATATAATGCGAGGATAACAAGAAAAACACCCGACCGAGGCATAGTTCTGTAATGACACAAGTATTTAGACGCGCTTGGGAGGATATGGTCCTTCCTATTTTCAAACGTCCCCGCCGCGTGCAGGTTGCGGCCCTTTGCTACCGCGAGTCCGAGGCAGGCAAAAAGGTGCTGCTGATCACCAGCCGTGACACGGGCCGCTGGATTTTGCCCAAAGGATGGCCGATCGACGGGTTGGACGGTGCCGGAGCCGCCTTGCAAGAAGCGTGGGAAGAGGCCGGGGTGACAAAAGCCGACATCGAATCCGATCCGATGGGCATTTTCGACTATGACAAGGGTCTCGGCGAAGGCTTGACCGTGCCCGTGACCACACAGGTCTACCTCACCCGCGTGCGCGATCTGAGCGAGGAATACCCCGAAGCGGGCATGCGCAAGCGCGCGTGGTTCACACCGCAGGAGGCATCCGAACTGGTGGATGAGCCTGATCTTAAAGCAATCTTGACCGCCTTTCACTAAAGTCTAGCGGCACCGGGCCTCTGCTCGGTGCCCCATTACCCTTCTCCCACCCCCAATGCCGCCGCTCGCCGGATGTTACAATTTTGTGACAGGGTGACTTGCGCCCTCGATAGCCTTATGTCACCCCCCGCTGAACGTTAGGATCGTTGGGAGATCATACAGGAATGGCAACGGAACCGCAGGGCAGCCAGTGGAAGACGCTGGACAAGGACCTCAACCGCATTTCGCAAGTCGAACTGGCCGCGACCTATGTCGCCCGTCCCCTCGTGGCGCCGGGCATTGCGCTGGCCTTTATCGTGGTGGCAGGTGCTGTCGCGGCGGTCTTCTTCGGGCATCAGCCTTCTAGCTTTGTCGTGATCGCGGCGGCGATCTTTGGCGCTTATATGGCAGTGAACATCGGCGCGAATGACGTGGCCAACAACATGGGCCCCGCTGTGGGGGCCAATGCGCTGACCATGGGCGGGGCGATCGTGATTGCGGCCTTGTGCGAATCCGCCGGTGCCTTGCTGGCGGGGGGCGATGTTGTCTCGACCATCTCCAAGGGCATCATCGACCCGGCCAGCGTGGCCGACACGCGCATCTTTGTCTGGGCGATGATGGCAGCACTGGTGTCTTCCGCGCTTTGGGTAAATCTTGCCACATGGGTCGGCGCGCCGGTCTCGACCACCCATTCGGTCGTCGGCGGCGTCATGGGTGCTGGCATCGCGGCGGCGGGCCTCGGCGCGGTGAACTGGAGCTCGATGAGCATGATAGCCGCAAGCTGGGTGATTTCGCCCGTGCTGGGTGGTGCCGTGGCGGCGATGTTCCTTGCGTTCATCAAGGCACGGATCCTGTACCAAGACGATAAAATCGCCGCCGCACGCACATGGGTGCCGGTGCTCGTGGGTCTGATGGCCGGGGTCTTTGCGGCCTATTTGGCGCTGAAGGGCCTTAAGAAAATCATCAGCATCGACATGCCGATGGCCTTGATCATCGGGCTGGTGA
Source organism: Sulfitobacter dubius (assembly GCF_027214245.1). Taxonomy (GTDB): domain Bacteria; phylum Pseudomonadota; class Alphaproteobacteria; order Rhodobacterales; family Rhodobacteraceae; genus Sulfitobacter; species Sulfitobacter dubius_A. The sequence goes on along the minus strand of NZ_JAPWHM010000002.1, from coordinate 597,628 downwards.
CGGGGTTGGTGGTCTATGCCATCTCCGCCCCGCTGATCCGCCGCGCGTCCGAGGGGATGGAGAACCGCAACCGCTCGGTCAAAACGCTCTTCGGTCTGCCACTGGTGCTCTCTGCTGCCCTTCTCAGCTTTGCCCATGGGGCCAATGACGTGGCCAATGCGGTGGGGCCGCTGGCGGCGATCGTGCATGCGACAGAGTTCGGCGGCTTTGAGGATAAGGTCAGCATCCCGACATGGGTGATGATCATCGGCGCCTTCGGCATCTCCTTTGGTCTGTTCCTGTTCGGGCCGAAACTGATCCGCATGGTTGGCAGCCAGATTACCAAACTGAACCCGATGCGCGCCTATTGCGTGGCCCTTTCAGCGGCGATCACCGTGATCGTGGCAAGCTGGCTGGGCCTACCCGTCTCCTCGACGCATATCGCGGTGGGCGGGGTCTTTGGCGTGGGGTTCTACCGTGAATGGCATATGGAACGGCGCTTGCGCCGTATCGGCGGCCAGACCAACGAAGTGAAACGCATCGCCAAGGAAGAGCGCCGTCGCCGCAAGCTGGTGCGCCGGTCGCATTTCATGACCATCGTCGCCGCTTGGGTGATTACGGTGCCCGCAGCGGCGCTGCTGTCTGGCATCGTCTTTTGGATCTTGAATACCCTCGTGAACTAAGGTCAGGCGCGCCTGCGCCTCACCCTTTCCGCTGGTTCTGCCCTGCTGCCATCTCGGCCCGCAGGGCGGAGACCGGCAAATGCGGCAGCCCTTCGCCCGCAAGCTCAGCCCAGCCCATCACCCGCAGCACCATATCCGTCACTGGCGTCGCCCGGCCAAGCGCCTGCCCGCGCCGTTGCACCTCGCCCTGCAGCGCGTCGATCTCGGTCGGGCGGCGCGCGGCAAGGTCTTGCGCCATGGAGGTCCGCGCCTGCGGGTCGATCTGCAACATGGCCGAGGCGATGCGTGTGAACAGCGGTGTCGGCAGGCGCAACAGCGCCGGGACCAGACGCGCCGGGATTGGCGTGGACATGGCGGGGCGGATCTTCTCTGCCCGCAGAATGGCATGCGCCTCGGCCCATTGATCGGCCATCAGCCGCCGCCATGCCCGATCCTGCAACTGGGCCTGCAACGGCAAACCGCTTAGCGCGTTCAGCGCGTTGTTGAGGTTCATCAGGAACTTACCCCATTGCAAGGCGGTGATATCGGCGCGTTCCTCTACCTTCAGGTCCGACAGTGACAGTCGCGCAGCCAGATCAGCCGGGCCCGCCTCGATCATCAGATCGCCCGAGCTTGCCCGGTGGTAGCAGCCCTGCCCCATGGCCACGACGTTGAACGGCACCAGCCCCGCGCGCAAATCATGCTGCGGCAAGTGTTGCGCCAAAATCGCCCGGTTACCCATGCCGTTTTGCAAGCTGATGACCTGCACGCCCTGCGCCGTGTGGCGGGCGATCTGCCGGGCGATGTTTTCGGTGTCGCGCGATTTAACCGTGACCAGCACGATATCGGCATCGCGCAGGCAGGTCTCATCGCTCGCGAGGGTCAGATCATCTGCCGAGAGGTAACGGGCCATGCCGCCAAAATCGGTTAACGTCAGCCCGTGGGTACGGATCTCGGCCTGAATACGAGGCCGCGCCAGCAGGGTCACGGAATGCCCCGCCCCGGCCAGCAACCCGCCGATGAAACAACCGATCGCCCCCGCGCCCGCGACAACGATGCGGGGGCCGTCGCTCATGCCCCCAGACACCAGCGCATGACGGCTTTTTGGGCGTGCAGACGGTTCTCGGCCTCATCAAAGATCACCGAATGCGGGCCATCCATGACCGAGCTTGTCGCCTCATCATCGCGGTGCGCAGGCAGGCAATGCATAAAGAGCGCGTCAGGTTTCGCCAGCGCCATCAGCGCGTCGTTCACCTGATAGCCACGCAACTGGTTGTGCCTCCGTTCGCGGGCCGATTGCGGATCATGCATGCTGACCCATGTATCGGTCACCACCAGATCGGCCCCCTCAACAGCCTTTTGCGGATTGCGTTCGACGGTATAAAGCCCGTCGAGCGCCGCTTCAGGGTCCAGCGGCTCAGGGCCGGTAAAGACGAGATCAAATTCGAACTGTTTCGCCGCATGGGCAAAGCTGGCAAAGACATTGTTGCCGTCGCCCGACCAGACCACCTTGCGCCCCTTGATCGGGCCGCGGTGTTCCTCAAAGGTCTGGATGTCGGCCATGATCTGGCAGGGGTGCGTGCGGTTGGTCAGCCCGTTGATCACCGGCACGGTAGCATGTTCGGCCATATCAAGCAGGGTCTGCTCTTCGAAGGTGCGGATCATGATCATGTCGACATAGCGTGACAGCACGCGGGCGGTGTCGGCGATGGTCTCTCCATGGCCAAGTTGCATGTCCGCCCCCGAAAGGACCATGGTCTGCCCGCCCATCTGACGCACGCCCACGTCAAAAGACACGCGCGTGCGGGTCGAAGGTTTTTCAAAGATCAGCGCGACCATGTGGTCTTTCAGCGGCTGATCTTCATCCGGCGCGCCGCGCGGGCGGCCTTGGCGTGCGGCCTTCATGGCGGCGGCACTGTCAATGATCTGCCGCAAATCGGCGGGGTCGGTTTGGTGGATATCAAGAAAATGGTTCATCTGTCGTCTCTGTCTTGCGGGTTTAAGGCCACGGCCTCCGGTGCCCGAGGAATAATTTAGGTGAATGGCGTTCAGGCCGGGGTCAGCGCGCGCGCGATGGCGTCAAGGCGGGTCACGGCCTCGGCAATCTCATCGTCAGAAATGGTCAGCGGCGGCAGCAGGCGGATCACGTTGTCGGCGGCGGGCACGGTGATTAGGTCATGGGCATAGCCTGAGGCGACCACATCGGCATTCACCACCTTACACTTCAGCCCAAGCATCAGCCCGGTGCCGCGCACCTCTTCAAAAACCTCGGGATGCTCGGCCACCAGCCCTTCAAGGCGCTGACGCATCAACCCGGCCTTGCGGTTCACTTCGGCCAGAAACGCCTCATCTGCCACCACATCCAACACCGCACAGCCCACGGCGCAGCCCAGCGGGTTGCCGCCATAGGTCGACCCATGGGTGCCAGCGGTCATGCCCGAGGCGGCCTTTTCGGTTGCCAGCACCGCGCCCAGAGGAAAGCCCCCGCCGATGCCCTTGGCGACCATCATGATGTCGGGTGTCACCCCGGCCCATTCATGGGCAAAGAGCCGTCCGGTCCGGCCCACGCCGCATTGCACCTCGTCAAAGATCAAAAGCAGCCCGTGCTGATCACAAAGCGCGCGCATCTGCTGCAATTCCGCGTCAGGCACGGCGCGGATGCCGCCCTCGCCCTGAACCGGCTCGACCATGATGGCGGCGGTTTTATCGGTGATGGCGGCCTCCAGCGCGTCACTGTCGCCAAGGTCGAGATGTACGAAACCCGGCAGCAGCGGGCCGAAGCCTTTGGTCATTTTCTCAGACCCCGCTGCGGCGATCCCGGCAGAGGAACGGCCGTGGAACGACCCGCTGAAGGTGATGATCTCAACCCGCTCGGGCTGGCCCGCGTCATAGAAATACTTGCGCGCCATCTTCACGGCCAACTCGCAAGCCTCGGTGCCCGAGTTACAAAAGAACGCCGTGTCGGCAAAAGTCTCGGCCACCAGCCGGTCAGCCAGCGCCTCTTGCTGCGGGATGTGGTAAAGGTTTGACGTGTGCCACAGCGCTTGGGCCTGATCCGTCAGCGCCTTCACCAGCGCTGGATGCGCATGGCCAAGCGCGTTCACCGCGATCCCCGCGCCAAGGTCGAGAAAACGTCGCCCATCCGCCTCGATCAGCCATGTGCCTTCGCCTTTGACAAAGGTCAAAGGGGCGCGATTGTAGGTTGGCAGAACGGAAGGGATCATCTGTTTGTCCTTGAAAGAGGGCCGCGTCACGCCGGTAAAAGGGCATGGGGCTGGCGCAGGGTCAATGGGATTTGGTTGTTTTTGAAAGGGTGCAGCATGTCTGCTGCCAGATCAGGCCATCACGCCGCCCCCTAAAGGGCGCCATGTTTATCGAACGAAGCGTCGTCGGATGGAATATGCGGCACATTTGATCATGGCCCTTGCATAGCCGCCCTTCATCCCCCACGTAAAGCCCCAATCGCAACGCGCCGCCTTCAAGGGGCATCGGCGCTTGCACCTGCGGCCCCAGAAGATAAAATGGGGGCCGATACACTGACAAAGCGGTCCGGGCTATGGGGCCGCTTTTTAACTGGGGAACCCCGTATGTCCTGGACTGATGAGCGCGTAGAAACACTGAAAAAGATGTGGGGCGAAGGCCAGTCCGCCAGCCAGATCGCGAAAGAACTGGGCGGGGTGACGCGCAATGCCGTGATCGGCAAGGTGCACCGTCTGGGCCTGTCGAACCGCACCGCAGGGGCACCCGCCGCCGCAGCGGCCGCCAAGCCAGAGCCCAAAGCCAAGCCCGCAGCGCCCAAGGCCGAGGCCAAGCCAAAGCCCGCCGCCAAGCCAGCAGCGGAACCCGAGGCCGAAGCCGCCCCTGCGCCCGAAGCCGAAGAGCCCGCCGCAGCCCCGGCGCCCAAGCCCAACCTGCCCGCGCGCAAACAGATCATCCCCGCAGGCCAACCGCTGCCACCGCAGCCTTCGGCCAATGAGATCAGCCCAGAGGCGCTCGCCAAGGTCAGCGAAGTCGAGAAGAAAGCCAAGAAGATCGGCCTGATGGAACTGACTGAACGGACTTGCAAATGGCCCGTGGGTGACCCTGCGACAGACGATTTCTGGTTCTGCGGCCTGCCTGTGCAGCAGGGCAAACCCTATTGCGAAGCCCATGTCGGCGTCGCCTTCCAGCCGATGAGCGCACGGCGCGACCGCCGCCGCTAAGACCCGCTTCTTGAAATTAAAAAAGGCGGGTGGGTGTGAAAACCCGGCCCGCCTTTTTCTTTGCCCATTGAAAAGATCAACGCAGTTTCGGCGGTTTCGCCGGATCGCTCCCCGGAGCCATACGCGGCGTATTCTGCAAGGGCTCCATCTGCGGCAGGTCAAAGCGCAGACCGACGCGGGCCAGTTTCTCGACCACCGGGTCATTGGGGCCGAAGAAACCCACGTCCATCGCGCCTGCCTCAATGCCCGAAAAGGTCAACGCCTCGGACGCCGCCCGCACAAGCGCATCCTGCGCGCGGGGGATCGCCCCGACGAAGGCCAGAAGATGCCCGCGCCCGCCGCCGGTATATTCGACCCCCACAAGGAACGCGCCTGCCGCCATGCCGGTGGCCGTCGCCAATTTTGCATCAATCGCGGCGATCAGCGTCTCGGGCAGGCCCTGAGGCGGGAACACCCGGTCGATGCTTGCCTCCACCTCGCCCGGCGCATGGGCCAAGGTGCTGCGCAGCCAGTCCATCGCCTCGGCAGGCAACAGGATTTCCGACGGGGCCACACCGATGTTCACCGCCATGCCCAACGGCTGCCCTTCCAACATCGCGGCAATCGCCCGGCCTGAAAGCGCCACATACGGGGACGCCTCCCCCACATGGGCCGAAAGCCGCGCGGCGCGGTCGAAGACCATGACATAGCTGTCTTCAAACAACACCGGGCTGATCTGATCGCCCTGCGGCTCATCCTCCAACAGCATGAAAAGCTCAACATCCGCGATACGCTCGTAAAAGCGCAGGCGGGCGGCGTCGTCTTCGGGGGCGGCCATCATCGTGGCATGGGCTTGGTCCAGCGGGGTCGGCTCAATCAGCCGGGCTGTCTTGGGGTCAGTTTGGGGCTCGGTCATTCATCACCTCGGACACGGCGGCGCGCAGACGGGGCAAGACCTCTTCCGCGAACCAGGGATTCTTGTTCAACCATCCGGTATTGCGCCAAGACGGATGAGGCAAGGCAAAGACCCCCGGCGGATGATCGCGCCACCCCGCCACGGCCTCGGTCACATTGCGAAATCCGGGGAGGTGATATTTCATCGCATAGGCCCCGATCAGCACCGTCAGACGCAGGTCGGGCAGCATCTCAAGCACCGGTTCGCGCCATGTCTGCGCACAGATACGCGGCGGCGGCAGGTCACTGCCCTTGGCGTCATAGCCCGGAAAGCAAAAGCCCATCGGCACGATGGCAACACGGTTGCGGTCATAGAATGTCGCCTCATCCAGCCCCAACCAGTTGCGCAGACGGGTGCCTGACATATCCCAAAACGGCTTCCCCGCCTCATGCACCCGTTTGCCGGGCGCTTGGCTGGCGATCAGCAGCCGCGCGCCGGGTTTGAACCAGACGATGGGCCGCGGGCGATGCTGTGTCGCCGTCACAGCAAAACGCTCGGCACAAAGGCGGCAGGCCGCCAGATCATCTCGGATATCATTCATGAGGAGGAGATAAGCGGTAGGGCCGAAAGATAAAGGGCCGCGGGTGCTCACTTCGATATTTATCGAAATAAAGATTGCATCGCGTTGACGTTTCTATATTTCTAGAATCATGAAACAAGAATCCGCAACCCCCGCCCTTACCCTCGCTGCCAGCAGCTTTGCAGCACTTGGATCAGAACAACGCCTGTTGGTGCTGCGCACGCTGGTGCGCGCCGGATCAGCGGGGTTGAGCATCGGCACGCTGGGCGAACGCACCGGGGTGACCGGCTCGACCCTGACACATCATCTTAAACTCTTGGCCTCTGCCGGGTTGGTGAAACAGGAAAAACAAGGCCGCAGCACCATCTGCGCCGCCGTCGCCTATGAAGAAGTGCGGGCGCTGGCGAATTTCCTGCTCACCGAATGCTGCGCAGACGCAATCAACGAATGTACGGAGCATGATCATGGCTGAAACCACGCAATCCCCTCCCGTGCTCCATCGACTGGCGTTCTTGAAAGGCGCTTGGGGCATCACCTTGGCTCTTCTTGCCCTCATCGCCCTCCTGGATCCCCCGCAAGTCGTGCCGACCGTTATCTTTACCGCCGAGGCGCTTTTGGGCACCGCCCCGTTCATCGCCTTCGCCGTGCTGGCCGTGGCCTACCTGAAAGCCAGCGGCGCCGAGAGCCTGCTCGCCCGCGCATTTGAGGGCAATCCGGCCCGGATGGTGGTCATGGCAGCCGCCCTTGGCGGGCTGTCGCCCTTTTGCAGTTGCGAGGTGATCCCCTTTATTGCCGCCCTGCTCGCCGTTGGCGCCCCGCTGGGTGCGGTGATGGCCTTCTGGCTCGCCTCCCCCTTGATGGATCCGGCCATGTTCGCGATTACCTCTGGCACGCTCGGCTTTGATTTTGCCGTAGCGAAAACCATCGCAGCACTTGGCGTCGGCATGTTCGGTGGCTTCACCGTCTTGGCCCTATCGCGGACCCCGCTCTTTAATGATCCGCTGCGCGCCCAGCCCGCGAGAAGCAGCTGCTGTTCGTCGGCCAAACCCTTTTCCGGCGCACCGGTCTGGAAGTTTTGGCAACACGCCGATCGCCGGGCAAGTTTCAACGACACGGCTCTGACCAACGCGCTGTTCCTCGTCAAATGGCTGACCCTCGCCTATGTGGTCGAAGCCCTCATGCTGACCTATGTGCCCGCAGAATGGATCGCCAATGTCTTGGGAGGCACCGGAGTCATGCCGATCATCCTCGGCGCTTTGGTGGGGGCTCCGGCCTATCTCAACGGCTATGCCGCCGTGCCCCTGATCGACGCGCTGCTGGCCCAAGGCATGACCCAAGGCGCGGCCATGTCCTTTGTCATCGCAGGCGGAGTAAGCTGCATCCCGGCGGCCATCGCAGTCTGGGCGCTGGTCAAACCGCATGTCTTTGCCGCCTACCTAGCCTTTGCCTTTGTTGGCGCCATCTTCGCGGGCCTGGCTTGGCAATGGGTGGCATAATGGGGCACGGACATCATCACCATGTTGATCCCGAAAGCGGCGACGGCAAGGTCGCCGCCGCGGTGGGGATCAACATCGCCCTGACGGTGGCCCAAGTCATCGGCGGGATCGTCGCGGGCAGCCTGTCGCTCATTGCTGATGCCCTGCATAATTTCAGCGATGCCATCGCGCTGATCATCGCCTTTGCCGCGCGCAAGATCGCTCGCCGCCCGGCAGATGCGCAAATGACCTTTGGCTATGGCAGGATTGAAGCGGTGGCCGCATTGGTCAATTACACGACCCTGATCGTGATCGGCCTCTATCTTGTCTACGAAGCAGTGCTGCGGTTCTATGATCCCTCCCCCGTCGCAGGGTGGATTATTGTTGTCGTCGCAGGTATCGCGCTGCTGGTTGACCTGGGCACGGCGGCGCTGACCTACCGCCTGTCGAAGTCCAGCGTGAACATCCGGACCGCCTTTTTGCACAATCTGGCCGATGCGCTCGGCTCAGTCGCCGTGATCGTGGCGGGCAGCGCCGTGATTCTCTTTGGCTGGCATTGGGTTGATCCGGCAGCCACCTTGCTCATCGCGGGCTATATCCTCTGGCAATCCTTCACCGAAATGCCGGGCGTTGTACGTATCCTGATGCTGGGCAGCCCACCTGACATTGATGCCCATGCGGTGATCGCTACGATGAAAGACATTCCCGGCGTCGCCTCTGTTCACCATCTTCATCTTTGGATGATGGATGAACACGCCGCGGCGGTGGATGCCCATGTGGTGCTGACGGCAGAAACCCAAGCTCCGCCTGCCGGGATCCGGGACCAGATCAAAGCGGCGCTGGCAGAACGCTACCACCTGCACCACAGCACGCTGGAAATGGAATACGCACAGCAGTGCTGCGCGGAAGCGAAGGTCATCGGGCACTAAAGACGGGCCGGGCCGCCGTAGACCTAGGCTGCGGCCCGATCCCCGGAGGGTTTCTCAGGCTCTTCATCGCCAATCGGCCCGTCCCCGTTGACCATATCTTTGACATGTATCCCATGCGCCAACTCGCGCCCGGACCCATTGCCCAACGGCATATCGATATAGAACGTCGTGCCGGGGCCCGCGTTTTTGAAGTAGTCAATCTGACCGCCCAAGGCTTCGATGATCCGCTTGGAGATGTTCATGCCCAGACCGGTGCCACCCACGGCGCGCTGGTCAGACGAGTCGATCTGCGAGAATTCGTCAAAGACCTTCTCCCGCTCGGATTCCGCAAGGCCGATCCCCTCGTCAATCACGCTGATCCGCACCTTGTCATCGTGTTTAACGGAGGTGACCTTCACCGTCGACCCCGCGGGCGAGAATTTGGCCGCGTTGGACAGAAGGTTCGACATCACCTGCTGCAGGCGTTTTTCATCGGTGGCGATACCCGCCGCATCCGAGGGCTTGGCATAGCGCAGCGTCACACCCAAGTTACCCGCAAAAGACTGATTTAGCTCAATCGCGTCTTCAATAATCGTTTGCACTTCAAGCGGTTCGATATCAAAGCTCACCTTGCCCGCCTCGAACTTTTGCAGGTCGAGAATCTCGTTAATGATCGACGTGAGCCGCGCCGAATTGCGCTGCGCGATCTTCAAGACTTTCTCCATCTGCGGGGTCATTTCACCCAGAACCCCTGCGCAGGCCATATCGAGCGACCCTTTGATCGACGTCATCGGCGTGCGCAGCTCGTGGCTGATGGTCGAGACGAATTCGGTTTTTACCTTAAACGCGATCTTGGTTTTCTCATGCTCTGCTTTCAACTCTTCCAACTGTCGCAGGTTGGTGCGGTACATTTTCATGAAGATACGCGAGCAATCGACGATGAAATAAAGCACGAAGACCACGGTGAACAACTGGGTCCAGAGCTCAGACTCTATGCTCGCCCCGGTGCGGACGATGTCCCAGATTGGAATAAACAGGAACGTCGCCCCATAGATCGCAAGCCGCAGCATCAACACTGGCAGGATATGATGGTTGTTCATCGACGCAAAAAGCGCTGCCGCGAATAGGAAGAACAGCGGCAGGAAATGGGTCGTCGCCCCCTGCTGAAGCGCAATCCCAAGCGCGAAATAGCTGATCACCCCGGCGCTTAGCACCGTCCCGATGTAGATGCGGTTCATGAACAACCGCGCCAAACGGGGGCTGCGCCCGCGCCACCGGGTGATGCGCAGGAAGAGAAGGTAGTCAAAGGTCTCGGAAATCGCGATAAAGATCAACGTCGTGATCGACAGCCAAAGCTCGTAGTAAAAAGCGGACAGGCAAATGGCCGCCGCAAATATCATTTGCCGCTGCCAAAACAGGTTAACGCCGACTTGGGAATAATCCCGCATCTGCTGCACCTTGATCGCGTCAGCGAGATGCGGCGTATGAATCGGCCCGTATGTTACTTTTTCCTGCGACATCGCTCTCGTTTTCTTCGGTCGGCTGCTTGAATGTCAGCATTCTGCCGACAAACGCCCTTAACATGTTGCATTTCGGCATCGTCGCACATGTTAGACGCGATCTTCCCCCCATCTACACCCGGAAATGGGACATAAGTATGGCCATTTCGTGCAACTAGAGGTTACCCTCTTGATAAGAGTTATTTTTACAGCGAATTTTCGAGGTCAAACATGAGTCTGCAAGGACGGAGCTTCAGTGGGAAATCTTGGCAGGATGTTCTTCCCGAACTGACGCCACAAGACGCTAAAGCGTTGGAAATTAAAAATAATCGTTTCCCCCGTAAACTCCTTGGCCCCAAAGCGGCTGAACCTGATCCCTACAGCCCAGAGGCCCTCGCCCGGGCCAATCCGTACATGCGCGCCACAACTTTGTCGTTTTTGAACATGCATCAGCACGGTGAATTATTCGTCAATTTCCTCCGGGCCCGACGCCGAATCTTTATCGATGACAAGCAATGGGATCTCCCTCAGGTTGATGGGATGGAGTTTGACCAGTACGACACGCCCCGCGCGCGCTGGATCGTTCTGCACGAGTATGGAGAGGTCATGGGCGGTGTGCGTCTGATGCCCACCACCTCGACCTGCGCGCAATACAGCTACATGCTGCGCGATGCGCAGCTCGGGATGCTGCCGGACATTCCGCAGGACGTGCTGTTTTTCAAAGCGCCCGTCCGCGATGACATCTGGGAAGCGACCCGCCTTTTCCTGACCAGCGCGGTCCCCGCGCAGCGCCGCATTGCCGTGCAACGTATGCTCATGAACCAAATGGCCGGTGCCGCCTATGCCATGGGCGCAAGCCACGTTTTGGGCATCGTGCCTGCCACCTTTAGCCGGTGGATGACCCGGCTTGGCCTGATGAGCGCCGTGCCCGTGGGCCCTGTGCAAAACATCGACGGCGACCGCACGCAGGCGGCCTTGATGAACGTCAGCTACATCAGCGAGATGACCCCGACCGAAAGCACCCACACGCTGCACTGACCAGCGCACCGGGTGCCGCGCCGATGAGCAAGCCGACATCGCCCCGTCGGCTTGCCCAGCAGCCCTGCTACAGGCGGCGGTTTGAGCATCCACAGCCCTGTCCGCGCCCCTGCCCGCACGGCGACTTGCGGCAGCCGCCGCCAGCATTTCGACATATTGTGGTCAAATTCGATGAATAAACGGTTAAGGTACCTCTGATACAAGAGGCGCCGAGAGGCCGCGCTCAGCACCAACCGGAGCAGGGAATGCTGGAATTTGAAAATGTGTCCAAGTCCTTTTGGACGGGATCGCAGCACAAGGTCATCCTTGACCGGGTGTCATTTCGCGTGGAACTTGGTAAGTCCTTGGGCATTCTCGCCCCCAACGGAACCGGCAAAACCACCCTGATCAACATGATGGCCGGGCTGGAGAAACCGGATGATGGTGAGATCAGGCGCAGCTGTAACATCTCGTTTCCATTGGGTTTTATGGGCGGCGTCGTCAACAAAGTCTCGGCCATGGAGAACGCCCGCTATATCGCGCGGCTCTATGGGCTTGACCCGGACTACGTCGAGAGCTTCTGCCGTTGGCTCTGCGGCTTGGGCGAGTATTTCGACCAACCGATTGGCACCTATTCCGCAGGGATGCGGGCGCGGTTCTCTTTCGCGCTGATGTTGGCGCTGGATTTTGATATCTATCTGATTGACGAAGGCATGCCCGGCACGACAGACGTAGAGTTCAACCGCAAAGCGGGCGACATTCTGAAAGAACGGCTGCAGACCACGACGATCATCATCGTTTCGCATCAGGCCCATACGCTTGAAAAGTTCGCCCGCTCCGCCGCTGTCCTTTTGGATGGTAAATTACATATGTTCGACACCTTGGAAGAAGCGAAACAGCTCTATGACTACGAAACCCAAGGCTAGGAAATTCCGCATCCGCAAGGCACCGCCGCCCGCGGCCTCCGGCGCTTCGCCGAGCAGTGCCGCGAAAGCGCAGGCAACGCAGACCGATGCCGAAAAGGCCGAGCGAACGGCCAAGCTGCGCGCCGTGGCCGATGCAACGCAGGTGGAGCCATCGTACAGCAAGGAAGCCTTGGAACATGCCGCGCGCAGCGGAAAAACCTCTGATCCTGAAAGCCCCCGCAGTGGAGAGGTATCCTCGGCCAAGGAAGTGTCGGCCGAGCAGGATATCGACGCGATCCGCCGCGAAGGGCTGACGGGCCGCCAATTGCGCATGGCGCGGCGGGTGGCGCAGAAACACGGGCTGGCCCCGACCTCAGATTTCGACGCGGTGCGCCTTTTGCGGGCCAAGGGGATCGACCCGTTTCAGCGGTCCAACATGCTGGAACTCGTGGTGCCGCAATCGGGCGATCAGGGCGGCAACGCTCTGCCCGCCACCCGTGGGCAGCCCGGCGACGCAAAGGTGCAGCTGCCACAGACCACCCCGCGCGGCCCCCGCGGCCTGCCCTCGACCGATGTGAGCCCCGCAGAACGCCGCCAACGCGAGATTTCGGATATTCAGCGCGACATCACCCGCCGCCGTCGCCGCAAGGCGGCCATGCTGATGGTGCGGCTCGCTTTCTTTGTCATGCTGCCGACCTTTGCGGCGGGCTATTATTTCTACAAAATCGCCACGCCGATGTACGCCACCGAAAGCCAGTTCCTGATTATCCAAAACGAAGGCGGCGGCGGCAGCAGCCCCTTTGGCGGTCTGCTGCCCACGCAATTCGCCAATAGCGCGGACAGCATCGCTACGCAGGCCTATCTGCAATCGAAAGACGCGATGCTGCGCCTTGATGAAGACGCAGGCTTTCGCACGCATTTCGCAGACCCGCAGATCGACGCGATCCAGCGGCTTTCGGAAAACCCCACCAATGAGGAATCCTACAAGACCTACAAAAAGAACGTCAAAATCGGCTATGACCCGACCGAAGGCGTGATCCGGATGGAGGTCATCGCCGCCGATCCAGAGGTGTCGGAAGAGTTCTCGAAACGCCTGCTCACCTATGCCGAAGAACGGGTCAACGATCTGAGTAAGCAAAAACGCGAAGACGGCATGCGTGACGCGCTCGAAGGCTATGAGACCGCGCAGACAAACCGCCGCGCGGCGCAAGAAGCGCTGATCAAACTACAGGTCGACAACAACGTCGATCCCGAAGCGATGATCGCCTCGATCCGGACCCAGATCACCAATTACGAAACCCTGTTGATTGAAAAAGAACTCGAACTCGCCGCCTTGCTCGACAACCAACGCCCGAACCAAGCCAAGGTCGACGGCGCGCGCGGCGATGTGCGCCGGCTGCGCGAACAGCTGACCAAACTGCGCGAACGCATGACCGCCGCCAACGAAGGCGAAAACTCGCTGGCGCAACAGGCGGTCGCGGCGCAGCTTGCGCAGGCCGATCTGGCCGCCGCCGACATGGTGCTGCAAAGCGCACAAACCGCAATGGAGCAAGCCCGAACCGAAGCCGGGCGGCAGGTGCGCTACCTCACCGTGGCGGTCAATCCCGTGGCCCCGGACGAGGCGACCTACCCCCGCAAGTTCGAAAACACGATATTGGCTTTCCTTATCTTTGCAGGCATCTACCTGATGTTGTCCCTGACAGCATCCATTCTAAGAGAACAGGTAACTTCATGACCCAGCTGCGCATCGGAAATCTGACAGTCGGCAACGACCGCCCACTCACCGTGATCGCTGGCCCCTGCCAGCTAGAGAGCGAAGACCACGCGCAGATGATCGCAGGCATCCTGAAAGAAGCCTGTGACGCGGCTGGCGCGCAGTTCATCTTCAAGGCCAGCTATGACAAGGCCAACCGCACCTCCCTCTCGGGCAAGCGTGGTTTGGGCATCGAAAAGGGTCTGCAAGTCCTGCAATCCGTGGCCCGCGCCAATGATGTGCCTGTGCTGACGGATGTGCACAACGAAGCGCAATGCGCCCAAGCTGGCGAAGTGGTCGACGTACTGCAGATCCCTGCGTTTCTCTGCCGCCAGACCGATATTCTGCTAGCCGCTGGCGAGACGGGCAAGGCCGTGAACGTCAAGAAGGGCCAGTTCCTCGCCCCTTGGGAAATGCAAAATATCGTCGACAAGATCGAAAGCACCGGCAACAAGAATATCCTGCTGACCGAACGCGGCACGACCTTTGGATACAACACATTGGTTGCCGACATGCGCAGCCTGCCGCAGATGGCCCAAACCGGCTATCCGGTGGTGATGGACGCGACACATTCCGTCGCGCAGCCGGGTGGCAAGGGCGGCTCTTCGGGCGGTCAGCGCGAATTTGCCCCCGTCATGGCGCGCGCGGCCGCATCCATCGGCGTCGCCGCAATATTTATGGAGACGCACGAAGACCCCGACCGCGCCCCGAGCGATGGGCCCAACATGATTTACCTCGACCAGATGCCGGGGCTGATCAACCTGTTGATGCAATTCGATGCGCTGGCAAAAAGCCATCCGCTGACTTTCTAAATTTATCCCAAAAAGCGAGTATTTGACGTGAGTAAACCGGCCTCCACCGTGACCCCGAACACTTGGGAATTTCTCCGCGATGCGATGATCACCCCGACAGGCTTTCGCGAGTATGACGCGCGTTGGAAATATCCCGACGACATCAACCTGCCCGGTATCACCGCGCTTGGCCTTGGCCTTGGCACGCAGATGCACGCGCGCGGAATCGAGCCTGTCATCGCCGTGGGCAATGACTATCGCGACTATTCGCTGTCGATCAAAAATGCTCTGATGCTTGGGCTGATGCAGGCCGGGATCACGGTCAAGGACATCGGCCCTGCCCTCTCCCCCATGGCCTATTTCGCGCAGTTCCACCTTGATGCTCCGGCGGTCGCCATGGTCACCGCCAGCCACAACCCGAACGGCTGGACCGGCGTCAAAATGGGCTTCCAGCGCCCCCTGACCCACGGCCCCGATGAGATGGGCGAACTGCGCGACATCGTCCTGAATGGCCGGGGCGAGAAGCGCCCGGGCGGCGCCTATGAATTCGTCTACGGCGTGCGCGAAGCCTACCTCGACGACCTTGTGGGCGACTTCAAAATGACCCGCAAGCTCAAGGTCGTCTGCGCCACTGGCAACGGCACCGCCTCGGCCTTCGCGCCTGAGCTGTTCCGCCGTCTGGGGGTCGAAGTCGTCGATAGCCATAACACGCTGGATTACACCTTCCCCCATTACAACCCGAACCCCGAAGCTATGGAAATGCTGCATGACATGGCCGACAGTGTCCGCGCTTCCGGTGCTGATTTCGCGCTTGGTTTCGACGGTGACGGCGACCGCTGCGGTGTGGTGGACGATGAAGGCGAAGAGATCTTTGCCGACAAAATGGGCGTCATCATGGCCCGCGATCTGGTGAAACTCTACCCCAACAGCACCTTTGTCGCGGATGTGAAATCCACCGGGCTCTTTGCCTCTGACCCTGAGTTGCAGAAACACGGGGCCAAGGCCGACTACTGGAAAACCGGCCACAGCCACATGAAGCGCCGCGTCAAAGAACTGGGCGCGCTGGCGGGCTTTGAGAAATCCGGCCACTATTTCTTGGCCGAGCCGATTGGCCGGGGCTATGACTGCGGCATGCGCGTGGCCGTGGAAATCTGCAAGCTGATGGACCGCAACCCGGACATGTCCATGTCCGACCTGCGCCGCGCCCTGCCCCAAACTTGGGCCACGCCAACCATGTCGCCCTACGCCGCGGACACCGAGAAATACGACATCCTCGACCGTCTGGTTGAAAAGCTGGTCGCCAAAGCAGAGGCCGGGGACAAGATCGGCGGGCGCGCGATCGCCGAGGTGATCACCGTGAATGGCGCGCGCGTCATGCTCGACAACGGCGGTTGGGGCCTCGTGCGGGCGTCGTCCAACACGCCGAACCTTGTCGTGGTTTGCGAAAGCCCCGAATCCGAAGCCGAAATGCGCGGCATCTTTGCCGATATCGACGCAGTGATCCGAACCGAGCCGGGCGTTGGCGACTACGATCAATCGATCTGATCCGGCCCTTCGACGGCATGAATAAGAAAGGCCCGGGGCGATGCCACCGGGCCTTTTAACTTTGATCTCAAAGGGTTTACTTCAGCGCCGCTTCGCAAAAGGCGCGAATACGCTCCGCATCCTTCACACCCGGCGCACTTTCAACACCAGAGGACACATCGACCTGCCGCGCCCCGGTAAGGGCAATCGCCTCTCCGACATTGTCTGCATTCAAACCACCGGCGAGCATCCAAGGCTTCGGCCAGCGCCGCCCTGCGATCAGCTGCCAGTCAAAGGCCAAACCGTTCCCACCGGGCAGAACCGCGTCCTTCGGCGGTTTGGCATCAACCAAAAGCTGATCCGCGACCGTCACATAGTCGTTCAGCAGCGCCAAATCATCGCGATCCGCCACGCCGACGGCCTTCATCACCGGCAGCCCATAGCGGGCCTTGACCTCGGCCACCCGCGCGGGGCTTTCGCTGCCGTGAAGCTGTAGCATGTCGAGAAACGGCACCGCCGCGAGCAGCGCATCAAGCGCTGCATCATCCGCATTGACGGTCAGCGCGACTTTGCAAATGCCATCTGGCACCGCTTCCGTCATATGGGCTGCGGCCTCAAGCGACAGATGGCGCGGGGATTTTTCGAAAAAGACAAAGCCCAGCGTCCGTGCGCCCGCCAAAAGGGCGGCGGGCACATCCGCGGGGTCGGTCAAACCGCAAATTTTTACGTTAACATTCTCGGGCATGGGTGGGGTTTAGCCTGCTTCGTCCAGCAGTGCCAGCACCTCATCCTTGCCCTGATGCTTCTCTTCCTTAAGGCGGATCACTTCGCGCTCCAGCCGACGCCGCTCGCGGGCCTGTCGCGCCAGTTCGGCCCGGTGGCCGTGCTCTCGGATCCATTCCCAGACAAAACCGACCAAGAGACCCACGATAATCCCGCCAAGGATCACGATAAAGAGCGGTAGTTCCACAGATGGGTTCACCGCAAACCAACCTGAAATCTCGGCTGGAAGCACCTGAAGTGTCACAATATTTCGGTTCGCCAAGGCAACGGAAACCAGCGCCACCGCGAACAGCGCGATGCAGGCATAACGAATGTAACGCATCAGCTTTTCCCGTTCAGCCGGTCACGCAGCAATTTGCCCGTCTTGAAGAAGGGCACGTGCTTTTCTTCGACATTCACTGTCTCACCGGTGCGGGGGTTGCGCCCTACGCGGGCATCGCGTTTTTTGACGGAAAAAGCGCCAAAGCCGCGCAGTTCGACCCGGTCACCACGCGACATGGCGCCCGTGATCTCGTCAAAGACCGTGTTTACGATCCGCTCAACATCACGTTGATAAAGATGCGGATTGTCGTCAGCGATCTTCTGGATCAGTTCCGACCGGATCATGGCACGTCCCCCGAGAATTTATTGATGTCTTAACCGACTATAGGAAATAACGCCCCACACGGGAAGGTGTTCCACCAGCGCTGCGATAGATTTTTCGCAGCGAAACCCCTGTTATTTCGGCTTTTTTCCGCCGCATACTGCCCGCGAAGGCCCTGATGCACAGGGATTGAGCGCACATTCCTAATCCCGCTTTGCGATTCGATTGCGGGGCGCGAAGGCAAAAAGGCCCCGCATGTTGCCATGCGGGGCCTTCGCTAAGATCACACATTCAACGTAGAATGTGCTTACTCGTCGTCGCCTTTCAGCGCCGCACCAAGGATATCGCCCAAGCTCGCGCCGGAGTCGGAGGAACCGTACTGCTGTACCGCCTCTTTCTCTTCTGCGATCTCGCGTGCCTTGATGGAGACGCCCAGACGGTGTGCTTTCGCGTCGACATTGGTGATGCGCACGTCAACCTTGTCACCGACCGAGAAACGCTCAGGGCGCTGTTCGGCACGGTCACGGCTGAGGTCGGAACGACGGATGAAGCTCTTCATGCCTTCGTATTCGACTTCGATGCCACCTTCTTCGATGGAGGTCACGGTCACGGTCACGATCGAGCCGCGCTTCACGCCGCCAACGGCTTCGGCGAACTTGTCACCGCCAACGTTCTTGATCGAAAGCGAGATGCGCTCTTTCTCAACGTCGACTTCGGAGACGACGGCCTGAACCACGTCACCTTTGCGGTAGTCCTGGATCGCTTCTTCGCCGCGCTGGTCCCAGCTAAGGTCGGAGAGGTGAACCATGCCGTCGATGTCGCCGGGCAGGCCGACGAACAGACCGAATTCGGTGATGTTCTTGACTTCGCCTTCGACTTCGGTGCCCTCGGGGTGTGTTTCAGCGAACACTTCCCATGGGTTGCGCATGGTCTGCTTGAGACCAAGGGAAACACGACGCTTGGCGCTGTCGATTTCCAGAACCATGACTTCGACTTCTTGCGAAGTGGACACGATCTTGCCGGGGTGCACGTTCTTCTTGGTCCAAGACATCTCGGACACGTGAACCAGACCTTCAACGCCCGGCTCCAGCTCAACAAATGCGCCGTAATCGGTGATGTTGGTCACACGACCGCTGTGCACGGAGGACAGCGGGTATTTCGCGCCAACCAGATCCCACGGATCTTCCTGCAGCTGTTTCATGCCAAGGCTGATGCGGTGCGTCTCTTTGTTGATCTTGATGACCTGGACCTTGATGGTCTCGCCGATCGACAGGATCTCAGAGGGGTGGTTCACGCGACGCCATGCCATGTCGGTGACGTGCAGCAGGCCATCAACGCCGCCAAGGTCAACGAATGCACCGTATTCGGTGATGTTCTTGACCACACCATCGACGGTCTGACCTTCGGTCAGGTTGCCAATGACTTCGGCACGCTGTTCGGCGCGGGACTCTTCGAGGATCGCACGGCGCGATACAACGATGTTGCCACGACGGCGGTCCATCTTGAGGATTTGGAACGGCTGCTTGAGACCCATGAGCGGGCCCGCGTCGCGCACTGGGCGCACATCGACCTGCGAACCGGGCAGGAACGCAACTGCGCCGCCGAGGTCGACGGTGAAGCCACCTTTGACACGGCCAAAGATCGCGCCTTCGACACGCTCTTCTGCGGCATAGGCTTTTTCCAGACGATCCCAGGCTTCCTCACGGCGGGCCATTTCGCGGCTGATGACAGCTTCGCCACGCGCGTTTTCGACTTGGCGAAGGAAAACTTCGACTTCGTCGCCAACTTCGATTTTGGGGGATTCGCCGGGATCAGCAAATTCTTTGAGCTCAACGCGGCCTTCCATTTTGTAGCCGACGTCGATGATGGCTTGGCCCGCTTCGACAGCGATCACCTTGCCTTTGACGACTGTGCCCTCTTGGGGCGTGTCCATTTCGAAGCTTTCGTTCAGAAGCGCTTCGAATTCGTCCATTGCTTTAGTCATGTAGCTTTTCGTATCCTTATCAAATGTTTCTGGCCGCGCGGTTGTCTCCGCCGGTCTGGAGTTGCAATTGGTCGTCGTGGTGGCACTGTGCAGAAAGCGCCGGAGAAACTCCGAAGCAAAGGCACAGCGGTGGACCCGCAGCCGAACGCAAACAAAAGAGGGCCGGTTGGTACCGACCCTGCCCGTTATATCGCGCCCGAAGCTGTAACCGCCCCTTAGACAGGGCGCGTATAGGGCAATTTTGCCGCTCCTGCAAGGGCTATGCATGCGTTTGACCGGTGATATGCGGGGGGCTGCCGGGGGGCGGCGCTGCGAGGAGTGGGACAAATCAGAGATGCTCGGCACGATCCACGCGAGCGGAAAAGGCAAGCGGGGCCCGCCCCGCCAACGCGCCACCAAGCGCGCCCTACGACGCCTGCGCGAACAGCCTCACCGTGGACAGCCCCGTCACCCGACTGCCCCGCCCCATCCGGCCCCCAGACCCGGTGTCGGTTTTGGCGGATCGGCAAGATCGCCTTCAGCAAGCTCGCTGCCTTGAAAGCTGGCCAGATCCTCTACAAACTCCCACAGGCGTAGGAAGGTATAATCGACCTTTGCCAGCTCTTCCTCCACCAGCGCCGGGTTCGACCGATCAAGCGCGCGCAGGTCGCGCATTACGTCACCAACCATCGGCTTGATCTCCAGCGCGCATTCCCCGGCAAACCGCCGCAGAACACTTTGCACCTCAGAGCGTTTTTGCTCCTGCGTGGTGATGCCCAGTTGCAGTGCTGTCTTTTGCAGGGCGTTGAAAGCCGAGCGCCGCAAAGTGCTTTGCGAAAGCTCGTCCTTGGCGATGTAATCGCTACACCCGCCGCGCAGCGCCTCGATCGCCACCTCGGTTTGATCCGTCCCGGTGACCATCACGGTTGCCGCGGCACCGTTCTGCGGATGTGCCCGGATCATCTGCAGGCCGCGCAACCCGTCCCCATCGGGCAGGTTGTAATCCAGCAAGATCAGGTCAAACTCCCCCTCATCTAACTGCTGGGCTAGGGCGGCGATACTCTCCGCCTCGGACATTCGGATGGGAAAGTCGAGCCCACCGCAAAGCCGTTTGATCCGCATGCGATCAAACCGCTGATCATCCACGATCAGGATACGCGCCACAGTACCCGGCGTAGTCGTACCGCCTGCCGTATCGCCCGCGCCGGCCTCATGCCTTGCCACGCTCATCAGCTGTCCCCCTGCATTGCCCCGACATCTAGGCGCATGGAGCCTAACAAATGATTAACCCCCACCTATTCGCCACCGCCCCTGCAGAGGAATGTTGCGGTGACGCGGCGGGGCGGCTACATGGGCCGCCATGAGTGACACAGAACGCCCCCGCCGCAACTTCTATGGCCGCCTCAAAGGCAAATCCCTCAAGAAGTCGCAAAAGACCTATATCGACGAGGATCTCGACGCATTGTCGCCGGGGGCTGTCGATTGGGACGCCAATCCCGACCGCACACCGCTGGAGCTCGACACGCTGTTTGGCGGGCGCAAGGTCTGGTTGGAAATCGGCTTTGGCGGCGGTGAGCATCTGGTGCATCAGGCGGGGCAGAACCCGGATGTGGGCATCATCGGCTGCGAGCCTTATATCAACGGGGTCGCGATGCTGCTGGGCAAAATCCGGCGGGCGGGCGTCGATAACCTTGCCATCCATCCCGGTGACGTGCGCGATATGTTCGACGTGCTGACCGAAGCCTCCATCGACCGGGCGTTTTTGCTCTACCCCGACCCTTGGCCAAAAACCCGCCATCACCGCCGCCGCTTTGTCACGCCCGAGCATCTGGAGCCTCTGGCCCGCGTGTTAAAACCCGGCGCGATCTTCCGCGTGGCGACCGATATCGAAGACTACGTCCGCCAGACCCTTGAACAGGTGCCGCAGCACGAGTTTGATTGGCTGGCCGAAGGGCCGGAGGACTGGCGCGCGCCTTGGGACGATTGGATTTCGACCCGCTATGAGCAGAAGGCGCTGCGCGAAGGGCGCACCCCGCATTACCTGACCTTCCGCAAACGCTAAGCGCCTGATACCACCCTGATTACAATCCATTGCACGCGCGGCGATGGACGCTGCCGCCCGCCTGCGATAATAGGGGCCTCAAGCAGATCAGAGGTACCTCATGTCCAGTCACGGCAGCCCCATTCCCATGTCATCACGCGCTTGCGGGCCGCTTAGCGGCACTGCCGAGGTGCCCGGCGATAAATCCATCTCGCACCGTAGCTTGATCCTAGGTGCAATGGCCGTGGGCGAAACCACGATCACCGGGCTTTTGGAAGGCCAAGACGTGCTCGACACCGCCAAAGCCATGCGCGCTTTCGGGGCCGAGGTGATTGACCACGGCGGCGGCTCTTATTCCGTGCACGGCGTCGGCGTCGGCGGCTTTGCTGAGCCTGACAACGTGATCGACTGCGGTAATTCCGGCACCGGCGTGCGCCTGCTGATGGGGGCCATGGCAACCTCCCCGATCTCTGTCACCTTCACCGGTGACGCCAGCCTTAACAGCCGCCCGATGGCGCGGGTGACCGATCCGTTGGCGCTGTTCGGCACGCAATCCGTGGGCCGCGCCGGGGGCCGTCTGCCGATGACGCTGGTGGGCGCGGCTGAGCCTGTACCGGTGCGCTATACCGTCCCGGTCCCTTCCGCACAGGTTAAATCCGCTGTGCTGCTGGCCGGGCTGAATGCCCCCGGCAAGACCGTGGTGATCGAGGCCGAAGCCACCCGCGACCATACCGAGCGGATGCTGGCAGGCTTCGGCGCCGAAATCACGGTCGAAGAAACGGACGAAGGCCGCGTCATTACCCTGACCGGCCAGCCGGAGTTGAAGCCGCAGCACATCGACGTGCCGCGCGACCCCTCCTCCGCCGCCTTCCCCGTTTGCGCCGCACTGATCGTGCCGGGCTCTGACGTGCTGGTGCCGGGCATCGGGCTGAACCCCACGCGGGCGGGCCTGTTCACCACCCTGCGCGAGATGGGCGCGAACCTGACCTACGAAAACGAACGCAGCGAGGGTGGCGAGCCTGTGGCCGACCTGCGCGCGAAGTTCTCACCAAACCTCAAAGGCATCGAAGTGCCGCCCGAACGGGCTGCCAGCATGATCGACGAATACCCCGTGCTCTCGGTCGTGGCAGCCTGTGCGACGGGCGAGACCGTGATGCGCGGCGTCAAGGAATTGCGCGTCAAGGAAAGCGACCGGATCGAGGCCATGGCCAGCGGGCTGCGTGCCAATGGGGTCGAGGTCGAAGACGGGCCGGATTGGTGGATCGTCAAAGGGTTGGGCCACGGCAATATCCCCGGGGGTGCGACCTGCCAAAGCCATCTCGACCACCGCATCGCCATGTCATTCCTGATCCTCGGGATGGTCGCGCAACAGCCGGTGCAGGTGGATGACGGCGGCCCCATCGCCACCTCCTTCCCGATTTTCGAACCGCTGATGGCGTCCTTGGGGGCGCAGGTCGAACGGCTGCCTGCGTGATAGGCGACCGGCTCATCTGGCTCAGCCTCTGCGCCACACTGGCCTTTGCCGCGCTCGCGGGCTTCTCCGAAGTCTACCTGCGCGCGGAGGGCATGGGGGTCTTGGATGGGCGACGTTGGGGCTATGATCTGGCCGAGGCACGCGCCTATCTCGCCGCTCTCAGCCCGGAGCAGACCGCACTTTACCTCGGCCAGTTCCGGCTGGCTGACACCGCCTTCCCCGCGCTTTTGGCGCTGGCGCTGTTGCTGTGGTTTCGGCGTTGGTCGGCGGGCGGGCTTCGGCTGGCGCTGACGCTGGCCGTCGCGCTCTACCTCGGGGCGGATTACACCGAGAACATGCTGATCGCCCGGCTGGCCGAACTGGGGCCAGACCGGCTGACGGAACAAGCGGTCGCGACCGCCAGCCTGTTTACGCAGGCGAAATGGATGATACTGGCCGCCTGTTTCGGAGCAGCCCTGCTGCTCGGCCTTAGGGCGCGCAACGAAAGGAATGTGCAATGACAAAGAATGTAAACAGCGGCATGACCGTTGCCATCGACGGCCCCGCAGCGGCGGGCAAAGGCACGGTCGCTAAGGCGGTCGCTGCGCATTTCGGCTTTGCGCATCTCGACACAGGGCTTTTGTACCGCGCGGTTGCCGCGAAAACCCTCAAGGGGATGGACGCCGAAGAGGCCGCGCAAACCCTCGCCCCTGTTGACCTTGAAGACCCCAGTCTGCGCGACCCGGACGTGGCGCAAGAGGCCAGCAAAGTGGCGGTGATCCCCGCGGTGCGGGCCGCCCTTGTGCGTTTCCAGCGCAGCTTTGCCACCCGCGCGGGCGGCGCCGTACTGGACGGGCGCGACATTGGCACGGTGATTTGCCCCGACGCCCCGGTGAAACTCTTCATCACCGCCAGCCCCGAAGTGCGTGCGCAGCGCCGCTTTGCAGAGCTTGCGGGCAAAGGCATCGCGATCACCTATGAAACCGTGTTGGAAGACGTCAAACAGCGCGACTTGCGCGACATGAGCCGCGACCAAGCGCCGCTAAAACCGGCCGACGATGCCAAGCAGATCGACACGACTGAGATGGCGATTGAAGATGCGGTCGCCGCCGCGGTCGCTCTCATTGAGGCCAAACAGGCCGAGCGGGGCTAAGTGCCGCGAGGCCGAGAGGGTGGACGCGACCGCCCACCCCTATATCGTTATACTGCCGCCTTAAGCTGATCGACCAGATCGCGGCGCTCCCAGCTGAAACCGCCATCCGCATCAGGCGCGCGGCCAAAGTGGCCATAGGCCGCCGTGCGCTGGTAGATCGGCTTGTTCAACTGCAGATGCTCGCGAATGCCGCGCGGGGTCAGGTCGATGATCTGGCGGATCGCCTTTTCAATCGCCGCGTCATGCACATCACCGGTGCCATGGGTGTCGCAATAGATCGACAGCGGCTCGCTGACGCCAATCGCATAGCTAAGCTGGATGGTGCATTTCTTGGCCATCCCCGCTGCCACAACGTTCTTGGCCAAATAGCGCGCGACATAAGCGGCTGAGCGGTCCACCTTGGTCGGATCCTTGCCCGAGAACGCACCGCCGCCATGCGGAGCGGCCCCGCCATAGGTGTCGACGATGATCTTGCGGCCCGTGAGGCCCGCGTCGCCATCCGGCCCGCCGATGACGAAAACGCCCGTGGGGTTCACATGCCAAACCGTGTCATCGTCGATCCAGCCCTCGGGCAGCACTTCGCGGATGTAAGGCTCCACGATATCGCGGATATCGGCGCTGGTCTGGCGTTCGCTCTCATGCTGGGTCGAGAGCACGATGGAACTGACCCCTACGGGTTTGCCGTTTTCATAGCGCACCGACAGCTGGCTCTTGGCGTCGGGCCGCAGGGTGGGCTCGGTGCCGTCTTTGCGCACTTCGGCCAGACGCCGCAGCACCGCATGGGCGTAGTGGATCGGCGCGGGCATCAGCTCGGGCGTCTCATCGGTGGCGAAACCGAACATGATCCCCTGATCGCCTGCGCCCTCTTCCTTACCGTCCGCCGCATCGACGCCTTGGGCGATATGCGCGGACTGTGGGTGCAGCAGATTGGTGATTTCACATGTCGCGTGGTGGAACTCATCCTGCTCGTAACCGATGTCTTTGATGCAGGCGCGGGCGATGTCTTCGACCTTGCTAAGATATTCGTCAAGCTTGGTCTTGTTGGCCAGACCGACCTCCCCGCCGATCACGACGCGGTTGGTGGTGGCAAAGGTCTCGGCGGCGACCCGTGCTTCGGGTTCCTCGCTGATGAAAGCGTCGAGGATCGCATCGGAAATCCGGTCGCAGACCTTATCCGGGTGCCCCTCGGAAACGGATTCCGAAGTGAAAGTGTAGTTCTGACGGGACATGTAGTGCTCCAATAAAAATTACGCACCACGTCAGGAAGCCGTTGTGGTGCTCTGCCAATGGCTTAGACAACCGCTGGTGGATGGTCAATCGGCATTCCCGGGCCTGCGGCGGCGGGCCACAGCAAGCCCCGCAAGGCACAGCGCCAAAAGCACAGAAAGCGGCAAATCTCCGCTGCGGCTATAGAGTGTCGGCGGCAAGGGCGCGGGCAGTGGCGCGTCGATAAACCCTGCGGTGTTCAGCGCCAGTGACGCGGTCACCCGACCCTGCGGGTCGATCATCGCCGAGATGCCAGTGTTGGCCGCCCGGGTCATGGGCAGCCCCTGCTCAATCGCCCGCATCCGCGCTTGGGCCAGATGCTGGCGCGGGCCTGCGGCCTTGCCGAACCACGCGTCATTGGTGACCTGCATCAGAAACGCAGGCCGCGTCGGGGCGGCATTCACATCATGGGCAAAGACGGCCTCATAGCAGATCAGCGGCAATGCCGCGCCGAGCGGTCCCATATCCAAAAGCTGCGCGCCCGGCCCGCTGGAAAAGCCGTTGCCCTCCTGCGCGGCGAGCCCGTGTATCCCGAAACGCGCCATCAGATCGCCCAGCGGCATATATTCGCCAAAGGGCACAAGGTGATGTTTGTCATAGACCTGTCCGACCGCTCCATCGGCATCCAGCACCACCAGCGAATTGTAATAGCGCATGTTCGACCGGCGCTGCACGCCCAGAACCACCGGCACGTCAGAGGCCGCACCGATCTCGGCCAGCGCGCTGCCCGCCATATCCAACGCCCAAGGGATCGCAGTTTCGGGCCAGATTACCAGATCAGGCGCTAGGCTCTCGTCATTTGGCGCGGCGGCGGTGTAATCCAGTTGCCGTGTGAAAAAGAATTCGAAATTGTCGGCGTTCCACTTCTCTCGCTGGGTCGCATTGGGCTGCACCAAGCGCACAACCTGATCGGTCAATACCGCTGGCGGCGCTTGCGGTGGAAGCAGCAAAAGCAGAACGGTCGACAGCGCCAGCGTCCCCTGCCCCAATCGCAGCGCCAAAGGGCCGCGCAGCAGCAAGATCGCGGCGATGGCAAAGAGCCAGAGGTTCAGCGCATAGGGGCCGACCCAAGCCAACCCCTGCCCGGCCATCACGCCGACCAGCGCCTGCGCGGGCATGGCCCATGGGAAACCGGTGAAAATATAGGCCCGAAGCAGTTCCACCGCCGCCCAAGTCAGCGCCAAGGCCAGCCCGCGCCGTGGCGCAATCCAGCGGGCAAGACCAAAGGCCAGCCCCCAGAACAGCGCCATGCCTGCCGCCAGCAAGATCAGCGCAAACGGCGCCATCCAGCCGTGACGCTCCACATCAACCATAAAGGGCGACACGATCCATTGCAGCGCGTGCAGGAAATAGCCAAAGCCAAAGCCCCAGCCCAACAGCGCCGCTCGAAATGGGCTGCCCGATTGGGCACGGTAAAACCAAAATGCCGCCACCAGCCCGGCAAAGAGCATAAGCGGCAGTTCATAGGGCGCTTGCCCGAAGGCTGCGATGGCGCCGGCGATCGGAGCCAGCAACATCCGGCCCCGCATCGCCAGCCGTTGCCTCATCCCCCGGCCCCTTGGGTGCGGACCCGCAACCGTTTAATGCGGCGCGGATCGGCGTCGATCACTTCGAACTCAGGGCCATCAGGGTGCAAAACCACTTCGCCGCGCGCCGGAACCCGGCCCGACAGCATGAAGACCAAGCCCCCGAGCGTGTCGATCTCTTCTTCGTCGACGGTCTCATGGTCGGTCAGGGAATGGCCAATCTCAGCCTCGAAATCCCCCAGCGGGGTCTTGGCGAGCGCCAGATAGGTGCCGGGTTTTTCGACCGTCCAGTAGGTGCCCTCGTCAACGTCATGTTCGTCTTCGATCTCGCCTATGACCTGTTCGATCAGGTCTTCAATGGTGACCAGCCCATCAACACCGCCATATTCGTCAATCACCAATGCCATATGCCGCCGCTCGGCCTGCATTTTGGTCAGCAGCACACCGATGGTCATGGACGGCGGCACGTAGACCAAGGGACGCAGTATGGCGCGCAGATCAAACTTGGTGTTTTTGCCATTAAAGCCGTGGTTTAGCGCAAGGTCTTTCAGATGGACCATGCCCACTGGCGTGTCCAAGGTCCCGTCGTAAACCGGCAAGCGGGTCATCCCGCTTTCCTTGAACACCGCCACCAGCTCATCCAGCGTGGCGCTGACCGGCACGGCGGTAATATCCGCCTTGGGCACGGCCACATCATCAACGCGCATCCGGCGCAGGTTGATCATGCCATGGCCCGTGGGCCGCTCGGCCTCTCCCGATGCCTCGGGGGTGTCATCCTCGCTGTCCGATGGGCTCAACGCCTCGAACACCCGAGAAAAGAAATTGCCGGTGCGCATTGCGCTATCGTCCGGCAGCTCATGTCTATCTTCATCCGCAAGCGCGCTCTGCGCCGCGTCAGATGATCCGTCTGTATCGCCCATTGGGTCCCGTCTGTGTTGCAAAGCCCCTTAAGGCCCATTTTCCTTATATGGGTCATCATAACCCATTTTGCCAAGTATTTCGCGCTCCAACCCTTCCATCAACGTCGCGTCGGGGTCATTTTCATGGTCATAGCCCAGAAGATGCAACAGCCCGTGTACAATCAGATGGGTTACATGCGCGGCCAGAGGCTTGTCTGCCGCTTTAGCTTCGGCGGCACAGGTCTCATAGGCCAAAGCGATGTCGCCCAGTTCGAGCATTCCGTCAATGCCGGGGGCGACGGGCAGCGGATCGCCGCCCGGGGTGGCGGCACCCCGTTCCACTGCGGGCCAGCTCAGCACATTGGTCGCTCGCGCCTTGCCGCGAAAGTCTTCGTTCAGCGCGGCGATACGTGTGTCATCACAGGCCAGCAGGGTCATCTCCGCCGCCTCTGCGTCGAGGCCGAGATGCCCCAGAGTGGCCTGTGCCGCCGCATGAGCGAGCGGTTCAAGGTCGACCGCGTTCCAGCGGTCGTCCTCAATCACGATGTCGAAGTCGTCCAGCATCACATCAAGCGGCACCGCTATCCGCCTCATAAGCCTCAATAATCGCGGCCACGAGCGGGTGGCGCACCACGTCTTTGGAGGTGAAGTAATTAAAGCTGATGCTGGGGATCGTTTTCAGCAAACGCTCTGCATCCTGAAGCCCCGACTGCACCCCACGCGGCAGGTCGATCTGCGTCCGGTCGCCTGTAATGACCATGCGCGAGTTTTGGCCAAGACGTGTCAGGAACATTTTCATCTGCATCGACGTGGCGTTTTGCGCCTCATCCAGCACGACGAAGGCATTCGACAGCGTCCGCCCCCTCATAAAGGCGAGCGGCGCGATCTCAATGCGCTTTTCTTCCAGCAGCTTCGCCAATTGCTTGCCCGGCAGGAAATCATTCAGCGCGTCATAGAGCGGCTGCATGTAAGGATCGACCTTGTCCTTCATATCACCGGGCAGATAACCCAGCTTTTCTCCCGCTTCGACCGCCGGACGCGACAGAATGATCCGGTCCACATGGCCGCCGATGAACATCGACACGCCCACCGCCACCGCCAAATAGGTCTTGCCGGTGCCCGCAGGGCCGATGCCAAAGGCCAATTCATTGTCGAACAGCGATTGCACATAAGCCTTCTGCGCGTCGGTGCGCGGCTCCACCCGTTTCTTACGGGTCTGGATTTCAATCGCGTCCGAGATCGGCATTTCCAACTGGTCGCCCTGGCGCACGCCGGTGCCCACGCTGGAATTGCCCATGCGCAACATGCCGTCCACATCCGCAGGCTCAACCGAGCGCCCGCTTTCCAGTCGCACATAAAGCGCGTTGAGCAGGCTTTCTGCTTTCTCGACGGCCTCGCCCTCACCCAAGATCTGCAGGTGATTGCCGCGCCGGATGATCTGCACCTCGAGCGATTTCTCGATGGCAGCCAGATGCGCGTCATAGGCGCCGCAGAGGTCGATCAAAAGGCGGTTATCGGGAAATTCCACCACCCGTTCGGCCGCGGTTTCCGGTGTCATCAGATCAGTTGAAGGCAATGCGCGTATCCTTTGTGAAGCACTAAATGGTGAGATAGTCAGGCGGGCAGGATTTACCAACCCGTAGCGACAAAAAGGGCCGAAACGCAACGCGCTCCGGCCCGGTGTGTTTGATATGGCCCGCCAAGGTCAGTTCGGGTCTTTGATCTTGGAGCCACCTTTGAAGTGGCCCGCGGTATGTGTCGGCGGCGCCACGCCCGAGCAGACCGGCTTGCCGAATTTATCAAGCCGCGCCGAGAGATAGCCCTCGACCCCGTCGTCGATGATCCAGTGGTCGCAGCCGTTCGGATCAACCCAGATGCCCGCTTGAAGGGTGCTGAGGTGCTTTGTGTCGATGCCGCGGTCAACGGTCTTGTCCGAAGGATACCCCCGGCCCAGACCGCCTTCGTAATCGGTACAGGCCGAAAGGCCGACGGCACAGGCGGTGACCATGAGAAGTTTCGTCTTAATCACTTTTACGGTCCCTTCAGCGAATGCAGATAATTTCGACACGGCGGTTTTTGGCCATGTTCGCAGCGGAATTGTTCGGCACGGCAGGCATCCGTTCGCCATAGCCACGCACATCAGCGATCTTGGCGCCGACTTGGTTGGCGATACGCGCCACCGAGTTTGCGCGGTTGTAGGACAGACGCATGTTATAGGCATCCGAGGCACGGCTGTCGGTGTGGCCAGTGATGATGTAGGACACCGCGCCGGTCGACTGGAAGAAATTCGCCAGACGCGCGCGACCCTGGGCCGAGATGTTGTATTTGTCGGTGGCGAAGAACTGGTCCGCCTCCATCACACCGCAGACATCGCCACGGCGGCATACCGGGATGCCCTGACGGGTCGTATGCGGGGTCATATAACCCTCGGCCCCGTCATCCATGACCCAGTGCTCACAGCCGTCGGGATCAACCCAAATGGTCGGCGTGTAGACGCCCTTGTCACGGCCCTGTTGCGAAGGTGTCTGCGCATCGGCCGACGTGCTGGCCACAGTCAGCGCCGCCGCCATCGTCAGGCTGGCCATGGCGCGCAGTGCTTTGGAAATAGTGGGTCCCACAGCTTTTGTCCTATTCTAAATATTGGTTCTTATTCTTGGCAAATGCGACCCCTCCCCGGACCCGCGCCTTGTTAGTATAGGGTTAGGTTAGGTAAAAACTGCCCTGCTGTGAAGCTGTGAAATCAACATTTTGTGGCCGGGTCTTGGCGGATTACAACGAATCCTTCGCGCAATAACGGTGAAACCAGTGACTGCGGCAGCCATTCTTTGTTCGCCGGAACGGCTGAAATTACCCTATTGCCTATGCCCTGGCGACAATCCCCCGCAAGCCCTTGAGATTGTTCTCAACCCCCTGACAGTGCCTTCGAATCTTCTTGAAACACGCACCTTTAGACCTAAACCTCTATCTATCGGA
The DNA here is from genome assembly GCF_027214245.1 of Sulfitobacter dubius. GTDB lineage: Bacteria > Pseudomonadota > Alphaproteobacteria > Rhodobacterales > Rhodobacteraceae > Sulfitobacter > Sulfitobacter dubius_A. The sequence continues at coordinate 566,819 of NZ_JAPWHM010000002.1, read as the reverse complement.
TCGCGAGGGTGGGACTTCGCGCGGCTTTGCCGATCTTGATTGCTGCAATGATAACTGGGGGACCAACTCATGATGAAAATGCTACTCGCCACCGCCGTCACCGGCTTGCTTGCCATGCCCGCTTTTGCCGGGGGTGTGAAATACGCCTACCACAACCAAGGCAAGGCGCATCCAACGGGCAATGTGATCCACGTCAGCTGCTACCGTGGCCCGTGGAATGATGTGATCTGGGACCGGCCAAACTCGGTCTTCGTGGATAGCCTCGTGGCCGTCGGCTATGACTTCTCCACCGCCCACGCCGTGGCCGAGCGTGTCTGCCGGGATCACACGCTGGTGGGCAACCCTGAGGGGCTGAAAGCGACGATGAAACGGATCTTCGCGGATGCCGCTTCGCATCGCAAGCACAACTACTGATAAGCTTAGGGTGCGCGGCAACGCGCACCCGCAACGGCCCTAGTCGCGGCCCGTTAGACTAAGACAGCCGCCAAAGAGTTCGTCTTGGCTTCGGTCACCCTTACGCGCTGGATGTCACCGATTTGCGCCGTGCAGTTCTCGATATGAACCGCGTGGAGATACTCTGACTTGCCAAGCATCTGACCGGGCAAGCGGCCCTTCTTCTCAACCAGAACCGACACCTCGCGCCCCACCATCGACTGCTGGATCTCTTGCTGGTGTTGGGTGATTAAACCTTGCAGGCGTTGAAGCCGGTCATCAGCCACCGCTGGATCGACCAGCGGGCGTTCGGCTGCCGGGGTGCCGGGGCGGGAGGAATATTTGAACGAATAGGCATAGCCGTAGCGCACCTGCCGGACGAGTTCCATCGTCGCCTCAAAGTCGGCATCGCTTTCCTCGGGGAAGCCGACGATAAAATCGCCCGATAGCACAATATCAGGCCTCGCTTCGCGGATGCGTTCCAGCAGTTTAAGATAGCTTTCGGCGGTGTGGCTGCGGTTCATCCGTTTCAGGATATGGTCGCTGCCCGACTGCACCGGCAGGTGCAGGTAAGGCATCAGCTCGGGCACCTCACCATGGGCCGCGATCAGATCGTCGCCCATGTCGTTGGGGTGACTGGTGGTGTAGCGGATACGCTCCAGCCCGTCGATCTTGGCGAGCGCGCGGATCAAACCGGCCAGCGTCATGCCACCGTGGTAGGCGTTTACGTTCTGACCCAGCAGGGTGACTTCGCGCACGCCGCGCTCGACCAGATCGCGGGCCTCCTCCAGCACCTTCTCGGCGGGACGAGAGACTTCGGCCCCCCGCGTATAGGGCACCACGCAGAATGCGCAGAACTTGTCGCAGCCCTCTTGCACGGTGAGGAAGGCCGCGGGCGCGCGTTTCATCTTGGGGCGACCCTTGAGGTGGTCGAATTTGTCTTCGGCCGGAAAATCGGTGTCGAGCGCGCTCTGCCCGGTCTGCACCTTCGCTTCCATCTCTGGCAAACGGTGGTAGCTTTGCGGGCCGACCACCAGATCGACAGCCGGCTGGCGGCGCATGATCTCTTCGCCCTCGGCCTGCGCCACGCAGCCCGCCACACCGATCTTCAGATCGGGGCGCGCGTCTTTCAACGGTTTCAGGCGGCCCAACTCGGAATAAACCTTCTCTGCGGCCTTTTCGCGGATGTGGCAGGTGTTGAGCAGGATCATATCCGCGTCATCCGCGCGGTCGGTCGTGACATAGCCCTGACCGCCAAGGCTTTCGGCCATGCGTTCGCTGTCATAGACGTTCATCTGGCAACCATAGGTCTTGATGAACAGCTTTTTCGGTTGTGTCATGGCGGGCATCCAAGGGTTTTGACGGATTTCGGGCAGATGGCGTCGTCTAACAGCGGTGGCCGCGTCTTGCAATGGACCCGGAATTGACCGACCTTGCGGCACGGAAATGCCAGCGGGGGCCTATGCGGTATCGCGATCTAGATCATCTTATCAAAGAGGCCCGCCCGGCGCTGGAGGCAGGCCCCATCGCCATGATCTTGGTCGAGGATGAGGTCGAGGTCGACACCACCCTGCGCCACCACCAGCAGGCGGGCTTTGACAGCGTGGTGGCACTGATGCCCCCCGCTTTTGACCTGCCCCGCGACTTGCAGGACAGCGTGCTGCGGGTGGACTATGACACCACCGCCGAAGCCGCGCTGGAGGGCGCGGTGAACCGCATGATCGCCGCGGTGCCGGGGCAATGGCTTTATTACTGCTACAACGCCGAATATCTGTTCCACCCCTTCAGCGAGACGCGCAACATAAAGGAACTGCTGGCGTTTCACAGCGAAGAGCGACGCGATGCGCTGCTCGGCTATGTGGTCGACCTCTACGCGCTGGACCTTAAGCGGCACCCCAATGCAGTGTCATTGGATCAGGCGCATCTGGACCGCTCGGGCTATTACGCGCTGGCACGCAAGGATGCGGCCCGGCAGGGGCACCCTAAGGAACGGCAGCTTGATTTCTTTGGCGGACTGCGTTGGCGGTTCGAAGAGCACGTCCCCGTGCAAAGCCGCAAGATCGACCGTATCCCGCTGTTTCGCGCCAAGCCGGGGCTGGTGTTGCGCGGCGATCACACGTTCAATGATGAGGAATACAACACCTACGCCTGCGCGTGGCACCACAATGTCACCGCGGCGGTCTGCTCTTTCCGCACGGCGAAGGCACTGAAGAGCAATCCGGGCAGCCGCTATGGTATTCCGACATTCCAATGGCAGAATTCCGAGCCGTTCGAGTGGCATTCCCGGCAGCTAATGGATTTAGGGCTGATGGAGCCGGGGCAGTGGTTTTGAGCGGGACCCGCCGGTTCTAAAGGCGCCGATTGGAGCCACGACCTATTCGAACCGTCCCGCCCGGTGGCACACCGGGCATCGCCCTCCCTCCCCCCGGAGGGCGATACCCTCGCCATGATCCCTGCACCGACCCGCCGATGCCGCCCCCAAGATCAAAACCTCCTTGCACTCACCCGCCATGCACCTATGACGGAAGACAGCCTGAACGGGAGGGTCCGATGTCCGTCAACATGCTCGACACATTCATCAAGCCGATGCACCGTGAGGGCATCAAATTCGTGGCGATCTTCGTCGCCGTCACACTGGTGCTCTTCGCCATCGAAGAAGTGCTGGGCTGGATCAGCGTCGGCCTCACCATCTGGTGCTACTACTTTTTCCGCGACCCAGAGCGCGTCACGCCGGATAGGCCCGATCTGATCGTCAGCCCCGCCGATGGCATCGTCTCGCTCATCGAGCCTGCCGTGCCGCCTGCCGAACTGGGCATGCCCGATGTGCCGCTGACCCGCGTCAGCGTTTTCATGAGCGTGTTCAACTGCCACATCAACCGCGCCCCCGTCGCGGGCAAGGTGCAGGCCGTGGCCTACCGCCCGGGCAAATTTTTCAACGCATCGCTCGACAAGGCCAGCGCCGATAATGAGCGTAACAGCCTGTGTATCCGTATGGACGATGGGCGTGATCTGGCCGTGGTGCAGATTGCGGGCCTTGTGGCGCGGCGTATCGTTTGCTTCGTCAAATCCGGCGACGGGCTGGAAACCGGCGAACGCTTTGGCTTGATCCGCTTCGGCTCCCGGCTAGATGTCTATTTGCCCGAAGGCGTCGACCCGATGGTGCGCATTGGGCAGACCATGGTCGCCGGGGAAACCGTGCTGGCCGAGTTGAAACAACCGGTGATCGACACCGCCCCACTTTAGGAAAGCCTCCATGCGCCCCCCTTCTGAAAAGACCGGCGCAGACCTTGCGCTGATCCAGCTCCTGCCCAATGCGCTGACGATCACCGCGATTTGCGCAGGGCTTTCGGCGATCCGATTTGGGGTGCAGGGCAACTATGTGCTGGCGGTGCAGCTGATTTTGCTGGCCTGTGTGCTTGATGGGTTGGACGGACGGCTCGCGCGGCTTTTGCGCTCCTCCAGCCCGATGGGCGCGGAACTGGATTCGCTGGCGGATTTCCTGAACTTCGGGGTGGCCCCGCCGCTGATCCTCTATTTCTGGGCGCTGCAAGACATGCGCAGCGCGGCCTGGATTTCCGTGCTGATCTATGCGGTCTGCTGCGTGGTGCGGCTGGCGCGGTTCAACGTGAACGACAAAGCAGAAGCCGAAAAGGCCAAGAACGGCGACGCGGTGGGCGAAAGCGGCTCGTTCTTTACCGGCATCCCCTCGCCTGCCGGTGCCTTGCTGGTGCTGCTGCCGATGACCGCCTCTTTTGCCTTTCATAACCGGCCCATCGTGCCGGATTGGTTGATCTGCCTGCATATGGTGCTGATCGGATTTTTGATGATCAGCCGCATCCCCACATGGTCTTTCAAGACCACCAAGGTCTCGCGGCGCCATGTGAAATATCTGCTGGTGGGCGTGGCAATTTTTGCCGCCGCATTGGCGACATATGCGTGGACCACGCTTGTCGTGCTCTGTGTGGCCTATATCGGCATGGTGATTTGGGGCCTATTGCGGGCGAAGAAAACGAATAAAACCAAAAGGATTTAAGATGGATATCAAGGCGGTCGAGACTTCTTATGCCCGCTGGGCGCCGATCTATGACAAAACCTTTGGCGCGTTGACCAGCGGTGGCCGCCGCCATGTGGTCGCCCATATCAACAAGGGCGCGGGCTCGGTGCTGGAAGTGGGCGTTGGCACGGGCCTCTCCCTGCCCCACTACGCGCCGCATCTATCGGTCACCGGCATTGATTTCAGCGATGAAATGCTCGCCAAGGCCCGCAAGCGCGTGACGCGGGAAGGGGTGAACCATGTGACAGACTTGCGCCAGATGGATGCGCGCGCCCTTGATTTCCCCGACGCCAGCTTCGACACCATCGCCGCCATGCATGTGCTGTCGGTCGTGCCCGAACCTGAGCGCGTCATGGAAGAGATCGCCCGCGTGCTCAAACCCGGCGGTCAGGTGGTCATCGCCAACCACTTCATGCGGACCACCGGCGTGCTGGGCTTTCTTGAAAAGGTCTCGGCCCCCTTCGCCAATACGCTTGGCTGGCATTCAGATTTCGAGATGGAGACCGTGTTGCAACAAGACGCGCTGCAGGTCGAAGACGAACGCGCCTTGCCGCCAATGGGCATGATGACGTTTCTGGTGCTACGCAAACGCGGTTAAGCCGCGCCCTGCGGTAAGGTGTAATGCCCCGCCGCCTAAGACTTCCGGCGCAGGCGGATCACCACATCGACCGAAGCAATCTCGGCCCCATCTGGCGCATCGGGCAGCTGCGCGATCACCAATTGCTCTGACGGCGCATCGGTCAGCTTGCTGTCGTCTTCCCAGAAAAAATGCGGGTGGTCGTGGGTGTTGGTGTCGAAATAGCTTTTGGAGCCATCAACGGTCACTTCCTGCAACAGCCCCGCATCACAAAAGGCGCGCAGCGTGTTGTAGACCGTGGCCAGCGACACGGCTTCGCCCTGCCCCTTGGCCGCCTCAAACAGGCTTTCAGCGGTGACGTGACGGTCTTGACCATCGCCCACCAGCAGGCTTGCCAGCGTGACACGTTGGCGTGTGGGGCGTAGTCCGGCCTGCGCCAGCCAGCGCGTCCCGACCTCTTGTTCCTGTTCGGACATCAGTTTCCTGCCTTTCAGAGCCATATAAAGGATGAAATCCCCGGTTTTCAATTGAAAACCTCGCGCCAATCGTCGCAGCCGCCCTTGCGCGGCCCTTGCAGCACGCGGTGACGCGGTGCTAAACGGGGCCGGTGTTATAACAGAGCAGCAGGAGAGCCGCAGGATGGCCGACTACCCCACGAGTTTCGACAAGGAAGATCTGCTGAAATGCGCCCGCGGCGAGCTTTTCGGCCCCGGTAACGCACAGCTTCCCGCCCCGCCGATGCTCATGATGGACCGGATCACCGATGTCTCGGCCGACGGTGGTGCCCATGGCAAAGGCCATATCACCGCCGAATTCGACATCACTCCGGACCTGTGGTTCTTCGAGTGTCACTTCCCCGGCAACCCGATCATGCCCGGCTGTCTGGGCCTTGACGGTCTGTGGCAGTTGACCGGCTTTAACCTCGGCTGGCGTGGCTGGCAGGGCCGCGGCTATGCGCTTGGCGTGGGCGAAGTAAAGCTGACCGGCATGGTACGCCCGGACCGCAAGATGCTGACCTACAAGATTGATTTCACCAAGGCGATCCAGACCCGCCGTCTGACCATGGGTGTGGCCGATGGCATCGTCGAAGCCGATGGCGAGGTGATCTATCAGGTGAAAGACATGAAAGTGGCGCTGAGCGAAAGCTGAGCTTGCTGACATCGAGACGAAAAAAGGGGGCCACGCGGCCCCCTTTTTGATTGAATGACGCCAAATATCAGGCGGTTTGCATGTCCATCGCCTTGCCGTCATGGCGGCCCGAAACAGCAGCCTCGGCCAGCACGGCGGCGACGTCGGCGCGGTGCGCCTTGGCGCTTTGGTCGACATCATCGCCCAGCTTCACCGCATCCGTCTTGCGGTCATCGGTCAAGGCCACGGGACGCAGGATCACATAAGTTAACCCGGAAGCCTCTAGGTGTTGGTCCGCCGCCTGTTTGGCCTTGAGATAATGCGCAATCTCATTGTCGTCTGGCGGATTATCCGCGCCGATTGAACTCAGCATCACAAAACGACCGACGCCAGCTTCCTTGGCCAGATCAACCAAGCGCTGCGCGCCTTTACGGTCGACCTTCTCGGTCATTTCCGGCCCAGTACTGCCGCCTGAGCCGGCCGCAAAGATAACCACATCCACACCCGCACAGACACCGTCCTGCAGGTTGGTCAGATCGCCTTTGCGGGTCTGAGTGCCTTCAGGCAGCACCGATGTGTCAGAGCCATCGCGGACCAGCGCAATCGGAGTGGCGCCGCGGTCTTGCAATTCAGCGACCAAGAGCCGCCCGGTCTTGCCGGTGGCGCCGGCGACGAGAACAGTATGTGACATGTTAAACCTCTTTGTTCGCTGTGAAAAAAATGAAGGGGCGAGCCAAGGCCGCCCCTCAATTGTTTGGTGGTCTGTGCTGCTTAGGACGGCAGGAAGATCGCCTTGGCGTTGACAAATTCACTCATGCCAAAGCCGCCATGTTCGCGGCCATAGCCAGAGTTCTTGACCCCGCCGAAGGGCATATTCGGATCTGCCAAACCAAAACCGTTGATCCGGATCATCCCGGTGTCAAACTCGGCCCGGGCCAACTCCAACGCGCGGTCTTCGTCTTTCGAGAAGATACCGCCGCCAAGACCATAGCGGCTGTCATTGGCAATGCGCATCGCATCTTCGTCATCCTTGGCGCGGATCACCGAGGCAACGGGGCCAAAAATTTCATCGTCATAGGCAGGCGAGCCGGGCTTTACATTGCCCAACACGGTCGAGGGATAATAGGCACCGGTACGGTCAGGCACTTCGCCACCGCAGAGCAATTCGCAGCCCTTTTCAATGCTTTCCTTGACCTGATCGCGCACTGTTTCGAACTGCTCTTGGCTCGACAGCGGGCCAAGGCCGGTGCTCTTGTCCATCGGGTCGCCCATCTCGATCGATTTCATCTGCTCAACAAATGCTTTCACGAAGGCATCGTAATTTTTGTCGGTCACGATAAAGCGTTTCGCCGAGATGCAGGTCTGGCCGTTGTTGTAAATCCGGCCAGCAGCAGAGAATTTCACAGCTGTGTCGATATCCGCGTCATCCAACACGATAAAGGCATCGTTCGAGCCCAGCTCCAGCACCGATTTCTTGAGGTGCTTTGCCGCCAGAGACCCAATGTGGCTGCCCGCTTTGTCCGAGCCTGTCATGGTTACGCCGCGTACCAGATCATGGGCGATCAGCTTGTCGCTGGTGTCGTGGTCGATGATGACAACGTTAAACAGGTCTTTCGGCAGGCCCGCCTCTTCGCAAATTTCTTTAAGACGCAGCGCGCTGCCGGTACAAATCTGGGCATGTTTCAGGACGTTACCATTGCCTGCCATCAGGTTTGCCGCCAAAACGCGGACCGGCTGGTAAAAAGGGAAGTTCCAAGGCTGGACTGAATAGATCACGCCAATCGGCTGATAGGTCACCACGCCGTTTTTCTTGCCATCCATCAACTCGCGGGTCTCGTCCTTGAGCTTTTCCGGGCCCGCATTGGCGGTCCAGTCGAAGATCGCAGCGCAGAGGTCAACTTCGTCAAGACTGTCTTGATAAAGCTTACCCACCTCGCGGGTCATCAACTCGGCCAGCTCCTCTTTATTATCGCGCAGCTTTTCAGCAATCTTTTTCAGATAGGGGGCGCGTTCAGTATGGGAGAGCTTGCGCCAATCCTTAAAGGCCTCATGCGTGGCTTCGACCGCGCGGATCGCCTCGGCTTCTGACATCACGGTGTAGGTGTTCAGTATCTCTTCGGTGGCGGGGTTTACCGTCTTGATCTCGGGCATTCTGTTCTCCTTTATGTCTCGTTGGTCAAACACCGCCCGTCCATTGCGCGTTCCATCACAGAACCTTGACCGCGAACTTCGCGCCCGTAGGACCGGCAAACCGCTTGCGCCGTATGGGCGTGCTGGCATACACCGGGGCTGCCAAAACAAAGGAGTGCTGCGCATGCGCCGCGTCGTCGTCACAGGGTTGGGGATTGTCTCATCCATCGGAAACAACGCCGAAGAAGTGCTCGAAGCACTCAAGAACGGCACATCCGGGATCGAAGCCAGCCCGGAGATGGCCGAACACGGGTTCCGCAGCCGCGTCGCCGGCACGCTCAAGATCAATCTGGCCGATCACATCGACAAGCGCACCCTGCGCTTCATGGGGCCGGGCGCGGGTTATGCCTATGTGGCGATGGATCAGGCGATTGCGGATGCGGGGCTGGACGAAAGCCAGATCAGCAACCCGCGCACCGGTCTGGTGGCAGGCTCCGGCGGACCGTCGACCAGCGCCATGTTCACCGCGCATAACATCGTCAAAGACACCGGGGCCACCAAGCGCATCGGGCCGTTTGCGGTGCCGAAATGCATGTCTTCGACCGTCAGCGCGAACCTTTCGACCGCGTTCAAGATCAAGGGCATCAACTATTCGATTACCTCGGCCTGCTCCACCTCGCTGCATTGCATCGGCAACGCGGCCGAGCAGATCATGCTGGGCAAGCAAGACGTGATGTTTGCGGGCGGCGGCGAAGAGTTGGACTGGACGCTCAGCTGCCTCTTCGACGCGATGGGCGCGATGTCGTCCAAATACAACGACGCGCCCGAAACGGCGAGCCGCGCCTTCGACGCGGACCGCGACGGTTTTGTGATCTCTGGCGGTGGCGGTATGCTCGTGCTCGAAGACCTCGACCACGCGCTGGCGCGCGGCGCGAAAATCTATGCCGAGGTGACCGGCTATGCCGCCACCAGCGATGGGCATGACATGGTGGCACCCTCCGGCGAAGGCGGCGAGCGCGCGATGCGTCTGGCGCTCGACACCCTGCCCGAAGGCCGCAAGGTCGGCTATATCAACGCCCATGGTACCTCCACCCCGGTTGGCGATGTGGGTGAGATTGAAGCCGTGCGCCGCGTCTTCGGCAAGGGCAGCACGCCACCGGTAAGCTCCACCAAGTCGATGACCGGCCACGCGCAGGGTGCTGCGGGCGCGCTGGAGGCGATCTTCTCGCTCTTGATGCTGGACAATGACTTCATCGCCCGGTCGATCAATGTGCAAAACCTCGATCCGGCGCTTGATCCGTTGGAAATCGCGCTTGAGCGGGTGGACAATGCGGGGCTCGATTCCGTGATGACCAACTCCTTCGGCTTTGGTGGCACCAATGGATCGATGATCCTGTCAAAGTATAAGGGCTGAGGGCGCGTTATGTCAGGATTGCTTGCAGGAAAACGCGGCCTCATCATGGGTGTGGCCAATGAACGCTCCATCGCTTGGGGCATCGCCAAGGCGATGGCAGAGGCCGGGGCCGAACTGGCCTTCACCTATCAGGGCGAGGCCTTTGGCAAGCGTCTTGAGCCGCTGGCGCAGAGCGTCGGGTCTGACTTCATGGTCGATGTCGATGTGACCGATGACGCCTCGCTCGACCGGGCGTTTGAGGAGCTGGGCGCGCGTTGGCCGACGATTGATTTTGTCGTGCATGCCATTGCTTTCTCGGATAAATCCGAGTTGACGGGGCGGTTCCTGAACACCACCCGGGCGAACTTCAAGAACTCGATGGATATCTCGGCCTATTCCTTTATCGACGTAGCGCGCCGCGCGCATCCGCTGATGGTTGAGAATGGCGGCACGTTGATGACGTTGACCTACATGGGGTCAAACCGGGTCACGCCGAACTACAACGTGATGGGTGTGGCCAAGGCGGCGTTGGAAAGCGCCACGCGCTATCTGGCGAATGATCTGGGACCGGAAGGCATCCGCGTGAACGCGATTTCGCCGGGGCCGATGAAGACGCTGGCGGGGGCTGCGATTGGTGGCGCGCGCAAGACGTATAAGCACACGGATCAGAACGCGCCACTGCGGTCCAATGCGACGCTGGAGGCGGTTGGTGGCACGGCGGTCTATCTGGCGTCTGATGCGGGGGCTTGCACAACGGGCGAGATCATCCGCGTCGATGGTGGTTTCCACGTGTTGGGGATGCCGCAGGCGGATCACCTGTAAGTCTAGAGCTAAGGGCCATCGTCTGCCCGTGGGGTGGCGATGGCAACGTGGCTTGGTGCCACTTTATGGTGCAGCCTTTAGACGACTTCGAAGGCTCCCGCCCAGCCTCACCAAATCGCCAGCCCGCCGGGACGGGCAGGCGATGGCCCGGCGCCTGCGGCTTGATTCCGGGCTCAGGTGGTAGGTTCTACCGCAGCACATCCGTCTGCCAGAGCCAGATTTTCATCCCACCATGCGCAATCGCCGGCCCCTGCGGCTTCCACGGCAACCCGGTCGCCCGCGCCAAGGGTGGCTCTGACGTCACCAGCCCCACACGCCAGCCGCGGAACCGCGCCTTCAGCGTCTCGCCCAGCGTCCCATACAAAGGATAAAGCAGCTTCTTATTCCCGATGCGCCCGCCATAAGGCGGGTTCACGATCACCAGACCGGGCGGGCCTTCGGGCGGCTGCACCTCCCCTGCCCCGTGGCAGGCGAAATGGCACCACGCACCCACACCCGCACGCTCGGCGTTGGCCGTGCTCATCCGGATTGCGCCTGCGTCCCGATCCGAGCCGTAGAACCGCGCCGCAGGTTCGGCCACCGCCCCACCGCTGCGCATCTCCTCCCAAACCCCGGCATCGAAACTCGCCAAGTCCTCAAATGCAAAGCTCCGACTGCGCCCCGGCTTCAACCCCGCCGCAATCTCCGCCGCCTCAATCAAAAACGTCCCCGAGCCGCACATCGGATCCACCACCGGCTCCCCCGGCGTGTAGCCGCAAGACCGCAGCATCAGCGCCGCCATGTTCTCGCGCATCGGCGCCTTGCCCACAGCCTCTTTATGCCCGCGCTTGTGCAGCGCCTCGCCAGAGGTATCGAGGCTGAATTGCACCGCGTTGTCGTGAATACGTACCTTCAACACCAGCGCTGCCTCGGCATCCACCGTAATCCCATGGCTTTCGCGCAGCGCCGTCTCAACCCGCTGCTGCGCGGCCCCGGCATGGTAAATCTTGGACGCCTTGCACGTCACCTGCACCTTCACCGGCACATCGGCGCGCAATACGTCACCAAAGGGAAACTTGCGGCAGCGCTTGTCCAACTGCGCCAGATGGAAGGCCATAAACCCGCCAATCCGCGCCAGCACCCGGCCCGCGCCGCGCAGCTCTAAGTTCGCGCGCCATACCTCGGGCCAGCCGCCCTGAACGGTCACGCCGCCGGGCTGCGCCTGCGCTTCTGCAAAACCTTTTTCCTGCGCCTCGGCGCAGAGCAAATCCTCAAGCCCGGGCGGGCAGACAAGGAAAATCTCGAATGTATCTGGGGTATCCATGCCCCCTGCATAAGCGCCTGCGCGCTGCGGTGCGAGAGGAAAAGACGCGCATCGCGGCTTGTAGGCCCGCCGGAAAGACATCCCCCCGGCAGGCAATGTCAGATCGCTTAGGCGATTTTGACCAGTTCGATGTCGAACTGCAGGTCTTTGCCCGCCAGCGGGTGGTTGGCGTCGAGGGTCACGGTGGTCTCGTCCACTTCCACCACGGTCACCGGCAGCGCCTGACCTTCGGGGGTCTGCATCTGCAACTGCGTGCCGGGATCAAGCGGGATGTCCGCCGGGATGCCTTCGCGCGGCACCGACTGGCGCATCTCAGGGTTCACCGGGCCGTAGGCTTCCTCGCTGGGCACCTGAACGACCTTCTTGTCGCCTTCGGCCATGCCGGGCAATGCGCTGTCGAGGCCGGGGATGATCTGACCCGAACCCACAACGAACTCCAACGGGTCACGGCCCTCAGAGCTATCAAATGTGGTGCCGTCCTGCAGCGTGCCGGTATAGTGAATCTGTACTGTGTCGCCGGATTTGACCTCAGCCATTGTTGTCTCCAATTTGTCGGGGGAAAAGGGAAGGAGGCCGCGTATCTGCACGGGTGCTCCAAATTCCGCGACAGCATGAAGATTGTGACCCCGAGAGTAAACCCCCAGTCCCGATCGATTGGGGAATTCGCCCCTTTCCGCCGCTGCGCCCGCGTGCCACTCTGCCGCGATACGGAAAGGGAGAGCCTGCCAGATGCCTATCACCACCTGCGTTTTCGACGCCTATGGAACCCTGTTCGACGTGGCAGCCGCGGCGCGTGAGGCGGCCAAAGAGCCTGCCTTTGCCGCCATCGCCGAGACTTGGCCGCAGCTGGCAGAACACTGGCGCCTCAAGCAGTTGCAGTATTCATGGCTGCGCGCCGTGACCGGGGCGCATGACGATTTCTGGCAGGTCACCCAGGAGGGACTCGACTGGTCGCTGGAGAAATTAGGCGTGGCCGATGACCCCGCTCTACGCGAGCGTTTGCTGGCGCTTTATTGGGAGCTTCAGGCCTTTGCCGAAGTTCCCGCCATGCTGCGTGCGCTGAAAGACGGCGGCCTGAACACCGCGATCCTGTCGAACGGCTCGCCCGCGATGCTGGACGGGGCGGTGAAATCTGCGGGAATCAGTGACCTTTTGGATGTGTCGCTCTCGGTCGAAAGTGTTGGGGTCTTCAAACCCCATGCATCGGTCTATGACCTTGTCGGGCAGCACTACGGCTGCGCCAAAGACGAGGTGCTGTTCGTCTCCTCCAACGGCTGGGATGCAGCAGCGGCGACGGGCTATGGCTTCACGACCGCATGGGTGAACCGGGGTGGCGATCCGGTGGACAGGCTGCCATGGAAACCGGCGCATCAGTTGCGTGAGCTCAGCGGCATCCCTGCACTGGCGGGCCTCTGATGGCGCGGTTCATCACCTCCGACGGGCTGTCGCTTCACTACACGGACGAAGGTTCCGGCCTGCCGATCCTCTGCCTTGCGGGCCTCACCCGCACCGGCGCGGATTTCGACTACCTCGCCCCACATCTGTCGGATCATCGCCTGATCCGCATGGACTACCGGGGCCGAGGGCGTTCGGATTTCGACAAGAATTGGCAGAACTACACGCTGCCGGTGGAATGCCGCGATGTGCTGGAACTGCTGGCGCATCTGAGGTTGGACAAGGTCGCCATCATCGGCACCTCGCGCGGCGGGCTCAATGCCATGGGGCTGGCGATGATCGCCCATGATCACCTGCTGGGTGTGGCGCTGAATGATGTCGGGCCAGAGCTGGACGCCAAGGGCGTCGAGTTCATCATGGGCTATCTGGGCCGCAGCCCCGCCGCCAAGACCTATGAAGAGGCCGCCGCCGCCATGGCCCGGGCCTTTCCCGAATTTCGCGGCGTGCCGGAAAGCCGTTGGCTGGAAGAGGTGCAGCGCCATTACACGGCGACCGAACACGGGCTGAAAATCACCTATGACCCGCATCTGCGCGACGCGGTTGCCACCGCAGGCCAGCCGACGCCCGACCTCTGGCCGTTTTTCGACGCGCTTCAAGGCCTGCCACTGGCTGCGATCCGGGGCGCGAATTCGACCTTGCTAAGCCGCGAGACGCTGATGCAAATGCAGGCGCGGCGGCCTGATATGATCACAGCCGAAGTGCCGGATCGCGGCCACGTGCCGTTTCTCGACGAACCCGAAGCGCTGGCCGCGCTGCACGAATGGATAGGACAACTGCAATGAATATCGACATGATCCGCGCCTCTGCCGCCCGCGCAGAGGGCCATGTGCGGCGCACGCCCCTGCTGAACTCGCATTTTTTGGATGAGATCGCAGGCCGTCGCGTCTGGATCAAACCGGAGTGCCTGCAACATACCGGCAGCTTCAAGTTTCGCGGTGCATGGTCGGCGCTGTCAGCACTTGCACCAGAGGCGCGGGCAAACGGTGTCATCGCCTATTCCAGCGGCAACCACGCGCAGGGCGTGGCACTGGCCTCCAAAATGCACGGTGCCCCCGCCGTGATCATTATGCCTAAAGACAGCCCGCGCCTGAAAATCGCCAACACCCGCGCCTATGGGGCCGAGGTCGTACTCTATGACCGCGCGAACGAAAGCCGCGAAGAAATTGGCGCGCAACTGGCCGAAGAACGCGGCCTGACGCTGATCAAACCTTACGACAATCCGCAGGTGATCGCGGGACAAGGCACCACGGGGCTGGAGATCGCGCAGCAGGCAGCCGATGCGGGGATCAACTCTGCTGAAGTCATCGTCTGCTGCGGCGGCGGTGGCCTGACCTCCGGCATCGCGCTCGCGTTGGAGGCCGAGGCCCCCGGCTTTCGCGTGCGTCCGGCAGAGCCGGAAGGCTTTGACGATGCGGCCCGGTCGCTGGCCTCTGGCAAGATCGAGCAGAACCCGAGCGCCTTGGGATCAATCTGCGACGCCATCGTCACACCCGCGCCGGGCGAGCTGACCTTTCCGATCATGCAACGGCTTGTCGGACCGGGGCTGGTGGTGAGCGACGACGAGGCGCTGCAGGCGATGGGCCATGCCTTTAACCGGCTGAAGGTCGTGGCCGAGCCGGGCGGTGCCGTAGCGCTGGCGGCGGCACTGTTCCGTGGGGCTGAGATTGAGGGCGACGATGTGATCGTCACCATCTCTGGCGGGAATGTGGATGCGGATATGTTTGCGCGGGCGCTGCAGACGTTGGGGTAAAGGCAAGGGCAGCCCCGCCCTAGGGCGGGGCATTTTTGATCTGTCCCGCCTTTGACCTTCGCCCCTCGCGCGATATGCTGGCCACCACCGCCGCTCACAGGAGACCACCCATGCAGATATTCGACACAGGTGACGTCCAACTTCACTACCGCGTCGATGGCCCCGAAGACGGCGCGCCTGTGGTCTTTGCCAATTCGCTCGGCACCGACATGCGCCTGTGGGATCCCATTCTGCCGCTCCTCGCGCCCGGTCTACGCATCATCCGTTTTGATAAACGCGGCCATGGCCTGTCGTCCTGTCCGCCCGCGCCCTATTCGATGGGGTCGCTCATTACCGATACCGAACGGCTGCTCGATCACCTGCAGGTGCGTAACTGCGTCTTCGTCGGGCTCTCGATCGGCGGGATGATTGCGCAGGGGCTGGCGGTGAAACGGCTCGACATGATCCGCGCGCTGGTGCTGAGCAACACCGCCACCAAGATCGGCAACCGCGACATCTGGGACACGCGCATCGCCGCCGTGGAACAGGGCGGCATCGAAAGCCTTGCCGATGCGGTGATGGAGCGCTGGTTCTCCGCACAATTCCGCGCCACGCCGGAAATGGCGCTCTGGCGCAACATGCTCACCCGCCAGCCGGACGCGGGCTATGCGGGCTGTTCGGCAGCGATCTCGCACAGCGATTTCATGACCCCCACCTCCGGCCTGCGCCTGCCCGCGCTCGGCATCGCAGGGTCGGAAGACGGCTCCACCCCGCCCGATCTGGTGCGCGAGTTGATGGACCTGATCCCGGCCTCGAAATTCAAACTGATCCGCCGCGCCGGCCATCTGCCCTGTGTGGAGCAGCCGCAGGAATACGCTGATACGCTAAACGATTTTCTTGCCAGTGTCGGGCATATCCCGAAGGCACAGGGCTGAGCGTGGCGGCAGGTGTCTCTGGAGGCAAGCGGGCCATGCCCCGCAACGCCTGCCGCATTCGCGCCCTATCGCGACGTCCACCCTTGCCTTCGCCCCCTGCGCGGACCAGATCTGACCGGATGCCGCTGCCGCTGATCTTTATTCTTGTGACGGTGATGATCGATGCCATGGGCGTCGGCCTGATCCTGCCCGTGATGCCCGACCTGATCCGCGAAGTGCGCGGCGGGGGGCTGAGTGATGCGGCCCTTTGGGGCGGCGTGCTGGCCACGGGGTTTGCCGCGATGCAATTCCTCTTCGGACCGGTTTTGGGTGGCCTGTCCGACCGTTTTGGCCGCCGTCCGGTGTTGCTGCTGGCGCTGGTCGTGATGACGGTGGATTACGGTGTCATGGCGCTGGCGGGCAGTGTCTGGTTGCTGCTGATCGGGCGGCTGGTGGGCGGTGTGACGGCGGCAACCCACGCCACGGCCTCGGCCTATATGGCCGATATCTCTCCGGCGCAGGACCGCGCGGCGCGTTTCGGGCTGATCGGTGCGGCCTTTGGCGCGGGCTTTGTTCTGGGGCCGCTGATGGGCGGCATCTTGGGCGAATATGGCACCCGCGCGCCGTTTTGGGCGGCAGCGGTGCTGGCGGCGGGCAATGCGGCCCTCGGCTGGGCCGTGCTGCGCGAAACCCTGCCCCAGACGCAGCGCCGCGCCTTTGACTGGCGGCGGGCCAATCCGCTGGGTGCGCTGCGTGCCCTTGGCCGCCTGCCCGAGATCGCCAGGCTTCTGGCGGTCTATTTTATCTACCACGTGGGCTTTGCCGCCTATCCGGCTGTCTGGGCCTATTTCGGGGTTGAGCGTTTTGGCTGGTCGCCGACGATGATCGGCCTGTCACTGGGTCTTTTTGGCGTGCAGATGGCCCTTGTCCAAGGCGCGCTGATCGGCCCCGTGATCCGCCGCTTGGGCGCGCGCGCCACGGTGATCTTGGGCCATGTCTTTGCCATTGCCGCCTTTGCCGCGCTGACCGTACTGACCTCAGGCACCTGGGCGCTGATCATGACCCCGCTTGCCGCCCTTGCCGGGGTCATCCCGCCCGCGCTTCAAGGCATCATGTCGGCCCGCGTCAGCGCCGATGCCCAAGGCGAGCTGCACGGCGCGCTCAGTTCCTCCACCGCGCTGGCGATGATCCTTTCGCCACTGACGATGACGGCGGTCTTTGCCTATTTCACGGCCCCCGATACCGCGCTCTATCTGCCCGGCGCACCCTTCCTGCTGGCGCTGTTTCTGACCCTCGGCGGGCTGGTGACCTTTGCCAGCCGCCCTACCCTCACGTCACAAACCGACACTTCGCCGCATTAGTCCATTCCCCGGCTTGCGCCACCGGCCCTTCCGCGTCAGGCTGGCGAAAACCAAGTGAAAGGGACAGGCCATTGCAAACCATCAAAGCCGCCGTCTGCCATGCCTTTGACAAGCCATTGAGCGTCGAAGACATCCGCCTGCAGGCACCGCAATCGGGCGAGGTCGAGGTGACCTTGGATGCCGTGGCGATCTGCCATTCCGACATCCTGTTTGCTGAAGGCGGCTGGGGCGGCACCCTGCCTGCCGTCTATGGCCATGAGGCCGCAGGCCGGATCAGCGCCGTGGGGCCGAATGTACAGGGGCTGGTCGAAGGCGACAGCGTGGTGGTCACCCTGATCCGCGCCTGCGGCAGCTGCCCCAACTGCGCCTCGGGTCAACCGACGATCTGCGAAACACCGCAGGCGCCCGAAGGGCCACTTCAGACCGCAGAGGGGGCGCCGCTTTTTCAAGCCATGAATACCGGCGGTTTCGCCGAAAAAGTGGTGGTCGACCGCTCGCAGGCCGTGAAAATCTCGCATGACATCCCCAAAGACGCCGCCTGTCTGATCGCCTGCGGCGTGATCACCGGCGTGGGTGCCGTGGTCAATGCAGCGGGTCTGCGCGCAGGCCAAGATGTGGTGGTGATCGGCGCGGGCGGGGTTGGCCTTAATGCCATCCAAGGGGCGCGCATCGCGGGCGCAAGGCGGATCGTGGCGGTGGACATGACCGAAGAAAAACTCGCCATCGCCCGCGAATTCGGCGCGACCGACACCGTGCTCGCGACCGAGGAGAAACCGTGGCGCGCGGCCTCCAAGGCCATGGGGCGCGGGGCGGATGCCGTGATCGTCACCGTGGGGGCGATCCCCGCCTATGAAACCGCGCCGCGCTACCTTGCGGCCGGGGGCCGGGTGATCATGGTCGGCATGCCCCATAGCGGGGCCGAGGCCAGCTATGAGCCGGTGGTCCTCGCGGCCCTAGGGCAAGGCATGGTCGGCTCCAAAATGGGCGACGTGGTGATCCAGCGCGATATCCCGTGGATGGTCGACCTTTACCTTCAGGGCCGCTTGCAACTCGACAGCTTGATCTCAGGGCGCTGGCGGCTGGATCAGATCAACGAGGCGATAGCCGACACCAAGACCGGCGCTGCGAAGCGCAACGTGATTATCTTCGACCGCACCTAGCCGGACCCAGAACCGGCTCAGCTATCGGGCAGATCGCCGATCAACAGGGCGCGGAAATCATTCACGTTGGTCCCGGTGGGGCCGGTGTGAAACAGGGCGTCTACCGCCGCAAACGCGCCAAAGGCGTCGTTGTGTTGCAAGGCGCGGCGCGGGTCCACCCCTGCCGCGCGCATCGCGCCCGCCGTGTCCGGCGCGACGAATGCGCCCGCGTTATCCTCTGACCCGTCGATGCCGTCGGTGTCCGCCGCCAAGGCGGTGATGCCTTCTTGCCCGTCGAGCGCCAGTGCCAAGGACAGCGCGAATTCACTGTTGCGCCCGCCGCGCCCCTTGTGGCGCAGGGTGACCGTCGTCTCTCCGCCTGAGAGCAGCACCAGCGGCGCGGGATGCGGGTAACCACTTCGTTGCGCCTGCCGGGCGAGCGCGGCATGCACCAGCGCCACCTCGCGCGCCTCGCCTTCGATCGCGTCCGACAGTATCCATGCGGTCACCCCCCGCGCCTGTGCCGCCTTGGCCGCCGCGGTGAGGGACAGACCCGCAGAGGCAATAACATGCGTGGCCGTCTTGCTGGGCGCGTCTTGCGCAGGCTGCTGCGCGGCTTCCTGTAAAAACGCCATGCAACGGGGTGGCAGTTCCAGCCCCCGCGCGGCCACCTCCTCCAAAACCTCCGCCGCGGCCCTCCGCCCCGGCACCGTAGGGCCAGAGGCCACGGCCCCCGGATCGTCCCCCGGCACATCCGAGACGACAAGGCTCACCACCTGCGCGGGATAGGCCAGTTCCGCCAGACGCCCGCCGTTCACCGTGCTGAACTGTTTGCGGATGTCATTCATCACCGAGATCGGTGCGCCCGAGGCCAGAAGCGCGGAATTCAACGCCTGCAAATCCTCCAGTGTCAGCCCCTCGGGCGGGGCGGGCAAAAGCGACGACCCGCCGCCGCAGATCAGCGCGATCACCTGATCCTCCGGCCCCAGCCCGCGCAGCGCATCCTGCAAGGCGCGGGCGGCCTCGATCCCGGCCTGATCTGGCACCGGATGGGCGGCCTCTATCACTTTGATGCGCTCACAGGGCGCGCCATAGCCATAGCGGGTGACCACGACACCGTCATAGGGATGCGGCCAAAGCGCCTCGAACGCCTGCGCCAATTGCGCCGCTCCTTTGCCTGCGCCGATCACCACCGTGCGGCCCTTGGGCGGCGGCGGCAGCCTGTCTTTCAAGATCAGCCGTGGATCGGCGGCGGCGACGGCGGCGTCGAACAGGTTGGCCAAGAACTGGCGTTTCGGATCATTGAGGTTGGGCATAGGGCACTCCGGCTGCTGTGGCGATCATGGCGGCCCGGTGCCTGCTGTCAATCCGGCAGGGGGCGATCGTGTTGCACAAACAGACAGTTGCGCGCACCCATGAGGCCAAAGTCGGGGTCATTGCACAGGCCCAAGGGCAGCGCCGCGCGCCATTTGCTGTGCCGCCCGCCCGCGTTGAAGGCGGCGAGGAAGGCCTCATCCAACATCCAAGGGTTCTGCTGCGCCACGCCCCCCGTGATGAAAACCCCACCGCGCGCGCCCAAGACCAGTCCCAAATCCCCTGCGACCCCGCCGAGGTATCGTGCCATCAAGGCCACCGCCCGGCAGGCACTCGTGTCCTCCCCAACCTTGGCCGCGGCAAAGATCGCCGCCGCCCCCTCCAGATGCGCTGGCTCGCCGCGGGCAGTTGCGATGGCCCGGTACCAATAGGGGATGCCGGTGCCCGACAGGATCGCTTCGGCCTCGACCGCCAGCACGTCGCCCATCTGGACCTCGGGCCAGAGCGCGATCAGGGCTTCGAAATAGGCCACTTCCTCGGCGCTATGGGGGGTGAGCCGCAGATGCCCGCCTTCGCCCGGCACCGCCGTGGGCCGCGCCCCTTGCCAGACCAAAGCCCCCACGCCCAAGCCCGTTCCCGGCCCGACAATCACCCGCGCGCCCGGTTGCGGCGCAGGGCCGCCCTGAAGAAAGCTCACCTTTGCCGCATCCAGCGTGGCCAAGGACCAGGCCGCCGCCTCAAAATCATTGAGCAGCAGTACCTTGCCGGGCGCCACATCGCAGGCCCGCGCCAGATCATCGCGCGAGATGCTGCGCGCGGCGTTGGTCATGCGCACCTGACCGTCGACAACCACCCCGGCCACCGCCACCGCGACCCCCTCGGGCGCGCCGCCCATTTCGCTACAAAGCGCCGCACAGGCCTCTGGCAATGTGCTCAGCCCATCGGTGCGATGCGTGCAGCGCCGCACCACCGCGCCTGCCGGGTCCACCGCCGCAAGCCGCAGGTTGGTGCCGCCGATGTCCCCTACAAGATACCACATATGTCTGCCCCAATTCCCTTGTTACCAGTGCAAGATGGCCCGCCCGCGCGACCAAGGCAAACAACAAAAAACCCGGAAGCAGAGGCTTCCGGGTCATGGGGGTCAATGCTGTTGGCTGGGGGTCAATCGGGTGCGACAGGCACGGTTGCCGTATCATCGCCCTCAATCGCGGTGCCCTCGTCGATGATGACCTCGTCTTCGGTACCGGGGGCGGTGGCGACTTCCTCGCCCGTCCAGAAGACAATGATGCCGATTCCAAAGATCACGACAATCGCCATGCCGATCAACGGCCACTTGTGACGGCTTTCCTGCTTTTTCAGATTTGTGTCTGGTGGACTCATGATCCGCTCCCTTTCGCTAGCTTCGGGCTATGCCGCGCAACACCACGCCGCGCGCGGCCCTTGTTAAGGGGCAAACCCGGCGGGCCGCGGCAAAGTTCCCGGAAGCTGGAAGGTTTCACAAAAGCGCCGTCAACTCTGCCATGGCGCGCCGGTAGCCCGCCACGATCCGGTCACGCTGCCGGTGCCGCCCGCCCGTCACCGCATGGCGCCCCGCCGACCACAGGTCCGTCACCACCCGATCCTTCGCGGCAAAGACCAGACCGTCGAGCAGTTGCGCGGGCCGCAGCGCACAAAGCGCCGGGTCTTGGCTGTCGATCGCCATCAGATCGGCCCATACGCCCACTGCAATCTCGCCCCGGCCCCGGCCAAGCGCCTGCGCACCGCCGCGCGCGGCCCCGGTATAAAGCGTCTCCCCGACCGAGCCTTCGCCCGGCACCATCACGTTGCGCGCCAGATCGCGCAGGCGTTGGGAATACTCCAAGGTGCGCAACTCTTCGGTCAATGAGATCAGCACGTTGGAATCCGACCCGATGCCAAACCGCCCCCCGGCAGAGAGGTAGCCCGGCCCGTTGAACGGCCCATCGCCCAAATTCGCCTCCGTCACCGGGCACAACCCCGCGACCGCGCCGGAACGGGCCAAGGCCGCCGTCTCTGCTTCGGTCATGTGGGTCGCATGGATCAGGCACCATCTCTCTTTCACTTCGGCATTTGCCAGCAACCATTCCACCGGACGCGCGCCTAGCCAGTCGGAAACGTCGGCAACCTCTTTAGGCTGTTCGGCGATGTGGATATGCGTCGGCACATCGGGATGTGCCTGAATCACGTCTGCCAGTTCCGCCGGAGCCGTAGCCCGCAGCGAATGCGGCGCGATGCCCACGCGGCAGTCGTTGGGCAGGTTGCCCACCGCATGCTGCGCCCGTTCAACCAGCGCGCTGAACCGGTCCACTCCGTTGCCAAAACGCGCCTGCCCCGGCTGCAATGGCACCTGCCCCGCGCCGCCATAGGTATAGAGCACTGGCAGATGGGTCAGGCCGATCCCGGTTTGCGCCGCCGCTGCCGCGATCCGGGCCGAAAGCTCCCCCAAATCGTCATAGGGCGTGCCGTCGGGCTGGTGGTGGAGATAATGAAACTCGCCCACGCTGGCATAGCCCGCTTCTTGCATCTCAAGGAAAACAAAAGCGGCAATGGCTTCGATATGCGTGGGCGTGAGATGGGCGGTGAAGCGATACATCAGATCGCGCCACGTCCAGAAACTGTCTTTGCCGGCCATGCGCGTCTCGGTCATCCCGGCCATGGCGCGTTGAAAGCTATGGCTGTGCAGGTTGGCGAGCGCGGGCAGCAGGGTATCGACGCGAGTGTCATCAGGACGCGGCGACTGCGCCGTTTCAACCTGAGCGATCCGCCCCTCGGCAACCGTAATCCGAACGTCACGGGCCCAGCCCTGCGGCAGTCTTGCGTGTTTGGCGAAAATCATTTGACGGCCTTTCGGTTTTTTATGTATAGACATATAACAATTAAAACCGCGTTAGAAAAGTGAAACCTCAGAAGGGGGCGAGAGAGATGACAGAGCATGACCGTGTCCTGATCGACCTCACCGCCGCGACCTTGGACGGCGCGGAACCCTATGGAATGATTGAGAATGCAGCGATTGCGATTACTGGCAGCCAGATCGCATGGGTCGGCCCGTGCGCTGACCTGCCACGCGCCTACCGCGATCAACCGACAGAATCACTCGGCCACCGCCTCGTCACCCCCGGTCTGATCGACTGCCACACCCATATCGTCCACGGCGGCGACCGCGCGCGCGAGTTCGAAATGCGCCTTGAAGGGGCCAGCTACGAAGAAGTCGCCCGCGCCGGGGGCGGCATCGTCTCAACCGTCACCGCCACCCGCGCCGCCAGTGAAGCCAAACTGCTGGCAGAAGCCCTGCGCCGCGTCGATGTGTTGATCGCCGAAGGCGTCACGGGGATCGAGATCAAATCTGGCTATGGTCTGGATATCGAAACCGAGCTGCGCATGCTCCGCAGCGCCCGCGCCGTGGGCCAGCAGCGCCCGATCCGAGTGCGGACGACCTTCCTCGGCGCCCATGCCACGCCTGCCGAATACGCAGGCCGTGACGACGCCTATATCGATGAGGTCTGCATCCCCGCCCTGCGCGCCGCCCATGCCGAAGGGCTGGTCGATGCGGTCGATGGGTTCTGTGAGGGCATTGCCTTTCAGCCCGCCCAGATCGCGCGGGTCTTTGACGTGGCGCAGGAACTGGGCCTGCCCGTCAAACTCCATGCCGAGCAGCTGTCAAACCTCGGCGGCGCAAAACTCGCGGCCTCCTATGGCGCGCTCTCGGCGGATCATATCGAATACCTTGACGAAGACGGCGTGAAAGCGATGGCTGAGGTGGGCACCGTCGCGGTCATCCTGCCCGGTGCTTTCTACACTTTACGCGAAACCCAAGCGCCCCCGATTGACCTGCTGCGCAAACACAGAGTGCCGATGGCGCTGGCGACGGATATCAACCCCGGGTCGTCGCCGCTGAACTCCCTGCTGCTGACGCTCAACATGGGCTGCACCCTGTTCCGCATGACGCCCGAAGAGGCGCTGCGCGGTGCCACGCAACATGCCGCCCGCGCGCTTGGGCTGGACGGCTGCGGCATGATCCGCCCCGGCCTGCGCGCCGACCTCGCCGTTTGGGATATCAAACACCCTGCCGAGCTTGCCTATCGCATCGGCTTCAACCCGCTTCACTCTCGCATTTTCGGAGGCCAATCGTGACCACCCTGACCCTCACCCCCGGCGCGGCCACCTTGGACGATCTGGCCCGCATCTACCGCGAAGAGGCATCGGTGAGGCTCGACCCCGCCTGCTGCCCGGCGATTGAACTGGCCCATGCGCGCATTGCCAAAGCGGTGGCGGGCGAGGATGCCGTCTACGGCGTGAACACCGGTTTCGGCAAGCTCGCCTCGGTCAAGATCGCCTCGGAAGACACGGCCACCCTGCAACGCAACCTGATCCTGTCGCATTGCTGCGGCGTCGGCCCGGCGATCCCGCGCGGCCATGCGCGGCTCCTGATGGCGCTCAAACTGCTGAGCCTTGGGCGCGGTGCCTCGGGCGTGCGGCTTGAGGTCGTTGACCTGATCGAAGCCATGCTGGACTGTGGCGTGACCCCGGTGATCCCCGCGCAAGGCTCGGTCGGCGCGTCGGGCGATCTGGCCCCCTTGGCCCATATGGCCGCCGTGATGATGGGCCACGGCGAGGCAGAGTTTGAAGGCCGCATCATGCCCGGCGGCGCGGCACTGACCGCCGCGGGTCTCACCCCCCTAGAATTCGGCCCGAAGGAAGGGCTGGCGCTGATCAATGGCACGCAATTTTCGACCGCCTTCGCGCTGGCGGGGTTGTTCGACGCATGGCGGGCGGCAAATTCAGCGCTGGTGATCTCGGCCCTGTCGACCGATGCCATCATGGGCTCCACCGCGCCGCTGCAGCCGGAAATCCATGCCCTACGCGGACATCGCGGCCAGATCGAGGCGGGCGAGACCATGCGCGCCCTTCTCGACGGCTCGGAAATCCGCGAAAGCCATGTGGCGAATGATGCCCGCGTCCAAGACCCTTACTGCATCCGCTGCCAGCCGCAGGTGACCGGAGCCGCGATGGACGTGCTGCGCATGGCCGCCCGCACGCTTGAGGTCGAAGCCAATGCCGCCACCGACAACCCGCTGGTGCTGGTCGGCGCAGACCTGATTGTTTCAGGCGGGAATTTCCATGCCGAACCGGTGGGCTTTGCCGCCGATATGATCGCGCTGGCCGTGGCCGAGATCGGCGCCATCGCGCAGCGCCGCGTGGCGCTGATCGTCGACCCGGTGCTCAGCTTCAACCTGCCGCCCTTCCTGACGCCAAACCCCGGCCTCAACAGCGGCTATATGATCGCCGAGGTCACCACCGCCGCGCTGATGAGCGAGAACAAACACCTCGCCAATCCTTGCGTCACCGACAGCACGCCGACCTCGGCCAACCAAGAGGACCACGTCAGTATGGCCGCCCATGGCGCGCGGCGGTTGGGGCAGATGATCGAGAACCTCAACCATATCTTGGGGGTCGAGCTGCTCTGCGCGGCACAAGGCATCGACTTCCGCGCGCCGCTGGCCACCAGCGAGACGTTGCAGCGCGTGGTGACACGGGTGCGCAAGGATGTCGCGACGCTGGACGAGGACCGCTACCTCGCCCCCGATCTGGAACGCGCGGCACAGATGGTGGCGCAAGGCGAGATCACCCGCGCCGCCGCCATCGAAATGCCGGAGCTTTCCACATGACTCCGGTAGAGATCATCCGCGGCAACAGCCCCATCGTGCTTGGCCTGCCCCATACCGGCTCCGATCTGCCCGACACAGTGCGCCGCGATCTGAACCCGCTTGGGCGCGAACTGGCGGATACCGATTGGCATATCCATCACCTTTACGAAGGGCTGTTGCCCGGGGT
The DNA here is from genome assembly GCF_027214245.1 of Sulfitobacter dubius. Lineage (GTDB taxonomy): Bacteria > Pseudomonadota > Alphaproteobacteria > Rhodobacterales > Rhodobacteraceae > Sulfitobacter > Sulfitobacter dubius_A. The sequence continues at coordinate 541,218 of NZ_JAPWHM010000002.1, read as the reverse complement.
GACCACGGTGCGCGCGAAATTCCACCGCTATGTGATCGACGCCAATCGCGATCCGTCGGGCGCATCGCTCTACCCCGGCCAAAACACCACCGGGCTGGTGCCGCTGACGGATTTCGACGGGCAAGACATTTGGACCACCCCGCCCGACGCAGCCGAAGTTGAGGCCCGCCGCCGAGCATTCCACGCCCCCTATCATGCGGCGCTTGAGGCGGAACTGGCCCGCGTCCGCGACCTGCATGGGGTCGCAATCCTCTATGACTGCCACTCAATCCGCTCGCTGATCCCGTTCCTCTTTGACGGCCCGCTGCCCGACTTCAACATCGGGACGAACCTCGGCACCACATGCGCGCCCGAAATCGAAGCGGCTGTTGAAGAGATCTGCGCCGCAGCACCCGGCTACACTTCCGTCAGCAACGGACGCTTCAAAGGCGGCTGGACCACGCGGCACTATGGCCGCCCCGCCGAAGGGATCCACGCGATCCAGATGGAACTGGCGCAGAGCACCTACCTCAGCGCCGAGGCGCCGCCTTGGCCCTATGACCCCGACAAAGCCGCGCGGCTGCGCGGGCACCTGACCGACATCCTGACAACTCTGGCCGCCCTGGCCCCGACCCTGAAAGGCACAGCATGAGCAATCCGCGCAAGAACACCCGTGACGTCTATCCCGCGACAGGCACCGAGCTTTCGGCGAAAAGCTGGCTCACCGAAGCGCCCCTGCGGATGCTGATGAACAACCTGCACCCCGACGTGGCCGAGAACCCGCATGAGCTGGTCGTCTACGGCGGCATCGGACGCGCGGCGCGGACGTGGAAGGACTATGACCAGATCGTCGCCTCGCTACGCGCGCTGGAGGACGACCAAACGCTGCTCGTGCAATCGGGCAAACCCGTGGGCGTCTTCCAAACCCATAAAGACGCGCCCCGCGTGTTGATCGCCAACTCCAACCTCGTGCCCCATTGGGCCAATTGGGATCACTTCAACGAGCTCGATAAAAAGGGTCTGGCGATGTACGGCCAGATGACGGCTGGATCGTGGATCTACATCGGCAGCCAAGGCATCGTGCAGGGCACCTATGAGACCTTCGTGGAGGCGGGCCGCCAGCATTATGGCGGCGACCTCAAAGGCAAATGGATCCTCACCGGGGGGCTTGGCGGCATGGGCGGTGCGCAGCCCTTGGCGGCTGTCATGGCCGGGGCCTGCTGTTTGGCGGTGGAGTGCAATCCCGACAGCATCGATTTCCGCCTGCGCACCCGCTACGTCGACGAAAAGACCGACAGCCTTGATGAAGCGCTGGCGATGATCGACCGCTGGACCGCAGCGGGAGAGGCGAAATCCGTGGCCCTCCTGGGCAATGCCGCCGATGTCTTTCCCGAACTGGTGAAACGCGGAGTCCGCCCCGATATCGTGACCGACCAGACCTCGGCCCACGACCCGGTAAACGGCTATCTGCCGCAGGTTTGGACGATGGGAGAGTGGCGCGAAAAACGCGAGAGCGACCCGAAGGCAGTTGAAAAAGCCGCCCGCGCCTCGATGAAGGTGCAGGTCAAGGCGATGGTCGATTTCCATGCCGCTGGCATCCCCACGGTCGACTACGGCAACAACATCCGCCAGATGGCGCTGGAGGAAGGGTTGGAGAACGCTTTTAATTTCCCCGGCTTCGTCCCCACCTACATTCGCCCGTTGTTCTGTCGCGGTGTGGGGCCGTTCCGCTGGGCGGCACTCTCGGGCGATCCAGAGGATATCTACAAGACCGACGCCAAGGTGAAGGAAATCCTGTCCGAAGACACCCATCTGCACAACTGGCTCGACATGGCCCGCGAACGTATCTCCTTCCAAGGTCTGCCCGCACGGATCTGCTGGGTGGGTCTTGGCGTGCGCCACCGCCTCGGCCTTGCCTTCAATGAAATGGTCCGCACAGGCGAGCTGAGCGCGCCGGTCGTGATTGGCCGCGATCACCTCGACAGCGGCTCCGTCGCCTCGCCCAACCGAGAGACGGAGGCGATGAAAGACGGCTCTGACGCCGTGTCTGATTGGCCGCTGCTGAACGCGCTTTTGAACACTGCCTCGGGGGCCACTTGGGTGTCGCTGCACCACGGCGGCGGGGTCGGCATGGGCTTTTCGCAACACTCCGGCATGGTGATCTGTTGTGACGGGTCCGAAGACGCCGACCGCCGTATCGAACGGGTGCTGTGGAACGATCCGGCGACGGGCGTGATGCGCCATGCGGATGCGGGCTATGACGAGGCGCTTGATTGCGCCCGCGCACATGGGCTGGACCTGCCGGGCATCCTTTGAACCCCACGCGCCGCCGCCTTAGCGTGGCGGCGCATCAATAGCGGGTCGTCAGTCGGTGACCGGGGCGATGGGACAGGCGCACATAGGTCACCGCCTGCCCCTCCCACCATGTCGACCGCTCGACCGTGAAAACCGGATCGCCCAAGGCGCAGCCGAGATACTCGCTCAGCCGCTGATCGGCGAGGCCCGCCGAAAGGCTAATCTCTACATCCGAAAAGGGTATCGCCGAGATCAGCCATTCGTTTGGCCCCACGTCCGCAAACGCCTCCCCCCGTGCCTGAGGCAGACAGGCGAGGTTAATAAAACGATCCTCATATTGATAGGGATCGCCATCGGCGTAATGCATGCAGACCAGATGCAGCACCTCACCACCCGCGCCCAGTTTCAGCCGCGCGCGCAGCCAGTCCGGCGCAGGCTCAACCGCGTGGCTAACCAGCGAATAGCGATAATCAGCGCCCTTTTCTTCGATCTCTGCCCGGACCAGCGGAATGTCGAAGCGCGCCTGCCGCACCGGGGCCATCCGCACCCGCGTCCCGGCCTTGCGGCGGCGTTCGATAAACCCCTCGTCGGCCAATTCGCGCATGGCGCGGTTGACCGTCGCGCGGGCGCAGCCATAGGTCTCGGCCAGATCAACCTCATTGGGCACAAGGCTGCCCAGAGGCCATTCGCCCTTAGTGATCTTTGACAGGATGTCGGTTTTCACATCCCGGTAGGTGACTTTCATAAGAACGGCCCTGCTGGGTTCATGACTGTTTTATCAAGCATTACACTAGATCAATCGTCAGCCCAAGCGCCCCCGCGCGCCCCGCCCGGAGAGAAACCGCCTGAGCCCGGGCGCGGGTCTTGCCTCGCCCCGCGTTTGCTGGAAAATTACGCGCCACCTGCCCCCTCACCCAGAAAGGCCGCCCATGCGCGTTCAGCCCCCGAAAATCCGCACCGCCGCTTTGATGCTGGGCCTTGGCCTGCTCGCCGCTTGTGGCGGTAAGCAGACCGAAGTGGTCGCGGTCCCGGTGGATGAGGTGGAGTGTATGGCGCGGGCGATGTATTTCGAATCCAACCGCTCCAGCCGCGACGGGATGGTCGCCGTGGGCACGGTCGTGCTGAACCGCGTCCATTCCGAAGCCTTCCCCGATACGGTCTGCGACGTGGTCGGCCAGCGCAATCAGTTCGCACCGGGCGTGATGACGAAACCGATGAGCGACCGCGGGGCCCCATTGGCCCGCGCCACGGCGCTGGCGGTGCTTCAGGGCGAGCGGCACCCCAAGGTCACCCGCGCGAAATTCTTCCACGCCGCGTGGTACAATGCCAATTACAACAACATGCATTACGTGGTGACCGCAGGCGGCAATGCCTTTTACGAAAAGCGCCGTCCGGCCCTTGTGACTACGCCCAACCCGTTGCCGCCGCTCGAAGGGATCACCCCCCTCTGAGCGTCACAGAACCCCGCGCGCGAGCAGGATCAGCACCAAATAGCGCCCGCCTTTGGCAAGGGTGACGATCAGCGAAAAGCGCCAGAGCGGTTCGCGCATCATGCCCGCGGCCAAGGTCAGCGGATCGCCGATGATCGGCACCCAACTGGCCAGCAGGCTCCAATAGCCCCAGCGTTGATACCAGCCAGAGGCCCGCGCCATCTGCCGCGCCGAGAAAGGAAACCAGCGGTGATCGGCAAAATGGCTGAGGTAGCGCCCGAGCAGCCAGTTCAACACCGAGCCCAGCACATTCCCCAGCGTCGCCACCAGCCACAACAGCACCGTGGCATGGGCACCCGACCACATCAGCCCCAAAAGCACCGCTTCGGATTGCGCGGGGATCAGCGTCGCCGCCAGCAGTGCCGCGAAGAACAGGCTCAGCAGGGCCAGCATGTCAGCGGCGAAGGACGGGAAAGGCGAAAAGGCCGGGCATGTCGCGTCAGTAAAGTCGCCGTGGCGCGAGGGCAAGCCGCAGCCGCGCCTTAGGCGTTCCGCGCCGCACTTGGCCAGCCGCGCGGCCTACTTCGTCAGGATCAATTTCCCTGCCCGCGTGATGCGCAGCGTATAGGTTTGGCCGTCCAGCACGATATTGGCCGTCGAGCCATTGGGCACCAAGGCACGCGCATCATGCACGGCGTCTTCAACCGGTTGGCCTGCGGGCGAGGGATCAGGCAGCTTTTGCATCAGGCTCATCCTGCGTCCCCCATCTGGCGGGCGCGTTGCAGATCAATGAGGTGCTCAAGGCCGAAGCCGTCGCAGGGCGCGGTATCGGTGCTGCCAAGCGCGATATCGCGCCAGCTGTTGTTGGATTGAGTCTGTAGCCGGGCATGGGCCATTGGCTCGGGCGTGGTCACGGGTGTCCTCACGGGGGCGGGCTCCTTTCCATTGACATCCGGGCTTCCGACGCGCGGTGGCTTGGACAGTTTCGGCGTAAAGTCGTTCATACCCCGGCCAAAAATACCGGGCTCCTATAACGGCTACTTAATCCGATTATTTTAGTCAAGTATAGAAAGGCCCAGCCTGCCCCGCGTCAGGCCGCTTCGATTTGCTGAATGGCCTGAAAGCCCTCGAACCGTGGCGCGCCTTCGTGCAGCTTGCGGGTTTGCCCCGCCCGCGCATGCGCCGCGCGAAAGGCATCGCTGGTGGTCCATGCCCGAAAATGCGCTTCGCTTTCCCAAATGGTGTGCGAGGCATAGAGGATCGCCCCCTCCTCCTCTGGCCCTTTGAGCATGTGGAAGGACACAAACCCCTCCGTCTCTTTCAGATGACTTTCGCGGTTCAGCCAAAGCTCTTCGAATGCGGCGGCATTCTCGGGCAGTACGGTGAAACGGTTCATGGCAAGATACATGGGCGGGTCCTTTAATTCTTGGTCAGGGCATTACAGGGATCTTCGCGCTTGGCGCGCGGGATCAGGCGGGTCTCATCAAAAGGCATCTCTGTCTGTGTCTCGACAAAGCCGATAGCATGGGTCGTGATCTCGGGCGCCGCTTGCGCGATCAGCGCGGGAATGCCCCAATCGGTGCGGGCATGGCCGTTGCCGGTGATCACGGCCACGGGCGGGCCGTAGGTCTCGAGCGCTTCAAGCGCCGCGCGCGCGAATGTGGCGTCGCGGTAGCGTTGCACGGCGACCATGCCGCCCATCATGTCGCGCGGCATGGCCCGGCAATGGGCAGCGAACTGCACCTCGATCCGGGCCGCCTGCTGATCGTCGGGCAGCGGTTGATCAAGGCCAAAGCGCGCCGCCTCTGGCCCGAAAAGCGCGGCTGCACCCTCCAGATACACGCTGCGCACCGCATCGCGGGGGGCGGCGGCACCGATGATCCGCGCCTCGCCCAAAGCATCGAAGATCGGTGCGTAGATGTCGAAATCCTGCCAACCGCTTGCCGTCCAAGCCTGCGCGATCTGGCTGCGATCGGCATCGGCTTTTGCCCCCTGCGCGGCAGTGAGCATCTCGAACACCACGGCAGTGGGGCGCAGCGTCTCCAGCGCGGCGGCCTGTTCGAGATGGGCATGGGGGTTGTCATGTACCTCCCCCAAGATCACGATCTCGGCGAAGGTGTCGGCGCCCGCAGGCAGCGCGAGCCAGAGCAGCAAAGCGGCGCTGCGGGTCTTACCGCTCACGATTTGCGCTCATCCGCGTCGGTTTTCACTTCGGGATCGTTATAGTCGTTGGGGTCAAAATCGTCGGGGTCGAAGGGGTCTTCGTCTTCGGCGATGCCGCTGACATGGGTGGTGCCGCTTTCCTCATCGAAAACCAGCCCATAGTTCGCCTTGCCCTCGCTTTTGTAGCGCCGGAATTCGTGGATGCCTGCGTAGACAAAAACCAATGTGATCGGCAACAGAATCAAAAATGCGATAATTTGGGCGTCCATAAACGCGCTCCTTTAGATGCTTGTCGGGGGCCTGTATCACCGAAGGGGGCGCGGCGGGGTGGCACTGCGCGACCGGTGATCTGGCCAAAGATATTACGGTCCGCCGCGCGAGGCTGCGCGGTCTGACCCGATGCGGCCCTATCCGAACCGCCCTGTAAGAGAAAGCATTAATCCGGGGGCTTTGTTCCGCAAGCTCTATTTGACTGGCCCTTATTTTATTGAGGTTGGCTGGCCCTCGCGCTGCACATTCCCTAGCCTGCGCGGTGCCCCGCGCGGGGGCAGCCGCGCCACCCAACCGCCTATAAAACAAGCACAAACGCCCACACTTGGGCAGCCGTTCCTGAAAAAACCGCGCGTTACAAAAGCTTCGTCAAACTTAAACATTCGTGACATTCACCGCTGCGATAGCTCGCCCCGCAAACCCCGGGGGACTTATGCTCGTCATTTCTGAACTGACCAAAACATTCGGCGCAAACACAGCGGTAGCCCGCGCCAATCTGCAGGTCGACAAGCCGCAGATGATCGGAATCATTGGCCGTTCCGGCGCGGGGAAATCCACGCTGCTGCGGATGTTGAACCGGCTGACCGATTCCTCTTCGGGGCAGATCCTGTTCCAAGGGCGCGATGTGACTGCTCTGCGCGGCGCGGCCCGGCGCGGCTGGCAGGCAGAATGCGCGATGATCTTTCAGCAGTTCAACCTCGTCCCACGGATGGATGTGGTGTCGAACGTGCTGCACGGCACGCTCAATCGCCGCTCGACGTTGAGCAGCATCTTCAACCTCTACCCCGATGCTGACATCACCCGCGCCATCGAAATCCTCGACCGGCTGGGAATTGCGCAGCACGCGCCCAAACGGGCCGAGGCGCTTTCCGGCGGGCAGCAACAGCGCGTCGCCATCGCCCGCGCCCTAATGCAAGACCCGCAGATCATTCTGGCCGATGAACCCATCGCCAGCCTCGACCCGATGAACGCGCAGGTGGTGATGCAATCGCTGCGCCGCATCCACGAGGAAGACGGCCGCATGGTCATCGCCAACCTTCACACGCTGGATACCGCGCGCCGCTACTGCGACCGCGTGGTGGGGATGCGCGACGGCAAGATCGTCTTTGACGGCACGCCCGAGCAACTGACCACCAGCATGGCCCGAGAAATCTACGGTGCAGACAGCAGCTTTTCCGAAGCCGCCACCTCAACCGAGATCGAAACGCTGGACAAGGTGCCAGCCTGACACGACCCGCCCCAAGGGGCATATTTTCAAACTGGAGACGACAAAATGAAGAAGCTCATCGCCGCCGCATTGGCAACCACGGCCCTGACCGGCGCTGCACTGGCTCAATCCGCAGATGTCACCGAATTTCGGATCGGCATCCTCGGCGGGGAAAACGCGCAGGACCGGATGAACTCCTACGAATGTCTGCGCAGCTACACCGAAGAACGCCTTGGCGTTCCGGCCAAGCTCTTTGCCCCTGCCGACTATAACGGCGTGATCCAAGGTCTGCTGGGCGGCACGCTCGACATGGCGTGGCTGGGTGCCTCGGCCTATGCCGCCGTTTACCTGCAAGACCCCGAAGCGGTTGAGCCGGTGCTGGTCAAGATCAACCTCGATGGCTCCTATGGCTACCACTCCATCGGCTTCGCGCGCAAAGATGCGGGCATCAACACGCTGGAAGACATGCAGGGCAAGGTCTTTGGCTTTGGCGATCCGAACTCCACCTCCGGCTACCTGATCCCTTCCATCGAAATCCCCCAGACGACCGGTGCCACCATGGAATCCGGCGACTACTTCGGTGAAGTGAAATTCACCGGCGGTCATGAGCAGACCATCGTCGCGGTCAACAACGGTGATGTGGCGGGCGGCGTGACATGGGCCGACGGTCAGGGCAACTGGGAAGACGGCTATAACTCCGGCGCGCTGCGCAAAGCCGTGGACGCGGGCCTTGTCGACATGAACGATCTGGTGGAAATCTGGCGCTCCAAGCCGATCCCCGAAGGCCCGGTCGTGCTGCGCAAAGACCTGCCTGAAGAGGTCAAAGCGACCATGACCCAACTGGTGGATGAGCTGCACGAGATGGACGCCGACTGCGCCTATGGCGTGGCTGCGGGCGAGAGCCTTGGCTTCGATCCGATTGCCCATGACGCCTATGTCTCGATCGTGGAAGCGCGCAAGGCGAAATCCAACTAATCCTAAGGGACAAAAGACATCTGGCAGGTCCCGGCAACGATTGTCGGGGCCTGTCGTCATAAGGGGACGACAGATGCACCAGACCACCACCGCGCCTGACATCACGGCGGATTACCTTGCCCATACCCGACAGAAGCGGGTGATGAATATGATCCTGCTGGTCGTTTTCGTGGCCCTGCTGATCGGCGGTTTCGGCACCGCCAATGCCCGTAACGCGGGCGGGTTCTGGAACGGGCTGCCCAATGTCTTTGACTTCCCCGCCGATGTGCTGAGCGAGGCTTGGGAGCGCGCCCATCTGCTGCCCGGCTATTTCGTCAAATACCTCCCCTCTCTGATTGAGACCGTGAACATCGCCGGGGCTGCCACGCTAATCGGTGCGCTCTTTGCCTTCTTCGCCGCCCTGCTGGCCACCCGTGGCCTTGCCCCCGCCCCATGGCTCGTCGGCCCCCTGCGCCGTTTGTTGGACGTGCTGCGCGCTGTGCCTGAAATTGTCGTCGCCCTTGTGCTGATCTTCCTGCTCGGCGGTGGCCCGGTGCCTGCGATGATCGCCATCGCGCTGCATACCGTGGGCGCGCTTGGCAAACTTTTTTCCGAGGTGAACGAGAACGCCTCCCTCAAACCCGTCGACGGCCTTGCCTCTGTCGGGGCGGGCTGGCTGCAACGCATGGTGCTGGGCGTCGTGCCACAGGTCGCGCCCAACTACCTCTCCTACACGCTGCTGCGGTTCGAGGTGAACATCCGCGCCTCGGCCATCCTCGGCTTCGTCGGCGCAGGCGGCATCGGCTATGACCTGCGCAACACGATGTCTTGGGGCCAAGGCAAATTCGATGAGGCGGCGGCAATCTTTCTGCTGCTCTTCGGCACCATCATCATCGTCGACCAAGTCTCAAGCCATTTCCGCAACCGGCTGACCCATGGCCGCGCCTATAAGGACAAGGGAGCCATCCTGTGACCGACCTTACCGCTTCCACCCTCCCCGCTCAGCAGGTCGCCAGCCGCAGCTTCCGCCGCAAGCGGATGGCGAGCCTTGCCGCTCCGGTGCTGATCCTTGCCTACCTCACCTACGTCTTCTTTGCCTTCGACGTGGCCGGACTGGGCGATCGCATCAACGTGTCGAACATGAAGACGTTGGTCGCTGACAGTTACAGCTACAAAACCCATGTCGCCCGCGACAACCGCAATGGCGAGATGGAGATCGCCATCGAGGGCGAGCGCAAGGGCCGCTATGCCCCCGGCACCGCCCCCGATTGGGTCACCTTGGGCGAGACGACCCGCGTCGAGCTTGGCAACGGCCATACCGTCGAACTGGGGCCAGAGGTGCGCTATGACGTGCCGGGCTACGGGCTGATCACCGCCACACCGGGCCGCAGCGGCGTCAATGCCACCCTGCCTGACGGCCCCCTGCCCGAGTGGATCAACGCCTCGAAAAACCGCCTTGCGGTGACCACGGACGCGGGCCGCCTGACGATCACCCGCAACCGTGCCGAGGTCTTTCGCTATTTCAATGGGTGGGAGCTGTTCTTCTTCACGCTCGACAGCCCCTATCACGGCATGTCCCCGCTAGAGCTGCTGCGCAGCGGTGAATATGGCGCGATCTGGCAGGATTTCTGGTCCAACAAAATGTGGCGTCACGGCGATGTGGCTTGGGCGCTGGTTGAGACCGTTCTCATGGCCTTTCTCGGCACCTTTGGCGCGGCGATGATCGCCCTGCCGTTGGGCTTTCTGGCTGCCAAGAACTTCTCGCCCCTGGGCGGTCTGCGCTTCGCGGCACGGCGGCTCTTCGATTTCCTGCGCGGTGTCGACGGGCTGATCTGGACCATCGTCCTGTCCCGTGCCTTTGGCCCCGGCCCGCTGACCGGCTCGCTGGCGATCCTGTTGACCGATACCGGCACCTTCGGCAAAATATTTTCTGAGGCGCTGGAGAATGTGGATGACAAACAGATTGAAGGCATCGCCTCCACCGGGGCAGCGCCGGTGCAGCGCTACCGCTTTGGCGTGATCCCCCAAATCACCCCGGTGCTGCTGAGCCAAGTGCTCTACTATCTGGAGTCCAACACCCGCTCTGCCACCATCATCGGCGCGATCACCGGCGGCGGCATCGGCCTGCTGCTGACCCAGGCCATCATCACTCAAAAGGATTGGGAGGAGGTGAGCTATTACATCGTGCTCATCATCCTGATGGTTATCGCGATGGACAGCTTCTCGGGCTGGCTGCGCCGCAAGTTGATCGCGGGCAATGAGGCGGGCCACTGATGGCGCGTCTCAAAGCCGACGCGCCCTTCCTTCACCCGGACTGTGAGGTCACTGACACGCAGTTCGGGCGCTATGTCGAGATCGGGCGCGCCACGCGCCTCGCCCACTCAGAGATAGGGGATTACTCATACTGCGACCGCTGGTGCGACATCGCCAACACCCAAGTCGGCAAGTTCAGCAATATCGCCGCCAGCGTGCGCATCGGGGCCACCGATCACCCGATGGAAAAGGCCAGCCTGCACCACTTCCACTACCGCGCCGGGGATTACTTTGACGGGGCCGAGGATGACGCCGATTGGTTCGCCCTGCGCCGCAGTCGCCGCACGGTAATCGGCCATGACACATGGCTGGGCCACGGCGCGCAGGTCCGACCCGAGGTGACCATCGGCCATGGCGCGGTGGTGGCGGGCGGGGCCATCGTCACCCGCGATGTGGCGCCCTATATGATCGTTGCTGGCATCCCCGCCAAACCGCTGCGCCGCCGCTTTTCCGAAAGCATCGCCGCGCGGATGGAGGAATTGGCGTGGTGGGATTGGCCCCATGAACGGCTGCACGCATCATTGAAGGACTTCCAAACCCTGCCCGCCGAAGCGTTTCTAGAAAAGTACAGCTAGTCGCCGGGGTTGAGCGTCAGCGTCACCCGGTCGCCCGCGAACCAGGTCACCCCGTATTCCACCGGCACGCCCTCGGGGTCGACGTTGATCCCGGCAGAGCGCAAGATCGGCGCGCCTTCGGACAGCCGCAGATGCAGCGCCTGCGTGGCATTCGCCAGCTTCGCCGTCAGCCGGGTCGAGGCGCGGGTGTAATCCGCCACCCCGCCTTGCGCCAAGGCCGTGGTGACCGAGCGGCTGGTCTCAAGCGCTTCCAACAGATCGGGAAACCGCGCGGCGGGGAAGATGCTGCGGAAAATCGCGATGGGCTGCTCATCGGCCAGCGACAGCCCTTCATAGACATGCACCAGCGCCTCGCCTTCCAGCCCAAGCTGCGCGGCCTCATGGGCCGAAGCGGCGCGCGTCTCCAAGGTCAAAACCTCCTTGGCTGGCACCCGCCCCGCCGCCGCGAGGTTTTGGTGAAAGCGCACCCGTTTGCCGATGGGATAATCCGTGGGCCGCTGCGCCACGAAGACGCCTGCGCCCCGGCGGCTGTAGGTCAGCCCGCTCTCGTTCATGTCACTGATCGCGCGGCGCACCGTATGGCGGTTGACCCCGAAGCGCGCGGCCAATTGCGCCTCGGTCGGGAGCCGGTCGCCGGGGGCGTATTTCCCCGTGGCGATGTCATGGGTCAGCGTGGCGGTGATGGTTTTCCAAATCGCAGTACGGGCCATGTCGCAGAAGTTTCACATATCCAAGCTTGCGCCAGCAGGAGGCCAACGGCTAATACTTGTCTAGTTGTATAGTAAATTAGACAAATGCACAAGGTGTCTAGATGACCGTTGAAACCAAAGAAAAGACCCACGATCGGCAGGCTTGGATGGGGCTGCTCGCACGGGCCGAGGCCCGCGATCTCGCCCGGCTTTGGGAGGGGTTCGGCCCCCTGCCCGCCCATGAGATGCTCCGCGCGCCCGAGATCGGCGGCGTCATGCTGCGGGGTCGGATGGGCGCTGTGGGCGATGCCTTCAACATGGGCGAAATGTCGGTCACGCGCTGTTCGGTGCGGCTGACGGATGGGCCAGACGGCCACGCCTATGTGCAGGGCCGCAGCCGCGACAAGGCCCTGCAAGCGGCCCTCGTCGATGCGCTGATGCACAGCGATGCGGCAGATGAGGTCCGCGCCAAACTGCTCGACCCGCTGGCCGAAATCGAAAGCCAGCGCCGCGCCAGCCGTGCCGCCAAGGCTGCGGCCACCAAGGTCGACTTTTTCACCATGGTCAGAGGAGAAGACTGATGCAGACCCTATCGTTGACAGGCGGGTTTCGCGACGCGCCCAAAGACGCCGCCTTTGCCTTTCGCGCGGTGATGAACGCCATGGCCAAACCGGGTGAGATCAACAGCGTGACCGGGGCCGAACCGCCTGCGGGTCTCTCCACCGCCGCCGGGGTCGTCCTGCTGACGCTCTGCGATCCCGAAACGCCGCTCTACCTCGCGCCCGGCTTCGACCGACCCGAAGTGCGCGACTGGATCACCTTCCACACCGGCGCACCCTTCGCCCCCGCAACTGCGGCGCAATTCGCCTTGGGCGCCTGGGACGACCTGCCGCGCGGCGACTTCCCCCTCGGGACCGCCGCCTACCCCGACCGCTCTGCCACGCTGATCGTCGAGGTGGATGATCTGCGCAGTGATGGCGCGACCCTCACCGGCCCCGGCATCAAAGACAGTGCCGCGCTGTCGCTGCCCGACCGCACGGCCTTCCAGCAAAACGCGGCGCTCTTTCCGCGTGGATTGGATTTCATTTTCACCTGCAGCGACCGTTTGGCGGCGCTGCCCCGAAGCACAAAGGTGTCCTGATGTATGTAGCGGTAAAAGGCGGCGAGCGGGCGATTGACAACGCCCACGCATGGCTTGCCGAAGAGCGGCGCGGTGACGCAAGCGTGCCGGAACTCAGCGTCGCGCAAATCCGCGAGCAGATGACGCTGGCGGTGAACCGGGTGATGGCCGAAGGCTCGCTCTACGACCCCGACCTCGCCGCGTTGGCGATCAAACAGGCCCGGGGCGATCTGATCGAAGCGGTGTTCCTGATCCGCGCCTATCGCACCACCCTGCCCCGGTTTGGCGCCTCGCGCCCGATGGACACTGGCACCATGGCCTGCGACCGCCGCGTCTCGGCCACCTTCAAGGATGCGCCGGGCGGGCAGGTCTTGGGGCCGACCTTCGACTACACGCACCGCCTCTTGGATTTCAAACTTGCCGCCGATGGTGAGGTGCCGCCCGCGCCCGAAGTGGCCGATGCCGAGCCGTCTAATGACACGCCGCACATCATGGAATTCCTCGACCGCGAAGGGCTGATGCAGCGCGACACAGACAGCAAGACCCCGCCGCGCGACCTAACGCGCGAGCCGCTGGAACTACCTGCCACCCGCGACCTGCGGCTGCAAGCGCTGACCCGCGGCGACGAGGGTTTCGTGCTTGGCATGGCCTACTCCACGCAGCGCGGCTATGCGCGCAACCACGCTTTCGTCGCGGAACTGCGCATTGGCAAAGTGGCGGTCGAGATGGACATCCCCGAACTGGGTTTCGCCATCGAGATCGGCGAGGTCGAGCTGACCGAATGCGAGACGGTGAACCAATTTGCCGGCTCCAAGACCGAGCCACCGCAGTTCACCCGCGGATACGGGCTGGTCTTCGGCATGTCCGAGCGGAAGGCGATCTCCATGGCGCTGGTGGACCGGGCATTGCGTTGGGAAGAGTTGGGCGAAGACAACCTCGGCGCGCCTGCGCAGGATGCGGAATTCGTGCTCTATCACGCCGACAACATCCAGGCGACGGGGTTTTTGGAGCATATCAAACTGCCCCATTACGTCGATTTCCAATCCGAACTGGAACTGATCCGCAAACTGCGCCGCGAGGCGACAGCCGCGGCCCAAGACGTAGCACGGGAGGCCGCGGAATGAGCCCCGCCATGACACAGAGTGACCAAGACAGGCATGAGGACCGGGGCATGAACGACTACAACTTTGCCTATCTGGATGAGCAGACCAAACGGATGATCCGCCGCGCGATCCTGAAAGGGTTGGCGATCCCCGGCTATCAGGTGCCCTTTGCCAGCCGCGAGATGCCGATGCCTTACGGCTGGGGCACGGGCGGGGTGCAGGTCTCCGCCGCCATGCTGACGCCCGAGGATACCTTCAAGGTGATCGACCAAGGGGCCGATGACACGACCAACGCCGTCTCGATCCGCCGCTTTTTTCAAAAGACCGCCGGGGTCGCCGTGACCGAAGCCACGACCGAGGCCAGCGTCATCCAAACCCGGCACCGCATCCCCGAAGCCGCGCTGCGCGAAGATCAGGTGCTGGTCTATCAGGTGCCGATCCCCGAACCGCTGCGTTTTCTTGAACCTTCGGAGGTCGAGACCCGCAAAATGCACGAGCTGGAGGAATATGGGCTGATGCATGTGAAACTCTACGAGGACATCGCCCAACACGGCGCGATTGCCACGGCCTATGCCTATCCGGTCAAGGTCGAGGGGCGCTATGTGATGGACCCTTCGCCGATCCCGAAATTCGACAATCCGAAACTGGAAATGGCCGCGATCCAACTCTTCGGCGCAGGGCGTGAGCAGCGGATCTATGCGCTGCCGCCCTATACGCAGGTCGTCTCGCTGGATTTCGAGGATTACCCCTTTGAGGCGAGCAAGGCCGACCATCCCTGCGGCCTCTGCGGGGCCGAAGACAGCTATCTGGATGAGTTGATCGTCGATGACGCAGGGGGGCGCTTGTTCATGTGCTCCGACACCGATTATTGCGCGGCCCGTCAGGCCGCCGGGCATCGCGGCGCGGATGCGGCCCCTGTGTTGGAGGGCATGGCATGACTCCTTTGCTGCAAGTTGAAAACATCGCGAAATTCTATGGCGCGCGGATCGGCTGCACTGATGTCAGCTTTGATCTCTACCCCGGTGAGGTGATGGGCATCGTCGGCGAGAGCGGCTCGGGCAAGTCGACGCTGCTGAACACGCTGGCGGGGCATCTGACGCCTGATCGCGGGGCGGTGCGTTTCGACACCCGCGCCGATGGGCTGCGCGACACGGTAACGATGAGCGAGCCGGAGCGCCGGATGCTATCGCGCACCGATTGGGCCTTTGTGCACCAACACGCGCGCGACGGGCTGCGCATGAACGTCAGCGCAGGCGGCAATGTGGGCGAGCGGCTGATGGCCGTGGGCGCACGGCACTACGGCGACATCCGCGCCAGCGCCACCGATTGGCTGGGCCGGGTGGAGATCAACGAAGACCGGATCGACGACCGGCCTTCGGCCTTCTCTGGCGGGATGCAGCAGCGCTTGCAGATTGCCCGCAACCTCGTGACCGGGCCACGATTGGTTTTCATGGACGAACCCACCGGCGGGCTGGACGTGAGCGTTCAGGCACGGCTGCTCGACCTGTTACGCGGGCTTGTGCGCGAGATGGGACTGAGCGCCATCATCGTGACCCATGATCTGGCGGTGGTGCGGCTGCTGGCGGATCGGCTGATGGTGATGAAAGACGGCCATGTGGTGGAAACCGGGCTGACGGATCAGGTGTTGGACGACCCGCAGCACGGCTATACGCAGCTTTTGGTCTCTAGCGTTCTACAGGTTTGACGGTGCAGGGAAATGTTTCGCACGCGAAAAAAATGACAAACGTTAACAATAGGTTAAACAAGGCTGAACCCATGATACGCGTGGAAAATGTAAGCAAATCCTTCACCCTGCACAACCAAGGTGCGGCGGTGATCCCGGTGATGCGCGGCGGCGAATTGACCGTGGCGCGCGGCGAATGCGTGGCGCTGACCGGGGCGTCGGGCGCCGGGAAATCGACGCTGATGCGGATGATCTATGGCAATTACCTGACCGCTTCGGGCCGGGTCATGGTGGGCGATCTGGATGTCGCCCATGCCGCTCCGCGTGAGATTCTGGACCTGCGCCGCCATGTACTGGGCTATGTCAGCCAGTTCCTGCGCGTCGTGCCACGGGTAGCGACGCTGGATGTCGTGGCCGAACCGCTGCGCGCGGTGGGCAGCAGCGAGACCGAGGCACGGGCGCGGGCCGGAGAATTGCTGGCGCAGCTCAACATTCCGCAGCGGCTCTGGCAGCTCAGCCCCACGACCTTTTCGGGCGGGGAGCAGCAGCGGGTGAACATCGCGCGCGGCTTTGCGCATCCCTACCCCGTCCTGCTGCTGGATGAGCCGACGGCGAGCCTCGACGCTACCAACCGCGCCACGGTGCTGGCGCTGATCGAAGAGGCCAAGGCCCGCGGCACGGCGATCTTGGGCATCTTCCATGATGAGGCCGCCCGCGATCAAATCTGCGACCGCGAAGTGGACGTAACCCGTTTCACCCCCGGATTGGCCGCATGAGCGGGCGTTTTATCGCAGTCGTAGGCCCCTCCGGCGTCGGCAAGGATAGTGTAATGGAAGGACTGGCGGAAACCCTGCCCGACCTCTTCCTCGCCCGCCGCGCCATCACCCGGCCCGGTGAGGCCGGAGGCGAGGATTTCGAAGGGATCAGCGAGGAGGAGTTTCTGCGGCTCGAAGCAAATGGCGCCTTTGCCCTGAGTTGGGCCGCGCATGGGCTGCACTACGGCATTCCCATCGCCGTCGAGACGGCGCTGGTTGAGGGGCGCGATGTGCTCGCCAACCTCTCACGCGGGGTGCTGACCGAGGCCAAACTGCGGTTTGCGCGGTTCGAGGTGCTGTCGCTCACCGCCTCCCCTCAAGTCTTGGCCGCGCGGCTGCGGGGCCGTGGGCGCGAGACGGAGGAGGAGATCACCGCCCGTCTGGCACGGGCCGAGCGCGTCCTGCCCGATCATATTACCGCGATGGAGATCGACAACTCCGGCCCCTTGGAGCAGACCGTGGCGCAGGCGTTGGCGGCGCTCTATCCCGAGAGGGCGGCGCGGTGAACCTCGTGGAACATACCGTCTTCGGCCTGCCCCACCAGCGTCAGGCTGTCCAGAATAAAGGGCTGCGGCAGATGCGGCGTGATATAGGGGGCCAGCGCTGCGATGACCTGCGGCAGATCGCCCTTGGGCAGCTTGCCGGTCAGGGTGATGTGAAAGCGGAACGCCTCCATCACGTGAGGATAGCCCCATTTGGTGAGGTTCGCCTCTTGTGCAGGCGTCAAGTTGGCTTGGCGGCGGCGGGCCAGATCGGCTTCGGAAGGGGGCGCGCGGAACGTGTCGAGGCCGCGCACCACCTTGGCGGCCATGGCGTTGAGTGCAGCGGTGTCCCCCTCGGGCGTCAGCGCCAGAAAGCGGCCCAGCGGGGTGAGCGCAAGCCCGTCGAGCGTGACCGGCGAAAGCCGCGTGCAAAGCGCCTCAAACTCGGCCAGCAACCCGTCAGCCGTGGTGCCTTCGGCCAACACAAAGGGCGGCTTGATCGTCGCATGCAGCCCGTATTTGCGCGGCGTCTGCGTCAGGGCGGCCACGTCCAGCCCGGCGACCTCTGGGTGCGCAACGGCGCGCCCGCGTGCCACATCCCAGCCCAGCCAAGCGGCCCCAGCCTCGGCCAAACTGCCCTGCGGCGTGTAATAGATCGCATAGCGGTCGAACTTCATTCATCTTCTCCCTGCATCCAAAGATGCGCAACAAGCGTGACGTTCACATGACAAAAGAAACCATTCTCGCCAATGCCAAAATCATCCTGCCCGATGCGGTGATCCCCGGCAGCGTCGTGCTGCGTGACGGGGTGATCGCCGATATCGCGGAAGGCACCGCCCTGCCCAAAGGAGCGGTCGATTGCGAGGGCGGCTACCTCGCCCCCGGGCTGGTCGAACTCCACACCGATAACCTTGAGCGCCACATGAAGCCGCGCCCCAAGGTCGACTGGCCGCACCGCGCGGCGATCATCGCCCATGACCGCGAGTTGGCGGGCACCGGGATCACCACAGTTTTCGACGCGATCCGGGTGGGGTCGATCCTGTCGGACGCGGGGCGCAAACGCTACGGGAAATACGCCCGCGACATGGCCGATGAAATTCTGATGATGCGCGACAGCGGGGCGCTGGCGATCAGCCACCATATCCACCTGCGCGCCGAAATCTGTTCGGAAACTTTAGAGGAGGAACTGGCCGAGTTCGGCCCCGACGACAAGGTCGGCATCGTCAGCCTGATGGATCACACGCCGGGCCAGCGCCAGTTCCGCGATGTGCAAAAGTTCGAGGATTACGTCTGCGGCAAGAACGGTCTGCCCCGTGAGGATTTCGGCGATTACGTCACCTTCCTGCACGGGTTGCAGGAACGGCTTGGCGCGAAGCATGAGGCGGCAGCGGTGGCGGCGGCGGCGCGCTATGGCTCGGCGCTGGCCAGCCATGATGACACCACGGCCGAGCAGGTCGCGACCAGCCACGCCCACGGCGTGCGCTTGGCCGAATTCCCCACCACCCGCGCGGCGGCAGAGGCCTGTCACGCCCAAGACATCGCAACGATCATGGGCGCGCCGAACCTCGTGCGCGGGGGGTCGCATTCGGGCAATGTGGCGGCAAAGGAATTGGCGGAACTGGACCTGCTCGACATCCTGTCGTCGGACTATGTCCCCGCGGCCCTGCTGCTGGGGGCGGTGCAACTGGGCAATCTATGGGGCGATATGGCGCGGGGGCTGGCGACCGTCACCCGCACGCCCGCGCATCACGTAGGCCTGACCGACCGGGGCGAGATTGCCGTGGGCGCGCGGGCTGATCTGATCCTGTTCGAGGTGATGAAAGACGCGCCGATCCTGCGGTCGGTCTATGCCATGGGCCACCGGGTCGCGTAGCCTTTCACCCTCTCCGGCATCCGCCAATCTTGGCGGGTGCTGGCCCGCATTTTTCTGCGCGAAAACCCGCCCCTTGAAAGAATGTGCTTTTTGCGCTCGTCTTGTCGCTTCATAAGACTAGGTTACATATACCCTGCATCTTGCAGGTCGAATTTAGCCGGGTCCAGCGACCGACAAGCTTGAGGAAAATGGTGCAAGAAGCATTGAGATTGGCGAGCGATCGCCTTGGGCAGATCGTCGAAGACGCGGCCAGCGAAGTTTACCTGTTTTCAGTCGAAGACTTTACCTTCACCCTCGCCAATCGCGGCGCGCGGGAGAACCTTGGCTATTCGATGGAAGAGCTGCGCGGCATGGCGGCGTGGGACATCAAGCCCGAACTGTCGCGCGAGGCGTTTCTGGACCTCGTTGAGCCGCTGATCAACGGCAAGACGGCCACGCTTGAATATGAGACGGTCCACCAGCGCAAGGACGGCTCGCGGTACTGCGTTCTGACCCATTTGCAGCTGATCTCAACCGAGGGCGAAAAGGTCCTTTATGCGGCCATTCAGGACATCACCAAACAGAAAGAGACCAACGCGGCGCTGACCAAAGTCTCGGCCCGGCTGGACGCGATCCTGAGCAACACCACGATGGCCATCTTCATGATGGACGACAAACAGCAATGCGTCTTCATGAACCGCGCAGCCGAAGAGTTGACCGGTTATAAATTTGAGGAAACCGTCAACAGACCGCTGCATGACGTGATCCATCACACCCACCCCGACGGGCGGCATTTCCCGATCGAAGACTGCGCCATCGACCGCGCTTTTCCGGAAAATCACCAGACGCAGGGCGAAGAAACTTTTGTCCATAAGGACGGCAGTTTCTACCCCGTAGGCTTTACCGCCTCGCCGATGAAGGATGAGACGGGCAAGACTGTGGGCACAGTGATCGAGGTCCGCGACCTGCGCGAGGAACTGCGCGCACGCAATGCCGAGATTGAGTTCAACAACGCGCTGAAAACCAAGATCGAAGAGGCCATGGCCGAACGGGACCGGCTTGAGGCGCAGTTGGTACAGGCGCAAAAGATGGAAGCCGTGGGCCAGCTCACTGGCGGCATCGCGCATGATTTCAACAACCTGCTTCAGGTGGTGGGCAGCAACCTTCAGCTTTTGTCAAAGGAACTGGCCGAGGTCGACGGCAAGCGGCGGTTTGTCGACAACGCCATGGCGGGTGTGTCGCGCGGGGCAAAGCTGACTGCGCAACTGCTCGCCTTTGGGCGGCAGCAGCCCTTGGAACCAAAGCCGCAGAACCTTGGCCGATTGGTGCGGGGCATGGACGACATGCTGCGCCGTACCCTTGGCGAGGGGATTGAGGTCGAGACAGTGATCTCGGGCGGGCTGTGGAACTGTCTTGTCGATCCGGCGCAGTTGGAAAACGTGATCCTGAACCTTGCGATCAATGTGCGCGACGCGATGGCCCACCACGGCAAGCTGACAATCGAAGTGGGCAACGCCGCGCTTGACGATGCCTATGCCCAAAGCCACCCGAATGTGGCCCCCGGCCAATATGTCATGCTGGCAATCACCGATACCGGCTCAGGCATCGCACCGGAGATCATGGAAAAGGTCTTTGACCCCTTCTTCACGACCAAAGACACGGGCGAAGGCACCGGGCTCGGCCTCAGCATGGTCTACGGTTTCATCAAACAATCCGGCGGACATATCAAACTCTACAGCGAAGAGAACCAAGGCACGACCGTGCGAGTCTATCTGCCGCGCACGCAGCGCCAGGAAGAAAGCGCCCCGCTGCCCGCCGCAACCGAAACGCCCACGGGCAGCGGTGAGGTGATCCTTGTGGTCGAAGACGACGCCGCCGTGCGCGAGACCGCCGTCGATCAGCTGCGCGACCTTGGCTATGGCGTACTGACCGCCGAGAACGCCGATAGCGCGCTGGCGATCGTCAAAAGCGGTGTGCAGATCAACCTGCTCTTTACCGATGTGGTCATGCCCGGCAAAATCCGCAGCCCCGAGCTTGCCCGCGAGACCAAGGCGCATCTGCCGAATGTTGGCGTGCTCTTTACCTCGGGCTATACCCAGAACGCGATTGTCCACGCCGGGCGGCTGGACGAAGGCGTCGACCTGCTGAGCAAACCCTACACCCGCGAGCGGCTGGCGCTGAAAATTCATGAGATTCTCTCTCGCCAATCCAGCACCGATGCCGCCCACATGGCGCAGGAAGACGCGCACAGCGCCCCCGATGACGCGCTCAAAGTCTTGCTGGTTGAAGACGATGCGCTGATCAGCATGGCGACCGCGGATATGCTTGCCGATCTGGGCTATGCCGTGACCGAAGCCGACAGCGTCGCCGCCGCCGAACGCAGCCTTGAGGTCGAGCGGTTCGACATCATGTTCACCGATCTCGGCCTTCCCGACGGCTCTGGCATGGATCTGGTGCAGCACGTCACGCAACTGCGGCCAGAGATTGCCGTTATCATCGCATCGGGAGCCGATCCGCGGGAATATGCCGAAGGCGAAACCGAGCGCGCGCGCTATGTCAGCTTGATGAAACCCTATGATGAGCATTCCCTGAAACGCGCCTTGGAGCAGTGTAGGGAAACGGCAGGATAAGGCGGCTAGGATCAGCCCGGTTTTCGATCTATGAGGTGAGAAAACAAAAGAGAGGCAGATCATGCGCAGCATTACATTCGCAGCAGTTTCCACCCTTATCTTCGTCGCAGGTTGCGCAGGCATCGCCGCCGACCAAGTGATGGTTCACCGCACCGGGCCAAACGAGCTTTTGAAGCTGCGGTCTGGGCCCGGGCTTGATTTCGGGGTCATCATGGGCCTGCCCGATGGCACCGTCCTGAACCGCCGCGATTGTGTGACCGAGATTGGCCAGCTTTGG
Source organism: Sulfitobacter dubius (assembly GCF_027214245.1). GTDB lineage: Bacteria > Pseudomonadota > Alphaproteobacteria > Rhodobacterales > Rhodobacteraceae > Sulfitobacter > Sulfitobacter dubius_A. The sequence continues at coordinate 519,380 of NZ_JAPWHM010000002.1, read as the reverse complement.
TGCCGGGTGTCCTTGGCCGATGCGCCAGAGGTGCAAGGCTATGTCTCGGCGGATTATATCTCAGACATCTGAGCGATAGGTCAGATTGAGGGTGGCGCGTTTGGAGCGCCGCCCATTCCGCCGACACGGTGGCCCCGCCCGCATGGGCATTCCTAAAAACTTGCCCCCAGCGTCCCTTCGCCCCTCCGGCGAAGAAATCGCCCCCCGTCCGGCACATGGGTCGATTTACTCTAAGTTCACTCTATCTCAGGCCTTCACACCCTTCGTGAAAGCCACTGAAATATCTCAAGAGTAAGGAAAACCATGTGCCGCTTCCTCGCCTATATCGGACCTGAACTGCCAATTGACGCGCTGCTCCTTGCGCCTGAGAACAGCTTGCTGAACCAGAGCCTTGATCCGGAACTGCACCCCAGCCTGCAACTGGCCGGTTGGGGCTTTGCGGCCTGGAGCGACCATCTGCTGAAACCCGACGCGCCGCTGCTTTATCACCGGCCCAAAGCGGCCTTTCACGACGACAATGCCAAGACCCTAATCCCCAGCCTACAGGCCCATACAATGCTGTCGCATATCCGCGCGGCCTCTTATGACGCCAGCGTCGTGCAGGCCGATGAAAACTGCCACCCGTTTTCCTTTGACCATACCCCGTGGATCATCGCGCAGAACGGTGCCCTGCCCCATTGGCGGCAGTTGCAACGTGAGCTCCTGCCCCATTGCAAAGATCAATACCTCACCCAGATGCGCGGCACGACGGATACGGAATTTCTTTATGTGCTGCTGCTGTCATTGCTGGAAGGCGACAGCGATGACGATGTGCAGCGCGGATTTGAAAAACTGTTGCGGGTCATTTGTGAGGCCGCGCGAAAACTTGATCTGGCGGCATTGACCAAGCTAAAAATCGCGCTTGTCAGTTCAGATCGTATTATCGGCGTAAACTATGGCTGCGGGCATGACGGCGAGACCGATGTGACCGGCGACTGGAAGAAACTGCGCGACGAGGACTTACCCCTCTCTATGCTGCTTGAACCGGTCTATGTCCTGACAGGCGCGAACTTTGAGGATCATGCGGACTCCTATAAGGTCGACCCCTGCCCCGAGGGCGAAGCCGAATCGGCGATTTTTGCCTCCGAGCCGCTGACCGAAGATGGGGATGAATGGCAGGAGATCGAGTTTGGCGAGATCGTGTTTCTGGAGCGGAAAGACGGGCTTATCTCTAAAACGGTGCGCAAGCTCGACGTTTGATCGCCCTCCCCAGCCGATAGGAGCCATTTCATGACGGATCGTTTCCAGAACTATGCCGACCTCTCTGCCGAGATGCTGCGCGATGATGATTACCAGATACGCGCCGAGGATCGAGGCAGCGCGGTGATCATCCTCGCGCCCCATGGCGGCACGATTGAGCCGGAGACTTCGTTGATCGCTGAGGCTATCGCGGGAAGCGACTATTCCTACTATCTGTTCGAGGCACTGAAAGCCGGGGCGCATGGGGATTTCCACATCACCTCGCACCGCTTTGATGAGCCGCAGGCGTTGGAGCTTGTGGCGGGGGCGACGTTGGCCGTGGCGATCCATGGGCGCAAGGATGATGGCACCGAAACGGTTTGGCTTGGCGGGCGGGCCGAAGCCCTACGCGATGCAATCGGCGCTGCCCTGCGCGACGCGGGGTTTGACGCGGCGCCCAACACCACCCTGCCCGGCGTGCATGAGACGAACATCTGCAACCGCACCCGCACAGGCGAAGGCGTTCAGCTTGAACTGCCGCGGTCGCTGCGGCGCACGCTTGCCGAAAACCCCGACCTATTAGAGAGATTCAGTAAAGCGGTACGGCAGACGCTGTGACCAGAGAGCGGCAGGCCCAGCGCGGGCCTGCCGAAGTCTTAGCTCCGTTTTTGAAACAGGATCACCATCAGCGCCAAAAGCGATGAGCCCAGCATCAACAACAGCGACACGGCGTTCAGCAGCGGGGTCGAGCCTTCTTTCAACCGGTCGAACATGGCGATGGTCAGCGGCGCGTCAGAACCCACGAGCATCAGCGTTGTGTTGAAGTTCTCAAAGCTCATGAGAAACGCCACCACGACCGCTCCGATCATCGCGGGTGCAAGGAACGGCAGCGTGATCGTGCGCACCGCCGTCAGCCGGTCCGCGCCAAGGTTCAGCGCCGCCTCTTCCAACGTGCGGTCAAACTTCTGCAAGCGGGCCGAGATCACTAGCGTGGCGATTGTGGTGATAAAGCTGAACTGCCCCAGGATCACCAAAAGCAGACCGGGGCGCAGCGCCTGAATGTCGATCTGCGCCATGTCCCAGACGCCATTGGCCAGCGTGGAGGAAAACACCAGCACCGAGATGCCCAGCACGATGCCGGGGATCACCAGCGGCAGCAGCATCAGCACATAGAGAAACCCCTTGCCGCGAAACTCATAGCGGTTGAACAGAAAGGCGTTCGTCGTGCCAACGCAAACCGACATGATCGCCACGCAAAGCGCCACGAATGCCGATGTGCCCACCGACCGCAGGATGCCACGTTCATGAAAGACGCCGATCTGAGGGCGCTCCTCGCCGAAGAACCAATTCCACGTGAATCCCTCCCACGGAAGAGACGGAAACTGGCTGTCGTTGAAGGCGAATACCGCCACCACGGTCAGCGGCAGGGCCAGATAGAGAAAAAACAGCGCCACATAGCCACCATACAGGATGCGAAAGCTGCGCGATTGCGGGATTGTCGGGATCATTGGATCACCCCATCGTTTCCTTGAGGGTCCGGCCCGTGAGCCAGAGCATCCCCCAGACGATCACCGAAGACAGCACCAAAAGCATAAAGCCAAAGGCGGCGCCCAGCTCCCAATTGGAGCGCACGATGAACTGGTTATAGATCATTTCGGTGAACCACAGGCTGTCCTTGCCGCCCAGCATCGTCGGCGTCAGATAGTTGCCCAAGCTCAGCATGAAGACCACGATACAGCCCGATACGATGCCGGGCATGGCATGGGGGATGATGATCTTACGCAGGACGGAAAGCCCGCTGCCGCCCAGATCATAGCCCGCCTCGATCACACTGTCGTCGAGACTTTCCAGCGTGGTGACAAGCGGCACCACCATGAAAAGCATGGAGGTATAGACCAGCCCCACCATCATCGTAGCATCGGTATAAAGCAGTTCCACCGGACGGTCCGCCAGCCCCACCCATTGCAACAGGTTCGAAACGAGACCGGTCTCGCGCAGCAGGATCATCCAGCCGAAGGTGCGCACCAGTTCGGAGACGTAAAACGGGATCAGACAGAGTAGGAAAAGCACCTGCTGCAACCGCCCCTTGGCCATCTTGGCGATGTAATAAGACACTGGGAAGGCGATCAGCAGCGTGAGCGCGGTTGCCAGCACCGACATCACCGCCGTGCGCCAAAAGGTGCGTAGGTAAAGTGGTTCGGTCAACGCCTTTTCATATTGCGCCAGACTAGTTTCATAGACGCCAAAGCTGATGCGTTCGCGCAGAGAGATCAGCAGCATGTCGATATGCGGGATGATAATCAAAAGCCCCAGCCACAGCACCAAGGGCGTCAGCAGCAGGTAGAATGTCAGTCGGGATTGGCTGCGCATCACGCGACCCCAAAGCAGGTCGCCTGCCCCGCGCCCCAGCCGATATGCACCGCATCGCCGCGATGCAGGCTTGAGAATTCACCTGATTGCGGCAGCGTGACTTCGAGCGTCTCACCCACGTCATCCTGTACCAACACGCGCGAAGCCGCGCCGTTGAACAGCAGGCTGGTCACAGTGCCCGTCAGTTGATTGTCAAAGCCCGACAGCGCATCGGCACTGGCGGCCAGCCGGATGGATTCAGGCCGCACGAAGATCTCGGCCCGTGCGCCTTGGGCAAGGCCCGCGCCGGTGGCCCGCATTGCAAGCCCGCTGTCGGTGCGCAGTTGCAGGGTGTCGCCCTCAACCCGCTCAATCTTGCCCTTCCAGCGGTTCGATTCGCCGATAAAACCGGCGACGAAGGGCGTCTCGGGGCGATAGTAGAGGTCTTGCCCCCGGCCCACCTGCTCGAACTGGCCATTGCTCATCACCGCGATCTGATCGGACATCACCAGCGCTTCGGATTGGTCGTGGGTGATATAGACGAATGTCGTGTCAAAGGCGGCTTGCAGGGCCTTCAGCTCAACCTTCATATGTTCGCGCAGCTTGAGGTCCAGCGCCCCCAGCGGCTCATCCAGCAGCAGCACGTCCGGCTCCAGCACCATGCAACGCGCGATGGCGACCCGTTGCTTCTGACCGCCCGAAAGCTCATCCGTCTTGCGCGCGCCGATGCCCGGCAGGCCGATCCGGTCGAGCGCCTCGTCGACTTTACGCGCAATCTCGGCCTTGGGCATGCCACGGCGGCGCAGCCCGTAGCCGATATTCTCGGCAATCGTCATCATCGGGAAAAGCGCCAGATGCTGGAACACCATATTCACCGGGCGTTTGTTCGGCGGCGTATCGAGCACCGATCCGCCCTTGATCCGAATGTCACCAGAGGTCGGGTCGAGAAACCCCGCGATCATCCGCATGATCGTCGTCTTGCCGCAGCCCGAAGGCCCGAGGATGGAGAAGAAACTGCCGGGCGGCACCGTGAAGGAGACGTTGTTAACAGCGGTGGTATCGCCGAACCGCTTAACGAGGTCGACGCATTCCAGATCTGGGGTCATGTGAATTCCGTATAAAGAAGCGACACCCTCAGCGTGAGGGTGCCGCTCGTAGGGTCAGTTATCAGTTGGCAGCTTGGACGCGGTCCAGCACTTCGCCTTCGATCGTTTCCAGACCGGCGGGCACCGGCGGATACCATTTGATGTTGTCGATGGCTTCTTGGGGGAAGCTGGCCTGATACTTGGCTTTCAGGCTGTCTTCGGCAAACTCATCTGCGCCTGCGGAGGCGGTGAAGTTGCCTGCCGCCGCGGTAATCATCGCCGCGACTTCGGGCTGCATGACAAAGTTGATCCACTCATAAGCCACATCATCGGCCTGCCCTTTGGCGGGCAGAACGAAGGTGTCGATCCAGCCTAGAGCGCCCGAGGCCGGGGCCACGAAGGTCAGATCAGCATTGTCGTCGTTCAGCTTCCAGCCGCCGGTATCCCATGCCATCGACGCGGTCACTTCGCCCGAGCGCAGCAGGTTCATCAGCTCATCACCGCCGCCCCAGTAGGTTTTGACGTTCTCTTTGCATTCGATCAGCTTGGCTTCGACCTTGCCCATGATCTCGGCGTATTTGGCTTCGTCGCCATAGGCGGCAAAGGGGTCTTCGCCCATCGCGAAAGCGAAACCGATCAGGGTCGGACGCTTGAGACGGTAAGAAACCTTACCCGCCACTTCCGGCGCGCAGAGATCGGTGTAATCCTTGACCGTGTCACCCGCTTCGGCGGTGTTCATCACCAGACCGGAGGTGCCCCAGACATGCGGCACGCCATAAACGTCGCCGTTCACGGTGGTGTTCGCCATGGTCGAATCGAGCATGGAGGTGATGAAAAGCTCTTTGTTCAGCTTGGAGACATCAATCGGCTTGTAGATGCCGAATTCCATCTGCGGGCCCATGATGCGGTCTTGCGACGGCTGAGCGAGGTCAAAACCACCGCCGCCAGTGGCGCGCAGCTTGGCGATCATCTCTTCGTTGTTGGATTTCGTGACTTCGACGGTATGGCCGGTCTCTTCTTCGAATTTCGCGACCACGTCCTCAGGTGCGTAGCCGCCCCATGTCAAAAGACGTAGCGTGTCGGCTTGGGCCACGGAGGCAAGCCCCGCCAGCATCGTGCCGGCCAGCAGAATGGTTCGTGTCATGGGAAATCCTCTTTCTAGTGTACTAATTGTCGGCAGAATGCGCGCGTTAGACCATTTGGTCAATTTATACTTCGACGCATTGCGGCCCCTTGTGGCCTGACAATGCAAAACATTTGTGACAGAGGCGGAAAATGCCGTTTGTTTTGGCAGGGTTGCTGCGGGCCTAGGCGCGCCGTGGGCCCGCAGCTTCTGCGGCCTTGCTCACCCAGATGACACAGCGGCCGGATTGCAAAACAGCCTTGCTGGGGGTCGAAGCCGGGTGCTGCATCTAAGCAGAACCCTTTCAAATATGCAGGCAATCACCGCAGGGATGATGGCCGCGCCGGGAGGCGAAACCATCGTAGTCCCAGCAAAACGCATGCAATCCCGGGCAGGATCGCCCACCCGAGAATGCATTGATCTTGCTCAATCAAGGTAGTGCGTTAGCGCGAGAGAGACTTCGGGCACATAGGTCACCAAGAGCAGGACAAACGCCAGCACGGCAATGAACGGCAAGTTGGTGCGCGACGTTTCCCAGATGCCCGCGCGGGCGATGGAGCAGGAGGTGATAAGCACCGATGCCACAGGCGGGGTCTGCTGACCGATGGCAAGGTTCAGCGTTACCATGATACCGAAGTGTATCGGATCAATCCCCACCGCATTGACCAGCGGCATCACCACCGGCACGACCAAGATGATCGCGGCGGCCCCATGCAGGAACATCCCCAAGACCAGCAAGAGCAGGTTCAACAGCGCCAGAACGATCAGCGGGTTGGTGGTGACTTCGGTGATTTGGGCCGCCAAGGTTTGCGGCACCTGCGCTTGGGTCAGGAACAACCCCAAGGCGGCGGAGGTGGACACCAGCAGCATCACCACGCCAGTCTGGCTGACGCCTTCGAGCATGGTTTTGCGGAGCCGCGAGACATCCAGATCACGGTAGATGAACAGCCCGATCACCAAGGCCGCCAGAACCGCAAGCCCCGCCCCTTCGGTGGCGGTGACAAGACCAGAAAAGATACCGCCAAGGATGATGACCGGCATGGTCAAGGCCCAGAACGCCTCTTTGAAGGTCCGGCCCACATGGCCCAGATCAAAGCTCTCGGCACGCGGCAGGTCATAGCGGACGGCCAGCACATAGGTCACCGTCATCAAGAGAAAGGCCCCCAAAAGCCCGGGCACGACCCCCGCAACGAAAAGCTTGATCACCGAGGTTTCGGCAATGGCCCCGTAGAGGATCATCGGGATCGAGGGCGGGATAATGATGGCAAGCGATGCCGAAGAGGATGTGATCGCCGCCGCCAATGTCCGCGAATAGCCGCGCCGCTTCATCTCGGGGATCAAGACGGTGCCGGTCGCCGCCACATCGGCCACAGCCGAGCCAGAGATCTCGGCAAAAACCATCGACACGCCAATGTTTACCATGCCCAGCCCGCCGCGGATAAAGCCGATCAGCGCGGTGACAAAGTTGATCAGCCGCAGAGAGATGCCGGAGGTGTTCATCAAATTGCCCGCCAGAATGAACAGCGGAATGGCAATCAGCGGAAAAGAGGTCGAGCCGGAATAGAGCTTGATCACCATGTCATAGAAAGCGTCTGGCCCGGAGGTCAGCAGAAAGCCCGCCATAGAGGTCACCCCGATCGCGACGGCGATGGGCACGTTGATCAAGATCAGGGTGATCAGGGCAATGGTGGTGTAAAGGAGGATCATTTGGCGGTGTCCTTTAGGTCGAGCGTGGCGGTTTCGGCCTCGGCCTCGGCGATGGCTTTGTCGATTTCTGCATGTTCGGGATCAATCCCTTGCGCGGCCAAGCGCAGGGCGCGCGGCAAGGTCAAGAGGGTGCCGATGATCATCAAGACCGAAGCGATCGGGATCACCGATTGCACGATGTCCAAGGTCATCCAGCGCAAAGACAGCAGGGAATCCCATTTCGCCACTGCCAACACGGCATTGCCGTAATAAGCTGTGACGGAGAAATAAATGATGACGAGCAGCTCGGAAAATAATGTCAGCACGATGGCCGCAGATTTCGGCAAGGCGATGACGATGCCCGAAAAGCCCATGTGTTGGCGCATGAACACCGCATAGGCAGCGCCGAAATAGGTGAGCCAAGCCAGCAGGACGCTGGCGATCTCATCGTACCATGCGGGCGATGCACCGAGGTAACGCATGGTGGTCGAATAAACGACCGCTCCCGCCAGTGTCACCAACAGCGCGAGGCAAACCGTTTCGATTGCCCAAAGAAGTAAACGCTCGATCTTAGCGACCATGCCTGTCTCCTGTTCTGAGTGGCCCCGGCCAGCCCATGCCAACCGGGGCGAAGCTGCGTTTACTTAGCCAGTTCTTGCGCGCGCGAGACGAGCGCGTCGCCACCCGGCACTTGGCTGGAGAAGGCAGCGTAGATCGGCGCGGAGGCTTCGATAAAGGCGGCCTTATCAGCCTCATTGACCTCTACCCCCGCTGCGCGGACCTTCTCGACCAGTTCACCGTCGGCGGTTTCGCCCTGGTTCAGCGACCAGTCCTGAACGGCTGCGGCAACTTCGGTCGCGGCGGTTTTGACCTCATCGGGAAGTTTCGACCAGGTTTCGGCCCCGGTGGTCAGATAGGTAGGTGAATAGACGTGGCCAGTCAGGCTCAGGTAGCCCTGCACCTCTTGGAAATTCGCGCCGACAATATTGGTCAGCGGGTTTTCCTGCCCGTCCATTGTGCCGGTTTGAAGGGCGACGAACACTTCAGAGAAAGACATCGGCGTCGGGTTTGCGCCCCATTCTTTGAACATCGAAACCCGCCATTCAGAAGAGGGCGTGCGGATTTTGAGCCCCTCCAAATCGCTGGGGGTGTTGATCGGGCGAGCGTTGTTGGTGATCTGGCGGAAACCGTTTTCCCAAGTCGAGAGCACTTCAAGCCCGGCTTTGCGCGCCAGTGGGGCCAAATCGGGCTGCACGATTTCGGCGTCGATTGCTTTTAGGTGCGCGCGATCCTGCACCAGAAACGGCATGTCAAATAGCGCAAATTCGGGCGCAACGTTGGTCATGATGGAAGAGATCAGCGTGAAATCCACGGTGCCCAGACGCAGCTTTTGCATCAGTTCCTTTTCGTTGCCGAGCTGTGCATCGGCATAGAATTCCACCGTGTGGGCGTCGCCCAGTTGCTCTTGCAACTGTTCGGCAAAGCGTGCGGCGCTTTTGCCCTGCAGGCTGTTCGACGCCGCACCCACGGCCACCACATAGGTGTCCGCGGCCACGGGTGTCACAAGTGCAAAGGTCGCAGCGGCCAAACTGGCGCTCAGGCTCTTTGTAAGGGTTTTCATCGTATCTCCTCCGTTGGTTAAGAAAGTTCTGCCGCATCCTTTGCACCTTTGCCTATCGGGAAATGAGCCACGAACGCGCGGCAGCTTGTGCAGTCGGTCATATTTCATTTCTTCCCCTCCGTAATTTGGCGCTTTAGCATTTTGGCATTCCAAAACTCCAATATGATGCTAAGAGTGATGTCAACATGATTCGTCTTCGGAAGTGTCCGGCAGAACGAGAAACAGCGAAAAAAGAGAGGCCCTGATGACTAAGATCAAATCCGTCCGCACCCGTGTCTGGAACTGGAAAGGGCCGACCGTGCCCCCCTCGGGGAATTTCTGCACCAATGCGTCGGATGCCCTTTGGATTAAGGGCGATGCCATGGCGAGCTTTCGTTTTCACCAGTGGCTGACCTGCGAGATTGAGACAGAAGACGGCACAATCGGCATCGGCAATGCAGCCTTGGCCCCTACCCTTGTGAAACAGGCAATCGACGAATGGTTCGCCCCGCTGGTCGTTGGCGAAGACCCCTTCGACTACGCCTATCTGTGGGAGAAAATGTACCGCCGCAGCCACGCTTGGGGCCGCAAGGGGGTCGGGATGACCGCGATCTCGGCCGTCGACATCGCGATCTGGGATCTGATGGGCAAACTGGTCGGTAAACCCGTGTTCAAACTCTTGGGCGGGCGCACCAAAGAGAAAATCCCGGTCTACTATTCCAAGCTTTACGCGGGGTCTGTCGAAAGCATGCAGGCGGAAGCGGAAGAGGCGATGCAGCACGGCTACACCGGGTTTAAAACGCGGTTTGGCTTTGGCCCGAAGGACGGCATGGCAGGCATGCGTGAAAACCTCAAACGGGTCGAAGCGCTGCGCGAGGTGATCGGCTATGACAAAGACCTGATGCTCGAATGCTACATGGGTTGGAACCTCGACTACGCCAAGCGGATGCTGCCCAAACTGGCGAAATACGAGCCGCGCTGGCTCGAAGAGCCGGTGATCGCCGACGATGTGGCAGGCTATGCCGAGTTGAACGCCATGGGGATCGTCCCAATCTCGGGCGGCGAACATGAATACAGCGTGATCGGTTGTGCCGAACTGATCAATCGCCGCGCGGTCAGCGTACTGCAATATGACACCAACCGCGTCGGCGGCATCACGGCGGCGCAAAAGATCAACGCCATCGCCGAGGCGGCGCAGATCCCGGTCATCCCACATGCCGGGCAGATGCATAACTATCACCTGACCATGGCCAATATTAACTGTCCGATGTCCGAATACTTCCCGGTCTTCGATGTCGAGGTCGGTAATGAGTTGTTCTACTACATCTTCGAAGGCGACCCCGAGGCGCAGGACGGGTTCTTGCAGCTTGAAGACGACAAACCCGGCCTCGGCATCACCATTTCCGACAAACATCTTTCCAACTTCGAGATCACAGAATGACCAAATACTCCGGCATCTGGCCCGTCGCCCCCACCCCGTTCAACGATGACGGCACGGTCGACTATGAGGGCATGAAACGTGTGATCGACTGTATGGTCGATCAGGGCAGCGATGGCATTTGCATCCTCGCCAACTTCTCTGAACAGTTCCTGATCACCGATGAGGAACGCCGCCTTTTGACGGAGGTATCGCTCAAGCATATGGATGGGCGGCTGCCCGTCATCGTCACCATCAGCCACTACGCCACCCAAATCGCCGTGGCCCGTGCGCAGCACGCCAAAGACCATGGTGCCGCAATGGTCATGATGATGCCCCCCTACCATGGCGCATTGCTGAAGGGCTCGGCGGAACAGAGCTTTGAGCAGTTTGCCCAAGTGGGAGAAGTCGGCATCCCGATCATGGTGCAAGATGCGCCGCTTTCGGGGGTGGACCTACCGGTGCCCCTGCTGGTGCGCATGGCGCGCGAGATCGAAGAAGTGCGTCTGTTCAAGATCGAATGCCCGCAGGCCGCGACCAAGCTGCGTGATCTGATTGCGGCAGGCGGTGACGCCATCGAAGGCCCTTTCGACGGAGAAGAGGCGATCACGCTGCTCGCTGATCTCGAAGCCGGGGCCACTGGCGCCATGACCAGCGCCATGATCCCTGACCAGATCAAACCGGTGATCGACCATTTCGCGGCTGGCGATCTTCGGGCCGCGACCGATGCCTATGCCCGCGTCTTGCCTGCGGTGAACCATGAAAACCGTCAATGCGGCTTTCGGTCTGCCAAAGCGGCAATGGTTGAAGGCGGGGTGATCCGCTCGGAATTCTGTCGTCACCCGATTGCCCCATTGCATCCTCAGACACGAGAGTCCCTACTCCGCTTGATCCGGCCGCTTGAGCCGGTGTTGCTGAGCTGGGGAAAATGACATGAGCAAGAAGACCGACATCACAGACCTCGACACGGGCGAGCTTGCCCTCGCGCGGCCCCGCGCCACATTGGTAGAGGTGGCCGCCGACAAGCTGCGCGAGTTGATTTTGCTAGAGAAACTGCCCGCCGGGGCGCATATCTCGGAGCGTGATCTGGCCGCTGCCTTGGGCATCAGCCGCACCCCCCTGACCCGTGCGCTGACCATTCTCGAACAGGACGGGTTGATCGAATATTCGGTCACCCGTCGACCGCAGGTGGCCAATCCCCGGCTGGATGAGATCGAACAGAACCTGATCGTTATGGGCGCGCTCGAAGCCTTGGCCGGGGAGTTGGCCTGCGCCTGCATCACCGATGCCGAGATCGCTCAAGTGGCCGAGTATCAGCGCCAGATTGAGGCGGGAGACAGCACGCTTTCCCCGCTGGAATCCTTTCGCCTCGATATGCAGATGCACGAAGCCATCGTGCAGGCAAGCCGCAATGCCCCGCTGATCGATACGCATCTTAAGTTCAATGCGCGGCTGTGGCGGGCGCGGTTTCAATCCTCGCAACGTCGCTCGGGCCGCGGCCAGACCCTGGCCGAACACCGCGCCATCGTCGACGCCCTGTCGCGGCGCGACGCCAAAGCCACGTCCGAGGCGCTGCGCCATCACCTTGCCTCGGCCGTCACCAATACCAAAAACGCTTTGCAAGAAGACGGCAAAGCCAAGGACCACAATACAGAAACGGAGTGAACATGACCCCAAGAATTGGTGTTATCCCCGGTGACCCCAGCGGCATCGGGCCGGAACTTGTCGCCCGGCTGCTGGCCGATGACTGCTGCGATCAGGCGCAGATCCTGCTGATCGGCGACCGTCACGTCTTTGAGATGGGGCAGCGCCAAGCCGGGTACGACCACACGATGACTACGGTGAACGCGGCGGCACAGGATTGGACGGCGCATGCGCCAATCGCTCTGCATGAGATGGAAACCATCGCGGCCGAGGATGTCGTCATTGGCCAAAGCACCGAAGCCTCGGGCCGGTCCACGCTACGGGTCCTCGACCAAGCGCTCGCCTTTGTGCAGGAGGGGGTGATCGACGCGATTGTCTTCGCCCCGTTCAACAAGGCCTCGATGCATATGGCCGGGATCGGGCATTCCGATGAGTTGCATTACATCGCCGAAAAGCTCGGCGTGACCAACTATATTTCCGAACTCAACACACTCGACGATATGTGGACCAGCCGGGTCACCAGCCATATCGCCCTGCGGGACGTGGCCGACGCGATCACCCCCGACCGCATCCAAGAAGCCACCCGTCTGATCGACCGCACCCTGCGGCAAGCCGGCCACGCCAGACCCCGCATCGCCGTTGCAGCGCTCAACCCCCATGGCGGGGACGGCGGCAACTTTGGCCGTGAGGAAATCGACGTGATCGAACCCGCAGTGCGTCACATGGCAGGCGGTCAGATGGCTGTGACCGGCCCCCTGCCCTCAGACACAGTCTTTCTCAAGGTCACGAAAGGCGAGATCGACGCCGTGGTCACGATGTATCACGACCAAGGCCAGATCGCCCTTAAACTGCTGGGATTTGACCGCGGCGTGACCGTTCAAGGCGGGCTGCCGGTGCCCGTCACCACCCCGGCGCATGGCACGGCATTCGACATCGCAGGCCAAGGCACAGCCGACGTCGGGGCCACCCGCGCCGCGTTTGAGATCGCCTGCAAGATGGTCCGCAATTCGCAAAAGGAGACAGCAGCATGAGCTTCACCCCGCATGGTAAACATTTGATCGCCGGCACATGGATCGGCTCTGACCAGACCTTTGCCTCTGAACCCGCAAGCGGTCCGGCGCTTGATTTCAGCGTCGGGACAAGGGCGCTCGTCGATCAGGCCTGCGAAGCGGCAGAGGCTGCCTTCTGGTCCTACGGCTATAGCACCCGCGAGGCGCGGGCCGCATTCCTTAACACCATCGCCGACGAAATCGAAGCCCGCGCCGAGGCCATCACCGATATCGGCACGCGCGAAACCGGCCTGCCCGAAGCGCGGCTGAACGGTGAACGCGGGCGCACCACAGGGCAGCTGAGGCTTTTTGCCGATCATATTCTAAAGGGCGACTACCTTGATACGCGGGTCGATCCAGCCCTGCCCGACCGGCAGCCCCTGCCCCGCCCGGAGCTGCGCATGGTCCAACGCCCGATTGGCCCTGTCGCCGTCTTCGGCGCGTCGAACTTCCCGCTGGCCTTTTCCACCGCCGGGGGCGACACCGCCGCGGCGCTGGCCGCAGGATGTCCGGTCGTCGTAAAAGGGCACTCCGCCCACCCCGGCACGGGCGAGATCGTGGCCGAGGCCGTGCATGCCGCGATTGAAAAATGCGGCATGCCAAAAGGTGTCTTTTCCCTGATCCAAGGCGGCAACCGCACGGTCGGCCAAGCACTGGTGCAGCATCCGCTTATCAAAGCCGTGGGCTTCACCGGCTCGCTTGGCGGGGGCCGCGCATTGTTCGACCTTTGCGCCGCCCGGCCCGAGCCGATCCCGTTTTTCGGCGAACTCGGCTCGGTCAATCCGATGTTCGTGTTGCCCGAGGCGTGTAAAGCGCGCGGCCAAGCCCTTGGCGAAGGCTGGGCCGGGTCGCTGACGATGGGCGCGGGCCAGTTCTGCACCAACCCCGGCATCGCAGTTGTGCCGAAAGGCGCGGAAGGCGACAGTTTTGTCGCAGCCGCGACCGCAGCCCTGCAAGACGCACCTGCGCAGGTGATGCTGACAGACGGGATCGCGCAGGCGTACCGCGACGGCAAGGCCCGGTTTGATCGGCGCAATGCCGTGCAGCCGCGCCTGTCCACCGACAGCGAAGGCCGCAACGCCCTGCCCAACCTCTATGAAACGGATAGCGCGGCCTATTTGCAGGATCACGAGCTTGGGGAAGAGGTCTTTGGCCCGCTTGGCCTCGTCGTTCGGACCGGTTCAGTCGAAGAGATGGAGAGCCTCGCGAAGGGGCTGGAAGGCCAGCTTACGATCACGCTGCAAATGGACGACGCGGATACTGACACTGCACGACGTCTGATGCCAATTATCGAACGCAAAGCCGGGCGCCTGCTGGTCAACGGCTTCCCCACCGGCGTCGAAGTGGCCGACAGCATGGTTCACGGCGGGCCCTACCCGGCCTCGACCAACTTCGGAGCAACCTCGGTCGGCACCCTGTCGATCCGGCGTTTCCTGCGCCCAGTGTGCTACCAGAACTTGCCAGCGGGCCTTTTGCCCGAAGGTTTCTAGTCAAGAGGCTCGCCCAGATCGGGCGGGCCACATCGCGTTTGAACTCTTGAGGCGTGCGGCATTGGCTGCTGGTTCGGTGGCATTGGCGCTATAAACGGTTCCTGCACCAAGCGGGTTCACACCGCTTGGTCGATCTGATCGCTGAGTTGACCGACACCCCTTTATGATACCTTGCAGGAATCCGGGGAAGGACAGCTTGCAGTCGGGCGACCCCACGAATGGTCAGGGCAGATACGCGCTGCGAGTTCAGTCATCATAGGTAGTATCGAACGATAGTTGGGCATTACGATGAAAGGGCTTTGAATTCCCTCCATAGCAATTCCGCTACGGAACCGATAATCGGTTGTGTTTGGCGAAACGCATAGATTGTAACATCAAATGCAAGGTGTGTGTGTGGCAAGTCTATCTCGCATAGCAGCCCTTGCTCCAACTCTTCCGCGATCATGTGTTCTGGCAGGCGGCCCCAGCCGAGACCTGCAATCAGCAGGTGCTTCTTGGTGTGCAAGTCGCTGACATACCAGCGGCGCTGGCCTTTCTGGACGCCGATTTCGCGGTCGAACAGCCCTCCGGCTTGGCCGCTGTCGCTCGCGATGACCTGATGGAAACGGCGCATGTCCGAGAGCCGCTCGGGATGATCCATCTCAGCCCAAAGGGATGGTGACGTAACATTGCGCAAGATCGATTTCCCGAGAGGGATGTAGTCGCAGCCCTCTTCCTCAAGCATGATTGAGGACATTGGCGAAATAGCGATTGCCGCGGTCTCCGTTTTTACGGCCTCGATGGCGCCGGACAGAACCTCCGGGCGCAAGACTACACGGGTCTCGGGAAAATCCGTTTGCAGTTTGCACAAGACGGGGGTCAGCGCGTTGAGGTTGGTGCTGGAATCCACCGCGATTGTAATCGTTTCTTCCTGCCCTCTCTCGAAGTGCTGGATCAACTGACCCAGATCCTCCGCCTCCGTCAAAACCCGCAAGGATTGAAGATAGACCCGTTTGCCCACCGGTGTGAGTACAAGCCGATACCCCGACCGATCAAACAATTCGGTCCCAGTCTGAAATTCCAGAGTCTTCAACGCTTGGCTGATCGCTGGCTGCGTCCGGTTGAGGCGTTCGGCGCCCCCTTTGACCGAACCGGTTTCAACAACGGCGCGCAAGACGTTCAGTTGATCGAGTTTCATGAGGCACCACAAGTTAAGAATTTTTTATTTAGATACTAAAAAAGTATAAATATCAATCAGGCTTCGCTTCGCTTATCACTGGATCAACAACCGGAGCAATTCAATGAAACAAGTTTCTTTCCAAGAGCCAACGCAGCCCGATCGAGTCGGTACATTTACCATCGCACGAGCCCTTCCGAACCGGGCTGTGAACGCGGTCGGCCCGTTCCTTCTTCTCGATCATCTGCCCAAGAGCGAAATTGTTGCTGGTGAGTTGCCCGAGCCCGATGGCAGCTTCGCCCACCCCCATCGGGGTATCGTGACATTCACCTATGTCATGGAAGGGGCGATGACCCATTTCGACAGCCTGGGGAACAACAGCACCGTGACAGCAGGAGGCGTGCAATGGATGAACGCGGGCAACGGCATTATCCATGACGAAATGCTCGCCACGCCCCTGCGCCGTGATGGCGGGGTGCTGCATTCCTTTCAATTCTGGATCAACCTGCCTGCGCCGAACAAAAACGAGCCCGCGCAATACATGCCCGTCTCATCCCCGGACCTGCCCGTTGTAGGACTCGCGGGGGGACGTGGGGAGGTCAAAGTTCTGCTTGGCGCTTATGACAGGCAATCCTCGCCCATCCCCACCTATGCGGGCGAATTTATCTGGCACGTGAGGATCGAGCCGCTTGCGACAGTCGATATCGCCCTGCACGCCGGTCTGCCTGTCGCTGGATTCCTGCCAACGCAAGGGGCCGTGGTCGGTGATACCAAGATCGATGCGCATACCCTCATCGGATTGGACGCCCCGAATGGGACGTTGGAGATCACTAACCCGGCTGTTGAACCGCTCGATCTGCTGCTGTTTGGCGGTGAGGCGATCACCGACCCCATCGCCATGCGCGGCCCGTTTGTCATGAACAGCGACAACGAACTGACCGAAGCGTTCCGCGAGTATCGCGCCGGGAAATTCGGACAGATCACCTATCCCGCCGATCACGCCGCCCACAAATCATAGAATTACGCCGCAAGGCCCCCAAGAAGGTTAAAAATCATGCCACAGAAAGTTGCCATTGTCGGCGGCGGGTACATAGGCGCCGAACTCGCGAAGTCTCTCGACGACACCGCACAAGTCACATTGATCGAGCCGCGCAGTCACTTCGTTCACGCGCCGGCCATGATCCGCGCGGTTGTTGATCCTTCGCTGCTGGATCGCGCTCTTATTCCCTATGATCGGCTGCTCACGAACGGCAAGGTAATCGCCTCCAAGGCGAAATCCATAGACGCGGACAGTGTTACGTTGGAGGACGGCAGTCGGGTAGAGGCGGATCAAATCGTTGTTGCCACCGGATCTGGCAACGCCATGCCATTCAAGCCTCAAGGCGCCGATATTGCGGACCTCAAGGCCGACAACCAGCGCATTCACCAGCAACTCAAAGCGGCGCGGCGCATCGGCATTGTCGGGGCTGGTGCCGTTGGCACCGAGCTTGCGGGCGAAATCGCCTATGCCATGCCGGACAAGAAGGTGACACTGATCTCAAGCGACGAGACATTGTTCCCGACGATGCCGTCAAAGCTGGGCACCTCTTTGGCCGCGAAACTGCGCAAGACTGGCGTCACGCTCATTCTTGGCCAGTTGGCGGAGAACCTGCAAAGCATGACCGAGCCTTATGCGGGCACCCTGCAACTCGCTGATGGGTCACAGCACGACTTCGACCTGATCTTTCCGGTTATCGGATCGCGCGCGAATTCCGAGGTGCTTGAAACGCTTGCCGGTGTCCAGAAAACGACGGAAAACCGGATCAAAGTCGACCCGTGGATGCGCCCATCGTCGCTGCCCAATGTGTTCGCGGCCGGCGATGTCGCGGATGCAGGCGACGGGATGACCATTGTCGCCGCAAGTCGCCAGTTGCCATGGCTAAAGACGACGCTGTCCGGATTGGCAGCGGGACAATCGGTCGAAGACATGAAGCCATATAAGCCATGGGGCAGCAAGGCACCGATCCTTGTGCCGCTTGGCCCCAAACAGGGGAATTCCTTCCTTGGTTTCTTCACTGCTGGTGACTTCCTGACCAGCAAGATGAAGGGCAATGATCTGTTCCTCAAAAAATACGCGAAGCTAATGAACCGGGCTCAGAGCTGATCAACTTACTTAACGATTCCAAGAGGAAAGACCATGGAACTCTCCCGAAGATTCTTTTTGACTTCAAGCGCGTTCGGAGCGGGCCTCGTGCTTGTACCTGGCCTGTGCTCCATCGCGACTGCCCAAGCGCCAAAGCGCGTCATTGGTAACTATGAGGCACCGGGTCTGTACGACCAGGCCGCCCAAGAAGTCGTGACAGATCGCGACGACGGCTATCACAATGACGGAAACCCGCGCCATTACGAATGGTGGTATTTTGATCTGTTCACCCAGTCAGGCCTCAAGGCCGCGGTGATCCTGATGGACCGCCCGTTAATCATGTTGGACAACCCTGACCTACCGCCGATGTTGATGTTGAACGTCGAACTCCCCGACGGCACCAACCGCGATTTCCAAGTGCCCTTCCCCGGTGTGGACTTCATCGCGTCCGAAGAGCATTGCGACGTAAAGCTGGGCAATAACTGGTGTAAAGGCCGCTACCCGAATTGGCAGCTACATGCCGAACATGATGATGTGGTCGTCGACCTAGAGCTTGTTGCAACCGTTGAGTCCTGGCGTGCCGGTTCCGGTGCGATGTATTTCGACGAGGCGCTGACGGTGTTTAACGCGCATGTCGTGCCCGCACCGCGCGCAGTTGTGAACGGCACTATTCAGGTCGCGGGCGAAACAATCGCTATCGAGGATGGTCACGGTTATCACGACCACAATTGGGGTAATGCCGGTATCGAAGGTGTTCTCAAAGCGTGGCACTGGGGCCGTGCGGAATGCGGAGATTTCACGCTTAACTTCTCGTATATTCAACACAACGCGGATTACGGCAACAAGGTCGTCTGCAAGTTCATGTTGGCAAAAGACAGTGAAATCCTGCTCAGCACCGGTGAATTTGAGGACAGTTTCGTTGGTGAAATCCATGTCGGCCCGCAGTCCGGCAACGGTTGGCCTGACGGCTTCCTGATCGAGGCACCCTACAATGGAGACATGATCCGTATCGAAATTTCAGGCAATCACCTCTTGAGCGACGCGCTCAATTCCGACCAGCAACCGAATGAAAACACCGCGCAACCAGGCTATATCCGTCTGGGCGGCGACATTAGGATAACAGTACCGCTCGCAAACGGTCCCGAGGTCGCCACCGGCAAGATCATTCACGAAATGTCCTTCTCAGAAGCGATCCCTAAAGCCGATGCAAACTGGCTCTTGTAAGTCACCGTCAGCCCCCTTTGCGAGCAAACGCCGCAAGGGGAGCCGCATCGAGTTTCCGCTATAGGGCCCTGCGCAGAGCGCTTTTTAACCGGCGACCTGTCAAAGCGCCTCAATGATCGTGGCGTTTGCGATCCCGCCGCCTTCACACATAGTCTGCAAACCGTAGCGTTTGCCGCGGGCTTTGAGAGCGTATATTAGCGTGGTCATCAACTTCGTTCCGCTGGCGCCTAATGGATGGCCCAAAGCGATAGCGCCTCCATTGACGTTTAGCTTTTCTGGATCAGCACCCATTGCCTTGAGCCATGCCAACGGGATGGGAGCAAATGCTTCGTTAACCTCATAGAGATCAATATCGTCCAGCGACATGCCTGTCCGATCGAGCACTTTTCGGGTCGCTGCCACCGGCTCATCCAGCATGATGACTGGATCACCCGCCGTGACTGACATACCGACGATCCGTGCCATGGGCGTTAGGCCATATTTTTTCAGCGCATGTTCCGACACAATCATAACCCCTGAGGAACCATCACAAATCTGGCTGGCGTTCCCGGCGGTGATTACACCACCCTCTGTCAGGGTTTTCAGTCCAGCCAACCCATCGAGTGTCGCTTCGCGGCGGATACCCTCGTCCCGCAGGTGGGGGGTGCCGTCTACGTCAACCGGTACGATTTCCTCGACGAATGCGTCGGCATCATCGGCAACTGCTGCCAGACGATGGCTTTCCAGCGCAAATCGGTCCAATGTCGTCCGGTCAAATCCGTACTTCTTGGCCACCAATTCGGCGCCATCAAACTGGCTGAAATTATCGACTCCGTATTTTTCCAATACGCGCGGGCTGTAGGCGCTACCGCCGATGCCTGCTTTCTTGTGCAGCATCATGTTCGAGAACATGGGCACCCGCGACATGCTTTCGGTCCCTGCAGCGATAACCACATCCTGTGTGCCCGACATAACTGCCTGTGCCGCGAACTGCACCGCCTGCTGCGAACTTCCGCATTGCCTGTCAATGGTGACCGCCGGAACGGTCTGGGGCAGCTTTGACGACAAGACCGCGTTGCGGCCGACCTGAAGTGCCTGTTCGCCCGCTTGTGTAACGCAGCCCATGATGACGTCGTCGACCGCTGTCGGATCAATGCCGGAGCGATCTACAAGTGCGTTGAGTACTTCAGCTGCCAAATCCGCTGGATGCCACTGCGATAACTTGCCGTCGCGTCTGCCACCTGCTGTCCGACCTGCCGCTACGATATATGCGTCTGCCATTTCGTTCTCCATTATGAGTTCTGGTGGCCATTCAAGGCCCCATGGTTTTCTTGCGCGGCTTTCCAGTCGCGGCGTATTTTGTGAGCGAGGCTCCACTTGTGAACTTCCGTTGGGCCGTCATAAATGCGAAAGGCGCGAACCTCCCGGAAGACCTGCTCCACGATGGTCTCGCCGGAAACACCCGAAGCCCCCATGACCTGGACGCATTTATCTGCGATGCGCATCAAAGCCTCAGATACGGCCACCTTCGCCATAGAGCTTTCGACGGTGCCTAGACGCCCCTCATCCAGAACGCCCGCGCACCAATCAATCATCAGCCATGCCTGTCGCAGGTCGATGTGATTTTCTGCCAGCATGAAGCCTACACCCTCGTGGTCGATCAGCGTTTTGCCGAACGCCTTCCGATTATTGGCGTAGTTGACCGCGATTTCCTGTGCGCGGGTGCAAGCGCCAAGCCAGCGCATGCAATGCGATAGTCGTGCCGGGCTTAGTCTGATTTGCGCATATTTGAACCCGTCACCGGGTTCACCCAACATCTGATCTTCGGGTACGCGCAGATCCTTGATCTCAACGACAGCGTGGCCGCCAGGCATTGAGGTATCGATCGTGTTGGGGATGTGTGTGATTTCGATTGCAGGGTTCGGCAGATCGACAAGAAACAGACAAGCGCCCTCTTCGGCCTTTGCCATAATGATCCCCACCTTTGCGCCCTGCGCACCGGTGATGAACGCCTTTGTGCCATTGATGACCCAGTGATTGCCGTCGCGCCGGCAAGCCGTTTGCATCATCTTTGGATCGGACCCTGCCCCACCTGACGATGCGGGCTCTGTCATAAAGAAGGCCGACCGCGCTCCTGCGACCAACGGATCAAGAAAACGTTTTTTGATTTCAGGACTACCGATTTTGCCGAGCAGGTACATGTTGCCCTCGTCTGGCGCGGCTGTATTGCACGCCAAGGGTCCAAGGGGTGAGAGGCCGCTTTTGTGCAGAACCACAAGGGTTTCCCGTTGAGATAAGTGACTGCCATCCGCCATGATATGGGGGGTCAAAACCCCTGCCTCTTTGGCTCTGGCGCGGAGTTCAATCACGAGCTCCTCAGTTGGGCAGCCATGATGATCACGACGCATGTCGGACTCGTAAGGTATTACCTTTTCCCGAACAAAGGTTTCGACCCGTGCGGCGATTTCATCAGCTTTGACCGGGCCTACGCCCTTCATTTCGGAGCCATCCGAATTGCACCGTCCAATCGTATCGTCTCGGCGTTCAACATGGGGTTTGAGATGATGGCTTCCACCATCTGAGCGTATTCCTCGGGTTTGCCCAAACGGCTGGGGAAAGGCGCCTGTTTGCCTAGTGAATCTTGTGCTTCTTGCGGAAGCGTTTCCAACATCGGTGTTAGAAATAGCCCCGGCGCGATCGTATTCACACGAATTGCATATCGCGCAAACTCACGTGCAATCGGCAAAGCCATACCGGCGACACCGGATTTGGAGGCGGAGTAAGCCGCCTGTCCAATCTGGCCTTCAAATGCTGCAACCGAAGCGGTATTGACGATAACGCCGCGTTCTTCCCCGACGGGCTCAGCCTCATAGAGCCGGGCTGCGAAATGAGACAGAACATTGAACGTGCCGATCAGGTTGATCTGGATAACCTTTGCAAAGTCTTCCAGCGGCAAGGGTGACCCATCTCGATTCAACACCTTTGCCGGCGGACCGATCCCTGCACAATTGACAAGGATGCGCGCTTTCCCATGTAATCCTTCTGCATCCTGAACTGCGCTTTTCACCATCTCAGGATCAGTGACGTCGACAGAATGGAATGACCCGCCAATCTCATCGGCGAGTTGATTGCCGAGCTCAGCATTAACGTCGAACAATGCGACCTTTGCCCCCCTCTGCGCCAAAAGTGATGCGGTCGCCGCGCCCAGCCCTGAGGCGCCCCCGGTGACAATCGCGGCGGTGTTTTTAATGTCCATGTTATCCTCCCCTATCGCAGCCTTGGGCTGCCCTGATTCCAGTCACCTTAGTTATTTGCTTGATGGTAAGCAAGTATAGTTGTATTTGACCTTAAACGCGCAGAGTGAGGATGAACCAGAATGGATAGCCAAGCGGAATCTTCAGCCGGAACCGAGAAGTTATTGAGTTTCCCGTTCGGTGAGAATGTCCCATGTATCGGTGACGGTTCCACCATTGAGGTTTTGGACAATCTTCTCTGGGCGAGAATGCCGGTTGGCGGCGGTCTAAAGTCAGTCAACATTTGGCTGTTCCATCATGAAGTATGTTGGGACATTATCGATACGGGCATCAATTCACCTGCAACCGTCGCAGCGTGGAATGAAATATTTGCGAGCACCATTCAGTCGCAAGCTGTGAACAGCTTAGTTCTGACGCATGGGCACCCTGATCACGGGGGTCTGGCCGGATGGATCAGCCGATGCAGAGGTGCGCCAGTCCTGATTACCATGAAAGAAGAAACGGAACTGGTTGCACTGGCCATGGGCATGTCGCAGGAACGCGATGCCCGCCAGACAGCATTCTTTCGCGCGGCCGGCGGCAGTGATGCGTTGATCGAGGCGAACATGGAACTTCAACGTTCCTATAGTGGGCTTGTCTGCACGCCACCGACGAAGTTTGAGCGCATTGCGGCAGGTGACAAGCTGACCTTGGGCGGTGATGCATGGCAGGTTGTCATAGGTTCCGGCCATTCGCCGGAACACGCTTGTCTCTACAATCATAAAAAAAGATTGTTCATCGCGGGCGACCAGGTGTTGCCAAAAATCACACCAAACGTATCGGTCCGCGCACACAATCCCGAAGCGGATCCAATGACGAATTGGCTCAGCAGTCTGGCGCGGATAAAATCAGAAATTCCGGATGACGTGTTAGTGCTGCCTTCGCACGGTGACCCCTATCGCGGATTGCACACGCGCATCGACGCGCTGATCGATGGACATGAACAAGACCTGAAAAATGCGCTTGCGGAAATCCAAGAGCCCAGGCGGGTCATCGACCTTTTCACGGTTCTATTTAACCGTGAGGTGACGGAAAGCATTTACGGCCTTGCCGCCGGCGAAGCATTGGCCAATCTGCATTGCTTGCGGACGCGTGGTCAGGCCACACGCAAGATCGACGCCGAGGGCGTCGCGTGGTGGCAGGCAACCTGAACTCGCCCGCGCACCTCGCATATTATAGTATGGTCTATTTCATCAGGACATGCGCGTAACAAACGGCACCCACCCCCACCATATGAGCGAGTCCGGTCTTGGCGTTTTTATGCTGGCGCGTACCTGCCTCCCCACGAAGCTGCCGGGTAATCTCGCCCACCTGCCCGATGCCTGTGGGGCCAACGGGATGACCCATGGCAAGCAGTCCGCCCGAAGGGCTGACGGCACAGTGACCGCCAATATTCCATGCGCCTTCTTTCAGCATCGGTACGTAGTGGCCCGGTTTGCAGATGCCAATCGCTTCAGCATAGAGCAGTTCTTCGACCGAAAAGGCGTCATGCACTTCTAAAATGTCCAGATCCGTCGCCGCGATCTGAGCCTGAGCGATGGCAAGTCGCATGATATCAGCCGTAAGCGCGGTGTCGGGATTCAGATTGTTGCCCGCCCGTTCGCTGCCCGCAGCAGAGGATGCAATCCGAACGGCTCGGCCCATATCCAGCCCCAGTCGCTTAATACCCTCTTCGGAAGCAAGAATGACCGCCGCGCCGCCTTCGCCGATAGGGGTGCATTGCAAAGCAGTAATCGAGCCAGAGATCGGTCGGCTCATCACCTCTTCGATCGTGCGGACCTTTTGACGTTGGGCATTGATATTCTTCGCACCGTTTGCGTGATTTTTCACGGCGACCAGCGCCATGTCTTCGGGGGTCACACCATATTTATGCACGTATTCGTCCGTCAGCAGGGCGAAATGGGTAAAGGGAAGGATGCTGTCCTCTGCCAGATCCGGCAGCCCGGTGCTGGCGCGATAAACTTCGGGGCGTTCCCGCTTGTCAACGCCGACCGCCAGAACGACATCGCTGATGCCAGAGGCTACCTCCATACAGGCGTGCCGTACCGCGGCCGACCCCGAAGCAGAAGCGTTTTCAATGTGTACAATTGGGCGGCCGCTATCGCCGAGATGGCGCAACATCGGGCGGCCAGCCGCCATGCCCAGTAGTGCATGCGCCACATAGGAAGACTCAACGTCTTCCCACGACACCCCAGCATCTGCTAACGCTTCGCGAACGGCGGTCAGCCCGAGCTGTACATAGCTCGTTTCGCTGCTCCGCTGGTAGGGGTGGAAGCCGATGCCGACGACGTAGACGGGGCGAAGATCGCTGATAAGTTTGGCCATGTGCTGATCCTTAATCTGCCGCCGGCATGAAACGCAGGTCTTGCGCGCCGTGGTTTGGGCGCGTTTCGGGAACAAGTTTCGTGATCATTGGCGTCCCCGGTTTTAATACGGCACCCTCGGAAACCTGCAAAATAGACCGTAGGATCGCACCATCATCTGTTTGGATCGATCCGACCCAAAAAGGGCCCTCGTGAGGGGTGCCGACAGGCATATGCACAAAGGCAGAAGCAATCAAAGTGCCCCGCCCAGTCAGCTTCTTCACGCGCAAAGCCGTCGACCCGCATTTTTCGCAGCCATATCGCTGCATCGGAAAAAACACATACCCGCAATCATCGCAGCCCCCACCGATCAGGGCAGGGTTGTCCGGCAACTGGTCTGTTCCCTCGCTTTGAAACAATGCAAGCGCTTCTTCGGTCATGGTGCCTCCCCCTACGCCTATCCTCAAATATAGCTCTATAAATTTGCTTGCTGTTTGACAAGTTTATAATTCCGCAGGCTTCCCCATTTTTATCTGGGTCCGCCAGGACAGGCTATAGATTACCCGGCCTGAATGGACTGCTTAAGGTTAGCGATGAATGTCTCCCCCAGAGAGACTGTTTCATAACTGGGGTCGAGCACTGCAAACGCCAACTGCCCGCGCAGGAATGCATAGATGACACCGGCCTGAAGCAATGGATCGACATCCCTGCGAATACTGCCGTTTTCAATGCCGATTTCAATTTCCTGCTTAAGGGTCGATATCGCCTGATTGTGCAACCGTGTCATCGTCTTCTTCAGGCTGTCCTCGATTTGTGCCTGGGTAAACAAGAAGGTCAGCGCTTTGACACGCTCGAGTTTGGATACTCTGATATAGTGCCGAATAAGGTCGTTGACCCTTTGAAGACCTCGTTTTCGGATCGGCAAATCGGCAGCATCTTTGTAAAATTCTGAAACGATATGTTCAGCCACTCGGTTTTGTAGCTCAATCTTTGACCCGAAATAATGGCCAGGCAAACCGCGACTATAGCCTGCCAGATCACCGACCTCCGCAAGCGAGAAACCATCAAAGCCCTTTGTCGCCACCAGAACCGTCGCGGCCTCAATAAGTTTTGACTCGGCTTCCTCTCGCCGTTCCCCCTGAGTTCTACGCTTCTTCGTCTTTACGTCTGCCGCCATCTTAAAACCCAGTTCTTGTCGGTGTGAGCAGCGGCTCAAAATCTAAACCGCTGCTGATGCATGCAATTCAATGTACGGATTAATTTGCTGGCCGTCCAGCTAACGGCGCGGAAGAAGGCTGTTCAGCGGTAAAGAAGCAAAGGCCGCAATTATCAGACGATACTTCTTGACGGGTTGCAGATCCCTACAATAATACTTGCTTGATAGTCAGCAAGCAAGTTGGCGAGACACGGGGAGGATCGTGTCAGTTGCTGGCACAATGGAGGACTTGCAATGAACACGACCCAAAACTCGACCTGCACGATGGGCGAATTACTTGATCGGGCGACTCGCCGCTTTGGCGACAGACCCGCGATTTCCGACGGAAAGAACAAGCTAACCTATCGAGAACTTGGTGCGAGAATCTCGCAGTATAAATCGGCGCTCGGAGCGCTTGGCCTCAAAAGCGGTGATGCCGTGGGGCTGCTCGTCACGAATACCATCGAAGCCTACAGCGTGATGGCTGCCGCCATGTGCATGGGGGTACGTTATACCGCTCTCCATCCGATGGGGAGCCTTGACGACCACCTGTTCATCGTGGGTGATGCCGAAATCGACCTCTTGGTTGTTGAGCCGACAGCCTATGCTGGGCGGATCGAGCCACTTTCAAAAGCATGCAAAATTGCGACTCTGGGACCTTCCGAGGGTCACACCGACATTTGCGCCCTTGCCGACGGACAGACGCCCGGAGATTTATCCCCAACGCTTGATTCAACGCAGATCGTCTGTGTCGTTTACACGGGCGGAACGACCGGCATGCCCAAGGGCGTCACCCACCGCCACCCGTCTTTCGTGAACAGCGTTCAGACCGTCTTGGGCGAATATGAATGGCCGGCCGAAACGCGCATGCTGATTGTGGCCCCTATTTCCCATGCAGCTGGCTTGCTGGTCCTTCCCGTACTGCTTCGGGGCGGGATGGTGGTCATGGCCAATGGCTTTACGCCGACAGGATTTCAAGAGACCATTCTTGAGCACAAGATTACAGCGACATTTATCGTGCCGACAATGATATACGCACTGCTCGATCACCCTGATGTGGTCGCCGAAAAGATGAAGTCGTTGGAGCTTGTCATCTACGGTGCTTCACCCATTTCGCCGTCCCGCCTAGAACAAGCGCTCGGCTTTTTCGGCTCGGTCTTTATGCAAGGATACGCCCAGACAGAAGTACCTTTGCAAATCAGCATCCTGCGGCGCGAAGACCACGACCCGGCGCGACCCGAATTGCTGGCGTCCTGCGGGCACCCGACCGCGGCCGTTCAAACCGCGATACTTGATGAAAACGATCAACCTGTCGCCCGCGGTGAGGTAGGTGAGCTGTGCATTCGCAGCCCAATGGTGATGGATGGTTATTGGAACCGGCCCGAAGAGACTGCTGAAGTCTTCCGCTCAGGTTGGCTACATACCGGCGACATGGCGCGCGAGGATGACGAAGGGTACCTCTATCTAGTTGACCGGAAGAAGGACATGATCATCTCCGGCGGTTTCAATGTCTATCCGCGTGAAGTTGAAGACACACTTGCAAGCCATCCGGATGTTGCCAATGTAGCCGTCGTCGGCATGCCGCATGACAAATGGGGGGAAGCCGTTACGGCTGTTGTGGTACAGCGCGAAGGATGCACGATAGACAGTTCAGCATTGTCGGCCTTTGTCAAAGACAAGAAGGGGCCGGTTTATGCGCCCAAGGCAATCCATGTTGTAGACGCGATCCCGCTGACCGCCATCGGCAAACCGGATCGCAAGGCAGTTCGCGCGATGCTGGCAGAATAGCAATTTGCTTCTGCGCAAGCGAAAACGGCCCGGATGTTGTCCGGGCCGTTTGCTTTTAAAGGTCGCAGTCTGATCACCTAGAAGGCTTCTGCGGCAAGCTCATACAGCAACTCCGAGCCAGCAGTCGCCGAAGCCCACAAACCGGCAGCCTCTGGTACCAAATGTTCGAGATAGAACCTTACGACGACTGCTTTCGATTTGCCGAAATCATCTGTTGTTACCGCTTCGAGCTGCCGTTCCAGCAACCAGCCGCTGACCGCCACGGAAACCATCATCAAGAAAGAATAGCTGCCTGCGAGCCGGTCATCGGCAGAGGCCGTCGCGTAGCGGTCCGCGACATCTTCGCATAGGTCGATCAGCCGCTTCAGTTCGGGATGTTTTGCCGAGGCCCGCATGTCGGAGATCAGCGCTGCAAAGGCCGCTCCATCCTCCATAGCTAATTTGCGTCCAACCAGGTCGGCGGCCTGAATGCCTGTGGTCCCCTCATAGATTGGAGCAATCCTGGCGTCTTTCCAATATTGCGCTGCACCCGTCTCCTCAATGTATCCCATACCGCCGTGAACCTGCATGCCCAAACTCGCAATTTCCACACCGACTTCCGAGCCGTAGGCTTTGGCAAGCGGTGTCATCAATTCGAGACGTTGCGCTGCTTTTTTGTCGCCCGCCGCGGCCCGGTCCAAACACCCCGCAGCATAAAACAAGAGCGCGCGGCTTCCTTGAGTCAAAGCTTTCATCCGCAGGAGCATGCGCCGCACATCCGGGAACTCAATAATTGGCACCGGCTGCCCATTGCGGCGGCCCTGAATGCGTTCTTGGGCATAAGCGACCGCCTTCTGCGTCGCTGCCTCTCCCAGTTGAACGCCCTGATGTCCGACACCAATTCTGGCACTGTTCATCATCGTGAACATGGCTCGCATGCCTTGATTTTCTTTGCCTATCAATTCACCGATACAGGGCTCGGATTCACCGAAAGCGACGACACAGGTCGGCGAAGCATGGAAACCGGCCTTGTGTTCGATTGAGACGACATTCATGCCATTTCTTACCGTAAACTCACCGTCGTCATCGGCCCGAAACTTCGGCGCAAGAAACAGCGATATGCCTTTTGTGCCAGCCGGAGCGCCCGGCGTCCGGGCCAATACCAAATGGACGATATTGTCCGTCAGGTCGTGGTCTGCAAAAGAAATGAAGATCTTCATACCCCTGATGGACCATGTTCCGTCTTCAAGAGGCGTGGCCGTTGTCTTGAGTGCGCCAACATCGGTGCCTGCTTGCGGTTCGGTCAGGTTCATCGTGCCTGTCCATTCCCCCGTACCAAGACGCGGTAGATACACGGCCTTTTGCGCATCGCTGCCGTGATGGAGTATCGCCTCGATCGCTCCGGCAGTCAGCGTGGTACAGGATGTGAGCGCAAAATTGCTGGCACCAAGGACCTCCTGCACGGCCATTGCCAGGCTGAATGGCAAACCCTGCCCGCCGAAACCCTCAGCCAGCGGTAGTGTGCCCCACCCTGCCGAAACATACTTTGCATAGGCATCGGGAAGTCCCGGAGGCATTGTCACCTCAGACCCTTCAATGCGGGCACCGACAGTGTCAGCTATTGCGTTCAGGTCACCCCAGCCAGATTGCGCAAAACTTCCGACCCCATCCAATATGGATACCAGTGTTTCATCATCAACACCCGAAACGGCTTCGGTCATCGTAGCCGTCTC
This sequence comes from Sulfitobacter dubius, assembly GCF_027214245.1. Classification (GTDB taxonomy): domain Bacteria; phylum Pseudomonadota; class Alphaproteobacteria; order Rhodobacterales; family Rhodobacteraceae; genus Sulfitobacter; species Sulfitobacter dubius_A. Next base: position 489,947 of record NZ_JAPWHM010000002.1, on the reverse strand, counting down.
CCGCAACACCAACATGTGCTCTTTGGCATCTGGAATATAAGTCATTGAACTGTCATCTCCTGCTGATCTGGAATCTATTCGCGGAAACTTGAAATTAGGTCACAGGCCTCCCTGCCTAGGACCGGCGCCATCCCCTATGGCCATGCGCAATTGTAAGCGGCGGGAGGACTGCACAGTTGGCGCGCGAACATCACTGCGAACCGAAAAATGGTAAGAGCGACACGAACGTTGCCTGCGCGAGCTTTCCCGCACCGCATTTTCCTATCAGGACGCGCTCGATCGTTGCGCGGGCGGAGCCAAGGCTCGGCACCGATCACTTAGCGCCCAGTAAACACAGGTTTGCGCTTTTCGATAAAGGCCGTCATGCCTTCCTTCTGATCCTCGCCCGCGAAACACTGCGCGATGGCGTAGGCCTCAACTTCATCTAGGGTCTCAGAGGCATCATCGATGATCCGGCGAAAAATGCGTTTGATGCGGGAGAGAGCCGTCGGGCTCATTTCTGCGAAAGCAGCTAGACGCTCTTCGGTCGTCTTTTCGAAGTCATCGGCTTCATGCAGTTCGTCGATTAGGTTAAGGCGCAGCGCCTCGGAAGCATCGATTACTTTGCCAGTCATGCAAAGCCTGCGGGCAGCGTTTACGCCGATCATCGCTGCCAGACGCGCTGTTCCGCCTCCTCCGGGAAGGATCCCCAGTGTTACTTCTGGCAGTCCGAACTGTGAACGGTCCGTCGCAATCCGCAGATCACACGCAATCGCTAGCTCAACCCCACCGCCAAAACAAAGACCGTCAATAAACGCTATGACGGGGCGGGGAAAATTGTGGATCGCAGAATAGAGGGTACGAATGTCCCTAACCATGCCCTCGGCATCGGAGGGGCCATTGGGCAGCATTTCCTTGATGTCAGCGCCTGCCACGAAAGCGCGGCCAGGTACCGCTGAGATCGCGACCACCCTGACGTCAGCATCATTCTGGGCCGCACGTAATGCCGTGCGCATAGCCTTAATAACGCTTGCATCGACGGCGTTCAATGCTTGGGGTCGGTTCAGAATAAGATGCAGTACAGCCCCCCTTCGACTGACGATTACAGGTTCCGCGGCAACATTACTCATCACTTAATCCTCCCAGATTCGCTTTCGGTTTAAGCTATAAACTTGCCATGCGACAAGCAAGTTTATTAATTGCTGTGAGGTTTTCAAGCCAGTCAGGCACCCTTTCTCTCGAAAGAAATAAAAGCGCTAATTCATTCTAAAGCGCTGATCTTCAGGTACAGCCTTGACGCGCACATTATTTGCTTGGTAGCAAGTAAGTAAGATGGCTGAGTGGTGTTTGGGAGGGCAGCATGAACGCGATAGAGGAAAACAGTGTCTTCATCGGAGCAACCCCATGTTCCGCATTGAAACTGCGCCTCACCTAACAAGCTACCCTTGAAAGCCCAGCAAGGCGGTTCCGCCACGCAATCGATATCGCCCAAAGTAGGCAGTGTGCCTACCCTTCTGCCCGTTTCTTGCGCGAACCTTCTCGTATCTCCGCGCCACAATAACATGAGGAAGATAAGATGAGCTATATAAAGACGGAGACCGACGGGCACGTTCTGATCATTACGCTTGATCGGTCCGATGCACGAAATGCTTTCAATCTCGCAATGTCCGAGGAGATGGAGTCGATCATCGACCGTTACGAAGAAGACATCAATCTGCGGTGCGCGATTATCCAAGCGAATGGGCCAACCTTTTCCGCTGGCCAAGATCTTATCGCGGCAGCAAAGGGTGAGCGCTCGGTCACGAAGGGACGCGGCGGTTTCGGAATCATGAATCGCCCCCCGAGAAAGCCTCTGATTGCCGCGGTCGAGGGTCAGGCGCTGGCCGGAGGTATGGAATTGACCTTGTGCTGTGACATCGTCGTGGCATCGACCAGCGCGGTGTTCGGTTTGGCCGAAGCCAAACGCGGGCTGGTCGCGATTGGTGGGGGTTGCTTCCGCCTGCCCCACCGCGTCCCGCACAACATCGCGATGGAGATGATCATCACGGCCGAGCCCCGCTCTGCCGCGGACATGCACAGCTTTGGCTATGTCAACAAACTGGTGGAACCGGGAAAAACCCTTGAAGGGGCGATGGAATACGCGGCCCTTGTCGTACGCAACGGACCTCTCGCCACGGTGGCCTCAAAGGAGATCGCTCACCGCTCCGCCACGGAGCAATGGCGCGATGAGGCCGGCTGGCGCATTCAAGAAGAGATTATCAAGCCGGTTCTGGCCTCTGACGATCTCAAAGAAGGCCTCGCTGCCTTTGCTGAAAAACGTGATCCTGTCTGGAAAGGAAAATGACCATGAACACGCTTGAGGGAAAAGTTGCGGTCGTTACCGGCGGCGCACAGGGCATCGGCTATGCCATCACGAAAATACTGGCAAATCACGGTGCAAAGGTCGTGTTCGCCGATGTCGATGGTGAAGCTTCCGCGAAGGTGGAACAGGAGTTGGGGGCAAACGCAAAAGCGCATGTCGGTGACCTGTTGGACCCCGAGGTGCCCAAAGCGCTGATCGACACCGCTGTCGATGCGTTCGGCGGTGTGGATATCGTGGTCAACAACGCCGGATACCATTGGGACGCGATGTTTCACAAGATGACCGAAAAGCAATGGCAGGCCATGCTCGACATCCATATGACAGTGCCATTCCGGGTGCTTCAGGCCGCAGCGCCCGTCATGTTCGCTGCCGCCGCCGAAGACGCCAAGGCAGGCCGCGAGGTCATGCGTAAGGTCGTAAACGTGTCATCGCTTGCCGCGTCTTTTGGCAACATCGGCGCATCTAATTACTCTGCAGCAAAGGCCGGGATGATCGGGCTCACCAAATCTCTCGCCAAAGAATGGGGGCCGCGTAAGATCTGCGTGAACTCCGCCGCCTTCGGCGTCATCCAGACCCGTCTCGGCCTGCCTCAAAGCGAACAGAACCAGATTAAGGTTGGGGGAGAAGAGGTGAACTTGGGCGTGCCGGTCAAGACGCTACAGGCAATGGGCATAGACCACGAAACTGAAACAGGCGACGTCTATAAGCCGCGCGAGATCAAGCAGATCCCGCTGGGTCGCGCCGGTCACATCGACGAGGCCGCAGGCCTTGTCTATTTCCTGTGCTCTCCTCTTTCCGACTACGTCACCGGCCAAGTGATGTCGGCGAGCGGTGGTTCTGGGGGCGGTATGTCCTGACGCCTTGGTGACGCGCACCGTCGTACTGGCATGCAAAGGAAGGCTCATCGCTTGGGAGGGGGAATCAATTCAAAACTCACCCCCAAGCAGGCTGCCACCGCACAGACCGCAGTGAGACTGATACAGGTCGATTGCTTCCAACCGAGAATTTTACTGTATCTTTTCAAACGCTTGAAAACTCGTGCCCTACCCCATCACGTAAAGGATCACACAAATAAATACTTGCTTTCTAACAAGCAATTACTAAGCTTCTTATAGGGAGAACATCGCGCGGACCACCGGGGAGGTTGGTAGTCCGAAGCGATACGGAGGACGACATCGGAAAAATACAGCTACCGAATGCAAGCCGCAATTGCGGGTGCAGAGCGGAGCCACCGACGCTGCGTTTACGTCGCAGCGATGGTCAATCAAAACGAAGGAGGATCGTTATGTACCTGAAAAAAACCATTGCCATTACAGTCGCGTCTTTCGCGCTAAGCGCGACCAGCGTGACAGCCCGTGACATCACCTATGCTCATTTCCTGCCGGCGGCAGGCTCGATCAGAGATGCAACTGTCGCTTATTTCGACCGCGTTTCGAAGGCAACCGATGGAGAGCTCACATTTGAGACATTCTGGGCAGGCGCTATGGGCGGCCCGGTTGAAATGCTGGACACGATCGGCAGTCAAACCGTTGATGCAGGCGGGATCGTCGACGCATACCTACGATCCAGCATTCCAACGGCTTCGATGTTCTCTGACTTCGGCCGTTTGGTTTCTTCTAATGAAGACATGCTTGCCTATTCCGCTGCCGTTACCGAACAGCAATTGTTGAGCTGCCAAGAATGCACTGCCGACTATGAAAACAACAACGTCAAATTACTAGCGACAACAGCGGTTGCGCCCTACTATATCATGTGCAAGCCGGAAGTAACCTCGACCGCTGATATGGTGGGCAAAAAGGTACGTGCTGTAGGCAATCCAGCCAACTTGATGCAACAGATGGGCGCGGTACCCGTATCAGTAACCACAGCTGAGATGTACGAGGCCATGCAGCGCGGCCAAGCCGATTGCAGCACAGGATCGGCCGCTTGGCTGGATGAATACAAGCTGGGTGAGTTTGTGAAGTCGATGATCAACGAGCCGATCAACGATTACATCAGCTCGGGCAATATCCTGTTCAACCTTGATGTTTGGAACGACTTTTCCGACGCCCAACGTGCTGCCTTCGTTGAAGAGCTTCCGGCGTTCGTAGCGCAGATCAACTTTGAAGCGCTTTCCGATGCGGATAAAGCGATTGAAGCGGCGAAAGCCAATGGTTTGAAGATCTATGAGCCCGATGATGAATTCAAAACACTCATCGCAGAGTTTCGCGGCGGCACCTTCGCCGATGCCATCACGACCGCCGAAGGTACTGGCGTAAAGGTCGCAGACCGGGTGGTTTCAGACTTTGAAGCATTGGTGGAAAAGTGGAGTGCCATCGTGACTGATATCGGCATGGATCAAGACGCCTACGAAGAGGCACTGCGCACGGAGATCTACTCCAAATTGCCGAACTGATCCTCCCAAGAGAACTGCGGGCGGCCTCTTTGGGTGCTCGCAGTTTTTGGCTTGCCGTGAAGTGGTTCTTAGCCCGCTTCATTTAATTCGACGCCATAAGTCAGAGATCGGAGCCGCGATGACCAAGGTGGTACAGATTGCAAACTGGGTTGCGAAAATACCGGCAGTATTTGCCGCCCTTCTCGTGGGCGCAATGATGGTCCTGGTGGCGTCGGACGTCGTCCTCAAATACGTTTTTAATGCGCCAGTCCCCATGACGCTCGAGCTTGTCGCAGCCTATTTCATGCCCGCCATATGCTTTCTGCCTCTGGGCAATGTGACACGTACAGAATCTCACCTTGAGGTCGAATTGTTCACCCAAGGCATGACAGGCCGCCCCCTCGCCGCAATCAAGCTATTCGGCTGCGCTTTCGGAATTGTGTACGGTTTATACATGCTGGACCCCGCTATTGCACAAGCCATGAAAATGACAGCACGAGCGGAATACTGGGAGGCGGCAACCGTACATGTGCCAGTTTGGCCCGCCCGCTGGTTCTTACCACTGGGGGTCACACTGATGATCTTGTGGCTCTTCCTTCTCGCCATATCGCATCTATGGGTGTTGGTGACGGGTCAGTCACCCATCGCGCGTGAAATGTCGAAACAGGCCGCTACCAAACATTCTGCAGGAACCAACCATGACTGATCTAGCCATCGGCGGCGGCGCTCTTGTCGCCATTCTCATCCTGCTTGCGCTGCGCGTCCCGATCGCGTTCGTGTTAGGTGGGGTCTCATTCGTTGGGATCATCCTCGTCCGGGGATGGAACGCGGCGCTTAACATGCTGGGCTCTTTGCCCCATAGCTTCGCATCTTCATGGGAGCTGTCTGCCGTACCGATGTTTCTACTCATGGGCGCGGCAGCGTTTCAAACCGGCTTGACGCAAAGTCTATATTCAGCCGCGCGGCTGTGGCTGAACAAGCTTCCTGGCGGCCTCGCGGTCGCAACCAACTTCACTGCCGCCGGCTTTGCGGCTGCCTCTGGATCATCGGTCGCCACGTCGGCTGCTGTGGGACGTTTGGCAATTCCGGAAATGCTGAAGTACGGATATGATAAGGGCCTCGCAACCGGCACTGTCGCGGCGTCCGGAACGCTGGGCGCGCTCATTCCGCCTTCCATCGCCTTTGTTCTCTATGGCTGGTTCACAGGTGAATCCGTAGGTAAGCTTCTGATCGCAGGCCTTATTCCAGGGGTCATGACGGGCGCGATCTATACGCTAATGATCATCCTGCGTTGTATGAAGTCACCAGAACTTGCGCCGAAAATGACCGAAGTTGTCACTATGAAAGAGAAAATGCAGGCCCTGGCCGCCGTCTGGCCGATGCCAGTTCTTGTTCTATGTGTCATCGGCTCCATCTATTCTGGCATTGCTACACCGACCGAAGCTGGCGCAGTTGGCGCAGTGATGGCGTTCGTCATCGGTGCAGCCAAGGGCAAACTCACCTGGTCGGTTCTGTGGCGAAGCATGGACGACACGATGAATACGACCGCCTCGCTGTTCTTCCTTGCAATCGGCGCTGTGATACTGACACGTTTTCTTGCGATTGCCGGCATTCCCACATTCATCGCCGAAGTGGTATCCGATCTCGGCCTGGGGCCCGTTCAACTGGTCATCGCCATGGCCATCGTGTTTTTACTGCTAGGTATGTTCCTAGATCCCATCGGCGTCATGCTCGTGACGCTTCCAATCTTCCTGCCCGCGTTTGAGGCCGCTGATTTGAACTTGATCTGGATCGGGGTCATCGTCGTCAAGATGATTGAAATCGGGCTGCTCACGCCGCCGGTCGGCATCAACGTTTATGTGGTAAAACAGGTCGCCGGTGAAAGCGTGTCGCTATCGACCGTGTTTAGGGGTGTAGGGTGGTTCCTCGCCTGCGAGGTTTTCATCATGGTTCTTCTGGTCGCCTACCCAGCATTGTCCTTGTGGTTGCCCGAATACATGGGTCACTAAGCTAATGCATCTACCCTGGTTTGCTTGTGGGGCCTTCCGACGTCTATAGTTTAGCGTCTATTTCGTTTTGTTCAGAAAATTTGAGACTGCAGCCTGGGCAAAGGGCTTGCTGGACGCCTCCGCTATCGAAGACGCCTCGCGTTCCAAATGCGCGTGCAGTTCACTCTCGCTTCCCTCCCGCACCAACCGACGGGTCCGGCCCAAAGCCCAGGCAGGGCCTTCCGCAAGACGCTTTGATACCTTTTCGGCCTCACTGTTCAACTCATCGTGGGGGACGATCCGTGTCACCAGTCCTGCGCTTTCCGCTTCCTTCGCGGTCAAAGCTGTGCCGGTCAAAAGCATCTCCATCGCACGGCGCTGGCCTAGCAAGCGCGGTAGTATCCATGTCGACCCACCATCGGGGGTTAATCCAATCGACCCATATGCTGGAACAAACTTTGCTTTATCCGAGGCCAAGACAATATCCCCGAGCGCTGACAAAACGAGCCCGGCACCCGCAGCAGTACCTTGGACAACCGTGACCAACGGCTTGTCCATCCCCTCCAACACTTCGATACTTTCGTGCAATCCACGAGCCAAAGCGCCGATGTTTTCAGGAAACTTTGCAGCGTCACTGCCAAACCCAGCGATATCACCACCCGCACAAAACAATTTCCCTGCTGCAGATAGGACAACACAATGAACGCTGCTGTCCAAAGATGCCTGCCGCACCGCATCGAATAGATCCTTCGCCAAGGTCAAGTTAATGGAGTTGCCTTGATCGGGCCGATTGAGCGTAATCCAAACAACGCCACCGCGTACCTCTGACAAAACAGTCTTCATCTCAACATTGTTGTCCTGCATTTTTGCTCCAACTTCCGTCAGCTTTCATCTGATGACCAAAGCCTGTCACCCATCAGGCCCCAAGCTTCCACCACACTTGTTAATCGTCAAGCAAATGCGACCACTGGATTCGCTTTATCTCTGAAATGCCCCGCACGTCCCGATCTCAGTGCGACATTGGCCCATACCAAAGCTCGGGAAGCCACAGCGACAATGATGGCACGAGCAACAGCAACAACAAAACGATGAAGTCCCCAATCAGGAACCGCCAGACCCCGGCAAAAGTACGTTCAACCGGTGTGTTGGTCGCACCCGAAACGACAAAGCTGTTAAGACCAAGTGGTGGGGTCACCATGCCAATTTCCGATGTTTTAGTCAGAACGATGCCAAACCAGATCGGATCATACCCCAAGCCCACGACGAGCGGAAAAGTCAGAGGCAGCGTGAGAAGGATGATCGCAAGCTGGTCAAGAAAACATCCCAAAATGAGATACATTGCAATCAAGATTGCGATCACAACAAATCCTGGCAAATCCATTGCCACGATCGTTTCAAGCAGATCCTGAGGCATTCGCGTCAGAGCGAGGAACTTACCGAACACCATTGCGCCAATAATGATCGTAAAAATCATGGCCGTGGTTCTGACGGACGAACGCAGGGCATCGATTGACCCACGGGACCGCAAACCGCCAAAGATGATCGAGATCAGCAGCGCGGAGCTTGCGCCAATTGCGGCAGCCTCCGTAGGTGTGGCGGCGCCGGAATAGATTGCGCCGGCGATGAACACGACGAGCAAAAGTGCCGGGGCGACTGGCAGCAATGTTGCCCTGCGCTCGCCCCATGAAGCACGAGCGACGGATGGCGCAATCTCCGGTTCGCGGCGGACCCATACGAGGATCGAAATGACGAACCCTGCAGCCGACAGCATACCGGGAATGATCGCCGCGATAAAAAGCCGTCCAATCGACATCTCCGTGAGGATACCGTAGATGATCAAACCCAAACTCGGTGGGATCATGATCGCCAGCGTTCCGGCTATTGCAACGGTCCCAAGCGACAAACGATCATCATATCCAAAGCGCCGCATCTCCGGCACAGAAATACGCGCCATCGCGGCCGCAGCGGCGGTGGACGAACCACTCAAGGCCGCAAAGCCGACATTCGCCGCAACAGCGGCCAAGGCCAGCCCGCCGCGCAAGTGACCGAAGAACGCGAAAGCGCTTCGAAACAGGTCTCTTACGACAGTACCGCGCGCCAGAAATTCTGCCATCAGGATGAACAGTGGGATCGTCGTCAGCAAGAATGAAGCGGTGTGCCTGTAAGGTTCGCTTTGCAGGATACCCATCATCGGCATGTAACCGATATTAAGGTAGATCCCGATCGCGCCGGTCGCCAGCAGCGAAAAACCGATCGGCATGCCCAAAACGAGCGTGATCATGAAAAGACCCAAGGGCAGGAATTCCGTGAAAGTCATTTGATGTCAGTCCTGAAATTAGTGCCCGGAACCGGAGCGTTCTGGCAAAGGTGCGCCGGTCAGCAGCAGAACCGTCTGCGTCACCAACCGAAGGCAAATCATCACAATTCCGGTGAAGAGCAAAAACCATGACGGCCAGACTGGCATCGGAACTGTGGTAAACGGAAACGGTGTGGCAATGACCTGCTGGCGCACAAAGCTATGCTCGACCTGAGTAGCCGCCTTTATTGCGATCAGCCCGAGGAAAATAAGCGCAATTACGGAAAAGACGATCAGCAGGACCCGCCGCAAGGATGGGGGGAAGTGTCGCGCAACGATGTCGACCGCCACCTGCCCCCCTGTCGCCTGCAATCTGGCCATACCCAGAAAGACAACACCGACCATCAGGTAGGCCTCGACGAATTCATGAGTACCAAACACTGGCTTGTGCAACAGATAGCGCCCGGCCGTATCGGCCGTCACCAGTACCATCATGATCGCCAATAGGGCGATTGCAACATACTCGAACGTCAGTTCAAGCGCGTCCTGCACACGAGCCAGCATTCTCATTTCAGTTTCCGCCGTGCTTTTTGAGGAGCGCGACCCACTGGTCTACGACTTCTTGCGCTGGCAGACCGCGGTCACTGTAGAGCTGGGTCCATTCTTCGCGGATCGGGTTCAATCGCTCAGTGATCTCAGCCAACACCTCCGGTTCGAGGTCATAGATATCGAGGCCTCTGTCACGGAACTTCGAAATGTATTCTTCCGACAAACCTTCGACGACTGAACTTTCGTGCGCAATGATCTCCTCGCCTACCTCGTCAAAGATGGTCCGGATATCCTCGGGAAGCGACTCCCACAACTCGCGATTCATGGCGAAGTAGGTCGCAAACACACCAAGATTCAGGTTGTTCGTTGAATACTTCAGCAAATCATCGAGTTTGTAAGAGTTTACGCTAGGCAGGCTGAAGACCGTACCATCGAGCGTGCCGTTCTGAAGTGCATTGTACATCTCCGGCGGCACCATCGTTACAGGAATTCCCCCCAGTGCCTGCACGGTAGTCTGCTGCACGTTGCCGCCTACCCGGATCTTCATGCCGGCAAGATCTTCCAGCTTTTCGATCTTTTTGGTTTTCATATGAACGTTGTAGTACGATGTGGTACTGGCGCGGACCACGCGCACACCTGCGTCGCGCATTTCAGCCTCGTCCAGAATACCTTTGCCAAGTTCCAGATAGGCACGATCCAGCGCTTCGACACTCGGCTGGAGTTCTGGGATTGGCAACGATCCGACCGTGGCCAGCGGCATCTTTTCGGCAAAGTACTGAACCGGAAGATAGGCAATGTCGGCGATGCGGTTCTGAATGGCATCCAGCATATCCTGAGCTGAGGCTACTTGCCCCGCTGGGTAATGCACAATCTTGATCCGCCCGTCGGAGCGTTCCTCCAGCAGTTTGATCCATTCCTGCGTGATGTCGTAAGTGTAATGCGTCGTCGGCAACGAGTCCGCGAGAGAGAAGGTGAAACTTTCCTGAGCTTGCAGCAAACCCGGCGCCATGAGCGCCGCCGCGAAGATACCAGCGGCTGTCTGCTTTATCAGATTTCGTCTTGTCTGCATGTTCATTCTCCCTTGATTTTTACTATTGGTAGAGCATGCCGAAGCTGGATGATGGCCTGCGGGCAAACCCCTATCGGCTGCCGCAAAATGCACAGTTCATCATTATTAAGGCCATTAGGCGTCGGCTTATGCTACGCAGCTCTCCAGTGGCATCATCGCAAGTCCTACATCCTCCCGAGACGACTGCGATGGCCGCTGCGTATACCTAAAGGCTAACTCGCCAGTACTTTCCAAACAACGCTGTCGACGGTCTGGACGCTCTATTCGCATATGCGCAAAATATCGGGAGCAGTTCCTGACAAACGAATAGCTTGACTCACCGAAGTCCCAGACCGCGCGCCACGATACCGCGCAGGATTTCGGTGCTTCCGCCTTGGATTGTCAGTTTAGGCGCGATGCGCAGGTAATAATCCAGGCACTCTCGAAAGGCCGCAACATCATAAACCTCATGGGCCATCAATCCGCTCAGACGCCGTAGTTCGGCTGGCAGTGCCTGTTCCCAAACTGTCCCCATGTCCTTGACGATAGAGGCTTCCGTCACGGGTTCGCGTCCGTCTTGCAACATGCCCGCAACCGATACCGACATGCGCCGCAATCCATAAAGCTGTGCCACCAATCGCCCAACCCCTTCGCGCAACCGCAAATCATCGGCCCCTTGTGCCAGCTTAATAAAAGCCTGTAGAGCGCCGAACGTCTCAAGAAACCTCTCGGGCCCTGAACGCTCGAACGCCAATTCGGAAGTCGCCTGTTTCCACGCGCCGTCGACCTCCCCAATTAGGTGGTCTTCGGGAACGAAAACGTCGTTGAAATTGACTTCGCAGAAATCAGCATTGCCCGACATCTGACGGATCGGGTTTGTCGTAATACCGTCAAGCTTCATATCGACGAGAAAGTTGGTTAACCCGTGCCTCCGGTTTTCTTCGGTCGGCTTTGAGGTGCGGAAAAGCCCGATCATGAAATCGGATATATTGGCATTCGAGACCCAGATTTTCCCGCCGTTAAGCCGCCATCCCCCTTCGACCCGTTTTGCGCTGGCACGTGCCGCAAACAGGTCGGAGCCGGAGTTTGGCTCGCTCATCCCGATACAAAAACTCGCGTCGCCGGCGATGATCCGAGGCAGTATTGATCGTTTAATATTTTCAGAGGCATAGCGTATCAGCGTGGGCCCACTTTGGCGATCCGCGACAAAGTAGCGGCCCGTGGGCGCTCCTGCGATAAGCATTTCCTCGTTCACGACATACCGCTCAAGGAACGACCGCTCCTGCCCGCCATACTCTCGCGGCCATGCCATTCCGATCCAACCTTTCTGGGACACCGCATGGGCGAATGCCTCGTTGTCGGATGCGATGTTGTCACTGCTGCTGAACACACCGCGCTTGATCTGGTGAGCAAGGAAATTGCGCACTTCCTGTCGCAGCTCCTGTGCGCTTGCGGGCAATCTGATCGGGTCAAATCGAAGGGATACGTTCATCTGATTTTCCTCAGCGACTGGACAGCAGCGGCCAGAGGGCGTCTGCCGGTTGTTGCATTATCTGATCGCCCAGCTTCAGCGCCCAATGGCTTTCATTGCCAAAATCATCCCGCCACGCGAGCGCGCCCAATGTCAGCCGGTGCAAAGGGTGCTCAGCGGTATAACCGATTGCACCAAAGACTTGATGGGCAATGGCACAACCGCGTTCCGCCGCTTCACCGCACCTGATTTTCGCGCTGGCGACTTCCAGCAGCAATTCTGGCCCCTTAGTTTCCATGGCCAATGCGTCCGCCGCCGAGCAGGCAGCGGATACCGCAGCAGCAGTCTCTTCTCCCAGTAAGGCAAGATGATGTTGGATCGCTTGGAATTTTGAGATCGGGCGGCCAAAGGCGACCCGTTGCTTGGCATAGTCGACCGACATGTCCAGCATGGCTTCCAGTGCGCCAGCAATTTGGTGGGCGCGCCCAACGGCTGCCATCTCAAGTATATTGACGGCATCGCCAAGCGGCTCGACCCGCAAAGGGGCAGCCCCTGTGACGGTCACACGATCTGCATTTTCGAACGATAGAGATTTGCCGCTTTCAATCTTGCAGGTTTCGGGGTCGATCAAGATCAGCTGTGGGCTGCCTTCATGCTCTGCAATGGCAATGATCTGTGTAGCGGTGGATGCGTCGGCAACGCCCACGGCCCAGCCAGTGATCAGGCCACCATCGTCGATCTGGATCGTGCTGCGCAAAGGATCGACAATCGCAATTTGTCCCTCACCATTCGGATCACAACCCGTGAGAGCCAGCGCCCAATTTGCAATCATCGTGTCCGCGAGTGTTGTCGGTACGGCCCAACGCCCGGCGACCTGCAACAACTCGAAAGCCTGATCCGCAGCCATACCTACGCCGCCCAGTTCCTCAGGCACCATCGCCAACGTCAGCCCATTCTCCAATAGCGTCTGCCATAACGCCGCGCGCCATGCGCCATAAGGCGCGTCTGCAGCGGTTTGAAGATCGGCCATATCGGTAAAGATGCGTTCGGCCGCTGCGGCAAACATGTTTTCCGTGTCGTCCACTTCGCACTCCAGCAGAGGAATTCCGCTGGAGCAGGAGACCATCGTCGCAGTAGTGTTTCAAGCGAAGCGGCAGAGGCGCAGCCTTATTCGCAATAGAGAAACTGTGCGCCCGGTCGCTATCTTGACCTTGCAGCGTATGTTCTGTTTGCTGGATCGAGGTTTCATCAGGAAACCTCGTCGTGTTTGGGGGAGCGTAACGATGCGAATTAATCGATCCGCCATGCGCGCCATGCAGGTATTTGAGACGTTCGACAAGTTTCGCAAGCCTCTCAGCCTCAATGAAATCACCCTCGAGCTGGACCTGCCGCCGTCCAGTGGCATCGCCCTGCTCAAGACCCTTGTGCAATGCGGATACTTGGAGTTCGACCGCAACTCGCGCACCTATCTGCCGACGACGCGCATCGCGATGCTAAGCTCATGGGTGCCGGATCGGCTTTTCGCGCGCACGAACATCATTCCCGTAATGCAAAGCCTCGCCGACAGCACGGGCCAGACGGTCATGATGGGAACGCGAAGCGACCTTTCAGCGCAATACGTCCACGTCATCGTCGGCAAGGAAACACCCTATTGGGAGCTTTTGCCCGGAACGCTGCGGCCTTTGGCAAGCTCTGGCATCGGGCTGCTGCTTCTCAGCACTCTGAACCCGGATGAATTGGACTATACAATCCGGCGCCTGAACATCGCCTCCGGCGACCGCGCCTTGCATTTGGATTTCGAAGAAACCGAAGCAAGCCTTAAGGTCATCAGACGCCAAGGCTATATGTTCAGCCGAAATCTGTTCCACAGCGATCAAGGCATCATCACCATTCTGCTGAACAACAAATTCTTTAACCGCACCCTGACTTTGGGCATTGGCGGACAAACCGTACATCTTGAGGAGAATCTGGAAAATTACCTGCGACTTCTGTTAAGCGCCGTTCGAGACATCGAAGCCGCCGCCAAGGAAACGCCCCCCGTACAAGAACAAAACCGCTAAAGGCACCGCCGCGCTGAAGCAACTATTTCCGCTGTTCCCGAAGGGCTGCCCAATCCTTGTCCGACCATGTCAAAAGGTCTTCGGCACCGGAGCCGGTGAAATGCAGCCCACCGTCCAGCACGACCATCTCACCGGTCATGTAACGCGCGGCGTCTGACACCAGAAACGCAGCACAGTCGGACAGTTCATCCGGGTCCCCTACCCGCCCAAGCGGTATCGCCGTTTCCTCGTTTGCATTCTTGGATTTGCGATCCGACGGGTTTAGCTGCGCCTGCGCGCCTTTGGTCGGAAAGTTCCCCGGCGCAAGGGCCACCAGACGGATGCCCTTGCTGCCCCACTCAACGGCAAGGCTTTTGGTCATCGCCAACAGCGCCGTTTTCGCCATTGCCGAAGGCACGGTGAAAGCCCGTCCCGTGATGGTAGAGGTCGACAGGATGCTCAGAACAACGCCCGTGCGACCGCTTTCAATCCAGTGCCGCCCGGCGGCAAGGGTGACATACATGGTGCCATGCAGGGTTACGGCAAGGATCGCATCCGCTGCCCGCGCGGATAATGCAGCGCTTTGTGCAATGAAATTGGCCGCAGCGTTATTGACGAGAATGTCGATCGGGGTCTTGTCCGAGATACTCTCCATCATCGCCTCGACTTCCTCCGAAGAACGGATGTCGCATTGGTAGGTTTCGACAAAACCGGAGCCAGCATCGCGCAACTGGCTGGCGGCGGTTTCCAGAACCTCGTTGCGACGTCCACAAATGACAATGTTCGCACCGAGTGTCATGAACTTCATGCCCATTGCCAGCCCCAGACCGGTCCCGCCCCCTGTGATGAGGACGGTCTTGCCGGCAAGAAGTTCAGGCGAAAAATACTTTGAATACTGGGTCATCAGGTACCTTTGAAATCTGGGGCGCGGCGTTCGCGGAATGCCGCGACGCCCTCGCGGAAATCGTCACTTTGCAGGCTCTGCCATTGCTCGTCGTTGGACATCCGAACAGCGTCTTGAAGCGACTGGCCATAGGCCAGGTTGATCTGCTTTTTGATGACCCGCAGCGACCTCGGGGACGATTGTCTGACCAGATCGCGCGCAAAGGTTTGAACGGCGTCAATGAATCCCTCGGCAGGCAACATGCTGGCAAGGCCCATCCGGTCAGCCTCATCCGCCAGGAATGTGCGACCCGTCATAAGCAGATTGGTCGCATATTGAGGGCCGACAATTCGCGGCAGCAGCCACGCTGACCCATGCTCTGCGATCAGGCCGCGCCGCGCAAAGGCTGTCGTCAGCTTGGCCCCCTCCGCGACGAACCGCAGATCGCAATACAAAGCGAGACAGAGACCGACACCCGCAGCCGGCCCGTTGATCGCGGCAATCAACGGCTTGGGCATCCCCATCAGATAGCTGTAGCGCTGGTTGAAATCGCCGTCCACTTCGGGTTGCGGGCCTGCTGGCCCACTCCCCGCCGCCTTGAGGTCCGCACCGGCACAAAACCCGCGCCCGGCACCTGTCAAAACGACGGCATGAACGGCGCTGTCATCGGCAGCCCGCTTCATCAGGGCGCGCAGCAGTTCCTCCATGTTGGGTGTCCAGGCATTCAACTGTTCTAGCCGGTTCAATGTCACGGTCGCGACACCCTCCGATACAGTATAGAGAATTTCGTCGCTGCTCATGTCGCCGTCCAGTTGCCGGCTCTGCGTTCATTCACGGCGGCAACCCCTTCGGCAAAGTCGTTGGTCTTGAACAGCTTCACCTGCTCCGTCTGCTCGCGTTCGGTTTGCTTTTCGATTGCCTCGACCATACCGGCACGCAGTGTCTCGCGGGTGGATTGCACGGCCAGCGGCGCTCCATTCGCCAGGGCACCCGCAAATCTGACGGCTGCGGCGCGCACGTCTTCCAAGGGCACCAATTCGTCCAGTAGTCCAATCTTTGCCGCTTCTTCCCCATTGATACGCGTTCCGGCAAGGAACATCCGCGATGCGGCGCGCTGTCCGATCACGCGCGGCAGCGTATAGGTCAGGCCAAACCCCGGATGGATGCCGATATGGACAAAATTCGCCGCGAACCGTGCCTCCGCCGCGCCGACGCGAAAATCCGCCACCAGCGAAAGCCCCAGACCGCCGCCGATCGCGGCACCCTGTATGGCCGCGACCACCGGCTTGCGGCATTTGAACAGCCGCAAAGCCTCACGGTACAATGCACCGGGATCACCCCCGCCCGCGTCCTGACCGGCGAAATCGGCACCCGCGCAGAACACCTTGCCTTCGGAAGCAAGCACAATCGCGCGCTGCTCCGGCTGCTGGTCAATACGCTCGAAAGCTTCGGCAAGCTCGACGATCAGATCCAGACCAAAGTAGTTTTTTGGACCGCTTTGAAAGACAACCACCGACACAGGGCCTTTCTGAGAAACACTTACATACTTCATATCCATTCTACTCCGGTATCATTTCGGACTGGTCCGCGCGCGTTGCATCAAATGCCGCATCCCGGCGAAAAAGTGCCTCGATCTGGCTGGCGGCTAGCCCACATTCCAACAAGACTTCACGCGTATGCACACCCGCTTCCGGGGTCGGCGTGTGCGTGTCATTCGTCCCGCTGAACCGCACCGGCGCAGGGATTTCTTTATAACGTCCGACGACCGGATGCTCCCTCATTGGGAAGGATGCTGCGACTTCCTCAATCGATGCAATGCGGCCAAACGGGATGGAATTAGCCGTGCAGAATGCCGCCCATTCCTCAGTGGATTTGGTCGCTATACATGGAATCAGGTCAGCGTAAAGCGATGGCGCATTTACCGAAAGCTTCCCGGCAGCGGTCCTCGGATCATCAACGAGATCCGGTCGACCGCCCGCCTTAAAAAGATGGTTATAGGCGTCGCGCGAATAAGGCATGATATTGATCCAGCCGTTCGCCGTCTTTTGCGGGCCTCGGTGCGGGCTGAGTAGGCGCTGGTATCCCGCGCCTCCCTGATCCGCATTCAACCCCGCGCTATGCTCTACCAAAACAAAGGATGCCATCACTTCAAACATCGGGACTTCGATGAACTGTCCTTCACCGGTACGTTCACGGTGCAGCAACGCGGCTGTTACTGCACCCGCGATAACCGTACCACAAACTTTGTCGGCCATGATCGTGGGTGCCAGCCGTGGAATTCCGTCAATCTGTTGGGCGGCAAACGCCAATCCCGTTTCTGATTGAATTATGTCGTCATACGCTGGATCCGCCTGACGCTCTGTACCGTTGCGAAATCCTTGAGCCTGACAGAATACAATATCCGGTCGCACCGCGGAGAGGTCTTCAAAAGTCAGGCCAAGACGCGAAAGCGGCGCAGTTCTCAGATTGGTCACGACAGCATCGCAAGTGGCTGCAATTGCAAGAACCGCTTCACGCGCCTCAGCGTCTTTAAGGTTCAGGCAGATGCTCTTCTTGTTCCGAAGCAAGTTCAAGACGACGTCAGATAAGCCCTCGGCCAAACTTGGACCCATGCCACGGTTCTCGGCTCCTCCTACCGGTTCGACAGCAAGGATCTCTGCGCCATAATCGGCAAGGATCTGGGTTGAATACGGTCCCATGATAACAGAAGACAGATCGAGAATGCGGAAGCCGGCCAGCGGACCGCCACGCTTGTTAAAAGAACTTCCCACGTTGATCATTTCCCTCCCCGGCCTAGGCATCGTCCAGCTTCGAGCCACAACTCAGGGGATCACAGGGGGGATCGTCGGCGCAAGTTCAACCGGAGCAAGTGCAGAGCATTCGGATATGAGAATGTGTATCGAGCGTTCCAAACGGGGCGCAAATACGCAACAGAAAAGGTCATCCGAAATAACTCCGAATGACATGGGTCAGATTGTTGTTTCTCAACCTCTGCGCATAAAGCTCCTTCTTTGGCTGTTGGCGGTCCAACCTGAACAGGGCGGAGAATGTCAACGCAGGCAGCGCCCTGCGCCGACCCAGCAATGCCCAACCGCGACAGGTCCAACTGTGGCGCAGACGAAACACTGAGGTTCTTGCAAAAAACCTCACTTGCTCTTCGGCCACTGCTCCCCTAACGCGCAATCAGCATGAAGCGAATGGCCTCATGCAATGGAGATTTTATGCAAGAGCCCCGGGCCCGCGCCCGTTCCTGACCTTTCCAAGCCGGTAGGCTTCAGGAGCAACTGACACATCAAGAACACTCACGCGCTTTGCTGAGTGATCCTGTTTCTGTGCTCTCATGAAATCGAGACAATCCATTGAATATATCAAAGCACGAACAGCGTGTTTTGCACGAACTCGCCCTTGGTGGAGCTATCCACTACGAACGGTGCGACAAGGGCAAGATCCGCGAAATCACCTGTTTCACACGCGAGGGACACGCCCTGACGGACTGCCCGCTCGACCTGTTTCAACGGCTGAGACGACGCCGATTCATCCGCTCGCAAAACGGACGCCCCTACCGCGTGACGCGGCTGGGGATCACCTCTGTGCGCGCGCAACTTAACCAACGCTAAAAGGATCAAAGACAATGAATGATACAACTGAAACCATCCGCCCCTACCTCGCCGAGGACGTTGAGGCGGTAATCGACATCTGGCAGCGGGCGAACGCCTTGGCCCATCCGTTTCTTTCCAAAGACTTCGTCGCCGAGGTGCATCAGGCGATGCGGGACGTCTACCTGCCCAACGCCGAAACCTATGTTCTGGAAAAGGGTGGGAACGTTGCCGGCTTCATTGCACTTATCGGCAATGAGATCGGCGGCCTGTTTCTCGATCCGGCGTTGCATGGGCAAGGCCATGGCCGGGCGTTGGTGGACCACGCGGTCTCACTCAAGGGCCCACTGTCCGTAGAGGTCTTCCGCGACAACAAAATCGGGCGGCCCTTCTATGAGCGCTACGGGTTCGATTTCGTCGCCGACGAGTTGCACGCGCCATCCGGTCAGGTTAGCCGCAAAATGGCGATGCCGGGCGCGTAATCTAACGAAATACTGCCCGCCCCCGTGAGTGGGGGGCGGGCAAACCAACCTTCGTCGTGCGATCCCAGGCGGTTCCGTTCGTGACGATTGTGCTGTGTGAACTGAGTTTCTCGAATTGGGGCGCGCCAAACACCCATGCGAACTTTCGGCGGAGGGTGTTGAGGTCAAAAGCAATCCGCATTTTCTCTGGGCGGGCCATATATATCTGCGCAAGGCCAGTCTTTCTCGGCCGATTTCTCTGCGGCTGCGTTATGCTTGAGCAGTTCGCTCGTTAGAATGGGCTCACTGCCAACGTTTGCCGCACGACAGATAAAGGTTCGCACAGCGGACTTTGCTGCCGTTCGACTGGCGGGTTGCGCCGCCTCCATGATAGGTTCGCGGAATGAATATTTTAGTTTCTCTTTCCGGACTTCCCGGTGTCGGCAAAACGACCTTGGCAAGGAAACTGGTGGCGCTTACTCCGGCTATCCATCTTCGTGTGGATTCCGTTGAAACTGCTTTGAAACGCAGCATCCTATGTATTCATCCCGCAGAGGACGCAGGCTACTTGGCGCTCGCAGCTATCGCGGAAGACAACCTTTTGCTTGGCTTCGACGTTATTGCCGACACAGTCAATCCTGTCGGAGTTTCACGAGAACTATGGACGAAGACTGCTTCTAACGGCGCGGCTCATTTGTTGAACGTCGAAGTCATCTGTTCTGATAAAGCGCTTCATCGAAAACGAGTCGAGACGCGTGTCAGCGACATCAAGGGGCTTGTCGTTCCCAACTGGCACGAGGTTTCCAAACGAACCTTTGAGCCGTGGCAGTGCGACCGCTTGTTTGTGGATACCGCCCTCGACTCAGTTGACGTATGCGCGTTTCTGATCGCCAAGGAAATGGACCGCTTGAGGTTTGTAGCTCAGTAAGTTTGGGCTTAGAGCCGCCAATAGCTGCAACGAGCTCCGAGCTCTGCTGGGCGGACTGGACCGGCCCCCGTTTCACCGGGCTGTGGTATTCGCGCAACCTATAATAATATTATGAGATGATAATACGTTACAGAATCTCAATGAGGTTACCAATGGCACCGCCGAGAGCAGCAACAGACGCGGAAATCATTGAAGCAGCGGCGACGCTATAAAGTAGGGCCGCCCGAAGGCGACCCTGTGATCCAACTTCCTCTTGGTTATCTCGCTCACACGTGGACCTCCGGGGAGGCGGACAGACGCTTTTTCAGTCGGTCTGTCGTCTCACGAAGCAGTGTATCCCAAGCGAAGCCCTCATCCAAAGTCTCGATGAGCAAAACTCGGATTTGAATGTAGCGATCTTAACGGCTGTCGTTGCCGGGGCCGTAGCCACCGTAGATGTAGCCTTCACCGGGGCTGCGCTCTATGGAGCGGGTGCTCATGACTGTGTCGGCGTCGAAGCTGTCATCGGCCGTGCTGAAGGTGATGTCATTTGCTTTGGTCGACTCGAGCGGCGCCAGCATGCGTGTCTCATCGCCAAAGGTTGTCTCTGCGCCAATCGAAGTGTCGAGGAAGAGGTCGCTGCGATATGTCGATGTGTCAGCCAGAGCGGCAGTGGAAATCAGGGCGGCGGCGGCGGTTGTCATAATCAGTTTCATACTGGGGTCCTTTGATCATACGACTGTCGCGTGATTGCGACATCATCGTTGCTGGAGAAGTAACGGAACCAGCATGATCAAAGTTTCCGCAGTGCAGCGCACACGGTCTGTGCATCGGCAAACATCTTAATTGAACAACACGGAATGGCCCTACAGCTCAGATGGGTAAACAAAGTCCGAGAAGCGCTCGTTAGGCGTCTCAAACAGGAGATCGTATGCCGCGTCTGAAAGCGCCATGACCCACCCCGACTCGGAGTTGGTCCGTCCTGGCGTTCCAAATACCATGCAGCGCACAGAGCTCTGCTCAGCGCACCACTGCAAGAGATCTGCATCTGCGCCCCCTGACCTCTTATCGATCACTCCGAGATACAGCATGTCGAATTCTTCTTTAGCGTCAGTGATCGAGTAGTTTCCTAGATCCTATGCTAGGTGCGCGCCGAGAACCTTAAAGATGCCGATGACGCCGACGCTGCATAGCTCGTCGTCCTCAAAAGTTTAGCCGCCTGATCAGTCAAGATTACCTTGAACGCATCGAAGGTAGTGATGGTATCATCATTGGGCGATACGTTCCGAGCAACAATCGAAAAAGGTACGCTTTGCATCCCGGATGGCAGCATCAGCGTCTCCGGTCAGTCCAACCCCGCCGCCTCAAGCGCCCTGTTCGCGAACCGCTCCGCCAGCGGTGCGAGGCTCGCCGCTTCATCCGAATTTGCGCTTCCGGCTCGAGCGCGATCGGCGATGCCAACGAAAATCACTGCAAACCGGAAGAGCGCGAAAGCCACATGGAACGGCCGCAGTTCAGCAGTCGGCTGCGCAAGGGCCATGTATTCGGCAATGAACTCCGCCTCCGTCGGGATACCGGCATCAGCCCAATCTGTGCCAAGAATACCCCCATATTCTTCAGGGGTCGTGCGCCACGGCATGACCGAATAGCCGAGGTCGGCCAGCGGATGACCGAGCGTTGCCAATTCCCAGTCGAGCACTGCGATGACCTTGGGTTCGGTCGGATGGTACATTAAGTTGCCAATGCGGAAGTCGCCATGGGCAATTGAAACGGCTCCGTCCTCGTCAGGCAGGTTGGCGGGCAACCATTCGGTCAGGCGGTCCAACGCGGGGATACGGGGGCCGTCAGATTCTGCATATTGCCGGGACCACCGGTCGATCTGCCGTTGAAAGTAATTGCCGGGCTTGCCGAAGTCGCCGAGGCCCACTGCATCGGGAGAGACTGCGTGCAGTCGCGCCAATGTGCGCGCGTAGTCGAGATACATCTCGCGGCGATCCTCAGAACTGACGCCCTCAATCGAAGCTGTGTCGAAGACGCGCCCTTCAAGCCGGTCCATCACATAGAATGGTGTGCCCAGGATTGAATCGTCCTCCTCCAACCAGCGCACGGTGGGCACAGGAATGTCGGTCCCGGCGAGCGCGGTCAGCACGCGAAATTCCCGCTCAATGGCATGGGCACCTTTCAGGATTGGTCCGCCCGGTTTCTTGCGCAGCACCAGTCGAGCCGAGCCGAAGTCGACGAACCATGTGGGGTTGGACTGGCCACCGCCGATCCGTTCAAGGCTCAGACCCGCCTCGCCGGGCAGGCGGTCGCCTAGCCAGCGGGTCAGGGCTTGGGTATCGATGTCGCTCATGACGCCTCCTTTGCGCGCTCGCGCAGGATAAATTTCTGGATCTTGCCGGTCGCCGTTTTCGGGAGTTCGCCGAAGAAGAACGTCCGGGGTCGCTTGAACCCGCTCAGATTATCGCGGCAAAAAGCGTCGAGGTCGTCCGAAGTGATGGAGGCCCCGGCGCGGGGCTCGATGAATGCGCAGGGGGTTTCTCCCCATTTCTCGTCTGGTGCGGCAACGACCGCGGCAAGCAGAACGTCCGGATGGCGGTGAAGGGCGTTTTCGATCTCGAGCGAGGAGACATTCTCGCCCCCTGTAATGATGACGTCCTTGGCACGGTCCCGGATCTCAATCTGACCATCGGAATGCATCACGGCCAAATCGCCGGTGTGGAACATGCCGCCCGCAAAGGCCTCCTCTGTTGCCTCCGGATTGCGGTAGTAGCCCGCCATGACGGTGTTGCCGGCCAGCACGATCTCACCCATCGTTGCGCCGTCGGCGGGCACATCTGCGCCATCCTTACCAACGACCCGCGCGGGGCCGGCCAACACATGACGCTGCCCCTGCCGCGCAAGATAGGCGGCACGCGCGTCATAGCTGTCGAACGCGCGGCTCAAAGGGTCGTTCAGCGTGGCGGGGCCGTGGCTTTCCGTTAGTCCATAGAGGTGGATTAGCTGAAACCCTTTTGCCCCCAATCCGGCCAGAAGCGCGGGCGTGGGCGCCGCGCCACCGGTGGCCACCTTAACCGACACTTGCAAACTGGCGGGGGCGCGGTCCAGAAGCATGTAGAGCACCACCGGAGCGCAGCTCATGTGGGTGACGTCATGATGAACGATCTCTGACAAGATCAGGTCAGGATCAACCCGGTCAAGGCAGACGTTCAGTGCCCCCGCCGCCACCGCCCCCCAGGTCTGGCACCAGCCGTTGCAGTGGAACATCGGCAAGGTCCACAGCAGTCGACTTTCGGGCGTGAAGCCCATGGACAGCACATTACCAAGCGCATTCAGCGCCGCGCTGCGATGCGTATAGACGACTCCCTTAGGGCGCCCGGTGGTACCCGAGGTGTAATTGAGCGAGATGGCATTGGTCTCGGCCCCAGGATAAAGCGTTAGGTCTAGCAGCGGGACGCCCCCAGAAAAAAGATCGGCGCCACCCGCCTGCCCGGGTCCGTCCGCCAGCCGCAGGACCGGGGTCTCGCTGGTCTGGCCCGGATCGGTCACCGCTTCGACAACCAGTACACGGGTGCCTGCGTGGTCAAGGATATAGGCAACCTCGTCGGCCGAGATGCGGATATTGATCGTATTGAGAACCGCACCGATCGCCGGTACTGCGAAATGCGCGGCCAATAGCTCGGGGCGGTTCGTCAGCATTACTGACACAACATCGCCGGGCCTCACGCCCTGATCTTGCAACCAACGCGCCATGCGCGCGACCAGATCGCCGAACTCCCGATAGGTCCAGAGATCATCGCGCCAGGCCACAGCAGGCCGGTCAGGATGTACTTCCAAGGTGCGCGATAGGTAGGTCAGCGGGCTTAGCGGCTGGAAGTTGGCCGGGCGCGGGGCAAGATGTGGATCGGTGAACATGATGGCTCCTTTTTTGAGCGATTATCCGGCAACATCCCAATTCCAAAATTCCCGATCTTCGTCGGTGAAATGGCGATTCAGAACCATCTGATGGACTTCGTCTGCGCCGTCGACCAGTCGCGCTTGGCGGGCGTAGCGATAGATCCATTCCAGCACCGTATCTTTGGAATAGCCCCGCGCTCCATTGATCTGGATCGCCACGTCCGCTGCCTTGTGTAGCAGGTTCGCGACGTGGATCTTCGCCATGGAAACCTCTTTTTTCGCGAACCGTCCCTGTTCGATTTCCCACGCGGCCTTCATGACCAGAAGACGCCCCATCTCGATCCCCATCGCCAGATCGCCGAGCTTGATCTGGATGCTTTCGCGTTCAGAAAGGCGCACGCCGAAGCCGTGCCGGTTTTGCGCATAGTCTTTGGCGATTTCCATGCAGCGTTTGGATAGGCCGAGCCAACGCATGCAGTGAGTGAGCCGTGCGGGGCCAAGCCGGGTCTGGGTGACCCGCAATCCCAACCCTTCACCTGCGAGAACGCGGTCGGCGGGCAGGACCATGTCCTCATAGACGATCTCGCAATGACCGCCGTGCTCTTCAGGCCCCATGATCGGAATGCGGCGCTCGATCTGGAAGCCGGGTTCGTCGGCAGCGTGAAGAAATGCCGTCAGCCCACGGCGCGGATCGTCCGAAGTGCGCGCCAGCATGATGAAATGTTCTGCATCCGCGGCACCAGTAATGAACCATTTACGACCGTTGATGACATAGTCATCGCCCCTCCTCTTGGCCGTCGTCAGCATCATCCCCGGATCGGAACCGCCGCCGGGGTGCGGTTCGGTCATGACGAAAGAAGAATTGACCTCTCCCGCCACGATCGGCGCCAACCAGCGCGATTTCTGGTCTTCGGTCGCCACTTGTTCCAAGACACGCATATTGCCGTCGTCGGGCGCGGCCGCGTTAAAAACCACAGGTCCGAAGATCGACCGGTTCATTTCCTCATAACAGACCGCAACCGCCGTAAAAGGCAGCCCCTGTCCACCCGCAGATTTTGGCATCTGCACCGCCCATAGTCCCTGCGCCTTGGCCTTCTGCCGCAGCGGCTCAAGCGCGGACCGGGCGATGTTGTCGTGCTCGTCCCAATTTGCACGGTCGGCTTCAATCGGCAGGATTTCGTCTTCGACGAAGCGAGAGATACGGCGGCGCATATCGTCGATCTCGGGAGTGATGGTGAAATCCATGGTATCTGTCCTTCAAATGGAGGTAACGAGATGGCCGCCATCGGCCACAATCTCACTGCCGGTCATGAACCGGCCAAGGTCTGAGGCCAGTAGGAACAGCGGGCCCTCGAGGTCTGCGGCCTGCCCCAACCGTCGCTGCGGCACGCGTTTGATCAGCGCCTTACCCGCATCGGTGGCAAAGAAATCGCGGTTCAAGTCGGTTTCGATATAGCCGGGGCACAGGGCGTTCACTCGGATGCCGTGCCGCGCCCATTCCAGCGCCAGTGAGCGGGTCAATTGCACCAGCCCGGCCTTCGAGGCAGCATAGGCCGAGACATGGCTCGCCACCCGCTTGCCGAGGATCGAAGCGACATTGATGATACTCCCGCCCTGCCCCGCTTCGATCATGGCCGCGGCGGCGGTCTGTGAAACATGGAAGGCGCCTTTGAGATTGGTGTCGATGATCGCGTCGATGTCTCCGGCACGGTGCTCAAGCGCGGGTTTCGACGTGGTTGTCCCTGCGTTGTTGATGACGATGTCGAAAAGTCGACCATTCAGCGCGGTGCGGACCGATCCGGGGTCGGCCACGTCAAGATCAATGGCGTCAGCAGTGCCGCCCGCAATGGCAATACGATCCGCGAGAGCCGCCAGTTTCCCGGCCCGGCGCGCGGCAAGCGTCACGTTAACGCCCTGCCCCGCCAATACCTGAGCAAAATGCGCACCCAACCCTGAAGATGCGCCAGTGACCAACGCGGCCTTTCCTGACAGGCCCGGCCATATCATTTCACTCATCGCATCCCCTCCATCCCATTTTCCGAGCAAACGCTCGAAAAAATGGATAGCCCATCGCGGCTACCCTGGCAAGACAATCTCTGTCATAACGCCCTTCGAAGTTAAGGACCCACGATGATCGACCCCGCTGCCTATTCGACCGACACGCTCTGCGCCGGCATACTGAGCCGCCACCGCGACACAATCGCTGTCAAGAAACCGGCGTTCGCCGTGCGCAAGTTGTCCAAGATCGTGAGCGCGGCGCTTGACCTTTCAAACCAGAAGGGGTTTCAGGCGATGACGCTGCGCGAGCTTTCCGAAGCCTCGGGGGTCTCCATGGGCGGGCTCTACGCCTATTTCGATACAAAAACGACGCTACTTAAGATGATCCTTACTGAGGTGACAGAGCAGGTCAGGTCCGCCTTAAGCACGGCACCCCAAGACATCCGCGCCGATCCCGCTCGCCACCTCGATTGGTTGATTGATACCCATGTGCGCCTGACAGAGACAATGCTGCCGTGGTTCACCTTCGCCTTCATGGAGGCCAAGAACTTTCCCCCGGCGGAGCGTCGCATGGCCACCGACAGCGAAGAGCTGACGGAAAGCTTTTTCGCCGAGACTATCGCGCGCGGCGTTGCGGATGGCACGTTCCGATCTGACACGTCTCCCCTGCTGGCCTCGCTTATCAAGCCGCTCCTGCAGGACTGGTATGTCAAACGATCCAAATACCGCAGACGCGGGGTGGATATCGCGGCCTATGTGCAAACCATCCAGCAGATCGTTAATGGCGCCTGCGCGCCGCCGGAGGGCGATGGGCCGGGCCAGCCTATCGTCCCGTCTATTCGAGGGTGAATAATAGGGCGCATGCCCTTCAGTCGCCCTCAGCTAATTGCTCGAGATGTAATAGGGTCACCTAATACCTTAAATGCTCGCCTCCAAAGACAGAGCCGATCTATACTTTCAGAATGGCCCGCTCAGGCGGACATACTTCAGATAAAAGTTCGGTCAGCTTTCACTCGTAGGGCGCCCCTGAAAGTCTAGCAGCATTAACTCTGCTGCAATTTAATTTAATACGTCCTTCGAGTTCCCGGAAACAGTATCAGCCTCTGTGAATTTTTAGGCAGTCAAATTGTTGGCTCACAGAAAGACAGTATCGAGGCGGAAGGCGTTGAGAGCATTGGCGGGCGAACGGTGTAGCGGTTCATCGCAGTCTCGCGCTGCATCAAACTGCTCGGTCAATCGTTGGATGTTAAGCGGCTTCTCAGAAAGCTGAACGCCGGGCGTCAGACACACGCGTGCGGGCTCAGCAATCGCATGGTCAAGTTCGGTCTGTTTCGCCGCATCGACCACACTCGTGGGTGGTGCCATGGTTTCCGGATCAGCGGCCTCCTGCATTGGGAAGCCTTCGGACACGGGCTTCGCGATCTCGCG
This sequence comes from Sulfitobacter dubius, assembly GCF_027214245.1. Lineage (GTDB taxonomy): Bacteria > Pseudomonadota > Alphaproteobacteria > Rhodobacterales > Rhodobacteraceae > Sulfitobacter > Sulfitobacter dubius_A. The sequence goes on along the minus strand of NZ_JAPWHM010000002.1, from coordinate 462,671 downwards.
GAGCATGCTCTGGTACGCTTCACGAACGGACATCTGGTCCGTATCGAGGCAGTCCAGAGTGGCCAGGCGTGCCTGCAGATAGACCTCCATGATATAAGCGCGACGCTCCATCGATCTCGGAATCATTCCTGTCGCCCTGGTAAACTCCTCTGCCAGTGCATTCATCGTTTCCGGTGCCGAAAAGGGCAAGGGCCTCCGTATGGTGGCACTGCATGACGTTCGTGAGCATGTCCGGGCGAACGAGATGTGGATAACTCTGGGATGCGCCGACGAGAATAGTACCGTCCGCGTTGCTGGTAGAGGTAACTCGAAAGGGGCATGCAATCTCCGCGTTTCGGAGAGCCTGCTTCGATGGGTGAAATGGAGCAGAGGCAACCTGATGTGCAACCTCGTGTGCAACCAAATCTGCCAACTCAGAAAAACAACATCGGAGCCAAACACGAAATGTGTTTATTCTCATATGCTTGTCAGGAAATTGGCTCCGGCGGTAGGGATCGAACCTACGACCAATTGATTAACAGTCAACTGCTCTACCGCTGAGCTACGCCGGAATGCCTATGTCTGTCTTTCGGGCAACGCCTTCGGACAGCGGCTCTTTAACGCGGGCAGTCCGGGGTGCGCAAGTGCAATTGGTCCATTGTGGCGATTTTTTTTTCGATTATTTGCCTCCGCTTGGAATTAGCCTCTGTCACCCGCGGTATCGGGCGCGCCTAAATCACAGATACGTGACAAACCCCCCTCGCCCGCGCTTGAGGGTGGACGGTTCGCGCGGACTGGGATTGATACTGGCCCGGTGAGCACAACCCAAAGTCCTGAAAGGGAAAATCATGACCTTCCTCTCCCCATTCCGGCCGCAGATACTATCGCTTTTCCGCATCATGTCGGGCCTATTGATCCTGCAACATGGCACGAGCAAAATTCTCGGCTTCCCGACCAGCCAAATGAGCGGCGTGTCGATCGCCTCCTTAGGTGGCATCGCCGGGGTCATCGAGCTGATCTTCGGCGTCTTGTTGGTGATCGGGCTGTTCTCGCGACTGTCGGCCTTTGTCCTCAGCGGCCTGATGGCCGTGGCCTATTTCGTCGCACATATGCCGCAGGGGTTTTTCCCGATGCTGAACGGCGGTGAACTGGCCGCGCTCTACAGCTTTGGCTTCCTCTACCTAGCGGCTGCCGGTCCGGGGCCATGGTCTGTTGACGCGAAACGCGCTCAGGGCTGAGCGTTTAGATTAAACTGGCATGGCCCGATACCGGGCCATGCCAATCCTACCGGGGGGGGGGGGGGGGGGGGGGTGGGGGGGGGGGGGCCGGCCGCTGGCCGTGGTTGGGGGGGAGGGGCCCCGGCGAAAAACCCCCCGCGGGGCGGGCGGGGCACCATTTGCCCCCGCCCCCAG
>NZ_JAPWHM010000002.1:0-461270 GCF_027214245.1 Sulfitobacter dubius | reverse complement strand
CCGCCCACCGCCCCCCCCCCCCCCCTGCTCGTTGCCGCCCCCCCCCGGCGCGCGGCCGGGGCCGGGCGGATGCCTTGCGGCTCAGAAACCCGCCGCTTGCCCGTCTTTGCGGGGATCGGACCCGGCAGAATAGCCGCCCTCGGGCAAGCGCTGCACCAATTGCGCCCCGCCGAAGCCGAAAGCATTGTCAGGCGCTTCGACATGGACGACATGGCCCAGATCGCGCAGCCCTTGCAAAAGCTCGGGCGCCATCGCCGGTTCGCAGGCCACCTCCAGCCCCGATAGGATCCGCCAGCGCGGCGCATCGGCGGCGACCTGAACGTCCTGCCCCCAAAGCTGCGTGCGCAGCAGCAGTTGCATATGGCCCTGCGCCTGAATCGGGCCGCCCATCATGCCATAGGCCATCAAGGGCTTACCGTCCTTCATCGCGAAACCGGGGATGATCGTGTGGAAGGGGCGCTTGCCGCCCGCCACGATATTCTGATGCCCCGCCTCGGTGGTGAACCCAAAGCCACGGTTCTGCATTGAGACCCCCGTCCCCGGCACCACCACGCCCGAGCCGAAGCCCGCGTAGTTCGACTGGATAAAGCTGACCATCATGCCCGAGGCATCCGCCGTGCTCATCAAAACCGTGCCGCCCTGTTTCGGCGCACCCGCGCCGAAATCTTGCGCCTTCTCGGTCGAGATCAGCGCGGCGCGAGATTTGAGGTACGCCGGATCAAGCAGCGCCTTTTCGTCCACCTTCGTCATGGCGGTCCGATCTGCCACATAGGCATGCAGATCGCTATAGGCCAGTTTGCAGGCTTCGATCTGCAAATGCACCGCCATCAGGTCATCGGCCCCATGGGTGCGAATGTCGCTATGCTCCAGAATACCAAGCGCCATGAGCGCGGCGATCCCCTGCCCGTTTGGCGGAATCTCATGCAGCTCCACATTGTCGAAGCTTTGGCTGATTGTACCGCACCATTCGGGCTTGTTGGCGGCCAGATCGTCCATGCTCATCGCGCCGCCATTGGCCTTGGCATGGGCCACGATCTCCTGCGCGATCTCGCCTTCGTAAAAGGCGCGGCCATTGGTTTCGGCGATCAGACGCAGGGTACGTGCGGCGCCGGGGTTGCGGAACCGCTCGCCTGCGCGCGGGGCACGGCCCTCGGGCAGAAATGTCTCGGCAAAGCCCGGCTGCTTGCCCAAAACCTCGGCCCCGCGCGCCCAAAGCGTCGCGATGGTGGGCGAAACGAGGAAGCCCTCTTCGGCATAGCGGATTGCCGGGGCCAGCACGGTCGCCAGATCAAGCTTGCCGAACTTTTCCATCAATTCAACCCAAGCACTGACTGCGCCCGGCACTGTGACACTGTCCCACCCATGTTCGACCATGCCATCCGGAAAACGCTCGGGCGACCATGCCGCTGGTGCCCGACCCGAGGCGTTGAGCCCGTGCAGTTTCTCGCCATCCCACAGGATACAGAAGGCGTCAGACCCCAGCCCATTGCCCGTCGGCTCCACCACCGTCAGCGCCGCGGCGGTGGCGATCGCCGCATCCACCGCATTGCCCCCCTGCTGCATCATCAAAAGCCCGGCCTGCGTGGCCAGTGGCTGAGAGGTCGCGACGACATTATCGGCAACCACGGGGGATCGGTGGGACGGGTAGATGGGATCGTGACGAAGCATAGCTGTCCTTTGCTTGGGTAAGGCCAGCGGCGCGGTCAAACCGGCCGCCTGTGGCGTTGCCGGCAAAGTGAACGTGAATGCATCTGCATGCAACTGCTCAGCAGAATAATTCCGAGGTCAGAGAGCGGGCCGATCGCTGTCGCGCCAACTGCGGTTCCCTTGCGACCTGCGCGCCTTGAGACGCAGTATTTTGCGATGGTGACGGAAACTTCGTTCGCAATGAGAGGGGGTGAAAACCACGACCCAGAGGGCCCAAAGACGGCTCGCCTCTCGATATTGCCATGCCCTTGCACAAAGCGACTGGTCGGCATCGGAAAAGATACAATTGTGCAGAATGCGAGACCAGTCTCTAACGTTAACCAACATCTGGAACCTCCCTTTCGCATGGCGACAGGGCATCGCGCCACTGTAACCGCCTAGGATTTGGTCCCCCCGGATGGTGAGAATGCTCGCCTAAAAATCTGCCGAGAATAAGGCGGAGGGCTGCCAAAACCGTGCCGTGCAAATGTAACGAATTCGCAAAGCGAGGGTACGTTGGGTAAAATCGAGGGGGGGGGGGGAAGGCCCACGCAGGGCGCAGTGCCACAGGCTTGGCCTGGGTGGCGGAGACGAAGGGATTCGAACCCTCGAGACCCTTCCGGGCCTACTCCCTTAGCAGGGGAGCGCCTTCGACCACTCGGCCACGTCTCCGTCGACCCGTTTAGAGAGGTCGCGCCCGGGTGACAAGGCGAAATTCACAGGTATTTCTGCATTTTTCTAGGTTGGTTTCTTTTCATCCGACTGGCGCGCCAGGCCGAGCCGCCGTGACGCGCGCTTGGTCGTGCTGCTTTGCAGAAAGATGGCTGTTGCGCTGCTCTGATGAGGCCGTTTCCCGGGGCACGCGGAGCGGCTGTAGCAACTAACACAGGAGCGTGAATGACTTGTGAAACGCCGCGATAATCACGACAACCACATGATATATAAAATATATTTCCGAGAAAAGCGATCCCCGCGCCGCTTAAATACCCCAGATCGCAACCAATCTCGCTGCAAGGGCGAAACTTTCATGATCGGACACCCGTTACTTCACCACAAACGATGACATCGCAATGACGCGATTTAAGAGAAAACCAAAGGAACACATTATGAAACTTATTATGACCACCGCCGCCGCCGCTTTGATTTCCACCGCTGCCGTTGCCGACAACTCCACCCGCTACAACGACATTTTTCTCGACACCTCGGTGGCTGCTGAGACAAGCGATGTCTATGGCAACAATGACCGCATGCGGAACCCGAACGCTTCTACTAAAGCGAATGACATCATGCTGAACACCGCCGACGCCGACAAGAACCGCGACACCGTGATGAGCACGCGCAACGCCCTGCGCAGCCCCGGTGAAGGCTATGTCTACGGTGGCTTTGGCCCGGGCAACGACAGCAAATAAGCTGTCACCTCCCACAAAAAAAGCCCGGCAGCGCAAGCTGTCGGGCTTTTTTGTTGGCGGGGTCAAAGACCCCTGCAAAATCGATCAGGTGTTGAACAGGAAGTGCAGCACGTCACCGTCTTTGACGATATAGCCTTTGCCTTCGGCGCGCATCTTGCCCGCCTCTTTCGCGGGGCCTTCCCCGCCGAGCCCTACGAAATCATCATAGGCGATGGTTTCTGCGCGAATAAAACCTTTCTCGAAATCACCGTGGATAACGCCCGCTGCTTTGGGCGCCGAGGTGCCGGTTTTGATTGTCCAAGCTCGTGCTTCCTTGGGACCAACGGTGAAATAGGTCTCAAGATGCAAAAGCTCATAGCCCGCGCGGATCAGACGGTCGAGACCGGCCTCTTTCAGCCCCATCTCTTCGAGGAACATCTCGGCCTCTTCGGCCTCAAGCTGGCTGATTTCCTCTTCGATCTGGGCAGAGATCACCACATGCGAATTGCCCTGCGCTGCGGCCATCTCGGCCACTTTGGCGGAATGGGCGTTGCCCTCGGCGGCCTCGGATTCGCCCACGTTACAGACGTAGAGCACCGGTTTTGTGGTCAGCAATTGCAGCATCCGCCAGGCTTTGGCGTCGTCTTCGTCGACCTCGACCACACGCGCGGGGTTGCCAGCTTCCAATGCCTCAAGCGCCATGCGCATCAGACGTTCCTGCTGCACCGCTTCCTTGTCGCCGCCGCGCACTTTGCGCACGATGTTTTGCAAGCGTTTCTCGATGCTTTCAATGTCGGCCAGCATCAGTTCGGTGTCGATGGTTTCGGCATCCGCCACCGGGTCCACGCGGCCTTCGACGTGGGTGACATCCCCGTCTTCAAAGCAACGTAGCACATGGGCGATAGCGTCGACTTCGCGGATGTTGGCGAGAAACTGATTGCCCAAGCCCTCGCCTTTCGACGCGCCTTTCACCAACCCGGCGATATCGACAAAGGTCATGCGCGTGGGGATGATGCTTTTCGACTTCGCGATCTCCGCCAATGTGTCGAGCCGCGCGTCGGGCACAGCGACTTCGCCGACATTGGGCTCGATGGTACAGAACGGAAAATTCGCCGCCTGTGCCGCTGCGGTGCGGGTCAGCGCGTTGAAAAGGGTCGATTTGCCGACGTTCGGCAGACCGACGATGCCCATTTTGAAACCCATGACGATACCCCTATAAAAGCTGCGCGTGTGTTAGGGGTAGCCGGGGCAAAGCGCAAGGCTCAGCGCGCGCGCCGGTCCTGATGCGCCTGATAGATCAAGATCCACGCCAGCAGGATAAACATCGGATGTGTCAGCCCACCTGAGAAGATGATCGCGGGCAGCCAGATCAGGAACACCACGATGGACAGGATCGGCCGTCCGATCAGCAGGATCGACAGCGGCGGCAGGAAAAGGGCGAGTACATAATTCATGCGCCATGAGATAGGAGGCTTTGCGCCAAATGGAAGGGCGCAACGCGCGAAACGGCCTTGATCAGGGAATTTTGCCGCCCCCTGCCCCGCGGTGGATTGATTTTCGCCGCCACATTCGGCATTGCCGAGGAAAGCACCAAATGAGGCAAGCCACATGACCCGTATCGACGCCAAATTCGAAGACCTCCGCGCCCGCGGCAAAAAGGCGTTTGTCTCCTATGTGATGGCCGGTGACCCGGATTTCGACCGCTCGCTAGAGATCGTGCGCGGCCTGCCCGCCGCCGGGGTGGATATCATCGAACTTGGCCTGCCCTTCACCGATCCAATGGCCGACGGCCCGACGATCCAGCTTGCCGGTCAACGCGCCCTTGAAGGCGGGATGACGCTGAAGCGCACGCTGGAAATGGTCCGCGCCTTCCGCGAGAATGACGACACGACACCGATCGTGCTGATGGGCTATTACAACCCAATCTATTCCATGGGTGTTGAAAAATTCCTAACCGAAGCCAAAGATGCCGGGATCGACGGGTTGATCGTGGTTGACCTGCCACCCGAAGAAGACATCGAACTGTGCTTGCCCGCTCAGGATGCTGGTCTGAACTTCATCCGCCTTGCCACGCCGACCACGGATGACAAACGCCTGCCGCGCGTGGTGCAAAACACCTCTGGCTTTGTCTATTACGTCTCGATCACCGGCATCACCGGCTCGGCCGAGGCGAATGCCGCTGATGTTTCCCCTGAAGTTAAGCGCATCCAAAAGGCCAGCGGCCTGCCGGTGATCGTGGGCTTTGGCGTGAACACCCCTGAAAAAGCCCGCGCCATCGCCGAAGTGGCAGACGGCGTGGTGATCGGCTCGGCCATCGTGAACCGCATCGCCAATGGCGACAGCCCTGAGGATGTTTTGGCCTTCGTTAAAACCCTCGCCGACGGGGCGCATTCGGCGTAGCCCCTTCGCCTCAAGCAATGACCCGAAGCCCGCGCTGCCACACTGGCCGCGCGGGCTTTGGGTCATTGCTGGGGCCTTCTCAATTGCCAAGCCCCCCGCCAGTTGCTACCAAAAGTTAACCCATTCAGCACAGGTGGCCCATGCCCGTCATCACCAGTATCGACGATCTCAAACGCATCTACAAACGCCGCGTCCCGCAGATGTTTTACGACTACGCGGAATCGGGCAGCTGGACAGAACAGACATTTCGCGAGAACAGCAGCGACTTTGACCAAATTCGTCTGCGCCAGCGGGTCGCGGTGGATATGTCGGGCCGCAGCACAGCAACCCAGATGATCGGCGAAGATGTGGCCATGCCGGTGGCACTTGCTCCGGTAGGGCTGACCGGCATGCAATGCGCAGACGGTGAGATCAAAGCCGCCCGCGCGGCAGAGGCCTTTGGCGTGCCCTTCACCCTCTCCACCATGTCGATCAACTCAATCGAAGATGTGGCCGAGGCGACGACAAAACCCTTTTGGTTTCAACTCTATACTATGCGCGATCAGGACTATGTCAGCCGCCTGATCCAGCGGGCGAAGGATGCCAAATGCTCCGCGCTGGTGATTACACTTGACCTGCAAATCCTTGGACAGCGGCATAAAGACCTGAAAAACGGCCTTTCGGCCCCGCCCAAACTGACGGTGAAAACCCTTGCCAACCTTGCCACCAAGTGGGGCTGGGGCCGCGAAATGCTGGGCGCCAAGCGGCGGCATTTCGGCAATATCGTCGGCCATGTGCATGGGGTGACCGACAATGCCGACCTTGGCGCATGGACGGCAGAACAGTTCGACCCCTCGCTTGATTGGGACAAGATCGCCAAGATCAAAGAGCAATGGGGCGGCAAGGTGATCCTCAAGGGCATCTTGGATGCCGAGGATGCGCGGATGGCGCTGAAAGTCGGGGCAGATGCGATCATCGTCTCCAACCACGGCGGGCGACAGTTGGATGGGGCGCTGAGTTCGATCCGCATGCTGCCCGAAATCCTTGACGCCGTGGGCGACCAGATCGAAGTCCATCTCGATGGCGGCATCCGGTCGGGTCAGGACGTGCTCAAAGCCATGGCGATGGGCGCTAAAGGCACCTATATCGGTCGCGCCTTTATCTATGGGCTGGGCGCGATGGGGCAACAGGGCGTGACCCGGGCGCTTGAGGTGATCCACCGCGAGCTGGACCTGACCATGGCGCTTTGCGGTGAAACCCAAATCGCCAACCTCGGGCGGCACAACCTGCTGATCCCGCGCCATTTCGGCGGCGACTGGCAGGAATGGCCGCGCGATCCGGGCAAATGCTGATCTTTCTCAACCGCAACCTCACCTTTCTCGCCACGCCGAAGACCGGGACCACCGCCGTTGAAATGGCGCTGAAACCCGAGGCCGAGATTGTCTTTTCGCGCAGTCGCAAGCACCTGACCGCGCTGCGCTATCGGCGCCGCGTGCTGCCCTTTTTGCAAGAGACCTTTTCAGCCTCGCCCGAACCCTTGGCCGTGATGCGCGATCCCGTAGAGCAGATCCGAAGCTGGTACCGCTACCGCAGCCAGCCCCGGCTGGATGGCAAGAAGCTCAGCACCAAGGGGCTGACCTTCGAGGCGTTCGCGTTGGAAGTGATTTCTGACGCGCCACCGCCCCGCGCGCAGATCGGCAGCCAATTTTCCTTTCTGACCTCCGACCAAGATGACCTTTTGGTGCAGCACCTCTTTGCCTATGAACGCCAACCGACGTTTCGCGATTTTCTGGCCGACAGGCTGGGGCGCGAGGTCAAGCTGAAGCCCAAGAACGTCTCCCCCGATCTACCCGCACCCCTATCAGGCGAGGTCGAATCCCGGCTCCGCACCGCGCGTGCCAAAGAGTTTGCTCTTTATGATCGGCTGATAGCGGCAGACGGCTACCTGCAGACCCCGCAGGAATAGCGCCCCCGCCGCCCTTTTGCCCTTTCCAGCCGGGCAAAACCGGTCTATACGCGCGGCTTCACGCGGGAATACAGCCTTGGAGGATTCCCGCCCTAATCAATTGGAGACTAAAATGGCCGGAGAGATTCCTGATCTTGAAGCCCAGGTACGTACGGGGACAGGCAAGGGCGCCGCTCGTCAAGCACGTCGTGACGGCATGGTTCCTGGTATCGTATTTGGTGGCGACAAAGAGCCGCTGCCGATCAACATCCCATTCAACAAGCTGCTGACCCGTCTGCGTCAGGGCCGCTTTAAGGCGACTCTGTTCAACCTCAAGGTTGAAGGCCACGACGACGTTCGTGTGATCTGCCGCGACGTTCAGCGCCACGTTGTCAAAGACCTGCCCACGCACATCGACCTGATGCGCCTTAAGCGGACCACCAAGATCAACCTGTTCATCAACGTCGAAGTCAAAGGCGAAGAAGAATGCCCCGGCCTGAAAAAGGGTGGCGTGCTCACTCTGGTCCGTCCGGAAGTTGAACTGGTTGTGACGGCTGCGGACATCCCTGAGTACGTGACCGTGGACATCACCGGTCTCGAAATCGGCGACAGCGCGACCATCAGCCGTGTCGACCTGCCCGAAGGTGCCAAGCCCACAATCGACCGTGACTTCGTTGTGGCCACGATTTCGGCTCCTGCTGGCCTTGCCGCGTCGGATGACGACGAAGACGAGACCGCAGCGGACGAAGTACCGACAACCGAAATGGGTCCGCCCGACGGTGAAGAATAAGCATCAGCCGCAAGGCAATGCTGGAACGGGGTCGCATCACGCGGCCCCGTTTTGCGTTTGGGAGTGATTTCTTTAAAAGAAATCACTGCGGAATTTTCAAAAAATTCCGGCCCACAGCAGGCCATTCCATCCCCCTGCCCCTCTTGTTAAACTCCACCGAACCACAGGAGAAAGCCCATGAAACTCATCGTCGGCCTTGGCAATCCGGGCGGCAAATACGCCCGAAATCGCCACAACATCGGCTTCATGGCGCTGGACCGCATTGCCGACGATCACGGCTTTGCCCCGTGGAAGGGCAAGTTTCAGGGCAGTGTCAGCGAGGGACGTTTCGGCTCTGACCGGGCAGTGCTGCTTAAGCCCGAAACCTTCATGAACAACTCTGGCCAATCGGTGCAGGCGGCGATGAAGTTTTACAAGATCGACCCCGCGGATGTGATCGTCTTTCATGATGAACTCGACCTCGCCCCGGGCCGCGTAAAATGCAAGACCGGTGGCGGCCATGCGGGCCACAACGGCCTGCGCTCGATCCACGCGCATATCGGGGCAGAATATGACCGCGTGCGCATGGGCATCGGCCACCCCGGCCATAAGGACGCGGTCGCGGGCTATGTGCTGCGCGACTTCCCCAAAGCGGACGAAGGCTGGCTGGACGATGTGCTGCGCGGCGTCTCGGACGGGGCCGCCGATCTGGCGCGGGGCGACACCGGGCGCTTTATGAATGCCGTGGCGCTGCGCGTGGCCCCACCACTGTCGGGCACCGGCAGCAAGGGGCCAAAGAAACCTGCCGAAGCCCAGCCAAAGCCCGCGCCCAGCAAGCCCGAGCCGGAGGCAGAGGCCCAATCGCCGCTGCAAAAGCTGATGGACCGCTTTCGCTGAGCGCCCCAGCCTGACGCCCAGCCTGACTGACGCCCAGCCTGACTGACGCCCAGCCTGACTGACGCAATGTCGGGCTGGCCCCCGCCCCCGCGCCGTGGTTCACTGAAACTGAACAGGGGGGACATCATGCGTACATTCGGAAAATGGCTTGGCCGGGTCTTGCTCGCGCTTTTGGTTGCGGCAGTGGTCATCGGACTTTGGAAGCGCGAAGAGATTGAGCGGCTTCTGGCGGTGAACTCTCTCTTCTCCGAAGAGAAGATCGTGCACAACTTCAGCCATATGGACGGCGCGTTTCTTTCTGCCCCGATCTCCCGCGGGGACGGGCTGACCAGCGAACTTGCCTACGGCCCTGAGACCGAGCTACCCGATGCCGTCAACGACTGGATCGCGGCGCGCGATGTGACCGCGTTGGTGGTGCTGAAAGACGGTGCCATCGTCTATGAGAACTATTTCAAAGGCACCGGCCCCGAAGACCGCCGGATCAGCTGGTCGGTGGCGAAAAGCTATCTCTCGGCATTGGTGGGCATCCTGCTGGAGGAGGGAAAGATCGCATCCCTCGACGATCCGGTCACGAAATACGCGCCCAATCTCAGGGGCAGCGCCTATGACGGGGCCAGCTTACGCAACGTGCTGCATATGGCCAGCGGCGTCACCTTCGACGAAGACTATCTCGACTACGATTCAGACATCAACCGCATGGGCCGGGTCGTCGCCTTGGGCGGCCGGCTGGATGATTTCACCGCCGAACTGACGGAGACTTTCGCGGAACCTGGCAGCCAGTGGCAGTATGTTTCGATCGACACCCATGTCATCGGCATGGTGGTGCGCGGGGCCACCGGACGCAGCGTGCCGGAGTTGCTGAGCGAAAAGGTCATCGCGCCCTTGGGTCTGGAACATGCGCCCTACTACATCGTTGATGGTTCAGGCACCGCCTTCGTGCTGGGGGGCCTGAACATGACCACACGCGACTACGCCCGCTTCGGACAGATGTATGCCCAAGGCGGTGAATGGAACGGCAAGCAGGTCGTACCCGCAGACTGGGTGACAGCATCAACCAGCCCCACCGCCCCGACAGCGGCGGGCCAGATCGGATATGGCTACCAATGGTGGATCCCCGTAGGCGCCGCAGAAGGGGAATATATGGCGCGCGGCATCTATGGGCAGTACATCTATGTCGACACCGCCCGTGATGTGGTCATCGCCACCAATGCCGCCGACCGCAAATTCCGTGAGGCCGGAGTTTCGGACCAAAACATCAAGATTTTCCGCCAGATCGCGGCATCGGTCTCAGGCGGGACCTGAGGCAGAAAGGCAAGTTATGACACCCGACAGCAGCATCAACGTCCTGAACCAGCCCCTCGTGATCTGCGGGACCGACCCGGTGACGGGGTTCTTTCGCGACGGGCATTGCAACACCTGCGCGCAGGATCAGGGCAGCCATACGGTCTGCGCGGTGATGACGGCCGAGTTTCTGGCCTATTCGAAATATGTCGGTAATGATCTCAGCACCCCGCGCCCCGAATTCGGCTTTGCCGGGCTCAAGCCGGGCGATCCTTGGTGTCTTTGTGCCGCGCGTTTCCTGCAAGCCGCGGACGAGGGCTGCGCGCCGCGGGTCCACTTGGCCGCCACACATCTGCGCGCGCTCGATATTGTGCCGCTGGACGTGCTGCGCAACCATGCCATCGACGAAAGCGAGGGATAATCATGCGCCTGCGCCTCCTGCCCCTTTTGCTGCTGTTGCCTGTCTCAGCATGGGCGGAAACCACGCTCCGCCCCGCCGATAGCGCCCGACTGGACAATTTTGACGCTGCCTTTGGCGATGCCGTGATGCAGGGCTTAGCGGGGGGCGAAGCGGGGGACGTGGCCGCCCTGACACGCGCGCTCTCCGGGGAACCGCAGGTCGCCTTTTCCGCCGATTTGCAGGGCGATTGGTCCTGCCGCACGATAAAACTTGGCGGGATCAGCCCGCTGGTGGCCTATTCCCCATTCAAATGCCGCTTCACCGCAAGCGACCGCGGGTTCACCTTTGAAAAGCTTACCGGATCGCAACTGACGCGGGGGGAGATCACCCTGCGCGCGGGCCGCGCGATCTATGCTGGGGTGGGCTATGTCCGGGGCGAAACACCCCCCGATTATGCCGACCTGCCCGAAGATTTCACGTCCGGCGGCAAGGTGCAAAGCGACGTGGCGGTCTTTCAGCGGGTCAGCCCCACGCGGGCGCGGCTGTTGTTTCCATCACCGGCCATTGAGAGCGATTTCGATATTCTGGAACTGACGCGCTAAGGCGCCACGCCGCCCTTAGGCCGCGTGGCAAAGCTGCAGTTTCGACTTCGGACGCGGCATCAGCGCATCGTCCATCAGGTCTTCGATAAAGGTGCTTAGAAGCTGGGTCCGTCCGGTCACGCCAGCCTTGCGGTAAATCGCGTTGGTCTGCGCTTTCACGGTGCCTTCGGAAGTGCCGCGCATCTCAGCGATGTCGCGTGTGTTCAGCCCCTTAGTCAGGAAAATCGCCACGTCCCGCTCTGCCGGGGTGAGGTGCCATTCGCGAAAGTGTTCTTCGAGCACATCAGCGAATTCCACCGTGCAATGACGCAGCGCTGTCTCTGCCCGTTCGGCGCGCTGGAGGCTCATCCGCAGGGCCATCCAGCCCAGAACGACCCCAAGGATCAGACCCAAAACCTGGATCCCTTTGTTCGGCCCGATGTCAGCCAGAGGGGTGCCAAAAAGTGTTACGCCCCGACCCTCCAGTGCAAAAACGAGCACGAAATAGACAGTGGCGTTAAACTGTAGAGCGGCGATAACCCACAGTGCGATCTTTTTCTTATTATTCATGGTGAAGCCTTGCCTTGGTATCCGCCGTATTTAACCGCGGCACACCGAAGTGCAAGGGATGGCGGCCATGCGCCATGATCAACCCTTAGTGATTTGGCACCCGCCCTGAAGGGCGAGTGCATTGTCTTGAGGCCAGTTTGAGGGAGACTTCGCTGGCCGGAAGATTGTTTTAGCGCAATGCCTTAGCTGGCATCAGCCCGCATTTAGCGCGGGAAGCTGTTCACTTTTGCAGCGTCTTGCGCAGCGGGAAAGACGGTGACGGTGACGTCGGATGTGTCTTCGGCGCGGAAGGTGCCGCTGTTGAAGATGTCCAGTTTCACATTGTCGACCGCTTCATTGCGGCTGGAGTAGGAAACGCCTGCATCCGCTTTGTCGTTATAGCCGATTTGCTGGCCTTCCATGCCTTGGGCGAAAGCAGCGGAACCTGCTGTGGCAAGGATCAGGGCGGGTGTTGCGAGTGTCTTTTTCATGTCGTGTCCTTTCGGGGGGAAGTTGGGGTCGCGCCGTGATCAGCGCGGGAAACGGTTGACCGAAGCGTCGCTCTGCGCGGTCGGGAAAACGGTGATGGTCACGTCGGACAGGTCTTCGGCGCGCAGGATACCGTCTTTGAAGATTTCCAGTTTGGTCTCATCCACAGCTTCGCTGCGGCTGGAGTAGGAAACGCCATTGTCGGTCTTGTCGTTGTAGCCAATGCGCTGGCCTTCCATGCCTTGAGCAAAAGCAGCGGTGCTTGCTGTGGCGAGGATCAGGGCGGTTGTTGCGAGTGTCTTTTTCATAGTCTTAGCCTTTCGGGGAGGAAAGTTGGGGGGAGGAGCCGTCGTTCGCGATTAGCGGACGAAGCGGCCGTCTTTTTGTGCGTCTTGGGTTGTGACGAATACTGTTGCGGTAGCTTCGGCAGGTGTCTCGGCGCGCAGATCGTCAAAGCTCAGAGCGTCGGATGTGACGTTACGTGTGGAATAGGCGGCGTCTGCGTTATCTGCGGTATAACCGACCTGTTGGCCTTCCATGCCCTGTGCGAAGGCGGCTGTGCCTGCTGTGGCAAGGATCAGTGCGGCGGTTGCGAATGCGTTTTTCATATCGTGTTCCTTTTCAGTCCCGGGGTGGGTTGCGAGCCGATCATCAGTGACGCGGCGTCGTTGGGATGACAGGGAAAAGGGCATTCGAGGGGGGATTGGCTATCTGCCTCGGGTTTAAATCATCCGATCTAAACCCCTGTAAGAGCGTCATAAACTTTGGTTTACGGCGCCATGGCAGAGCGAGAAACGAGGGAAAGATGCCTTAGCGTCAAGCCTGCATGGGCGAAACAGAGTTTCGCTAGCAGGCGCGCGGGCCGTAGGCGAAGGCTAGCGGGTCTTTTCTCAATGTGAAAGTTTTTTCGCTCTTTTTCTGCAAAGAACTTCGCCCCCTGCGCAAAGTTTATGCGAAAATCGCGCGATTGGCTTCGGCCCACAAAAAACGGGCCCGCGTTTTCACGCAGACCCGTCAAATTCCACTCAGATTCGGAAGCGGATTTAGGCGAATTCGCCCATGTCGAAGTCCAATGCCCGGGCGACGGTGAAGATATCTTTGTCGCCGCGACCACACATGTTCATCACCAGCAGGTGGTCTTTCGGCAGTTCCGGCGCGATCTTCATCACATGGGCCAGCGCGTGGCTGGGCTCCAGCGCCGGGATGATGCCTTCGAGGGAACAGCACAGCTGGAACGCCTCCAGCGCCTCACGGTCGGTGATCGAGACATATTTGGCGCGGCCAATATCGTGCAGCCACGAATGCTCTGGCCCGATGCCCGGATAGTCCAGCCCCGCTGAGATCGAGAAGCCTTCGAGGATTTGCCCATCGTCGTCCTGCAACAGATAGGTGCGGTTGCCATGCAGCACGCCGGGGCGGCCCCCGGTGAGGGAGGCGCAATGCTCCATCTTTTCGTTCACGCCTTTGCCGCCTGCTTCGACGCCGATGATGTTCACCGACTTGTCGTCAAGGAAGGGGTAGAAGAGGCCCATAGCGTTCGACCCACCACCGATGGCGGCGATCAGCGTGTCGGGCAGACGGCCCTCGGCCTCTTCCATCTGAGTGCGGACTTCCTTGCCGATGATGCTCTGGAAATCACGCACCATCGCCGGATAGGGGTGCGGCCCGGCCACGGTGCCGATGCAGTAGAACGTGTCGCGCACATTGGTCACCCAGTCGCGCAGCGCGTCGTTCATCGCATCCTTCAGCGTGCCGCGACCAGAGGTCACCGGCACCACCTCGGCACCCAACAGGCGCATACGGAAGACATTGGGGGCCTGACGCTCCACATCATGCGCCCCCATGTAGACCACGCATTTCAGCCCGAACTTGGCACAGACCGTCGCGGTGGCGACCCCGTGCTGCCCTGCCCCGGTTTCCGCAATGATGCGCTTCTTTCCCATGCGCCGCGCCAGAATGATTTGGCCCAGCACATTATTGATCTTGTGCGCGCCGGTATGGTTCAACTCGTCGCGCTTCATATAGACTTTCGCACCGCCCAAATGCTCGGTCAGCCGTTCGGCGTGATAAAGCGGGCTGGGGCGACCGACGTAGTGGGTCCACAGATCATGCATCTCGGCCCAGAAACTGTCGTCGGTCTTGGCCTTCTCATATTGCTCTTCCAGTTCAAGAATGAGCGGCATCAGCGTTTCCGAGACAAAGCGCCCGCCGAAATCGCCGAAACGGCCCTGTTCGTCGGGGCCGGTCATGAAGCTGTTGAAAAGATCGTTGGCCATTGCGCCTCTCCTAGAATGTCGCGTCAGCCTTACCGCAGCCTGCCTCCATGCGCCACCATGAGTTTCGCCAAGCGGCTGCGGTCGGCGGCTAGTCGAAGAGTTTGAACAGCTCGCGTTTCAACGCATTCTCCAACTCATCCTTCACGATATCCTCGGTTGAGCGGCTGTCATCCGGTGCGATGTTCAACTCTTCCTGTATCTTTTCGCGCACTTTATCTTCGGCCTGCTGCTTTTCTTCGGCAAAGTTCAGATCAATCGCGGCACGCAGGTCGGGCTTGATCTGCGGATCGGCCCATGGCCCCGTGATCCGCACCGGCACCGCCAGCCCGCCGCGCGACGCATTGACGCGCAGTGCCTTGGGCGTGAACGTATAATCTAGCGTCCGTGCGCCCAGATTGACCTGCCCTGCCCCGGTCGCGTTAAAGTTTGGCAGCAGCATTAGCAGGTCATCATTGCGCAGAACCCCTTGGGCGATGTCGAATGTCGCTTCCATGGAATCGAAAACCGTGCTGCCGCCCTCAGCGTCTACCGACCCCAAGAGCGCATCCAGATCGATCCCGGCAATCGTGCCCCGCCCCATGCTCAGCGTCCCATTGCCACTGAGCGAGCGCATGATCGCGTCCAGCGATTGCCCGGAGCCGAGGAAAGACAGCGCCGCAGTCCCATCCCCGGTAAAGCGCGTCACCCCGGCGGTATCCTCCAGCAGGTCGCGCATCTGCACGCTTTGCGCCGTCAGCTTACCGCCCACCGACAGGCCGCTGCGGTTGTTCATCACGAACTCGCCCGCGACCTTGCCGCCATAGACGTTCATATCCTGCAGATCGAACACCATTCGTGCGCGGTCATTGCGCAGCACGGCGCGGGTGGCGCCGAGGTCAAGTTGCCCCAGATCGATGCTTTCCGCGCTCAGGGCGATGTTCCCGTCAAAGGCAGCGAGCCAATCCGCGTTGATTTCTTGTCGGGACCAGCCCTCCAACGCGTCACCCTGCGTTTGGCTGCTGGAGCCATTCGTTTCGGCCCCGCCCTCCGACAGTGCGGATAGGTCCAGCGCCCCGGTGCGCAAGTTTGCGGTGATGCGCGGCGTGCCGTTCAGCGCCAGATCGGCCTGCCCGGTCAGGCTGTTGCTGCCCAAGTCCACCGCGATATTGCGCAGCGCCAAACGCCGATCCGCCGTCAATGTCAGCCCACTGCGCAGATCGACCGACTGGCCCAACCCCCGTGGCAGCGTGACACCGCCCGTACCGAAAGACGCAAGAAACCGCGCCGTATCGGGGCTATCGACCCGCAGTTCCCCCGCCAGCGCACCATTGAGTGATCCGCGCCCATCGAAAGAGACTTCGCCCCCGCGCGTCGCAACATCCGCGCGCAGCGGCTGCACGCCGCCCTCCAGAAAATCCGCAAAGCCTTCGATCCGCGCGGCAAGCCGAACCACTTCCCCCGCCGGGGCCATGCTGGCGGTGATATCCGCCGCCCCGCCCCGCTCTGGCCAATCGAGCGCCAGATCGACACCTTCATAGCGCAGCAGATCTGCCCCTTCGGCGTCATAGATCAGCGTGGCATCGATCACCGTCAGCTTCTGAATGCTCAGGGGGCGGCGGCTGGCGGTCGGTTCGCTCTGCGTCTCAATCCGCGCGCCGCTGCTGCTGTCGGTGAACTGCCAACTCGCCCGTCCGTCGCGGCGCTGCTCCAACCGGATCACCGGGCTTTGCGCCGCGATATTGGTGATGCGTATCTCACCGCGCAAAAGCGCGCCCGCATCCACCCCAATCGCCGCATTCGCCGCCGTCAGCATCGCGCCCTTGTCGGTCCAGTCAGCATTGCCAACCTCAAGCCCGCCCGCTGTCACCCCCAGCACCGGCCAGAGCGTTACACCCACATCACCGGTGATCGACACCGCGCGCCCGGTCATCCGGCTGAGTTGGTCACTGGCGATCCGCGCGATCCGGTCACCCGGCAGCAAGAACAGTGACCCCAGCATGACCACAATGATCAGCAACAGCGCGCCGATGCCGCGTATAATCCATCTCATGGCTCTCTCCTCCTGCCCGGCGGCTCTTTCCCCGCTGACTTGCATGCCTTATAGCGCAATGCATGAGCACAAACCCACCCAATCTGCGCCCCGACCTCGCCCCACAGGCGAAGATCAGCAACCCCGCCCGCCCCGGCCAGCCGACAATCGGCATGGTCAGCCTTGGCTGCCCCAAGGCGCTGGTGGATTCTGAACGCATCCTGACGCGGCTGCGCGCCGAGGGCTATGGCGTATCGCCTGATTACGCGGGCGCGGATGCGGTGATCGTGAACACCTGCGGGTTTCTTGACAGCGCCAAGGCCGAAAGCCTCGAAGCCATTGGCGAGGCGCTGACCGAAAACGGCAAGGTGATCGTCACCGGCTGTCTCGGAGCCGAGCCCGACTACATCCGCGAACACCATCCCAAGATCCTCGCCGTGACCGGCCCGCATCAATACGAACAGGTGCTCGACGCGGTGCATGGCGCGGTGCCGCCCAGCCCGGATCCATTCATTGACCTGCTGCCTGCGCAGCAGGTCTCGCTCACCCCGCGCCACTACAGCTATCTCAAGATTTCTGAGGGCTGTAACCACAAGTGCAAGTTCTGCATCATCCCCGACATGCGTGGCCGTCTGCAATCGCGCCCCGCCCATGCGGTGATGCGCGAGGCCGAGCGGCTCGTCGACAATGGCGTCAAGGAACTGCTGGTCATCAGCCAAGACACCTCCGCCTACGGGGTCGACATCAAACACGCCGAAGACCGTGGCCACCGCGCGCATATCACCGATCTGGCGCGCGACCTCGGCAGCTTGGGCGCATGGGTGCGGCTACACTACGTCTACCCCTACCCCCATGTGCGCAAACTGATCCCGCTCATGGCCGAAGGGCTGGTGCTGCCCTACCTCGATATCCCGTTCCAGCACGCGCACCCGGACGTGCTGAAACGCATGGCCCGGCCCGCGGCGGCGTCCAAGACGCTGGATGAGATCGCCGCGTGGCGCGATACCTGCCCCGACATCACCCTGCGCTCGACCTTCATCGTCGGCTACCCGGGCGAGACTGAGGCTGAGTTCCAGACCCTGCTCGATTGGCTGGACGACGCGCAGCTCGACCGGGTCGGTTGCTTCCAATACGAAAACGTTGAAGGGGCGCGATCGAACACGCTGCCCGACCATGTCGCACCAGAGGTCAAACAAGACCGCTGGGACCGCTTCATGGAAAAGGCACAGGCCATTTCCGAGGCCAAGCTCGCCGCCAAGGTCGGCAAACGCCTCGACGTGATCGTCGATGAGATCGACGAAGACGCGGCCACCTGCCGCACCAAGGCCGACGCACCCGAGATCGACGGCAACCTTTTCATCGACGAGGATTTTCAGAACCTCAAGGTAGGTGACATTGTCACCGTCGAAGTCGAAGAGGCCGGCGAATACGACCTTTGGGGACGTCAGATCACCTGACGCCCCCGGTGGCCGATCAGGCGTAGGCACCTGCCGAATAGGTCAGCTCATAGCTGTGGCTGTAAAGCTCGAAGACGATGCCAAAGGGGTCTTCGACATAGACCATGCGGTAGGGTTTCTCGCCCGGGAAATACTCCCGCACCGGCATCCGCTGCTTGCCACCCGCCGCGACGATCCGCTCCAACAACCCTTCAACATCCGGGTCTTGGATAGCAAAATGGAACGTGCCGTGGCGCTTGTGCTCCAGCTTTTCCTCTGGGGCGTAATTGCCGGGGAATTCGAAGATTTCGATGCCGATACCATCCGCTGTCGCAAGATGTGCAATGCGCAGCGAACCCCAACCGGGGCCGAAGACATCGGTGCACATGACGCCGATGGCGGTGTCTTCTTCCACCGCTTCAGTGGGCTGCATCACGACGTAAAAGCCCAACACTTCGGAATAGAATTTCACCGCAGCGTCAAGGTCCGGCACGGATAGGCCGATGTGGGAAAAGGTACGGGGGGTGGTCATGGGGTTTCTCCTGTTTGCGTTGAGCTTGAGATAGACAGGCACGCCCCACATGTGAAATTATCAAACCTCATCCAAATCATAACGAAACGTTTGATATGCTGAATGCCACTTGGCTTGAGACCTTCACCACCCTTTGCGAAACGGGACATTTCACCCGCACGGCCGAGCGGCTCAACATGACGCAGCCCGGCGTGTCGCAGCATCTGCGCAAGCTGGAGGACCAGTTGGGCCAGCCGCTGATCGCGCGCGACGGGAAAAGTTTCACCCTGACCCCGGCGGGCGAAGCGCTGTTCGAAACCGGCCTTGCCCGCCGCCGCGAAGAGCAGCGACTGCGCGAACGGATCGCCACCGATCTGCCCGACCGCGGCGTGGTGCATATCGCCTGCTCCGGCAGTTTCGCCATATTGCTCCAACCCCTACTGCTGGAGTGGATGGCCAACGCGCCGGACCTCTCCCTGCACCTTGAAGCCGCACCCCAAGCCACGATCCGCGCCGGGTTGCTGGATGGGCGGTTCGATCTGGGTGTGCTGGCCGATGATCCCGCCCATGCCAGACTGGAGGCCCAGCATCTGGGGCGTGAGGAACTTTGCCTTGTTCTGCCGGTTAATGCATTGGAACAGATAGAAAGTTTCTCCGATCTTGAAACCCGCGGCTTCATCGCACATCCCGATGGCTTTGCCTATGCCGACGATCTGTTGCAGTTGAATTTTCCGGGCAGCTATCCGGGGGCCGACCGGATCCGCCTTCGGGGATATGTGAACCAAATCGGCCAGATTCCGGCGGCGGTGGCGCGGGGGGTGGGCTACACGCTTTTGCCCCGCAGCGGGGTCGAGACTTTTGCCGCGAAGGACCAGCTTCGGCTGCTGCCTCTGCCCAAACGACGCTGGCATGATCTTTGGCTCGCTTCGCGTCGCGGACGGCCCATGCCTGCGCGAATGCGCAGAGCGGCGGAACTTATCGCTGAGGCCGCAGCGTCCCTGCGCTAAGCCTACATTTCGCCGATATTGTGGAACCAAACCACCTCGCTACTAGATATACCCTTAAGGAAGGGCGAGAATACGGAGAGACTTGAACATGTTCCCTTTCTGTTCTATATGTAGAACGCAGTAGCAGAGGAATGACCACATGTCTTTTCAACCTCAGTTTCCCGGCATCTTCGATCCTGACCAACAGGGTCGCCCGCCGCGCGGCAGCGACAGTGCACAGCCCAAACAGGCCGACCGCCGCATGCCCGCGACCGAAAAACAGATGCAATACGCCCGGACCCTTGCCAAGAGAACGGGCAGTACGTTGCCCGAAGGGATCGAGGGTGACCGCACAGCGGTGTCCGAATGGATCGACGCCCATAAACCGCAGGCGTTAGAGGGGCCTTTCGCCGCCTACCCGTCTGCCAAGCAGGTCGCCTTTGCCGAACGCATCGCGCGCCTAAAACGCCGCGATGTGCCGCAGGAGTGTTTTCGCGACAAAACCCTGATGTCGCGCTGGATCGACGGCAACAAACCGCGCTGATCCGTCGGGTCGCCCGACTGACGCGGCGTCATCTATGGCATGGCAGAACGACGCTGCTACCTTTTCGGAATGGCTTATCCGACCTCCATTTCTGAAACCTTGGCTGATGGCACAGTGCATCTGCTCAGCCTCGGCTTCGCTATCCCGGCCAGTATCTTTTTGATGATGCATGCCGCAGGTCAGGAGGGCACGCTGACCGCCACGGTGATCTATGCGGCGTGTATCCTTGCCTCCTTCACCGCCTCTGCCGTCTACCACCTGCTGCCCTTCGACCGCAGCCGCGCTTTTCTCGGCCGTGTCGACCACGCGGCGATCTACTTCAAGATCGCGGGCACCTATACACCGCTGGTGATGGTGATCGGCTCAGGCTTTGCCTATGGCATTCTCGGCGTGGTCTGGGCGCTCGCGGTGATCGGCGCGGTGGCCAAGCTCTGGTTCTGGCGTACCGATGCGCGGGGGTCACTGGCGCTCTACCTCGGGATGGGCTGGCTTTCGGTCCTGTTGATCTACCCGATGTGGCACAATTTGCCCGGTGCCGCCTTGGCGCTGGTGGCCGCGGGCGGGCTAACCTATTCGGCGGGCACGTTGATCTATGCCCACCCTGGCATGCGCTATCAGAACGCCATCTGGCATGTCTTCGTGTTGATCGCCACGGCCTGTTTCTTTGCCGCGATTGCACTGAGCCTTTAGGCTGCGACCGTGTCCAGATATTCCCGCACGCAGGTCTGGACATGGCGAAACCGATCTCCGCCCAGATGTTTGCCGCCGTACCAACGGGTGACGACGATGAGGTGATCCTCCAGCCCTTCCCGTTCCAGCATGCGCAGGATCACCATCCCGGCACCGGATTCGCCATCATCCCCTTTCAGCGGGCCGGAGTCTGATAGCAGCACGGCCCATGTGTTATGCGTGGCCTTGGCATAGGCTTTCTCGCGCATAAGGTCTTTCAGCGCGGCGTCGACCTCGGCACGGTTGCGCGCGGGGCAGCCCGACACCGCATATTTCGACCCGCGGTCGTTCAGTACCTGCCCCAGTTTGCGCAAACCGTCACAGCCCCGCCATGGTGCGCCGCACAATATCAATGCGCGAACTGTTGGGCGGGTGCGTGCCAAGGAAACGATCACCCGGATCAGGGATGCGGGTAAAGAATTCCGCCCCGCGCAGCGGATTATAGCCCGCCCGCGCGGTGATGATCGTTCCAAGAGCATCGGCCTCAAGCTCGAAGTCCTTGGAGTACCGCCGCGCGCCGACCTCAGCACCCAGTTCCTGCGCCGTGCGCACAGCGGTCGCGTCGCCGCCGCTGAGCGTGGCGATCCCCGCAAAAATCACCGCGCCCGCCATGGCGTTTTGCTGCTGGCGGCCAATATGGCCCGCTATGTGATGCGCGGTCTCATGCCCCAGCACAAAGGCCAGCTCGTCTTCGTTGCGGGCATCGGCAATCAGCGCCAAGGTAAAGGCCACGATCGGGCGGCCGTTTTTATCTAGCGTTTGAAAGGCGTTGGCAGGCTGGCCGGGGCGATCATCGACAACGATGTTAAAGTCGCAATTCATCCCCGTGGTGCGGTTGCGGCACTCCCGCTCGGCCACAGGCTCAAGCGTGCGAACCACCTGCACAAAGCTCCGCGCGGCGGCGTTCGCGCTTAGCCGTGGGCCCGACTGCCCAGTGGTCTGCTGCCCGGTGGTTTGCTGCCCCGTGGTCTGCGGCCGGTCGACCGGGATCGGCCCTGTCTGAACCGGTGTTACCTCACAGGCCGAAAGCAGGGCGATGACGGCAAATGCGCCAAGGGCATCCAACAATTTCACGGCAAGTCCTCGCTCGGTTTTTCCTCGCCCACCTGTCTATCATGACGCCCCGGCGCTGCCACCCCCGTTCACAGAGCTTTGACGTCCCAACGGCGGTCTTGCGCTTGCCCGCACAAAGCCTAATGTGCCCTCATGTTTACCATCGAGCACGAATTCGACGCCACCGTCATCACCCTGATCGACGAATCCGACGCCCCCCTGCGCGAGGACGTGACCGTCTCTGCCTTTGCGGGGCAGATCACGATCGAGCAATGGGACGCGCGCACTGACCGTGTGGTCAAGATCACCCTGTCCCCCGCGCAGCTGAGCGATCTGACAGCGGCATTGAACCTGCCCGAGGGCATCTACCGAAGCAATTCCTAAGGATCGTCACATGGCCACCGGCACAGACATCAAGACCTATTTCAACGGCGCATGGCACGACGGCGATCTGCCCACCATCAAGGCCGCCGATCACGGCGCATGGCTCGGCACCACCGTTTTTGACGGGGCGCGGCTGTTTGACGGGCTGGCCCCCGATCTTGAGGCGCATTGCGCGCGGATCAACCGCTCGGCCCGTGCCCTGATGATCACACCAACGGTCGAGACCGAGGATATGATCGAAATGTGCCGCGAAGGGCTGAAGAGCTATTCGCACGATCAGGCGGTCTATATCCGCCCGATGTATTGGGCGTTGGCCGGCGATGAGCTGGGCATCGTGCCGCGCGAAGGCGCCACCGGTTTCGCCATCAGCTTGGAGGCCATCCCCATGGCCCCGCCAGAGGCCGCAACCACCCTCACCCGCACCCGCTTCCGCCGCCCGGTGTTGGAGGACAACGTGGTCAACGCCAAGGCGGGCTGCCTCTATCCCAACAATGCCCGGATGATGGTCGAGGCGCGTTCCAAAGGCTTCGGCAACGCACTGGTGGCCGATGCCATGGGAAATGTGGCCGAAAGCGCCAGTGCGAACGTCTTTATGGTCAAAGATGGCGAGGTCTTTACCCCCATCCCCAACGGCACCTTCCTTGCCGGGATCACCCGCGCGCGGCATATGTCGAACATGCGCGACGCGGGCATGAAGGTGCATGAGACCGTCCTCAGCTTTGACGATTTCCATGCCGCCGATGAAGTGTTCCTGTCGGGCAATATGATGAAGGTCACCCCCGTCCGCGCCTTTGACGACACGCAATATGGCACCGGGGACAACCAAAACCCGGTCACCCGCCGCGTGCGCGAAATGTATTGGGATTGGGCCGCAAGTCAGCGCGGCTGAAGGTCCGGGCGGCAGCGGCGCGCAAAAGCAATTGCCAGCGCCGCCCGCCCGCGCCATGATCGTACCGCACCGGGAGGAGGTGCGGAGAGAGGGTTTGATGCGGAAATTCCTAGTGGTGCTGGACGATAGCACCGAATGTCTGAATGCCATGCGCTTTGCCGCCCTGCGCGCGGCGCGCACCGGGGGCGGCGTGGCTGTCCTGTCGGTGATCCCGCCGGAAGAGTTCAACCATTGGATCGGTGTCGGTGACCTGATGCGCGAAGAGGCCCGCGAACGGATCGAAGTGCATTTCGAGGTTTTCGCCAAATGGATGCGCGACAAACAGGGCGTCGATCCTGAGTTGATCATCCGCGAAGGCGAGCCAACGGATGAGATCATCCAACAGCTTTCAGACGACCCAGACATCGGCGTGCTGGTGCTCGGCGCCAGCGGCGACCGCAAGAAAGGCCCGGGCCCGCTTGTTACGCAATTGTCGCGCTCTGCCGGGGCACTGCCTGTGCCGATCACCATCGTGCCCGGCGATCTCAGCAAGGAACGGCTCGAAGCGATCACTTGACCGCAGCCTGTGCCTGACCCAGCCCTGCATCCCGCCCCTCCGTGTGGGCCACACACAATTTAGAACGGTTCTAAACCTTGACTTGCCGCCCGCGCGGGCGCATATCAGAACCCACGCCGAAAGCGAGGTACACCCCATGTTCATCCAGACCGAATCCACTCCGAACCCCGCAACGCTCAAGTTCCTGCCGGGTCAGACCGTGCTGGAAATGGGCACCGCCGATTTCCCGACCCCCGACGCCGGTGCGACATCGCCGCTGGCCCAACGGCTTTTTGCTGTTGAGGGTGTGACGGGCGTGTTCTTCGGCACCGATTTCGTCACCGTGACCAAGCAAGACGCGGTGGAATGGGACCATGTGAAACCCGCCCTGCTGGGCGCAATCATGGAGCATTTTCAATCCGGTGAGCCGGTCATGGCCTCTGACCACCAGCCCACATCGGGCCACGCCGCCCATGATGGCGAAGACGGTGAAATCGTCGGTCAGATCAAAGAGTTGCTCGACAGCCGTGTGCGCCCCGCCGTGGCCCAAGATGGTGGCGACATCACCTTCCACGGCTTTGAGCGCGGCGTTGTCTATCTGCACATGCAAGGTGCCTGCGCGGGCTGCCCCTCGTCCACGTTGACACTGAAAATGGGCATCGAAAACCTGCTGCGCCACTACATCCCCGAGGTGACAGAGGTTCGTCCGGTTGCCTGAGCATAGCGCAAGCGGGCCGCTGATTCTGGCCTTCGACACATCGGCCGCGCATTGCGCGGCCGCTTTGCTGTCGGGCGACCGGGTGTTGGCGGCGCGTATCGAGCCGATGACCAAGGGCCAAGCTGAACGGCTGTTGGTGCTCTGCGAGGAACTGCTGAGTGACGCGGGGGTGGCCTACGCCGACCTCACGGCGCTCGGCGTCGGCATCGGTCCGGGCAATTTCACCGGCATCCGCATTGCCGTCTCCGCCGCGCGTGGGTTGGCACTCGGCCTTGGCATTCCGGCGGTTGGGGTCAATGCCTTTGACGCATTGCGCGAGGGTCACAATGGCCCCTCCGCCTGCGCCGTGGATGCACGCCGCGATCAGGTCTTCCTCCAAGGCTATGAGAACGCAGGCATTTCCACTCCCGCCCTTTACGACGCATCCGCTCTTCCGGCCTTCACCGGCCCCCTCATCGGCGCGGGCGGAGAGCCTCCCGCGATGCCCGTTGCCGAAGCCATCGCCCGCATCACGGCCCGCCGTTTCGCTAACAGTCCAGCCCGCCCCGCGCCACTTTACCTGCGCCCCGCCGATGCCGCCCCGGCGCGCGACGCGGCTCCGGTGCTGCTGCCGTGACACCGGGCGCGCTTGCGGCCCTCCATGCCGCCGCCTTTACCCAAGACAGGCCGTGGCAGGAGGCGGAGTTCGCAAGCCTGCTCGACAGCCCCTTCGTGCAGCTTTTTACCCGCCCCGGCGGCTTTGCCCTGACCCGCACCATCGCGGGCGAATCTGAGTTACTGACCCTCGCGGTCGATCCCAGCTGCCAACGCCAAGGCATTGGCCGCGCGTTGCTGCGCGATTGGCTGGCCGCCCTGCCTGCAGACTGCGCCAGCGCCTTTCTAGAGGTCGCAGCCGATAACCAACCTGCCCGCGCCCTCTATACCGGTGAAAACTTCGCCCACATCGCAACCCGCCGTGCCTATTACGCACGCATTGATGCCCCAGCCGTCGATGCCTGCATTCTGCGGCGCGACTTGACCCATGGTCACTGTGGCGATCCCGCAGCGTTGACCACAAAAAGCGGTTGACCCTACCCCCCGCCTGCGCCCTAAATTACACCTGATCGAATGATCCACCAACGCCGTGGCGGCAGCCTTTGCCAGACCGCCCGGCACCACAACCGGGAGACGATAAATGACCCTCATGACGAAATTCCTCGGCGCAGCCGCAGGCATGGCCCTGACATCGGGCGCCGCGCTGGCCGAACCCGCGCTGATCTTTGACCTTGGCGGCAAATTCGACAAAAGCTTTAACGAAGCGGCCTTCAATGGCGCGACCCGCTGGGCCGAAGAAACCGGCGGCAAATTCGCTGAGATCGAGATGCAGTCCGAAGCGCAACGTGAGCAGGCCCTGCGCCGCTTTGCCGAATCCGGCGCCAACCCGATCATCACCATGGGTTTCGCCATGGCCGATCCGCTCTCGACTGTCGCGCCTGACTACCCCGACACGAAATTCGCCGTGGTCGACGTGAACTGGCTCGACCTGCCCAACGTCCGTCAGGTCAGCTTTGCTGAGCATGAGGGCTCCTACCTCGTCGGCGTGATGGCCGCGATGGCCTCCAAGTCGAACACCGTCGGCTTTGTCGGTGGCATGGACGTGCCGCTGATCCGCCACTTTGGCTGCGGCTATGCCCAAGGCGTCATGGCGACCAACCCTGATGCCAAAGTCATCGCCAACATGACGGGCACCACCCCCGCCGCGTGGAACGACCCGGTAAAGGGTTCCGAAATCACCAAAGCCCAGATTAACCAAGGCGCTGACGTGGTTTACGCCGCAGCAGGCGGCACCGGCGTGGGCGTGCTGCAAACCGCCGCTGACGAAGGCATCCTGTCGATCGGCGTGGACAGCAACCAAAACCACCTGCACCCGGGCAAAGTCCTGACCTCGATGCTGAAACGTGTCGATGTCGCGGTCTATGACGCGATGATGGCGGGCGAAGACCTCGAAGTTGGCGAAGTCGTGACCCTTGGCCTTGCCGAAGAAGGTGTCGGCGTCGCCATGGACGAGCACAACGCCGATCTCGTGACCGAAGAGATGAAGGCCGCCGTAGACGAAGCGCGCCAGAAGATCATCGACGGTGAGATCAATGTGGTTTCCTACTACGAGAATGACAGCTGCCCGGCGCTGGACTTCTGAACTTAGATTAATCAAAATGACCACAAGGGCCGCGCCGTTCCACCGGCGCGGCCCTTTCCGAACATGACAGCGTGACACGGACAAAGATGGCTCATTTCCAGATCAAGGGCCGCCACGCCCGCAGGACCTTTTGATATGACCGATACCGCCCCCGCTACCGGCACTGCCCCCGCTACCGGCACTGCCCCCGCTACCGGCACCGCGCCAGCGATCGAACTCAAAGGCATCTCCAAAGCCTTTGGCCCTGTGCAGGCTAACAAAGACATCTCGATCCGCGTGATGCCGGGTACGATCCACGGGATTATCGGCGAAAACGGCGCGGGCAAGTCAACGCTGATGTCGATCCTCTATGGGTTTTACAAAGCCGACGCGGGTGAGATTTTCATCAGTGGCAAAAAGACCGACATTCCCGACAGCCAAGCCGCCATCGCGGCAGGCATCGGCATGGTTTTCCAGCATTTTAAGCTGGTTGAAAACTTCACCGTGCTGGAAAACATCATTCTGGGCGCCGAAGATGGCCGACTGCTGAAGCCCTCGCTCTCCAAAGCCCGCAAAACGCTGATCAGCCTGTCCGAGGACTACGGCCTCAACGTCGATCCCGACGCGCTGGTGCAGGACATCGGCGTCGGCATGCAGCAGCGCGTGGAAATCCTCAAGGCGCTCTACCGGCAGGCCGATATTCTGATTTTGGACGAGCCAACCGGCGTGCTGACCCCTGCCGAGGCCGACCAGCTATTCCGCATCCTCGGGCGTCTGCGTTCTGAGGGCAAAACCATCATCCTCATCACCCACAAACTGCGTGAGATCATGGAGATCACCGACACCGTGTCGGTCATGCGCCGGGGCAAGATGACTGCGACCGTGAAAACCGCCGAAACCTCGCCGCCGGAACTGGCCGAGCTGATGGTCGGGCGCAAGGTGCTGTTGCGTGTGAACAAGGAGCCCGCCACCCCGGGCGAGGTGATCCTCGACATCAAGGGCCTGCGCGTTGTCGACGACAAGGGCGTCGAACGCTTGCGCGGCATCGACCTGCAGATCCGCGCGGGCGAAGTGCTGGGTCTTGCGGGTGTTGCGGGCAACGGCCAATCCGAACTTCTCGAAGTGCTGGGCGGCTATGCCGATGGCACCGGGAGCGTTACGTTGAACGGCACGCCGCTGGACCTTTCGGGCAAGAAATCCGACGGCCAATCGCGCCGCGCCCGCGGCGTGGCCCATGTGCCCGAAGACCGCCAGCGCGAAGGTCTGATCATGGATTTTCAGGCGTGGGAAAACAACGTCTTCGGCTACCACCACGACGACCGCTTCAACAGCGGGTTGCTGATGGACCACGCCGCGATCCGCGCCGATGCCGAAGACAAGATGGAACGCTTTGACGTGCGCCCGCCTGACCCGACGCTGGCGGCCAAGAACTTCTCGGGCGGGAACCAGCAAAAGATCGTTCTGGCCCGGGAGATCGAGCGCAACCCTGACCTATTGCTCATCGGCCAGCCCACCCGCGGCGTCGACATTGGCGCGATTGAGTTCATCCACGAGCAGATCATCGCCCTGCGCGATCAAGGCAAGGCGATCCTGCTGGTCTCGGTCGAGCTTGAAGAAATCCTCGCCCTGTCGGACCGCATCGCGGTGATGTTCGACGGGCAGATCATGGGCGAACGCGCCGCCGACCAGACCGACGAGAAAGAACTGGGTCTTTTGATGGCTGGCATCACCGACACCGAAAACGAACACAGCGTGGCCGAGGTCGAAGCCAATCTCGCCCGCGCCGGCGGCGACGCCAGCAAGGAGGTCTGAGATGGACGTGATGCCAAAATGGGCCGAGGTGATCCTCGTGCCGCTGATCTCTCTGTTGCTGGCGGCCCTGCTCTCGGCGCTGGTGATCCTCGCCATCGGTGAAGACCCGATTGCCGCCGTGACATTGATGGTGAAAGGCGCGCTCGGTTCGACCTATGGCTGGGGCTACACGCTTTATTACGCGACCAACTTTATTTTCACCGGGCTAGCCGTTGCCGTGGCCTTCCACGCGCGCCTGTTCAACATCGGGGGCGAAGGTCAGGCGATGCTGGGCGGTTTGGGCGTCGCCATTGCCGCGCTCTATATCCCATGGCCGCATTGGACGCTGGCGCTGATCGGCTGCGGTGTGATGGCCGGGCTTTTGGGCGCGATCTGGGCCGCGATCCCCGGCTGGTTGCAAGCCAAACGCGGCAGCCACGTCGTGATCACCACGATCATGTTCAACTTCATCGCCGCGGCGCTGCTGAACTACGTTCTGGTCAACGTCATGCGCCCGCCGGGCAGCATGGACCCGGCCAGCGCCCGCTTTCCCGAGGCCGTGCATCTGCCCACGCTGCATGAATTGCTGGCCCCGCTTGGCATCGCCTTTTCCAAGTCCGCCCCCGCCAACGTCTCACTGCTCGTCGCCACGGCGGCCTGTATCGTGGTCTGGCTGCTGATCTGGCGCACGCGCCTTGGCTATGAAATCCGCGCCTATGGGCATTCGCAACCTGCCGCCAAATACGCGGGCATCTCGCCCGTGCGCATTACAATGGTCACGATGATCATCTCGGGCGCGCTGGCGGGGCTGATGGCGATCAACAACGTCATGGGCGAAAGCGAGCGTCTGGTGCTAAACGCGACCGAAGGCGCAGGCTTTATCGGCATCGCTGTGGCGCTGATGGGCCGCAGCCACCCGGTTGGCGTCTTCTTTGCCGCCCTGCTCTTCGGTTTCCTCTACCAAGGCGGCGCGGAACTGGCGCTCTGGACCTCAATCCCGCGCGAATTGATCGTCGTGATCCAAGCGCTGGTGATTCTCTTTACCGGCGCGCTCGATAATATGGTGCGGATGCCGCTGGAGCGTCTTTTCCTGATGTTCCGCCGCCCCGGCCCCCCTGCCAATTCCGCTGACAGCGAGCCCAAACCCGGCCCCCGCAGCGCCCAGTCGGAGGGCGCGGAATGACCCAGAACACCCCCCTGAGAAAGCGGGTCTGACCTATGGACTATATCACGCTCATCCAATTGCTCGACAGCACTGTGCGGCTGGCCACGCCGCTGCTTCTGGCCTGTCTTGCCGGTCTCTTCTCCGAACGCGCGGGCGTCTTTGATATCGGGCTTGAGGGCAAGATGCTGGCGGCGGCGTTCTTTTCCGCCGCGGTGGCATCGCTCACCGGGTCGGTCTGGCTTGGCCTTGCGGCGGGCATCGCCTCTTCGCTGGCACTCAGCGCTGTGCACGGCCTCGCCTCGATCACCTTCCGCGGCAACCAACTTATCTCTGGCGTGGCGATCAACTTCCTCGCTGCCGGCATGACCGTGCTGATCGCGCAGGACTGGTTTGCCCAGGGCGGCCGCACCCCCTCGCTCTTCGGCGGCGCGCGGTTCGAGCCGATCACCCTGCCCTTCGCCGAGGCGATGGAGAACGTGCCGATCATTGGCCCACTTTACGAAGAGCTGATCTCGGGCCATTCGATCCTCGTCTATGCCGCCTTCCTCGCCGTGCCGCTGACATGGTGGATCCTGTTCCGCACCCGCTTCGGCCTGCGCCTGCGCGCCGTGGGCGAGAACCCTGCCGCCGTCGACACCGCTGGCGTCTCGGTCGTGGGTCTGCGCTACGCCGCCGTGGCCATCGCCGGTCTGCTCTGCGGCGTGGCGGGAGCGTACCTCAGCACCGCGCTGCAGGCGGGCTTTGTCAAAGACATGTCGGCGGGCCGTGGTTTCATCGCGCTGGCCGCGCTGATCTTTGCCAAGTGGCGCCCTTGGTACGCACTCTGGGCCACGCTGCTCTTCGGCCTTTTCGGCGCGCTAGAGACGCGGCCTGATGTGATCCAGTCGGTCATCGGCATCAAGGTGCAGGGCCAGCTTCTGGGCGCGCTGCCCTATCTGATGACAGTGGTGATCCTCGCGGGCTTCGTCGGCAAGGCGATCCCGCCCCGCGCGGGCGGCGAACCCTATGTAAAAGAACGCTGACATCCCCCTCCGGCCCTTGCACCCAAGGGCCGGATCGGCGCAACCTATCTCAGTGGTCGCCTTATCGCGACAAGCTATGTTGAACTGCGCGGCCGTTAGAGGCTAGGAAACGTCATGCAAATCTACCTGCCCATCGCCGAGGTATCGGTTAACGCCTTCCTCCTTCTGGGACTGGGCGGAATTGTGGGCATCTTATCGGGCATGTTCGGCGTCGGCGGCGGGTTTCTAATCACGCCGCTGTTGTTCTTTGTCGGCATCCCCCCTGCCGTGGCCGTGGCGACTTCGACCAACCAGATCGTCGCGTCGTCGTTTTCGGCCCTGCTGGCGCACCTCAAACGGCGCACGGTGGATTTCCGAATGGGCTGGGTCCTGCTGGCCGGAGGTCTTGTCGGGTCGGGCATCGGCATGTTCATCTTTAACTACCTGAAATCGCTGGGTCAGGTCGATCTGCTGGTGACCCTTTGCTATGTGATCTTTCTGGGCATCATCGGCGGGCTGATGTTCTTTGAATCGCTCCGCGCGATCCGCCGCACCCGCAAGGGCGGGCGCGTGCAGCGCAAGAAACACTACTGGGTCCACGGCCTGCCAATCAAAATGCGGTTTCGGGTATCGGGGCTTTATATCTCGGTGATCCCCCCGGTGCTTGTTGGCGCGGCGGTTGGGATGCTGTCGGCCATCATGGGCGTCGGCGGCGGGTTCATCATGGTGCCCGCAATGATCTATCTGCTTGGCATGCCGACCAAAGTGGTGATCGGCACCTCGCTATTGCAGATCATTTTCGTGACCGGTTTCACCACCATGCTGCACGCCACCACCAACCAGACGGTCGACATCGTGCTGGCGGTGCTCTTGCTGGTCGGCGGGGTGCTGGGTGCACAGGTCGGTACGCGCATCGGCGTGCGGATGCAGGCCGAACAGCTGCGCATCTTGCTGGCGGTGCTGGTCCTCGCCGTCTGCGGCAAGTTGGCGCTTGATCTGCTGCTGGAGCCGTCCGAGCTTTACTCCCTCAGCCCGGTGGCGGCAGAATGATCCGCGCAGCCCTCGCATTCGCTGGCCTGATATTCACGGCCCTCACCGCCGCGGCGGAAGAGGAGATCGTGCTGGGCCTCAGCCAAGCCGAAGTCTCCATCACCACCAATTTCGACGGGTCCGAAATCCTCGTTTACGGCGCTGTCAAACGTGAAACGCCAATCCCCGAGGGCGCGCCGCTCGAAGTAGTCGTGACCGTCTCTGGCCCGTCGACCCCAATCATGGTGCGGCGCAAGGAACGGCGCTTTGGCATCTGGGTCAACACCGACGCGGTTGAGGTCGACCGCGCGCCCAGCTTCTATGCCGTGGTCACCTCTGGCCCGCTGTCCGAAGTGCTCAAACGTATTGAAGACCTGCGCCACCGCATCTCCATCCCTCGCGCCATCCGCTCTGTCGGTGCCCCGATGGAGATCGCAGACCCCACCCAATTCACCGATGCGCTGATCCGCGTGCGCAAGGATGCGAACCTCTACCAAGCCATCGAAGACGGCGTGAAGGTCGACGAACAGACCCTCTTCCGCGCCGCCGTCGCCCTGCCCGCCTCGCTCACTGAGGGTGCTTATGACACGCGGATTTTCCTGACCCGTGGCGGCGATGTGGTGGCGCAATATGAGACTGTGATCGACGTGCGCAAGGTCGGGATGGAGCGGTGGCTATTCAACCTCGCCCATGAGCAGGCGTTTATCTACGGGCTGCTGTCGCTCTTTATTGCCATTACCGCGGGCTGGGGCGCCTCTGCCGTCTTTGGGTTGCTGCGCCGCTAAGCCGCGCCATCCTCGGTCGCCTCAAGTGTCAGCGCCGCTGCAGGGGCGGCGCGCAGGTCATCCACGCGCAGCGGCCCAGATGGTTTGCTAAGCCGATTTCGCACCACCCAAATCAACCGCTCCTGCGCGCGGGTGATGGCGACATAGGCCAGCCGTTTCCACAGCGGTTGCCCGGCCTCAGAACGCCCCATCCGCGCGGCGGCGTATAGATCGGGCGCAAAGACCTGCACGTTCTCCCACTGGCTGCCTTGCGCCTTGTGGATCGTCACAGCGGCGCCGTGCAAGAACGTCGCCCCCATACGCGCGGCGAAGGGGATAAAAGGTTCTTCCTCATCCGGCTTTTCGATTTTAACGATCGACGCGGCACTTACCTGCGGGTCTTCGGCACCGATGACGTGCAACCGGCTGAACCCCGGCTTGCGCCCCTCGCCCAGATAGACCACCTGCGCGCCTTTGATCAGGCCGCGCGCTTCTAGGTCGAGGCGTTTCTTGCGGTGCTTCAGCGGCAGTTCGATCCCGTCGCAGATCAGCGGCTCGCCTGCCAGCAGCGCATCTTCGGGGGCGCCATGGACGGCGCGAAAGGCGTTGATCAGCCGAATGCGCGTGGCATTCCGCCAGACCAGCACGGGGCTGCGCGCCATCAGATCGACCTCAACCCGCTGGCCCCAGACCACGCGGTCATCCTTGCGCGCCGCGTCTTCGATCATCCGCTCAAAGTCATGAAACTCCAACTGCGGGTCGGCCAGCGCATGGGCCAGATCAAGGATCGGGTTGTCGGCCTCTTGCCGGTGAATGCGGTTGAGGTTCAACACCCGCTTTTCGGGCAGCTTTTCAAACACCATCGTGCCGGATTGCCCCACCGGGGCCAACTGCGCCGGATCGCCGAACAGCAGCAGCGTCGGAAAAATCTCTTTCAGGTCTTCGAACTGCTTGTCATCCAGCATCGAGCTTTCGTCGACAAAGCCGATGTCGAGCGGCTCTTCCCGGCGTTTCCAGCCGGTGATGAAATCACTGCCCCGCAGCCCCGCCGCCGCCAGCGCACCGGGGACCGATTTGTTGTTCGCGAAAAACGCCGCTGCCCGGTCCAGCGCGACCTCGCTCAGGCCTTCGATGTCGGGCTTTTCGCCATTTCCGGTCAGCCACTCTGCGATGCGCTCGTATTCGGGGTGGTAAACCGGCGTGTAGAGGATGCGGTGGATCGTCGTCGCGGGCACGCCGCGCAGACGCAAGACGCTCGCCGCTTTGTTGGTCGGCGCGAGGATTGCCAGCGTGCGTTTCTCACGTTTCTTGCGCGATTCGTAATCACCCGAGACGATGTCGACGCCCGCCGCTTCCAAGGCACGATAAAGCTCGGCCAGCAGCAGTGTTTTGCCCGATCCGGCCTTGCCGGTCACAGCCATCACCTGATCCGGCCCGCCCGCAGGCGGCATCAGCAATGAGTCGTCCAGATCAATGCCCGCAGAGCGTAGCATTTCGGCCACCTTATCATGGGCGGCGGCTTGGTCTTCGGAATAGGTGAGCGCGGTAGATGTCATTGGGCGACCCTAATTGAGCCCCGCGCCGGGGGCCAGATCGCTTTGCCCTGACCGCCCGCGATTCACGTGAATTATCCGGCTCAAACGACGATCAGCCCCCGGCTGAGCGCGCGTGCGACGGCATGGATCGTGTTCGATGCGCCCAGTTTGAACCGCGCGCTTTCCACATAGGCCCGCAGCGTGTGTTCAGAGATCGACAACCGGTCGGCCACCTGCGCGCGGCTATAGCCCACCGCCAGCAGCGTCATGGCATCCACCTCCCGCGGGGAGAGCGCCTGCACCGCCCCCGGTGCACGATCCGGGGCCAGCGCCAGCGCTTTTTCGTTGAAACAATGCGCCGCCCAGATCAGATCGCGCCGGTGCCGTGCGGTGAATGCGGCCCAGACCGCGTCGGTGCAGCTATGATTGGTGGTAAACAGCGCAAACTGCCCATGTGGCCCCCGAATAGGCACCGAAAACCCCTGATCGCCCACCCCATGATCCAGCGCGTCCCGCCGGAATTTCCGCGCCGCGCGGGAGGACCAATCGAGGTCTTTCCAGTCCACCGGCTCAAACCGGCGATAACAGCCCGCGACAACCGGATCGATGCGGAGGTAGTTGTGCGCCTGATAGCGTTCGGACCAGAGCGGCCCATAGGTGCCGCAGCCATATTGCACGCCCGCCGTGTCGACCCAGTGATAGACCACATGCAAGATGCCGTAGTGATCGCGCAGGTCTTCGCAGGCTTGGCCAAGTTCGGGCTCGCCGTCAGCCTGTGCCAGCCTTTCCCAAATGCGTTCCAGATGCGGCTCTATCCTCATGCGTCCGGCCTATGGCCCTTTCGCGTTGCAAGGACATCTCGGCCAGAGCGATCAACGCCGCGTCGTCCAACTGTTCCGCCGTGCGCGGCAGTTGGTTCGCCATGGCAAAAGCCCTGAGATCGGCCAATACGTCCAATATCCAATCATCTCGCATGAGAGTCGCCCAGCTTTGGTTAATGGCAGATTAATACAACCATAGCATGTGCGTGAATTCGTACCATCCGCGCTTTTCGCCCCCCCTTAAATGGTGGGGCAGGCTGCACTAAGTCACTGTTCCGGTTACAGCCAAACGAAAAACCCCCGCAGCCGAGGCCACGGGGGTTCTGGTTTTAATCTATCAGTCAGGTTCAGTCGCGCGCCATAACCGTATCTTCCAGCGTGCGCAGTCCGGTGCGCGGTGCCTGCACCAGCACCGACATATTGCCCGGCTTATGCTCGTTGCGCATCATCTTCATATGCGCCTCGGGCAGATCGGCCCAGCTAAAGACCTCGGACATGCATGGATCGAGACGGCGTTCCATCATCAACTTATTCGCCGCGCTCGCCTGTTTCAGATGGGCAAAGTGGCTGCCCTGCAAACGCTTCTGGTGCATCCACATATAGCGCACATCGAAGGTCAGGTTGAAGCCGCTCGTCCCGGCACAGATCACCACCATGCCGCCCTTTTTGACAACGAAGGTAGAGACCGGGAAGGTCGCCTCACCGGGGTGTTCGAACACCATATCGACGTTCACGCCCTTGCCGGTGATGTCCCAGATCGCCTTGCCGAACTTGCGGGCCTCTTTGAACCACTCGTTATATTCCGGCGTGTTCACTGTGGGCAGTTGGCCCCAGCAGTTGAAGTCCTTGCGGTTCAACACGCCCTTGGCGCCCAGATCCATCACGAACTGGCGCTTGCTCTCGTCCGAGATCACGCCGATCGCATTGGCGCCTGCGGTGTTAATAAGCTGGATCGCATAGGAGCCAAGGCCACCCGACGCACCCCAGACCAGCACGTTCTGGCCCGGCTTCAGGTCATGCGGCTCATGACCGAAGAGCATACGGTAGGCGGTGGCCAGCGTCAGCGTGTAGCAGGCACTCTCTTCCCATGTCAGGTGTTTGGGACGCGGCATAAGCTGCTGGCTCTGCACGCGGGTGAACTGCGCAAAGGAGCCGTCCGGCGTCTCATAGCCCCAGATCCGCTGGCTGGGGGAATACATCGGATCGCCGCCGTTGCATTCCTCGTCGTCGCCATCGTCTTGGTTGCAGTGGATCACCACCTCGTCGCCGACCTTCCAGCGCGTGACCTTATCGCCTACCGCCCAGACGATGCCCGAGGCATCAGAGCCCGCGATGTGATAAGGTTCGCCGTGGCCGTCAAAGGGGCTGATCGGCACGCCGCGCGCGGCCCAGACACCGTTGTAGTTGATGCCTGCCGCCATGACCAAGACCAGCACGTCTTGACTGTCGAGCTCTGGCACATCGACCACTTCTTGCAGCATTGCGCTGTCCGGATCGCCATGCCGTTCGCGACGGATGGCCCAAGCATACATCTGTTTCGGAACGTGACCCATCGGGGGCATCTCGCCCACTTCATAAAGGTCTTTTTGCGGGGCGTCATAGTCGGCGTGTTTCGTATCCAGTGCCATGTGGGCCTCCTGCCGGTGTTCGGTGTCTACAAGGTCTGTGCCGCACTGCAGAATCGCGGCGGCTCCCCTTTGGGATATGATCCACTGCGCAACATTGCAACCCCCACAAGTCTACTTTTGTAATTTTATGACCCAGCAGGCGCAGCAATTTCCGCCGCAGGTGCAGCATCCTCGCTGGGGAAATGCGCAATGGAATTCGCATAGAAGGCCAAAACAGGCTCCTGCCCCGCCGCGATTTGCAGCCCCTGCGCATCTTCGGAAATGACGCCACGTTTCTTAAGGCGGGCCGTCGCGCGGGCGACGCGGTCCGGCAGAATGTCGGGCTTGGGCACGCGGTTGCGCAGCGGCATCTGTTCAAGCGTGGCGGCCACTTTCGCCAGCAATTCCGCCTCGCTCAGCGGCCCTTTCGCCTGCAGCAGCACCCGCGCGATCAGCGGTACGGTCAACACAGGCATGGCCTGCGCGATCCGGTCCATCAGCATCTCCGACAGATCCGAGACCGGCACATCCGTCCCCGTGCGGCGCAGGGAAAGCGGGTCACCAAAGGTCACAGCCGCCGTGCCAAAGCGCGTGTCCCGCCCGCGCATCCGCCGCCAAATCTTGCGCAGCACAAAGCCCACCACCACCGTGATCCGCGCGCCAAAGCGCCGGTCGCCGCGCTCTCCGGCAGCGATCAACACCCGATCCTCCAAGATCCGGTCATAGTTAATCGCCACGGGCACAAAGATGATGTCACGCTCTCCTTCGGGGTCGAACCCCTCCACCACATAAGACAGCAAGCCCACCTTTGGCGGCTGCAAAGCCCCGGTGAGGCTCAGCCCCCCCTCGGGATAGAACGCCTGCGTCACCCCGCCCGTCGTGGCCATCTGCACGTAACGCGCCAAGACCTTGCGATAGAGCGCCCCGCGCGAACGGCGCCGGATAAAGTAGGCGCCCATGGAGCGGATCAGCGTGCTCAGCGGCCAAACCCGCGCCCATTCGCCCACCGCATAGCTCAGCGCCGAAGACCGCGCCGCAAGGTAGGTCACCAGCATGTAATCCATGTTCGACCGGTGGTTCATGATGAAAACCACCGTCGCATCACGCGGCAGCGCGGCGAATGTCGACTCGTTGCTCGAGGCCGTCTCTACCCGGTAGACCGTGTTGGTCAACAACCGCGCCAGACGGATGCCAAAGCTGAAATAGGCAAAGGCGGAAAACCGCGGCACGATCTCGCGCGCATATTCGCGGGCCTTTTGAAAGGCGACGTTCTCTGGCACGCCATTGCTGCGGGCGTAGTTCACGATCTCTTGGCTGACCTCCGGATCATAGATGAGGCGCTGAATCATGTCGTGCCGCCGGGCCAGTTTGAAGGGCTCGATGGGCCGGGTCAGCCGCTTGTTCAGCCGCTCCACCGCCCGTTCCAGCCGTCGGCGAAAGAACCAACGCACCGAAGGCAGCAGAAAATGGCTCAGCGCCGTGACGGCTGCGAAAACCACGATGAGGATGAACAGCCAAAGGGGCAATTGCACAGTCTGCGTCATGGCTTAACCCTTACAGCGCGGGGCTGAGAGGACAATAATTATCTGTTTTCCGCCCACCGGCCGGGCGGGCGTAATGCCGCAACGCAGCGAATTGACAGAGGCATATTATTTCCCCTATCAACGTCATGACGCAACTTTATTGCCATTCAGATTCAAGAGGCCAAGATGACCCAACCGCAGAAAGACCGCCCCTGGCTCATTCGCACCTATGCGGGCCATTCCACCGCCGCCGCGTCCAACGCACTCTACCGGTCGAACTTGGAGCGCGGGCAAACCGGGCTTTCCGTGGCTTTCGACCTGCCCACCCAGACCGGCTATGACAGCGACCATGTGCTCAGCCGTGGCGAGGTTGGCAAGGTCGGCGTGCCGGTGAATCACCTCGGTGACATGCGCGCGCTTTTCGATGGCATCCCGCTTGAACAGATGAACACCTCTATGACGATCAACGCGACGGCCCCTTGGCTGCTGTCGCTCTATATCGCCGTGGCCGAAGAACAGGGCGCGGATATTTCCGCCCTGCAAGGCACGGTGCAAAACGATCTGATCAAGGAATACCTCAGCCGCGGCACCTATATCTGCCCGCCTGCGCCCTCGCTTAAGATGATCGCGGATGTGGCCGAATACTGCTATACCAACGCGCCGAAATGGAACCCGATGAACGTCTGTTCCTACCACTTGCAAGAAGCAGGTGCGACGCCGGAACAGGAATTGGCCTTTGCACTTGCCACTGCCACCGCCGTGCTCGACGCGCTGAAACCGCGCGTCCCGGCAGAGGATTTTCCGAAATTGGTGGGTCGCATTTCCTTCTTCGTGAACGCGGGCATCCGTTTCGTCACCGAGATGTGCAAAATGCGCGCCTTTGTAGACCTTTGGGATGAGATTTGCCGCGACCGTTATGGGGTCGAAGACCCCAAATTCCGTCGTTTCCGCTATGGGGTTCAGGTCAATTCATTGGGTCTGACCGAACAACAGCCCGAGAATAACGTCTACCGTATCCTCATCGAAATGCTGGCGGTAACCCTGTCGAAAAAGGCCCGCGCCCGCGCCGTGCAATTGCCCGCGTGGAACGAAGCCCTCGGCCTGCCCCGCCCGTGGGACCAACAATGGTCGATGCGGATGCAGCAGATCATGGCCCATGAAACCGACCTTCTGGAATTCGACGATCTTTTCGACGGCAATCCGGCGGTGGATGCCAAGGTCGAATTACTCAAAGAAGGCGCGCGCGCTGAATTGGCAAATCTCGATGGTATGGGCGGCGCGATTTCCGCGATCGATTACATGAAGGGCCGCTTGGTCGAAAGCAACGCCGACCGGCTGCGCCGCATCGAAAGCGGCGAAACAGTCGTCGTCGGTGTGAACAAATGGCAACAAGGCGCGCCCTCGCCGCTGATGACCGGCGCGGGCGATATCATGCAATCAGACCCCGGTGCCGAAGCCGACCAACTCACCCGGCTCGACGCATGGCGCAGCGCGCGCGACGACGCCGCCGTCAAACAAGCATTGGCCGACCTACGTGCCGCCGCCAGCGCGGGCGACAATATCATGCCCGCCTCCATCGCTGCCGCCAAGGCGGGCGTCACAACCGGCGAATGGGCCGCGCAGATGCGTGCCGTTCACGGGGAATATCGTGGCCCGACAGGGGTTTCCGCGGGCCAGTCCAACAAGACCGAAGGCT
Source organism: Sulfitobacter dubius (assembly GCF_027214245.1). Classification (GTDB taxonomy): domain Bacteria; phylum Pseudomonadota; class Alphaproteobacteria; order Rhodobacterales; family Rhodobacteraceae; genus Sulfitobacter; species Sulfitobacter dubius_A. Next base: position 421,750 of record NZ_JAPWHM010000002.1, on the reverse strand, counting down.
TGGACGATCTGCGCGACGCGGTGGATGCGGTCAGCGATAAACTGGGCCGCAGGCTGAAATTCCTCGTCGGCAAACCGGGGCTCGACGGCCACTCGAACGGGGCTGAGCAGATCGCCGTCCGCGCCCGCGATTGCGGCATGGACATCAGCTATGAAGGCATCCGCCTGACGCCCGCGGAAATCGTCGAAGCTGCGCAAACGGAAGCCGCCCATGTGGTCGGCTTGTCGATCCTCTCGGGCTCGCATGTGCCATTGGTCGAAGACCTGATGCAGCGCATGGCCGAGGCAGGGTTGACCCATATCCCGGTCATTGTCGGCGGTATCATTCCCGAGGCTGACGCAACCCGTTTGCGCGCTGCCGGAGTGGCGCGGGTCTATACCCCGAAAGATTTCGAATTGAACGTGATCATGGAAGATATCATTGCGCTTGCCGACCCCAAAGCGGTGGCCGCAGAATAGGCTGACACAAAATACAACGTGCAATTAATCAATTGGCTCTATAATTCCCCGTACCAGCACAATCTGGAAAGGAAATATCAGATATGGAAAAAGACCTGAAATCCATGAGCCGCAAGGAATTGGAGAAACTTCTGTCGGATGTCAAAAAGGCATTGCAGGCCGCGCAGGCCCGCGAACGCCGGGCGGCACGTAAGGCGGCCGAGAAGGCAGCGGCGGAATATGGCTTTTCCCTGAATGAGTTAGCTGATGAACAACCCGCGCCCAAAAAGGCAAAGAAACCGCGCAAAGCGGCTGCGGGCCCGAAATCGAAACCGCAGTTTTCCAACCCCGAAGACCCGTCCCAGACTTGGACCGGAAAAGGCCGTCAGCCGAATTGGTTTCGCGCCCAAGTAGAGAATGGTGCCGATCCGGAAACGATGCGGATTTAACCATTTCCCGAATTACGGGAATTTGGCGCCGCGTGAATGGAAATTCACCGGCGCCTTTTTTATTTCTGACGAAAATGTGAATTAGGCAACCGTCCCAATTGCAGCGCCCCTGTCCGCTTTACGTCACGCCCCCTTCCCCATCGCGGCCCTTGTGAAGCCCGCTTCGGGCAGGCAAAATGCGGCAAACATCAGGAGACAGAAATGACCGTCCATATTGGCGCGAAACCCGGCGATATCGCCGAAACCGTATTGATGCCCGGCGACCCATACCGCGCGAAATGGGCGGCGGAGACTTTCTTGGAAGGGGCCGAACTGGTTAACGAGGTACGCGGCATGTTGGGCTTTACCGGCACATGGCGCGGCAACCGCGTCACAATCCAAGGCTCCGGCATGGGCATGCCCTCGCTGTCGATCTACGCCAATGAGTTGATGACGGAATACGGTGCGCAGACTCTGATCCGCATCGGCTCTTGTGGGGGGATGCAGAGCCATGTCGGCATTCGCGATGTTATCATCGCGATGACCGCCAGCACCATCACCTCGCCCTCCTCCGGTATTTTCCGCGAATTGAACTATGCCCCCTGCGCCGATTGGGGCCTGCTGCGTGCCGCCGTGCAAGCGGCCGAGAAGCTGGAGGCGAAAACCCATGTCGGCGGGATCTATTCTTCGGACGTTTTTTATGCCGAACGCCCCGATCTGGACGAGCAGATGGTGCGCCACGGTATTTTGGGTGTCGAGATGGAAGCGGCGGAGCTTTACACGCTGGCCGCGCGGCACAAGCGCCGGGCACTGGCGGTCTTGACCGTGAGTGACCATTTGCAGACCGGTGAGGCGCTGCCGTCGGAAGACCGGGAGAAAAGCTTTGGTGATATGGTTGAGATTGCGCTGGAAGCGGCTTTTGCCTGACCGTCGCGTCCGCTGAGAGTGCGGACGGTATTTGAAAAAGGATGAAGAGGCGCGGCGGGGGGTCGCGCCTTTTGCTTTTGTGGGGGCTGGTATCAGGCGTTTTGACCGGCGAGGCGCCCGGAGTAGAGGCAGCCGCCCAGAAAGGTGCCTTCGAGGGCGTTGTAGCCATGGTAGCCGCCACCGCCAAAGCCGCAGACCTCCCCGGCGGCGTAGAGGCCGGGGAGGACCGTGCCTTCGGGGGTGAGCACGCGACCTTGGAGGTCACTGTGCAGCCCGCCGAGAGATTTCCGGGTGAGGATGTTGAGGCGCACGGCGATCAGCGGGCCGTTGGCGGGGTCGAGGATAGCGTGTGGTTTGGCGGTGCGGATCAGCCGGTCGCCGCGGTAGGCACGGGCCCCGCGGATTGCGGTGATCTGGGCATCTTTTCCAAAGGGGTTGTCCAGTTGACCGTCGCGGGCTTCGATCTGGGCGCGGATGTGGTCAGGGCGGACGGGCGCCTCGGGGGTGAGCGCGTTCATTCGGGTGACAAGGGTGTCGAGGTCGTCAGCGACGGTGAAGTCTGCGCCCTTGTCCTTGAACGCCTCTACTGCGGCGGTGGCGCCTTTGCCGAGGCGGGCTTTGAGCACCTCGCGCCAGCTGCCAGAGGTGAGGTCGGGGTTCTGTTCAGAGCCCGAGAGGGCAATTTCTTTTTCGATGATCTTTTGTGTGAGGATAAACCAGCTGTGCTCGCCCGCTTGCAGGATGCGGCGCAGGGTTGAGAGCGTGTCGAAACCGGGCAGGCAGGGGGCCTCCATCCGGTTGCCCGCGGCGTCGAACCACATCGACGAGGGGCCGGGCAGGATGCGGATGCCGTGGTTTGGCCAGATCGGGTCCCAGTTCTGGACGCCTTCGCAATAGTGCCACATGCGGTCTTCGTTGATCAGCCCTGCTCCGGCTTTTGCGGCGATGGCGTGCATCTTGCCGTCGACGTAGTCGGGCACGCCGCTGACCATCTGGCGCGGGGCGGGGCCGAGGCGGTCGGTTGGCCAATGTTTTCGCACCAAATCATGGTTCGCGCCGATGCCGCCGGTGGTGAGGATCACCGCTTCGGCGCTGTGTTCGAAATCGGCCTTAATGGAGCGCGAGGTGCTGTGGCCGCGTGGGGCGCTGCTGTCGTCGAGGACATCCCCCGCGACGCCCGTCACGGCGCCGTCGATGGTGATCAGACGGGTCACCCGGTGGCGGAAGCCCAAGCGTAGTTGGCCTGTGGCGACATGTTCTTTCATCGCCTGCGCAAAGGGGGCGACGACGCCGGTACCGGTGCCCCATGTGATGTGGAAGCGCGGGACGGAGTTGCCGTGGCCCTCGGCCCCTGCCCCGCCGCGTTCGGCCCAGCCGACGACCGGGAACCAGCGCATGCCGAAACCTTGAAGCCAGTCGCGCATGTCGCCCGCGGCCCATTCGAGGAAACCCGCTGCCAGCGCACGGGGATTGGCGTCTTCGGGTCGGTCGAATTGCGCGGACCCCATCCAGTCGCGATAGGCCAGTTCCGCGCTGTCGCGGATGCCCATGCGGCGCTGCTCGGGCGTGTCGACCATGAAGAGCCCACCAAGCGACCAGAACGCCTGTCCGCCAAGGCTTTGCGGCCCTTCCTGATCCAGCAGCAGAACCCGGCGCCCGCGCAGCACCGCTTCGTGAGCGGCCACCATGCCAGCCAAGCCCGCACCGACCACGATCACATCTGCTTTGAAAGTCTCACTGCCCATCGCACCTCTCCCCTTTTGAAAGAAGTGTGCGGCGAGTTCACGGCAAAGGCAATGTCACAGGCGCGGCGTGTCGAGCCCTTTGAGGCAGCGATCCGGCGGGCCTTCGCTGCGGTAGGCTTCGGCCCCGCAGGCCACGCAGTGGTATTTGCGCAGGGCGCCCTTGTCCCCCGCCCGGTCTTCGCGCCAGCGGCAGTCGCGTGTGGGCGCATTGCGGCGGGCAAAGATCAGCACGATCACAAAGACGATAACGATGATGAAGGGCAGGATCATAAGATAACCAAAGGCCCGGCGCTTGGCCGGGCCCTGTTGTCTTTAGACGGTCCGTTCGACCATCAGTTTCTTGATATTGGCAATCGCCGCTGCCGGGTTCAGCCCCTTGGGGCAGGTCTTGGCGCAGTTCATGATCGTGTGGCAGCGGTAGAGCTTGAACGGGTCTTCGAGGTCGTCCAGACGCTCGCCCGTGGCCTCATCCCGGCTGTCGATGATCCAGCGGTAGGCGTGCAGCAAGGCGGCTGGCCCAAGGTAGCGGTCGCCGTTCCACCAGTAGCTGGGGCAGGAGGTCGAGCAGCAGGCGCACATGATGCACTCATAAAGACCGTCGAGCTTGGCGCGGTCGTCGATCGACTGTTTCCACTCTTTGCGCGGCTCAGGCGTCTCGGTTTCCAGCCAAGGCTGGATCGAGGCGTGCTGCGCGTAGAAGTGGGTCAGATCGGGGATCAGGTCTTTGACCACCGGCATATGCGGCAGCGGGTAGATTTTGACCACGCCGTTGATCTCTTCCATGCCGTAGGTGCAGGCCAGCGTGTTGATCCCGTCGATATTCATCGCGCAGGAGCCACAGATGCCCTCGCGGCAGGAGCGGCGGAAGGTCAGCGTGGGGTCAATTTCGTTTTTGATCTTGATCAGCGCATCAAGGATCATCGGCCCGCAATCGTCCATGTCGACGAAATAGGTGTCGAGCGCCGGGTTTTTCCCGTCGTCGGGGTTCCACCGATAGATGTGGAACTCGCGCAGGTTGGTCGCGCCTTGCGGCTTGGGCCATGTCTTACCGCTGGTCATGCGGGAGTTTTTGGGAAGCGTCAGTTGAACCATTGTGCGTCTCCTAAAGCGTCATGCCAGCTGCGGGCGCGGCGGCCAGCAGGCAGGTACGGGTCTCGGGGCGCGACAGGATCGTGCGCACGGTGCCCGCTGTTGTGTCATCCACGCCGACCACGGCGGCGCGGGCCAATTCGCGCAGCTCAAGCGCGTCGGCATTGTCGATGATGCAATCGGTGAAGGGGGTGATTAGCTCTTTCGGCACCTGCGGGAAACGGGTGGCCAGAACTTCGGTCACCACCCCTTTGGAGCCTTGGCGGGCGGTGTCATCCACCGCCTGCTGTACTTCGACACATCCCGAGAGAGCTGCAAACGTGGCCGCGATGAGTGCTGTGCGAACCATCAATACACCCGTGCCTTGGGGGCGATCTTCTTCATGTCGATGCCGCCCTCGTCTTCTTTCGTCAGCGGATCGAGGTGCACGGCGCGGTAGGTGAGTTTCGCGTCATTGCCATCGAACCACGCCAGCGAGTGCTTGCGCCACTCGTCGTCGTTCCGATCCGGGTAGTCCTCATGGGCGTGTGCACCACGGCTCTCTTTGCGGGCAGCGGCGGCGGTGATCGTGGCGGTGGCGTTGGGCATGAGGTTGGTCAGCTCCAGCGTCTCCATCAGGTCCGAGTTCCACACGAGGCTGCGGTCGGTGACATGCAGGTCGTTCAGCTTGTCAGCGACTTCGATCATCTTCTCGCGGCCCTCTTCCAGCGTCTTATCGGTGCGGAAAACGGCGGCGTCGGCCTGCATGGTCTTCTGCATCTCAAGGCGCAGTTCCGCCGTGGGCGTGCCGCCCTTGGCATTGCGCAGACCGTCGAAGCGATCGAATGCCTTTTCCACCGATTTGAGGTTCGGCGCGGGCACCGGGCTGTCGGCGTCGACGATCTTGGCCGCACGGATTGCAGCGGCGCGGCCAAAGACCACGAGGTCGATGAGCGAGTTGGAGCCAAGGCGGTTCGCACCGTGGACCGAAGCACAGCCCGCCTCGCCCACGGCCATCAGGCCGGGTGCGATGGCGTCGGGGTTGTCGGCGGTCGGGTTCAGCACTTCGCCCCAGTAGTTAGTGGGGATGCCGCCCATGTTGTAGTGCACCGTCGGCAGCACCGGGATCGGCTCTTTGGTCAGGTCCACACCGGCAAAGATGCGCGCGGATTCCGAGATGCCCGGCAGGCGCAGGTCCAGCGTTTCTGGCGGCAGGTGGTTCAGGTGCAGGTGGATGTGGTCTTTGTTTTCGCCCACACCGCGGCCTTCGCGGATTTCCATCGTCATGCAGCGCGAAACCACGTCACGCGAGGCGAGGTCTTTGTAGGTCGGCGCATAGCGCTCCATGAAGCGCTCGCCCTCGGAGTTGGTCAGATAACCGCCTTCGCCGCGTGCGCCTTCGGTGATTAGGCAGCCCGCGCCGTAGATGCCGGTCGGGTGGAACTGGACGAACTCCATGTCTTGCAACGGCAAACCCGCGCGGGCCGCCATGCCGCCACCGTCGCCGGTGCAGGTATGCGCCGAGGTGGCCGAGAAATAGGCCCGGCCATAGCCGCCCGTCGCCAGCACGACCATCTTGGCGCTGAACAGGTGCATGGTGCCGTCGTCGAGTTTCCAGCAGAGCACACCTTGGCAAACGCCGTCGTCCGACATGATCAGATCGATGGCGAAATATTCGATGAAGAATTCTGCGTTTTGCTTCAGCGATTGGCCGTAAAGCGTGTGCAGGATCGCGTGGCCGGTCCGGTCGGCGGCGGCACAGGTGCGCTGCACGGGGGGGCCTTCGCCAAATTCGGTCGTGTGGCCGCCGAAAGGACGCTGATAAATCTTGCCCTCTTCGGTGCGCGAGAAGGGCACGCCGTAATGCTCAAGCTCGTAAACCGCCTTGGGCGCTTCGCGGGCGAGGTATTCCATCGCGTCGGTGTCACCCAGCCAGTCAGAGCCTTTGACCGTGTCATACATATGCCACTGCCAGTTGTCCGGGCCCATGTTGCTCAAGGACGCGGCGATGCCGCCCTGCGCCGCTACGGTATGCGAACGGGTTGGAAAAACCTTGGAAATACAGGCCGTGCGCAGCCCCTGCTCCGCCATGCCCAAAGTCGCGCGCAGTCCAGCACCGCCTGCCCCCACCACGACAACGTCATATTCGTGGGTTTCATATTCATATGCTGCCATTTAATCGGTCTCCCGTTTGGGCGTATTTATTACAGGGCGAGCTTGGCGATGGCGAAAACGCCGACCGCTGCTGCGCCGTAGCTGATGATGGTCATCACGATGAGGGCGACCTTGTTGGCCAGTCCGTGGACATAGTCCTCGATCAGAACCTGCACGCCGTCATTGAAGTGTTTAAAGCCCACGATCAGCGTCAGGGCCGCCACGATGGCCGGGAATGGCCGCGCGTAATAGGCGAGGATCTCTTCGTACGTACCGCCGAGCGCGCTGCCGAAAGTAAAGACGAACAGCGGGATCAACACCAAAAGCGCCAGCGACGACACTTTCATCGCCCAAAAATGTGCGGTGCCGGTTTTCGCCGAGCCAAGGCCGCGGGCGCGTTTGCGATCTGTCATGTATGCCATGGTGTCGCTCCTCAAACGATGATGATGGTCAGGATGGTCAGCACGACCGACCCGATCAGTGCCGCGATGCCCAGCTTTTCAGCAGTCGGCACGTCGAGCATGCGGCCCGTGTCCCAGATCAGGTGCCGCACGCCAGCCAGCGTGTGGTACCACAGCCCCAAGAGCGACAGGGTGAACACCAGATCACCGAACCAGCTGGTCATGATCCCGTTCACGGTGTCGAAATACTCAACCGAGGTCGCGGCGGCGAGGAACCACCACACGATTAATAGCGCGGTGATCAACATCGCGTTGCCGGTGATCCGGGTGAGAATCGACGTCATAGAGGTCAATTGTGGGCGGTAGATCGTCAAATGCGGGGAAAGCGGGCGGTTACCCCGGTTCACATCGGCCATGGCGCGGTCCTTTGTCCTGTGCTTTGTCCTGTGCTTTGCATCTTGATAGCGGTTTTTACAGGACTGTCACGGGGAACTGCGGGGAATCTGCGGTGTTTGGCCGGTGTTTCGGTGGAAAAATGATAGAGTGATGTGGTCCTGCCCGCTTTTGTGATCACAGCAGATTATGGTGTGATCACAAATTGGCATCCCCTTGAACGAAAAAGCGCGCCCCCGTGAGGGGCGCGCTTTCCAATTGGTATGCTCTGGCGCTTACGCGAGGCTCTCGTCGATGCCTTTGCAGGCTTCGACCAGACCTTTGACCGCGTTGACGGAGTTGTCGAACATTGCCTGCTCGTCTTTGTTCATGGAAATCTCGACGACGCGCTCGACACCGCCAGCACCGATCACGGTGGGCACGCCGACATAGAAGCCATTCAAGCCGTAAGCACCATCGACATGCGCCGCTGCGGGCAGCACGCGCTTTTGGTCTTTCAGATAAGCTTCGGCCATCTCAATGGCGGAAGTGGCAGGCGCATAGAAGGCCGAACCGGTCTTCAGCAGGCCCACGATCTCGGCGCCACCATCACGGGTGCGCTGCACAATCGCGTCAAGTTTGTCCTGCGTAGTCCAGCCCATCTTGACCAGATCGGGCAGCGGGATGCCTGCAACGGTGGAGTAGCGCACCAGCGGCACCATTGTGTCGCCATGGCCGCCCAGAACGAAGGCAGTGACGTCTTTCATCGACACGTTGAACTCAGTCGCAAGGAAGTGGCGGAAACGCGCGCTATCAAGCACGCCTGCCATGCCGCAAACCTTGTTGTGCGGCAGACCGGAGAATTCACGCAGCGCCCAGACCATCGCATCAAGCGGGTTGGTGATGCAGATCACGAAAGCGTCGGGGGCGTGTTTGGCAATGCCCTCGCCCACGGATTTCATAACCTTGAGGTTGATGCCCAGCAGGTCATCGCGGCTCATGCCCGGCTTGCGTGCAACACCGGCGGTGACGATGCAAACATCCGCGCCTGCGATGTCGGCGTAATCTTGGGTGCCCGACATGGTGGCGTCGAACTTGCCCGATGGGCCCGACGACGCGATATCGAGAGCTTTGCCCTCAGGGGTGCCCTCGGCAATGTCAAAAAGGACGACATCGCCCAATTCCTTCAACGCTGCGAGATGGGCGAGAGTGCCGCCGATTTGCCCCGCGCCAATAAGCGCGATCTTGGGTCTGGCCATGGTCATGTCTCCGACAGAGGTTTCATTTGCGCCGGAGATACCGAAATGCACGGTCCCGTGCAAGTTGCAGCATTGAACAGCGGCTAACCCCCGCCCTTGCCACGAAAAAGGCCGCCCCATGGGGCGGCCAATTGCTGAAACTTAAGGCGAAAGATTAGTCGCCTTGGTACTCAGGCTGCGATTCCAGACGCTCTTCGGTGCTGTCGATGTAGATACGTACATCATCACCTTCTACGTTTTTCAGAACCTGCAGTTCGTCAAAGGTCACGGCCACTGGCTTTTCGCCCAGACCAAGGAAACCGCCGACGTTGATGACAACACGGTCGATCTGGCCGTTGTCGCCGATCAGCAGAGTGTCGATCTCACCCACGGTTTCGTCGTTGGCACCATAGACATAGGAACCTTCGAGGTCGTCAGCGCTCATCTGTTGGATCATGTCCGCTTCGGCAGCGGCATAGCCTTCACGCTCAACTTCGGGGCGCGGCAGCAGTTCACGCTCAACAGTTTCGTCGCCTGTGATCACGGTGGTGTTGGCTTCCGCTTCGTTGACAGCTTCTTCTGTCTCAGCTTCGGCGTTCTCCATCATGGTTTCGGCTTCTTGCTCCATTTCCTCGGATTCGGCCTCTACTTCGTTGGCCATTTCTTCGGTTTCGGCTTCAAGGTTCTCGGCCGCGTTCTCGGTTTCTTGAACCATTTCCTCGGTCTCGGCCTCTACTTCGTTGGCCATTTCCTCGGTTTCGGTTTCGGCATTCTCGGTCACGACGGTGACGTTGTCGTCAGTCTCGGTCATCGCCTCGCCTTCCATCGCTTCGCCGTCCATCATGGGGCGTTCGAATTCAGGCGCTTGCTCCAGCATCTCCTTCGAGGTGTTCACGACGAGGAAACGGTCGCCGTCTTCGTCGTTCAGGATGCGAATCTTGTCCATGGAGATGGAAACGTCACGTTCGCCCAGCCCAAGGAAACCGCCGATACCGAGGATAACGGCAGTCACTTCGCCGTCTTTCGACACGATGATGTCGTTGATCTCGCCGATGTCATCCCATTCCTGCTCTGCGCCATTGGCAACGGGGGTGGCCGCGTCGACTTCGGCTTCAGAGTTGTAAATGCGCATGCCGATCAGGTCGGACGCAAGGAAGTCTGTTTGTTCAACAGCAACGTTGCCAAAGCCTTCGGAATGCGCTTCCGCGAAGGCTGCGCCGGTCATGGTCAGTACGATGGCCGTGGTGCTCAGAAAACGTTTCATTGTAGTACTCCTTCCAAAATTGAGCGTTAATTGCTCTTCTGGAACCACAACCCGGATGGCCCTATCCAGTTCCACCGCCACGCAAATAAATAGATCGCGCCACCTTGGCCCAGACACAGGAAAGGCGGCCAATGGCCGCCCGCGCATTCAGTCAACTTCGCCCTTTTCAGACGTCTTCGCCCTTGGCAGGCAATGCTTCGGCCAATGCCTCAAACCCCTGCCCCGAGGCGACCAGACAGGTGATCCCATTGACCCCGGTCACCGTGATCGTCCAGCTGCCCGTTTGATCTGACGCGAAAACCTCCATCACCGCGTTATCGACGCCCAGCCCCATCGACTGGCGCGTCTCCCCATACCCATCGGCCAGCCGCAGCACCACATGATCGCGCGGCGCGCAATTGCGGGGGGTCTGCGCCTCTGTCGTCGTGGCCAGTACGATCGCAGAGGCGGCGGTGAGCGCCGCGAGGTGGATAAATTTAACAAAACCTGACATAGCATCTGCCTTTGCATTAAAAGGCGTGACCCTTGGGGATGACAATGCGCGTCTTTCGCACCGGCCCTTAGGCAGCCTTGGTTGAAATGACTGCATCCGCTTTGCAAAAGGGTGCCGCAGATGCGATGCGCAAGAGACTGCGCCTCAAGCCTGAAGGACTGGTTAATCTGCCGCCCGCAAAACAGCGCAACGGGTTCGCTGCATTGCGGCATATTTTACCTTGAAGTTTTCGCACAAAAATGCCCCTCTGTGCGCAACAATGTTAGGCGGCCAATGCGCCGCCCTGCCCGAGGAGCCTTACATGACCGCCACAACCCGCCCGCTGCGTTCCGTTCTCTACATCCCCGGCTCCAAGCCTCGCGCGCTCGACAAAGCACGCGGACTGGCCTGCGACGCGGTGATCTTCGACCTCGAAGACGCCGTCTCCCCCGAGGAGAAAGTCGCCGCACGTGAAACATTGGCTGAGGCGTTGGCTACAGGTGGCTACGGCGCGCGGATGCGGGTGGTGCGGATCAACGGGCTCGACACCGAATGGGGCGCCGACGACGCCCGCGCTGCCGCCGCGATGAAGCCCGACGCGATTCTCTTGCCCAAGGTCGGATCGCCCGCCGATCTCGAAGCGCTGACCGAGATTGTGGGCGATGTGCCACTCTGGGCAATGATGGAAACCCCCGGCGCGATGCTCAACGCCGCCGCCATCGCCGGACACCGCCAGTTGCAGGCCATGGTCATGGGCACCAATGATCTGGCGAAAGACCTGCAAACCCGCTTCCGCCCCGACCGCCTGCCGCTGATCACTGGGCTTGGCCTTTGCCTGCTGGCCGCTAAGGCGCATGGCGTGGCAATCATCGATGGGGTGTATAACGCCTTTAAGGATGACGACGGGCTGCAAGCCGAATGCCAACAGGGCCGCGACATGGGCTTTGACGGCAAAACGCTGATCCACCCCGCCCAGCTCGACATCGCCAACGCGGCCTTCACCCCGTCGGAAGACGAAGCCGCCCTCGCCCGCCGTCAGATCGACGCCTATGAAGAGGCACAGGCCGCTGGTCAGGGCGTAGCGGTCGTCGACGGAAAGATCGTGGAAAATCTCCATGTTGCCACCGCCCGCGAAACACTGGCAAAACTGGCGGCAATTGCAGCCATGAGCCCGGAGCCCTCGCCATGATAATCCTTATCCTCGGTCTGATCCTCTGGGTCGGTGCCCATCTTTTCAAACGCCTGATGCCCGCCCAACGGGCGCAGATGGGGACCGCGGGCCGAGGCGCGGTGGCCGCCGCACTGGTCGTGGCGCTTGCTCTCATCATCTGGGGCTATCGCGCGGCGGAGTTCATTCCGGTCTGGAACCCGCCCAGCTTCCTGACGCACCTTAACAACCTTCTGATGCTGCTGGCCTTCTGGGTCTTCGGCTCTAGCGCCGCCAAGGGCGCCAAAGCCTGGCCCGCCTATAAAACCCGCCACCCGCAACTGCTGGCGGTGAAAATCTGGGCCACTGCGCACCTACTGGTGAACGGTGATCTTGCCTCCATCCTGCTCTTTGGCACCATGCTGGGCTGGGCGGTGAGCGAGGTGATCCTCATCAACCGGGCCGAGCCGGGCTGGACACCCCCGCCCCACGCAGGCCGCGCCACCTATATCCGCCTCATCGTGATCTCCACGATCCTCTTTGTCCTCGTCGCCGGCATTCACACATGGCTCGGCGTCATCCCCTTCCCCCATTGATCCCGGAGCCTTCCATGAAAGTTTACCGCTTCCTCTCCGAAGAAGACACATCCGCCTTTTGCCACAAGGTCACCGACGCGCTGAACAAAGGCTGGGAGCTTTACGGCACCCCGACCCAGACATGGGACCACAAGGCCGGTGTCATGCGCTGTGGCCAAGCGGTGGTGAAAGACGCCCCCGGCACCTATTCGCCCGACACCAAACTGGGCGAGCAGTGATGAGCAAGACCAACCGCGGCCGCTTTTTTGAGGATTACCGACTGGGCGAGGTGCTGCATCACGCGGCGCCCCGCACGGTCGGCGCGGGCGAACGCGCGCTCTATCACGCGCTCTACCCCGCCCGGCACGCGCTCTATTCCGCCGATAGTTTCGCCCAGTCCTGCGGGCTGAAGGCCAGCCCGCTCGACGATATGATCGCCTTTCACATCGTTTTTGGGAAAACCGTGCCCGCTGTCTCGCTCAATGCCGTGGCCAATCTGGGCTATGCGCAGGGCCGCTGGCTGTTGCCCGTTTGGCCCGGAGACACGCTGCGCGCCGAAAGCGAGGTCATCGGCCTCAAGCAGAACTCCAACGGCAAGACCGGCGTCGTCTGGGTCCGCACCACCGGGCTGAACCAGCATGACGAAAAGGTGCTCGACTATGTCCGCTGGGTGATGGTCCGCAAAGGCGATATCGACGCCCCCGCGCCCGAGTCCACCGTGCCCGACCTGCCCGATGCTCTGTCCGTGGATCAATTGCACATCCCGCAGGGCCTCGACTTTACCAATTACGACTTCGCCCAAGCCGGGGAACCGCACCGCTGGGGCGACTACGAGGTCGGCGAAAAGATCGACCACGTCGACGGCGTGACTATTGAGGAAGCCGAGCACATGATGGCCACGCGCCTGTGGCAGAACACGGCCAAAGTGCATTTCGACACCTCTGCCCGGCCCGACGGCTCGCGGCTGATCTATGGCGGTCACGTGATCTCAATGGCGCGGGCGATATCTTTCAACGGGCTGGCCAATGCGCAGATGGTCGTGGGCCTCAACGGCGGGGCACATGCCAACCCCTGTCTGGCCGGTGATACCGTCCGCGCGTGGTCCGAAGTGCTCGACAAGGCCGAGACCTTTGCCCCCGGTATCGGGGCCATACGCTTGCGGCTAGTCGCCACCAAAGGCGGCGCACCGTTTGAACTGCGCGATGACGCGGGCAAATACCGCCCCGAGGTTCTGCTTGACCTCGATTACTGGGCGCTCATGCCGCACTAAAGCGCTGGTCCGCCCCTTTGGTCGGGCCAGCTATCCCCCGCAATACAAGCAAAAATCAGCCGATTCGGAGCCGTTAAGCGTATTTGTGATCACACGTATTTATGGTGTGATCACAAAACGCATTTTTAGCTGGTCAATCCCGGCTTTCTCCGAAAAAACCCTTACAGGAACGAAAGTCATCCCCATACTACGGGGCAACTGGAACAGAAACGGGACCGTTTTCATGAACATCCACGAATATCAGGCAAAAGCCCTCCTGCGCAGCTATGGCGCCCCTGTCTCCGACGGCCGCGTTGTGCTGAAGGCAGAAGACGCCAAGAACGCAGCCGGCGAAATGGACGGACCGCTTTGGGTTGTCAAAGCGCAAATCCACGCAGGCGGTCGCGGCAAAGGCAGCTTCAAAGAAGCAGCGGCTGGCGAAAAGGGCGGTGTGCGTCTTGCCAAATCCGTGGAAGAAGCCGCTGAAGAAGCCAAAAAGATGCTGGGCAAAACGCTGGTCACGCACCAGACCGGCCCCGCAGGCAAGCAGGTCAACCGCATCTACATCGAAGACGGCTCCGACATTGAGCGCGAATTGTACCTCGCCCTGCTGGTCGACCGCCAGACCAGCCGCATTTCCTTTGTCTGCTCCACCGAAGGCGGCATGGACATCGAAGAGGTCGCCGACGCGACACCTGAGAAAATCCTCAGCTTCTCCGTCGATCCGGCCACCGGCTACCAGCCCTACCACGGCCGCCGCGTTGCTTTTTCGCTGGGTCTTGAAGGCACAGCCGTCAAACAGTGCGTCAAACTGATGGGTCAGCTTTACCAAGCCTTCGTTGACAAAGACATGGAGATGCTTGAGATCAACCCGCTGATCGTCATGCCCGGCAACGACCTGAAAGTGCTCGACGCGAAAGTTGGCTTTGACGGCAACGCCATGTACCGCCAGCCCGACATTGCCAACCTGCGCGACGAGACCGAGGAAGACTCCAAGGAACTCGAAGCCTCCAAGTATGACCTGAACTACATCGCGCTCGACGGTGAGATCGGCTGCATGGTGAACGGTGCGGGTCTTGCGATGGCGACCATGGACATCATCAAACTCTACGGTGCCGAGCCTGCCAACTTCCTCGACGTGGGCGGTGGTGCGACCAAAGAGAAAGTCACCGAAGCTTTCAAGATCATCACCTCCGACGAGAACGTCAAAGGCATCTTGGTTAACATCTTTGGCGGCATCATGCGTTGTGACGTCATCGCCGAGGGCGTTGTCGCTGCGGTGAAAGAAGTCGGTCTGAAAGTGCCGCTGGTTGTCCGCCTCGAAGGCACCAACGTCGAAGAAGGCAAAGCGATCATCAACAACTCCGGTCTTGATGTGATTGCCGCCGACGACCTGAAAGATGGCGCCCAGAAGATCGTGAAAGCGGTCAAAGGCTAAGCCCTTCCCCAGCCACCCCCGCACGGCTTTCGCGCCGATCGGGGGTGGCCGATATCACCGTTCTTGCCGCCCCCATGCGGCAGGGGCAAATGCGACGACGCCGCGCCGCGCCCACCCAATGATGCCCCGATGAGCAATGAGGTCAGTATGGATCAATCTCCCAAATCCTCCCCCGTCTTGACGGGCATTGCGCTATTGGGGGCCGGCATTCTGATCCGGCAATGGCAACCCAACGCCCTGCGTCTGCCTGAGCCTGCCAACCATCACCGCCGCGACCGCGGTCTGCGGCGCGCCGCGCGCAAGTCGCGCAACGGGTTGGCGATGATCCTGCCGTCGAACCTCACCGGCTCCATTGGGCGCAGCCTGATGATCATGGGCGCGGGTCTGCTGACCCTGCGGCTGCTGGATCTGCTGGCCGATCAAGATGAGCAGCTTTACTGATGCCGGTCCTGTCGTCCGCTCCCCTTACCCCCCAAGCGGCCAAGCGCGACCGCGCCCCGCTAAAGGTGGTCCTATGACGCGGGCGCTTTCCTCCTTTCGCGCCGGCTGGTGGCTGATCCTCGCCCTTATCGTGGCTTTTGCCGTGCAGATGGTGGTCGTGAACGCCCTCCCGGTCGCCACGCAAACCACCCTGCTGGCCGAAGGCGGTTTTTACGAAAACCTTTCGGTCGTGGGCTACCTGCTCTGCATTGTGGCGCTGGTTTGGACGTTGCGCGGCGCGGTGCTGCGGGTCTGGTATCTGTCGCTGGTGCTGGCGGTCATGGCCGCGCGCGAATTGGACCTCGACAAAAGCCTCTTCACCCGCGGGCTCTTCAAAGCCCGGCAATATACTGGTGAGGGCGTCCCGCTGACCGAACGGCTGATCGCCGCCCTGATCCTTGCGTCGATCGTCACCGCGATTTTCCTCATGCTCTGGCGTCACGCCCGTCCCTATCTCACGGCCCTGTTTCGCGGCCGCGCTTGGGCGGGGGCCGTCCTGCTGGGGATTGGTTTCACCGTCTCTTACAAACTGCTCGACGGCATCGCGCGCAAACTCGCCCCCTTGGGGATCGAGATTTCCGCCGATGCCGAACGCACCGCTTTCGTCGTCGAGGAGATCGGGGAGCTTGGCATCCCGGTCATGTTCCTCGCCGCCATCCTGCTGTGGCCCGGCCCTTCGCCTGCCACGGCGCATCCCACCAACCGGGCGCACCGCGTCTGACGCCCCCGGGGCCCGTCCCCGGGATTAAATATCACCGACCAAGGAAGAAATCATGGCCGTACTAGTCAACGAAAACACCAAAGTCATCTGTCAGGGTCTGACCGGCTCGCAGGGGACGTTCCACACCGAACAGGCCATCGCCTATGGCACCAAGATGGTTGGCGGCGTCACACCCGGCAAAGGCGGTCAGACGCATCTCGACCTGCCCGTGTTTAACTCCGTGCACGAAGCCAAGCATGTGACCGAGGCGAACGCCTCCGTGATCTACGTGCCGCCCCCCTTCGCCGCCGACTCGATCCTTGAGGCGATCGACGCCGAGATGGAGCTGATCGTCTGCATCACCGAAGGCATCCCGGTTCTGGACATGGCCCGCGTCGCTCGCGCGCTTGAAGGTTCCAAGTCGCGCCTCATCGGCCCGAACTGCCCCGGCGTTATCACGCCCGACGCCTGCAAAATCGGCATCATGCCGGGCCACATCCACCGCCGCGGCTCGGTTGGCGTTGTATCGCGCTCGGGCACGCTGACCTATGAGGCGGTCAAGCAGACCACCGACATGGGCCTCGGCCAGTCCTCCGCCGTCGGCATCGGCGGCGACCCGATCAAAGGGACCGAGCATATCGACGTGCTGGAGATGTTCCTTGCCGACCCCGAAACACAGTCGATCATCATGATCGGTGAAATCGGCGGCTCCGCCGAAGAGGAAGCGGCACAGTTCCTCGCCGATGAGAAGAAGAAAGGCCGCTGGAAGCCCACCGCTGGCTTCATCGCAGGCCGCACGGCCCCTCCCGGCCGCCGCATGGGCCACGCAGGCGCGATTGTCGCCGGTGGCAAAGGCGACGCGGAGAGCAAGATCGAAGCGATGAAAGAAGCCGGTATCGTTGTGGCCGACAGCCCAGCGACACTGGGCGAAGCGGTCAAAGAAGCGATCGACAAGGGCTGATGCCCGCCGGGCGGGCCTTGGCCCGCCCATTGACCCACTCTGCAAAGCACTACGTTTTGCGGGGTCTTGAAAAGAACCACCCGGCGCCGCCCGCTTGCGAAGGAGGGTAAGATGCACATTCAGACCGCGCTCACTCCCTCCCGCCCCCGCGTGGCGCTGGCCCTTGGGCAAACGCCCGAACCGGCGGCCTTGGCTGACCTTGTGACCCCGCCTTCAATACCTATGGCCCCCCGCCCCGGGCCTGACTATAGACCGACCCTGATTCTGACCCCGTCCCGTCTGCCCCGCCGAACAAAGGTGACCCAATGACCGACCAACCCGCCAACGAACAGTTCCACGCCTCTTCCTTCATGGAAGGCGAAAACGCGGAATATCTTGAGGCGATGTACGCCCGCTATGCCAGCGACCCCAACACGGTCGACGAGGCATGGCAGACGTTTTTTGCGGCGATGGGCGATGACGCCGAAACCGCACAGGCCGAGGCCGCTGGCCCCTCTTGGGCGCGGCCCGATTGGCCCCCCGCCCCCCAAAGCGAGGTGATGGGCGCGCTGACCGGCGTCTGGCCCGAACCGACCGAGGCGAAAGCCGCCGGCGACAAGATCAAGAAGAAGGCCGAGGAAAAGGGCGTTGCCGTCTCGGATGACCAAATCCGCGCCGCCGTGCTCGACAGCATCCGCGCGCTCATGCTGATCCGCGCGTACCGCATCCGCGGGCACCTCGCCGCGCAACTCGACCCCTTGGGCATGCGCGACATGGGCAACCAGCCCGAGCTTGACCCGAAATCCTACGGTTTCACCGATGCCGACATGGACCGCCCGATCTTTATCGATAATGTGCTGGGCCTCGAAGTCGCGACGATGAAACAGATCGTCGGCATCGTTCGCTCGACTTACTGTGGCACCTTTGCGCTGCAATACATGCATATCTCTGACCCCGAGCAGGCCGGTTGGTTGAAAGAGCGGATCGAAGGCTACGGCAAGGAAATCGCCTTTACCAAGGAAGGCCGCAAGGCGATCCTGAGCAAACTGGTCGAAGCCGAAGGCTTTGAGAAGTTCCTTCACGTCAAATACATGGGCACCAAACGCTTCGGTCTTGATGGCGGCGAAAGCCTTGTTCCCGCGATGGAGCAGATCATCAAACGCGGGGGCCAGTTGGGCGTCAAGGACATCGTTATCGGCATGCCGCACCGGGGCCGCCTCTCGGTGCTGGCCAATGTGATGCAAAAGCCCTACCGGGCGATCTTCAACGAATTCCAAGGCGGCAGCTTTAAGCCTGACGATGTGGATGGCTCGGGCGATGTGAAATACCACCTCGGCGCCTCGTCAGACCGTGAGTTTGACGGCAATTCGGTTCACCTGTCGCTGACCGCGAACCCCTCCCACCTCGAAGCGGTGAACCCTGTGGTTTTGGGTAAGGTCCGCGCCAAGCAGGACCAGCTGAACGACGAGGACCGCACCGCCGTCATGCCGATCCTGCTACACGGTGATGCGGCCTTTGCGGGTCAAGGCGTTGTGGCGGAATGTTTCGCGCTTTCGGGCCTCAAGGGCCACAAGACCGGCGGCACCATGCATATCGTGGTGAACAACCAGATCGGTTTCACCACCGCGCCGCATTTCTCGCGCTCCTCGCCCTATCCCACCGACAACGCACTGGTGGTCGAAGCACCCATCTTCCACGTCAATGGCGACGATCCCGAAGCGGTCGTCCACGCCGCCCGTGTGGCCACCGAATTCCGCCAGAAGTTCCACAAGGACGTGGTCATCGACATCTTCTGCTACCGCCGCTTCGGTCACAACGAAGGCGACGAGCCGATGTTCACCAACCCGGTGATGTACAAGAGCGTCAAAAAACAGAAAACCACGCTGAGCCTCTATACCCAGCGTCTGGTGGCGGACGGTCTGATCCCCGAGGGTGAGATCGAGGACATGAAGACCGCCTTCCAGAACCAGCTTAACGATGAGTTCGAGGCCGGTAAGGACTACCGCCCGAACAAGGCCGACTGGCTGGACGGCAAGTGGTCCGGCATGGACAAAAAGAAGAAGTCCTACCAGCGTGGCAAGACGGCCATCGCGCCCGAAACCCTGCAAGACGTCGGCAAGGCGATCACCACCGCGCCGGACAAATTCCCGCTGCACAAGACCATTGGTCGTCTGCTCGAAGCGAAAAAGCAGATGTTCGAGACGGGTGAGGGCTTTGACTGGGCGACGGCTGAGGCGATGGCCTTTGGTTCCTTGCTGACCGAAGGCTACAAAGTGCGCCTCTCGGGTCAGGACAGCACGCGCGGCACCTTCAGCCAGCGTCACTCCGCCTTCGTGAACCAAGACAACGAAGACCGCTACTACCCGCTGAACCACATCCGCGAGGGTCAGGCCGAGTATGAAGTCATCGACTCCATGCTCAGCGAATACGCGGTGCTGGGCTTTGAATATGGCTACTCGCTGGCCGAGCCGAATGCGCTGACGCTCTGGGAAGCGCAGTTTGGTGACTTCGCCAACGGCGCGCAGATCATGTTCGACCAGTTCATCTCAAGCGGTGAAAGCAAATGGCTGCGCATGTCCGGCCTCGTCTGCCTGATGCCGCATGGCTATGAGGGTCAGGGGCCAGAGCACTCCTCTGCCCGTCTGGAGCGTTTCCTGACCATGTGCGGCGGCGACAACTGGATCGTGGCGAACTGCACGACGCCCGCCAACTACTTCCATATCCTGCGCCGTCAGTTGCACCGCAGCTACCGCAAGCCGCTGATGTTGATGACACCCAAGTCGCTCCTCCGCCACAAGCTCGCGGTCAGCAAGGCCGATGAATTCACCACCGGGTCGAGCTTCCACCGGGTGCTCTGGGATGACGCGCAAAAAGGTAACTCCGACACCAAATTGGTCGCGGATGACAAAATCAAGCGCGTGGTCATGTGCTCGGGCAAGGTCTATTACGACCTATTGGAAGAGCGTGACGCCCGTGGCATCGACGATGTCTACATCCTGCGGTTCGAACAGTTCTACCCCTTCCCCGCGCAATCCGCGGTCAGAGAGTTGGAGCGTTTCAAAGGGGCCGAGATGATCTGGTGTCAGGAAGAGCCCAAGAACCAAGGTGCATGGTCCTTCATCGAGCCCAACATCGAATGGGTTCTGGGCCGCATCGACGCGAAACACGGCCGCGCCTCCTATGTGGGCCGCGCCACCTCGGCCTCGCCCGCCACGGGTCTGGCCAGCCAGCACAAAGCACAACAAGCCGCCCTCGTCGACGAGGCGCTGACCATCAAAGGAAACTAAACCATGACAAGCGAAGTACGCGTCCCAACGTTGGGCGAATCCGTCACCGAAGCCACCGTTGCCACATGGTTCAAGAAACCCGGCGATACCGTCGCGGTGGATGAAATGCTCTGCGAGTTGGAAACCGATAAGGTCACCGTCGAAGTGCCCAGCCCCGTTGCAGGCACCCTTAGCGAAATCGTGGCCCAAGAAGGCGACACCGTGGGCGTCGATGCCCTCCTGGCGAACGTCAGCGAAGGCGACAGCGGCTCTGCCGCCGCGCCCAAAGCCAAAGAAGCCGCAGAAGACCCCGATGCCGCCTCCCAGTCCGACCGAGGCGGCGATGCGCCCAAAGCCATCGACGCAGGCGCCGCCGAAGTCGCCGCCCGCGAAGGCGAAAGCATCGACGTGCAGGTGCCTACTTTGGGCGAGTCCGTGACCGAAGCGACCGTAAGCACTTGGTTCAAAAAGGTCGGCGACAAGGTCGAAGCCGATGAGATGCTCTGCGAGTTGGAGACCGACAAAGTCAGCGTCGAAGTCCCTGCACCCGCCGCTGGTGTCTTGGCCGAAATCTTTGCCGAAGAAGGCAGCACGGTTGAAGCCTCAGCCACGCTGGCCGTTCTGACCACTGGCGCGGGCGCTGCGGCCCCCAAGGGCGAAGACGCGAAATCCGGTGCCGGTGCCGCGCCTGAGACCAAAACCGCCGATGGGAAAGACGTCGAAGACGCGCCTTCCGCCAAAAAGGCGATGGCCGAAGCGGGCATCAGCCGCGATCAGGTCACAGGCTCGGGCCGCGATGGCCGCGTGATGAAGGAAGACGTGGCCAAAGCCGTGGCCGCTGGCACCTCTGCCGCGCCCAAGGCCGAGGCCAAACCCGCCGCACCGCGCCCCGCTTCCGCCCCTGACGATGCGTCGCGCGAAGAGCGCGTCAAGATGACGCGCCTCAAGCAGACCATGGCGCGCCGTTTGAAAGAGGCCCAGAACACCGCCGCGATCCTGACCACCTTCAACGAGGTCGACATGACCGAGGTCATGGCGCTGCGAAACACCTACAAGGCTGATTTCGAAAAGAAACACGGCGTCCGCATGGGCTTCATGTCGTTCTTCACCAAGGCCTGCTGCCACGCGCTGAAGGAAATCCCCGAGGTCAACGCCGAGATCGACGGCACCGACATCATCTACAAGAACTACGTCCACATGGGTGTCGCCGCAGGCACGCCCACGGGCCTTGTGGTGCCGGTGATCAAAGACGCCGACGCAATGTCCTTTGCCGAGATCGAAAAGGCCGTGAACGCCATGGGCAAAAAGGCCCGTGACGGCAAGCTGACCATGGGTGACATGACCGGCGGCACTTTCACCATCTCCAACGGTGGCGTCTACGGCTCGCTGATGACCGCACCTATCCTGAACCCGCCACAGTCCGGCATCCTCGGCATGGCGAAGATCCAAGACCGCCCAATGGCGATCAACGGCGAAGTGGTCATCCGTCCGATGATGTATATCTCGCTCAGCTACGACCACCGGATCATCGATGGCAAGGGCGCGGTGACCTTCCTCGTCCGCGTCAAAGAGATGCTCGAAGATCCGCGCCGTCTGTTGATGGATCTGTGATATGATGGGCGGGGGGCAACCCCCGCCCTATCTACCTGTGGACCCGTGGATTTTCCCACAAAGTGAAAGGACACAGACCATGACCGAAACAACCCTCCTCGCCGCCTATGGCCTTCTGGTCATGCTGACGATCCTGCTGCAAGTGCTGGGCGCCACCCGGCAGTTGTCGATGGGCTACCTGATGTCCTCACGCGATGAGACGCGGACCACCACCGGCATGACCGCCCGTCTGGGCCGCGCGGTCGATAACTCCGTTGTGGCCATGGCGCTTTTTGCGCCTGCCGTGCTGCTGATCGAGATCATGGGCCGCAACAACAGCGCCACGCTGCTGGCCGCGCAGGTCTTCCTGCTCGCACGCATCATCTACGTCATCGTCTACGGCCTTGGCGTGCCGACGATCCGCACGCTGGCATGGCTCGCAGGCTACGCCGCCACCGCCGTTCTCTATTTCCACGCGCTTTGAAAGGCATTCCCATGCAGATGATCTGCCACTTCGACGTTACCGACTTCGCCGCTTGGAAAGACGCCTTTGACGCCGATGCCGAAGCACGGCGCAATGCGGGGCTTTCGGTGCTGCAAATTTGGAAACACGCCGACAGCAACAGCAAGGCTTCCGTCTTGCTTGATGTGAACGACCGTAAGAAGGCCGACGACTGGCTCGCCCGCTCCAACGCGCTGAGCAGCGACGACAAGGGCACCGTGACCGGCTCCACCGCCTATTTCGTGAAATCCGCATGAGCGTTGAGCTGACCGTCCTGACCCTTGCGGCCCTGCTGCAAGGGCTGCAATTCGTGCTCTACGCCGTGCCCGCCAACCGCGAGATCGGCCCCGGCTACACCATGTCGGCCCGCGACCGCGAGCCGAGCCGCAAGCTGTCGGACCGCACTGCCCGTCTGGGCCGCGCGCTGGACAACCACTTCGAGGGGCTGATCCTGTTCGGCATCGCCGTGGGCGTGGTGCAGATGTCGGCGCAGAACACCGCCTTCACTGCCGCCTGCGCTTGGGTCTATCTGATCGCGCGTATCCTCTATGTTCCCGCCTATGCACTCGGCCTGCGCCCGCACCGCTCACTCATTTGGGTCGTGGGCTTTGCCGCAACCATGTTGATGCTGCTGGCGGCCCTTATTTAACCCTTTCCCCAACACCCGCAGGCAGCGGCGCTTGCACCTGAAAACCGCGCCTCCTACCTTGCCTGTAACACCCGACTGCTAAGGAGACCCCCCATGTCGAGCTATGATGTCATCGTGATCGGCTCCGGCCCCGGCGGCTATGTCGCCGCCATCCGTTGCGCGCAACTGGGCCTAAAAACTGCCTGTGTAGAGGGCCGCGAAACGCTCGGCGGCACCTGCCTCAACGTCGGCTGCATCCCCTCCAAGGCGCTGCTGCACGCCACGCATATGCTGCATGAGGCCGAGCATAATTTTGACGAGATGGGCCTCAAAGGCAAAGCACCTTCCGTCGATTGGAAGCAGATGCTGACCTACAAGGACAAGACCATCGAGACCAACACCAAGGGCATCGAATTCCTGTTCAAAAAGAACAAGATCGACTGGCTCAAAGGTTGGGGTTCGATCCCCGAGGCGGGCAAGGTCAAGGTCGGTGATGAGGTCCATGAGGCCAAGAACATCATCATCGCTTCCGGCTCCGAAGCGGCCTCCCTGCCGGGCGTCGAAGTCGACGAGAAAACCGTCGTCACCTCCACCGGTGCGCTGGAGCTGGGCAAGATCCCCAAAAAGATGGTCGTGATCGGCGCGGGCGTCATCGGGCTGGAACTGGGCAGCGTTTACGCGCGTCTGGGGACCGAGATCACCGTCGTTGAATTCCTTGATGCGATCACTCCGGGCATGGACCCCGAGGTGCAGAAAACCTTCCAGCGCATGCTGAAAAAACAAGGCATCAACTTCGTCATGGGCGCCGCCGTGCAGAAGACCGAAGTCGCCAAGGGCAAGGCCAAGGTCAGCTACAAGCTGCGCAAGGACGACAGCGAACATGAGATCGAGGCCGACACCGTGCTCGTCGCCACAGGCCGCAAACCCGTTGTCAAAGGCATGGGACTGGACGATCTTGGCATCAAGATGACCGAGCGCGGCCAGATCGCCGTGAACGAGCATTGGGAAACCTCCGTCAAAGGCGTCTACGCCATCGGTGACGTGATCGAAGGCCCGATGCTGGCGCACAAAGCCGAGGACGAGGGCATGGCCGCAGCCGAGGTGATCGCTGGTAAACATGGCCATGTGAACTACGGCGTGATCCCGGGCGTGATCTACACCCATCCGGAAATCGCCAGCGTCGGCGAGACCGAAGCGACGCTCAAGGAAGCGGGCCGCGAGTACAAAGTCGGAAAGTTCTCCTTCATGGGCAACGCGCGGGCCAAGGCGGTCTTTGCCGGTGACGGTTTCGTCAAGCTGATCGCGGACAAGGAAACCGACCGCATCCTCGGCTGCCACATCATCGGCCCCGGCGCGGGCGATCTGATCCACGAGGTCTGCGTGGCGATGGAGTTCGGCGCCTCGGCGCAGGATCTGGCCATGACCTGCCACGCGCACCCGACCTACTCAGAAGCCGTGCGCGAAGCCGCACTGGCCTGCGGTGACGGGCCGATCCACATGTAAGCGACTGGGGCGGGCCAAAGGTCCGCCCTTTTTCGTTGCGCGTAGGACGCACGCTCAGACAACCCGGTCTTTACGCCCCTGCCCTACAACCCTCTACGTCGCGACATTCACGGAAGACGAGGCCCCTCGGGGTCATGTCGATGCGTAGAGACATGCAGAGTGACGCCTGCTCTTTCCACCTCCCAACGGCGGCGCCGCCACTTTAACGGCTTCCTAGAGAGACAATCTTCGCATCCCGCGTAGCACTGCTACGGCGGCCTACTCGGCGTGCCGAACAAACGCGAAGGGTAGCGCCGGCTCGCGGGGTGGTGCTGAAAGCGTCGTCCCAGGGGGGCGGGTCATGCCGGAGGCGTGCCTTTGGCATGACGCTGCCCAGCGTACCACCGGGCGGGACCTTTTGAAAGGAGATCGCTTAACCGGGCCTACGCCCCTTCAGCCGGCCGCCACCCCGCCTCGCGCAGCAGCGCATCCGAGTGGCTCTCTACTTCCTGCTCCAACCGCGCCATAAAGGCGCGTTTGTCCAACCCCGGCTCAATTGGCGCGAGGAACTCCACCACAGCCAAGCCCGGACGGCGGTACAACCCCCGACGCGGCCAGAAGTGGCCCGCGTTGGTCGCCACCGGCACGCAGACCTGCCCCAGTTGATCGTAAAGCACTGCCGTGCCAACCTTGTAAGGCGCGCTCAGACCCGGTGCGACCCGGGTGCCTTGGGAGTAGATCACGATCTGCCCTGGCTCCACTCGACCGGCGTTCACGTCGGCCATCATCTGCGTAATCGCCTGCCCGCGCTTGCCACGGTTCACGGCGATCATCTGCATCCGCTTGGTGTATTGCCCGATCACCGGGGTCCAGAGCACCTCGCGTTTCATGATAAATTTCGCGCGCGGCAGTGCGTGGAAGATCATGATGATATCAAGGAACGACTGGTGCTTTGCCGCCACCAGAACCTCACCCTCCGGCACCGTGCCACGCACCTCGCAGCGCAGACCGATCAGCCAGCGGGCCGACCACATGGCCCATCCAGCATAGGCCTTACAGGCGGCATAGGCCCCACGTTTTGAGAACATCGCCCATGGGGCGAAGGCCAGCCCGATCACCGGCATGGCCACGGTCACCTGAACGATATAGACGATCGACCGGATCCATTGCAGCAGCTTCATGTCAGTTCCCTCAATGTGCGCCGCGCGGCTGCCCCGGTGGCGGCAAAAGCCACCGCCCCGACCAAGATCGGCACCATAAGCGGCACCGCCCAATGCCAGCCGCGAAAGCCCAAGCCGGTCAAAAAGCCGCCCGCCTCCCCGGCATCGGGCAACAAGATGATGGCCACCATGCCCAGCACCGTGCCCGCCGCCGAACCCAAAAGCGCACGCAGGGTAAAACGGCGGATAAAGGCACGGGCGATATAGTCGTCAGTCGCCCCCACCAAGCGCAGCACCGCGATCACCTGCGCATTGGCGGCCAATGCCGCCTGCGCGGCCAGCGTCACCATGGCCGCCACCGCCGCCCCAATCAGCAGGGTCGAGATCCAGCCAAGCAGCCGCAACCGGCTTGCCGCGGCAACCAGCGGCGCGCGCCAGCGGCTGTGATCGTCCAGCACGGCACCCGGCACTTCGGCAGAGAGACGCAGGCGCAGGCCCACCGGGTCCAGCCCCTCGCCTTCCTCAACCACTTCGATCAAGCGCGGCACCGGCAGGCTCTCCATCGCCAGTTCAGGGCCAAACCATGGGGCAAGCAGTTCTTCCTGTTCGGCATCCGTCAGCGCGCGGGCCGAGGCAACGCCCTTGGTCGTCTGCAACACTTTTAACGCGGCCTCGGTCTGCGCGGCGCGTTGATCCAGCGGTGCCACGATGCGCACCGTCGCCGACTGCGCCAACTCCTGCCCCCAAACCTGCGCCAAGCGGCCCGAAGCGAGCGACAGCGCCAAAGCAAAGACCGCCAAAAACGCCATTGCGCCCGCCGCAAACAAGGTCAGCTGCGCGGTGAACCCCGAGGGCGGCACCACGCGGTCTGCCTGCCTGTCGCCTTTGAAAATCGCGCGCAGGGCGCCGATGTCGAACCGCTTCACAAATCCGCCCCCGCCAATTGAATGCGCCGGTTGGCGATGCGCAGCACCCGGGCCTGCACATGCGCCTTGGTGGCGCGGATCAGGCCAAGATCATGGGTGGCGATCAACACGGTCTTGCCCATGCGGTTCAACTCGATCAACAGGCGAAGCAACCGCTGCGACATCTCCCAATCGATGTTGCCCGTTGGCTCATCCGCCAAGATCACATCCGGCGACATGATCACCGCGCGCGCCAGTGCTGCCCGCTGTCGCTCCCCGCCCGACAGCTCAGGCGGCAGGGCGTCGGCGCGGTTGGTAAGCCCGACCCATGACATCAACTCTTCCAGATCGGTGCCCCCCGCCTCGGCCTGACGGCCAGAGACATTTAGCGGCAGCGCGATATTCTCGGTCAACGGCAGATGGTCGAGGAATTTCACGTCCTGATGCACCACGCCAACCCGGCGACGCATCAGCGCGATGTCGTCGCGGCCCAGCCCGCGCACATCGGTCCCGAAAATCCGCAGATGTCCCGCCGTGGGCAGCAAGGCCCCGTAGCAGAGCTTCATCAAGGTGGTCTTGCCCGCGCCCGAGGGGCCGGTGAGGAAATGAAACGATCCAGGGGCGAGTTTCAGCGTGATGTCGGACAGCAATTCGCCCCCGCCATAGCTGTAGGCCACATTTTCGAGCTCTATCACGCAACCACCTTAAAACACTTCGACCTGTTGTGCCTCAGCACCGGAAAGGATTCAATCACTCAGAACCCCAGCACCCTGCCCAGATATCACTTTTCCTACGTTATTCTAGGACATATGCTGTCCGTTACGATCCGAGAGCACCGAACGAACCCAGGAATGACCATGCGGCTGATCTGCCCTAACTGCGACGCGCAATACGAAGTCCCCGATGAGGTGATGCCGTTGGCAGGGCGTGACGTGCAATGTTCCAACTGTGGGCAGACGTGGTTTCAGCATCATCCCGACAATGCGCCCGAAGAAGGCGACAGTGAATTCGACGACCCGGATTTCGATGACGACGTGATGCATATGAAGCAACGCGCGTCGGATGACACCGGCGAAGAGCAGTCCGCAGCCAATAGCTTGCCTGATCTCCAGCCCTTCGGGGATGAGGATTACGAGGATGAGGGCTTCGAAGACGACGGATTCGAAGAGGGCACATTTGGAGAGGGCAACTTCGAAAAAGACGCTTCTGAAAACGACGCCTTCGAAAACGATGCCATCGCGCCGGAGGAGGAAAACGCGCGCCCGGCCCCCGCCGCCGCGCCCGTCAGACGCTCGCTCGACCCTGCCATCGCGGAGATCCTGCGTCAGGAGGCAGCGGCCGAGCAGGAAGCCCGCCGTCGCCGTCCGTCAGAGCCGTTGGAAAGCCAGCCGGACCTCGGTTTAGACGACGCGCCCCGTCCCGCGCCTAAACAAGCCCCCAGCCCCGACATCGCCGAAGATGACCACGTGACCGAGGACGAAGACGCCCGCCGCGCCCATGAGGCCCGTCTGCGCATGGCCAAAATGCGCGGAGAGCCGGTTCCCGAACGCGAGAATGACGCCTACGGCAGCGCGTCGCGCCGGGATCTACTGCCCGATATCGAAGAGATCAACTCAACCCTGCGCCACGACCGCACGCAGGGCCAGCAGGCGGGGCCAACGCCCACCGCCGCGCTCGACCGCCCTGAAAAACCGGGCAAATCCGGGGGGTTCATGCGGGGCTTTACCATAATGATCGTCTTGGCGGCCATTTTGGCGGCAGTCTATGTCTACGCGCCGCAGATTGCGCAATCCTTGCCGCAGGCCGATCCTTACCTGTCGTCCTATGTCGCATGGATGGACGACGCGCGGATTTGGCTGGACGGGCAGTTGCAGGATCTGCTGGTCTGGCTCGACAATGTGGCGACCCAGTCGCAGGGCTGACCACCGACTAAAACCGATCCAACAGTCTGTTGAGGTAATCCCGTTCAACCTCGGGCCGCTCCGCCTCGCCCGAGCGGCGGCGGATTTCGTCCAGCAAACGCCGCGCGCGGCCCTGATCGTCGGGCCCCTGCGCCATCGGCGCGTCCGAGCTATTGGCCCCATTGCCCCCCTGCTCGCGCCCTAGCGGATCGCGCGCCTCGGCCCGGCGGTCGCCTTCGGCGGTGCCTTGACCTGGCTGGCCCTCGCCCTGTTCTTGTTCCATCGCCTCGCCAAGCGATCGCATCCCTTCGCGCAGGGCTTCCATGGCCTGTGCCTGATTGTCGATCGCCTCGGCCAACTCATCGCGGCGCAGGGCGTCTCCGGCACGGTCCATCGCCTCTCCGGCGCGGTCCAGCGCGCCGCGCGCGGCATCCCCTTCGGGCGTGCCTTGCCCCGGCAGACGCCCTTCTTGACGGCGCAACTCATCGCGCAGCGCTTGCTGACGCCCGGCCAGCCCTTCCTCGGCTCCGTCTTCGCCGGATTGGCCGCCCTGCCCTTGCTGGCCCTCATGGCTCTGACCGCGGCCCTGCCCGCCATTGCGGCCCTCGTTGCCCTCATTCTCACCCGCGCCGGTGCCGGGGTTGAACTGCTCTTGCAGGTCGCGGAAGGCTTGATCGCTCAGCCCCTGTTGCTCGCGCAGGGTTTCCGAGAGCCCCTCCATCGCCTGCTCACCCGGTGAATTGCCGCCCTCGCCGGGCTGGCCTTGGGTGACGCGCATGTTCTCCATCATTTCTTGCAACTGACGCAGCGCCTCTGCAGCCTCGGCCATGCGGCCCTGCTCCATCAACTCCTGAATACGGTCCATCATCCGTTGCAGATCGTCTTGCGTCATCTGCATGGACTCGCCTTGGGGCTGCTGGCCTTCGCCCTCGCCCTCCTGCGCCTGTTGGCGCTGCAGTTGCTCCAGATACTCTTCGGTGGCGCGGCGCAGCTCCTCCATCAGCTCGGCAATCTCTGCCGACGAAGCGCCGTTCTTCATCGCCTCATTCAGCCGATCCTGCGCGCGGCGCATCCGCGCCAGCGCATCGGCCAACACGCCTTCTTCCAATTCAATCGCCAACGCCCAGAGGTCTTCGGCCATCTCGGTCTGGACTTCTTCGTCCAGCCCATAACGCGCCCGGATTTCCAGACGGCGGATCATTTGCTTCAGCCGCAGAACCGTCACATCAGAACGCAGATCTTCCCCCGGCGCATAGGTCACGGCGCGAAGCACCTGCGCGATGCGTGGCGCATTGGCCCGCGACCACAAAAGATCGCGGCGCATCTCGATGACTGCTGCCGCCGCGGGATCAAAAAAGCGCCGCCCCGGCAGGGTCAACTGGCTCACCTCCGTCGCGGCTTGCTGTTCGGCGGCGTCGAGCACGGAAAGCTCTAGAGATACCGGCAGATTGGCCCAAGGGTGTTTCGAGAAATTCTCGATCAAGCTCTCTTCAAACTCGCGTCGATCACCGGTGATCGGCATGGGCAGCGGCACGACGATCTCGGGCCGTGTGTCAGGGTCGATGGTCAACCCATAGCGGCGGTCGACGGAGGCCAGATCAAGGCTGATCCGCGCCTCGCCTGCTTCGACGCCGTAGTCATCCCGCGCGGCAAACGGCAGGCTCATTTCGCCCAAAGCAGTCACCTCGGGCGGGCCTTGTCGCTCGATCTGCGGGGCGGCGTCGGGCAGCATCGTGATCTGCCATGCTCGCGCGCCCGGGCCCTCGATGCTGATCTCGCCGCTTTGGCGCAGGGTGAAATCCTGCGCGGGCCCAGAGGTCGTGCCCCCCTCGCGGCCCGATACGGTTTCTTGCACCGTCAACGCGCCCAACTCTCCGTAAAGGCGCAGGGTGATCAACGTGCCCGCAGGCAGCGACAGCGCCCCGGCCTCAAGGTCGTTCAAATAAAGCGTTGGCTTCCCAGTATGGCGCGGCGGCTCGGCCCACCCCTCCCAAACCGGGCCAGAGGCCAGCGCGCCGCCCGCCCCGCCGGGGGTCAGCTGCGTGACCTCACCCAACCGCCAGACCGAGCCGAAGACCAATGCAACGACGAAAGCCAGCAGCGCCACATAGCGCAGCGCATAGGGATCGGCCTGCGCGACCCGTAGGTCACCCTTGACCGGCTGCGCCTGCGCGGCCCGCGCGGCCATACGTTTCTGATGGGCTTGCCAGACCGCCGCCGAGGCTGTGTCGCCCGCGCCAATCGCCTGATCGTCCAAAAGCGCTCGAATGGGCCGCCCCGGAAGGCTGGCATCCAGCCGCGCCAATGCCTCTGCCTGTGATGGGATGCAAAAGCGCCGCAGCGCGAAAACCAATGTGCCGAGAAACCCAAGGCCCACAGCGGCCAGCACACCCCAAAGCAGATCACCGCCCAGATTGTCCTGCGCGCCCATCATCAGCAGCGCCAGCACCGCCAGTACCAGCGTCAACATTGGCCAAAGCGCCTGTACCAGCGCCTCGGCCCACATCCCCGCCCAAGTCAGCCGCAAGGGCCGCCGCAATGCGCGCAGCCCGTCTGTCTTGTCAGTGGATGTTTCCATGCGTCACGCTCCGGTGGCCCGGCGGCGGGATGCCGTCAGAGCCATTCAGGGATGGTATCGCGGTTTATCATTTCGTCAAAGCTTGGCCGTGGGCGGATAACCGCGAATTGATCGCCATTGACCAGCACCTCGGGGATCAGGGGCCGCGAATTATACTCGCTGCTCATCACCGCGCCGTAAGCCCCGGCCGAGCGGAAGGCCACCAGATCGCCTGAGCCGAGCACCGGCATCATCCGCTGTTTCGCGAAAGTATCACCGGATTCGCAGACCGGGCCAACGATATCGACGGGGCGCGGCTCGGCCCCCGGCGCGGGTTCGTTCAGCGGCACGATGTCATGCCATGCGTCATACATCGCCGGGCGGATCAGATCGTTCATCGCGGCATCAAGGATCAGGAAATCGCGGCCCTCGCCGGATTTGAGGTAGATCACCTCGCTCACCAAGACGCCCGCGTTGCCGGCAATCAAACGGCCCGGCTCAATCTCAATCTCGCATTCCAGATGCCCCAGCGTGCGCTGCACCATCGCGCCGTAATCCGTGGGCAGTGGCGGGGCGGAGTTGGAGCGTTCATAGGGAATGCCCAAGCCGCCGCCAAGATCCAGCCGCCGGATGTTATGCCCATCGGCGCGCAGCACTTCGGTCAGTTCCGCCACCTTGCCATAGGCCTGCTCAAAGGGGGCAAGATCGGTCAATTGGCTGCCGATATGCACGTCGATGCCGATGATCTCCAACCCCGGCAACTTGGCCGCCATGGCATAAACATCGCGGGCGCGGGCGATGGGGATGCCGAACTTGTTCTCGCTCTTGCCGGTGGCGATCTTGGCGTGGGTTTTGGCGTCAACGTCCGGATTCACGCGGATGGTGATCGGGGCCACTTTGCCCAATTCACGCGCCACGACATCCAGCAGGATCATCTCTGGCTCGCTCTCGACGTTGAACTGACGGATACCCCCCGTCAGCGCCAATTCGATCTCTTCCCGGGTCTTACCAACACCGGAAAAGACGATCCTGTCGCCCGGCACGCCTGCCGCCTTGGCCCGGCGGTATTCCCCGCCCGAGACCACATCCATCCCCGCGCCCGCCTGCGCCAGCGTGCGCAAGACGGCTTGGTTGGAATTGGCCTTCATCGCGTAGCAGACCAGATGGTCCATCCCCGACAGCGCGTCGTCAAAAAGGTGGAAATGGCGCAGCAGCGTGGCGGTGGAATAGACATAGACAGGCGTGCCCACGGCGGCGGCAATCTCGGCCAGGCTTACGTCTTCGGCATGCAACACACCGTCTTTATAAAGAAAATGATCCATCTGCGCTTGGCCCCATGTCGTCGCCGCTTATCTGATGGGCGCTGTCCGCAGAAAAAGATAGAGCGGCAGGCCACAGCTCACCCCAATACAGAACGTGGCGGGAATGGCAATCAGGCTGAGGAAATTGCGCCGCACGGCGACCTCGGCAATGATCCAGATGGTCAAAGTGACGGCAGCGATGGTCAGATCCCAAACCAGCCCGCTGCTGGCGGCATTGGCGTGCCATGCGTCCACCATGGCGCTCAGGCTCCAGTCTTCGGCGTTGAACCAAGTGATGAAGTAATACATCGGATGGATCGTGCCCCAGACCGCGAGGGCGAGGTAGAGCATGCGCAACGGTGACATCAGAAGGTCTTTGCCACGCCGACGCTGGCATAGCCCGACAGGCTCATCCCCGGTTCGGCTAGCGGTGTCGGCGCGGCCTGCTGTGGGGCAGGCTGCGGCGGGGTGCAAGCGGCCAAGCCAAGTGTCCCGGCCACCAGCGTAAGCTGCAAGAGCGACCTCACGACCCGACCCCAAGTGCCAGCGAGAACGGCCCGCGCCGCAGACCCACAGCCGTGCCGACCGACACGCCCGACGACGACATGGTGATCGTGCTGCTGGCTGTCGGTTTCACCGGTTCGCCATCCGCGCCGCAGGCGGCAAGGGTCAGCAGAGACAGGATCGCAAGGCCGCATTTCACTTCAGAATTTCCTTCCAGCGCTCGACTTGGGCACGCACCTGCGCAGGGGCGGTGCCGCCATAGGACATGCGCGAGTTTACCGAGTTATCGACGCCAAGCACATCAAAAATATCCTGCGTGATCTCGGCATGGACCGATTGCATCTGCTCCAGCGTAAGGTCCGGCAGATCGCAGCCCTGCTTCTCGGCCATGGCGACCAGCGTGCCGGTCACGTGATGCGCGTCGCGGAAGGGCAGACCCGGCACGCGCACCAGCCAGTCGGCCAGATCGGTGGCGGTGGAGAATCCCGAGCCCGCAGCAGCGGCGAGGTTCTCGCGCTCCGCGGTCATATCGCCGACCATTCCGGTCATCGCGGCCAGCGCCAGCATCAGGTTGTCGGCGGCGTCAAAGACCTGCTCTTTGTCTTCCTGCATGTCCTTGGAATAGGCCAGCGGCAGCCCCTTCATCACCATCATCAGCGCGGTGTTGGCCCCGAAAATGCGGCCCACCTTGGCGCGAATGAGCTCGGCGGCATCGGGGTTCTTCTTCTGCGGCATGATCGAGGAGCCGGTCGAGAAACGATCCGACAGCGCCACGAAACGGAACTGCGCCGAGGACCAGATGACCAGCTCTTCGGCAAAGCGCGACAGGTGCATGGCGCAGATGCTGGCCGCGCCCATGAATTCCAGCGCGAAGTCGCGGTCGCTGACGGCGTCGAGGGAGTTCGCGGCGGGGCGGTCAAAGCCGAGCGCTTCGGCTGTCATGTCCCGGTCAATCGGGAATGACGTGCCAGCCAGTGCGGCGGCGCCCAGCGGGCATTCGTTCATCCGTTTGCGCGCATCGCGAAAGCGCGACAGGTCGCGGCCAAACATCTCAACATAGGCCATCATGTGATGGCCCCATGTGACGGGTTGTGCGGTTTGCAAATGGGTGAAACCGGGCATAACCCAATCCGCGCCCGCCTCGGCCTGAGACAAAAGCGCGCGGATGAGCGCTTGCAGACCCTCATCAGCAGCGTCCAATTGATCGCGCACCCAGAGTTTAAAATCGGTCGCGACTTGGTCGTTCCGGCTGCGGCCCGTGTGCAAGCGGCCTGCGGGCTCACCGATCAGGTCTTTCAACCGCGCCTCGACGTTCATGTGGATGTCTTCGAGCGCTGCCGAGAACTCAAACCGGCCCTCTTCGATCTCTGACAAGATCGTGAGAAGCCCTTCCCGTATCGCGTCAGCGTCGTTATCAGTCAGGATGCCCGTGGCTGCCAACATGGCGGCATGGGCACGCGACCCACTGATGTCTTGCGCGGCCATCCGTTTGTCGAACCCGATCGAGGCGTTGATCGCCTCCATGATCGCGTCCGGTCCGGCGGCGAAACGGCCACCCCACATTTTGTTCGAGGTCGTGTCGGTCATGTTGAATACCCTTGGAGGGACGTATGAAAAATCTCGTGCTCGGCTTCGTTTATACGCTGCTTGTCGCAGGTGCAAACCCCGCCCTTGCCGGAACGGCTGACATCGCGGGGCTGCGCGACGGGGACATGAAGAAACTCGTGATCCATGACGCGCCGCAAGCGGCTTCTGACGTGACCTTTGAGCGTGAGGACGATGGCGAAGCGATGTCGCTGGCGGATTACGAAGGCAAGGTCGTGTTGGTGAACTTCTGGGCCACATGGTGCGCGCCCTGCCGCAAGGAAATGCCGCAGTTGAACGCGCTGCAAAAGGAATTCGGAGGCGATGATTTTCAGGTGCTGACCATCGCCACGGGGCGCAACTCTGAAGAAGGGATCAAACGGTTCTTCGAGGAAGCCGGCGTCGACAGCCTGCCCCGTCACCAAGACCCCAAGCAAAAGCTCGCCAGTCAGATGGGCGTGTTCGGCCTGCCGATCAGCGTATTGCTAGACCGTGAAGGGCGTGAGATTGCCCGGTTGCAGGGCGATGCGGAATGGGACTCTGAGAGCGCGCGGGCGATTATCGCAGCGCTGATTAAAGAAGACGCCGAAAGCTAAAGCCCTCACGTAGGTTGGGCGTCCGGGCCCGGCCCTTACGCCACATGCCGCAAGATCGCCGCCTCAGACGTGCTGAGATTGCGACGTGCGAAGCCACCGTAGCTGCGCGGATCAGCCGCCAACTGCGGATGCGCTGCAAGCAGACGCGCCCGGTCCTGCGCGCCAAGACTGGTGAGCGGGGCCGAGGCGGGATGAAAGCTCTCGGTCTCGACCCCATTGGCCCACATCACCTGATGCTCGGCCAACAGCACATGGATATAGGTCACTTCGCGCAGGGACATATCGCTGGCCACGTTGCGCCCGTTAATCAGGTCTTTGGCCGCGACCAACACCTCATCACAGTTGAATAGATCACGGGCCTGCGGGCCTTGCAGCACGATCCGGTGATCGGGCGAGACCAGCAGCGGAGCGTCGGGCCGCGCGATCCCCAAAGCGCCGGGGCGGAACCGCACGGGGCGCAGATGCGGCATGGCATGCAGCCGCGCGCCGCTCATCCGGCGGCTGCCGATCCACTCCAGCGGCTGCGCGCCGTTGTCTTTGGTCTGGATCAGATCGCCCTCGCGCAGATCTTCGATCAGGGCGCTGCCCATGGGCGTGCGAATGCGGGTGCCGGGGGTAAAGCAGATGACACCGCCGTTGTCGGTTTCTAGGTGCCTATCGCGCTGCGGCTTGAGCGTGCTGTGCATCACCCACAGTTCGCAATCCCGCGGTGGCAATTCATCGACAAACATCAATAGCGGGGTGCGACCTTGGCCTGCGTCGATCAGCGTGACCGTGTAGGTCCGCGCGCCGTTGGTGACCATGAAACTGTTGTCGAGCGGTGGGGCGGTATGGTCTCTACGCTGGGGTTTGGAAGGCATCACGCCGCCCTCCTCCAGCGCCGCGCCGATCAGGCGCTGCACCTTGCGGGCCGCGCGTTTGCGCAGCTGTTCTGCCCCGTCCGCCATATCCAGCCGCAATACATCATTCGGCCCATCCACACGGAGGGTGTCCCCGCGCCACGCCCAGGCAGAGCCCAGTTCGAGCGACTGCACCGGTGCGGCCTCCAGACCGTCGATCTCTGTTTGCGACCAGCTGATGACAAACGTGCCTCGAAAGCCCGTTTTCATTACTGCTCTGCCTGCCTCGTGTTTTTATTGACGCCAGCCTAACAAAGCCGCTGCCCTCGCGGAAGATGGCATGAATGTGGCATTTCAATCTGTTGCAAATTGATCTTCATGCGTCACACGGACAAAGACACGCCGAACGCTTGTAAATCGCCAGCGTCTTGGTAACGTTATTCAGGTCAAACAGCCGGAGGCACCGCATGTCGGAAGAAGTACCCCCCACCCCGTCGCGCCGGATCGTCTCTTCGCGGCATTTGGCCGAGGGCGACGGCTGGGAGGCCTCGGAACTCGAATACGGGATGATCATCGCCTATAACGCCTTCACGCGCTGGATGTCGCGCTGCATGGCGGCGGCGGGCAATGGGGATTTGACGCCTTTGGAAATCCTCGTGCTGCATAACGCCAACCACCGGGGCCGGGAAAAGCGGCTGACGGATATCTGTTTTCTGCTGAACATCGAAGACACGCATACGGTGAACTATGCGCTGCGCAAACTGGTGAAAGCGGAACTGCTGAGTGCCGAAAAACGCGGTAAGGAGGTGTTCTATCGCACCTCCCCCGCCGGGGCCGAGCTGTGTGAGGCCTATCGCGCAATCCGTCAGGCGTGCTTTCTCGACGGGTTGCCGCGCACCGATATCTCGGGCGAGGAGCTGCGCAAGATCGCGGCGCAGCTTCGGGCGATGTCAGGGCAATATGACCAAGCGAGCCGGGCTGCGGCATCGCTGTAGAGCATGGGCGCGAGGACTGCCCCCCCGCGCCAGCTAAAGCTTAGATCAATGCGGCAATGGCACGCGCGGTGTCGTTCATGCGGTTCGAAAAACCCCATTCATTGTCATACCAGCTGACCACACGGATCATGCCGCCATCGGTCACCCGCGTCTGATCAGGCGCGAGGGTCGAGGAATGCGGATCGTGGTTGAAATCGGCCGACACCAGCGGCGCGGGCTCATAGGCCAGCACGCCCTTAAGCGCACCGTTGGCAGCCTCTTGCATCGCCGCGTTCACCGCCTCTGCCAGGGCGGGTTTCTTGGGCATGACGCACAGATCAACGAGCGAGACATTCGCCGTCGGCACCCGCACGGCAGAGCCTTCAAGAACCCCTTTAAGATGCGGGATTACCTCGGAAATCGCGGCAGCGGCACCGGTGGACGTTGGCACCATCGACAGGGCGGCGGCGCGGCCCCGATAGGGGTCGCGGTGCGGGCTGTCATGGGTCGGCTGGTCGCCGGTATAGGCATGGATCGTGGTCATATAGCCAGTCTCGATCCCGAAGGTATCATCGAGGACTTTGGCCACCGGGGCGAGGCAGTTGGTGGTGCAGGAGGCGTTGGACACGATCACGTCTTCGGCGGTCAACTCTTGGTGGTTCACGCCGTAAACCACGGTGCGATCCACGCCCTTGCCCGGGGCCGAGATCAGCACCCGCTTGCTGCCGTTTTCCAAATGCTTCGCCGCCGCATCGCGCGTGGTGAAGAACCCGGTGCACTCATAGGCGACATCGACATCGCCCCACGGCAGTTTCGCCGGATCACGCTCTGCCGTCATGCGAATGGTCTGACCCGCCACATGCAGATTGCCGTCTTTCAACTCGGCATCCACGGTCAGGCGGCCATGGACGGAGTCGTATTTCAGCAGGTGCAGCAGGTTCTCGGCATCGGTCAGATCGTTGATGGCAACGACTTCGATCCCGTCAAAGCCGTTCTCGATCAGCGCGCGCAGCACGCAGCGGCCAATGCGGCCGAAGCCGTTGATGGCGATTTTTGTGGTCATGGTGAATCCTCCGGTGGCCCAGTTTCGGGCAGATTGGCGCGGTTAGCGCTAACATAACAGCAGGTGCAGAGGAGTTCAATCGGCCATAGAAACGAAAACGGCGCCCGCTGGGGGGCGCCGTCCTAGGTGTCGGTAAACGCTAGGTTTATGAATGTGCGCTATGGCGGCGGCGCACGCTGTCGGGCCGCCCGGGCAGGTTCAGCCGCGCGTCGTTGCGCGCCTGTTGTGAGATGACGCGGCCCTTGGCCACCACGCAAAGCCGGTTAGGCCGCAGGCGCAGCGCCTCAATCGGGTTGCCCGCGTCAAGCACCACCAGCGAGGCGGTCGCGCCGACCTTGAGGCCGTAATCCTGCAAGCCCAAAATCCGCGCGTTCACATTCGTCACCATGTCAAAGCAGCGGCGCATTTCCTCCGGCGAGGTCATCTGCGCCACATGCAGCCCCATGAAGGCCACGTCGAGCATGTCGCCCGTGCCCATGGAATACCACGGGTCCATCACGCAGTCCTGCCCCCAGCCGACGTCAATGCCCATGGCCTGCATCTCCTTCACCCGCGTGAGGCCGCGGCGTTTCGGGTAGGTGTCGTGGCGGCCTTGCAGGGTGATATTGATCAGCGGATTGGGGATCGCGGCGACCTCCGCCTCGGCCATCAGCGGCAACAGTTTCGAGACATAGTAGTTGTCCATCGAATGCATCGAGGTCAGATGCGAGCCAGCGACCCTGCCCTGCAGCCCGAGGCGTTGGGTCTCATAGGCCAGCGTCTCGATGTGGCGCGAATGGGGGTCGTCGGTCTCGTCGCAATGGAGATCGACCATGAGACCGCGTTCGGCAGCAAGTTCGCAGAGTGCGGTGACGGAGCGGGCGCCATCGGCCATAGTGCGTTCGAAATGCGGGATGCCGCCCACCACGTCGACCCCCATGTCGAGGGCACGGAGGGTGTTTTCGTGCGCCGTGGGGTCGCGGAAGAGACCGTCTTGGGGGAAGGCGACGAGTTGCAGGTCGATGTAGTCTTTGACCGTTTCGCGCACGTCGAGCAGGGCTTCGACGCCCAGAAGCCGGTCGTCGCAGGTGTCGACATGGCTGCGGATCGCCAGAAGGCCTAGCGAGGCGGCCCAGTCGCAGTATTCCAGCGCTCGGGCTTTGACCTCGTCTTGGGTCATGACCTCTTTGAGTTCGCCCCAGAGGCCGATGCCTTCGAGCAGGGTTCCCGAAGCGTTGATCCGCGGGGTGCCGTAGCTGAGCGTGGCATCCATGTGGAAATGCGGGTCGACGAAGGGTGGGCT
The DNA here is from genome assembly GCF_027214245.1 of Sulfitobacter dubius. GTDB lineage: Bacteria > Pseudomonadota > Alphaproteobacteria > Rhodobacterales > Rhodobacteraceae > Sulfitobacter > Sulfitobacter dubius_A. The sequence continues at coordinate 382,581 of NZ_JAPWHM010000002.1, read as the reverse complement.
GACGAGGTCTCCGCTGGCGTCGATAGTTTCGCGCGCTTCAGCGGTAGAGAGGTCTTCGATGGCGGTGATTTTGTCGGCCTTGATGCCGATGTCGGTGCTGCGGCCATCGGGGAGCGTGCCGCCTTTGATGATGAGGTCGAACATGGGGTTACTCGTGTGTTTAATTTGGCCCGGCGAAGGGCGTGGTGGGAAGCGTCAACTCAGCGCTCCCCCTTGTTGAACGGCACCATCAGCGCCGCTGGCACCTGTGCCCGGCGGGACATCACGACAAGCGCAAGGATCGACAGGATATAAGGCGCCATCAGGAAGATTTGATAGGGAATGTCGGCCCCGAGCGGCGTTTGCTGCACGCGGATTTGCAACGCATCAAAGGCCGCGAACAGCACCGCGCCCAAGAGCGTCTTGCCCGGTTTCCACGAGCCAAAGACCACCAGCGCGATGCAGATCCAGCCGCGTCCGTTGACCATCTCGAAGAAAAAGGAGTTGAACGCGCTCATCGTCAGGAACGCCCCGCCCACGGCCATGAACCCGCTGCCGACCATCACTGCGCAGATGCGGATGGCGGAAACGCTGAGGCCCTGCGCCTCGACCGCCGCCGGGTTCTCGCCCGCCGCGCGCAGGGCAAGGCCCATGGGCGTGCGGTAAAGGACAAGCGTCACAGCGACGACCAGCACAAAGGCGAGATAGGTCAGCGGCGTTTGGTTAAACAGCGCGGGGCCGATCACGGGCATGTCGGAGAGGATCGGGATTTCAAGCGGTTGGAAGGCTTCAATCTTCGGCGGCGAGGTGACCTCGGGCAGCGCCAGCCGATAGCAGTAGTAGGTGAGCGAAGTCGCCAGAAGTGTGATACCGAGGCCGACGACATGCTGGCTGAGGCCAAAAGGCACCGTCAGCACGCCATGCACAAGGCCAAAGGCCATGCCCGAAAGCATCGCCACGGCGACGCCGAACCAAAGGCCGCCGCCTAGGTAGACGGTGAGCCAGCCGGCGAAGGCGCCGACGACCATGATGCCCTCGATGCCTAGGTTCAGCACCCCTGCCCGCTCGCAGATCAGCTCACCCAAGGCGGCGAAGATCAGCGGCGAGGCGATGCGGATCGCGGCGGTCCAGAAGCTTGCCTGAAGGAGAATGTCGAGAATATCCATCAGTCGCGCCTCACCCGGAATTTGGTCAGCATGATCGCCAACACCATCGCCAGAAGCCCCAGCGCCAGCATGATGTCGGCGAGGTATGTCGGCACGCCCGCCGCGCGGCTCATGCTGTCGGCGCCCACGAAGATGCCCGCGACGAAGAGCGCGGCAACCACCACGCCCAAGGGGTTTAGCAGCGCCAGCATGGCGACGATGATCCCGGTGTAGCCAAAGCCGGGCGAGATATCCAACGTGAGGTTACCCTTAAGCCCCGCCACCTCGGAAAAGCCCGCCAGCGCAGCGAGGCCACCCGACAGCAGCGCCGTCTTGATGAGCGTGGCGTTGACCGGGATGCCCGCGAACCGCGCTGCCGCGGGGTTCAGCCCCACCGCGCGCATCTCGTAACCCAGCGTGCTGCGGCGTTGGATCACCCAGACGACGAAGGCCGAGATCAGGGCAAGGCCGAAGCCCCAGTGCATCCGCAGCCCCTCGGCGATGCGGGGCAATCGTGCCTCTGCGATCAGCCGCGCGGACTTAGGCCAGCCGAGGCCCATCGGGTCTTTCAATGACCCTTCGAGCAGCATGGACACCCAGAGCAGTACGACGAAGTTCAAAAGCAGCGTGGTGACGACTTCATCGACGCCGAACCGGGTCTTGAGGAAGGTCGGCACCAGCAGCACCACGGCCCCGGCGAGCATGGCGGCAAGGGCAATCGTCGGCAAGAGCGCGAAGCTGGGCCAGGCCAGCGCGCCGGTGCCCAGCACCACGGTGACCACCGCGCCCATGTAGAGCTGCGCCTCGGCTCCGATGTTCCACAGCTTCGCGCGGAAGGCGACGGCGACAGCCAGACCGGTAAAGATCAGCGGCGTGGCGCGGTTGAGGGTCTCCAGCGTGGCGAATTTCGACCCGAAGGCGCCTTTGACGATTAGGCCCAGCACCGAGAACGGCTGTGCGCCCGCGACCATCGCCAGCAGAGAGGCCACGACCACGGTGGCGAAAAGCGCCAGCGCAGGCAGGCCCAGCGAGCGGGTCCATGTGGGGTTGGCGATGGGCTCAAGCCGCATGGGTTGTCTCCTCAAAACCGTCTCCGGCCATCCAGACGCCAAGCTCGGCGGGGGTCATTGCGCCGCGCGCGAAACCGGGCGAAAGGCGGCCTTCGGAGATGACATGAATCACGTCCGACAGCGCCGTGACCTCGTCGAGGTCTTCCGAGATCAGCAGCACCGCCGCCCCCCGATCCCGGGCGGCAAGGAGTTGTTCGTGCACGTAGGTCAGCGCGCCGATGTCGAGGCCGCGCACCGGCTGATTGGCCAGCACGACCGAAGGTGCGGTCTCCAACACGCGCCCCAAGATCAGCTTTTGCATGTTGCCGCCCGAGAGCAGCCGGATGCGGGTTTCCGGACCGGGGCAGCGTACATCGTATCCCTTGATGATCTTGGCCGCGAAGTCGCGCGCGGCGCGCCAGTTCATCCAGCCATGGCGGGAGAAACCGGGGCGGGAGTAGAGTTCAAGCACCGCGTTTTCGGTGAGGTCGAAGTCGGCGATGGTGCCGGTCTTGTGGCGGTCCTCGGGGATGCGGGCGATGCCCGCGCTGATCGCGGCATGGGGCGACCAGCCGCGCGGGGCGTCGCCTTTCACGTGAAACCTGCCCGACGCGGGGCGGATCAGCCCGCCGATCAGGTCGGCCAGCGCGGTTTGGCCGTTGCCGGAGACCCCGGCAAGGCCGGTGATCTGGCCCGCACGCAACTCAAGATCGACATTCTTTAGCCCGGGTGCTGAGCCGATGTCAGGCGAAGAGACGCCTGCCAGCGTGACCAGCGCGGCACCCGGATCGGCACGGCGCACAACAGGGGCGGCGACCTCGGAGCCGACCATCATCTGCGCCATCCGCGCGCGGTCGGTCTCGGAGGTCTTGGCTTCGGCCACCAGCTTGCCATGGCGCAGCACCACCACGCGGGACGAGATCGCCATGACCTCATGCAGTTTATGCGAAATGAAAATAACCGAGAGGCCGAGCGCCACGGCCTTGCGCATGGTGGCGAAAAGGTCATCGGTCTCTTGCGGGGTGAGAACGGCGGTGGGTTCGTCCAAAATCAGTATACGCGCCTCGCGGTAGAGGGCTTTGAGAATCTCGACCCGCTGCCGCTCGCCGACGCTGAGGCTGCCGACCTGTGCGTCGGGGTCCACCCGCAGCCCGTAGTCCTCCATCAGCGTGACAATCCGCTGACGCGCCTGCGCGCGGCCAAAACCGGGGCGCCAGATCGAGCGGGTGCCAAGCACGATATTTTCCAGCACGGTCATATTGTCGGCAAGCGTGAAATGCTGGTGCACCATGCCAACGCCAGCGGCCAGCGCGGCACGCGGATTGCCCGCAGGCAGACGTTGGCCGAAAACCTCAACATGGCCTTCGTCCGGCGTGTAGTGACCAAATAGGATATTCATCAGCGTGGTCTTGCCCGCGCCGTTTTCGCCCAGCAGGGCAATGACTTCGCCCTGCCGCAGATCAAAGCTGATCGCGTCATTGGCGGTGAGTTTGCCAAATCGTTTGGTAATATTATCGAGGCGCAGGACAACCTGCGCCTCGGGTCTTGGATCGGTCATTAAGAGGACTTCGGTTCTTCGTCGTCGATGTCGACGGTAAAGGAGCCATCCTTGATCGCCTGTTCGCGTTCCTTGACCAGATCAAGCGCCTCTTGCGGGACTTTGCCCTCGAAGGTGCCAAGCGGTGCCAGCGAAGACCCGCCCTCGGACATGAAGGAATAGCGGCCATAATCGTCGGCCATGAACTCGCCTGCTTTGACGGCGGCGATGGCGGCATCAAGGGTCGGCTCGAAGTGCCACAGGGCCGAGGCGACGACGGTTTCGGGGTACTCGGCTTGCGTGTCGATCACATTGCCGATGGCCAGAATGCCCTTTTCCTGCGCCGCGTCCGACACGCCGAAACGCTCGGCATAAAGCACATCGGCCCCCTGCTCGACCATGGCGAATGCGGTTTCCTTGGCCTTGGGCGGATCGAACCAAGAGCCGATGAAGCTGACTTGGAATTTGATATCGGGGTTCATTTCCGCAGCACCCGCCATGAAGGCATGCATCAGGCGGTTCACTTCGGGGATCGGGAAGCCGCCGACCATGCCGATGTTGCCGCTCTCGGTCATCGCACCGGCGATGATGCCCGACAGGTATGCCGCGTCCTGAATGTAGTTATCGAAGACCGCAAAATTGGGCAGCGCATCATCTTGTTTGAAGCTGGAGCCCATGAGGAAGGCGACCTCGGGGTAATCGGCAGCGACTTCGCGCGCTTCGGCCTCGGCACCAAAGACTTCGCCGACGATCAACTGGTTCCCGGCCTCGGCATATTCGCGCAACACGCGGGCGTAGTCGGTGTTGGAGACATTTTCGGTGAAGGTATATTCGATGTCGCCGCGCGCCTGTGCGGCTTCGGCCGCTTTGTGGATGCGGCTGACCCATTGCTGTTCGACCGGCACGGTATAGACGCCAGCGACTTTAAGCGGCTCGGCAGCCAGCGCGCCCTGTGGCAAAAGGCTGGCCCCGGCCAGCATGGCCGCCGTGCCCAATAGGAAGCGGCGTGTGAGATTGCGTTGTGTCATATTATATCCCCCGTTGGTTAGGTATTTTACCGTTTGATAAAATAATTTACCTGTCAAGCTTCTCCTGACCCTAGGTCAGCCCAAGCTTTTCCGAATACGCGCGATGTGCTGATTATTGTGGCAGTCAGCAAGCGAAGCGGTAAATAGGGTCGACCCCAAGGATCGGATTCTACGATGAGCCATGTATTGCACCGTAACCTGCGCGCCACGCAACCTGTGATCGTACGCGGAGAGGGAAATTTCCTTATTGATGACAAGGGGAAGCGCTATCTGGATGCCTGCGGCGGCGCTGCGGTGTCGAGCCTTGGACATGACAACGCCGCCGTGCGCGCCGCTGTCGCCGCGCAGATGGACCAGCTCGCCTTTGCCCATACTGGCCTCTTCACCAACACCCCGGCAGAGGCGCTGGCCGACCATTTGATCGCCCGCGCACCTGAGGGCACCGGCGAAGGGCGGGTGATGTATCTGGGCAGCGGGTCCGAGGCGATGGAAGCGGCGCTGAAGCTCGCGCGGCAGTATCATTTGGAGCGTGGCGACAGCGCCCGCGCCAAGATCATCGCGCGCAAGCCCAGCTATCATGGCAACACACTGGGCGCGCTGGCGGTGGGCGGCCATGCCGGACGCCGCGCACCCTTTGCGCCGATGCTGATGGATGTGGAGCATATCGACGCGGCCTATGCCTACCGCCTGCAACGCGAGGGCGAGAGCGAGGCGGATTTCGCGCAACGCTTGGCGGATCAGTTGGAGACGCGGATCGTTGAACTGGGGCCGGAGACAGTCGCCGCCTTCGTGGCTGAGCCGGTGGTCGGTGCATCGCTCGGCTCCCAACCCGCGCCTGCGGGGTACTTCAAGCGGGTGCGCGAGATTTGTGACCGGCACGGGGTTCTGCTCATCGCCGACGAGGTGATGTGCGGCATGGGGCGGACGGGCAGCCTTTTTGCGTTAGAGCAGGAAGGCATCTGCGCCGATATCACCACAATGGCCAAGGGGCTGGGCGCGGGCTATCAGCCCATTGCGGCGGTGATGGCCCGCGAAAGCGTGATCGACGCGATCATGGCGGGCAGCGGCAATCTGTGGAACGGGCATACTTATATGTCGCACGCCGTCGCCACGGCTGGCGCATTGGCAGTGCTGCAAGAGGTCGAGAGCCGCGATCTGCTGGGGGCCGTGCGCGCGCGGGGGCAGCAGTTGGAAGCCGCGTTGCGCGAGCGGTTCGGCCAGCACGCCCATGTCGGTGACATCCGCGGGCGCGGGTTGTTTTGGTCCATCGAACTGGTGGCCGAGCGTGACAGCAAGACGCCCTTTGACGTCAGCCGCAACCTTGCGGGCAAGATCCAACGCGCGGCGATGGACGCGGGGATGATCTGCTACCCCTCGCAGGGCTGTGCCGATGGCACGGCGGGAGATCATGTGTTGCTGGCCCCGGCCTTCACCTCCCCGCCCGAGGAAATCGATCTGATTGTCGATATGCTCGGCGCGGCGGTGGATCAGGTAATCGCGAAGGGCTGAGCCCTCCGCCCGGTTACCGGCCTTTGATCTGGATCGAGAAATTGCGCTGCGCCCCGGCGGGCGGGCGCGGGAAGGGTGCGGCCTGTCGAATGATGCCAAGCGCCGCTTGGTCCAGCGCCGCCGACCCGGAACTACGCGCCACCCGGACGCCTGCCAATTGCCCGCCATTGCCAATGGAAAAGGCGATCACAGCGGTCCCGCGCGAGCGGACGCGCGGTTTGCCGACGCGGGCGATGCGGCTCATCACTTGGCCGGGATAGTTGCTGGCCGCCGCATTACCCGCAGGTGCTGCGGCCCGCTGACGGGTGCCGGACTGCGCGGCATTGCCCGCACGGGCGGCGGTCTGCGCGCCCTTGGTGTTGTCGCGCTTCGCATTGCCGCGCGTGGTCTGCTTGGGCTTGGTTTTCGGCTGTGGCTTGGGCTTGGCCTTCTTGGCGGCTTCGGCGGCGCGTTCGGGGTCGCGGCGCTGTGGGCGCTGCGACAGACGCGGCGCATCGTCCTCAGCCTCGGCGGTGAGGGTCTCGACCGGCGGCGCCGGGGCCGCGGCTGTGATGGTCGGCGTGGCGATGATGGTCTCGGGCGGGGTTTCGACCGGAGTCAGGGCGGGCAAGACGGGTGTCTGCGCCGCAGTGGTGGGAGGTGGGGCCGCGGGCATGGGCTCTGCCTTCACGGCTTGCACGGGCTCTGCGACGGGCGAAGGCGTGGGGGTGAGCGTGGGCTCCGGCGCGGGGGTCGGCGGCAGCGCCTGTGCGGTCTTCAGCGGCTCGGGCTCGGGGGTCGGCATGATCTCCTCCACCGGTTCGGCCTCTAGCGTGCCGACGGCCATATCCTCAAACCGGGTGCCAAGCTGGGCCGCGGCGGGCGCTCCGCCACCCGCGATCTTAACGCTGTCGTCAATTTGGGTGAGTTGCGACACGCCCACGACGAGGCTGGCCGCGACGCCGATGGAAAGTGTTTTAGCGAGACTGGAACGGGGGATCATTGCAGCGCCCTTTCGGTGACAAGCATGACGCGCTCTGCCCCCGCCCCGCGCAGCTCACGGGTCAGTTCAACAAGACGGCGGGCAGGCAAAGCGCGGTCAGGCAGCAACCGCACGGTATCGCGCTCTTCTTCGGGCAGCGCGTCGATGAAATCGGACACACTGGCGCGGTCTTGACCGGCGTAGGTCATGCGGCCATCGGCATGGACCACCAGCGCATTGGGCGGGGCGCGGCCCTCAAGTTCGCGGGTTTCCACGAGGTTGAGGTCGGAATCCAGCGGCTGCGACAGGGTGCCCGCGACCATAAAGAAGACCAGCATCAGAAAGACGATGTTGATCAATGCGATGGTCGGTTCGCGTTGTGGCTTGGCCTTGGCAATGGGTCGCATGGTCAGCCCTCCAGAACCGAGACGCTGAGCCCCGGCAGGGCGCGCAGCGCGATGAGCAGATCGGCCAGCGCCTGCGCCTCGACCTCGGCCCCGAGCGAGACCAGAAGCGGCGTGCCCTTCTCGGCCTCGGCCAAGGGGCTGGCGGTCAGCGCGTCAAGCGCCAGCGCATCGCCGTTGAGGCGCAGCCCCTCGGTGGTCAGTTGCAGGAAATAGGGTTTCGCCCCCGTCTCGGCCCCTGCCCCGGATGTCGCTGCGGCCAATTCGATCTCGGCAAATTTTGAGAAGGTCGAGGTTAGCATGAAGAACAACAACAGCAGAAAGATCACGTCGATCAGAGAGGTCATGGAGAGGCGGTTGCGCCGCCGGCGTGGCCTAGCCATGGGCTGGCCGGGGCGCGGCGGCGGCAAATTGGGTCGCGGCAGGTGCGGCGGCGGGGGCCGCTCTCTGGCCGGGGTGCAGCACGGTGAGGATCGCCTTGTCGGCGATGACGCGCTCGGTCTCCATCCGCTGTTCCAGCCAGCTGAGCACCAGCGCGGTCGGCATGGCAACGACCAGCCCCACCGCAGTGGTCAGAAGCGCCACCCAGATGCCACCCGCGAGGATCGAGGGATCCACCTGCGACCCTGCGTCTTGCAAGGCGCGGAAGGCTTCGATCATGCCCAGAACCGTGCCGAAGAGGCCCAAGAGCGGGGCAAGCTGAGCCACGGAATCGAGCAGGCGAAAGCCGCGCTCCAGCTTGGCAAAGCGCAACTCGGCCTCGGCCTGCAAGCGCGAAGCGTCCGCGTCGGGCGCAGACATGGCCAATTCGATCACCGGGGCGAGGTAGCTTTTCGACCGGCCCAGCGCAGAGCGGGCAGCGGTGGCATCGCCGCGCTCCCAAGCATTGACCGCTTCGGACAGCGCCCGGTGGCGGCCCACGGCGGCAGCGCGGAACTGCCATGTTTTATAAAGCGCCACGGCGAGGGTCAGCACCGCCACGGCCATGAGGATTACCACTACCGGGCCACCGGTTTCGGCAATGTCCCGCAGAGGGGTCAGCAGTTCGCTCAGTTGATCCATCAGCCCAGCACCTCGATCTCGGTCCGGGTTGCCGGGGCCAGCGCGTGTTCGCAGGTGCCCGCCGCGATCCCCGCCCCTTCGCAGCTTTGCGCACCGTTAAAGAGGATACGGCCAAGGTTTTCGCAGGTGGTCTGCGGCACCACGAATTGGCGCACGCGCGGGCGGCCTACGGGCAGTTGACCAAAGTCAAAAAGGGTCAGCCGGTTCACGGTGCCTTCGCGGTCGAACAGCACGGTTTCATAGACCGCCTTATCCAAGGGCGCGGAGAGGTCGTTCGTGATGAGAAAGGTCAGCTTGCAATTGGCCTCCGTGGTGTCGGCGGCGTTCAACTCGACCTTGAGAACTGGTTTGGTGACAGGCGTCTCGGCGGCGGCGCCTTGGGCGATTGTCAGGCACAGGGCCGCGAGGAACGCGGAACGAAAATGCGGCATGGGGGTGGCTCCCGATGGGTTTATCTTTGATCACGGCGCGCTGCTGGGGCGCCTGCCACGGGGGGCAGAATCGTCAAAGCAGCTGTCACGCCAAGCGGAATTTCTTTGTGCTGCCTAGCAAAATCGGTCAGCGGTGACAATCCTGACTTTAATACTCGGATTAGACAATCCCTCGCTGCCCGCCTTCTGCGCAGGGAACAGTTGCGGCGAATTGGTGTTGGGCTGCTGAAACTATCGCGCGCGGCAATATCGCACGCGCAGAGAAGGAGGTTAGAATGACCGACAACAGCCCAAAGATCGCAACCATCGATCCCACGCATAATGTGGCCCTGTTCACGCCGGACGCCAAAGCGCTGGAACAGGCGGCCTCGGCCGGAATGAAAACGGTGGTGAACTTCCGTGCTTCGGATGAGAAAGGCGGCCTTTCCCCCGATGAAGAGCGGCTGGTGGCCGAGAAGCTGGGGCTGAACTACCTGCACCATCCGGTCACGCCCGATACGCTTGGCCCCGATACGGTGGACGAATTCCGCAAGTCATTGGATGACCTGCCGCAGCCGGTGTTCCTGCACTGCGCCTCGGGCAAGCGGGCCGGGGCGATGACGCTGATGGCCCTTGCGGCAGACAAGGGATGGGACGGTGACACGGCCCTGCAAGAAGGCAAATCACGCGGCATTGACCTGACCGAAGAGAAGATCGGCCAGTTGGTCAAATCCTACGCGGATCGCAAAGCATGAAAGAGGCGTCCGGTTTTGCCGGGCGCATTATTTTTCCGCGCAGTAGAGGCCGTGCAGCGTTTCCAGAACCGCAACGGCCTCCTGCCCTTTCACCCGGTAAAAGATCGTCTGCCCCGCGCGGCGACTGTCTACAAGCCCCGCTTCTTTCAGCTTTTTAAGTTGCTGTGACATGGTGGATTGCGACAACCCGCAGGCCTGCGCCAAATCCCCAACCGAACGCTCTCCGCCCAGCAGACGGCACAGGATTTGCAGCCGCGCCTCTGATGCGAGCATCGTCATCAGGGCAGCCGCTCCGGCAATGTCACCGTCCAAGAAATCGTCCGAGCTTTTCATATTAGCATCATTGAATATTAGGAATGGGTAATATATACTGAATAGCAGTCTGAGACAAGCCAGCCGCCAAGGCGGGCGCGCAAGGAGTTAAGACATGGAAACTGAATTCACACCTTGGCTGTCGCTGGGCGGCGGCGCGCTGATCGGAGCCTCGGCGGTGCTGCTGATGGCAACGAACGGCCGTATCGCGGGCATCAGCGGGCTGACCTCACGGCTATTTGCGCGCAGCAGTGACGGCGAAGCGCGGGGCGTTTCGTTCTTTTTCGTGCTGGGGCTTTTGCTGGCAGCACCGCTTTGGTTGATTGTCTCGGGCGGCTGGCCGCAACAATGGGTGCCGTCGAACCCGCTTTTGATGGCTCTGGCCGGGCTGTTGGTCGGCTTTGGCGCGACCTATGGCAACGGCTGCACCTCGGGCCATGGGGTCTGTGGGATCAGCCGTGGCTCGGCACGGTCAATCGTGGCGACGGTGACCTTCATGGCAACGGCCTTTGTGACGGTCTTCGTCATGCGGCATGTGTTGGGAGCGTGAGATGAAACAGGTATTCGCCCTACTCTCCGGCCTCGTCTTTGGTATCGGCCTTATCGTCTCTGGCATGGCGGACCCCGCCAAGGTGCTGAACTTTCTCGATGTCTTTGGCACATGGGATCCCAGCCTCGCCTTTGTCATGGGCGGCGCCATCGCCGTGACAGCACCGGGCTTTGCATTGCTGTTTCGCAGCCGTCAGACCCCCTATTTCGACAGCACATTCCGCGTCCCCACCCGCAACGATCTTGAGCCGAAACTGCTGACCGGCGCTGCGATCTTTGGCGTGGGCTGGGGCTTGGGCGGCTTCTGCCCCGGCCCTGCGCTGACCGCCTTGCCCTTGGCGGCCAGCGGCACGTTGATCTTTGTGCCCTTCATGCTGGGCGGCATGTGGATCGCCCGCCACACCCCTGATTTGATTACTAAAACTAAGGAAGGACCTGCCTGATGAGCGACCCTCTGAATACACCCGTCGTGCGCCATTCGCCTTCAACCAGTGCGGGCAGCCCCGATGTCTGGGGCGTTTATGAACCCGACACAGGCTCGATCCAATACATCTGCGCCGATCCGGCGACCAAGAAGGCCGCGCTGATCGATGTGGTCTGGAATTTTGACCCGAAGAATTACAAGTTCACGACCGAGAGCATGGATCAGGTCTTGGACCTTGTGAAAGAGCACGGCCTGAGCGTGGAATGGGTGCTTGATACGCATCCCCATGCGGACCACGTCATGGCCTCCGCCCATCTGAAAGAACGAACTGGCGCGCCCAATGCCATTGGTGCGCTGGTGCCTGAGATCGCCAAGATTTGGGCGGACCTCTACAACCTGCCGAACGCCTTTGACCCCGACCGCGACTTTGACCATCTGTTCGAAGAAGGCGAGACGTTTAAGATCGGTGAATTGGACGCCAAGGTGATGCTGTCGCCCGGTCACACACTGGGGTCGATCACTTACGTCTGCGGCGATGCGGCCTTTGTGCATGACACATTGATGCAACCCGATGCGGGCACCTCGCGGTCGGATTTTCCGGGGGGCAAGACGGCGGAGCTTTGGGACTCGATCCAAGATATCCTCGCCCTGCCCGGCGACACGCGGCTTTATATCGGACATGACTACGGCACCGACGACCGCAAAGAGCCGATGTGGGAGGCCACTGTGGATAAGCACAAGGCCAAGAACATCCACGTCAAAGATGGCACCAAGCGCGAGGACTATATCGAGCGCCGCCAGAAGCGTGACGCGACGCTTTCGCTGCCGAACCGCATCCTTGCGGCCTTGCAGATCAACCTGCGCGGCGGGCGTCTGCCCGAGGCCGAGGATGACGGCAACCACTACCTGAAACTGCCGGTGAACCGTTTCGACTGAGCCAACCGGGTGGCCCCTCGGGGCCGCCCCTATCTGACGGATCGCCGCCCATGCCTCTCCCTTCGCTTTCGCACTACCTGCCGATCCTCGACTGGGGACGGCGCTATGACCGCGGCCAGTTCACCGGGGATATGATCGCGGCGGTGATCGTCACGATCATGCTGATTCCGCAATCGCTGGCCTATGCGCTTTTGGCAGGCATGCCGCCCGAGGCTGGCATCTACGCCTCTATCGCGCCAATCGTGCTCTACGCCATCTTCGGCACCAGCCGCGCGCTGGCGGTGGGGCCGGTGGCCGTGGTCTCGCTGATGACGGCGGCGGCGGTGGGCGAGATCGCGCAGAGCGGCACGGCGGGCTATGTCACGGCGGCGCTGACGCTGGCCTTTCTGTCGGGCGCGATGCTGCTGGCGCTTGGGCTGTTTCGGCTGGGGTTTCTGGCGAATTTCCTGTCGCATCCGGTGATCGCTGGCTTCATCACCGCCTCCGGCATCCTGATCGCTGCCAGCCAGCTGCGGCATATTCTGGGGATCGAGGCCGAGGGGCACACGCTGCCGCAGTTCCTGTCGAGCCTCTGGGCGCATCTGGGGGAGGTCAATGTCATCACCCTCGGCTTGGGCTTGGCCGCCACGGCCTTCCTGTTCTGGGTGCGCGGCGGGCTGAAGCCGCTGCTGCGGCGCATGGGTCTGGGGCCGCGTATGGCAGATATCGGGGCCAAGACTGGGCCGGTGCTGGCGATTGTGGCGACGACGCTGGCGGTCTGGGGCTTCGATCTGGGCGCGCGGGGCGTTTCAATCGTGGGCCAAGTGCCGCAGAGCCTGCCGCCGCTCACCCTGCCCTCCTTTTCGCCCGAGCTCTTGTCGCAACTGTTTGTCCCGGCGCTGCTGATCTCCGTCATCGGTTTTGTCGAGAGCATCAGCGTGGCGCAGACCTTGGCCGCGAAGAAGCGCCAGCGGATCGACCCGGATCAGGAGTTGATCGGCCTCGGCAGCGCCAACCTTGGCGCGGCCTTTACCGGCGGCTTTCCGGTCACCGGGGGCTTCTCGCGCTCGGTGGTGAACTTCGACGCGGGCGCCGAGACCCCTGCCGCAGGCGCTTTCACTGCCGCCGGGCTGGCGCTGGCGGCGCTTTTTCTGACGCCGCTCATCCACTACCTGCCCAAAGCCACGCTGGCCGCCACGATCATCGTCGCGGTGCTGAGCCTCGTCGACTTCTCAATCCTGAAACGCGCTTGGGCCTTCAGCCACGCCGATTTCGCCGCCGTCAGCGTGACGATCCTGCTGACGCTGATCTTCGGCGTCGAAGCCGGGGTGAGCGCGGGCGTCGTGACTTCGATCCTCGTGCATCTTTACAAGACCTCCCGCCCGCATATGGCCGTGGTGGGCCGGGTGCCGGGGACCGAGCATTTCCGCAACGTGCTGCGCCACGAGGTCGAGACCCAGCCCCATGTGCTGAGCCTGCGGGTGGACGAGAGCCTCTATTTTCCAAACGCCCGCTTCCTAGAGGATCAACTAGCGCTCTATGCCGCGGACAAGCCCGAGCTGACGGACGTCGTGCTGATGTTCCCAGCGGTGAATGAGATCGACCTTTCAGCGCTGGAGTCGCTGGAGGCGATCAACACGCGGCTGCGGGATGCCGATATACGGCTCCACCTGAGTGAGGTCAAAGGCCCGGTCATGGACCGCCTCAAGCGCAGCCACTTCTTGGATGATCTGACGGGCGAGGTATTCCTCAGCCAGCATGAAGCCGTTTGCGCCTTGGCCGAGCGGCACTGAGGAATTCGAGAGTATTTGTCCGCGCGCGGGAACCGCCCTGCCCGTCGCGCGTTGGCCTGCCATGAACAAGATATTTGCGCGCGCCGCCGCCCTTTCCGCCTGCCTTTTTGCCACTGCCGCCCCTGCCGAACAGGTGGGGAATGTCGACGTGGACTGGCTGGGCAATGACATCATCGTCGAGGCCGTGGCCGACCCCAAGGTCAAGGGCGTGACCTGCCATTTGGCCTATTTCGAGCGCGGCTTGATTGACCGGCTGCAAAAGGGCAACTGGTTCGAAGACCCGTCGAACTCCTCCATCTCTTGCCGTCAGACCGGCCCGATTGAAATGGGTGATATCGAGATGGACGATGAGGGCGAGAATGTCTTTAGCGAACGGCGCTCAATCATCTTTAAGACGCTGCGGGTAAAGCGGATTTTTGACAAAGAGAACAATACCTTGATCTACATCAGTCACAGCCAGCAGGTGCAGGACGGCTCGGCCAAGATGTCGATGTCGACCGTGCCCCTGTTCCAGCCCGGACAATAAGCCCAAGGGACCAAGTTTTCCTCGGCGAAGCCTTGCCATCCTGGCGATCCCGCCTTGTCGGGCGACCTGCCTGCGATATGCTGCGCAAAACGCAACAATGCAGCGACAGGCAGGATTTATGAGACATTCACGCAGAACATTCGCATTCGGCCTCGCCGCTCTGGGGCTGACCTCGGCCTGCTCTACCGGGGGCGGCGCGCTTGGCCCCGCAACGGCGGCTGGGGTGCCGGACGATCTGCGCCCGGTACCCAATGCAGGCTATGATGCTTGGGTCGCGGCGTTTAAGGGCCGTGCCTCGGCGCAGGGGATCTCGGCCAGCACCTTAGCCCAAGGGTTCCGCGGCGCGGGCTATCTGCCCGGCGTCGTGAAACGGGACCGCAACCAAACAGAATTCAGCCGCAGCTTGGAAGATTACCTTGCCATTGCTGCTTCGGATGAACGTGTCTCGAAAGGGCGCGCGGCCTTTGCGCGGCATCGCAACACGCTGAGCGCCATCGAAAGCCGTTATGGCGTTGCGGCTGAGATCGTCGTGGCGGTTTGGGGGCTGGAGAGCTTCTTTGGCGAGCGGCGCGGCAATGTGCCTGTGGTCTCTGCCACCTCGACACTGGCCTATGACGGGCGGCGCGGTGCGTTCTTTGAAAAGCAGTTGATCGCGGCGTTGAAAATCCTGCAAAACGGCGACATAAGCGCGGACCGCCTCACCGGGTCTTGGGCCGGAGCCATGGGGCATACACAGTTTATCCCTACGTCTTATCAAGCCTTTGCCGTGGATTTCACCGGCGATGGGCGGCGCGACATTTGGTCAGAAGACCCCAGCGATGCGCTGGCCTCGACCGCCGCCTATCTGTCGCGCAACGGCTGGACGCGCAGCGTGAAATGGGGCGGCGAAGTGGGCAGCATGCCCGCCAGCGCCGGATCGGTGATCCAGCCGCAGGCAGCTGGGCCGCAGTTTGTGGTGACCAGCAATTTCCGGGCGCTGAAGCGCTACAACAACTCTGACAGCTACGCCATCGGCGTGGGCCATCTGGCCGACCGCATCGCCGGGGGCGGGCCGCTGCGCGGCAGCTTCCCACCCGATGCCAATGGGCTGACCAAGGACGACCGTATGGCGCTGCAACAGCGGCTGACGGCGCGGGGGTTTGACACCGATGGTACCGACGGCGTGATCGGGCCGAACAGCCGCAAAGCGATCAGCGCCTATCAGGCCAGCGTGGGCCTGCCTGCGACGGGCGAGCCTTCGGTCGAGCTGCTACGCCGCCTGCAATAGGCAAGCCTAACCGGGGCTGATACCAGCACGGTCGAGCATCCCTGCCACCTCGGCGAACGAGGCTTGCGGTGGGGTGTGCTCGGCCTTGCGCTGGCTGAGGAAGGCCTCGCAGGGGCCAGCGAAGGCGATAGCACGGTCCAATTCGGGGTTGCTGCCGCTGCGGTAAGCGCCGATGCGGATCAATTCCTCCATATCCGCATGGGCTGCCAGCGCCTTATGAGCGGCAGTGAGCAGCGTATACTCCACATCACTGTGGCAATCCGGCAACGTTCGCGAGACGCTCGCCAGCAGATCAATCGCTGGATAACGCCCCTTTTCGGCAATCTTTCGATCCAACACGATATGCCCGTCCGTGATCCCGCGCACGGCATCGGCGATGGGGTCATTCATATCATCACCATCCACCAAAACGGTGAAGATCGCGGTGATATCGCCCTTGCCCACCGGCCCCGGCCCGGCACGCTCCAACATCTGCGGAAGCTCCGAGAAAACCGTCGGCGGGTAGCCCTTGGCGGTGGGTGGTTCGCGCGAGGCGAGGCCGATTTCTCGTTGCGCCATGGCGAAGCGGGTTACGCTGTCCATCAAGAGCAGCACGTGTTGGCCCTGATCGCGGAAATGCTCGGCCACGGCCATAGCGGTCCAAGCGGCTTGGCGGCGGGTGAGCGGCGGCTCGTCCCCGGTGGCGACGACAAGAACCGCCTTCTCCATCCCCTCGGGGCCAAGGTCGGTCGAGATGAAATCCTGCACCTCGCGGCCCCGTTCACCGACCAGCGCCATGACCACCACATCGCAGTCCGTATAGCGTGCCAGCATGGCCATCAGCGTCGATTTACCAACGCCGGAGCCTGCGAAAATGCCCAAGCGCTGGCCCTGACAAAGCGGCGTGAAAACATCCAGCGCGCGTACATGGGTCGCCAGTTTCGGGCCGATGCGTTTGCGGTCAAACGCACCCGGCGGCGCGGCGCGCAGCGGGCGGGCCTCGTTGCCCTCGGGCAGATGCCCCTTTCCATCAAGTGGTGCAGCAGAGGCGCTGATGACACGGCCCTTCCAGCTTTCGTCCGGGCGGATCACATCGCGGCCAACCGCGACCTCCACCCGGTCGCCCGCCGCCACCCCGCGCCACGAGCCGAAGGGGAGCAATTCGGTGCCATGGGTGCCCAGCCCCACGACCTCGGCATGGACCGGCCCGTCAAAGCCATGCACGATGCAGCGCTCGCCGATGCCCAAGACCCGCTCCAGTCCCACGGCGGTCAGGGTAATGCCGGTGATCGCGCGCACTTCGCCGGTGATCTCGGCCTCGCCCGCCTCGCGGGCAAAGCTGGTCAGCTCGGAAAAGAGTGTCTGCATGGATAAATTTCCTCTAGGAGAGCAAGCTAATATTTACTATACAAGGATTAAACAGGCTATAGGCAAAAAAATGAACTTGTCTAATCTTTCTATTCTTGGACTCGCTTCGGACCGGATGCAGTGGCTTTCGGCCCGGCAAAAGGTCGTGTCTGAAAACGTCGCCAATGCGTCGACACCGAACTTCAAGGCGCGTGATGTGTCGTCCTTTGAATCGATGCTGAGCGGAGAGCTGTCGCGCGATAATGGGCTGGTGACAACCCATGACAAACACTTCACTGGCGTGGCCCAAGGTACGCCCGGCGTGCGTGAGGTGACGGATCGCAGCGCCATTGGCACCACGCTGGACGGCAATACCGTGAACCTCGAAGAACAGGCCGTGAAGGCCGCCGAAATCGGCGACCATTACAGGTTGGCCGCACAGCTTTATCGCAAGAGCTATGACATGCTGACCATGGCCGTCACCGGGAACAGGTAAGGAAAACCCATGGATCCGCTTCAGTCTATCGCCAAAATCGCCGCCAGCGGGATGACCGCGCAGACCGCGCGTTTGCGGGTGATCTCGGAAAACGTGGCCAACGCCGATTCCACGGGCACCACGCCGGGCGCCGACCCGTTCCGCCGCAAGACCATCAGCTTTTCCGAGTTGATTGACCGCAATGGCGGCGGGTCATTGGTTGAGGTTGACCGCATTGGGCGCGACCAGTCGCCCTTCCGCCGTGATTATGACCCGTCGCATCCGGCGGCAGATGACACTGGCTATGTCAATCGGCCCAATGTCGATCCCATCATTGAGATGGCCAACATGCGCGAGGCCTCGCGGAACTACGAGGCCAACATGAACATGTTCGAGTCCGGTCGCCGGATGCGCGGCCAGATGCTCGACCTGTTGAAGTGAGGTAACCTGAGATGAGCGACCCCGCCTCCCTGATCTCGACCGCCGCGGTTCGCGGTGCCTATCGCACCTCGCAATCGCTGACCGGCCAAAAGGGCGAAGCCATCGCCGAAGAGGCGGGCGCCAGCGCCAATAGCTTCACCAATATGGTGCAGCAAGCCTCTGAAAGCGCGCTGGAAACGGTGCGTGAGGGCGAAGCCGTGGCCCAAGCCGGGCTGCGCGGTGAGGCGGATACACAGCAGGTGGTCGAAGCCATGTTGGCGATGGAGAGCACCGTCAAAGTGGCCGTCTCCGTGCGCGACCGCTTTGTCGAAGCCTATCAGGAAATCTTGCGGATGCCGATCTAGGCCATGACCGAAACCCAGACCTATGACATCATCTCTGCTACCGTCCGGGCCGTGCTTTTGGCCTCGGGTCCGGTGTTGGGGGTGGCGCTGGCGATCGGTCTGGTAATCGCGTTCTTCCAAGCCCTGACGCAGATTCAGGAAATGACGCTGACCTTCGTGCCCAAGATCGTGATGATCTTTGTCACCCTGCTGGTCGCGACGCCGTTTATGTATGCCACGCTGAAGAACCTGTCGGACACAATCTTTGACCTCGTGCAGAACGGTGGGCTGTGAGGGGCTGGCGGCATATCGCAGCGGCGCTTTTGGCGGCCGCGCTCGCCACCCCTGCCCTCGCCCAAGGCTGGGGGTCGTTCTATGAGCCATCGCAGAAAAACGCGGTGACCAAGACAGCCCGGACGCTGGCCGCCAAAGGCGGGCCCGAAGGCGTCTGCATCCGTGAAATTCTGGCGGCACAAACACGGCACGGCATCCCCGACAACCTGCTGCTGGCCATCGGCCTGCAAGAGGCAGGCACCCGGCGCAACGGACATTTCACGGTCTGGCCCTATGCGGTCAACGCGGCGGGGGAAGGGCGGCTATTTGACAGCCGCAATGCCGCGCTGGATTGGATCGCCGAGCGGCAGGCGAGCGGCATCCGCTCTATCGACGTGGGCTGTATGCAGATCAACATGCGCTGGCACCCGGATGCGTTTGACAGCCCCGCCCAAGGGTTCGATCCACGGGTGAATGTCGATTACGCGGCGCGGTTCCTCAAGCGGTTGCACCGCCGCACGGGCAGTTGGATGCAGGCCGCGGGGTCGTATCACTCCTTTGAGCCTGAGTTCCGCGACACCTACCTTGACCGTCTGCAAAAGAACATCTCTGCCGCCAATGCGCGGCTGCCGGAGTTTCAGGCGCTGGCCAGTGCCAGCCCCGTTCCCGCGCGTCCGCGCAAGACGCCTCGCAGCACGTCGGGCAGCTATGACCGGATGGCGGCCAAGGCCACTTGGGGCGCGCAGATCGGCGGGGCCGAGAACGCGCGCCGGTCGCTTTATTCAGCCCATGAGATGCAGCCCGTCCTGCCACAGTTCACCACCGTCCACGCGGAGGATGCGGGATGAGCACGAAACCGAACTCCATAATGCCGCAATGGCGCATGTTTGGCGCAAATAAAGACGTCAGCTTTGCCGTTGGCATGTCGCTAGTACTGGCGGTCCTGTTCCTGCCGCTGCCGCCGATCTTGCTGGACTTCGGGTTGGCGCTGTCACTGTCGCTCTCTGTGCTGATCTTTATGGTGGCGCTCTGGATCCCTTCACCCTTGCAGTTCAACTCTTTCCCGACGCTGCTGCTGGTCACCACCATGTTGCGCCTGTCGCTTAACGTGGCCTCAACCCGGCTGATCCTCAGCGAAGGCCATGCCGGTCTGCACGCCGCGGGCGATGTGATCCAGGGCTTCTCCAAGTTCATCGTGGCGGGCAATTTCGTCATCGGTGTGGTGATCTTTGCCATCCTCGTCATCATCAACTTCGTCGTGATTACAAAGGGCTCGACCCGTATCGCCGAGGTTGCCGCGCGGTTCTCGCTGGATGCGATGCCCGGCAAGCAGATGGCGATTGATGCTGACATGGGTGCCGGGCTGATCGATGAGGACGAGGCGCGTCGTCGCCGTAAGGAACTGGAAGACGAAAGCGCGTTTTTCGGGGCGATGGACGGTGCGTCGAAATTCGTGCGCGGCGATGCGGTGGCGGGGCTGATTATCACGCTGATCAACGTCATCGGTGGCATTCTGATCGGTGTCGTGCAGCGCGGCATGGGCGTGGGCGATGCCTTTAACGTCTTCACCTCGCTAACCATCGGGGACGGGCTGGTCAGCCAAATCCCGGCGTTGGTGGTGTCGCTGGCAGCCGGTCTGATCGTGACCAAGGGGGGCACCCGGGGCGCGGCGAACGAGGCGGTCTTTGACCAGCTGTCGAACTTCCCCAAGGCGCTCTATATGGCAGCGATGCTGTTGTTCGCTATCGGCCTTCTGCCGGGCTTTCCGCTGCTGGTCTTCGCCCTTCTGGCCGCGGCCATGGTGGGCTTGGGCGTGGTGATCCAGCGCGGCGCGGCAGAGGCGGCAGAGGCCAAGGCAAAGGCTGATGCAGAGGCGCAGAAAAAGCAGGACATGCCGGAGGTCGACAGCAACCCCATGCACCTCGACGAGTTGCGGCTGGTTCTGGGTGAAGGGCTGGTGGCGCTGGCCAACCGTCCCGACGCGGTGCTGCCGAGCAAGATCAAATCCCTGCGCAAACATTTCGCCGAAGAGTTCGGTTTCCCCATGCCCTCGGTGCGGATCAAGGATGACGTGAGCCTGCCGATCAACAGCTACTCTTTCCAAATCCACGGCGTCGATGTGGCCAAGGGCGACATCCGCGCCAACCAGATGATGGTGATCAACCCCGAAGGCGCGCCGCTGCAACTGCCGGGTGAGGCCACGCGCGAGCCGACGTTCGGGCTCGATGCGCTTTGGGTCGACAGCAAGGTCGCCGATCAGGCCGAGGCCCAGGGCTATACGGTGGTGGACCCGGAAAGCGTGATCACCACGCATCTGACCGAAGTGGTGAAAGAGAACATGTCCGAACTGCTCACCTACGGTTCGGCAAAAGAGGCGATTGAGGGGCTGGACCGGAATTACCAAAAACTGGTCAACGATCTGCCCGTCCCCTCCCCCGCCATTCTGGTGCAGCAGGTCTTGCAGGAACTTCTGTTGGAGCGTGTCTCGATCCGCAACCTGCCGCTGATCGTCGAGGCGATGGCCGAAGCCACGCGCCAGACCAGCAAGCCCGCGCTGGTGCTGGAAAACGTCCGCCGCCGCCTGTCGAGCCAGATTTGCCAAGGTCTGTCCGATGGGCAGGGATTTGTGCCGGTTATCACCCTGTCGCCGTCATGGGAGGCCGAGTTCATCGACGCGGTCAAAATGGTCGGCGAGGATCGCACATTCGTCATGTCCCCCAAACGGGTGCAGGAATTCGTGCTGCAAGCCCGTCAACAGATCCAACGCTTCGCCTCTGAGGACAGTTGGCCCGCGCTGATGGTGAACCCCGAGGCGCGGTCTTATGTGCGCTCCATGTTAGAGCGGGTCAGCCCGATGACGCCGGTGATCTCCAACGCCGAAATCCACCGCAAGGTGTCACTGCGGACCGTCGCCACCATCGGGGGCTAGAGATGGACCTGTCTGCCCTTTTGACCGACGCGCTGATGGGATACTTCGTCGTCTTCGCCCGCATCGGCAGCGCGCTTTTGTTCATGCCGGGTTTTGCGGAAACCTCTGTCCCGACGCGGCATAGGTTGTTCTTTGGTCTGATCCTGAGTGCCGCGCTTTATCCGGTCACAGGCCTTGGCCCGGTGGCCGAGGATCGCCCCGGAGCGTTGCTGCTGATCTTCGGGTCCGAGATCACCGTGGGCCTGTGGATCGGACTGGTGGCGCGCACGTTGCTCTCGGCGCTGCAATTCGCGGGCTATCAGATGGCCCTGATGTCGGGGCTGGCCAACGCTTTGGCACCGAACATTGGGGCCTTTGAAGGGGCGACGAGCATGGCCGCGATGCTGCTGATCGGCGCGACGGCGCTGATCTTTGTCACCGACCTGCACCACCTGATTATTGAATCCTTGCTGATGTCCTATCAGGTTTTCATCCCCGGCACCTTCATGCTGGCCGATCTGACCGACCAGTTTGCCCGCGCCACACAGGTCAGCCTCTACCTCGGCCTGTCAATCGCCGCGCCCTTCTATGTGGCGGGGCTGGTGCTCAACGTCGGCATGGGTCTGGCGAACCGGATGATGGCAAGCCTTCAGGTCTTCTTTATCGCCCAGCCCTTGCTGATCGCCGCCGGGTTGGCCTTGATGGTGCTGGCGGTTCCGACCATGATGCGGGGGTTTTTGGAGCCCTTCGCGGAATGGCTCACCACCTACGGGTTCTAGGCCATGTCGGAAGAGGACAAGAGCAGTAAGACCGAAGAGCCGACGGAGAAAAAGCTCCGCGACGCGCGCAAGAAAGGCGACGTGCCCCAATCGCGTGAGACCGGCACGGCGATGCTGGTTTTTGCCTTACTGCTGATCCTGATCTTCGTGCTGCCCAGTTCGATTGGCGGCATTGTCGAGGCACTGCAAAGCCCGCTGCTGGAGGCGGGTGTCACCGCCATCGGCACCGGCGGCACCGGGGTGGTCGAGGCGGGACAGGTGTTGAAATCGCTGGGCTTTACGCTCGGTCTGGCGATGATGCCAGTGGTGGGGATCATGGTGTTGGCGGCTCTCTTCGGCGTATTGATCCAAGGTGAGACCGTGGTCGCAGCCGAGCGGATCAAGCCGAAGATTTCCAAACTCAACCCGCTGTCGGGGTTCAAACGGCTCTTCTCAGCCGAAGCCTTTGTCGAATTCGCCAAGAACACCGCCAAAGTGCTGGTGATCGGCTTTATCACCGTCTGGGCTGTGCGGGATATTGCGCAGTCTCTGGGTCAGACGCAGGCCTTTGTGCCTGAGACTTTACTTGATGCCACTTTGCAAAAGGTGCGCTGGATTTTCCTTGTTACGACCACCTTCCTCGTCCCCATTGCCATTGCCGACATCATTTGGAAACGCGCGCAGTGGAAGAAGAAGCAGATGATGAGCCTCAAGGAAATCCGCGACGAGCATAAAGACAGCGAGGGCGATCCGCAGATCAAGGGCCGCCGAGCCGAATTGCGCCGCGCCCGCGCGCGCCAGCGCATCGCGCAGGCGATCCCGGGCGCCAGCGTGGTCCTGACCAACCCGACCCATTACGCCGTGGCGCTGAAATATGAACAGGGCGTGGATGATGTGCCGGTCTGCGTGGCCAAGGGCGCCGATGTGATGGCGCATCGCATCCGCGAGCTGGCCAAGGAACACGACATCCCGATGATCGAAAACCGCCCGCTGGCCCGTGCGCTACATGCAGCGGTGGATGTGGATGACCGTATCCCAATGGAATATTGGCAGGCCGTGGCCGAGATCATCGGCTTTGTCATGGATCTGCGCCGCAATGTCCGTCGTAAACCGCCTGCAGGGTCGTCGATCCGCGAGGATTAACCCCTGCCCGCTTAACGCAGGCGCAGCCCTTCGAGATTGCGGTCGGCGGGAAGTTTGGAGCGTTCCAGCAGGATTTTAGTGATCAACCGTGCGCGGACAAGGCTGAACGAGCCCATGATCTGCGCGGCGTCCCGTTCGGGCATGGCACCGATCACCTGCACGGCGGTCTCCACGTCGATTTCATCCATGATGCCCGCCGCCACCTGTGGCTTCATGTTGCGGTAAAGCTCAACCAGTTTGGTCATGTCCTGATTGTTGGCCTCTTCGATCACTTTAAGCTGCGCGCCGATCTCGTCGCGCAGGTTGGCCAGCCGGGTCTGCTCGGCTTTGAGGCTTTGCTCGGCCAGCGCCAGCTTGGCTTCCCGGTCGGCAATCGTATCGCGTTGGTCTTTCAGCAGCGCGCGCTCTTCGGCGATGGCCTCGGCGATCAGGTGGCTCGGCTCGCACATGCCGCTTTCGCCCGGGGCGCTGGCGTCATAGCTGGGCGGCGCGGGTGCGGCGGCAAGCTCGACAGGGACCGGAGGCGTGTCGCTGGGCGTCTCGGCGATGGCCATCATCGGCATGAACTCAACCGTGAGTTTGAGCACGCCAGCGACGCCGAGGCCAAACAGTGCGATCTTTGGCAGGGAGATACGGCTCATTCCTTACGCTCCTTGGTGATGTCGAAAAAGGTGCGGACCAGTTCGGATTTGCCCTGCACCGCCGCCTGCCCACGTACTTGGCTGCGCCCTTTGAGGCGTGCGGCGCGCATCTGTGCCGGGCTTTGGCCTGCCGCGGTAGGTTCAGCCGCGGCGGCTTGGCGCGGCTGCAGGGCGTCACGCTGCACAGGCGGCTCGGCGCGTTGAACCTTGGTGCTGAGGTCGCGCAGGTCTTCGACCGACCGGGCCGATTGATCGACGGCGCTCGAAAAAGCCCCGACCATTGGCTCCATCTCTTTCAGGGTCGCCATCAGGGCGCGGACCCGGCGATCAAGGATAAAAGCATAGACCAGCGTGCCAACCAGCAGCACGATGATGAGGATATCAATCAAGGCCGGCATCATCGTCGCTGTCCTCCTGATTTTCCTTAGGGAGCAAGGATTGGATCACCCGCAGCGCCAAGGCGCCATTGCTGCGCTGGCCAAAGGCGGCTTGAAACATCGGTTGCGCGTTCACCATGCCAACCACGGGGGTATCGACCGTCATGCCCAGATCAATCACCTGACCGGGCTTCCATTCCAGCACTTCATGCAGCGGGATCGTCACCTCTTGGAGCACGCCGGTGATGGTGACCGTAGTGCTTGATATCTGGCTGTTCATATCTTTGCGCGCGTTGCTGTCGGTGGGCGAACGTCCGCCAAGGAAGGGCTGCGCCAATTGCGCGCTGACCTCGTCCAGCGTGCCATAGGGCAGCACCAGCGCCATATGACCGCTGCGGTCTTCGAATTGCAGATGCATCCGGACCAGCACCGTCGCGGTGCGCGGCGCGGCCAGCATGACCGACCGGGGATTGGACTCCAACGATTGGATGTCGAATTGCACCGGGCTGACATCATGCAAGCAATGCGCCAGCCCTTTGAGCGACAGTTCCGCCAGTCTGCGGCCCAGTTTCTGCTCAATCGCAGTCAACCCACGGGGCTTCCACTGTTGGCTCGTGGCGCGGCGACCGCCCAGCATGATCTCTAGGACCGAAAACAACAGGTCCGGCTCGACCACACAGGCGATCTGGCTGCCCCAGCCTTCGGCATTGGCGATGGCGATGAGCGAGGGCGCCTGAATGCTCTCCATCGCGTCCTCATAGGGCATATATTCCAGCGAACTGAGCTCGATCTCTGGTGCTACGGTGCAATAGGATTTGAGGTCGGGCACCAAGGCCAGCAACAGACGGTCGATGATGATCTCAAGCGTGGGTAGGCGCTGAAAGCTTTCGCGCGCCTGACGGATCATCGTCTCTTCGAGGCTCAGCGCATCGGAGGAATCCGCTATCGTCATTGCACCACCATATCGGCAATCAGTATTTCATGCGGCGCGTCAGTGTGGCCCACCGCCCGCGCCCGGCGCAACAGTTCGGTTTTCAGCATCGCCAGCCCATAGCTGCCAGTCAGGTCGCTGACATGCAACTGCCGCAAGAAATCTTGGAAGCTGTCACGCAGGTAGATCTCACGCGCGATCAAACGGTCCGCGCCCTCGGCGGTTTCGTCATAGACCATCAGCATGTTCAGCTTGAGAAATCGGCTGGTTTGCCCGCCCTGCGGCCCGGTATCGGTGACGTTCACGATGATCTCGGGGAAAGGCATGACCGGCATCTTGATCTCGGTCTTCGGCTTTTCGCCATGCGCGTCTTCGCTGCCTTCCTCACCATGGGCATTGTCAGCGGTCTCAACCGTATCCTCGACGGTATCACCCCCGCCGAGCCCCACCATTTTCAACAGCCCCGAAGGGCCGATGGCAAGCGTCACCCCACCGACGCCAGCAAGAAGGCAGAGCAAGACGACAGCAAGGATAGCAAGAGGCTTTTTCATTCTTTAACTCTTAATCGGATCCTGCGCGGAGCGCCATATGCAAGAACAAATACATCCCCAAACAAGCTTTATTGCAACAGAAACCTGTTTATTTATCAGTTCTCACAAGTATAAATCGATATATGCTTGCATAGTGACGACCGAGCGGGGAATGCTCGGACTATCCAATCGAGTGAGGGCCCGTGAATCAGATCGTTGAAAACCTTAAGGATTTAGGTCCAAAGCGGCTGGCACTTCTGGGCGGCATCGGCTTGGCGATCACCGCGGCTATTTTTATCGGCGCGCGGACCATCCTCGCCCCCACCTATGTTCCGGTTTACAGCCAGCTTAGCCCCGGCACCGCGTCGCAGATGATGCAGACGTTGGAGCAAGCAGGTCTGACGGTCGACCTGTCACGCAACGGCGATACGATCTCGGTTGCGGAAAACGACATTGCCCGCGCCCGTATGGCGCTGGCCGATGCGGGGCTGCCCGGCGAAGGCGTGCCGGGTTGGGAGATTTTCGACAATATGTCCGGCATGGGGATGAACTCCTTCATGCAAAAGGTGAACCGGTTGCGCGCGCTGGAAGGCGAGCTGGCCCGGTCGATCCAAACCATCAGCGGCATCAAAGCCGCGCGGGTACATCTGGTGCTGCCCGAACGCGCCGCGTTTTCGCGCAGCCGGGCCGAGGCCAGCGGCTCGGTCATCGTACGCTCGCAAGCCAACGCCAGCATGACCCGCAGCCAAGCACAGGCGATCCAAGCATTGGTAGCCTCTGCTGTGGCGGATTTGGAAGCGCAGAACGTAACCGTCCTGTCGGCCTCGGGTGAGACGATCTTGGCCAAGGACGAGGGCGGCAGCTCTGACTTCTCTCTCCAAGGTCAGCGCAGCATGATCGAAGAGCAACTGGCGCAAAAGGTTGAATCCATTCTCAACGCCCGCGTCGGGCCGGGCAATGCCCGCGTGCGGGTCAGCGTCGATCTGACGACCGAGCGTGAAGTCCGCGTCTCGCGTAGCTTTGATCCCGCCCAGCAGGTGGCGCGGTCGATCGAAACCCGCGTGCGCAACTCCAATGAAACCGACCCGGCGGCGGCGACGGTGGATGTGGCGAACAATATCCCCGATGAGCTGCGCGACGATGCGGGCGGCGGCGCGGGGCAGTCCACCCGCTCCGAGAATGACGAGATCATCAACTACGAAATCGGCTCGGTCCAGAGCGAGCTTGTGCGCGAGCCGGGCGATATCGAGCGTATCTCGGTCGCGGTGCTGGTGAACGGCAGCTATGGCACCCTGCCCGACGGGTCCGAGGGCTATATCGAGCGCAGCCCCGAAGAAATGCAACGTCTGAGCCAATTGGTCAGCACGGCCATCGGCTTTGATCAGGCCCGCGGCGATCAGGTGCAGGTCGATAGCCTTCAGTTCCTTGATTTCGATTCCGAGTTCAGCAGCCCCGCAGGCCGTGGCTTGGGCGCGGTGCTGGCCGATAACGCCATGACCATCCTGCGCTCGCTCTTTGCCTTGGCGCTGGTGGCGATCATCATGGTGCTGGGCGCCCGCCCGCTGCGCATGGTGCTGGATGCCACCCTGCCCCAGCCCGCACTGGCCGGTGCTGGCGCCGACGCGGGCCTGCTAGACGGTCCTGAGCGGGATAACGCGCCAAAAGCATTGACCGGCGGCACCCAGAGCGAGACCCCGCCAAACCGCCTGCCCACCCCGGCGGGCGTCCAGACCGGTGCGGTGCTTGGCCCAATGGACGAGATGCCCCGCGACATGGTGCATCTCGCCTCGGTCGAGGGCGCAGTCCAGCACAGCCAATTGCGCGCCGTGGCCGAACTGGCCGAAGACAACACCGAAGACGCCCTGCGGGTTCTGGGCCAATGGCTGTCGGAAGGGGATGATCTGTGATCACGACCCTCAAGCTGCAAAACTTCGACGAGGACGGCAAAAGCAAGCCGCAGGATCCGGCGCTGCCCACGCCCGAAGAGATCGAAGCGAAGATCAAGAAGGCCCACAAACAAGGCCATATCGAAGGCTATCTGGCCGGGGCTGACGCTGGCCGGGCCGAGATGCATCAGACAATGCAGGCCGAACATGCCGTGATGGCCGAAAAGCTGGCGCAGGAACTAGCGCGGCTGTCGCAGGCGATGCAGGCCCATCAAGAGGCGCTGATGGCGCAAATCGTGGGCTTTACCCTGCAAACCTGCGAGATCGTCCTGCCCGAGGTGATCGAACGCCTGTCGACCGCGCGGGTGAAAAAGACCGTGACCCAATCGCTGAAAATGGCCATCGGTTCGAGCCAGATCAAAGTGCGCCTGTCGCCCGCCACGCTTGACCAGATTGGCCCAGACCTGCGCCAACGCGCTGTGTACTACAAATGCGACGGCGTGCTGGACCTGCGCGCCGATGCCGACCTGCCCGATGGGGATGCCCGCATGGAATGGGATCACGGCAGCCTTGATTACGGGTTCAAAAAGATTTGCGACCGCCTGCTCGCCGAATTGCGCGACACCCATGCGCGGGCGCTGAAAGCACAAAAGGAGAAGGACGGAAATGGACAAGCCTGACCTGCAATCGCCCAAAGACGACAACAACGCCGAAGGCAAAGCACCTGACGCAACGCCAGAACAGCCGCGCGCCGATGCCTTTGGCAATACCGCCAGCACAGGCAGCGATGACGCGGGCGTCTTCCCGCAACTCGACACCGAAGACTCGCGCAACGCCCTTGCCCCCCGTCCCGAGGCCGGTGGCGCTGGCATCAACGCGATGCTGAACGTCGGCCTTGATGTGCAGATCGTGCTGGGCCAAGCCCGCATGCCGATTTCGCGCCTGCTGGAACTCACCCGAGGCTCCATTGTAGAGCTGAACCGCAAAATCGGCGCACCGGTCGACCTCATGGTCTCTGACCGTCTGGTGGCGCGCGGCGATCTTGTGAAGGTCGGCGAAGACCGGCTTGGCGTGTCCCTGACCCAGATCGTCAAGGACTATGTCCCTGACTGACCTTCCCTCTCTGCGCGCCTATGCGTCGGGCCGCATGGGCCTTGCCCTGCTGGTGCTTCTCGCCAGCGGCGGCATGGCCATGGCCCAAGACGGAGGGTTTCTCTCCACGCTGTCGGATGTGATTGGCGACACCGCGCCCGGCAGTGACGAAAACGCCAATCTGTCGGGCCGAATTGTTCAGTTCATCGCGCTGGTCACCGTGCTGAGCATCGCGCCGGGGCTTTTGGTGGTGATGACCAGCTTCACGCGCTTTGTCATTGTCCTGTCGATGCTGCGCTCGGCCCTTGGCCTGAACCAGACCCCGCCCAATATCGTGCTGACCTCGCTGGCGCTGTTCATGACCTTCTTCGTCATGCAGCCAGTGTTCGAGGACGCCTATGAGGCCGGGGTCGAGCCGCTATTGGAAAACGCCATCGGCGAAGAACAGGCGCTGGAGCGGATCGCCACGCCCTTCAAAAACTTTATGTACGTCAACACCCGGCCCGAGGATTACGCCTTGTTCCTGCGCATCGCCCCTGCGGATGAAGAGGCCGAAGAGACCCCCCTGCCCGCCTCGGCAGAGGAGGCCACCTTTCGCCATCTTGTTCCGGCCTTCATGATCTCGGAACTGCGCCGCGCCTTTACCATCGGCTTTCTGATCTACCTGCCCTTTGTGGCCATCGACCTTATCATCGCCTCGGTCTTGATGAGTGCGGGCATGATGATGCTGCCCCCGGTGTTGATCTCCCTGCCGTTCAAGGTGATCTTCTTTGTGCTGATCGACGGTTGGTACATGCTGGCAGGATCGCTGATCGAAAGCTATGTGCCGCTTGCCGGTGGCTGACCTGCACCGAAAGGATTTAACCATGTCGACCAATGCCCTTTCCAAAACCCGCAGAAAGCCCATCACGGTGGAGGATCTGAACGGCCCCACCAAGGCGGCCATCACCTTTCTCTGCCTCGGAGAGCAGACCGGTTCGGAACTCATGCAAAAGCTCGGCACCGCCGAGATTGAGCGCATCACCAGCGCCATGAGCCGTCTTGGCCCGATCCCGGCAGAGGTAGTGGAACATGTGCTCAAAGAGTTCACCCAAAAGGTGGTCAGCGGCACCGGATCGGTCGTAGGCTCGCTGTCGACCGCAGAATCCATGCTGCGCAAGTTCATGCCCGAAGAACAGGTGACCAGCATCATGGCCGGGCTCAAGGACAGCGAACGCGAGAACGCCATGTGGCGCGGCTTTGGCGCGCTGGATGAGACGGTGATCGCCAACTATCTCAAGGGCGAGCACGACCAGACCGCGGCGGCGATCCTCAACAACGTCGACACCAGCGTGGCGGCCAAAGTGCTGCCCCTGCTAGGCCCTGAGCGGATGCAAGACATCGCCGAGCGCATGATCGCGATGGAAGCCGTGCCGCTGCACATGATGCAGCAGATCGAAGAGACGTTGAAACAAGACATTCTGTCGAACGCGATGCACACCAATTCGGTCGAGACGCATCAACGCATGGCGGACCTGTTCAACCAGTTAGATGTGCAGGCCTTCGAAGAGCTTTCCGGCGCGCTGGACGCGCGTATTCCCGACGCCTTCCAAGCCATCAAACAGCGTATGTTCGTCTTTGACGATCTGTTCAAGCTGCCGATGCAGGACTTGGCGCAGGTGATGCGCGGGCTGGATGGGGCCACCCTGCCCATGGCGATGCGCGGCGCCAAGAAAGAGCAGCGCGATCACCTGATGGAATGCCTGCCACAACGCTCGCGTCAGATGCTGATGGACGAAATGGCCGCTACCGGCCCGGTCCGGGGCCGCGATGTGCGCGCCGCACAGGCCGCTATGGTAGAATATGCCAAGACCCTCGCCGACGAGGGCGTCATCGAACTGCCCTCGGCAGCCGATGACGACGAATTCATCGAATAACGGGGATCAGCGGTAGGCGCTCGACGCGCTGTAGCCGCCGGTGATCGTGGGAATGTCGATGGTGATGGCCGTGAAAGTGCTGCCCTGACCGATAGAGACGGCCCCCTGCATTAGCGAAAGCACGGTGCTCGACGATGACGAGACGCCCTCTACCGCATCGTAAATCGCCGAGAACCGTGAGACGAGCTTGTCGACCTCGGCGGGGTCTTTCAGCTTTTCGATGTCAAACTTCTGCTCAAAAAGCGCGATCTGGCGGTCGAGATCGACTTGGATAGCTTCATCCGGCACGCCAAGCGCACGGCGCATGAATTTTCCGAGGTCTTCGTCTTTCAACACGTCGAGCCAAGTGTTGATTTCAGAGGCTTTGGATTTGAACTCCAAGGCAATCCGGGCGCCTTCGTTGTCTTCCCCGGCAGAGTTTAGAACGACCCGTTCTTTGAACCGGTCGATCATCTCATCCTGCCAGCCCGTGCGATTGAAGTTAAAGCTCCGCCCGCCATCGGGGGCAAAGCCTAACGTATCGTACATCTCTTTGATCTTCGGGTTGCTCAACCGGTTCACCAGAGCCGAAGACTCATCGGAATTGCTCTCTAGCGTTTTACGGATCATTGCCTTGCCAAAAATCTGATCCTCAAGATCAAAGGCCCGCATGACGAAAGTGTAGACTTCGGTATCGGCGACAAATTCCTTGGCGGATTTGATATCGCCGATACGCTCTTTAAAGGCTTCGATCTGCCGGGCGTTCAAGGCATCGTTGGCGGCAAGGTCGAGCTGTTTGTCGCGCGTTGCGTCAAACAGCTTAACCGCCACCTGCGTGCCAATGCCGCCCAGCGAAATCATGCGTGCGCGGCCTCATGGTTAGGCGCCGGAGGCGCCGGGCGAAGCTGCATCAGCTCGGTCTCGTATTTGAGCACCGCGCGCAATTCGCTCATGGCTTTATAAAAGTCGGCCATAGAGACGAAGTTCGCCGCTTCCATGATGCGACTGCGCATTTCCGCGCCAAAGCAACAGGCCAGATCGGCCAAGCCCTGCTGGATCATCGGGAGAATTTGATCGCGTGTATCGGGACGGATCAGCGCCGTTTGCACCAAGAAATAGACCTTGGAAACAGGCGTGGATTCCGCATCCGGCTTCAACAGATCGGACTCGCGCACGATGTCGGCGCGGTTCTCGACTGTCAGCGCTTGGCGGCGGTCGCCGTTGCGGATGACGCAGCCGTTCACGACCACACGTTCGCGGGGGCGGAGGGTGAGTTTCAGCATCTTACACCTCCTGCATCTGCGGCGCAGCCTGCCCGGCCAGACCGGCGGCGATATTGCCATTTATCTCAACCAGACCGGCCAAACGACCTTCGCCAGCCATCAGCGCGGTGCTGTGACGGTCCACCCAAAGCGCGATGGAAATGAGCGAGGCTTTCAACCCGTCGGGCATCTTGTTTTCCGGCTCGGACAGGTCAAAGCGCAGGGCCGACCAAAACCGTTGGTTTTCGTAAATTGCGTCGCGCAGACCGGAGGCGAGGATGTTCAACCGCTCGCTTTTGTCTTCGGTCGCATCAAAGCCTTGGCCCTTGTCGGCAAGGTCATGTGTGACGCGGCTCAGAATGCGGCGCTCGATCTGCCGCGGGGTTTCGCTCTCGCGAATGGTTCGTTTGTATGCTGCCAGCCCCATAGGAATTCTTCCTTGTTTTTATAGTTTGCTGCCTGCCAACCGCAAATTCTGAGGCGGTTGGACCGGGGCCAAAGCGCTAGGCTCTGGCCCCGAAAACCCTATTCCTTAACGGAACAGGCTCAGGATGTTCTGCGGTGCCTGGTTGGCGATCGACAGGGACTGCGATGCCAGCTGCTGCTGAACCTGAAGCGCCTGAAGACGGGCGGCTTCTTCTTCCATGTTGGCGTCAACCATCGCGCCAACACCGGAGTCGAGGTTGTCGGAGAGCTTGGTCAGGAACTCTTGCTGACGCTCGATCGACTTCTCGGACTGACCGAGGGAAGTCGCTGCGTCAACAGTAGCTTGGGTTGCGGTATCGGCCAGCGTCAGAACGTTGGCAAGGTATTGGTCACCGTCGATCGTGCCATCGGTATCGACGTCACCAGTTGCTGCCGCCCGCGTGGAAAAGTCCGTCGCAATCGCACTGAAAGTCTCAAGTTGTTTGTTGAGGTCAACTGGCGAAACAGTGATTTTTGTAGTTTGCAGGGTGCCGCCTGCATCCCGGCTGATACCTGTAATGATCTGGCGGTCGGCTGCAGCGGCACTCGTCGAAGCGGTGGCGGTACCGCCATAGACATCCAAAGCAAGCGGTGTTGAAGCCGCAGGAGTGGCCGCGTTATCAGATTTGGCGGCGTTTACGAGGTCGTCCCCGTTAAAGGTCGACTGCGACATAATCGCTGCCATGTCGGCCACCAGACGAGTCAAGTCGGCCTCGATTTCGCCAAGACCACCCTTGTTTTCCTGGGCAAAGGCAACCTTGTCACGGAATTCCGTCGCCAGATCGGAAAACTGCTCTGCGCCAAGACGCGCGGTCGCAACCGAGTTCTTGGTCAGTGTCAGGCTCTCATTCACGGCTTTGGTCATGCCGCTGTCGCCCTTCATGGTTTCGGAAATCGCAAAGTAAGCTGCGTTATCCTTACCGGAGGAGACTTTCAGACCTGTCGAAATACGATCTTGAGTTTGATTGAGGCTCGAATTGACGTTCCGCAAAGTTGCGAGAGCGTTCATTGCGGAGGCGTTTGTGTTGATCGAAGACATATTCTTATTCCAGACTATTCTAGTTCGTTAGGTCGTCTTTCTGACAACTGCGGGGCGAACCCGCTTGATTACGTTTTTACGCGAAAAACTGGCAACATTGAGGCAATTCAGAAACTTTTGTCCACGGTTGTCATCAGTGTTGCGCGGTTGTCACGTTTCGCACCGCTTCGGCCGTAAATGCCTGCAATGCTGTGCTTTTCCCGGATTTGGGAAACCTGTGAGATCATCTCTGACGTGGCTTGGCGGGCCAGTTGCAGGTGGTGATGATCGCGCGCGATCAGATCTTTTAGATCGCGCAATTTATCTTTGCTGACCGCTTCGGGGTCGTGACTGAGTTGCTCTTCCAGCACGGCGGTGAGTCGGGCTTTTTCGCTGGCGAATTCGACCAGTTGATTGAACGCCCCGCCCTCCACCGCGGCGATTTCGCGGCGCAGCAGATTGCCCAAGGCGTCAACGGCGGCGAGTGCTTTGCGCGGATCGCTCATCGGTCTGCCCCCGTTTGATAGCGCTGCATGGCGGTCTCTATACTGCGGGCAATTCCGGTGCTGTTCTGCTCGGCGATGCTTTCGCCGATCGCGTTGGACAGAAAGCTGCGCCATGTCTCTTCAGCATGACCGCCGCCGAAGCTGCCGATGTCCACGGTCGAGAGCATTTCATCGACCATCTGGCCGAGGAACATCGCCTCGAACTCCTGCGCTTTCTCGGCGGTGACGGCGTCGGCCTGGGTCACTGCGGGCTTGGCTGCCGGGGTCGGCGCGGGGATTGGGAGAGATGCGAATTCCATAACCTGCCCCTAGATGATCTCGAGGTCGGCATGCAGAGCGCCCGCCGCCTTGATGGCTTGAAGGATAGAAATCGTCTCGGTCGCGCCGACGCCGATGGCGTTCAGCCCATCGACCAGACGTTGCAGGCTGACCGACCCGTCGATGACGGCGAATTTCGCGTCTTTCTCTTCCACGCCGACCGAGGAATTCGGCACCACCACGGTGGTCCCGCCAATCGACAGCGATTCAGGCTGGCTGACATTGAAATCATCGCGGACGGTGACGGTCAGGCCACCTTGGCTGACCGCGACGCGGTCGATGCGGACATTCGCGCCGATGACGATGGTGCCGGAGCGTGCGTCGATCACCACTTTGGCGACCTGATCCGGCTGAACTTGCAGCGGCTCGATCAGGGCCATCGTCTCCATCAACGATCCCTTGCCATAGGCGGATACGGTGATGGTACGCGAATCGATGGCGGTGGCGACCGGGCCCATGGCTTGGTTGATGGCGGCCTCGACCCGCTGCGCAGTGACGAAATCTGCGTTGCGCAGCGCGAGTTTGATGCTGGTCATCTCGCTGAAATCAAAGTCGACCTCACGCTCGACGATGGCGCCGTTGTCGATCCGCGCGCCGGTTGGCACGCCTTCGACGATGGAGGCATTGAGACCTTGCGCCGCGAAACCCGCGACGGCGATCGGGCCTTGGGCCACGGCGTAAATCTCACCATCGGCGGCGGTCAGTGGCGTGACGATCAGCGTGCCGCCGCGCAGAGAAGATGCATCGCCCAGGGAGGACACGACCACATCAATGGTGCTGCCCATCCGCGCGAAGGGCGGCAGGGATGCGGTAACCATGACCGCGGCAGTATTCGCCGTGCGCATCTGGTCTTCGGTCAGGTTGCCGATGCCGAGCCGCTCTAACATGCCTTCAATCGCGCGTTCGGTGAAGGGCGCGTTGCGCAGGCTGTCGCCCGTGCCGTTGAGGCCCACAACCAGCCCGTAGCCGACCAATTGGTTCGACCGCACGCCCTCGACCGTGACGATATCCTTGATCCGCACCTGTGCAGCCGCCGGCGCGGCAAGCGCGAAGGTGAGGCCGATCAGCAGGAGTTTAAACAGGGCGTTCATGGGCGGCGGTTCCGGTTAAAGGTAGTTCAAAAAGGACAGGCGCGAGAGGCGCGCGGTGACGGCAAAGCTGGAGTCGAGCTGGTTTTGCAATTGGGTCAGACGGGTGGCTGCGTCATATTGATCGACGCCCTCGAGGTTCATCACTTCGGCGTCGAGAAACAGCGCCCGGCTTTCTTGGGCCGAGATCGTATCGGCCAGTTGCGCCCGTTTCAGGCCGGTCTGGGTTTCCAGATCGGTCAGCCCTTCGAGCCCCGCGCCGATGGCGCTGCGGGCCTCGGTTAGCCACGCATCACGGGCGGCTTCATCGGGGATATCGCTGGGGTTAAACGCGCTCAGCATGGCCAAACCGCGCATCAGATCACGGATCGCAGGGTCGTTGGCCTGCGCGCCTTGGGTCAGCGTCTGAGTCTCAGAGGTGCGTGAGGTCAGCGGCGGATTGCCCGTCGGTGCACCGTTGTAAAAGGTGTTTTCGAAATTATGGTTGAAGAACACCGAACTGTCGCCGAAGCCTGCCTTAAGATCGTCGATGGCGCGCTGTACGTCGGCCATATCCGTCAGGGGGCCGCCGATCATATGATCCACCGCGATGGCCGGGGATTCCCCCGTGCGCGGGTTGATCTCGTCCCATGCCTGCAGCGGGTTCGTGTCAGTACGGGTGCCGGACATCAGGAAACCGGAACTGTCGCTGACCGCTGCACGTTCCAACACTTGGTCAAGCGCCGTGCGCGCCGCCTGCGACAGATAGGTCGCCGAAAGCCCACCCGCGTTGTCGGTGGCGAAGGCTTGCTCAAGCACACTTTGACCGACATCGCGCATAGCGCCAAGCGAGGTTTCCACGGCGAGAAAGCGGCGGTCCAAGAGCGCATTGGAAGTCAGGAAACCATCGTTGCGGGTAATCTGCATCCGGATCGCGATGGCATCGGCAGAGCGGTGGCCCAGATCGTCGTAGGGGTTGGCCTTGAGTCCAGTCGTCACCTCTTTGGACACGTCCGAAATCTCGGCGGCGAGGCGGCTGGTCTGCTCGCGCTGGCGCAGGCTTTGCAGGGCGGTGGACACGGTGCGGGAAATCTCGGTCATTCTATCCTCACACGCTTGCCAAAAGGGTGTCGAGCATGTCGCTCAGGCTGCTGAGCACCTGCGAATTGGCGCCGTAGGCCTGTTCGATTTCCAAGAGCTTTTGCAATTCGGTGTCGACGTTGACGCCTTCAATGCTGCTGCGGTTGTCCTCAAAGGTGATGAGGCGCACGCGGGCCGTCTCGGCCTGCGCGTCGGCGCTGACCAGCAGAACGTTCTGCTGGCTGACCAGATCAGCGGCGAAATCCCCCAGACGCGCATTGGTGCTCAGGCCGGTCGCCGCGTCGAAGGTCATCCCCGTTTCGAGGACATCGACGAAGGCGTTTAATTGCGTGGTGTCGCCCGGCTCTCCGGGGGTTGTGGCCCCGACGCCATCGCGTAGACGCCACAGCGCGCCGCCCTTATCGGGCTGAACGCTGTTGTTGATCGAAAGCCGCCCGGCCAGCCCATCCAATTGCGCCGGGTCAAACGCGCCACCCGCGTCGGTGAACAGCCCCGGCTGCCCGGCCCCGACAGAGGCATCGGCGACCTCGAAACTCTGCACCAGCCCGCGGGCGAGTTCATCCAATTGCAGCTTCATCTGCGGCAGGTCATTGGCGATCAACCCGCTCAGCCCCGCAAGCCGGCCACTGTCGGACCCGCGCGCGGTGGGGCTGTTCGGTGTGATATCAACATCCCCGGCCATCAGCCGCCCCGTCTCGGGGTTGGCGCTCAGCCGCACGGCGGTTTCTCCATAGACCAGTTCCGTGCCGCCGGTGGTGTGCAGCGTCAGCGTTCCATCCGCTTCCCATCGGCCCTGGAAATCCATCTGACTGCCCAAAGCATCAAGTCGGCGGTTCATCTCATCCATCAGCCCGCTGGTGCCGGTGGGATCGGTCCCGGCAAGGGCCAAACGCTCGTTCAGTTCGGCAATATCCGACAGCGCTGCGTTCACCTCGCCCACGCTCGAGACGAGGCTATCTCCAGCCTGCCCGCGGCTGGCTTCAAGCTCAACAGCGGCTTTATTGATGCTGTGCACCAAGGTCTCGCTCCGCGACAAAAGGTCGTTCTGCGCGGCGGGGTCGGAGGGGTTGTTAGCCAAAAGGTCGAGACCGGCCTGAAACTCCGCCAGACGGGCGGCGGGGGAGACCTCATCGCCCGGCTCGCCTAAAGTGATCAGGTAGCTGCCGAGAATCTCGCTCGTGGCAGAGGCTTGGCCCAGTTCAGCCGAAGCATTTCGCGACATGCCTGCAAGGCGTTCATCCACCTGCCGCGCGATGCGCAGCTCAACCGTTCCGCTTTGACCGTTGGTGGAGACCTGCGCCGCTTCACGACGGACGTAACCTTCGGTTTGCGCATTGGCGATATTGCCCGCAACAAGGTTGGCGCGACCCTCTGTCGTGCTCAGCCCGCTGCGGGCAATGCTAAAGGCGGATGAGATGCTCATTCATGCACCGAGTTAACGTTTGATACTTAGCGTTTCACTCAGCATCTCGTCGCTGGTGGTGATGATTTTGGCGCTTGAGGAATAGGCCCGCTGCGTTTGGATCAGGTCGGTAAGCTCTTGGGCGATATCCACGTTGGAGCCTTCCAACGCGCCGCTGTTGATGCTGCCCAGACCGTTCAGCATCGGATTGCCGATGCTCACCGCGCCGGAATCGCGGGTGGCAACATAGGCGTTGCCATCGACCGAGCGCATCTGGTCGGGGTTGGCAACATTGGCAAGCGGCACTTGGAACAGCGCACGGCGCTGACCATTGTCAAAAACCCCATAAAGGATACCGCTGTCGCTCATCTCGGCCCGCTCGAGGCTGCCGGTCTCAGTGCCGTCATCCGCAAAAGCCGGAGGCGTGTAATCGCCCGAGAACTGGGTCATCCCCTCAAAGGTGCCGGGCGCGCCGAAATCGATCTCAAGCGGTTGTGGAGTGCCGCCGTTGTTGATCTGCAGCGTCACAACACCGGTCGCGGGGTCAATCGGCAGGGTACCGGGCGTATAGCTCTCGGGGCTGCCCGCGTTGACGCCGCTGTCCGTGAAATTCACCCTCGCATCGCCATAGCTGTTGCCTGCCTCATCGCTGATGCTGACGGTCCATTCATTGGCCGTGGTGCCCGGAGCCCAAGACAGGGTCAGTGCGTCGCTGCCGCCCAACTGATTGACGTAGCGCAGGGTGGATTCGAAGGCCGTGCCGGTGCTGCCGGCCCCGGTTTCTTGCGCAGGCACATTGCCCGACACGCCGACGCGCGCACTGGGCGTGCCTTGAACCTGATAGCTGGCCACATTCACGGTGCTGAGGTCATTGTAGCTGGTGCTGCTGACGCTGCCGGTGGCTCCGGCTGCATCGGTGGGAAAGCCCGACAGAAAATAACCCGCAGAGTTGCGCAGGTTGCCGTCCTGATCCGGGGTAAAGGAGCCCGCACGGGTCATGTAGTAGTTGGATTCGACAGGATCATTGGGGTTGCGCGACACGACGAAAAAGCCATCGCCCTGCACCGCCAAATCAGTTGAGCGACCGGTGCCCATGATGTTGCCATTGGCCGAGATATCAGCCCGCACATCCGTGAGCACCCCCGCCTGCGTCGCCCCGGTATTCTGCGTCACGAATTCCGAGAAGGTCCGCCGATAGCCAACCGTATTGGCGTTGGCGATATTGCTAGAGATGTTTTGGACGCGGGAGGAGTTGGCCTGCAACCCGCTGACCCCGATCTGAAGGGCGCTTGTAATGCTCATGACTTGATCCTGCTCGTTCTTGTTATTCTTGACCTATACATGAGAAAGCCGATTCTTCATGGCCAAAGCAAGAATAAAATTTGAATTTGATATTTATGTCACTGACTTTCCTTGACATCCGTCACTTTGGTCACGGCTTCAAGGATACGGTCCGCGCTTTCCATGCTCAGCCGCATCACGTCTGATCCCAGCGGCCCCTCCCCACGGGGCTGTGCGCCGAGCCCGGTGGCGAGGTCTGCCCAGCCGGGCAATTCGGCAAGCGCGGGAAAGGCCGCGGCGGCCCGGGCGACGGTCTCACTATCGCCCGCCTGATAGGCGGCAAGGGTCAGGCGCGTGGCATCGGCAAAGGCGAACTGCGGGGGATGGGCCTCCCACATTTCAAGAAAGGCCTGCCGGGCCGCGCTCCATTTGCCGGTCTCGTATAGGGCCACCGCACGGCTGCGGCGCAGGTCCATGTCTTGGGCGCGCAGGCGCAGGGCGGCCAACTCATCCGTGCGCCCCGCCTGCGCCAAGGCTTCGACCAAAAGGGCTTCGGCCTCAGCCCCCTGGTCGTCGGCATAGCCGCTTAGTAAATCTACGGCCGCATCCGCCTGCCCGCCCACCAAAAGCGCGCGAGCCTCGCCGCGGCGCAGATCGGCCAAAAGGGCGGCGTCCGGGGCATTCGCCCCGACCCCTTCCAAGGCCTCAGCCATCTCACGCAGAGCGCGAAATTCCCGCGCGGCAAGGGCTGTCATACCCGTATCCAGCAGGCGCTGCGGCACGGCGACGGCATGTTCCACAAAACCCGGATCAAAGCGCCAGCGGGCGCTGATGCGGGCGTGCCCCTCAAGGAACGGCCCCAGATCAAGCTCACCTGCAGCGCCCGCGGCGTAGAATGCGCCGTAGATGTCCCGCGCCTGTGCGCGTAGCGCGTCGGCCTCATCATCAGGGGCGCTCCGCAGCAAATTATGCAAGGCCCAAAGGGCGGTATCGGTATCACCCTGCTCTGTCGCGACCTCGGCCAGCAGCACCGCGCCCTCGCGACCAAGGCCATCCCCGCTCCACATCCAGCGGGCGGTTTTGAGCAGCGACAGCGCATCTTTCCCCGGCAAAGTCTCGGTCTCTCGCCCCATCCGAACCAGCGCGAGCCGCGCCCGTTGCGCATAGGCATCGCGGCCCTGCGCGGCTTGGACATACCCCTCAAAGGCCATCAAAAGATCGCCCGCCCCTTCTGACGCGCGGGCCAGCAGGTAGCGATAAGCCGGGCCATCACGCAACTCGGCATGTTTGGGGAACTGCGCGGCCAATGCCTGCGCCACATCCCAATTTTCGGCCTCCAAAGCCGCCTCAAGCAGGTCCGGCAGCACCGCGGCTTGGATCGCGGGTGACAGGGCGCCGAGGCTCTCCAGCGTGCGCGGCATCAAACGCGCAGCCTCCTCCGCCGCCCCCAGCCGGGCAAAGGCCGCCGCTCGCAGAGCCTGCCCCTCGCTCCACCCGACGGACCAAGACACCGCCTGCCCCAAATCTCCGCCCGCGCCTGCGTCCTCTTGCAGTAAAGCGAGTGCGAGGTTCAATGTTCGATGCCGCCGCGCTGCGTCACCTTTGAGGGTCTCGGCGTCGAGCCCCGCCAGAAAGCCTGCCGCCTCGGGGCGCATCATCCATGCAAGGTGCAGTTCCGCAAGGTCCAGCAGCGCCGCGGCCCGCTTGGGGTCCTCCGGATCGGTTGCCGCCAGAAGTTGCATCATCAGCGCTTCACGTGCGGCAAGGAAATCCTTTTGTCCATGTTCCACCAAGGACAGAGGCGCAAAGACAGACCCTTCCTCCCCCGCCACAGGCGCGGCCAAGATCAAAGAGAGACCAAGAACAATGTTGTGCAGATGTTTCATTCTAAGAATAGATGCACTTTATTCTTGTAAAGATCCATTCTTTATTTCACACTGACCTTCAATAATGTCACGCCATCCTTGCCCAAACTGAGGCCCGCCATGACGGAAACCAGCCATATCAGCATGTCGCTGGCGACTTCTTTGCAGCGCCAACTCGACATCACCGCCAACAATATCGCCAACGCCAGCACCGCAGGCTACAAGGGCGAGCATGTGGTGTTCGAAGCGCTGTTGCAGGACAACACCGCGCTTGGCGACGATCAGGCGGCTTTCGTCAGCGATACGGGCTCCTACATCGACACCCGCCCCGGCGCGCTGTCGCAGACCGGCAACCCGCTAGACGTGGCGCTGCATGGCGAGGGGTGGTTCAGCTATCAAACCGCAGATGGGCAGCAGGCCTTTGGCCGCGATGGCAGCTTTGTCCTCGACCCGGAAGGCAATCTGACCCTGTTGTCGGGGGCCAAAGTGCTCGACGCGGGCGGTGCACCGATCCAACTGCCACCCGCAGGACTGGGCGACATCAACATTTCCGAAGATGGCACAATTTCGGGCAGCGAGACCGGCCCACTGGGCCGTATTGGCGTTTTTAACATCCCTGAAATCCAAAGCTACAAGCGCCTTGGCGGCGGCATGTTGGTCGCCCCCGAGGGCGCTGCCAATCCCGCCGTAGCTGAGACTGTGCAGGTGCGCCAAGGCACGCTGGAGCTGAGCAACGTGAACCCGGTGCGCGAGATGACGCGGCTGATCGACGTGCAGCGCGCTTATGAGCGCACAAATACCATGATGGGCAATGCGGACGACCTGCGCCGCGACTCGCTCAAACGGATCGCGCAGGCGGTCTGACCCCGACATCCGTGAAACGGAAGGAACGAGACAATGAAGGCACTTAGCATCGCCGCAACCGGCATGATGGCGCAGCAGACCAATGTCGATGTGATCTCGAACAACATCGCCAACGCGAACACCACCGGGTTTAAAGCCAGCCGCGCGGCCTTTCAGGATCTGATCTATCAATCCATGCAGCGCGAGGGCGCTGTCACATCCGAGGCCGGATCGACTCGCCCCGTGGGCATCGACATCGGCATGGGCGTGCAGACCGCAGGCACCGTGCGGTTGAATACCCAAGGCGGCATGGTCGCCACCGAGAACCAGCTCAACGTCGCCATTGACGGGCGTGGCTATTTCTCGGTCACACTGCCCGATGGCGGCACCGCCTATACCCGCGACGGGTCGTTCCAGCTTTCCCCCGAGGGGGAGATCGTCACCATGCAGGGCTACCGCGTAGAGCCGGGCATGGTCGTGCCCGAAAACACCACAGCGGTTGAGATCAACGAACAGGGCGTCGTCATGGCCTATGTCGAAAACGATCCCGTGCCGGTGGAACTGGGCCAGTTCAGCCTGACCACCTTTGTCAACGAGCCGGGGATGCGCCCGGTCGGCAACAACTTCCTGCTGGCGACCGAAGCCTCGGGCGAAGCACAGGTGGTGAACCCCGGCGATCCGGGCGCGGGCATGATCCGTCAAGGCTATCTTGAGGCGTCCAACGTGAACGTCATCCAGCAGATCACCGATCTGATCTCGGCGCAGCGCGCCTATGAGATGAACTCTAAATCCATTGAGACCGCAGACCAGATGCTCTCGGCTGCGAACCAAATCCGCTAATGCAAAGGCTCGCCGCCCTCTTCTTC
The DNA here is from genome assembly GCF_027214245.1 of Sulfitobacter dubius. Lineage (GTDB taxonomy): Bacteria > Pseudomonadota > Alphaproteobacteria > Rhodobacterales > Rhodobacteraceae > Sulfitobacter > Sulfitobacter dubius_A. The sequence goes on along the minus strand of NZ_JAPWHM010000002.1, from coordinate 339,963 downwards.
GGCCTGATGGCGCTGACGGGCCCTGCCCTGTCGGCCCCCATCGGCGTGTTGGTCGAGGAACGCGCGCGCGCCGATTACGCCGACAGCCTGCCGCAGGATGGCGAGTTCGAGATCACGGTCAAGGACGCCCCGGCTGAGGCCGTGTTGACGCTGGCAGAGTTCTGGATGGACCCGCGCAGCGGCAAGTTTCTGGCCAATGCGGTGCTTGAGACGGGCGAGGTGCAGCGCATTGCGGGCTATGCCCTTGTGACCATGCCGGTCCCCGTGCCCATCACGCGCCTGCTGCCCGATGACATCATCATGGAAGACGACCTGACTGTCATGCGCCTGCCCGTGGGCCGCATCGGCACCTATGTGATGACAGATATGGAAGAGGTTATCGGCAAGCAGGTGCGCCGCGTCCTGACGCCGGGCCGCCCGATCCAGATCCAGTCCATCATCCAGCCCTTGGTCATCAACCGGGGCGAGCGGGTGGAGATCTATTTCAGCGACGGGCTTCTGGCCCTCTCCTCTCCGGGGCGCGCGCTTGATGACGCGCATGAGGGGCAGGAAATCCGTATCGTTAACCTTGTCAGCAACAAAACGGTCACCGGCATCGCCACCGGCGAAGGGACCGTGGAGATCATTCGATGACCACCGCTTTCGCGCGCCCCTCTGTCTTGATGCTCGGCGCCGCCCTTGCCCTGTCCGCCTGCGATACCGCAGATCACTTCGACCGCGATCCGCAGCCCTCGCCGATCGTGGTGGATGGGCAAACCATTCCCGAGGTGGCCCGCGTGCAGGTGCCGATGCCCGCCGTGGCAATGGAGCCTCCACGCCGCGGCAGCGCCAAGGCCTCACTCTTTTCGGCCCGCAGCCAACCGCTGTTTTCCGATCAACGTGCCGATGACATCGGCGATATCGTCACGGTCGTGATCTCAATCGACGACCGGGCGCAATTGCGCAACTCCACCGATCGCGAACGCGAGGGCGCAAGCTCCATCGGTTTCCCAACATTCTTTGGCTATGGCGCGAAAATTGCCGCAATTCTGCCCGGAATCAGCGCAGCCGACCTGCCGAGTGGCGATGTCGTCGAGATCGGCTCAGCCTCCGAAGCGAGCGGCTCTGGCGCCATTTCGCGCAACGAACAGATTGAGCTTAAAGTGGCCGCCTTGGTCATCGACAAGCTGCCCAACGGCACGCTTGTGGTCGCGGGACGCCAAGAAATCATGGTGAATCAAGAGCTGCGTGAGCTACGCATGGCCGGGATCGTGCGCCCTGCCGACATCCGTGACGACAACACCATCTCTTATGACAAGATCGCCGAGGCCCGCATCGCCTATGGCGGTCGCGGCACGCTTTCGCGCGCCCAAGAGCGGAGTTACGGCGAAGATGCGATGGATGTGATCCTGCCCTATTAATTCGCGACTTGGTCACAAAGTGAGACCATTGCCGTCGCAATCGACCGTTAAACCTGACGAAAGCTCAGGAAAGGTCGAACATGAAAAAGGCAGCATTCGCATTCGTAGCACTCCCCTTGCTTTGCATGGGTGCAGGCTATGGCGCCGGTCTGGCCCTTGCCCCTGCCCCAGCCGAAGCGGCGGGAACAGAGATCGATGAAAACACCCCCCATGGCGCGGATGAGGCGGCAAAAGACGCAGCCCATACCCCCGAGGAAGACGCCCATGGTGAGGCATCCGCCAAGGATGAAGCCCAAGCGCCGATGGACAGCTATGAACTGGCCAAGGACCGCACCGTGGTGCGGCTTGGTCAGATGACGATCCCGGTAGAGAAGACCAACAGCGTCTCTTATATCGTGGCGGATTTCGCGTTGAAGATGGGAACACTGGAATTGGCCGAACGCTACCGCCGGGTAGAAGATGCGACGCGGATGCGCGATTCCCTTTTGCAGGCGATGAACCTCGCCGCCGAAAGCGCCGTGCTGCGCGGGGTGGCGATTGACAGCGAAGCCCTCTCGCGGCTGCTGCGCGATCTGATCAGCAAAGAGCATAAGGGCGTCGACGATGTGATGTTCGTATCGCTCTACAAACAGGATGTGGCGCGGCTCTGACCCGCGCCGCGCCGAAGGTTTACAGAACCGAACGCACCACGTTCGACAGCACGGATTCCCCGTTATCCAACTCCAACTCCGGCCCTAGGGCGGTGAAGTTCACCCGCGTCACCTCGGACCGGGTCAACGGGGTCACGCCTACGTCATTGCCAGCGGCATCCGTCGCCGTGATCTCAACCCGGAAAGTATCGGGCGGCACCGGCAGGCCCACTGAATCGAGGCGGTTCCAATCCACGTCGATCACCTCTCCCTCTGCGGTGGAGGGGCCAGGCATCTCGCGGATCAGGCTGCCGTCTTGGGAATAGATGCGGACGGTCACATCCTCCGCCCCGGCATTGAGTTGATAGCTCAGCGGGAATTCATCTTCGGTCATGCGCACTTGGGTCGAGGGAACAAGCACGTCGCGCCCGATCAATTGCAGGTCCGACATCGCGCCGACGGTGGAAAGCATCGTACTGATCTGCTCAAGGCTCGCGTTGGTCGCGATGCTCTGCTCGACTTGGGTCAACTGCGCCAATTGCGAGACGAACTGCGTCGAATCCACCGGGTTCAGCGGGTCTTGGTTTGAGATCTGCGCCGTCAGCAGGGTCAGGAAGCTGTTGTAGCTCTCCTGAAGCTCAGCCGAAGAGGTCGCCGCCGCCGAGGTGTTGGCGGTGCTCAGGGTGCTTGCTGTGGTCGCGTCAATCATGGTCTCGCCTTTCAGGTGAGGATATCCAACTGCCCGGCGCTCAAGTTTGAGCTGGGGGTTTGCGCCACGGGCTGGGCGTCACTGCCCGGCGCGTCATCGGCCTGCGCTGCTTTCTGGGTGAACTCTGGCCCCTGCTGCTGCCCGCCGTTGCGGCCCCGGTCGTCGAAGGTCTGGAAATCAAGGTCGGCATTATCGGCGCTGATGCCGCGCGATTGCAGCGCATCCAGCAGTTGATCACGGTCTTGGCGCAGCATGCTCAGCACCGACGCGCTTTCGGTGGTCATGGCGATCTGCATGCGGCCATTCTCGCTCCGCATCACCTCAATCTCGATCTCTCCCATGCCGTAGGGCGAAAGCGAGAAGCGCAGCTTGTTGTCGGCGGTGTCGAGGCCGCGGATCTGCTGGCTGACATGCTGGCGCAGTTGCTCTTCCGGCGCGGCGGCGGGGTTCGGCGCAGGCGCGGGTGTCGGCTGCGGCGGGCTGAGGCGTATTCCCTCGCTCTGCGGGGCTTGCGGCGCGGTCAAAGCGGCGACTTCGCGCAGCGCGGCCTCGGCTGCTGGGGCATTCGCGCCGGGCTGGGGCGCCTTGGCGACATCGACAGCGGCGCTGAACCGGTCGGCGGCGGCGGTGATGCGGGGGTCTGCGGCTTCCGCGCTCAAGTCCACCTGCGCGACGGGAACTGTACTGGCCTCGCCAGCCGCAACGGGCGCGGCGACCATTTCTGTAGTCGAAGCGGGCGCCAATCGCAGGACCGGCGTGTCGCTCGAGGCTACCGGCTTGGCGGCGACTGGACCAACGACCCCGTCGATTTGCAAAGCCGGCGCTATCCCTTCGGCCATCCCTAAGGCCTGCCCCTTAACGATGGCGATCCGCCCGACGACCGGCACCACCGCCGACGCGATGCTAAGCTGGCTGGCCGGCGTCGGGATGCGCATGGCACGGCCAAGTTTTTCTTCCAGCGCGGCCTCAAGGCTGGGGTCGTCAAACTGGGCCACCGCTTCCAATGCGCCGACGCTGTCGGGCGGCGCCGCGCCCAAGGCTTCGGCAAATGCGGCGAGTGCGGCTTTTGGGGTGACCGGGTTGTTGGTCTCCTCTAGCCCCGCGATGGTGTGATCCATCAGGGCCAATAGCCCCTTTGCCGTCTCAAGGTCGATCCCCTCGGGCAGCGCACCCTCGGCGGTGTCTGTTTCCGGCAAGGGGGCTTGCATGCCCTGAACTTGCGGCTCTGGCGCGGCCTCTTGGCCCGCCATGCCCTGCATCAGCGCAGCAAAGCCTTCGGCCGCCCCTTTTTGGGACGGCTGGCCGAGACCTGCGGCTGTCTGCACCGCAGGGGCTGCCTGAAGCTGAGCAATCATTTCGCGTCCTCCAACTTGGGCATCCGCATGGGAATCCGAAGGCCCTTTTGGGATCAGGAGATCCGCACGTTTCCGCGCTGATCTTCGAAGGCGCGGCGCGCGCTGCGGCCTTCAACAAGGGCTTTCAACCGCAAAGTCCACTGATTGAGGGTCACGGGTGTCTCCGTGCCGGTCAGGGCCCGCAGCGAAATCTGTGCGCTCTCGGCGGGCTGTGCTGCAAAGACCGAGTGACTGTCGACCGGACGGCCCCAGTACTGCCCCAGAACCGCGCTCAACCCCATGCGGAAGGCCGCAGGCTCAAGCCCCAGCTTGAGCAGCTCATCCGCCTCTGCCGCGTGATGATAGGCCTGACCCAATGCATGCAGAACGCTGTCTTCGTCCATCATCGGGAACAGTCCGCGCCCGATGATCCCGATCAAAACTTCGCCCACCAGCGCACCGGCGGCTTGGGAGATATTGGTGAAATTGTCGCTTTTGCGAATGACGACGAGCGAGCCATAAGGCACATCGGCGTCGAGTTCTTCGGCAAGGATATCGCCAAGGCAAATGCCCGGGATCGGTTCGATGCAATCAGGCATTGCTACCGGGTGACCGGCCCAATCTTGCATCTCGAAGACCGAAGCTTGAACCGGAATCAGCGCCCGGATCAGCATGTTGAAATGACGGCCATCGGCCGATGAATCCATGTGGCAGGCACCCTTCCAGATGCCACCTATAAGTGAGTTTACCTGCATTTCCGCCTCGTTCAGGACGTTCTGTCCATGGTTTATCCGGGCGTTTTTTAAAAGTTTTTTAGGTGCCCGGTGCTCGTTTATTGCTTTAGGTCTAGATCGCAAGACCTTGACCGTCAACAATTTTTCAAGACCGGATATTATTTTTGGGAATCAGCGGCAGGGATGTCGCACTTTTGCGGAAGCTTGAATTGCGCACAACCGCACCGATAGAGCCTTGAAAACAAGGGCTACTCGGCCTGGTACACCAAGCGAATCGAGATGCGGCGATTTTCCGAGGCCAAAGGATCGATTGTGTTGATCGGTTGTGTGTCGGCCACACCAGAAACCCGCATGAACCGCGCGCCAGCGATGCCCGCAGCCATCAGCGTGCGGCGCGTGGCATTGGCCCGATCCGCCGACAATTCCCAGTTCGTGTAGCCGTTGTTCGCGCCAAAGGCGGCGGCATCGGTATGGCCCACAATCTCGACCGGCTGGTTCTGATCGGCGATCACATCACCAATCGCCAGCAGCAATTCGCGGGTCTTGGGGGTCACATCGGCACTGCCCCGTGCAAAGAGCGACCGTTCGTCCTGATCCAGCACCTGAACCGTCAGCGCCCCGTTCGATTTCTCCAACCGGACATTGCGCGCCAGATCATTCAGCGTACTGTCCGAGGTGATCCGCTCAGCGATGTCTTCGGCCATGCGGTCAATCTCGGACTGGCGGCGCTCGGATTCCTCGATCGCGGCCAATGTGGCGGGATCGGCGGCTGCTGCGGGCTCGGGCGCTTCGGCATATTCCACGACCACTGCCGCCGGTTTGTCGCGCAGGCGGCTGTCGAAGACCATCATCGGATTGTCCCGGCCAAAGGTCGGCTTTTGCACATTGCCGGTGTTGTCGACCGCGCCGGTCATCACCCCGGCGGCCATCAGCGGACGCAAATCCGCCGCCGCATCCGAGGAGGAGCCCCCATCCGACACTGTAGGGGTAAAGTAATTGGCCAGTCCCCGCAGCTTTTCCTCATCCGAGGCAGCGAGGATCCACAGAAGCAGGAAAAACGCCATCATCGCGGTCATGAAGTCCGCATAGGCCACCTTCCAACCGCCGCCGTGGTGGGCATGGCCGCCCTCCGCGTCGTAGCGCTTGATGATGATCATCGCGTTCTTTTTGTCAGCCATCACACGGCCTCCCGACTACGCAAGATCGGGCCCGGGGCCAGATCAGGAAAGCTCTGCGTTGTTGTCCGACTTGTCGCGGCTGTATTTGCCCAACCCGGCGCGTTTCGCGTATTCGGCCTTGCGCTTGGAATAGCTCGGCGCGACCAGCGGCGCGTCGGCGGGCAGGCTGAACATCACGCGGTATTCCGCTTCGGTCAGCCCATGTTCGGCCCCGAGGTGGCGCTTGAGCATTTTGAACCCCTTGCCGCAACACAGGCAAAAGATCGTGTCATCGGTCATGGGCTGCTCACCCGGTGCGGCGGTCATGCCTTGGGCCTTGGGCGCGATGGGCGCGACGGCGGCGGGGATATTGGCCAATGCGGTGGCAGGGGCGTCAACCGGGGTGGGACGCAGACGTTCGACCAAGGTCAAGATATCGTCGATCGTCACGTCGCTGCGGCTGGCGAAACCCGAAACGATGGTCGCAATCGCGGTATCGCTTAGATTCTGCTTGGGGGGTACATTAGGCATGAAGCAACTTCCTTGTTAAGTTAATCTTGCCTTCTGCAAGGTTCGCGAAGCAATTAAGAAGCGCTTCGCAAGGGACGCAGCAAAGATAAATAATTCTTTGCCGTTTATCCTTATCACGATTCGAATTGTATTTGGAACCCGCGCAAGCATTGGCAAGCACTTTTCCGCCATATTGTGCAGAATGCATCACGGCTCCATCTGCGCGACGGTTTTGAAAATCGCGCTTTTCGGGGCCGGATCGGTGGCAACGTCATTGCCGGTGGTCTGGGCGATGATCGTGCTGAAGAGACCGGTTACCCCTAGCCCTGCCACCGCGATCAGCGGCACATGCAGCGACTTCCACAGGCTTTTGCGCGGTGCGGGCGGCTGTGGTGTCAACGTCGCAGGGTCAAGCAACTCAGGCTCGGGTGCCGGGGGCACGTCAATCGGTGCGCCGAATTCGACAAAGATACCGCGGGGCATGACCGCGACCTTCACTTCGCGCCGCTCACAACTGTCGCTGAATCCGGCCGGGAAAAGCTCGGCCGGGATGTCGATCACCATGTTATCCTTGGGCCGCCACTCCGCCGCGAGCGTGTCGCGGGGGATATAGACCGATGCAAAATCGTCACGAAACGCAATGTCACGCACCAAAGTCGGCACCATGGGCAGCGGCTTTTCCGGGCTGGCCGCGATTCGCATCCGCCCCCCGGCGAGCCACATTTCAAGGCGCACATAGAAACACTCACCCGGCTGCACCTCGGCGGAGGGCATATAACCTTCGGGCGGGCCCGTGCGCAGCTTGCGGCGCTTGCGGGTGCCGATGGGGAAGATCTTGTTGGTGCTAACGCGCTGGAACTGCTCCAACTCAGGGCGCTGGCGCATCAACTCGTCGAAATCCAAGCCTTCTTCGCGGGCGAAGTTGTAGTTGATCAAGTAATCCGCCGCGGTCTCTTCCAGCGTTTTGCTTTCCTGAATTGCCTTCAACAGCGCGTTTTCCTCAGAAAACAACAACCTGCGGCAGGGATGCCCCTCAACTTCGGGGCTGACGGCAAAACTGCCCACGGGACGATCAAGGATATCCGCGACCCGGTCGAAAACTGCGTGCTCTTCGTCGTTGTGAAAGACCACGAACTCACAAAGGCCACCCGCATCCATGCAAAGCAGCAGCCGCATCTCCTCGGGCCAGCCCTGCACAAGCACCGAAAGCTCGGAGGGATCGACGAAATAGGCGAAGGCGTCGGGCTCTTGCAGAGCGTCGACATCATTCCTCAACTCTTCTTTGACCGAAAAACCACTATTCATCATAGAAACCCAAGTTCTTTCCTAGATAATACTTGTATAGACCTATTCACTCAAGGATAAAGTAAGAATAGTTTCTTTTTGGAGGCGTGTGCAGCAATGACACTCTTGCTTGGTCTTGTAATGGTCTTCGGTCTGGTCTTTGGCGGCTTCATGCTGTCGGGGGGCAATATGGACATCGTCCTGCACGCCCTTCCTTATGAAGGCATGATGATCGGCGGCGCCTCTTTGGGGGCCTTCGTGATCGCCAACTCCTTCTCGGTGGTGAAGTCATCGCTGGTCGGCGTGATGCGTGTGATCAAGGGGCCGCGTTGGAAGGCGGCGGATTACAACGATCTGCTGGCGCTGATGTTCGAACTGGCGCGTCTTTATAAGACCAAGGGCATTGTCGCGATGGACGAGCATATCGAAAACCCCGAGGCCAGCCCGATTTTTCAACGCTACCCTAAGCTGATGAAAGACCATTTTCTGACCGACCTCATCGCCGACAGCTTCCGCATGATGTCAATGCAATTCGACGACCGTTTTCAAATGGAAGACGTGTTGAACCGCAAGATCAAGAAACACCACCATGAATCACTCGTCTCTGCCAGCGCGATCCAGAGCATGGCCGACGGGCTGCCCGCCATCGGCATCGTCGCGGCGGTGCTGGGGGTGATCAAAACCATGTCCTCAATCGACAAGCCGCCAGAGATCCTTGGCGCAATGATCGGCGGGGCCTTGGTGGGCACCTTCCTCGGGGTCTTCCTTGCCTACTGCATGGTGCAGCCCATCGCGGGCCGGTTGGAGCAGATCGAAGAGGAAGATGGCGCGATCTATACCGTGATCCGCGACGTGATCGTAGCCATCGTGGCGGGCCACCCGCCGAGCATCTGCATCGAATTGGGCCGCGGCAATATCCCCACGACGAAACAGCCGAACTTCTCCGCTGTGGAGGCCTCGCAGCGCGAACTGCCCGCGGTATGATGCGCCCCCTGCCCCTAGCCCTGATTGCGCTCGTCGCGCTTCTTGCCGGGCCGGGACTGGCCGCCAGCACAGACGACGAAAAAGGCGCAGAAAAGGTCGACAAGGCCGCCGAAGCAGAAGCCCGCCTGCCCAATTCCATGCGTCGGCACGGGGTGATCGGCCATGTTCCCCCAATGGCGGGGCTACCGCTGCTTGATCCTGAGGTGCTGGAGCGGATGCGCGAGCGGCTCATTGTCCTATCGCAGGGCGCAAAGCCGTGAAACCGCGTCGCGGCGACGGGCTGGCTGTACTCTCGCGGCTCAAACGTTTCGAGATGGAGAATGTGGCGCTGGAGATGGCCGAGGTGAACCGCGCCCTGACCCAGATCGAAAACGAACGCCACAGCCTGATGGAGCAGCTTAACGACCGTGGCGACCCCGATGCCGTGGAATCGACGCGCGTGGTCTCGGCCTTCATCCGCAACGTCTCGGAAACGATCCACCGCAAAGAGGCTGAGGCCGAGCGGCTGCGCGCCGATAGCGCGGGCATCCACGACAGGCTGAACGGGCTCTTCGCCGAGGCCAAGCGCATTGACCTGATCCGCAACCGCCGCGCCGAGGCCCGCAAGCAGGCTTTGCAAGAGGCCGAAACGGCTGCCCAGGCCGAAGGATTCCTGTCGATCTGGCTCGACGATCAGCGCTAGCGGGCCTATCCATTCACGGGAACTCTTTCCGAAAATTCCCTCAAATAGCGAATATCGGCCAAGAGAAAACCGCAATTCAATTCCATCAAAGCCGCATTGTATATGCCGCCCTGGGGAGGGGCGCCGAGGCCGATGATTTCGTATTTCGGCTTCGGTATAGTTTGAGAGGAATTTCGATGAAGCGAAGAGGATTTTTCACTGCCGCCGCTATCGGTGCTGCATCATTACGTGTCAGCCCGCTCTACGCGCAATCGGCGGAGGTGACCCTTGCCGAGGTGCAGGCCCTGTTCCAGAGCCGCGATCTGGGCGCGCGCCGGATGGTGCAAAACAGCCTCAAACACGAAGGCTATTACACGGGGGCCATCGACGGCGCATGGGGGCCGGGGACCGCAGAGGGCTTTCGCGCGCTCATGGCCTCCGACCGCTACCAGCGCCACGCGCCGACATGGACTTTCGCCCATGAGATACAGGTCAGCGAAACGATGTTTTTCCTGACCTCCGACGCCTATATGTGACCCCTGCCGGGGCCCTTGCGGGCCTCGGACTTAGCTGGCTTCCGCGACCGCCAGTTCGGCCATGCGCAGCGCTGCCGCTCGGGTTGCCGCCACGGCGATGAAGCGCGCGTTGTGGCAGAATTTTGCCCCCGGCACGCCGCTTGCAGCCTCCAATTCGGCATCCGTTAGCCCGGCCCAAGCCTCGGGCAGATCGGCGCGGGCCTCGAAACTATCGCCGCTTTTGCGGATCGTGGTCAGGGCCCAATCGTCCCCGCGCGGGTGCACGACGAAAAGCAGATGATCCGCTCCGGCCTTTTCCACCGCCGAGCGGAAGGGCATGCCCGTCGGCAGTTCCAACACGCGCCCGCTGCCTGCCGCCTCAATGGCCTGCATGACCATCGACTCGGCCCGGCGTTTGGCGGCCTTGCCTTTGATCGCGGCTTCGACAAAGGCGCGGGCAACTGGCAAAGCGGCCATGAAAGCCCGGTCGTGGGCATCCTCGCCCCGTTCATCGAAAACAGGTTTTAGTGTCTCCAACAGCACCGGCAGGGTCATGCCCGCCAGCGGCCCTGCCACCGACGGCTCAAGCGCGCCATTGTCGATCAGGTCAACCGGCAGCACGAAACCTTGGTCGAAGCTGCGGTGAATATCCTCAAGGTCGACCTCGGGCAGGTCAAAGCTGCGCAGATAGTCGCGGCCATAGTGCTGCCAAATCAGCCCGAAAGAGCTGAAAGGCTGGCCATCTTCGCGCAGCGGGCCGGGGCGCTGGTGGTGGTCAAAGATCAACGCCTCGGCGTCGTAATCACGGCCTACGTCATAGATGATCCGCCCCGCGCCCGGCGTGATCCACTGGGCGTCACGGCTGCGCAGCAGCGTCGCTTCCGGGTAGAGCCGCGTCAGAATGACGGAGGACAAAAGCTCATCCGCGTGAAAGCCGCCCGAATGGGTGACGAGATGGGTGATGGTCATGGGGCTGGCTCCGCTCGGGCTGGAAAAATCGGTCAATGCTTGGTCGCGCCCCCATACTGCGCGGCGCGGGCCAAGTGCAAGCCGCCCGCCTTAGCGCGACAGCGCGACCAGCGTGGCCGAGACGGGATCAAGGATGAAGGCACCGACCTGTGCACGGGCCTGCGCCAGCCTATCGCCCCCTTCCGGCATCAACTGCACGAGAGACGCAAAGCGGTTGTGATGGGTGCCATCCACCGCGCCGATGGCCGAGATATCGACCAGCAAAACACCATAGCGTTTGGCCAGCGCCTGCACCGCAGGCGTACCGGCGTTGGTCCGCCCGATCCGAGGACGCGCCCCGGCAAGGCCCGCCGAGATGCGCAGCGCCCGATCATCCGGCGCGACGAGGATGGCCATGGGTGGATCAAGCGGCCCGATCACCTCAATCTGTTTGCGAAAGACATCCACGTCGATGTCGGGTGCCGCAAGCACGACATCGCTCAGCCGTGCGATCACCTCATCTTGCCCCGACAGGCGCAATTGCCGCAGCGCCTCGGCCACCAACCAGCCGCCCATGCTGTGCCCGAAAAGCGTGATCTCCCCCACATCGGGATCGGCAGCGAGGGTACCGAGCATGGCGACCAGTTCATCGCGTGAATAGGCCGCAGCGTCTTTGTCGGCGACATAGCCCACCACGGTTCCGGCAGAGGGCCAAGCAAACAGGATCGGCTGTTCGGGCAGATGCCCGTCTGCCGCCACCTGCGCCAAACGGAACAGCGATTCGGGAAAGGTCTGGTTGTAGCCATGGACAAAGACCATCACATCCTGCCGCGCCCGTCCTGATCGGCGGATATCTAGCCCGCGCAGGGGATCACGCGCCGTCACCGCAAAGCTGCGGCTCGGGTCGGGGTCTTCGTCAGGCCATTCGATCTTGCTGGCCTCATGATTTGGCGGGATGGCGATGGTAAACCGCTCGTAATTGAGCCCACGGGCCCGGGCATCGCTATAATGCCCCGACTGCGCGTCGCGGCCCCGGGTAGAGGCCACGGTGATCGCCAAAGACCGTGCGGAGCCGTCTGCCGGCACGACGATCAAAGTCTCTCCGCCCGGGCGCGGCGCGCAGGCTGACAGCAGGACGACCAAAACCGCGCAGAGCGACTGCACCCCCCTGCCCCCGATGCTATGTCTTTGCATGTCGCACCCCAGCCCCCATCGTTCCCCCATCGTTCGGCGCAGTTCTAGCCTGATCGCCCAAGGCATTCATAGATCAAAGGCCAGACGCCGCCCGTGTGCTACGGCTGGCCCGCTTCCCCGCCCGCCTCTGCCGCCAGCAGCTTGCGGCCCGTGTCGAGCACACCGTCGACGATGTCATTGGCAATCGCCGCGCTCAGCGCCGCGCCATCGCGTGCGGAAAGTGCCGCCAACACCTCTTTATGTCGGTCAATCTGATAGTATTCCGCCACCTCAGTGATGACCTGCCGCTGAAAGGGGCCAAGTTGCAGCCAGATGCTTTCGATCATCGGCAAAGACGCCTGCGCCGGGTTCACCGAATACAGCATCCGGTGAAAGGCTTGGTTCTGCAGCGTCAGTTGGTCCGAGTCCCGTTCCGCCACAAACCGATCCATACTGCCGTCAATCTCGGTCAGCCTGTCGATCACGATGTCCGAGATATAGGGCAAGGCGCGCAGGGCGGCGTGGGTCTCGACCGCGATGCGCAGGGCGACCAGTTCCTCGAACCGGTCAGAGGTCATCAGCGGCACGGTCAGGCGGCGGTTGTCCTTGATCTGGATGGCATGTTCCGAACTCAGCCGCCGCACGGCCTCGCGCACCGGGGTCGGGCTGAGGCCAAGACGCTCTGCAATGCCGCGCATGGTCAGCGAGGTGCCGGGCGTGATCGCGCCGAGCATGATCGCATTGCGCAGCCGCTCATAGACATATTCCTGCGTCGTCCCGCCCGGAATCCCAGTGATTTCGGGAATGTTGAGCGCGTCGTTTTCGGTGTCGATCATCGGGCCGCCTTTGGTCTTCCGCCGCTGACCATACGCTCCGGGGCGATTGACAGACAAGCGAATAGTGGTATGACGTTTACCCAAATGGTATCACATTTTTAGGTTCGATATCGAAAGGAACCCCATGTCTCAGAGCAAAGCCGAAGCCTGGCTGGCGCAACATCCCGAAATCGAATCCATCTTTGCCTGTGTCTGCGACCTCAACGGCACCATGCGCGGCAAGCGGGTGCCAGCGGATCAGGTTTCCAAGGTTGTCGAAGGCGGATTGCGCATGCCCCTGTCCATCGTTGGCATGGATATCTGGGGCGAAGATGTCGAAAATAGCGAACTAGTGTTTGAGACCGGGGATTCCGACGGGCTGTGCGATTTCACGGGCCGCCCCTTGATGCCCATCACATGGACTTCGCGCCCGACCGCGCTTGCGATGCTCTGGATGCGTCAGGAAAACGGCGCTCCCTTCCCCGGCGATCCGCGCCGCGCGCTGGCCGAAGTTGCGGCCAAGTTCAAGGCACGTGGTCTCACCCCGGTAGTGGCGACCGAGTTGGAGTTCTATCTTGTTGATCCGTCCGAGGATCACCCGCAGGCACCCTGCTCCCCAGTCACCGGCAAGCGGCTGGATTCCGACGGCGCATTGTCGCTGGACGAGTTGCAGCATTTCGATGAGTTCCTGAACGAGGTCTATGACGCCTGCGAATTGCAGGGCATCCCGGCGGATGCGGCGATCTCGGAAAACGGGGCGGGCCAGTTCGAGATCAACATGCGCCATGTGGACGATCCGCTGCGCGCGGCTGATGATGCGGTGCTGTTCAAAAGGCTGGTGCGCGGCATCGCCCGCAAACACGGCTTCGCCGCAACCTTCATGGCCAAACCCTATGGCGATCTGGCGGGCAGCGGTTTTCACGTGCATTTCTCGCTGGTCGATGAAAACGGCGTCAACGTCTTCGACAATGGCGGGGATGAGGGCACGGCCCTGATGCTCAACGCCGTGGCGGGTCTGCTGGCCACAATGCAGCAAAACACGCTGACCTTCGCGCCGCATGAAAACTCCTATCGCCGGTTGCTGCCGGGTGCCCATGCGCCGACCAATGTCGCCTGGGGCTACGAGAACCGCACCGCCGCGATCCGCATCCCCGGCGGAGACGCCAAGGCCCGGCGCATCGAACACCGTGTGGCCGGAGCCGATGCCAACCCCTATCTGGTGCTGACCAGCATCTTGGGCGGCGCGCTTTTGGGGATCGAGCAGGACATGCAGCCCGTCGCCCCGATCACCGGCGACGCCTATACGATGAAGCTCGACAACCTGCCGCTCGACTGGGCCACGGCCATCGACGCCTTCCGCAAAGGGCCGGATGTGCCCGGCATATTCTCATCGCGGTTGCAGACCATGATGGTCGAATGCAAGACCCAAGAGCTGCGCAAATTCGCGCGGCAAGTGACCCATTTCGAATATGACACCTATCTGGAGATCGTCTGATGTCTCGCCAAAGCCACCCCTACGCCGGTGACGGCAGCCATACGTCAAGCTACTACGCGGCCTCGGCCAACCCGTCGCCCGAACGTCCCGAACTCAAGGGCGATCATGAGATCGACGTCTGCATCGTCGGCGCGGGCTACAGCGGTCTGTCGGCCGGCCTGCATTTGGCCGAGAAGGGCTACAAGGTCGCCATCATCGAAGGCGCGCGCGTGGGCTGGGGGGCCTCGGGCCGCAACGGCGGTCAGATCGTCAACGGGCTCAACGCCAGCCTGCAAACGATCAAGCGCCGTTACGGTCAGGACACCGCAACTTTCGTCGCCGGTCTGGTGCAAGAAGGCGGCGAGATCATCCGCGAGCGAATCCGCACCTATGACATCAAATGCGACCTCAAGGAAAAGAACATCTTCACCGGCCTCACCACGGCGCATATGCGCGAGTTGGAGGAGCGGCAGAAGCTCTGGCAGAGCTACGGCATCGACAATCAAGAGATGCTGGATAAGGATCAGTTGCGTGCCCACGTCAATTCCGACCTCTACGAAGGCGGGCTGATCGACCATTCGGGCGGTCACATGCACCCACTCAACCTCGCCCTCGGTGAGGCGGCGGCGTTTGAGAAAAACGGCGGCACGATCTATGAGATGTCCGCCGTGACGGATGTCGATCACGACGCCCCACGCCCCGTGGTCAGAACCGCCAAGGGCACGATGACCTGCAAGACGCTGGTACTCTGCGGCAACGCCTATCTGGGCCATGTGGTACCCGCGCTGACCCCGCGCGTGATGCCCGTCTCCACCCAAGTCATGGCCACCGAACCACTCAGCGAGGCGCAGGCTCACGCGCTGCTGCCCACCGATGCCTGCGTCGAAGACATCCGCTATATCCTCGATTATTACCGTCTGTCGGGCGACAAACGCATGCTTTTCGGGGGCGGCACCGTCTATGGTGGCGCCGATCCGCGCGACATTAAGGCCAAGCTCAAGCGCAACATGGACAAGGTCTTCCCCCAACTCAAAGACGTGAAGATCGACTATGCCTGGAGCGGCAACTTCGCCCTGTCCTTCAGCCGTGTTCCGCAGATGGGCCGGATCGGCGACAACACCTATTTCGCGCACGGCTACAGCGGCCATGGCGTGACCGGATCGCATACCTTCGGGCGCATCCTTTCGGAAGCGATCGACGGCGATCTAACCCGGTTTGATGTATTCGCCAATGTGCCGTGGTTCCCCTTCCCCGGAGGGCGCATGTTGCGCGTGCCCTATTCGGTCGTGGGATCGTGGTGGTACGGGCTGCGCGACCGTTTGGGGGTCTGAAACCTTTTGACAGGGCTGGGGGTTTCTTCACAATGACCGGGCGCATCGCCCGCCGTGACAGGAAGGACCCCCATGCCCGATCAAAAGCCCGTCTCTACAATCGTCTTCGACGTGAACGAGACCCTGCTCGACATCACCACGTTTGAGCCGCTGTTCGCGCGGGTGTTCGGCGACGCCTCGGTCCTGCGCGAATGGTTCGCCGAGCTGATCCTCTATTCCCAGACCATGACCCTCTCGGGCCGCTACGCGCCCTTCGGTGCGCTGGCGGGCGGCGTCTTGCGCATGGTCGGCGCGAACAAGGATGTGACGATCAGTGATGAGGACGTGGCCGAGTTAAAATCTCTCATCGGCTCCATGCCCGCCCATCCGGACGTCGCCCCCGCCCTGCGCAAGCTGCGCGATGCAGGTTTCCGGCTGGTCACGCTGACCAACTCGCCCCCCTCCCCCGCGCCGACACCTTTGGAGAAAGCTGGCATCGCTGATTTCTTCGACCGCAGCTTTAGCGTTGATGAGGTGGCAAAGTTCAAACCCCATCCGGCAACCTACCAGATGGTGGCCGATGCGTTGGACCTACAAACCGATGACCTTTGCATGGTGGCCTGCCATCTGTGGGACACCATCGGCGCGCAGGCGGCGGGCTGTCAGGGGGCCTTTCTGACCCGCCCCAACAACAACCTGATTAAGGCCGAAAACGTGCCGCAGCCGCACTACCTCTCGGACGATCTGGTGGACTTGGCCAAGCAGATCATCGCCGCCAACGGGGGCTGAGCCTCAGCCCCCCATGCGCCGCGCCAGCCGCGTTTCAAGCTGCACCATGGCGTCATAGATCAGCACCGCAAACAGCCCCACCGCCAGCCCGCCTTGTACCACGAAGGCGGTGTTATTCGTCAGCAGCCCCGCGATGATTACCTCCCCCAAGGTCCGCGCTGCTACGGTCGAGCCGATGGTCGCCGTGCCAAGCGCGATGACCACCGACAGCCGGATGCCCGTCAGCGTCACCGGCAGGGCCAGCGGCAGTTCCACCCGCCAGAGCCGTTGCCAACGGCTCAGCCCGATGCCACGCGCGGCCTCCATCGTAGCGGGCGGCAGATTTGTCAGCCCCGTCACCGCGTTCTCAAAAATCGGCAGAAGCCCATAAAGAAACAACGCCACCAGCGTCGGCCCTGCGCCAAAGCCCAAGGCGGGAACGGCCAGCGCCAGAACCGCGACGGGCGGAAAGGTCTGCCCCATGTTAGTGATGGTGCGCGACAGCGGGCGAAAGGCCGCCCCCGCAGGCCGGGTCACGAGGATCGCCAGCGTCACTGCCACCACCGTCGCCGCAGCAGAGGCCATGGCCACCAGCGCCAGATGGCTCAGCGAGAGCGACAAGAGCGAGGCGCGCGTGTAGATCACCGGACCATTGGCCGGGGCCAAAGGCGCAAGCAGTGGCGTGAACCACTCAGGCCGCAGGACCAAAGCCAGCAGCACCGCCACAAGAAGCGGCCGCAGGATCCAGCCGATCCTCATGCGTGCTGCCCGGCCCGGGTGCGGATTGCGTCGATGGTCACCCGGCCCATCGACACCCCGTCTTTCGCCACCGGCACCGCCGCGCGCCCCGTCCACAGGCAGGCCGAGAGCGCGTCGCGCAGGCTGGCATCGGCGGGCAGCGCTTCGCCTTCGGCGGCCCCCTCTTCCACCAATTCGGCGACGGGGATCAGTGAAAGAAGCCGCAGGGGCCGCTCTACATCGCCGACCATATCCGCCACGAAATCCGTTGCGGGCGCGGCGATGATCTCGGCGGGGGTGCCGTGCTGCACCAGATGCCCCCCGTCCATCACCGCTACGCGATCGCCCAGCCGGATCGCCTCCTCCATGTCGTGGGTCACCAGCATGATGGTCGAGCCAAGCCGCTGCTGGATGTGCCGCAGATCTTCTTGCGCGCGGGTGCGAATGATCGGGTCCAGCGCGCCAAAGGGTTCATCCATCAACAGCAGATCGGGCCGCGAGGCCAAGGCCCGCGCCACACCGACACGCTGTTGCTGCCCGCCCGACAGTTCCGCCGGATAGCGGTCGCGGAATTGCGCGGGGTCCATCGAGAATAGCGCCAGCAGTTCATCCACCCGCCCTGCGATCTTGTCGCGGGGCCAGCCCAGCAGTTGCGGCACCGCGCCAATGTTGCGCCCCACGGTGTGATGCGGGAATAGCCCGTGCCCTTGGATGGCATAGCCGATGCGCCGCCGCAGGATATGCGGCTTGACCGACAGGGTGGAGTCGCCGTTGATCCGCACCTCGCCCGAGGTCGGCTCCTCCAGCCGGTTGATCATCCGCAAAAGCGTCGTTTTCCCTGAGCCGGAGGTGCCGACGATCACCGTGATCGTGCCTGTCTCAACCGTCATCGATACGGAATCCACCGCGCGAATGTCGCCATAGGTCTTGGTGATGCGGTCGATCTCGATCATGCGCTGTCCTTTGGGGTCTTGCGGGTCAGTTCGACTAATATGTCCATCACGATGGCCGCCGTCAGGGCCAGCACCACGGTCGGCAGGGCACCCAGCAGGATCAGGTCGGTCGCCGTTTGGTTCAGCCCCTGAAAGACGAACGTGCCAAAGCCGCCGCCGCCGATCAGCCCGGCGATGACCGCCAGCCCGATGTTCTGCACCAATACGATGCGCAGCCCGGTCAGGATGATCGGCAGGCCCAGCGGCAACTCCACCCGCAACAGACGCTGCAGCGGCGTCATCCCCATGCCCCGCGCGGCCTCAAGCGCCGCAGGCGGGGCGGATGCGAGCCCTGCAACCGTGTTGCCGACCACGGGCAGCAGCGAATAAAGCACCAGTGCGAGAAAGGCGGGCGCAAAGCCGATGCCCGCAATGCCAAGCGCCCGCGCGCCGGGCAAGTTCGCCCCAACCCAGCCGAGGATCGGGATCATCAAGCCGAACATGGCAAGCGAAGGGATGGTTTGCAAAAAGCTCAGCACCGGCAAGGTGGCGCCGCGCAGGCCGGCAAGACGGTGGCAGAGCACGCCAAGCGGAAAGCCAATCACCGCCGCGGCGGCAAGCGAGCCGAAGGCCAGCCCCAGATGGCGCAGGAACTCCCGGCCAAAGGCATCGGCGCGGCTGGCGTATTCCTGCATCACCGAAAGCTCCGACAGCGCGCCCGACCACAGGATCGCGCCCAGCACCGCGAGCACCGCCGCCAGAACACCGCCGCGCATCAGCGGCTCCGGTGCCATCGCGGCCAGCGCATCGGCCATGAGCAACAAGAAAACAATCAGCAGGCACCAGAACCCTACCGAAGGCGACACGCGCGCGTATTCACCCGCCCCGGCCAACAAGCCAGACGCGCCTTGGGTCAGCAGCCAAAGCAGCCCGCCCAACCCCAAACCCGCGCCGCCGATCCGCAGGCTATTGCGGCCCGCAGGCAGGCCCATGACCAGCCCTGCGCCAATCGCGGCAAGGCCCGGCAGTACCACGGGCAAGCTGGCCACGCGCCATGCCATCACCCCCTCGCCAGCGACGATGCGGTTCGCCGCCAGCATCATGAACGGGGTCAACAGCGCCGCCGCGCCCAGCACGGCGAACAAAAGCCCCGGCGCAGAAAACCCTGCGCCGGGGCCGGTCAATGTCCGGGTGGCGGAGATCAGTCCAGCACCCCGGTCTCGGTCAGATAAGCGCGGGCTACTGCCTCAGCAGGCTCCCCGCCGACCTGAATGCGACCGTTCAGCTTTTGCAGCGTCGCCATGTCGAGCCCGGCGAAGATCGGGTTCAGCACCTCGGCGATCTGGGGGTATTCCTCCAACACCTCGGCGCGGACGATGGGCGCGGGTTCATAGACCGGTTGCACGCCCTTGTCGTCTTCCATCACCACAAGGCCGGTCGCACCGACACCGCCATCGGTGCCATAGACCATCGCCGCATTGACGCCGGACGTGCCACGCGCCGCCGCCTGAATGGTCGCCGCCGTGTCGCCGCCCGACAGGATGACGGTCTGATCTTGGGTCAGTTCAAAGCCATATGTCTCTTGCATCGCGGGCAGCACGGCAGGGGAGGACACGAACTCGGTCGAGGCGGCAAGTTTGACCTCACCGCCCTCGGCCACCCATGCGCCGAAATCGGACATGGTGGTGAGGTTGTTTTCCTCGGCCAGCGGACCGGTCACGGCGATGGCCCAAGTGTTGTTGGCCGGCGCGGAATCGAGCCATGTGACGTTATTCTCACCGCCGTCCAATTCCTTGGCCCGAGCATGGGCCTTGGCCGCGTCTTTCCAGACATCGCTTTCCGCTTCGTTAAAGAAGAAGGCCGCGTTGCCGGTGTATTCGGGGTAAATGTCGATCTGGTCGGACAGGATCGCTTCGCGCACGACCTGCGTGCCGCCCAGCTGCAGACGCCGCTCAACCGGCAGCCCTGCGTCTTCGAGCGCCAGTGCGATGACGTTGCCCAACAGGCCGCCTTCGGTGTCGATCTTCGACGATACGGTGATGTCCGCCGAGGCGGCAGAGGCCAGAGTGGCGGCAAGGCCAGCGGCGGCGGCAGTGGAAAGAATGCGGGGACCCATGGGCGAGAACTCCTTGAAACAATGGCCTGACACGGCGACATGCCGTTTGAAAACGGTAAGGTAGCTGGCATTTTCGCGAAACCAAGGCGGGATTGCAGGGCGGCGCGGAATTTTTACCGCCCGGGTACGACAAAGGGCGCGCCCGGAGTGACCGAACGCGCCCTTTGCCTTGCCGTCACGCGCCGATTAGGCGGCGCGGGCGGCCTCCGCCTCACGCGCGGCGCTGCGTTTGAAAAAGAGGAAGTACAGCACCGGTGCCGCAATCAGCGTCAGGACCGAAGCAAATGCCAGCCCGCCCATGATCGTTGCCGCCATTGACTGGAAAAACGCATCCGACAACAGCGGCAGCATCCCCAGAATGGTTGTGGCCGCAGCCAAGAACACCGGGCGCAAACGGGAAGTCGACGCAAGCACGATGGCCTCTTTCAGATCCATGGTCGGATCAGCGGCGCGGGTAAGGTCGATCTCTTCCACCAGCACGATGCCGTTCTTGATCAACATCCCCGAGAGCGACAAGAGCCCCAGAAGCGCGGTGAAGGTAAAGGGCAGCCCCGTCCCGAGTAGCGCAAGGCTGACCCCGTTGACCGCCATCGGCACCAAGAGCCAGATAATGATCGGCTGTTTCAGCGCGTTGAACAGCAGGACCGAGATCAGCACCATGATGATGAGGCTGAGGGGCAATTGCTTGCCCAAAGCGGCCTGCGCTTCGCCCGCGCTTTCCAACTCACCACCCCATTCCATGGCATAGCCTTCGGGGATTTCCATCGCCTCAATGGTTTCCTGCACCTCGGCCTGCACCTGTGCCGCCGTGACACCGCGCGGGATATCGGCCCCCACGGTGATCACATCGGCCCGGTCGCGGCGGTAGAGCAGCGTGTCCTGCGGCTCGAACCGGAAACCGTCGATCACCTGCTCCATGGGTATCAGCGCATTGGTGTTTTGCGCATAGATCACATGATCGGTCAGCGCCAAATCGGCATCCTGCGGGGCGCGGATCACGATGGGGATCTGACGATCCCGCTCGCGGAATGTCCCGCCGCTGGTGCCTTCGGTGGCGAACTTCAGGGTCTCCGTGATCTCGGTCCGAGAGATGCCCGCGTCCTGTGCACGCTCCTCGGCATAGATCGGACGCAGCACCAATTCACGCTCGCGCCAATCCTGACGCGGGGTAATGATATTGTCCGATGCCGCCTGCATCCGCGCCATGGCTTCATCGGCCAGATCACGCAGCACATCGGGATTGCGACCCGAGAAACGCACCTCGATCGGGGCACCGCCGCCGGGGCCAAAGGCCAGACGCTTGGCCCGGAACTCCCCCTGCGGGACCGCATCGACGGCAAACGCCTCCAGCGCGTTCATCTCATCTTGGATCACCTCAAGCGAGGTGACCCGGACGATCAGATGCCCGTAGCTGGGGTTGGGGTCTTCGGCCTGATAGGTCAGCATGAAACGCGCCGCCCCCTGCCCTGCGTAAGAGGTCACGTCCTCAACATTGTCCCGCGCCACCAGCCAGTCTTCAAGCACGGCCAGATCGTTGGATGTCTGATGGATCGACGACCCCTGCGGCAGTTTGTAGTGCACGAAGTACAGCGGTGTGTTGCTGTCGGGGAAGAACTGCTGCTTGATCTGTCCAAAGAGGGCATAGCACACCGCCGTCCCGGCAATCAGCGCTACGATCACAAGCCAACGCAGCTTGAGCGAGGCACGCAGCACGGCGGCATAGCCCTTGAAGATCGCCCCGTCGTAGCCGCCAGCCCCGCCTTCGGCCCCGCGCTTGAAAAAGTAATGCCCCAAAAGCGGCGTGGCAGTGATGGCCAAAAGCCAAGAGAGCAGCAGTGAGATCGCGATAACGGCAAAGAGTGAGAACAGGAATTCACCCGTCGCATCGGGGCTTAGCCCGATCCCGGCAAAAGCCATGATCCCGATGACCGTCGCCCCCAAAAGCGGGATCTGCGTCTTGCTTGCCGCCTCGGTCGCCGCATCGCGAGAGCTTTTGCCCTGCTGCATGGAGATTTGCATGCCCTCGGCCACAACGATGGCGTTGTCAACAAGCATCCCCATCGCGATGATCAGCGCCCCGAGCGAGATACGCTCCATCTCAATCGCGCCGAGCGCCATGAAAAAGAGCGTTCCCACCACCGTCAGCAACAAGGTGGAGCCCACCACGATCGCCGCGCGCCAGCCCATGAAGACGGCCAGCACGGCCACCACGATGGCAACGGACATGGCGAGGTTTAGCAAAAAGGCGTTTGACGCCTCTTCGACGACCGTGTGTTGGCGGTAGATCGATTCAATCGAGATGCCCAAGGGCAGCGTCTCGCGCAACTGCGCGAGCTTGTCGTCGACCCGTTTGCCGATGTCGACGATGTTCTCGGTCGCGATCCCGGCCACACCGATGGTAAAGGCCTCCTGCCCATTGTGGCGGATCACCAGATCAGGGTCGGCTTCGCGGGTGCGGTAGATATTGGTCACATCGGCAAGGTTGATGACCTGACCGCCAACCCCCACCGACAGCGCCGCAATTTCGGACACACTGTCGGAGCCTTCGGGCCGCTGGATCAAAGTGCGCCCGTCCGCGTCTTGGATGGCGCCCCCGTCGACGATCTCATTGGCGCTGGATACCGCGCCGACGATTGCCGTGGGTGGAATGCCAAGCGTGGTGCTCAGCGCAAGCTGCGGCTCGACATAGATCACCTCATTAGGCACGCCCGAGAGCGCCACATCCGACACGCCATCGACCAGCAGCAATTCGCGCCGCAGATAGGTGGACAGCTCATTCACCTCGGCATCGGAGTAGCCCTCGGCGGTGACGGCGTAGTAAAGCCCGTAAACGTCGCCGAAACCGTCGTTCACATAGGGCTGGGTCGCCCCGCTAGGCATGGCGGCCTCGTTCACGCGGTTGCGCAGTTTGGTCCAGATTTCCGGCAATTCGGACCCGTCAAAGGTGTCCTGCATATTGACCGTGATCCACGACAGACCGGGCTGGTTCATGGATTCGATGTCCTTGATCTCGGACATCTTCTGGATTTGAGATTCCAGAGGTTCAGTAACCTCTAGCGCCACCTCCTCGGCAGAGGCACCGGGGTATTGGGTCACGACCACGGCGGTTTTGATGGTAAAGGCCGGGTCTTCGAGGCGGCCAAGGGTCGCAAAGCCCCAGATGCCACCCAAAAGACAGATCAGCATGATGATCCAAGTATAGACGGGGCGGTTGATGGACAGACGTGCGATATCCATACGCTCAGTCTCCGAAGCCGACAAAGCGGCGCACGGCGGCACCGTCTTCAAGCTGGCTTGCGCCGCTCACCACGATCTCCTGCCCATCCGAAAGGCCCGTCTCGACTTTGACATCGCCGCGCGCGGTGGGGGTGATCTCAACCGCCGTGCGGGCGACCGTGCCCTCGCGTGCGCCGGTGGGGTCAAAGACCATCACATAGGTGCCCCGGTCATTGCCCACCACGATGGCGGAATCGGGCACGATGATGCTCGACCCGCCGATGTTCAGCGTCGCGCGCACCTCAACCGAAGCGCCGGGCAGCGGCAAGAAATCCTCGGGCAGGTCCGCGCCAAGGGTGATACTGTAGGTCTGGCCCACATCCGCCGTCTCGGCGTTGTATTCGCGGATCTGCATCGGGTAGCTATTGGCGTTCGCCGGAAATTTGGCCAAGAACCGTACGTTCGGATCGCGCCCCGCGCGGAGGAACAGGGTCTCGGGCACGTCAATTTCGACGCGAAGCTCAGACATGTCATGCAGACGTACCACCGGCGTGCCCGCGCTGACGGTAGAGTAGTTGGGCACCAAGCGCGAGGCCACGATCGCATCGAAAGGCGCGTGCAGGGTGGCATTCTCAAGATCACGCTCGGCGTTGCGCACGGCGATATCGTTCACCGTCACGGCGGTTTCGGCGTCTTGCAGATTGACCTCGGCCACCGAAGACCCCGCCAATTTCTGATAGCGCTCCATGGTCCGGCGGGCCTGCGCGTCATTGGCCTGCGCTTGCTCTAACGCCAGTTCAAACGGCTCTAGATCCATCCGAGCGACGATTGAATCCTTGCTGACCGTGGCCCCCTCTTCGACCGAAAATTGCTCAATCTGGCCGCCGACCTGAAAGGCAAGGTCCACGGTTTCACGTGCAACCACCTTACCGAAGAACACGCGCTCCATCTCGGCATCGCTGACTTTGACCGTCTGCAGCTTGACCACCGGAATTTCGGCAGCCTTGGCCATCGGCGCGGCCACACCGCCGGCCAAGGCCAGCGCAAATCCCAATAGCCGCCCTGCGCCCGAACCGCGCATCGTCTTAACAAGCCACTTGGCCATGGTCAGTCTTCCTTATGAATAGCATCCGGCACGGGCCCAAGGGCGGCGGTCAGACTAAGTTGTTTGAGGGTGCGCAGCTGCGCGAGAAAATGGTCACGGTCCAGCGCATGCATGCCGGCGGCTTTGGCGGAACGCTGGATAAAATCGGCCAGCGCCTCGACGGTCAGGCCATTCCGGGTGAGCGCCGCTTCATGGGGCTGCAACACCTCGGCGATAACGCCACGGAAACGCCCTGCGGAACATTGCAGCGCCTCTTGGCTGACGGCATTGGCCCCGGCGATGAAGTCCTGCGCATTGGGCATCGCCTGCATCGTGTCATAGCCGCGCACCACCATCCGATCAAAGATCAAATCGAGCTGCGCCGCCAGATCGGGGGTATTGGGCATTTCTTCGGCAATCTCTTCCAGCGCCAATTCGGTGTAACGCCCAATTAGCCCGCGCAGGATGTCGTCCTTGTTGCGAAACCGATTGTAGAGGGTCTGGCGCGAGACACCGGCCTCTTCGCAGAGATCGCCCATGCTGGTGCGCTTGACCCCATAGCGGGAAAAGACATGCAGCGCAGCGTCAAGCACGGTCTTTTCAAGTTCGGTCATGCGGGCTCCTTGGCTGTCGTCAAGGGCAATTGGACAGTTGGACCGAATATGTCAACCTGTAAATACTTGGCCATGCGGCTGGCGCAGATCACATTCGCGTTTCACGCATGGTCCGGGCCTAGTGCGCAGAAATCAGGCTTCCCAGATAGAGTGTGAGCGGCAGCGTGAAAAAGCTCAGCAATGTCTGCGTGGTGATGATGGCCGCCATCAGTGGCGCATCGCCGCGCATTTCACGCGCCAGCGTATAGCTGGCCACCCCGGTTGGCAGAGCCGCAAAGATCAGGGCAATTTGCAGCGTCAGCGGCGCGGGGTTCAACACCAGCGCCGCCAGCAGCACGGCCAGCGGGTTCACCAGATGTTTGCCCACAATCGACAGCCCGATGACGGAGACAGACCCAGAAAGCCCGCGCAGCCGCAGATTGGCCCCCACACAAAGCAGCATGATCGGCAGAGCCGCATCGCCCAAAATCCGCGCGCTTTCATGCAAGACGGGCACTTCGTGCAGGCCCGCAAAGTTGAAAAGCACTCCCGCAAGGATGCCAAGGATCAGCGGGTTCTTGACCAACCCTTTGAGGATAGATTTACCGCCTCCGCCCAACTGACGGGTCATCAGTGTGACCACCGTCACATTCACCACCGGCACCAGGAGCGCCGAGCCTAGAACGGCGATCTGTAGCCCCGCCGTGCCAAATACGGCCTCGGCAATCGCAAGGCCAATGAA
This sequence comes from Sulfitobacter dubius, assembly GCF_027214245.1. GTDB lineage: Bacteria > Pseudomonadota > Alphaproteobacteria > Rhodobacterales > Rhodobacteraceae > Sulfitobacter > Sulfitobacter dubius_A. The sequence continues at coordinate 314,137 of NZ_JAPWHM010000002.1, read as the reverse complement.
GGTGTTGAACCGCGCGCTGCCCTGCATCAGCGAACTGCCCTGCGGCGCGGCATAGGCCCGCCCGAACAGCCACCCACAAAGGATCGCCGCGAAGAAACCGGCGTAGAGCAGCAGCGCATAGTCGCCCAAACCGCCGCTGAGGTCTGCCGCCGAGATCTTGGCAAAGAACAGCGCGGGCATCAGCACCCAATAGACCAGCCGGTCATTCAGGTTCCAAAATTTGGTTGAGGGGATGCCGCCCCGGCGCAGACCATAGCCCATGAGGATCAGCGCAAAGACCGGCGCGATGGCCAGAAAGATAGTGAACATATTAACCGCCCGGAAGGATCGCGCGGACCCTAGGCGGCGCTTGGCCCGGATGCAACAGGGGCCGCTGCCTCAATTGGAGGCACCCCGGCCCCGAAGGGCCGGGGCTTGGGTTAATCGCTGCCGCGCACGGCGATTTGGGCGTCAGGCGCCGGGCGGAACTTCCACTGGATGGCAAAGATCAACGCCGCAATCGCGATGCCGATCAGGTCAGTCACCAAACCGCCCGCGATCATGCACAGCGCCGCAAGGACCAGACCCAACCGGATGAACCACGCGGCCAAGCTGCCCGCGAACCAGCCCTGCATGCCCGAAGACAACAGATAGACCCCAAAGATCGCCGTGACACCGGCGCGGATCACCTCGAACCACGTGCCGTCCATCAGGATTGCGCCGTTGTAGAAGAACATGAAGGGCACGATGAAGGCCGAGATGCCGATCTTGAAGGAGGCGACCGAAGTCTCCATCGGGTTGGCGCCCGAAATCCCCGCCGCCGCATAACTGGCCAGCGCCACGGGGGGCGTGATGGCCGAGACCACGGCGAAGTAGAAGACAAAGAAATGCGCCGTCAGCAGCGGAATGCCCAGTTGCACCAGCCCCGGCGCCACGACCGAAGCCGCCACCGCATAGGCCGCCGTGGTGGGCATGCCCATGCCCAGCAGAATGGCGATACACATGGCAAAGAACAGGGCGAGGAATTGGCTCGCTTCGGCCAGACCCAGCAGCACCGAAGAAAAACGCGCGCCGACGCCGGTCAGGCTGATGACGCCAACGATGATACCGGCACAGGCACAGACCGCGATGATCTGGATCGACATGATCCCGGCAAGGTCAAAGGCTTTGACAATGCTGCGCAGCCCCATGCGGAAGGGCGTGAACCACGACACAACCGCCGCCGCCGCCGTCGCCAACGTGCCCGCACGGATGATCGAATAGCCCATGAACAGCGCATAAATCAGGATGATGATCGGGATGAACAGGAACACCCGGCGCAGCATGTCCTTGAGCTTGGGCAGTTCCTCGGAACGCATCCCGCGCATGCCCAGCTTGGCCGCTTCGAAATCCACCATGAAGTAGATCGAGACGAAGTAGAGCACCGCCGGGATGATCGCCGCCACGGCGATGTCGGTGTAGGGAATGCCCGTGATCTCGGCCATGATAAAGGCACCTGCGCCCATGATCGGCGGCATGATCTGCCCACCGGTCGAGGCGGCGGCTTCGACCGCGCCTGCGGTGCGGGCCGGGTAGCCGACTTTCTTCATCAGCGGAATGGTCAGCGAGCCTGTCGCCACCACATTGCCCGCCGAGGTGCCGTTGATCATGCCCATAAGGCCCGAGGCAAAGATCGCAACCTTGGCCGGACCGCCGCGCGAACGGCCAGCGGCGGCAAAGGCGAAGTTGACGAAATAGTCGCCCACTTTCGAGGCCTGAAGGAAGGCCGCGAAGATGATGAACAGGATGATATAGGTCGAAGAGACCGCCGTGGTCGGCCCCAAGATGCCCGCATCGGTGTAGACTTGGCTAAAGAACCGCGTCCACTGGATGTTGGGCGCATTCAGGAAGCCCGGCAGCATATCCCCCACAAAGACGTAGATCAGGAAGATGCCCGAGATCACGATCAGCGCAAGCCCCGCAACCCGGCGCGTCAACTCCATGATCAACGCGGTGCCTGCGACAGCGGCGATGGAAATGCCGATGGGCGCAAAGGGCGTGCCCGTCGAGTTGCGCATCAAGGTGCTGTACATGGTGATCAGATAGATCGCCACGGCGATGCCACAGACCGACAGCAACAGATCCGCGGGCGAAACCTGCCCCCGCTTACGGCCCCGAAGCCAGCCGACAACGATACCTATGGCCGTCGCCGCCACCAGCGGCAGACCATAGTGGTAAATTTCGAGGTTCTTGAACTCGGGGCTCATGCCATTCCACTGCACCCCGGAGTTGATCTGACTGGCGATGCCCCAGGCTGTCCAGATGGCATAAAGCGCAGGGATCATCGCAGCCCATGCCACAAAATCCAACGGATGACGGCCCTGCCCGGCGCCTTCGTCGACAAATCCGCGGGCGGAATAGAGCGTGAAACCAAGGATCAGCGCGCCCGCGATGTGCACGATGCGGAAGTTCCATGTCTCCATCGGGAAGGTCGGCAAAAGCGGGATGCGGATGCCGGTAAGCTCACCAATCGACATGCCGTTCAACGCGGCCATGTGAAAGAACGCATAGATGGCCGACATGGCCGCGACGACCAGATAGGTGCGGCCGGTGAATATGCGACGGTTGCTCTCTACGGGTTCGTCATCAACCCCTTCAGCGACAATCGGGCCTTGAGGGTCGGCGCTATGCTGGTCTGTCATGGAAGCTCCCTTTCCCGACGATCATGCGGGATGATGGCAAGATGCCGCCCCGATTAGGGACGGCATGCAAGTTTGTCTAGGCGTTAGCTTAGTTGCCGTAGATCATATCGTCAGAAATATCGGCGTCTGCGTTCTCTTTGAACCATGCCGCCGCACCGGGGTGCCATTTCAGGACTTTGTTCTTGTCCCAGTTCTCAGGCAGGGTCGAAGCCGCCGCTTTGTGGATGCCCGTCATACGCTCGTTGTCGGACATGACCACGTCCACCGCCGCTTTCACGAAGGATTCCGGCAGATCGCAGTTTGCAATCGCGAAGTTCCACATGGAGACCGAACGCGCGTCCGCTTCCAGCGTGGTGTAGGTGCTGGCTTTGATCGCGAACTCGGATACCGGGAATTCTTCGAGCAGTTTGGCCTGCTCTTCCTCGGTGAACTCGATGATGTTCACATCCGTCTGCACTTCGAGCTGGCTGACCGCTGGCACAGGTACACCGGCGGCAAAAGCGATCACGTCCAGCAGACCATCCTGCAACTGACCACCCAGATCGGTCCAACCACCGTTGCGGCGCTCATATTCTACGCCCAGCGTGTCCATCATGCGCGGAAAATAAGTGTCAGAGGTGGAGCCCGCCGGACCAAAGCCGATCTTGGCGCCCGCCGGAATGTCAGCCACGGTTTCGATGCCCGAGGACGCCAGAGCGGTCACCGAGAAGGGAGTCTGGTACATCGGGAACATCGCGCAGGCTTGGGTCATTTCCAGACCAGGTGCGATAGGGTTGGTGCCTGCCAGCGATTCCGCCGCCGGGCCCATCGTGGTCATGCCGAAGGCCGCCTCGCCGGTGTGGACCAGCGCCATGTTCTGCATCGGGCCGCCGGTGACTTCGCCGCCGCCGGTCAGGCCCAGTTCTTTGGCCACCAAGTTCGCCCAGCCGGAGCCATAGGCAAAGTAGGTGCCACCTTGGCTGGCTGTGCCGACGGTAAAGCTGCTGGGCCAGTCAGATTTATCAACCTCCTGTGCGGCGGCAGCGCCTGCCAGAATGGTGGTTGCAGCGAGGATTGCGGTGAATTTCATGTCTCTCTCCCTTGGTTGCTCTTGACGGGCGTCGGCACAGAGTGCCGCGCGCCGCTGCTGTATTCAGCTTGTCCGGCCAATTAACTGTACTCTGATATGCAGAGGCAAGACCGAATTTACCGCCAATCGCGAGATGAGGAAGAAAGAGGCAGGCTACCGTGGGGTCAAGGACGATTTCCTAAGCGCTCGCCGCCCACCCTCCCTCTTCAGAGGGAAGTTAGGGCAGCAAACAGTCCCTACCCCGCCGCAGAAGATACGCGGCGGGGCGGGAGGATGTCGGGCCGGATCAGACCTCAATCACCACCTTGCCGAGGGCCTGCCCGCTTTGCAGCCGCGCATAGGCCTCGCCAACTTGGGTCAGATCAAAGGACTTTTCGTCTAGCAAGGGTTTCACCGCGCCCTCATCCACCAACGTGGCGAGGTTGCCAAGGATCTCTCCATGTACCGCGCGGTTCACGTCGTGCAGCATCGGCAAGAGCATGAAGACCACGTGCAGGGACAAGCCGCTGAAGTGCGCCGGGGTCAGGTCGATTTCCGACAGGGCCACGGTTGTCACCACATGGCCGTTCAGCGCAGTGGCAGCGAAAGAGTTGGTCAGATTGTCCCCACCGACGGTGTCGAACACTGCATCGAACCCGCGGCCAGAGGTTTGCGCGGCCACGTAATCTTCGATTTTCTGGGTCTTAAAGTCGATCGCCCGCGCGCCATAGCCTTCGATCACCGCAAGCTGGTCATCCCCGGTACCGGTCGCGGAAACCTCGGCCCCCAGATGCCGGGCCAGTTGGATCGCCAGATGACCCACGCCGCCTGCGCCGCCTTGGACCAGCACCTTCTGCCCGGCCCCGACGTCCGCCCGGTGAAGCCCTTCCCAAGCGGTGATGCCCACCAGCGGCAGGGCAGCCGCCTCGCGCATCGACAGCGATTTGGGTTTATGGGCGATCAGCCGCGCGTCGGCGCGCATGAATTCGGCCAAGGCCCCTTGCAGATCAGCCAAACCACCGGCGCAGCCATAGACTTCATCACCCACGGCGAAACCGGTGACACCTTCGCCCAGTTCTTCGATCACCCCGGCGAAATCCATGCCCAGAACGGCAGGCAGATCGGGCGACAGGGGCAGATCTTTGCCCGCGCCCTTGATCATGGTGTCGATGGTGTTCACGCTCGTCGCTTTGACGCGCAGCACCACATGACCGGGGGTGGCCAAGGGGCGCGGCAGTTCGGCTTCGACAAAGGGAGCATCAGCGCCATAGCTGGTAAGGGTCATGGATTTCATCGGTCTATCTTTCGTTGAATGTTGCGTTGAGGCAGATATAAACCAGCGGGATACGCTAGATAATCCGGCGAGAGCTAAGTTCAGTTTCTTGATATTGAATACAATATCAGCCGCCTGTACGCTGGCCCTGCGGATAGCCCGCAGCAAGGACAGCCGCATGGACATCGACAACCTGCGCCTTTTCGTCATGGCTGCCGAACGACTTAACATCTCGGCCGCCGGGCGCGCCTTGGGGATGGCCCCTGCCGTGGCCAGCGCGCGTTTGGCCAAGCTTGAACAGGAACTCGGGGTTGAGCTTTTGCGGCGCACCACGCGAAAGGTGTCGCTGTCGCTGGATGGGTCCGACTTTCTGCCCTATGCGCGGGAGATACTGGCGCAGGCCGATGCCGCGCGGGCCATTCTGGGCGGGACCAAGGCGGGGCCGAAGGGCATTTTGCGCTTCGCCGCCCCCAGCAGCTTTGCCCAACGCCATATCATGCCGCTGCTGCCAAAGTTTCACGAAACCTACCCTGAGTTGACCCTCGATCTGCGCCTCTCCGACACCCGGTTTGACGCGATCGAAGGCAGTTTCGACCTCGCCCTACGCAGCGCGCCTTTGACCGACAGCAGCCTGCGGGGGCGCAAGCTGGCCGATGACACCCGCGTTCTCTGCGCCGCGCCGTCCTATGTGGAGACCTATGGGATGCCCGACACCCCTGCCGACCTGCGGGGTCATCACTTTATCGCGTGGGGCGATCTTGAACCGCGCGCGCTGACCGGGCCGGAGGGCGAGGCCGCCACGATAGACCCGAGCGAGATGACCTGCCGCGTCATCATGGACGACGGCGATGCCCAGCGGGAAGCGACACGCGCGGGGGCTGGCATCTCGGTCAATTCGCTGTGGAGCGTGGCGGATGAACTTGCCTCGGGCCAGCTGCTGCGGCTGCTTCCGGGCTGGCGGATGAATGACCGCTCGGTGCTTTGGCTGGTCTACCCGCGCTCGAACGTGCTGACCCCCAAGACGCGGTTCTTCATCGACTTTCTGATCGCCCACCTCGGCAACCGCCCCGATTGGCGCGATTGAGAGGGCTCGCCGCGCGCCCTAGAAGCTGTGCCAAACCCCGACTTTGACCTTGGTCACGCTATCGGTGAATTCATGGGACAGGCCGAACTCCAGAAAGCTGTTCTCGGACACTTTGACCACATGCGACGGGGCGAAGGCCAATGTCTCATCGCCGTCAGAGGGGGCCGCGAATTCCAGCTTGAAAATCGACAGGTTGCCATTGGCGTGGTTGATGCCAAAGGAACTGTCGATCTTGCCCAGACCTTCGCCGTCTTCGTAAAGGGCATAGGTGCTTTCCACCCCCAGCCAGCCGTTGCCCCATGCGCCCGACACCGGGCGGCCCCATGACAGGCCGGGCCGCAAAGCCGCCACCGCGCTGCCATCGCGCTCGGCCCAGCCAAGACCAAGTTCAGCGGCGAAAACGTTGTCCCCCTCAGATGCCCCCAATGGATAGCGCAAAAAGGCGATGGCGTTGACCTGACCGGCGTCTTGGCTTTTGCCGATGTCGAGACCGAAGGTCAGCTTCTCGGTGACACCGTATTCATAGTAAAACGCCCCGTAATCGCCGAAGTCGGGGCCATCTACCGTCGATTCATATGACAGCGTTACAAAGCTTTTGTCCTCGCCCCGCGGCCAAGCCGCCGATGTCACCTCGCTTGCCGGCACGGTCAATGCCGCAAAAGCCGAGAGGAAAACGAGGCCGGACCATATCCGCTGCGTGGTTTCTGTGGGCATCTGTGCTGATTTGGGCATGATAAGTTCCGCTTAATCAAAGCAGCGAGGGGCTGCGCGATGAGGTATTAGGCGATCGACCGAATGAAATCCGCCAGCTTTAGCGGTTTGAACGGTTTGTGCAGAATGTAGTCGGCCCCAAGGGCGCGAAACTTCTTTTCCGATTCCGGCGAGGTTTTGGCGGTGCACATCACGATCTTCGTGTCGTCCAAATCCGCATTGGCCCGCGCACAGCGCAGCACCTCCATACCATCGGGGGGCGGCATCATCACATCCAGCATGATCACGTCGAAAGACTGCGTTTCCATCGTGGCAATCGCGTCCAGCCCGGTGGCCGCGAATGTCGGTTCGATGTCATCTTCGGTCATGATCGCAAACTCGATCAACTCGCGGATGTCATCCTCGTCATCGACAAACAACACTCTCATGCCGCACCCCCATGCTCGGGCGTGGCACCAGTATCACGGGCGAACCGCACGTAGAATGTGGTGCCGGGGTTTTCGTCTCCGTCTTCTTCAGAGCGCGTCTCAAAGCTTATATCGCCATCTTGTCGCAACACCAACTCCCGCGTGATGGCCAAACCCAGCCCCGTGCCATTCGCTTGGTTTTCGCGAGAATGCACAGGGTCAGCGAACCTTTTGAACATACGATCATGCGCGGATCTAGGGATGCCCGGCCCCGCATCGCAGACATAGAACGTGACCCATTGGTCGTCCACCTCGGCGCCGATTTTTACCGTCCCGCCGCGCGGCGTATATTTGACCGCGTTCGAGATCAGGTTGGAAAAGATCTGCTGCATGCGCACGGTGTCCACCTGCACATAGGCCTCCTGCGCCGCGTTTGGCCCTGCGTGAATGTCGAGCTGCACATCGCGGTTCACCCCATAGCCGGTGTTGGCGGCAATCGCCTCTGACAGCACTTCCGACACCGCGACCCGCTCGGCTTGGATGCTGAGTTGACGTTGGTCGATGGCCTGAAGGGTCAGGATGTCATTGACCAGCACCAAAAGCCGGTCGGCGTTGCGGGTGGCCATCGACAACAGCTTGCCCGCGTTCTTGGGCATGGTATCGCCAAAGCGGTCGTGCAGAATTTCAAGCGACCCGGCAAGGGACGTGAGCGGGGTGCGCAGTTCGTGATTGACCGAGGTGACAAAGGCCGTGCGCGCCGCCACCAGACGCTCTTCGGCAGAGATATCCTGAAGCACGTTGTAGGCGATATAATCCCCATGCAGATGCAGTTTCATCACCCGGCATTGCACCGCCACACTCTCGTTCTCTCCCGTGGGGATCTGAACGCGGTGAACGGCCACGTCTTCGTCCATCTGCGAAAAGGGAGGGACCATGCCGCGCAGCTTTTGAACGGCATCGATATCTGATGAGACGCCCATCAGTTGCCGCGCCTTGCGGTTAGAGCGGTGCAGCTTGTTGTTGTCATTGTAGACGATCAGCCCGTCGCCGACATTCTCGAAAATCGCGTCGAATTCGCTCTGCGCCACACGAATGCGCTCGCGGTCGCGTTCGGAATTGCGCAGGGCCTGCGCCAGTTGGGTCGACTGCCGTCTGGCGCGGATCGCGGCGTTGATCACCGTCAAGAACAGGATCGTCGCAAGGCCCGCAAACGCCACCGTGCGCTGCCAGTAGCTTTGCATGACCGCCGCTTTGCTGCGCGTCACGTCGATATAAAGGTCAAGCGCCGGGATCTCCTTGCGCGCACGGAACACCGGCGTGTCGGGGTCACGCTGGGGCCGCCCCGAGGAAAAGGCGCGCTCTCCGTTGGAGGTCACCACCTCGACGTACATGTCCTGTTGCAGCCCATCCAACGCAAGCAGTTGGGAGTAATAGTCTTCGCCCAAGGACGACGCCAGCACCCCGCGCGGTTGACCGTCGATGCCGATCAAGGGCCATGCAATCGGCGTCAGCCGCCGCCCGGTGGCGCGCGATACGATAGGCACCCCAACGGTGTATTCATCAACATCAAGCCCGATCGCTGCCTGAAAATAGGCCCGGTCCCCAAGGTACTGCCCCATCAGAGGTTTCACCGTGGCCCAAAGCACGACCCCATCCGCACCGATCAGCACCAGCGCATCGACCTGTTTGGTCTCTTGCACGGCAGAATTCATCAACGCGCCATATTGCGCTTCGAATTGATCCGGGTCGCTCAGACGCGCGGTCGACAACTCGTCGATGAGACCCCACATCCGCACATTCGCAACCGAAAGAGAGGCATCGACCGCCTGCTCATAAAGCTCTGCGAAATGCTCGAGCTCCACTTCCGCACGGGTCGTGGCGCGGTTGTAGTCGGACCACGTGAGAAACGCGAGCCCAACGAAATAGATCAGAACGACCGTTGAGATCAGTCCCCAAAACAGGGTTTGCGAGCGCGAGGAAGGCCCCGCTTCGATTTTGTTGGTGGGCTCAGTGCTGACCATTCCTTGGCAGATGTCCTATATCGTTGGCGGCAAGGCAGATCGTGCCCGTCCCGCCTGTTTTTCCAGCACTTTCGACGCCCTGAATGCCCCGCGCAAGCGACGTGGCAACAGCCGCGTCGGAGGGCGGTACGACACAGGCACTGACGCTCAAAGGACGGGATGTCCAGCCTTCTTTCACAGAGGCCGACGCCTCTGCCACGGCAGAGATAAACTGCTGCGCCCTCGCTTCAAGCTGCGCGTGACCGGCATGAAGCGAGCCGTAGACGAACAGGTCATCCTCCCAATGGGCGAAACCGTCCCGCGCGGGGATATCGACCTTGCCAAAAAGACCAGCCACGAGGCGCTGAAGCTCTTGCCGCTGGCCACGCGCCGCATCTGATTGATCGCGGTCACCGTCGATCCGAAACACGATCAGGCCAAGGTCTTTTTGCATCGCGGGGGACAACGACATGAGGTTGCCCTGAAAGCCGCCCTTGCTGCCAAAAAGGCTGGGCACCGTGGCCTCTGAAAAGCTCTGCACGGCGCGGCGGCGCGCGCCCCGGTTTTCGCCCGACCGGCGGCGGTCCAACTCTGATTTCAGGCGCAGGCAGCTGCGCATCCGGGCCTGAAGCTCGATCTGGTTGAAGGGTTTGGTGACATAGTCATTGGCCCCCGCCATGAAGGCTTCGGAAAGGGATCCCATATCTGTCCGGCTGGTCAGCATAATGATCGGCACATCGCTCCATCTGTCTAGGGCACGGATACGGGCACATAGTTCGATACCATCGATATCGGGCATCATTATGTCCATCAGGATCAGGTCTGCGGCGGCCTCATCGCTTTCGATCGCGTCAAGTGCCGCGCGAGGATCGATGAAGCTGACGACATCGTCGAACCCAAGCTCCGAAAGCGTGGCATTGATGAAATCCTGCGCGATGTCCGAGTCGTCAACTGCGATAATTCGTGGGCTCATGACTTTATTTCCACTCGTTAATTCTTTCAAAAACAAGCCATTGGCTGTTTTGAAAAACCTCCTCATACCCCGGCAGCTGCGATAGTCTCAGCTGCGGGAACCTGCGCAGAATTCTGTCTGCTGTGATCTGCCCCTCGGCCTGCCGCGGGACGACAATATAGTTTGTCCGCGGCACGCCCCCCTCAAGCGCCCAGTCGTAGGCAGGCTCTCCGGCGATCACCAGCCGGTCTATATTCCCCAAACCAACCACGATCTGGGGATTTTTTTCAACATCTACCATAATTTCAGACTTGTCGCGCAAGAATGAAACAACTTCCTGCGTGGGGCGCGACGCTGCGTTCTCTTTCCCAAGCATGGCATTGGTCCAAACGCGGGTTTCGTTATGGGCGACATGGCGCATGACAAGCGCAGAGGTCAGCAGCGACAGCGCCATCAGGGTGATGGCAATGGGTTCGCGCAGCGGCAGGTTGGGCCAAAAGCGGATCGCGGCAACCAAGACGCCCAGCATGGGCGCCAGCGCCATGGCCGGGTCGCCTTCGACGTGGAAGAATGTGTTCAGCGTATAGCCGCCCAGCACAGCGCCCACGGCGGCCAACAGCGGCATGAACAACCGCGGGATCAGGATGTTGCGCAGGATCGCGACAAAGGCCGCGGGGCCAAGCCCGGCCAGAATGACCAAATGCTCGCGCAGGGTCAGCGGCGTCGCGGTTTCCGACAAAAGCGGGACAAGGCGGCTGTCGAATATCATGCTGACAAACATCAGCGACCCCACGGCGGCAAGCACCGGATAGAACATCGCCACAAGATACCCCGTGGAAGAGGCCGCAATCATGCTGGGCCGCGCCGCCACGATCATGAAGGGCATCGCGCCCAAGCAGAGCATCAGACCGTAGCTGTCCGAAAGCGCCACCACCAAAAGCCCCACGGCCACTTTCATCATGTCAGGCGCGTTGCCGGTCAGCCGCAGATTGACGATGCCGCGCGCGAACAACCATGTGCCCAAGATACAGAACATCGTTTCAGGCCCATCGGCCAAGGCGCGTAGGAAAAAGGGGTTTAACGCCAGCAGAAACACGACCAGAGCCGCGGTCACACCCGAAAACTGACCCGTATCGCGCAGATTGAGGAACCACATGACCAGCAGCCCTGCCCCCACCAGCGCAGAGAGCACGAAGGGCACTGGCACCTGTGTGTCAGGCAAGACCGCCTGCCCCAACAGCGACAGCGCATAGGGAACGGGCGGGTAGAAGGCATCCGTGGCCTTGAACTGCACCGGCCCGTCGATCTGCACGATGGACTTGGCCCAAAGGTCGGTCACATCCATTGACAGAAAGCCATGCGCCTCGGTCCAGCCGAGGCTGAGCAAGAGCACCAGCGCCAGCACGACAAAGCCAAAGGACCAAGAGGCCGCGCGGATCATTGCGTGGCCTCCGTCGCTTCGGCGCTGGCTTCGGCGACCTCATTGGCGGTGTGTTTGGACAGGCCGTGCTGGGTCTTTTCCCAATAGAACGGGTTGAAGATCAGTTGCGACAGCGCCTTATAAGAGGCTACGGTCATCAACACCCAATACCCCACTACGGTGATCCCCCAAGGGGCCAGATCGGTCCATCTGCGCCTAAAGGGCGCGACCATCGTGAGGTAGATCAGCAGCCCATTGCCCGCCAGAAGGTTGACCAGCGAAAGATACAGCACCGGCAGCGGGAAATAGGGTGTGATCACCTCGGTTCCGAAAATCAGCCAGATGGCAAAGATCGACCAGAACACCGGGTTCAACAGGCCCGACAGCACCGTGCCCCCGATGAAGAATATAAAGCCAAAGACCCCTGCGCTGCCGACTGACTGCCAAAGGTGAATCGGTCTGCGGCTGTGCACAAGGAAGGTCTGCATATAGCCTTTGATCCAGCGCGAGCGTTGGCGCACCCAGTTCGGGATCGAAACATTGGCCTCCTCAAAGGTCGTGGAATCGATGACCCCCACGCGGTAGCCCTTTTGCGTCAGACGAATGCCCAGATCGGCGTCCTCGGTCACGTTGAAGGGATCCCATGCGTTCAACTCGCGCAGCACGTCCATGCGGAAGTGGTTCGAGGTGCCGCCCAGCGGAATAGGCACACCCAAACGCTCCAACCCCGGCAGCATCAGGTCGAACCACAGTGAATAGTCCAGCGTGAACATCCGCGTCAGCCAGTTTTCCCGCGCGTTGTAATAGTTCAACCGGCACTGGATGCAGGCGGTATTGGGCGCGGATTGGTTGAAGGCGGCGATGACCTTTTTCAACTGATCCGGTTCGGGCTTATCCTCGGCGTCAAAGATCACCAAGAAATCCCCCTGCGCATAGCGCAGCGCAAAGTTACAGGCCTTGGGCTTGGTCTGCGGATGGGAGGCCGGGACGCGAATGATCTCGAACACGCCTTCGAGGTCCAGCTTGCGCGCCGCGTCGATCGTTTCGTGGTCGCCCTCTTCTAGCACGATCTTGATGTCAAGCTTGGCCAGCGGGTAGTCGAGGTTACGCAGCGCTTGGGCAAGGATTGGCAGCACCTCGGGCTCGCGGAACATCGGCACCAGCACGGTATAGATCGGCAGGTCTTCGTCGCGCAGCAGCGATGCCTCAGCCGCGATGGCCCGCGATGAGGTCTCCTGCGCGGCACCGCCCAGCCAGACAAGCAGCGCCTTGAACAAGAAGTTTCCGGTGTAGAAAACGGTCAGAAAGACGTTCAGCACGATCAGCGTGATCACCGGCGAAAACGCGAGCCCCAGCAACAGGGCCGAGACCAAGAGGTAAATCACCAAGATCTGCGGCGGGGTCACCACATTCTGCGCCGACATATCCGGGTCAAGCTCTGCCAGAGCAAAGACCGCTTCATGGGAATGTTTCTCCCGGAAGGCGCGTTGTAGCTGCCATGACACATCGAAATGCGATGCCACCACGATGGTCACGCCGGTGCCGTAGACCTCGCGGATGTGCAGCAGTGTGCGCGGCCCGGGCCGCGAGGTGGCCACCGTCAGGGTGCCATCCTCTGCCCGGCCAATCGGCACCGTCATAAACTGGTTCATCACCACCGGATCATACCGCCGGATCAGATCATCATCGGCGCGGTCTTCGATCAGATCGACCAGCGTCAGCCCATGGTAAAAGGCGATCTCCCGGTAGAGTGTCTGCGTGGTCAGCCAGCGCCGCGACAGTAGGACTTTGACCAGAGAGACGTTCCAGTCTTCGGCCAAATCCTCTGCCGCGTCGAGCTGTTCAGCCGTCAGCGCGCCACGGTCAAGCAGCAGCGAACCAATGGCTTCGCTTTCGGCATCCAACGCCACGGTGACTTACGTCTCGTCTTTGCCGCGACGCGCGCGGTAGACGCGCTGGAAGACGATCAGCACAAGCAGCGTCACCAGCACCCAGATGGCCCCCACGATCCAAGGGCGGTACTTGGCCAGCATCTGCGCAAGGCTGGTGCGGTCAGGGTAGTCGACGTCAACCAGCGGGCTGCGATCAGTGGCAGTGGCAAGGATCACCCCGTCCTGCCCGATGAGGGCCAGATCGCCCCGGTCCAGCATCATAGGACGTTCGGGTGTCAATTCCGGCGCCGGGCCGTTGCCCGGACGCAGCCACAGACCACGGGTATCGCCACGGGTGACGATCTGCACCACGCCAAGGCGCGACAGGTCTTCGCCCGAATAGATCAAGTTGTCTTGACGGTCGCGCACCTCAATGCGGCCCTGATCAAAAGTGATCAGCGGGTCGCCATCTCCGGGGTTTTGCTCAGAGATCACAAAGAAAGGCTCGTCCCCTTCAAGCGCCTCAACCGAGGCGCGGGGCAGGATGGTGGCACGGTCCGGAATCACACTGCCCGCAACGCCTGCAAGCCACGGCAGTGATTGCGCGAAATCCAGCGAAAGTGCGGGGTCAAGCACGACCTGAACGCCATTGCCGAACTCCTGTCGCAGGGCAAAGAAATCCTGATCCTGCGGCGCGGCATCGGAAAGCAACAAGGCGCTGCCGGGCAGGATCTGCGCCGGATAGCCCTGCGGCTTGAACCGGCATTCGCCGCCCGTGGGCTGACGCTGGATCGACACGCGCAGCAGGTTGTCGCGCCCCAGCAGGCCGCTGGGCACAGAAAAGGTCAATTGCTCGGGCTTGCCACTGCCAAGCGGGCGGTTGCCCAAAAGCGTGTCATTCAGAAAGACCGAGGCCGTCGCTCCGCGCCCTTCGGGATCAAGCGCTGCGGCCACATGCAGATTAACACCGGCCACGCCCTTGCCCGCTGGAAGGTCCGAGGACTGGAACGGAACAAAAAAGTCTTCGGTCGAGACCACGGCACGCGGGGTGAGATCGGCCTGCAAGGTAGAGAGCGGCAAGCGGTCATCGAACAGAGCCTGAGCCCCGGCCACATCGACCACGGTCGCATCCGTGTTCGACAGGGCCGACCATTCCGACATCATCTGCCACAGCCCCACCTGCGGATCACTGCCGCGCAGGGTCAAGACCGGCAGGCCCGCTTGGGTGTTCACGGCCATCTCACTCGCCACGCCAGAGGCAGTCACGTCTAGTTGGATGACACCTTCGGACCATGCGCCCGCCGGGCTCGCCGTTTCCTCGGCAAAGGTCAGTCGCCCCGCTTCGGCGTCAAACAACGCGGCGGCGCGGGTCGCGGCAGCCAGAGCGGCGAGGGAATCGTTTCCGTTGATCGCAAGGCGCGTATTCGCAGGACGCAGCCCCGCGAAGGCAGCCGATGTATCGATTTCCGAGGGGTCCAATTGCAACGTCACGGAAGACGCCGCCGTAATCTCAAGAAAATCCCCTGAGGCGCGCTCGTCGACGCAGACCCGATCACTGAGGGCGCCGGAATAGGAGAGGCCCACGGCGATAAACCCGCCAGATACGTCTTCGGGGCTGAGCGGCACGGGCAGGCTCAGGCGCCCTGCCCCATTCGGCAGCGCCTGCGATGTCACGGGGCGGCCCGCGACCGAGACCTGCAAATAGCGGTCTACCTCGGTGGTGGAGGCGTGTTCAAGCTCTAGCTGCAAGCTTCCCGAGTTCAGCGCATCCGCGTCGGGCAGCGGGATGTAGATCGTCGCGTTTCCAGACAGTTGGCGGAAAGAAATGCCGTTTTGAAACCCAAGCTCCGCCAGATCGAAGGTCCGGACAATCAGCCCCTCTTGGACCTGCTTCGCGGGGGCGCGCGCCGCGTCCTCACCCGTGGTCGTTTGAGCGTGAACTTGAAACGGCAGCAAAGCCGCCAGCAAACCAATTGCGGGATACTTCATGGAAAGGCTTTCTTAGATATTTTCGACGACGCTATTGGCATCGGCCAGAGCCGTCTCAATTATACGAACATCATCGGCTGACAAGGGCGAAGAGGACTCATCTGCATCTTCGGCAACGCGCAGCCCCTTGCGCAGACAATCTTCAATCTCAAGGTAATCCAGCATCGCGGCGTTCCCGGCCAGATCGTGCAGCATGCGGTGGACCTTACGCGCGTTCGTCTCGCGCGGATCGGCCCCGTCCGTCTCGCGCAGTGCGTCAGAGACGGCCTGCAAGCGATCCGGGATCCCTTCGATAAAGCGTTTTCGCGTGGCGGCAACGCGCTGTTCATATGTTTCGGTAGGTGCCACAGATTGTCCTTCGTACCAGCCCGCAACCGGGCATAGATCGCGCGTTTAGATTATTGTTCGAAACCTGTCAGAATTATGGCGCGGAGGGTAAATCCACACGTTTTTAAGAGAGAACGCGCAAAATTTGGGCCGTTGAATTTGGGCAGTCTCTGTGCTGCCAGCCGAATACACGCCCCGCTTAAGACGACGACGCCCCCGGCCAAGATGAAAGACGGGCGCGGCATGTCGCGCCCGTCTCTTGGTATCAGCTTTCCAGCGCCGCGAGGACCGCATCAGGGGTGATCGGCAGATGACGGACCCGCGCCCCGGTGGCGTTGAAGATCGCGTTGGCAACCGCCGGCGCGATGACCGTGGTGCCCGGCTCGCCAAGTCCGACGGGCACTTCCGTGCTCTCGACAAAGGCCACTTCGATGTCCGGCACATCAACCATCCGCAACGGCGTATAAGACCCGAGGTTGAGATCAACGACATTGCCGTCTTCGATCCGCGTGCCCTCATGCAGAGCCATGGACAGGCCCCAGAGCGCCGCGCCTTCGCATTGCGCGCGCGCCCCGTCGGGGTCGACCACGGTGCCACAATCGAAGGCCAGCCACATCTTCTCGACAGCAACCTCGCCCGTTTCGGCATCCACCGCCAGTTTTACCGCGGCTGCGGTCCAAGTTGGCATGGTCCGCGACTGACCAAAGGTGGTGGCGATCCCGATTGCCGTGCCCTCGGGCAGGTCGGTCTTGCCGTAGCCTGACATCTCGGCCACGCGCTGCAAGACAGCCGCCTGACGCGACGCACCGCCCACCGCATTGGGCGCAGAGCCCGCGTTGATGCCATCGGCCTTCAGGTGATCCAGACGGAACTGCAATGGATCGGCGCCGATCTTATGCGCGGCCTCGTCCATGAAGCTTTCGACGGCAAAGTTGGTCCAGCCCGGCCCGACCGAGCGCAGCCAACCGGGACGGAAGGTCGCGTTCGCCAGATCGTTGGAGATCGCCCGCACGCGGTGCGCGCCGACGCTGTACCAGTGATCCGCACCGTCGATGGCAAAGGGATCGTAAGGCTCTTCGTTGACACCTTTGGGCATGAAGCCCGGCGCCATCACCTGCGTCGGCCAACCGGCGGCGGCGTGGTGTTCCATGCCTGTGACGGCTTTGGCATCGTCAAACGCCATGCGCAGTTTTTGCACTGAAGGCGAGCGGATGCTGTCGAACTGGGCGTCTTCCTCGCGGGAGAAGACCAGCTTGACGGGCTTGCCGACAGCCTTTGAGGCCAGCGCGGCCGGCACGATATAATCACCATTCAAACGACGGCCAAAGCCCCCGCCCAGCATATAGCTGCGCATCACGATCTTGTCGGCAGGTACCTCAAGCGCCGTGGACAGCGTAGGCAGGATCAGCGATTGCCACTGGTTGCCCGCATGCGTTTCCCAGATGCCATCGGCGTTCTGGAAGACGGTCGCGTTCACCGGCTCCATCTGGAAGTGCAACACGGATTGCGTGGTGTACTCGGCCTCCAGCGTCTCGGCAGCGGCGTCGAAAACGGCGCTGGTCTCGGGCTGTTCAGTGTGCAGGATCGAGCCTGCATCGCTTCCGATCAACTCGCGCGAGCGGGCTTGGATGTCATCCTCTGACACATCGGCCGTCTCGCCCGCTGTCCAATCGACGCTGATCTCATAGGTGGCCATCCGAGCGGCATGGAGCGTTTTGCCCAGCACCACAACCCAGCCCGGCACGGTGCCCGACGGGTCATCCAGCACCACGGTTTCAAGGTAGCCTTTGACCTCTTTCGCGGCGCTGTCATCGACTGAATTGACCTTGGAGCCATAGCGCGTCGGCGGCAGCATCGGCACGCCGTAGACCATGCCATCGACCTTGGCATCCAAGCCATAGATCGCCTGACCGGTGGTCTTCGTATCCAGATCAAGAGGATGCACGTCTTGGCCCACAAGGCGCAGATCGGCATGGGGTTTCAACGGCAGGGCTGCCAATTCGTCTTCGGTAAAGCTCCGGTCGAGCCCTTCGGCCACCAGATCGCCGTAGCTGATGCTTTGCGTGCCATCGGTCACGGCACCGTCGCGTGCGGTCAGGCCAGAGGCATCAACGCCCCACTTGGCCGCCGCCGCTTCGATTAGCGCGGTACGGCCCGCAGCGCCTGCCTGACGGTAGACCGGCCAGCTTTGCCAGATCGACCAGCTGCCGCCGGTGACCATCAGGCCCCATTTCTTGGCTGAATCGACATGGGTGATGTGCACATCTTCCCAAGCCACTTCCAATTCATCCGCCAGAATACGCGCGATGGCGGTGCCGACGTGCTGGCCCATCTCGGCGCGAATGATGTTGACGTTGACCTGACCATCGGCGTCGATCCAGTACCACATCGACGGCTCAAACGGCTGGCCGTTCGGAGTGATCGGCGTGCCATCCGGCACGGCGGGGTTCATCGCGGCGTTCGACGCCTGCGGGAAGCCAAAGGCAACGCCCGCGGCGGTCATGGACACCAGAAACCCACGGCGGGTCATCTGCGATTGATTGTCGGAGCCTTTCAGGCGGGACATCAGATTAGCCATTGTCGGAGCCTCCCATTGCTGTGGCGGCGTCGCGCACGGCTTGACGGATACGGGGATAGGTCATGCAACGGCAAAGGTTGCCGGTCATCACCGCGTCGATGTCTTCGTCGCTGGGGTTCGGCGTGTCTTGCAGCAGCGACGCCGCCTGCATGATCTGACCCGACTGGCAGTAGCCGCATTGCGGCACGCGCAGGTTGCGCCATGCTTCTTGAACGGGGTGCTTGCCCTCTTCGTCCAGCCCTTCGATCGTGGTGACCGACAGGCCCTCGACGTCCGCCAGATAGGTGATGCAGGACCGTGTGGCGGTGCCGTCGATATGCACGGTACAAGCGCCGCAGGCACCGATGCCGCAGCCAAACTTGGTGCCGGTCAGACCGATTTCATCGCGGATCGCCCACAACAGGGGCATGTCCGGGTCTGCGTCGACAGAGATTTGCCGCCCGTTCAATTCGAATTTTATCATGAAGTGGTTGTCCCTTGGGGTATGCTTTGCCTGAGGGGAGCGCGCGTATAGCTGCCCTTACGTGAGGGGCTGTACATAGGTCTAATGCAGCGCAGGCACAGCGCCAGATTGACGTCATCACGGAATTGTCAGAACGAAGGCGCGCGCGTGTGGCCTTAGACGTGCTGCCCGCCGTTCACCTCAATCTCGGTTCCAGAGACGTAAGAGCTTTCCTCACTGCACAGGAAATAGATCGCCCGCGCGACCTCATCGGGCTGACCAAGGCGGCGCAGGGGAATGGTCTGCACAATTTTATCGGTGCCTTCGCTGAGGATTGCCGTGTCCACCTCGCCCGGTGCAATGGCGTTGACCCTGACGCCGAGCGGGCCGAAATCATGAGCCATCTCGCGCGTCAGTGCGGCGAGCGCCGCCTTTGAGGTCGCATAGGCAGCCCCGGCAAAGGGATGCACCCGCGACCCGGCGATAGAGGTCACATTCACCACCGATCCGCGCCCGGCAGAGAGTTCATCCTGAAGCCCCCGCGCCAGCACCACGGAGGCAAAGAAATTCACATGAAACACCTGCCCCCAGGTTCGCAGATCGGTGTCGAGCGTGCTGAGCCGCCCGCCATCTTCACCCTTTGGCGAAATGCCTGCATTGTTGACCAGCGCATGCAGCGGGTTGCCGTTCAACAGCCGCTTGACCTGTGCGACGGCCTCAATCGTCTGGTTCGGGTCGCTTAGATCGACCTGCACATGGTCCTGCGCCCCACCGGGCCAAGGGCATTCGGGCGAGAACGCCTGCCGCGAGCAGCCAATCACCCGCCACCCCTTGCCCGCGAAAGCCTTGGCCGTGGCATGACCGATGCCCCGGCTCGCCCCCGTCAAAAGCAGCGTCTTTTGGTCGTGGTCCGCAGTATCCATCGCTTGATCCATATCTGGCGCAACGCCTGAAATAGCGCCCTAGTCGGCAGCCGCCAGAGCGCGTTCGTAGTCTTGCCCCGGAATAGCGTCGAGCAGGCTGCGCGTATAGGCGGTATCGGGGTCGTGCAGCACTTTGCCAACCGGCCCCGCTTCGACGATCTGGCCCTTTTGCATGACGATGATCCGATCACAAATCCGCGCCGCGACGCGCAGGTCGTGAGTGATGAACAGCATCGACAGGTTCAGACGTGTTTTCAACTCGGCCAGCAGATCAAGCACCTGCGCCTGAATGGACACGTCGAGAGCCGAGACGGCCTCATCCGCGATGATGATCGACGGCTCCAGCGCCAGCGCGCGGGCAATGCCGATCCGCTGCCGTTGCCCGCCAGAGAACTCGTGTGGGAACCGTTTCATCGCGCTTTCGTCCAGCCCAACCAGTTCAAGCAACTCCCGCGCTTTGGCCTTCGCCTCTTTATCCGGCGTGCCATAGGCGATCAGGCCTTCGGTGAGGATGCGGGACACGCGGGCGCGGGGGTTGAGCGAGGAAAACGGGTCTTGAAAGATCATTTGCAACTTGCGCCGCTGTGCCCGCAGTTCCGCGCCGGACATATGGGCGATATCCACGCCATCCATCAGCACCCTGCCCCTATCGGGATCGAGCAGACGCACCAGACAGCGCCCGACGGTGGATTTGCCCGACCCGGATTCTCCGACGATACCAATCGTCTCGCCCGCGTAGAGGTCAAAGCTCACGTCCTGCACGGCCTTCACCACACGGCGCTTGCCAAAGAGCGTGCCAGAGCCGGTCGAAAAGGTTTTTTGCAGCCCTTCAACCTTTAAGAGCGGCGCGCGCTCGACCTGCTCGGGCGCATCGGTCTGGGTCAGCCGGGGGATCGCGTCGATCAGGGCGCGGGTATAGGGGTGCTGGGGCTTCAACAGCACCTCTTGAGCCGGGCCTGCCTCAACGATTTCACCCTTTTTCATGACGATCACCCGGTCGGCGATATCGGCCACCACGCCAAAGTCATGGGTGATAAAGATTACCGCCATGCCGCGCTTGCGGCGCAGGTCTTCAATCAGCGTGAGGATCTGCGCTTGGGTGGTCACATCAAGCGCCGTGGTCGGCTCATCCGCGATCAGGATGTCAGGCTCGAGCGCCAAGGCCATCGCAATCATGACCCTTTGTCGCTGCCCGCCCGAAAGCTGGAAGGGGTAGGCCCGGATCGCTGCTTGGGGGTCGGGAATGCCGACCTCCTCCAGCAGTTTCAACGCCCGCGCGCGCCGTTCCGAGCTGTTGAGCGCACCATGCGCCTCGAACACCTCGGCGATTTGCGCGCCGACCCGCATCAGCGGGTTCAACGCGCTGAGCGGTTCCTGAAAGATCATCGAAATACGGCTGCCGCGCAGCTTCAACATCTCTTTCTCAGACAGGCCGAGGATCGACTGCCCGTCAAAGGTGATGCTGCCCTTGTCGGGCAGAACCCCCTGCGGCAACAGCCCCATCACCGCATTGGCCGACATGGATTTACCAGACCCGCTTTCGCCGACAATGCAGAGGATCTCTCCCGGTGCGAGGTCAAAGTTGATGTCCTTCGCGGCATAGAGCCGATCCGCCCCCATGGGCAAAGCGATAGACAGATCACGGATGCGAAGCAGGGTCATTCGGATTTCCTCGTCAATCGCGGGTTCAGCGCGTCGTTCAGGCCTTCGCCGATCAGGTTCAGCGCCAGCACGGTCAAAAGGATCGCCATGCCCGGCAGGAAGGACAGCCACCATGCGGTGCGGATCACGGTGCGTGCAGCCCCGATCATATAGCCCCAAGACATGATGTTCGGATCGCCCAGCCCCAGAAAGGACAGCGAACTTTCCAGCAGGATCGCCTGCGCCACCATAAGCGAGGCCAGCACGATGATCGGCGGCAGCGCGTTGGGCAGGATGTGGCGGGTGATGATCTGAAGGTTGCCAAGCCCCGACAGGCTTGCAGCCTCGACAAACTCGCGGGTTCTGAGCGACAGCACCTCGCCGCGCACCAGACGCGCGACTGGGGGCCATGACACGATGGAAATCGCGATGATCACAAAGGTCAGGCTGGGCTGGAAAATTGCCAAGAGCACGATCGCCAGCGCAAAGCTAGGGATGGTCTGAAAGAACTCGGTAAACCGCATGAGCGCGTCGTCAATCCGCCCCGCAAAATACCCCGCCGCGGCCCCCACCGGCACGCCGATGGACAACGCCACGATGGTCGAGACCAGCCCGACCAGCAGGCTCACATAAGCCCCATGTGCCAGCCCTGCCAGCACATTGCGGCCAAGCGCATCTGTACCCAGAAGCAGCCCGTCTTGGGTGAACGGCGGCAGGAAGGGACGCTGCACCATTTTCCACGGGCTTTGCGGGAACAGGATGGGTGCGAGAATGGCGGCGGCCACGACGAAGGTCAGGATGACCAAGCCGATCACCGCGCCGCGGTTATAGCTGAAACGTTTCCAAAAGCTCATCATGTCGTCAGCCTTATCCGCGGATCAACAATGACATAGATGACATCCGTGATCAGGTTGAACAGCAGCACCATGGCCGCCGAGATGTAAAAGACCCCGAGGATCACGTTGTAATCCCGCTGGTTGATCGCCTCGAACATCAGCCGCCCGATGCCGGGCCATGCAAAGACGGTCTCGGTCAGGATCGCCCCGCCAAAGATCTGCCCAGCCTGAAGCCCCGCAAGCGTAATGACCGGCAAAAGCGCATTGCGCAGGATGTGCCGCCGCTGGATCACGCCGCGGGTCAGCCCCTTGGCACGGGCGGTTTTTACGAAATCGAGCCGCGACACTTCAAGCATCGAAGCCCGTGTCATACGCATGTAGATCGCCGTGAAGAACAGCCCCAAGGTAGAGGCCGGGAGGACGAGGTGTTTCGCCACATCCAATACATGGGCAAAACCCGTATAGCCCGCCCCGATGGTCGCATAGCCAAAGCCCGGCAACCATTCGAGCCAGACGGAAAACACCAACGTTGCCATCAGCGCCACCCAGAACAGCGGCGTGGCATAGAACAGCAACGCGAAGGTCGAGATGATCGTGTCACCCCACCGCCCCTGCCGGGCAGAGGCCGCGACGCCGGCGGTCACGCCCAAGACCAGCGACAGCACGAAGGCCACGCCAGTCAGCAAAAGCGTCGCTGGCAGGCGGTCGCCGATCATCTCGGCCACCGGCATCTGCTGGCGGAAGGAATAGCCCAGATCAAGCTGCACCGCGCCTTTGATATAGAGCCACAGCTGCATGTAGAGCGGCTGGTCCAGCCCGAAACGCGCCCGCAGGTCTGCAAGGAATTTCTCATCCGCCGCCCCGGCTTCGCCCGCCATGACCGCAGCAGGGTCACCCGGTGCCGCATGGATCAGCAGGAAATTGAAGACAAGGATCGCCAGCAGGATAAACACTGCCTTGATCAACCTGCCCAATATGAAACGTATCACGCTATCCGCCCCGTTCTTGTTCTAAAGTGAGCCCAAGCCGCCGAAACGGCTCGGACCTTGAGCGTTGTCGCTCTTTTTATTTGTCGATCCACACGTCACGGAAACCGTCGTTCACACCAAAGGCAGTGTTGACGGGGTTTTTGATGTCACAGCGGTAGATCGTGGGGAAACCCAGTTCCAAGAGCCAAATGTTCGGCACTTCCTCGACGATTTTGTCTTGGATTTCCTTATAGGCGGCCTTGCGCTCTTCGGGGCTGGCCATCAATGCCGCTTCGGCGAACAGCTTGTCCGTTTCGGCATTTTGATAGTTTGCCACGTTGTTCCAAGGCGAAC
Organism: Sulfitobacter dubius; assembly: GCF_027214245.1. Taxonomy (GTDB): domain Bacteria; phylum Pseudomonadota; class Alphaproteobacteria; order Rhodobacterales; family Rhodobacteraceae; genus Sulfitobacter; species Sulfitobacter dubius_A. Next base: position 290,653 of record NZ_JAPWHM010000002.1, on the reverse strand, counting down.
CGGGAGCGGCATTGTCGCCCATATAGGTCCGCGAAACGCCGAGCGCCGGATCGCCGTATTGGTAGAGGTAGGTAAAGGCGAGATCATAGTCGCGGTCCGCGACCTTCTGGTTCCAGCCCGCAACGTCCGAGGGCACGATCTCGGTCGTCATGCCGATCTCGCTCAGGTTCTGTTTGACCGCCTCGGCCCAGCGCTGCCACGTCTCACCGTAAGGCAGACCCAAGATGCGGATGGTTTCGCCGTCATAGCTGCTTTCTTCCAGCAGTGCTTTGGCCTTTTCCGGATCATAGGAGATATCCGGCGTATCGCCGTCATAGAACCGTGTGGAAGACGACAGCGGCCCGGTGGAGATTTTACCCAGACCATTCCAAAGCGCGTCCTTGGCGAACTGCCGGTCGACGCCATGCATGATCGCCTTGCGCACTTTCACATCATCAAGCGGCTTGTTGTCGTTGTTCACCCACATCCAAGACAGCGGGCCGAAGTATTCCCAGCCCTTGTCGGTGATGCAGGTGTTGTCCATCGCCTGAATGCGCGCCACGTCGAAGTTCTCGACCGAGCCGCCGGGCAGCACGTCAACCTTGCCGGTCTCATAGGCCACGGCGCGCGACGCCGCGTCGGGGATCACGTGGTAATAGACTTCGTCGACGTAGGGTTTGCCCTCCATGTAGTAGTCTTCGTTCTTTACCAGATGGATGAAGCTACCCTTTTCCCATTTGTCGAACTTGAAAGGACCGGTGCCGATGGGCGTGTTGTTCGCCTCATTGTTTGCAAAATCCGTGCCTTCGTAGATGTGTTTTGGGATCATCGGCGCGGTGCCCGGCTCAAAGATGCCGATGAAGGGGCCGAAGGGCTGCTTTAGGTTAAAGACAACCGTATATTCATCCGGCGTCTCGATGCTTTCGACATGCTCCATATAGGTGCGCATCCGCGAGTGGCTCTCGCGCAGGAACTTATCCATGGAGAATTCAACATCCGCCGAGGTGAAGGGCTCTCCGTCATGGAACACCACGCCCTCGCGCAGCTTGAAGGTATAGGTCTTGCCGTCCTCTGAAATCTCCCAAGATTCAGCCAATTGGCCTTCGGGTTTCAGATCGAAATCATAGCGCAGCAGGCTTTCGTAGATATCGCCGCCGACCATCTGTGTCGGGCCGTTCTGCACAAGGCCGATCATCAGGCTGGGCGGTTCGGGCTGGATCACAACGTTGAGCGTGCCGCCGGATTTCGGCTCGCCATCCTGCGCGGCCAGTGGTCCGGCCAGTGCCAGCGCCAGAACGGCTGCGGTTAATTTAGTGGTGTGTAGCATGTAAATCCCCATTGGTTTTGCTTTGACTCGCCCAGTGACAGCGTCCGATCTTCTGTCGGCTTCTTGCAGTCGTTTGGGTGATGGCCGCGCGATGCGCAGCGCTTGAATTGCTCATTCGTCTATGGTGAACGATTGGATGTATCTGATGATCCCCTCCTTTGCGTCATCTATGTCTGCACGCATCTCCGCGGCAGCCGCCGCAGGATCGCGATTTTCACAGGCGGCAATGATCGCCTGATGATGTCGGACCAGCCCCAGCTGTTCCCGCGCATAGTACCCCGCGATGAGCGGCCCCATGCGCAGCCATAGCCCGCTGAGAATGGCCAGCAGGATCGGCATCTCCGCCGCCTCTACCAGCGCGAAATGGAACTCCTGATTGTACTTCACCGCCTGCGGCCAGCGCCCGGCCACGGCTGCGGCCTCATTCCGCTCCACGATCTTTTTCAGGCGGCGGATTTCCTTGGCTCCCACCATCTCGGCGGCACGGCCTGCGGCAAAACCCTCCAACTCGCGCCGGATGCTTGCGATCTCAAGATACTGCGCCTCGGTCAGCACCGGCACGCGCACGTCGCGCATGCTGCGCTGGATCAAAGCCTCATCCCGCAAGAGCCGCTGCACCGCGTCGCGCACTGGCGTCGAACTGGTGCCCAGCCGCTCGGCCAAGCCGCGAATGGTAACCTTTTCATTCGGGCGCAGCTTGCCTTCTACCAAGTCCTGACAGACCCGATCATAGATCGCATCGCCCAATGAAACTTGACTGATCTCGGCCATCGCGCCCTCGTCCTTACCGACCGAACCATGGCCAGTTTTGATGCATGATGCATCATTTCTATTGAGCCTGCAAATTAAAACTGCAATGCTCCGCCGCAGCGACATCAGACCACAGGGAATGTGATGAAAGTCTTTTTCGACGAACGCCAGCTTGGCCACGCACCGACCCACTACTTTCGGCGCGGCGCGGCCATGCCGCATCAAGAACAGCCACAACGTGCTGAAATTCTACGCGATATGTTAATCGGCGAAGGGTTTAAGATTACCAAACCCCAAGACCACGGGCTTGCCCCGATCAAGGCCGTGCACAACCCCGACTACGTCGACTTCCTGCCCGACGCACACGCCCGCTTCGTCGAAAGCGCGGGCCCTGATGCGCTGGCCATCCCAACCATGCACCCCGGCGTGCGGCGCGGGAAAGAGCCCAAGGACATTCACGGTCAATTGGGCTGGTGGATGACCGACACCTCGACCCCACTGACCGAAGGGTCATGGGACGCCGCCTATTGGTCGGCGCAAACCGCCGTCCAAGCTGCCGAGACCGTGGCAGCCGGTGCCCGCGCCGCCTATGCGCTTTGCCGTCCGCCCGGCCACCACGCGATGCGCGATTGCGCGAACGGGTTTTGCTTTTTCAACAACGCTTGCATCGCGGCGGAGCATCTGACCCAGACCTACAAAAAGGTCGCGCTGATCGATATCGACGTGCACACCGGCAATGGCTCGCTCGACATCCTCTACGAACGCGGCGACATCTTCTTTTGCTCGCTGCACCCCGACCCGGCCACCTACCCCACCTTCTACCTTGGCCATGCGGATGAAACGGGCGAAGGCGACGGGGTGGGCAAATCGCTGAACCTGCTGCTGGAACAGGGCGCGAGCCAAGATGACGTGCTGGCCCTGCTCGACAAAGGCATCGCCGCGATCCGTGATTTCGGAGCCGAGGCGCTGGTGGTCTCACTGGGCTTTGACATGGCCGCCGATGATCCGCTGGCCGCCGTAAATGTCTACCCCGACGGCTTTGCCGAAATGGCGCGGCGCTTGGCGGCGCTGAACCTTCCCACGGCATTGATTCAAGAGGGCGGTTACCTTGGCCCCTCCCTTGCCGATAACGCAAAATCATTTCTCACGACATTCCGCGAGGCCACAGCATGAGCAAGACACCCAAAGAGATGAACGGCGCTGAAAGCGTTGTCCGCAGCCTGCATGCGGGCGGGGTGGAGGTCTGTTTCGCCAATCCCGGCACCTCCGAGATGCAATTCGTCGACGCGCTGGACCGCACCAAACTGATGCGCTGCGTCTTGGGCCTGTTCGAAGGCGTGGTGACCGGTGCCGCCGATGGCTATGCGCGCATGGCCGGGAAACCGGCAGTGACCCTACTGCACCTCGCGCCCGGTTTCGCCAATGCCGCCGCCAACCTGCACAACGCCCGCAAGGCGCGGGTGCCGATGGTCAACCTTGTGGGCGACCACGCGCTGCGGCACCAGAAATACGATGCCCCCCTCTCGGCAGATGTCGAAGGCGCCTGTGCGCCATTCAGCGATTGGGTCCGCTCAGGCCGCGATGCGGGCAGCTTTGCGGCGGATGCGATGACCGCCCTCGCCGTAGCGCAGAGCAAGCCCGGCAAGGTCGCCACATTGATCGCCCCTGCGGATATCGGCTGGGATGCGGGCGGCAAGATGGCCGAGGCCGTGGCCCCCGCCGCCCCTGCTCCGCTGGATGAACACGCGCTAGATGCCGCGATCAAGGCTTTGGAGAGCGGTGAGAAAACCGTTCTACTCGTCGGCAGCGCGGTGCTGGAAAGCCAAGAAGCAATGGCGCTGCTGCACGGCATTGCAGACAAGACCGGGGCCGATATCCTCGCGCCCACCTCAAACCGCCGTCTGGAGCGGGGTCAGGGCCGCTTTGCGATCAACAAAGTCCCCTACCCGATCAACGCGGCCCTTGAATGCCTTGCCCCCTACAGCCGCGCGATCCTGATTGAGACCCCGCCCCCCGTCGCCTTTTTTGCCTATCCCGGCAAGCCGAGCCTGCTGCTGCCGGTCGATTGCCATACCGTCACATTGGCGGCTGTTGATGGTAACGGGTCTGAGGCCATCGCCGCACTGGCGGATCGGATCGGTGCCAAATCCGCCACGCCTCCCCAGCATGACAAGCCCGCCGTACCGCAGGCAGGCGGCATCACTTTGCAAAACCTCGGCGCGGCTTTGGCTAATGCGCTGCCGGAAGACGCGATTGTGGTGGATGAAGCGGTATCCTCTGGCGGGGCCACCTTCCCCGCAGGCGACAGCGCTGCGCCAAACTCTTGGCTAGCCATCACCGGCGGTTCGATTGGCATTGGTATCCCGCTTTCTGCCGGGGCCGCCATTGCTTGCCCTGACCGTCCGGTGATCACGCTGCAAGCGGATGGATCGGCGATGTACACCATCCAAGGGCTTTGGACCCAAGCGCGCGAGAACTCCAACGTCACCACGATCATCCTCGCCAATCAGTCCTATGAGATCCTCAAGGGCGAGTTGCACAACGTCGGTGCCCAACCCGGCCCCGACGCGCTGAGCATGCTGAACCTCGACCGCCCGCAACTGGATTTCGTCGCCATGGCCAAGGGCATGGGCGTGCCGGGCAAACGGGTCGAAGACATCGCCGACTTGATGCGCACCATCGAAGAGTCCGCAAAAGAGCCCGGCCCCTTCCTCATCGAAGCGATGCTGTAACCCACCGAAAGGACACGACATGACCCTCGATCCTGATCTGAAATCCCGCATCCTTCAGGCTGTCGAAGATGGCTTCGCTGAGCAAGTGAGCTTTACCCAACAACTCGTGCAGACCCCTTCGCTGCGCGGCCATGAACATGCGATCCAAGACCTGCTGTTTCGCAACCTGCAAAGCCGTGGCTATGCGATGGACCGTTTCAAGATGGACCGCGCTGCGATTGAGGCGCACCCCGGCGGCTCGAAATACTCCGACGATCACTCTGACGCGCCCATCGTCGTGGGCATCCACCGCCCGCGCGATGAGGCGGGTCGCTCGCTGATCCTGCAATCGCATCTCGACGTGGTGCCCGAAGGGCTGCACGACATGTGGGATGATCCGCCCTTTTCGGCCAAGATCGACGGCGATTGGATGTATGGCCGGGGCGCGGGCGATATGAAGGCGGGGGCGGCTGCAAATATCTTTGCGCTCGACGCGCTGCGCCGCATCGGGCTGCAACCGGCGGCGACCGTCTATGTGCAATCCGTGGTGGAGGAGGAATCCACCGGCAACGGCGCATTGCAGACCTTCCTACAAGGCTACACCGCCGATGCGGTCTTCATCCCCGAACCCGAAGAGGAAATGCTGGTCCGCGCCAACACAGGCGTCATTTGGTTTCAGGTGCAGGTACGTGGCGTGCCTGTCCATGTGCGCGAAATGGGCGAAGGGGCCAATGCGATCGACGCGGCCACCCGCGTGATGACCGCCCTGCGTGAGATGGAGGAGGACTGGAACGCCGAGAAAGGCGACCACCCGCATTTCGAAGACGAAGCCCATCCCATTAACCTCAACATCGGCAAGATCGAAGGCGGCGATTGGGCATCTTCGGTGCCGTCATGGTGCAACATCGATTGCCGCGTTTCCATCTATCCGGGCCGCCGTGCCGAAGACGCCGCGCGGGAAATTACCGAACGGGTCAAGGCCTTTGCCCAGAGTGATAACTTCCTGTCCAACAACCCGCCCAAAGTGGTCTTTAACGGCTTTCACGCCGAAGGCTATGTGCTGGAGCCGGGCAGCGAAGCCGAAGCCGTGTTGGAACGCGCCCATGAAGAGGCCATCGGCGCGCCGCTGCAATCCTTTATGACGGCAGGCTACCTCGATACACGGGTTTATGCGCTTTACAACAAGATCCCGGCGCTCTGCTACGGGCCAAAATCGCGCAACATTCACGGGATCAACGAATCTGTCAGTCTGAGTTCGGTCAAGAAAATCACCCAAGCCATGGCGCTTTTCATCGCCGAATGGTGCGGGACCGAGGACATCACCCCATGACCGAGGTCGGGATCACGCCTCAAGGCGGCTTGCCCCCCTTTCTCAGCGGTGTGCTGGCCGAAGAGAGCGGCAACAAGACCGATCTTCTAGCGCAAGATCCGCCCGCCTTTGACGCGGCACGCGCGGCAGAGGTTGCCTTGCAGCGCTATGGTATCTCGGGTGAGATCAAGCCACTGGCGGCAGAGAAGGATGCAAATTTCCTGATCACCCTGCCAAGCGGAGAAGAGGCGTTGCTGAAGATCACCAATGCCGCCGAAGAGCGTGCTGTAACTGATATGCAGACTGCCGCGTTGATGCATCTGGCCGCCGCTGATCCCGACCTCCCCGTGCAGCGCATCTGCGCCAGCCTGAACGGCAAGGCCGCCGAAGTGGCCACCGCCGCCGATGGTCAATCCCATGTCGTGCGTTTGATGACCTTCCTTGGCGGCACCGTCCTCAGCAATGCCACGCCGCGCCCCGGCCTTCACCGCGCTTTGGGGGATTTTCACGCACGGGTGGCGCTTGGTCTGCGCGGTTTTTTCCATCCGGCGGGGGGACATTTTCTGCAGTGGGACATCAAACAGGCAGGCCATCTGCGCCCGCTGCTGGCGGATGTGCAAGACGCCGAGCTGCGCGCCCAACTGGGGCGCACCCTCGATCACTTTGATGCAGAAGTCGCGCCCCAGCTTCCACATCTGCGGACGCAGATCGTGCATAATGACTTTAACCCCCATAACATTCTGGTCGATGGGCCAGAGGCGCAGCACCCCGTCGGGCTGATCGACTTCGGCGATATGGTGCATACGCCGTTGGCCTGTGATCTGGCGGTGGCCTGCTCCTATCAACTCGGCCAAGGCTCGGACCCGCTCGGCGCCATTTGCGAGATGGTAGCGGGCTTTGCCGCACGGCTGCCGCTGGAGGCCGAGGAAATCGCGTTCCTGCCAAGCCTGATCCGTCTGCGCCATGCCACCACCTTGGCGATCGGTGCATCCCGCGCGCGGCGCTATCCCGAGAATGCCGCCTATATCCTGCGCAACGCCGCCGCCTCGCAACGCGGGCTGGCAGCACTCGACCAGATCGGCGACGCCGCCGCGATCAAAGCCCTGCATCGTGCTGCGGGAACGGAGTGACCGATAACCATGATCAACGCCTATGACAACGCCCAAGCTGACGCCCTCAGCCCCGCCGACCGCGCCCTGATCGACCGCCGCGCCAAGGCGCTCGGCCCCGCCTACCGGCTGTTCTACGACCAGCCGCTGCACATTGAGCGCAGCGAAGGCGTCTGGCTGTGGGACAAGGACGGGCGCAAATACCTTGATGCCTACAACAACGTCGCCTCGGTCGGCCATTGTCATCCGCGCGTGGTCGAGGCGATCACCCACCAGTTGGGCGTGCTGAACACTCACACCCGCTATCTGCATGAAAACGTGGTGACTTACGCCGAACGGCTGCTCGCCACGATGCCAGACGCACTCGGTCATGTCATGTTCACCTGCACCGGGTCCGAGGCGAATGACATCGCCCTGCGCATCGCCCGCAGCTATACCCGGCGCGAGGGAGTCATCGTGACCCGCCTTGCCTATCACGGGCTGACCGAAGCGGTGGCCGAACTCTCCCCCTCCTTAGGCGATTTCACCCCGCGTAGCCCGCGCATCCGACTGATCGACGCGCCCGACACGCTCCGCATCCCCGAGGCGCAGCAGGGCGCCAAACTCGCCGCCGATCTGGCCCAAGCGATTGCCGAGATGCGCGCCGATGGGATCGAGCCTGCGGCCTTCATCGTCGATACGATCTTCTCCAGCGATGGGCTGCACCCCGATCCGGCGGGGTTCCTGCAACCGGCGGTCGATCTGATCCGCGCCGAGGGCGGGCTCTTCATCGCTGACGAAGTGCAGCCCGGCTTTGCCCGCACTGGCGACGCCTTCTGGGGGTTCCAGCGCCACGGGCTGGTGCCTGACATGGTCACGATGGGCAAGCCGATGGGTAACGGGTTCCCCCTTTCCGGCACCGCGATGCGGCCAGAGCTGGTGCAAGAATTTGGCGAAAAGGCACGCTATTTTAACACCTTTGGCGGCAACCCCGTGGCCGCCGCCGCAGGCATGGCCGTGCTCGACGTGATCGTGGATGAGGGGTTGCAGGCCAATGCCACAGCCGTCGGCGGCTACCTCAAGGGCGGCTTGCAAGACATCGCGACCCGCTACCCCGAGATCGGCCATGTGCGCGGCGCGGGGTTGTTTCTGGCGGTCGAATGCGTCACCGCGCGCGAGACCAACGCGCCCGACGCCGCCCGCGCCAAATTCGTGGTCAACCACCTGCGCCAGAATGGCGTGCTTATCAGCGCCACCGGGCCGGGGGCCAATGTTCTGAAAATCCGCCCCCCGCTTGTCTTGCAGCAGGCCGAAGCGACCCTGTTCCTCGACGCGACCGAAGCCGCCTTCGCCGCCGCGCGGGCCGAGGGAATTTAACCCCGCGGCCCTACTGTGCCTCGCGCAGGGACCGCTCCCGCGCGCGGGCCTCGGTCAGCCATTCAGGATCCATCTGCGGCACCGATGTCAGCAGCCGCTTGGTATAGGCCTGCTTTGGCGCGCCGAAGATCTCATCGCGCCCGCCCTGCTCGACGATCTGGCCATTCTTGAGCACGATCACCTTATGGGCAATCGCCTCAACCGTGGCCAAATCATGGGTGATAAACATGAAGGTCAGGTCCAGCTCGGTCTGCAAACGCACCAACAACCGCAAGATCCCTTCGGCCACCAGTTGGTCCAGCGCGCTGGTGACTTCGTCACAGATGATGAACTCGGGCTCGGCGGCCAGCGCGCGGGCGATGCCAACGCGCTGCTTCTGACCGCCGGACAGCTCGCTGGGTTTGCGATCAAGAAAGGCGCGGTCGAGGTCGACCAAATCCATCAACTCCTCCACCCGCGCCCGAAGCTCTTGCCGCTTGCGACCCGTGAACTTGCGCACCGGGCGCGTCAATATCTCGCGAATATTGTGGCGCGGGTTCAGCGAGGTATCCGCCGATTGATAGATCATCTGAATGTTGCGCAGCGTCTCGGCCCCGCGCTTTGACAGCCGTGGCTCCAGCGGGGCGTCATCCCAGAAAAACTGCCCCGAGGCGGGGGGTAGCAGCCCCGCGATCACCCGCGCGAGGGTGGATTTACCTGACCCGCTTTCCCCCACCACCGCCGTGGTCTGGCCGCGCGGAAAGGTGAAGTTGAGATTATCCAGCACGGTCATCGGCCCATAGGCCGCCGAGACCCCCTCGCAGCGGATCAGCGCCTGAGCCTCCCCCGCCTCAGCGTCGGGACGGCGAAACGACCGCACGGCCCAGAGCGAGCGGGTGTATTCCTCCTGCGGGGCGTCCAGCATGGTCCTGGTCGGCGCGGTCTCCACCGCCGCGCCATCCTTCATTACGCAGATGCGGTCGGCCATCTGGCTGACCACCGCCAGATCATGGGTGATATAGATCGCCGCCGTGTCATATTGCTCGACAATATCACGGATCGCGCCCAGCACTTCTATCTGGGTGGTGACGTCTAGGGCGGTCGTCGGCTCGTCAAAGATGATCAGATCGGGGCGGCAGGCCATGGCCATCGCCGTCATCGCCCGCTGCAACTGGCCGCCCGACACTTGGTGCGGATAGCGAAAGCCGATCTCTTCGGGGTTGGGCAATTGCATCTGACGGTAGAGCGCAACGGCGTCCTGTTCTGCCGCCGCGCGGCCCGAGACACCGTGCAGGCGGGGCGCTTCGGTATATTGGTCGATCAACGTCTTGGCGGGGTTAAAGCTCGCCGCCGCGGACTGGGCGACATAAGCGATCCGCTTGCCGTGCAGACGGCGCAATTGCCCGCCCGCCATGCCGATCAATTCGGTCCCGTCAAATTCGACACTGCCCCCGGCAAAGCGCACCCCGTCGCGGACATAGCCCATCGCCGCCAGCCCGGCGGAGCTTTTACCCGCCCCGCTTTCGCCGACAAGGCCCAGCACTTCACCCCGGTCCAGTTCCAGATCGAGCCCTTTGATAATCGCATTGGGCCACGCGCGGCTGCCTGCCTCAAGCCGGAGACCGCGAATGTTAAGAAGATTTCCCATATTCCTGCCCCTGCTTGGTTAACTTTTCAGACCGCTGGCGCGGTGCAGCATCCAATCGACGATCAGGTTGATCGCAACGGTCAGCAAGGCGATGGCCGCCGCCGGGATCAGCGGGGTGATATCCCCGAAACTGATCAAGGTGGCGTTCTCTTTCACCATCGACCCCCAGTCCGCCGTGGGTGGCTGAATCCCGATGCCGAGAAAGGACAGCGCCGCGATAAAGAGAAACACAAAGCAAAAGCGCACGCCAAACTCGGCGATCAGCGTCGACCAGATGTTGGGCAGAATCTCCCGCCGTAGCAGCCATGGCGTGCGCTCTCCGCGCAGCCTTGCGGCTTCGACGAAATCAAGGCCGACCACATTCATCGCCGCAGCCCGCGACAGCCGGTAGACTGGCGCCACATAGATCACCGCGATCACCCCGACCATATTGGGGATCGACGGACCGACGATGGCCAAGAGCATCAGCGCCAAAATCAGCGGCGGCACGGCCATCAGCACATCGACCAGGCGCGACAGGACTTCGTCCAGCCAGCCGCCTTTAAGCGCGGCCAGCATCCCCAGCGTTGACCCGACCGAAAAGGAAATAGCCGTGGTCAGCAGCGCCAGCCCGACAGTATTGCGCGCGCCAAAGATCATGCGCGACAGCATATCGCGACCCAGATTGTCGGTGCCCAGCGGATGCGCGGCACTCCATGGCAGATAGGCATCGCCCACCACCTGCGTCTCGCCGTAGGGCGCGACGATGGGCGCGAATACCCCCGTAAAGGCGACGATGGCCAGCACCACCATCCCAAAGATCGCCGAGGGGGGCGCGGATTTCAGCAAAGATTTCATCGTTATCTCCCGTGCCGCAGACGCGGGTTCGACATGATCGAGATGATGTCGGCCAAGACGTTGAGCGTGATGTAAACAGTGGCAAAGAATAGCCCCACCGCCTGCACCACCGGGAAATCCCGGCTGGAGACTGCATCGACCAACAACTGCCCAAGACCGGGGTAGGAAAAGACGACCTCTACCACCACCACGCCGACCACCAGATAGGCAAGGTTCAGCGCCACGACGTTGACGATCGGCGCCAAAGCGTTGGGCAGCGCGTGCTGCACGATAATGCGCCAGCGCGGGACACCCTTAAGGCGGGCCATCTCAATATAGGGCGAGGCCAGCACGTTGATGATGGCCGCCCGCGTCATCCGCATCATATGCGCCACGACCACCAGAATAAGCGTCAGCGCGGGCAGAAAGCTGCGATAAAGCGCGTCCCAGAGCCCTGTGGCGCTGTCGATCCGTGCCAGCGTAGGGAAGACACCCGCCTTGATCGACAGGAATAGGATCAGGACATAGCCCACGAAAAACTCGGGCATAGAGATCGCGGAAAGCGCGGTCAGGTTGACGCCCCGGTCAAACAGCGTGTTGCGCCACAGCGCCGCCAAAAGGCCAAGGATCACCGCCAGCGGGGCGGCGATGACGGCGGCATAGGTGGCCAGAAACATGGTGTTGGCAAGCCGCGGGCCCAAAAGCTCAGACACCTCGCGCCCTGAGGCCAAAGAGGTGCCAAAATCGCCGCGCAGCACACCACCAAGCCAATCGAGATAGCGAAGATGCGCAGGCTGATCGAGGCCCAGTTCGGCGCGAAAGGCAGCGAGGGTCGACTCGGTCGCCGATTGGCCTAGAATCTGCTGCGCCAGATCACCGGGCAAAAGCTCAATGCCAACGAACATGAGGGCGGATACGACAAAGAGGGTCAGAATGCCGAGGGACACTCGGCCGATAACAAGCTTCTGAAGCCGGGACATGCTAAGGTTTTCTCCGGCCCGGATCGGGCCATTGGTGCGGGAAACGGACGGCCCCTTGGGGCCGCCCGGATGAGGTTGTGGCTTAGGACATCCACCAGCGTTCGATGAAGCGCTGGCTGTCGAGATCCCACATCTCGGACACTTCCTCAGGCATCTGAACGCTTTCGCTCATGGCCGAGACATATTGACCAAAGGCCGGGATCAGCGCGCCGCCCTGCTCTTTCACGATCTTTTGCATCTCGCCGTACATCTCGGCGCGGCGGGTCTGGTCGAGCTCGGGCCGCGCTTGTAGCAGCAGCTCATTGAAGCGCTCATTGTCCCATTTGGTCTCGTTCCACTCCGCATCGGCGGCATAGCCGGTCGAGAACATCAGGTCAGGCGTCGGACGGCCACCCCAATAGGAGCAGCAGAAGGGCTTTTGCAGCCAGACATTCGACCAATAGCCGTCATCCGGCTCGCGCTTCACCTCGATATTCAGCCCCGCAGGCCGCGCGTTTTCGGCAAAAAGAACCGAGGCATCCACCGCCCCGTTAAAGGCTGCGTCCGAGGTGGACAACGTCACATCAAGGCTTTCAAGCCCCGCCTGTTTCAGGTGGTACTTCGCCCGCTCAGGATCATAGGTGATCTGCTCAAGGTCATTGTTGTAGTAGGGCATCGAGCGCGAGATCGGTTGGTCGTTGCCCACGGTGCCATAGCCACGCAGAACCTTTTCGATCATGTCTTCGCGGTTGATGCCGTATTTCAGCGCCATCCGCACGTTCATGTCGTCAAACGGGGCCGTGTTGGTCTGCATCGGCATGATGTAATGCAGCGTGCCGTCTTGGGTGTGGATCTTCACGTTGGGCGCGCGGCCCAGAAGGTTGATCGTCTTGAGGTCGGGCCGGTCGATCAGATCAACTTCGCCGGTCATCAGCGCGTTCATCCGCGCCGCCGGATCGCCGACTTTCAGGATCACAACCTTGTCGAAATGCGCGCGGCCCTCTTTCCAGTAGTCATCGCGGCGCGTCAGTTCGACCCGCACGCCCGGCTCGAAGACGTCGATCACATAGCCGCCGGTGCCGATGCGGCTGTTGGGGTCGATCGTGCCATCGCCGGTGTCTTGGCGAATGCCGAGGTGGTAATCATTGAAGATAAACGGGAAATCCGCATTGCCGGCGGCCAGTTCAAAAACCACAACCTTGTCGCCATCGGCGCGGATGTCGGTGATCTGCTCTAGCAGCGGTTTGATACCGGATTTGGACTCTGGCCCCATGTGGTGACGGATCGAAGCGATCACGTCATTCGCCGTCGCCGTTTTGCCGTCCGAGAATTGCGCGTTGTCGCGCAGGCGGAAGGTCCATGTGGCCGCGTCGGTGCTGGCCTCAAAGCTCTCAGCCAAGTCGGGCTGGGCGGTGCCGTCGGGAGCGATTTCCGTCAGAGTGTTAAAGACCGCATAGCCGCTGGCGAACATGAAGTCGTTGTTGAAGGTTGCAGGATCAAGGCTGTCGGAGGTCGACCCTTGGGTAAAGCCAACCCGCAGCGTGCCACCCTTTTTGGGCTGGGCCTGTGCCCGCGCGCCCTGTGGCAAGATCAGCCCTGCCCCCACCGCAGCCGCGCTCCCTGCTAGAAAACTGCGACGGCTCGGTCCGTTTTGACGTTTTGTGAAATTGGTCATTGTATCCCCCTATGTTTGTTTTCTTGGTCAAACGCTCTGACAAAGCGCTTAGCGTAATGGTCGGTTACGCGGCGTTTACCGCCGCCCCTCGCAGTGGCATGGGCCAGTCGCCCCGCCTGCTATCGCGGTCAAAACACCGCCGCCGCAGAACGACAGCGCGTCTCTGCCTGCAATGCGATCAGCCGCGGCAGTTTGCCCGCCGCAACGATCTTGGTCATAGGCATAGCCGGTTCCACCGCCGGGGTATAGATGCCCGACGCGCGTGTCGCGAAGTTACGCTACGGCTAGAGAGGTTTTTCGGGGAGAACAAAGTGTTGTGGTCGGGCTAAGTATGCGCCGCGCCCGCCGATCATTGCCGCGAGCGCCGCAAAACCGGGGGAGCTGATCCCGCCCCGTCCGCGGCACCCTTAGGGTATTTTTCGCCCGACAATAAAAACTGGGCGATACGCGAAAGCAGCGCGGGAATTTCGCACTGCTTTCGCGTTCACTTCTCTTTCCTCACCGCCTTTTGCGGGTTCTTTGGATCGAACTCCTCAGGACGGTGCGCCGCGCCTTCGTGGTCATCCTGCGCGTTGTGGCGCTCCCGGTGGGGCGGGCGTTTCTCTTTGGCGTGATCTGGCTCGTTTGGCATGACGTTCTCCTTTCGGTCAGTTAATGCGGTCAGCGATCCGCAGTCGGGAATTCATTAGCGCGGACGCCGACCATCTCTTGCGTCCCTAAAAAGCGGGGCGTTCGAAAAAATACAGCTACAAAGAGCTAATGTTCGCCTCGGAGGTATGGTTGCACCACGAAGTTGCGATGAGAGGAAACCTGCGCATTACGCTTGCGACCAAGCCGCCGGTTTCACCCCTTGGGTCCAAGGCCGAAACCACCCACCTCCAAAACGACCCCCTAGTCGCGTGCCTTTTCCAGCAAGGCGACCAATTCACGGAACTTCTGGCGCTGCTCTTCGCGGTCGCCCGATAGGATCGCCTCTTCCATACAGTGGTTGGCGTGATCCTCGATCACCAATCGCTCGACCGCGCGCAGGGCCGAGCGGACGGCGGCGGTTTGCACCAGCACGTCCACGCAATACCGCCCCTCGTCGACCATCCGTGTGACGCCGCGCAACTGCCCCTCCAGCCGCGCCAGTCGCTTGAGGATCGCTGCCTTGTTCTGCTTTGCTTCCACGTTTGGTGCCTCCACGTCCTGGAACTAAGACGACCGTGGCCAGTTAACATACCACAGGGGGGTATCTAGGGCCGCCTCATTCGCATTTTGCCGGCGCGTTGCTAGGCCCGCATTGGCTTTGGCGATCATAGCCCCCCGCGTTCTTGATTGCCACGGTGCGCGCCGCAATCGCGCAGAATTTTGAAAGAGGAGAACCCCCATGTCCTACTGGCGTTTCGCCGCAATGATCGCGACTTCGACCATCGTGATGTTTGGCCTGATGTACCTGAACACCTACGCCTTCGAGCATGTCTTTTTTAGCGAAACGCGGACCTATATGGCGCTGCTGATGGGGGCTGTGATGGCGGTCATCATGCTGAGCTTCATGTTGTCGATGTATTCCAACAAGGCCATCAACATCGCCATCTATATCGGCTCCATCGCGGTCTTCGCCCTGACCCTTTGGCTGGTGCGCAGCCAAATTACTGTGGGCGATACCAGCTATATGCGCGCCATGATCCCGCACCATTCGATCGCCATTATGACCTCTGAGCGGGCAGAACTTTCGGACCCGCGCGTGCGCAAGATGGCCGATGGCATCATCGCCGCGCAGCGCAAAGAAATCGCCGAGATGCGCAGCCTGATCGCCGATATCGAAGAGAACGGCGACGCGGTTGATCCGGAACTGGGCGAGACCGAAAGCCAGCCCGAAGTCGGTACGGTGGAAGAGGCACTATCCTCCGCAGAGGTCGCAAAAGTCGACCCGGCGGGACTGACCCCTGAGAACGTCGAAAGCCTGCTGGGCAGCGCCGCCACCTGCCAGTTTGGCCGCACCAACGAAGGCGATCCCAGCCTCGTGATGGCGGGGAATGCCGGGGGGATCAAACTCTCGGGCACCTTGATCGAACTGCAATCCGATGAGGCCATTGACCAAGCCGCGCTTGCCGATGGCGCCCGGTTCACCGCCGACGGCGTTGACGTGACCGTCACCCCCCTCGCCGGGGCGGATTGGACCGACACCGAAAGCAACCTGCGCCGCTCAGAAGCCGAGATGAAATTCCATCTCGACCGCGGGCTGACCGTTGGCTACCGCGGCTTCTTGGACTGCTCGAACGAGATGTGACCGTCCCCATGGGGGGCCTGCCGAACCGGCTGGGCCTCCCGTCGACTTTCGCGACTTTGATGCAAAGGTCAAAGATTTAATTGCAATCCTTCCAGCGCTGGACGCGTTGACAGGCTTCGTGACTTACGACACTGCTAAGGCCATGCGTGCTCTGGCAAACATATCAAACCTCTGCCGCGCCCTTTTGGGTGTGGTTTTGGCCTGTGGTCTGTTGCTGCTTCCGCCCTCTTCGGTTCATGCCGAAAGCGGAATGCACGAAAGCGCGCAGGCAGGGCATCACGCGGGCCACCAGATGACCGCAGCATCAGAACTGCAACAGGATGTTGCCGCGCTGCCTGATCTGACAGACATACCAGAGAGTTTCGAAGGCGAGCCTTGCTGTGGTGGCATCTGTCTGACGGCGGCGCTGACCACATCGCAGGACGCCAAGATAACGGTCGTGCGATCCGTTGAATATGCCAGCGTGTCCCACTCTGTCGCTTCTGGCCAGCCCACGGGCCAATTGCGTCCGCCTCGAGCCTAAGTTGATCCCGGCCCCCTGACGGCCTTTGCATCCGCGGTTTCGAGCCGCGGGTAAGATCACCTCTTTCTCAGGCAAAATATCAATGAAATTACCACTGATCGCAGGGACGCTGTCCCTGACCCTTGGTGCCTGCGCCACGGCGCTCCCGCCCCTTCCTGATGTCACTGCCGCCTATGTGCAGCAGCCCACGCCTCTGCCCCAAGTCGCCGCGATGACCGCCGCCGACAACAGCGCACGTGGCAGTGCGGCCACCGCCGAGGAACAGCCCTTCTCAGGCTACCGCCGTCGCGGTGTCGTCGAACCGCTCGATTGGCGGCGGCTGAATGCGGAACAGGCCCCCAAGCCGGGCGCAATGCAGGGGATGAACCACTGATGCGTTGGAAACTGAAAACCGCCGCCGTCATTACGCCTCTGATCTTGGGCGCCTGCACGGCCCCGGTGCTGCCGGTGAATTACTCGGCCCGCGATGCTGGTTTTGCCGCCGTTGAGGCACGCACCTCCAAGGCCATCGGCAAGCGCACCGTCTGGGCGCAGTCGCAGGCCGAGACCGTCGCGGCCTCTAAACAGGTCCGCGCCTTGGTGCAGGGCAAGACGATCAGTGCCGAAACCGCGGTGCAGGTTGCGCTTTTGAACAACAAAGGGCTTCAGGCATCCTATGCGCAGATCGGCCTTTCGGCGGCCGAAGCATGGCAACAGTCCACGCCAGAAAACCCCGTCGTTTCCATCGGTCTTCTGGGCATCGGCGCGCCCGAGGTCGGTCTTTACCGTGCCTTGGAAAGCATGATCGCCGTGAACCTGCTGGATGCCCGCACCCGCAAACAGCGCATCGCCGCTGCCGAGGCGGAGTTCCAGCACGCGCAGATGCAAGCGGTCAGCGACACGCTGGCACTGGCCAATGAAACGCGCGAGGCTTGGGTCAATGCTGTCGCGGCCTTTGAAACGGTCAGCTATCTGAAACGCGCGGCCGTCACCACCGATGCGGCGGCGGAACTGGCGCAGCAGCTGGGCAAGACCGGCGCGCTTAACAAAGCCGCGCAGGCCCGAGAGCAGGCGTTCAACGCCGAAATGGCGGGCCAGTTGGCACAGGCGCGGCTGGACGCACAATTGGCCAAGGAGCAACTGACCCGGCTTATGGGCCTTTGGGGGCAGGACGTGGCCTACTATGTGCCCGATGCCCTGCCGCGCGTGCCGAACACGGTCAGCAGCCACAAGGGCATTGAACGGCTGGCGCTGGCCAATCGCGTTGATCTGGAAGTCGCTCGGCTGGGGTTGGAGGCCACGGCCAAAGCCTACGGCCTGACCGATGCCACCCGCACCCTGACCGATCTCGAAGTCATCGCCGGGGCCGAAATCGAACGGGAGGAAGAGAACGGCGAGATTGAAACCAGCGTGTCACCGCAGGTCGAGTTTGAATTCGTGATCCCGATCTTCGACAGCGGCAAGGCGCGGCTGCGCAAGGCCGAGTTGAGCTATCTTCAGGCGGCCAATGTGCTGGCCGAGCAGGCTGTGAACGTCCGCTCAGAAGCGCGGGCGGCGGCCACGGCCTACCGATCCAGCCATCAGATCGCGCGGCACTACTCAGACGTCGTGCTGCCCCTGCGCCGCACAATCGACGAGGAAGCGCTGCTCAGCAACAACGGCATGATCACCAGCACTTTCGACCTGCTGAACGACGCCCGCGAGAAGATCGCGAGCCAGCTCGAAGCAGCCAGCGCCAAGCGTGAATTCTGGCTGGCCTCGGCTGGTCTGACTGCCGCGATCTACGGCGGTGGCAGCGGCGGCGGTGGCGGCGGTGGAGAAACCCAAATCGCCGCCGGTGGCGGCGGCGGACATTGAGACAAGGAAGCAACCAGATGATTAACAGACGTCAATTGCTGGGGGCCGGTGCTGCGGGTGCAACGCTCGTGTCCTCCAAAGCGTGGGGCCAGACCATGAACATGGGCCTGCCCGAAGCCGCGGTGATGGACAGCGCGCTGACCCAATCGCCAACCCGCCCCACCTCGGGGCCGGATTACAACCCCGTGGTCACGCTCAACGGCTGGACCCTGCCGCACCGGATGAACAATGGGGTGAAGGAATTTCACCTCATTGCCGAACCGGTGGAGCGCGAACTGGCCGACGGAATGGTCGCGCGCCTCTGGGGCTACAACGGCCAATCCACCGGCCCGACCATCGAGGCGGTCGAGGGCGACCGGGTGCGTATCTATGTCACCAACCGCCTACCCGAACATACCACCGTGCATTGGCACGGGCTGATCCTGCCCTCTGGCATGGACGGTGTCGGCGGGCTCAGCCACCCGGGCATCCCGCCGGGCAAGACCTTTGTCTATGAGTTCGATCTGACCAAATCCGGCACCTTCATGTACCACCCGCATGGCGATGAGATGGTGCAGATGGCCATGGGGATGATGGGCATGTTCGTCGTCCACCCAAAGGATCCGGACTTCATGCGCGTGGATCGGGACTTCCTGATTATGCTCAACGCCTTCGACATTGATCCCGGCACCTACATCCCGCGCATCATGACGATGACGGATTTCAACCTGTGGACTTGGAACAGCCGGATTTTCCCCGACATTGACCCATTGGTCGTCAACCAAGGAGACAAGGTGCGAGTCCGCGTGGGCAACCTTACGATGACCAACCACCCGATCCATATGCACGGCTATGACTTCAAGGTCACCTGCACCGATGGCGGCTGGGTGCCGGAATCGGCGCAATGGCCCGAGGTGTCGATCGACATCCCCGTGGGCGCCATGCGGGCCTATGAGTTTGTGGCCGACCATCTGGGCGACTGGGCAATCCATTGCCACAAGTCGCACCACACGATGAACGCCATGGGCCATGACGTGCCCACACTGATCGGCACCAATAGTTCCAATATGACACGTCAGGTCCGCCGCGTGCAGCCCGAGTTCATGCCCATGGGCACGGCAGGCATGGCGGATATGGGCGAAATGTCGATGCCGCTGCCTGACAACACCGTGTCGATGATGGCCGGTTGGGGGCCGCATGGCCCGCTGGAGATGGGCGGCATGTTCTCGGTCGTGAAGGTGCGCGAAGGCATCGACGCGGACGACTACGAAGATCCCGGCTGGTACGAAAACCCTCCGGGCACCGAGGCGTATGAATGGACGGGCGAACTGCCAGAGTTCGAGCAGAACCACAGCCCCAAAACCAAGATCACGCCAAAACCAACCTCCAAGGGCTAAGCGGCCCTCGGACCACAATGACAACCAACCCATACAGGAAACACCATGAACAAACTTCTTCTTTCGACCGCCCTCAGCCTTCTCATCACCGCCCCGGCCTTTGCCGCAGGCACCCATGGCGGCGGCCACGGCGATGACGGCCACGGCGACATGCACAAAGAGATGGCCGTCGGCATGCCCGGCAAGGCCGAGGCGGTCGATCGCACCATCGACGTGACCATGCGCGAAACCGACGATGGCGAAATGATCTTTGAGCCCGCCGCGTTCGACATCAAGGAAGGCGAGACCATCCGCTTTGCCGTCACCAACAAGGGCGAGATCGAGCATGAGTTCGTGATCGACACGATGGAGGGCAACGCCGAGCACAAGGAAGCCATGGCCAAGATGGACATGGAGCATGATGACCCGAACTCGGTCCGTCTCGACTCCGGCATGGAGGGCGAGGTGATCTGGACCTTCGCCAACGAAGGCTCCTTCGAGTTCGCCTGCCTCATCCCCGGCCATTACGAATCCGGCATGCATGGCCCGATCACCGTAGCGCAGTCTGATGATGCGCCAGAGGCGCCCGCGGTCTACTCCACCGGCAAGATCAAGAAAGTCGACGCCAAGGGCAAGAAGGTCACCATCATTCACGGCCCGCTTGAAAACCTCGACATGCCGTCGATGACCATGGTGTTCAAAGCCGATGAAGCGCTGATCGCCAATATGAAGGAAGGTCAAAACATCGAATTCGTGGCCGACCGCGTGAAAGGCAAGCTGACCGTCACAGCGATGAAGTAAGCGCCGACAGCAGGGCCGGCGAACGGGCTGGCCCTGCTCTTTCCACCAAAAAATAAGGCAGTTCGAGCAATGAGAACGCGTGGAACCATCGCCCTTTGGGCCATCGCTGCACTACAGGCAATTGTGGCAATCTTCTTTTCCGTCTGCTTCTTGCTGGACGCGATCGGATTGGAACCTGAATTTCTGATCTGGCAGAGCCATGAGTATCAGCAAACCGTGCTCGCCATCGGGTTGAACCTCGGCGTGGCACTTGGCTGGATCGCCCTTAGAACAAGCCTGCAACGCGCCCGGCTCGCCGAAGAAAAGATGCGCCGTTGCACCTCGGAGTTCTCACTGGTGATGTCGCAGCATTTCACCGACTGGCGTCTGACCCCCGCCGAGCGGGATGTCGCGGTGTTTTTGGTCAAGGGTCTCAGCACCCGCGATATTGCGGACCTGCGCGGCACTTCTGAGGGGACGATCAAAGCGCAGACAAACGCGATTTATCGCAAGGCTGCCGTTACCGGGCGCACCCAATTGCTCAGCACCTTCATTGAGGATTTGATGGATGACGCATTGATGCCCGCGGAGGCCCTGCAAACTGCGGCTGTGAAGGGCTCAGCGATAGGCCCGGCAGCCAGAACAAACGCCGCCCCGGCGTAATCGCTCCAGGAAACGCCCCCTCCCCCACAAAGCAGGTTGCCCCTTCATGATCCAAGCAATGCTCCTATCCGTTCTGGTCGTCAGCATCTGCACGGCGATCCACTATCTCGTGCTCAAACGGGTTTCCGATACCATCGCGCAGCGCAAAAGTGCTGCGCATGGCCAGAACCTAGGCTTGGCCATCGGCGCAATCACAATCGCGCATGTCATCGAGGCTTTCATCTATACGCTGTTCTTCCTCTGGGCCGTGCAGGGTTTGCAAATCGGCGCGCTGAACGAATCTGGCCCGGCGGGCAAGCCCCCCACAATGATGGATTATTTCTATTTCTCGCTGGTCAACTTCACCACCTTGGGGCGCGGCGATTTGACCCCCGTGGGGCACCTGCGCTTCATCACCGGGATAGAGGCCTTTCACGGCTTTCTGATGATTACGGCGTCAGGCAGTTTCGTGCTGCAGGTCATGGGGGGACGCGCGCCCCTGTCAGACAAAGGGTGACCCAAATGGTTCGGCCCATTCTCTTTCCCGATAGAGAGCGCATGGGCGGCCCACCTCCAACCCATCACCGACAATTGGAATTGGCCCCGGCAGGACATACCTAGATGCCTCGGACATCTGCGCACCCCGTCCCCCGTGGCAACATCAACCGCAATTCATCCCGATAAGGCATGACATGAACAGAAGACAATTCCTCGCCAGTGTTTCCGCCGCTGCGGTTCTGCCCCTTCCGGGCTTTGCTGGCCAGACGCCACTGAAGCTGAAGGCCGAAACGGTAAGCCAGCAAATCCTTCCCGAAGGAGAAGGCACCACCGCAATGTTGGGGTTCAACGGCTCGATGCCGGGACCTGAGATCAGGCTTAAACGAGGTGCGCGGGCATCGATTGAGGTCGAGAACGGGCTTGAAGAGGGCACCGCCGTTCACTGGCACGGCATCCGGCTGGAAAACCGGATGGACGGTGTCCCGGTGCTGACGCAAGACCTCATCAACCCCGGTGATAGCAAGACCTACAGCTTCGTGCCGCCCGATGCGGGGACCTATTGGTATCATTCGCATTATATCTCGCAAGAGCAGGTGGCGCGCGGCTTGATGGGGCCGCTGATCGTCGAAGACGACGCCCCCCTCGATCTGGATCATGACATCACCGTGATCCTGTCCGATTGGATCATCGACGAAGATGGCAGCCTTGTTGATGAATTCACCGACATGCATAGCGTCGCCCATGCGGGCTATATGGGCAATTTCGCCCGCGGCTTCCTATCGCGAAGCGAGGTGCGGCAAGGTGATCGCATTCGCCTGCGGCTGATCAATGCGGCGACCAATCGTATTTTCCCCCTGAGCATCTCTGGCGTCTCTGGTTCGGTTGTCGCCCTGGACGGCATGGCACTGAGCCAACCCCGCGCGGCCTCTGACCTCGTTCTGGCGCCGGCCCAGCGGGCCGACCTGATCGTCGATGTCACCGGCCCGGTCTCCTTTCACATGCCCACGCGACAGGAGCCCTACCGTCTGGCCGAATTGTCCATTTCTGGCGAGAATACGGATCGGCAATCGGGGCCTCTGCCGACCTTGGCGGTACCGGACCTCCCGGCACCGGGCGCTCCCTCCCAGCACCTGACGCTGACCATGATGGGCGGTGCCATGGGCGGGCGGCACGGCGGTGCCAACATCTGGTCCTTCAACGATGTCTCGGACCTGCCACAGGATCCCTTTGCCGCCATCGAACGCGGCGAAACGGTACGGATCACATTCGTGAATGATACCGCCTTTCCGCATGGCATACATCTGCACGGTCATCATTTCTATGAACTTGCCGCTGATGACAGCCTTGGCGATCTGCGCGATACGACTTTGGTGGCGGCCGGTGAAAGCCGGGATGTGCTGTGCGTTTTCGACAATCCGGGCCGCTGGCTGATCCACTGCCATATGCTAAGCCATGCCATCGGAGGGATGCGAACATGGGTAGAGGTCACATGATACGATATTCACTTCTTGCCCTTGTCTGGGCGACCACGGCGCAGGCGGGCCATGAGCTTGAGGGCCGCGACATTGACGCGGGCCGCACGCTCTATGCCGAGACCTGCGCAGCCTGTCATGGCGCCAACCTCGAAGGCCAGCCTGACTGGCGGACACCGGATGAGGACGGCATCCTGCCAGCGCCCCCCCATGATGCCACAGGCCATACCTGGCACCACGACAATGCCCTGCTTTTTGAATATACCAAGCGCGGCGGCAGCGCCGCGTTGGCCGCGCGCGGGATTGATGATTTCGCCAGCGGAATGCCCGCCTTTGAAGGGGTGCTGTCGGACGCGGACATCTGGGACATTCTCGCCTACATCCGATCAACCTGGCCACCCCGCGAACAGGCTGCTCAGGCAGGTCGCAACCGGCCACATTGAGGCCTCAGCCTCAGAACGCAAGCTCCAGCGGTGGCGTTGATGGCCCAGACCAAGAACGCATGCCACAGACCTTCGCGGTGCTATGGCATGCGCAGCCGCCCTCTACCCCTTGGGCTTCTCGCCTTCCGCTGCAAAGGCAGCTTCAAGGTCGGCCTCCGTCGGAAAGCCGATCAGCACACCCGCCCGCGCTTCGTTGAGGTCGACCCCGCGCCGCTCAATTTCAGCGTCGGACATCGTGGTGCGCTGGCTGATGCGGCGGGTCCATTGGAAGAACAGGTTTTGCAGGCGTTCGCATTCTTGCGCGGAATGCGGATCATTGCCCAGATCGTTAAACTCATCCGGATCGGCCTGCAAATCGAACAGCATCGGGCGGAAGCCTTCGGCAAAGACGTATTTCCAACGTCCATCAAATAGCATCGTCAGTTTGGCTTCGGCAACGCTCACGCCCAGACGACGGCGGGCTTGGCGGAAGGAGTAATCGTATTCGGAGATGACAAAATCGCGCAGGCGGTCCGCCTTACCTTGCATGAGCGGACGCAGGGACTTGCCTTCGATGATATGCGGAACGGCGGCCCCATCGAAATAGTCGAGGATGGTCGGCACCACATCAATCGCTTCAACCAGCGCGTCTGACACCGTGCCGCGTGTGGCATCCGCCTCTCTGCTGGGGTCGACAACGATCAGGGGAATGCGCGCCGAAGGGTCGTGAAACAACTCTTTCTCGCCAAGCCAATGATCGCCCAGATAATCGCCATGATCCGAGGTGAAGACGATCATCGTCTCATCGGTCAAACCCTTGGCATCCAGAAACGCCATGAGTTCGCCCAGCTGGTCGTCGATCTGTTTAATCAACCCCATATAGGCGCCGATCACTTTCGTCCGGGTGATGTCATTGGTGAAAGCTTTAGACACCCGTTCTTGCATGAAGGCACCAAACACCGAATGCGGGTCCGTCTGTTCCGCGTCGCTGCGCAGCACCGGCTGATGGGTCTCTGGCGGGTACATATCGTGGTAGGGTTCGGGCACGATATAGGGCCAGTGCGGTTTGATGTAGCTCAGGTGCAGGCACCACGGTGTGTCGCCCGCTTCCTGAATGAAATCCATCGCACGGCGGGTGATATAGGGGGTCTCACTCTCTTCATCCGAGGCGCGGGCCTTGGCGTCCGAATTGTCAAGGAACCAACCGCTCAGGATGTTGCCGTCGGCATCCTCGCCACTGTTGGCGACACTGTCCCAAGGATTTTCATCCTCCCAGCCCCGCTCTTTCATGTAGTCGTCATAGGCTTTGTTGCGCTTGCCATAGGCGGTGCTTGGATGCAGCCCGTCATCGCGCTCGTAAGGCTCGAAGCCACATTCAGACACCAATGCGCCGATCGTGCTGTCGGGGGCCAAACCAAGGCGTTTCATCCCCTCTGCATCGGCGCTCATATGGGTCTTGCCGCAGAGAGCCGTGCGCACCCCAAGCGGGCGCAAATGGTCGCCCAATGTCATCTCACCCACTTTCAGCGGCACGTTGTTCCACGTCGACCCATGCGAGCTGACATAGCGGCCCGTGTAGAATGACATGCGCGATGGGCCGCAGATCGTCGACTGCACATAGGCCCGGTCAAACCGCACACCGCGTTTGGCCAAGGCGTCAATATGTGGCGTATCCAGCCCCGGATGCCCCGCGCAGGACAGGTAATCCCACCGCAGTTGATCACACATGATGAAGAGTACGTTTTTTGTCATGATGGCGTCCGGGTTCGAGGAGTATTTAAGCTGTAGCGAAGGGGCCGGGGCTGATTGAACCCCGGCCATTGAGATCAGACTTTGGCCGCATCGGGAATTTCGACACCCAATTCGGTCAGGGCACGCAAAGACCCGGGGTGCAGTGGCAGGTTGATATCCTGCACGGCTCCCTCTGGCGTGATCGCGCGCAGCCATGGCGCGCTCTCGCCCGCTTCTTTGACACCCTCGTAGAAGGCCTTGGTCATCTGATAGACCATCTCTTCGCCCGCATCCTTATTGGTCACGATCCCAACGGTGACGCCCAATGTCGTGATGTCCTCTTCGTTGGCTTGATTGTCACCATAAATGCCCGCAGGCAGCGTCGCGGCGCTGAAGCCGGGGCGACCGACGAGCGCCTGAACATCTTCGGATTCAAGCACTTCGGCAGGGATACCGAGGAAGCGGATCTTGTTGGTCACCGCGATTTGGGTCAGCGCGGGGCTTGGGGCGTTGGTGGGGTTGCAGTACACGTCAAGGTTGCCATCTTGGAAGGCTGCCGCCGCCGCATCCCAGCCGAGTTTGACGGCTTCGTAATCGGTGCCCTCTTCCAGCCCAGCTACGGCTTTGAACAGACGTGCCATGGTGGTGTAGGCCGCGCCGCCGGGGGGGCCAAGGAACACGCGCTTACCGGCGATCTGATCCATCGACGTGATGCCGGAGGAGTCGTAAACCGCAATGTGATAGACGCCCATCGGGAAGTTCAGCACGGTGCGCAGGTTGTTGACCAGTTCAGGCGCCTGTTCGATCTTCTCATACATGGCCGCCTGACGGCGCATCAGCGAATGGATCACGGGCGAGGACATGCAAAAGTCGCTGCGCCCCATCGCCACTTCCAGCACATGGCGCGTGGCGGCCCCGGTCGCATTCAGCTGAATCTCATAATCCGGCAGCGCACCGTTCACGATATTCGCGAAGGTGGTCATCACGAGGTTCGGGCTGGTGCCCGGCCCCAGCGTCGACATGCGCAGAATGTCTTTCGCAAAAGCCCCGCCCGGCAAAGCGGCAAGCGCGGCGGCACCTGCGGCAGTGCCTAGAAAGCCACGGCGTGAGAATGTTGGGTTGGTCATGGGGTGTCCTCCTCTGGATTATGAAACTTCGGGCGTCATGAACGCCCCGAACCGAACGGCGGACCAAAGCGCTACGGTGGCTGCCACGGCAATCCACGACACCAACGGTCCGAAAAACAAAAGCGCAAAGGCAATCCCGAGGCCCAAGGGCGCATAGCCCGCCTTGCCCTTCGCCGGGTAGCAGGCGCGCGAGATATGCAGCACCGCCAAAGTAACGAACAGGATCGACTGCGCGGACTGAACCAGCGGGTAACCCGTTCCAAGCAGCATGGCTGGCTGGTAAATAAACGCGAAAGGGATCACGAAACCGGGCAATGCCAGTCGTGACGCCTCGATCGCCGTGCGCATGGCCCCGGCCCCGGCAATGGGCGCCGCAGCAAATGCCGCAAGCGCCACAGGCGGCGTTACCGCAGATAGCACGCCGAAATAGAGCACGAACATATGCGTGTGAATGATCGGCACGCCGAGCCGTTGCAGCGCAGGCCCCATGACCAGCACAATAATCAGATAGGCAGGCACGGTGGGCATCCCCATGCCCAAAAGCAGACATGCCACCGCCATGAGCAACAGCGAAATCGCCAACTGCCCATCCGCATAGCTCGCCACCAGCGACGCGAACCGCAGGCCGACGCCGGTCAGGTTCAAAATACCGATGATGATACCAACCGCGCCGACGATCACTACAAGCTGGGCCGAGATCAGACCCGCCGAGCGAATGAACCTGACCCACGACGATACATCGGTCAAAAGGCCCGGCTTGATCGCGAAACCAAGCACGACCGCAAAGGCCACGCCGATAAAGCCTGCATATGCCGGAGAGGAGCCACCGACCATGGCAACGACGATGGCCGTCAGCGACAGCATGAAGACAATGATCTGCGCAAGCTCACGCCAAACGAAACTGGGCTTTGGCTGTTCGGAAACGTCCAGATCCATGCTCCGCGCCGCACTTGAGGTCGCCATGAACAACCCAACGTAGTAAAGGATCGCCGGAACGGCGGCGGCCGCGCAGATGGTTAGATAGGGCTCACCGGTGACATCGGCCATTATAAAGGCCACGGCCCCCATGATGGGCGGCGTGATCTGTCCCCCGCTTGAGGCCGCAGCTTCGACCGCTCCGGCAAAATGCGCTTTGAACCCGCGTTTCTTGATCAGCGGTATCGTAATGACGCCGGTGCCGACGACATTGGCCACCGCGCTGCCGGAAATCGTGCCGAACAACCCGCTGGCAATGGTTGCCGCCGCCGCAGGCCCCGAACGGACCCGCCCGGTCGCCGCAAGCGCCAGCTTCACAAGCACCCGGTCGATCGTGAGAAACTCGAGGAACGCGCCGAAAATGATAAAGATCAGGATGGTCGAGACCACCGTCGCCATGGGGCGGCCAAAGACCCCGTCAAAGGAATACCATAGAACTTGGATCAACTCTTCTGAGGTCATGCCCGCATGGCGCATGAACCCCGGCGCATATTGCCCAAAGGCCCCATAAAGCAGCACAAGGGCCGCCACGCTTGCCATGACCACGCCAACAGACCGGCGCGTGAGTTCGATCACGGCGATCAGCCCCAAAGTGCCCAGCCAAATGTCGGTGGAGGTCAGGAAATACAGCCCGGTTTCGATCTCTGCCGCTGCGCGAAAGTATTGAAAGACCGAGACCCCCAATAGCGCCGCCGTAAGCAGGGCCAAAGGTTTTTCTGCGCCAGTTTGGCCGCGTTCCATCTGGGTCAACAGGATCAACAACCCTCCGACCAGCAGCATCCCGACGCGCAGATAGGACTCACTAAACACGCCAAAGATGGAAACGTAGAAAACGACGACAATGATCAGTCCCGATAGCCCAAGGTTCAATCCGGTCACGGATTTTGAAAGCAGGTTTTGCATCGGTCCTCATCCCCCCTTAATGCGGCACCCCGGCAAAGACCTCCTCCGCCCCTGCCGTGATGGCGCAAAAACTAGACAGCGAAGGGGTAACGGTCCAACATGGATTTCACTAGGTGGAACGCTATGACGAAATTAAATCGCTCCGTTGAACGCGGGCTCAACATCCTCGAAGTTATCTCCAGCAATGGCGTGTGTTCCTTGGCCTTTCTGGCCGAGCGGACCGGCTTGCCTAAGCCGACAATCCTGCGCATCTGCGCCACATTGGTCCAACAGCGCTGGCTGACCCAAAGCAGAAGTGACAGCCGCTACAGGGTCGGGTCCCGGTTCCCGCGGGTGAATTCCCGCCCTACGTCGATAGACACGCTGGTCGAAGCAGGTGCCTCTGCAATCCTATCGCTCTCTGATGCCACCGGACTTGGCGTGGACCTTGCTGCGCCAATCGGCAATGGCCGGGTCGAGATTGTGGACACAACGCGGAACTTTTCTAGGCACGGTATCTTTCCCGATTGCATTGGCTACAGGCCCTCGCCTTTCCGTTCCGCACTGGGATGCGCCTTTCTGGCGGCACTGGAGCCCGCGCAGGAGGCAGAATATTCCGCCCGTTTGGCCGTCCACACCACCGGCAAAGACCGCACCGCCGCCTTGGCGCTGCCAGCAAAGTTGCGCGAGGTGCGCGCGCAGGGCTTCGCCATCCGAGAGGACGGCTATTGGGGGCGTGCGGTGGATTACGGCGGCATTCCAAGCGCGATTGCCGTCGCCATAAGCGCACAGGGTCATGCTGTCGGCGCGGTTAGCCTGATTGGGCTGGCCGAACAGCATAGCGCCGCCGCCGTGGCCAAAGCGCATTTGAAAAAACTGACCGAGACGGCAGAGGAAATCGGCAAGCTCTACGCGGCCAACGTCGGCTAATTTGCATTGGCCTGGCGTTCAGACCTCGCCCGTTTGTTCATCCAAAGCGCCCTGCAACCGGCTTGTGTGCGTCCAATACGGACAGTCTGTAGGGGAGGAAACCCGACAGGTTGAAGTCATCCGATGCCATCCGGAACGGCCCTCCCGCGATCTTTGCACCTGGAATTCTCTTGACGGATTGTCCCACGGCTCCCTATTCGTTGCAATTGTAACGATTCTGAAACGGCGGTTCTGGCATGGTTTATGGCCGACGCATAAAGGATCGAGGGGAGGGGAAAATTGATGACTGGCACTGACATAAGCGCGTTTAATCCGGGCGGAGGGGACAGGCCCGGCTGTATGCCCGGTGGCGACTATTTCGAGCCCAAAGCGCTTTCCGATGCCCTGCCCCAAGTCATGAACAGCCCGCAGAACTGCAGCTATGGCCTCTACGGGGTGCCGTTTTCCAGAAAAGAGGCACCGCCTCAGGATGATTACATTGACGGCTGGGCGGATATGAAAATGAAGTTCGTCGGCCCGCCGGGTATGAAATAACGCGATGCTTACGCTTTATTCCTACTGGCGCTCGACCACATCCTACCGCGTGCGGATAGCGCTGAATCTCAAGGGCCTCCCCTATCGGGTGGTCCCGGTGGACCTCGTGGCCGGGGACCAACGCAGCCCAGACTATGTGGCCAAGAACCCCATCAAAGGGGTGCCAACCTTGCTTCTTGAAGACGGGCAGGCGTTGACCCAATCGCTGGCAATCATGGCCTATATGGACGAGATCGCGCCGGACCCCGCCCTTTTGCCCGAGCCTGCGTTTGAGCGGGCTCAGGTACTGGCCGCCGCACAGTTGATCGCGACGGACATTCATCCGATCAACAACCTCAAGGTGGTCAGCCACCTCAAAACCCATCATGGGCTGACCGCGGATGAGGGAACAGCATGGATGCGCCATTGGATGACTGAAGGGCTGCACGCCTATCAAGCGCTGCTGCCGGATGGCCCGAAATTCAGCTTTGCCGATCACCCGCTGCTTTGCGACCTTTGCCTTATCCCGCAGCTTTACAACGCCCACCGGTGGGGCGTCGAGATGACACCCTTCGCGCGGCTGCTTGAGATCGAACGGGAGGCCCTGCGCCTCCCGGCCTTTGACGCCGCACGCCCCGAAAATCAGCCGGACGCCAATTGAAGCGCAGCTCATGCATTCATGGGCTGGAAGCGGCGATACCGCCGGGACTGATGCTGCGTGTCTCAATGGACGACCGGGGGCGACACCTCGAACGCCTCTGGCGAACTTGAAAACAGGCGGGCATCTGACCTGAAGCAATCGACATTGGCCCTATCTCGCCTATTTTCAAATCTCACCGAATAGAGTTGTCGTCACTTTGCTGGTGGTCGCCCCCTAGCCGCATCGAATACCCTCGCATAAACAGTCTTTTTCTTCCGGAGCATCCATGAGCACCAAATATTTCGCGCCACACGGGGGACATCCCGGGCAAGAGCAGCTTCTCACTGATCGCGCAGTTTTCAAGGATGCCTATGCGGTCATCCCAAAAGGTACGATGCGGGATATCGTCACCAGCTTCTTGCCCTTTTGGGAGGATACGCGCCTGTGGGTCATCGCGCGCCCGATGAGCGGCTTCGCGGAGACATTTTCGCAATACATCATGGAGGTGCAGCCCGGAGGCGGTTCTGAAAAGGCTGAATTGGACCCGGAAGCTGAAGGTGTATTATTCGTTGTGGAAGGCACAGCCACTTTGCGTGTCGCGGGCGCGACTTACGAGCTGAGCCCAGGCGGTTACGCATACCTGCCCCCGTCGAGCGCCTGGACCCTGCGAAACGAAGGCGAAGAAGTCTTGCGCTTCCATTGGGTGCGCAAGGCATATGAGGCCGTCGAAGGGTTGGATATGCCCGATGTGTTGGTCCTGAACGAAAACGACATCGAACCGACGCCCATGCCGGGCACAGATGGCAAATGGTCGACGACCCGCTTTGTCGACCCATCCGACCTGCGTCACGACATGCATGTCACGATTGTGACATTCGAACCGGGCGGCGTTATTCCCTTTCTTGAGACACATGTGATGGAGCACGGGCTCTATGTGTTGGAGGGCAAAGCCGTCTATAATCTGAACAATGATTGGGTCGAGGTCGAGGCTGGCGATTACATGTGGCTCCGCGCTTTTTGCCCTCAGGCATGCTATGCAGGTGGCCCGGGGCGGTTCCGGTACCTGCTTTACAAGGACGTAAATCGGCACATGGCGCTCCGTCCCGGCGCCACGTCATACCCTCAACATCAGCGCCTCAAGGCTGCGGCCGAGTAACGCTGCCCCCGATCGCGAGGCTCAATTGGTGAGCCGCCTTGATGACGGGGCGGCTCAATTCTTCGACCTCGGACGCGCCGACCCTGCTGGTTGGGCCGGATATCGAAATTCCCGCGACAGCTTCGCCATTCATGTCGAATACCGGCGCCGCGATACAGCGCATGCCTTCGTTTCTCTCTTCATTATCAACTGAAAAACCGTTTTCCCGAATGGCTTCGAGATTCTGACGCAGGGCCGTCGGATCGATGATCGTATGTGCGGTAAACCGCGTCATCTGCCCTTTCGAGAGTAGTTTGTCCACACGCTCCGGGTCCATATATGCGAGCAACGCCTTGCCAATGCCGGATGCATGCATCGGAGAAAGGCTGCCGGGCGGGAAAAAGGCGCGGATGTTCGCATGTGTTTCCACTTGGCTCAGGAACAAAACCGCCTCTTCTTTTCCGACGCCGATATTGGCTGTTTCACCGGTCGTTTCCATCAGCTTTCGCATGATGGGTCGCGCACGATCGACAAGACTTGTGCGCCGAAGGAAACGCGCGCCGATCACAAACGCGCGCGGGCCAATGTACCAAACCTGCTCCTCGGGGTCGAATTCGACCAGCCCCCTGCCCTCAAGGGTTACAAGGATACGGTAGACGGTCGCTGGCGATTGGCGCATCTCATCTGCCAGCTTAGAAAGCGGCTTGCCCTGCGCTTCGCTGAGATACTCGAACACCTCCATGGCCCGGTCGAGCGATTTGATCGTGTTCTGCGCGGTCTTGTCCGTCCAGCCTCGGGGCCTTCCGCGTGCTTTCCGACCAGTTCCTGAACCATTGTCTTGAGATTCCATAAAAACCCTTCGTTTCTATGTGAAAGACGAAATCACCATGTGAAAAATATAACGCACTGACAACACTCACCTTTACGCATTAACTAAAGAACTGAAACCCTATTTCAAAAAAATATCGGTTCGCCCCGGTCCGGTCTACTGTGAAGCCAACAACGGAAGGAGACCGTCCATGAGCTTTCAAAATCCCGTTTTCATCCCGGGCCCGACCAACATTCCCGAGAGCCTGCGCAAGGCTTGCGACATGCCTACGATCGACCACCGGTCACCGCTGTTTGGGCAAATTCTACATCCCGCTCGCGCAAGTGTTCGCAAAATCCTCAAAAGCGACACCGCAGAAATCTTCATTTTTCCGTCCACCGGCACGGGCGGTTGGGAAACCGCACTGACCAACACGCTTTCATCGGGTGACAAAGTGCTTGCGGCGCGCAACGGAATGTTCAGTCATCGTTGGATCGATATGTGCCAGCGTCATGGTCTTGCGGTGCAGACAGTCGAAACCACGTGGGGCGCAGGTATTCCGGCGGATCGCTACGAAGAGATCCTGACAGCCGACAAGAGCCATGAGATCAAGGCGGTCCTTGCGACACATAATGAAACGGCCACCGGCGTGAAATCAGACATCGCGGCTGTGCGCCGTGCGCTGGACGCATCGGGTCATCCGGCAATGCTGTTCGTCGACGGTGTATCGTCGATTGCCTCGATGGATTTCCGTTTCGACGAATGGGGCGTGGATGTTGCCGTGACCGGGTCACAAAAAGGCTTCATGCTGCCCGCTGGCCTCGCCATTATTGGCTTCTCACCCAAGGCGATGGAGGCCACCAAAACCGCCTCTCTGCCCCGCACGTTTTTCGACGTACACGACATGGCCAAAGGCTACGCGAACAACGCCTATCCCTATACGCCTGCTGTGGGACTGCTGAACGGTCTGAACCAAGCCTGCAACATGCTGCTGACCGAAGGTCTGGAGAACGTGTTTGCCCGGCATTACCGGATTGCAGAGGGTGTGCGCGTGGCGGTGGGCGCTTGGGGCCTTGATCTTTGCGCCACGGACTCTTCGCTTTACTCCGACACTGTCAGTGCCATTCGGACGCCCGAAGACTTCAACGCCACCGATATCGTGACCCATGCCGCCAACAAGTATGGCGTGGCCTTTGGCGTGGGGCTCGGTGAGGTCGCTGGCAAGGTCTTCCGGATTGGCCACCTCGGCAGCCTGACGGATGTCATGGCCCTCTCCGGCATCGCGACCGCAGAAATGTGCATGGTCGATCTTGGATTGGAAATCAAACTCGGCTCCGGGGTCGCGGCTGCCCAAGAATACTATCGCGGCCATACCGCGGCAGCGCAAAAAGACGCGGCGTGATGAAGGATTACCAGATGTACATCCCGACTTACGAGGACATGTTAGACGCCCACGCGCGGATCAGCCCCTATATTCACCGCACGCCTATCCGCACCTCGGATTACCTCAACGAACTTGCCGGTTGCGAGCTGTTCTTCAAATGCGAGAACTTTCAGGAGCCCGGTGCCTTCAAGGTGAGGGGTGCCTCGAACGCGGTGTTCGGGCTCAGCGAGGAGCAGGCGGCCAAAGGTGTGGCAACACATTCCTCTGGCAACCATGCATCCTGTCTGTCTTATGCCGCTATGAAGCGCGGCATTCCATGCAACGTGGTGATGCCCCGCACAGCCCCTCAGGCAAAGAAGGATACGGTGCGTCGTTTTGGCGGCCTCATTACCGAGTGCGAGCCGTCGACCAGTTCTCGTGAGGCGACCTTTGCCGAGGTGCAAGCTGCGACAGGGGGCGACTTCGTACACCCCTACAACGATCCCCGAGTGATCGCCGGACAGGGCACCTGTTCGAAAGAATTCATGGAGCAGACGGATGGTCTTGACGCTGTGGTGGCGCCAATTGGGGGCGGTGGCATGGTATCGGGCACCTGCCTTACCCTCGCGACCCTCGCGCCTGAGACTCAAATCATCGCTGCCGAACCTGAGCAGGCAGACGACGCCTATCGCAGCTTCAAGGCGGGCCGTATCATCGCAGACGATGCCCCCAAGACCATTGCCGACGGGCTTCTGGTCCCGCTCAAGGACCTGACCTGGCATTTCGTCTCAAACCACGTGTCCGAGATCTACACGGCGTCAGAGCAAGAGATCATTGAGGCGATGAAGCTGACCTGGAAGCATCTGCGCGTGGTCATGGAGCCATCCTCTGCTGTGCCGCTCGCCACGGTTCTCAAGAACCCCGAAGCTTTTAGGGGCAAGCGCGTCGGCCTGATCATCACGGGCGGCAATGTCGACCTCGACAAGCTGCCGTGGCTGAACGCCGCCTGATCTCAAATATTGACTGAAAATGAAGGAGCACGGACATGAAAGATATGACCAATCTCGACGAATTCGAAGTGGGCTACGATATCCCGGCAAAACCGGGCATGGACGAGGCCGACATCCAAACCCCGAGCCTTGTGCTTGATCTTGACGCGCTGGAGCGCAACATCAAGAAAATGGGAGACTACGCCAAGGCGCACGGCATGCGCCATCGGACCCATGGCAAGATGCACAAGTCGGTCGATGTCCAAAGGCTTCAAGAAAAGCTCGGCGGTGCATGCGGTGTCTGCTGCCAGAAAGTCTCAGAGGCCGAAGTCTTTGCGCGGGGCGGCATCAAAGATATCCTCGTCTCGAACCAAGTGCGCGATCCCGCCAAGATCGACCGTCTTGCCCGCCTGCCCAAGCTTGGTGCCCGCACGATCTGTTGCGTGGACGATCTTGCCAATGTGGCCGACCTGTCATCGGCGGCGCAGAAACATGGCACCCAAATCGAATGTCTTGTCGAAATCGATTGTGGCGCAGGGCGCTGCGGTGTGACCACCACGTCTGATGTGGTGGCGATTGCCAAGGCCATCGACGGTGCCGAGGGGCTCAAGTTTTCCGGCCTGCAAGCCTATCAAGGTGCAATGCAGCACCTCGACAGCTATGACGAACGCAAGGCGAAAATCGATATCGCCGTGGCGATGGTCAAAGACGCGGTCGATACGTTGAAGGCCGAAGGTTTGGACTGTGACATCGTCGGCGGTGGCGGCACTGGCTCCTACTATTTCGAG
This sequence comes from Sulfitobacter dubius, assembly GCF_027214245.1. Lineage (GTDB taxonomy): Bacteria > Pseudomonadota > Alphaproteobacteria > Rhodobacterales > Rhodobacteraceae > Sulfitobacter > Sulfitobacter dubius_A. Next base: position 255,354 of record NZ_JAPWHM010000002.1, on the reverse strand, counting down.
TCCAACTCGGGTGTGTATAACGAACTGCAGTGCGGCTCCTATGCCTTCATGGACGCGGACTATGGGCGCATCCTCGACAAAGACGGCAAACGCATCGACCAAGGGGAATGGGAGAACGCCTTTTTCATCCTGACAAGCGTGATGAGCCATGCAAAGGCGGACAAGGCGATCGTCGACGCTGGCCTCAAGGCTCAATCTGTCGACAGCGGCTTGCCAGTGATCTACGGGCGCGATGATGTCGAATATATCAAGTGTTCGGACGAACATGGGGTCGTGATGGACCCAAACGGCGCATTGAAGGTCAACGACAAGCTAAAGCTGGTTCCGGGTCACTGCGATCCGACCGCCAACGTCCATGATTGGTATGTCGGTGTTCGGAACGGCATGGTTGAGTGCCTCTGGCCTGTTTCGGCGCGCGGTCACGCCTACTGATCTAGCCTATGTCAGGTAGGGAGGCTGGTTCGCAAAGCGCCAGACAACTGCCCAAGTGTCTGCTTTCCTCCCGGCGGGGCACATGGGCAAACTCATTTAGAAATGTGTCAGAATGCTCTTATCCGCCGTGATCTTGAGCGCGATGTTCTCAAACCATTTGTGAACCTCTCAGGGACTTCTGAAACGAAAAGATTTGGAGAGAAAGATGCTGATCGTACCTGAACGTGAGATCGCCAACCTAATGACCCGCGAGGCAGCCTTTGATGCTATCGAGAAAGTCTTTGCTGCAATGGCCGCCGGCGACGCCTACAACTTCCCTGTCGTACGCGAAGCGATTGGACACGAAGATGCGCTCTACGGGTTCAAAGGCGGATTTGATCGCGCCGGGTTGAGCTTGGGGTTGAAGGCCGGTGGATACTGGCCGAACAATCTTGAAAAACGCAACCTGATCAACCACCAGTCCACCGTGTTCCTGTTCGATCCTGACACCGGCAAGGTCAAAGCGATGGTCGGTGGCAATTTGCTCACCGCGTTGCGTACGGCGGCGGCTTCGTCGGTTTCAATCAAACACTTGGCACGTGAAAACGCGACCGTTATCGGCATGGTGGGCGCAGGCCACCAAGCCACCTTCCAGCTACGTGCCGCATTGGAGCAGCGAAAGTTCGAGAAGGTGATCGGCTGGAACTACCACCCAGAGATGCTACCCAATATCGAGAAAGTCGCGCATGAGGCAGGGGTTCCCTTTGAAGCCGTCGATCTGCCCGGCATGACCGAAGCCGACGTCATCATCTCGATCACCTCTGCCTTTTCACCGTCGTTGATGGCCGATCACGTCAGCCCCGGAACCCATATCGCATGTATGGGCACCGACACCAAAGGCAAACAGGAGGTCGAAGCGGCCTTGCTGGCACGCGCCTCCGTGTTCACCGATGAGGTCGCCCAGTCCGTGAGTATCGGCGAGGCGCAACATGCCATTGCTGAAGGGCTTATCAAGGACACAGATGTTGCCCAGCTTGGCGCGGTCATCAATGGGACCAATCCGGGCCGCACGTCGGATCATCAAATCACACTGTTCGACGGGACCGGCGTGGGCCTTCAGGACCTCGCGGTGGCGGCCAAAGTCGTTGATTTGGCCGTTGAACAGGGCGTCGCAATTGACGTGGACTTCTAAGCCAAGACGCATTGAACTGGCCCAGAAACCGAAAGACTTTCTTTCAGCGCACAAACGGTAGGTTTCATGTTTTTGCCAATATCCCTGCTGTTTGTGGGGGCAGTTCTTGTGTTGAATGGTCTTTGGATGTCTGGGCGCATCTCGGATCGAGAGATTGTTGTCATCAACTTTGCCACAGCGGCAATTACCGCCACAGTCGCCGCTGTGTCACTCGTGCGCGCCCCGACCGGGGATGAAATCCGCTCTGTTGCCCTGACGCTGCTGTTCAGCGCGACCTACCTTTGGGTGGCGGTTAACCGTTGAATGGCGCCGATGGCCGCGGTTTGGGATGGTTCAGCCTATTTGTCTCTCTTTCCGTGTTGCCTCAGACCTTTTTAGCCCTCGCCTCTGCGGCGAAATTCATTGATATCTGGCTGGGCATTTGCTGGCTTACTTGGTCGGGTCTTTGGTTCATGTATTTCGCCACTTTGACGTTGAAGAAACCGGTTCAAGACCAAACAGCAGTTGCCACACTCCTAAGCGGCGTGCTGACTGCCTGGCTGCCCGCCCTTTTCCTGATGTACGGAGCTTGAACGTGACCCGCCAGCTAAGTGTCTTTATCAACGGTTTTGGTCGCATCGGCAGGACTTTGCTGCGCCAGATTTTACAAAATGAAAGCCAGACCGCCGTCAAAGTCGTTGGCATCAACGATATCGCGCCACTCGAAACTTGCGCGTACCTGCTGCGCTACGACAGTGTTTTCGGCCCTTTGCCTCTCCCAGTAGAAACGGGGGATCGCCAGATGACAATTGGCGGTCGCCCCATCCCCTTTACCTGCGAACCGGACCTGCGCGCCTTGGATTTACGCGGTGTGGATGTTGTTTTGGAATGCACCGGGAAGGTCAGGGATAGAGATTTTGCAGAAGCAGGCATCGACGCTGGGGCGTCGAACATTCTAATCTCCGGCCCGTCCGAGGTCGCCGACAAGACGGTTGTCTTAGGCGCGAATGAACAAGAACTCGGCGATGCGCGGATCGTCTCCAATGCGTCTTGTACGACCAATGCGATCGCCCCCCTCCTCCGCACGATTGATCTAGGGCTCGGAATTTCAAGGGCACATATCACGACCATTCATTGCTACACCGGGAGCCAACCGACTGTTGACCAACCCGGTGCCAGTCTTGAAAGAAGCCGTGCTGCTGCTGTCTCAATGGTTCCGACAACAACCAGCGCGCTTAATCAGATCTTTAACGTATTGCCAGAATTTCAGGGCCGCCTCAGTGTCAGCGCCGTCCGGGTTCCCTGCATCTCAGTATCGGCAATCGACGCGACGCTGCAAATCTTGGAAAAGCCCAAAGGTTCATTTGTCGAGTTCTTGCGCGAAGCCTTTGCAGACTCGACCCTCATTGGTCTGACAGAAGACCCCTGTGTCTCGACCGATTTTCGGAGCCGCCCTGAATCTCTGGTGATCGCCCTTCCCGAAACGCAATCAATCGAACAGCGCCAGCTGCGCGTCTTTGGATGGTACGACAACGAGTGGGGCTTCTCTGCACGCATGCTTGAAATGGCGGAACGTCTTGCGGCGAGACGGTAATTTTGTGCGACTGACACGGGATCTTAAGGCTTGGAGACCCTCTAAAAGAAAATGCGACGCTTAGATTTGCGTCGCATTCCATTTGCTCAGTCCGCGATGATTTCTTCACCGCGAAAGCGCCATCAGACGCGGTCACTCTGCGCGAGTGATCCGCTCCCCTGTCCTGCCATACCACCAGAGACTTCCTCGGTGGCTTCACCCGAAAGCTCCTCGGGCAATACCAGGTTAAGAACGATGGCGATGAGGGCCGCGGGCAGAATGCCCGAAGTTCCTAGGACTTTCAGCGTGCCCGGCAGATATTGAAGCGCATCCGGCTCAAGCTGCAGGCCCAGACCAAGCGACAGGGCGATGGCAAAAATGACCATGTTGCGACGGTTCCAGTTCACATCGGACAGCATCGAGATACCAGCCGCGACCACCATGCCGAACATCACGATGACACCACCGCCCAGCACTTCAATCGGGATCGAAGAGATCACCGCACCGATTTTGGGAACAAGACCACATATGATCAGAAAAATCGCCCCGATTGTAACGACCATCCGGCTCATCACACCCGTCATGGCGATGAGACCGACGTTTTGACTGAACGACGTATTGGGCAGCGCGCCGAACATGCCCGAAATGGCCGTGCCAATCCCATCTGCATAGGTCGCCCCTTGGATTTCGCGGTTGCTCGCCTCCCGACCCGCGCCCCCTTTGGTGATCCCGGAAACATCGCCGACAGTTTCGATGGCCGAGACGAAAGACATGGCACAAAAGCCGATGACCGCGGCGACCGTGAATTCAATGCCAAAGTGAAACGGGTTCGGCAGCGCAAAGCTTGCCGCTTGACCTACGTTGCCAAGATTGACCTGCCCAAGCGCAAAGGCGACGACATAGCCAACCAAAAGACCGATCAGAACGGCCGACACAGAAAGCATGCCGCGGGTAAAGAACTTCAGGCCGAGGGTCACCAAAATCACGGTACCTGCCATGAACCAGTTAAGCCCGGAGCCGTATTCTTCGGTGCCGATTGCAGGCACACCCCCTGCCGCATATTGAACACCGACCTTGACCAGAGCCAGACCAATCATGGTCACGACCAAACCAGTGACCAGCGGCGGCAGTGCAAAACGAAGTTTGCCGATGAATAGCCCCAGAAAGGCGTGGAACAGGCCGCCGACGACGATACCCCCCATCAGGACCGCAATCGCGTCCACGCCCTTCCCGGCGACAAGCGGGATCATGATTGGAATGAAGGCAAAAGATGTCCCCTGCACGATCGGCAAGCGCGCGCCAATCGGACCTACGCCGACCGACTGGAACAGCGTCGCGACCCCGGCAAAGAACATGGACATCTGAATCATGTAGATCATTTGCGGGAAATCAGGGCTGTTTGAGCCAAAGCCGAAACCGGCAGCGCCGCAGACGATGATCGCCGGAGTGACGTTCGATACGAACATCGCCAGCACGTGCTGGATCCCCAGCGGCACCGCTTTTGTGAGCGGCGGGGTGTAATTTGGATCGCGGAGCTGGTCCGGCGTTCCGATGGATGCATCAGACATTATAATTGTCCCTCCCTATGGATGCGTGAGCCGGCGCGTTTTTTTGCCGAATTATTTATTGTCGCTCGATGATGAATGGCTCATCGAACCAATGTTCCTCCAGATTTGGCCCCTCGCTGACGCGGTCGACGACCATGAAAAGCCCTGGATCGGACAGCGGACACAAAACCCCGTGCCAGACGTTGCGCCTGATGTTCACGCCCTGCCCCGGCCCAGCAATAAAGGCCCGTGGCGCAACCGGAGCACCGTTTTTATCTTCAGCCAGCACGACCAGATATTCGCCTTCCTGCATCGGCAGAAAAGCTTGGCTGCCCAAAGGGTGGCGCTCCATCATTTCCATTTTGAAAGGCATGGAGAACGATGTGGATTGAAAGACGCTGACCCCTACGCGACCTTCAACGTCGAGGGTCGCCCGATCATGAAAACGTCCGCAAAGCCCTTGGTTTATGAGCTTGTCGGGCGTGTCTGATGCATCGATCAGTTCTGCTAGCCCGGCAATGGCATCGGAATTGATTGTGGTTGCCGTCAAAACGTTGCTCATGATGCAAACCTCTCAATCAGGCGCAGTTCTGCAATGCGCTCAACCTGTCGGCAGGCTTCGGAGAACTCGGTATCGCGGTTATTTTTGATACGGCGGTGAAATGCTTCGAGAATGCTCGATTTGGTGTTGTCCTTCACGGCGATGATGAAAGGAAAGCCATGCCGCTCAACGTATTCAGCGTTGAGGTTCTGGAAGGTCTCCCGTTCGTCGTCAGTCAGCAAATCCAGTCCGGCACCCGCCTGTTCGGCAGTGCTTTCCTTTGTAAGGCGCCCGGCTGCCGCTAGTTTTCCCGCTAAGTCGGGGTGGGCGGTCAGCACACCCAGCCGCTGTTCTTCGGATGCGTTGCGGAACACACGCGCCAGTGCGTTGTGAATACCTGCTGCATTGTCATGGGTCGCGCCAAGTTCAAGATCAAAGGCACCCTCGGCAATCCAAGTGCTGTGTTCGAACATGCCACCAAATTCCGCGACAAAGGTTTCCCTGTCCATTTCAGATGGCGCGGTCCCCTCAGCAGGCGGGTGCAGGCTAGCCCAGTGATCGGCGATCTGTTCCCGGGTGGCGAACCAGACCCCGTCGTGTTTCGCGAAATGTTCCAAGGCGCGTTTCAATGCCATTGCGCGCCCCGGCCGCCCAATGAGACGACAGTGCAAGCCGATCGAAAGCATCTTGGGCGCACCTTCGGCCCCCTCGGCATAGAGCATGTCAAAACTATCCTTGAGATAGCTCTCAAACTGATCACCGTTCGTGTATCCCGCTTGAATCGCAAAGCGCATGTCATTGCAGTCCATCGTGTAAGGCACGATCAACTGATCCTTACCGCCAGCCCGCACCCAGTAGGGCAAATCATCTGCATAGCTGTCGGCGATATAGGCGAAATCGCCCTCCTCGGCGGCAAGGTCCACAGTGTTCATGGAGCAGCGTCCGGTGTACCAGCCGCGCGGGGCCTCCCCCACCACTTCGGTATGAAGGCGGATTGCCTCGCGGATCTGGGCGCGCTCTTCCTGCGGCTCCATATCCTTGTGTTCTATCCACTTCAGACCATGGCTGGCAATCTCCCAGCCCGCCTCCTTCATCGCCTTGAGCTGCTGGGGCGCCCGCATAAGAGCGGTTGCTACACCATAAACAGTGATTGGCGTGTTTTTGAGCAGTTTGTGAACACGCCAGAACCCGGCGCGGCTGCCGTATTCATAGATCGATTCCATGTTCCAGTGGCGTTGACCCTGCCAGGGAGCAGCCCCGGTGATTTCCGAGAGGAACGCTTCAGACGCAGCATCACCGTGGAGAATATTGTTTTCCCCACCTTCTTCATAGTTCAGCACGATCTGAACGGCGATTTTTGCGCCATTCGGCCATTGCGCCGCTGGTACAGCGCCACCATAGCCGGTCATATCTCTTGGGTAACGTTTCACGCAAATATTCCTTTTCTTCCAAGACCCAACCTAAACAGGAAAAATGGATCTGTTTTTCAAAAAAATCTTAAAGGAGCCTTCTGTTAGTGGAGATTTGTCACTTAAAGGCATTCAGCCTAGAAACAGACAGCGTTTCAGGAGAAGTTAAAAATGGCCGGCTATCTTACAACTCATGTCCTCGACACCGCCTTTGGGTGCCCCGCCGAAGGGCTGAAAATTGAATTGTTTCGCATCAGCGGTGTTGAACGGCATCTGTTGAAAACGCTTACGACGAACAACGACGGGCGCACTGACGAACAAATCCTGCCCGAAGCAGAGTTCGAAGTGGGCGAGTATGAACTGGTGTTCCACGCAGGCCCCTATCTGGATGCAAGCGGCACGCCGCCTGAAGATCCCCGGTTTCTAGGCGTCATACCGATCCGCTTTGGGATGTCGGAGCAATCGCACTACCACGTGCCCTTGTTGCTTTCTCCTTTCGGATACTCAACATATCGCGGAAGCTGAGGCTTCGGCCCACTGATTGCTTCGCTAGATTGTCGCGGCGATGCGATCAATCATGAACTCCATGAAAAGGCGCGTTTTCGGGTCCTGTCTACGGCGATGCGTGAATAGGCACGCCATCTGGATCGGCTCCGGTGGTGTCGCTTCAGCGACAGGCACCAGAGCGCCGGTCCGCAAGTGTTCTGCAATTTCGAAAACCGGCTTCATTGCGACGCCATGACCGGCAAGTGCCCAATCGGTGAGCACGTCCCCGTCATCTGACTCATAGCGCCCCGAGACACGAAATCGCTTGGGGCCATCCGGTGTCGTTAGCCGCCATTGAAATTCGGTCGCCCCTGGGAAGCGAAGGCTCAGGCATTCATGCCCCTCCGCCACCAACGCGCTTCCGCTCTCGGGCATGCCACGGCGCGCAATATAGTCCGGCGATGCGCAGAGCACCCGCTCCACGTCTGCGATTTTTCGGATGCGCAGATTGCTATCTTCGGGCTGCCCCAGAAAGAATGCCAAATCCAGACCCTCTGTGGTCAAGTCCACTTTCCGGTCGGACAAACGCAACCTCACGCTGACTTCGGGATAGTTCTTCAAGAAACCGGGGACTTGCGGGGCGATTAACCTACGACCGACACCTAAAGGCGCCGCAACATAGAGCGATCCTTTCAGGTTCTCGGTGATGTTGACGATCTGCGCCTCGGCGCTTTCGACGGCTTCAAGTATTTCAGTCGCGCCGCGGTAGAACGACTTGCCCTGCTCGGTCGGGGATAGACTGCGTGTCGTCCGTTGGAAAAGTCTGACGCCAAGCCGTTCTTCTAATTGTGAAATCCGTGACGACGTAACAGCTGGAGATATCCGCAAATCCCGCCCCGCGGCAGACATGCTGCCCAGTTCATAGACGCGCACAAAAGTGCGGATGTTATCGAAGTAGGACATTATTCTGTCTTTTTTGATGCTGCTTGGTCCTTTACGGCGATACCAGAACAAACCTGTCTCGCCTAGGGTGTTAGAAAATTCGAATCTAAGGAGACCAGCCATGTACGATTTGGCAATTCTGTGGGACTGGATCGCGTTCAGCGTCCGCTGGCTACACGTGATCACTGCAATGGCGTGGATCGGTGCGTCGTTCTATTTTATCGCGCTCGATCTAATGCTTAAACCAAACGACGCCCTGCCCGACGGCGCCTACGGCGAAGAATGGGAAGTACATGGCGGGGGGTTCTATCACACAGTCAAATATCTGGTCGCGCCCGCCCGGATGCCAGAGCACCTGACGTGGCACAAATGGCAAAGCTACAGCACTTGGTTGTCAGGGGCGGCGCTCTTGATGATCATCTACTGGGTCGGCGGTGAATTGTTTCTGCTCGACCCCACCAAAGCCGATATTTCGCTGTTTCAGGGCATCCTGATCTCCGGCGGCTCCCTGACGATTGGCTGGTTGCTCTATGATGCGATGTGCAAATCCAAATTGGCCGACCACCCCACAGTTCTGATGCTGCTTTTGTTCGTAATCCTTGTGATCATGTCTTGGGGATACAACCAGATTTTCACCGGCAGGGCTGCATTGCTGCATCTCGGCGCTTTCACGGCGACGATCATGACCGCCAACGTGTTTTTTCAGATCATGCCCAATCAACGGGTCGTCGTCGAAGACCTTAAGGCCGGTCGCACACCTGACGCGAAATACGGCAAGATCGCCAAGGTGCGCTCGACCCACAACAACTACCTTACCTTACCGGTGGTGTTCCTGATGCTGTCGAACCATTACCCGCTGGCGTTTGGAACAGAGTTCAGCTGGATCATTGCCAGCCTGATCTTTTTGACCGGTGTCACCATTCGCCACTACTTCAACACGATGCACAAAACCGGTTCCGGTCCGCATTGGACTTGGGCGGTGACCGTGTTGCTCATGGTTTTGATCGCGTGGCTTTCCACCATCAGAACGGGGGAGACATGGGAGGACGCAGAAGCCCGAGATCTGACGGCATATGAGCAGGCCTATGCCTCTGCTGAAGGGTTCGAGAGCGCCTACGACTCCGTTATCGGCAACTGCTCAATGTGCCATGCCCGAGAACCGGTCTGGGGCAATATGCAGTGGGCGCCAAAGGGGGTCTACCTTGAGACCCCCGGCGACGTCGCGCGTCATGCGGACCAGATCTATCTCCAAGCGGGCGTGAGCCACGCTATGCCGCCGCCAAATGCCGTACAAATGGACGAGGAAGCGCGACGCAATATTGTCGCTTGGGTGCGCGAAGTGCGTAGTCAGTAGCGTTCCGCATTCCGCATTTATTTCAAAGAATTATCGGCATCGACAGCGCGGGTTCACTACTGCAATTGTAAAAAACCTTTGGCGCGGCGGCAGGCACCCGGCCATCCGTCACACAAGAGTTGCAACGCTGAACGGGCGTCGAATTCAGACGAAGAAGCGTTTGCTGTTTCGTGCGATGTGGTCAACGAACAGACGAACCTTTGGATCCTGAAGCTTTTTGTGGGGATACAGGCAGCCAAAAATGGTCGGCTTTGGCGGAGTGTGCGGCAATACCTCGACAAGTCGTCCCGACTTAAGGTGTTCACGCACATCAAAGCGCGGCTTGTTGATGATCCCGCGCCCGGCCAGCGCCCAATCGGTCAGTACATCACCGTCATCGGCATCGAACCGACCGCGAACCTCCAATTTTCGGGGGCCCATATCGGTCTGAAGTGTCCAATAATACTCTGGCGATCTTGGATACCGCAGCAAAAGGCAGTTGTGCGCCTGATCGTGAAGATCGTCAGGCGTCAGCGGCGTCCCACAGCGCGCAAGATAATCCGGAGAGGCACATAAGACCCGATCGCAATCCGCGAACTTTCGCAGCTTCATCGTGGAATCGCTCGGCTCCCCGATAAAGAACGCGATATCAAGCCCGTCGGCCATGATGTCTACCCGTCGGTCAGACAGCCGCATCCTTATCTCTGTATCGGGGTAGGTTTCAGAGAATTCCGGGACCAATGGCGCAACTATTCGACGCCCGACCCCAAGCGGTGCCGTGATCCGCAGGGCGCCTCGCGGGGCGTCGGAGAAGCTGGCGACCCGGGCCTCGGCGTTATCCAGCGCCTGCAGAATAGCATGGGCCTCATCGTAAAAAACGGTGCCGACCTCTGTCGGGGTTATGGAGCGGGTCGTCCTGTTAAACAGGCGCACGCCGAGATGTTTCTCTAGTTCTTTCAAACGCTTGCTGGCAACTGCAGGCGTCAGCCTCAGGTCCCGCCCGCCCGCGGTGATACTTCCCAAGTCCATCACGCGAACGAAGACGCGCAAGCTTTCAATATAAGACATACGGCGCCCCCTCCCCTTCCACATGAACATGCCCAAGGTCCGGCAAATTTTCAACGTTCTGTTGAAAGTATTTAGCGTTTCCGGTGATTTTTTTACCTAAACAACTGTGTCTATCGTAGCGGCGACGATCACAGCCAGACTGGCGATTGGGAGGCACCCCTTGGACTATCAACGCGACATTCGTTTCATTCTCAACGGCACAGACGTGGCGCTGGACGACGTTTCAGCCAGCCAAACGCTTTTGGACTTTCTTCGGCTCGAACGCCGTCTGACCGGGTCAAAAGAAGGCTGCGCCGAAGGCGATTGCGGCGCCTGCACCGTACTGGTGGGCCGACTTGGCAATGCCGGGCTGGTCTATGAGCCCATCAATGCCTGCATTCGGTTTCTGGCCTCGATCAACGGTTGTCATGTGGTCACGGTTGAGCATCTCTCCGGCCCGAAAGGTCGGCTGCACCCTGTTCAGGAAGCAATGATTGAACATCACGGGAGCCAATGTGGTTTCTGCACGCCCGGATTTGTCATGTCGCTTTATGCGCTCTGGATGCAGACGCCCGAACCGACATCGCAAGAGGTTGAAACGGCGCTACAAGGGAACCTGTGCCGCTGCACCGGCTATGAGCCCATCATCAAGGCAGCGGTGGCCGTGTCGCGCTATGGCACGCCATCATCGGATCTTCTGAATGCCGAACGCGCGCAGATAACGACGCAACTGCAAGCGCTTCAGCACGGCAAGCGCATCGTCTCCGGACCCGAAGTCGACCTGAGCATCATCCCGGCTGACGTGGATGATCTGGCCGATTGCCTCTTGAGCTACCCGAACGCAACCATCGTGGCTGGGTCCACAGACGTCGGGCTTTGGGTGACAAAATTCCTACGTAAAATCGGGCCCGCAGTTTTCACCGGCCATCTGAATGCGCTGAAAACAGTTGAGCGTCAGGGAGGGCAGCTAAAAATCGGGGCTGGGGCCAGCTACACCGATTGTCAGGCCATTCTGTCAGAGCACCTGCCTCATCTTCTCCCCTATTGGAACCGTATCGCGGGATGGCAGGTGCGAAACATGGGCACGGTCGGGGGCAATATCGCCAACGGTTCTCCTATCGGTGATACCCCGCCCGTCCTGATCGCGCTTGGCGCAGAGATCACCCTCCGCCACGGTGCTGCCCGTCGAAACGTGCCTCTTGAAAGGTTCTTTATAGACTATGGCAAGCAGGACCGCGCACCGGCGGAATTTGTCGAGAGCATTCAGGTTCCCCTGCCCGGCCCCGATGATTTGAACGCCGCCTACAAAATCTCCAAACGGCGCGACGAGGATATCTCGTCGGTGGCCGTTGGCATCCATATGACGGTGACCGGAAACGTCATCAGCAATGCCCGCATTGCCTTTGGCGGCATGGCCGCGACACCCAAACGTGCAACGGCGGCAGAAGCTGCGCTGAATGGTCAGCGCTGGACGCGAGAAAACTTCGAGGCCGCCGCAGCAGCGCTGGCCGAGGATTTCGAACCGCTTACGGACTGGCGCGCCTCCGCGGCGTATCGAAAGCTTTCTGCTCAGAACCTGCTGCGCCGTTTTTATCTGGAACAGGATGCGCAATGCGCCGCGCCCGTTCAACTGATCAACGCTTAACGCAAGGAGACGCAAAAATGAAAGACAACGTTTCCATCACCGGCACCGCCCACAGCGACCGCATTCATGACAGCGCGTCAAAACACGTCACGGGCGCGGCAGACTACACCGACGACATTACGTTGCCCGAAGGCACGTTGCATGCCTATCTAGGTGTCTCGGATGTTGCTCATGCGACGCTTTTGGACATCGACTTTACCGATGTTCTGGCAACTCCGGGCGTGATCGGCATCCTAACCGCCGAGGATGTGCCAGGCGTCAACGACCTAAGCCCCACGGGTCTGAATGATGAGCCGGTTTTCCCCACTGATTTGATTCAATTTCATGGCCAACCCCTCTTTGCGGTGGTCGCAGAGACACGGGAAATTGCGCGCCACGCCGCAGAAAAAGCCAAGATCAACTGCGATGTTTTACCCCATGCGCTTGATCCCATTCAGGCGCAACAGGCGGGATACCCACACGTCACCGCCCCGCTGAAACTCGAACGCGGCGATGTCGATGGGGCGCTCGAAACCGCCAGCAATCGGATCAAAGGCAGGATTGCTGTGGGCGGACAGGACCACATGTACCTCGAAGGGCATATCGCCTTGGCCATTCCCGGAGAAGACGATGATATCATCGTGCATTCCTCCACGCAGCACCCCTCCGAGGCGCAGCATATGGTGGCTCAAGTTCTCGGCGTGCCCTCGAATGCAGTGGTGGTGAACGTGCGCCGCATGGGCGGCGGGTTCGGCGGCAAGGAAAGCCAGATGAACCTGTTCTGCGCTGTTGCCGCTATGGCGGCGAAAAAGTGGAACCGCGCCGTCAAAATCCGCCCCGACCGGGACCAAGACATGACGGCTACGGGGAAACGCCACGATTTTGTAGTCGATTACGATGTCTCTTTCGACGCGGCCGGACGCATCGAAGCGGTGAATGGCAGCTTTGCTGCACGGTGCGGTTTTTCGTCCGACCTCTCGGGCCCCGTGACCGACCGTGCCCTCTTTCACGCCGATAACGCCTATTTTTACCCGAATGTGCGGCTTGAAAGCCATCCGATGAAGACCAACACAGTGTCCAACACGGCTTTTCGTGGCTTTGGCGGCCCGCAGGGAGTGGTGGCGGCTGAACGCATTATCGAAGAGATCGCCTATGCCACAGGCCAGGATCCACTGGACGTGCGCAAGGTGAACTTCTACGGCGGCGAAGGGCGAGACATCACGCCCTATCATCAAAAAGTCGAAGACAGCATTCTCGAACGGCTTGTCGAGGAGTTGGAAACCACCTCTGACTACCGCCAGCGCCGCAAAGACATCATGGCCTTCAATGAGACCTCGCCGGTGCTCAAAAGGGGGATTGCCCTGACCCCGGTCAAGTTCGGGATCTCATTCACGGCGACGTGGTACAATCAGGCCGGGGCATTGGTGCATGTCTATAACGACGGCTCGATCCACCTGAACCACGGCGGCACAGAAATGGGTCAGGGGTTGAACACCAAGGTGGCACAGATTGTCGCCGAGGCGTTTCAGGTCGATTTTGAGCGGATCAAGATTACCAAGACCACCACTGAAAAAGTGCCGAACACGTCGGCAACCGCTGCTTCCAGCGGAACCGACCTGAACGGCATGGCCGCGCTCAACGCGGTGGAACAGATCAAAGCGCGGTTGGTCGAGTTCGCAACAAAAACTTGGGGTGTCACCGCAGCAGAGGTAAGTTTCCACGCCAATCATGTGTTTATTGGCAAAGACATCCTGACATTTGCGACCTTCATCAAGCAGGCCTATCTTGCCCGCGTGCAGCTTTCGGCGGCCGGTTTCTACAAGACGCCGAAAATCTACTGGGACCGCGCCAAAGGCCAAGGGCGTCCGTTCTACTACTATGCTTACGGGGCAGCATGCTCTGAAGTGACAATCGACACATTGACGGGCGAATACCGTGTCGAGCGTACTGACATCCTGCATGATGTGGGCCGTTCCCTCAATCCGGCGCTCGACAAAGGCCAGGTCGAAGGCGCATTCATCCAAGGCATGGGCTGGCTCACAACCGAAGAGTTATGGTGGGACGATGCCGGACGACTGCGGACCCATGCGCCCTCTACATATAAAATTCCCCTCGCTTCCGACCGCCCACGCATATTCAACGTGAACCTTGCCGACTGGTCGGAGAACCGCGAACTGACCGTGAAGCGCTCCAAGGCGGTAGGAGAGCCGCCCTTCATGCTTGGCATTTCGGTGCTCGAAGCGCTGTCGATGGCCGTCGCTTCGGTGGCCAACTACCGCGCGTGTCCTCGTCTTGATGCGCCGGCCACGCCGGAACGGGTGTTGCTGGCTGTGGCACGGTTGCAGGCCGAGGGGTGAACCATGTCGAATAGCGCCGTTTCTTTGGATGAATTTCTTGCGGCACATGCATCGGTCATTCGCGTCGCATTGACCCGCGTGCGCGGCTCCTCCCCGCGGAACGAGGGAACTGAAATGTTTGCCTCTGCCCAAAGGCTCTGGGGAACGATAGGCGGTGGCCAGCTGGAATTTCTGGCCATCCAAGCAGCGCGGGACATGGTGCAGAGCGGAGATTTGGTGCGAGAGTTGGACGTGCCGCTTGGCCCTGAGATCGGCCAATGCTGCGGGGGAAGGGTCGAAATCCGCCTGACGCGGATGCGGTCATCAGACAAGCGCGCCGCAGCGGACCGGGCTCGCGAGACAAAAGCCGCCCTGCCTCATGTCTATGTCATGGGGGCCGGTCATGTCGGGCGGGCCTTGGCCGACCTGTTTCAACATTTGCCCGTCAGATGCATCCTGATTGACACTCGAACCGAGGAGATCGCCCTCAACACGGCAGCGGTAGAGACCCGTATCAGCGTGCTGCCAGAGGCCGATATCTGGAGCGCGCCAGCGGGCAGTGCCTTTATCGTTCTGACCCATGATCATGCGTTAGACTTTCTGCTGACCTCCGCCGCGTTGGAACGGGGTGATGCCTTGTACGTCGGTATGATCGGCTCAGCGACCAAGCGCGCAAAATTTAAAAACTGGGCGCGCATGCACTGCGACGGCCAAACGATCGAACAATTGAATTGCCCTATTGGGGCATGCGGTAGCCGCGACAAGCGGCCCAGCGTCATTGCGGCCTTCGTGGTTGCCGAGGTGATCGCTGAATTGACCACTGAAACTGCCGCAACCGCCCCGATCGGGGCAATAGAAGCGCCCCACGGGCGCGCATATCTGGGCCGAACGGGGAGACTGGCCTGATCGGCCAGAGGCGTTCCGCCCTATCAGTGGAGGAGACCGTCATGGACGGGAGGACTTATAACTACAAGCTGTTTGCACGCAGCGATTTTAACGCTTTTTGGGCGTTATTTACCGACAACCTTGTGAACTTGCTGATCCTGACTGGCGTTTGCCAGTTCGTGTTTCAGATGCCACCCGAGATCGTTTTTGGCCGCATCGTACCCGGCGCGGCCATCGCCATTTTGGCCGGTGTTGCAGTCTATACCTATATGGCCAAATGGGCCGCCAACAAACAGGGCAAAGACGTCACGGCCCTGCCCTACGGCATCTCGACACCCGTGATGTTCGTCTATCTATTCGGAGTCATCGGGCCAATTTACTGGGCCACGAACGACCCGTTGCTGGCATGGCAGGTCGGCATCGGGGCGGGCTTCATGGGCGGTGTCGTCGCCGCTCTCGGGGCTATCGTCGGGCCGTGGTTGAAAGAGATCACGCCGCGCGCGGGCATGCTCGGCACCCTATGCGGCATCGCGCTTGTGTTTATCGGCTCGGTGCCCTTGGCGCAAATTTTCGAACGCCCAATCATCGCCTTCACCTCGTTATTGTTCATCCTATGGGGGCTGATCGGACGGTTTCGCCTTCCGGGCAACTTGCCTGCCGGTTTGGTGGCAATCGCTGCGGGTACAGTGATCGCCATTGTCTTGGGGGAGTCCGAAGTTGACGTGAGCGGGATCGGGTTCTACCCGCCGGTTCCCTACATCGGGGATCTGCTTGCCGGCATTCAGTATCTATTCGCGAACCCCGAACTGTTCCTCGTGCTGATCCCGGTGCAAATCTACAACTTCATCGAAACCATGAACAACGTGGAATCTGCGGAAGCGGCAGGCGACCACTATCCGGTCGGTCTGTGTCAGGTTACCGATGGTGCGGGCACAATGCTGGGCGCAGTCTTTGGATCGCCCTTTCCGACGACTGTCTACATCGGCCATCCCGCCTATAAACGGCTTGACGCCCATGCGGGCTATATCATTGGCGTTGCTGTCGTCATCGGCGCTGCCGCATTTGTCGGGCTCTTGTCGTTCCTTGCGGGGCTGATACCGGTTGCCGCGGCCGCGCCGGTCTTGGTCTTCGTATCCGTCAGCCTGATCACCAATACGGCATGGGCGGTAAAGCCGATGCATATGGCCGCCGTGTCCTTCGCCATCCTGCCGCATATCTCGGCCTTCTTGGTGACCAAATGGGGTTCGTTGATGAATGCCCTGCGCAGTTCCGGCGTTGAGGGTCTGCCATCTTTGGGTGACGAAGCGCTCACCGCCGCGCTTTTGATGGAAGGCGCGCATTACGAAGGCCATCTGGCGCTTAGTCAGGGGGCGATTATCACCGGACTTATCTGGGGTGCGATCGTCGCTGACATCATTGACGGCCGCTTCAAAATGGCAGGCGGTTTTGCAATCGCAGCGTCTTTGATGTCGTCGGTCGGGATCATTCATTCCTACAAGCTGCAACTGCCGCAGCTGGACCCGATCACCATAGGCTACCTGATCGTCGGCTCCTTTATGTACCTATATCCGTTGGTCGCACCGAAAGAGGACCTAGAGCACCGCATTGTTGTGCCCGATGAGCCAGACTTCATTGACGAAGATATGCCCGCCCATCAGGCGTAACCAAACGATGGGCGGCAGGTTGCCGCCCCTCTAAACTCTTCCTTAGATTTGAGACCCCTATGACCCAAAAACTGCTTCGCGGTCGCCTGTTGACCTTTCACCGCGCGCCGCAAGATGGCTCTGATACCCAAGCCTATACCTACCTTGAAGATGCCGGTTTGTTGATCAGCGATGGCATCATTCAAGACAGTGGTCCCTTCGACAGTATGCTGGCCAAAGCCCCCGATGCGCCAATCACGGATCACCGCCCTCATTTGATGATGGCAGGCTTCATCGACACCCATATTCACTTTCCGCAGGTGCAGGTGATCGCCTCCTGGGGTTCGCAACTGCTGGACTGGCTCAACAATTACACTTTCCCGGAAGAAACGCGCTTTGCCTGCGAAGACCACAGTCACCGCATGGCACAGGCGTTTTTTGATCAGTTGGTTGCGCATGGCACGACCAGCGCCGCCGCATATTGTTCGGTTCACAAGACCTCGGCGGATGCTTTTTTCTCAGAAGCGACGCGGCGCAATATGCGGATGCTGGGCGGTAAGGTTTTGATGGATCGCAATGCGCCAGCCGATCTTCTCGACACGCCGCAGAAAGGGTATGATGAAACAAAGGCGTTGATCTCCGAATGGCACGGCAAAGGCCGGAACGGCTATGTCATAACGCCCCGGTTTGGCATCACGTCATCGCCAGAGCAGATGGAAACGGCGATGACGCTCAGTGCGGAGCATCCTGACTGCCACATCCAGACGCATTTATCCGAAAACAAAGATGAAATTGCCTTCACCAGAGAGCTCTATCCGCAGGCGCGTGATTATTTGGATGTGTACCAGTCCTACGGCCTGTTGCGGGAAAACACATTGTTAGGGCACGCCATTCATCTCGAACCTAGAGAGGTTGACGCGCTGGCAGAAACCGGCGCGCACCCCGTGTTCTGCCCCACCTCGAACCTTTTTCTCGGCAGCGGACTGTTTGATTATCGCAACTTAACTGCGCATGGCGTTCAGAGCGGGATTGCGACGGACGTGGGCGCGGGCACAAGCTATTCGATGCTCCAAACTCTGAAGGAGGGCTATAAAATTCTCCAGCTACAGGGGCAATCTATGCATCCGCTCCAAGCTTTCGATTGGGCGACACGAGGCAACGCCAATGTTCTGGGTCTGGAGGACAAAATCGGTACGTTGGCATCGGGAACAGAGGCAGACGTTGTGATCTTGAACTCATCTGCCACAAGCGCGATGGCCCTGCGCATGGAGCGCGCTGAGAGCCTCGCGGAGGAGTTGTTCGTGCTGCAAATCATGGGGGACGACCGCGCTGTCGAAGAAGTCTACGTGAGTGGCGTTGCTCAAAAAGCTAGCCAAGATCGGCCTGCAGGGGTGGTCCGCTTCAGTAGGGGGATTGCCACCTAGGGCCCCGCGCAGATTCTGCCGATTAGTCGCGATTTGCCGCAGCCTGCCCTTATGTTTGGCGAAGGGCTCTGGGCTGCGGGTCTTGTTCCTGCACGCAAAGCAAAACAGCGCGTTGCCGAAATGCTCATCGGCGTGGTTCAGCGATAGAAGGAACACGACGTCATGCCGCCCGCTCGCACCTGACATGGGTGTCGCGCACCTCCCGTAGCTCTTGCGGGCCTTTGACACAGCTTTCCCGCACATCCGGACAGCGCGGCGCGAAAAGGCACCCGCGGCGTGCGGCAAACGGGTCCGCCGCCGCCGCGCCCAGCTTTTGTTCCGGCAGCCCTACCTGTGGGTCCGGCACCAAGGTCGCGGCAAGAAGGGCACGTGTATAGGGATGGCAGGGATTTTCGAAAAGTGTATCGGTTCCGGCTTCTTCAATCTTTTGCCCAAGGTACATGACAGCCACGTGGTCTGCCAAATGCTCGACCACGGCCAGATTGTGGCTGACGAAAACCATCGTGAGGCCAAGCTCTTTCTTGAGCGAAAGCAGCAGATTGATGATCTGCGCCTGTACCGAGACATCAAGTGCCGAGGTCGGCTCGTCACAGATCAGCACATGTGGGCCGAGGATGAGTGCGCGGGCGATGGCGACACGCTGCCTTTGCCCGCCCGAAAGCTCGCCGGGATAGGAATCGGCCAATCGCGCGGGAAGCCCCACCAGGTCGAGCATTCGCTTGACCTCGGCATCGACATTTGTGCCGCCGTGCAGGCGCAGCGGCTGGCCGACGAGGGTCTGAATGCGCTTGACCGGGTTGAGCGAGGCATTGGGGTTCTGAAACACCGGTTGGATCAGCCGCACGCGGTCGGCCACCGGCATAGCGCCGATATTCTGGCCCGCGATCTCGACCTCGCCTTGGCCTGGTTGCAACAGGCCCAGCATGATGCTGACCGCCGTGCTTTTGCCGCAACCGGATTCGCCGACGAGCCCAAGCGTTTCACCCTCGGCCACCTCAAGCGACAGGTTGTTGACCGCCACCAGTTCCTCGGCCGGAGCGAACATGCCGCGGCGCAGGCGGTAGGCTTTGCGAATGTTGGTCATTCGGATCATGGGAGGCGTCATGCTGCCACCTCCGCTGCCTTGACACATTCAACCAAATGGCCGGGACCGGTGTCGACGCGCGGCACCGGATCATTGACGCAGTCCGGTCCCGCCCGAGCACAGCGGTCGCGAAAGGCGCAGCCCTGCATCGTGCCGATCAGCCCCGGCACGCGGCCCGGAATGGCGGGCAATTCGCTCCCGCGCGGGGTGACGCCCGGTACCGGGATCGCAGCAAGTAGGCCTTGGGTATAGGGGTGGCGCGGCGCGGCAAAGAGGTCAGCGGCAGGCGCGCGTTCGGCGATGCGTCCGGCGTACATCACCGCGACATCGTTAGCGATGGCCGCGACCACGCCCAGATCATGCGTGATTAGCAAAAGCGACAGGCCAAGATCGCTCTGCAGCTCGCCCAGAAGCGCCAAGATCTGGGCTTGAATGGTCACATCCAGCGCGGTCGTCGGTTCATCCGCGATCAGCAGTCCGGGCCGCCCCATGAGCGCCGAAGCGATCATGATCCGCTGGCGTTGGCCGCCGGAGAACCCGTGCGGATATTGCGTCAGCCGCGCCGCCGGATTGGCGATGCCCACGCGGTCGAGCATCTCGATGGCGCGGGAGTCAGCGTCCTTACGGCTCAGCTTTTCGTGGCGCATGACGCCTTCGGTCAGCTGTCGCCCGATGGTCAGCGTCGGGTTCAGCGCGCTGGTCGGATCCTGAAAGATCATCGCAACATCACGGCCACGCAGCTTTGCCAGCTTGCCATCGGTCCTCGTGGTCAGGTCCTGACCCGCCATCTGAAAGCGGTCGGATGTGACCTTGGCGTAGCGCGGCAGCAGTCCCATAATCGAGGTCGCGGTCAGCGATTTGCCGCAGCCCGACTCGCCCACAAGGCAGAGCGTCTCGCCCTTGGCAATTTGCAGATCCACCCCGCGAACCGCGTTCAAGATGCCCCGGTCGGTGGGGATCGAAACGCGCAGGTTGCGAATATCAAGCATCATCTCGGTCATTTCCGTGCAGGTCCCGTTATATCGCGCAGTCCGTCGCCAAAGAGGTTTACAGCCAGCACCAGCAGACAGAGCGCCGATCCGGGAAGGGCGATCAGCCACGGATCAAACAGAATATTGTCGCGACCCTCGGAAATCATCAGCCCCCAGCTTGGCGTCGGGGGGCGCACACCCAGCCCGAGAAAGGAGAGCGCGGCTTCCAGAAGGATCACGTTTGCGACCTCCAGCGAGACGACGACAAGGATCGTGGCGCGCATGTTGGGCAGAATCTCGAGGAATAGGATGCGGGTTCGGCTCGCCCCGATGGCCCGCAGGCCCATGATGAATTCCTGATGTCGAAGGCTTTGTGCGGCAGCGCGGGTGACGACGGCGAACCGATCCCAGAGCAGCAGACCCAGAACCGTGATCAGCGTGATCAGCGACGCGCCGCCAAGTGCCACCGCCGCCAGTGCGACCAGCACGATGGGCAGCGACAGCCGGGTTGTGATGGCAAAGCTGATAACCATGTCGATCCAGCCGCCAAAATACCCTGCAAGAAGGCCCAGCGTGATGCCGATGGCACCCGAGACAAAGATTACCCCCAGCCCCACACCCAGAGACACTCGCGCGCCATAGATTAGGCGCGACAGGTAATCGCGGCCAAGGTGATCGGTGCCTAGAAGATGTTCGGGCACGGAACGGTCATGCCAGAACGGCGGCAGAAGGCGGCGTGTCAGATCCTGCGCGATCGGGTCATGCGGGGCGAGCAACGGCGCCAACAGCGCGATCAAAATGATCCCCGCCAGCAGCGTGCCACCAATCAGCGCCCCGGTATTGCCGCGCATCTTGCGCCAAAGGCTGGGCCGTGCGGTTTCCATGGTGACTTCGGACATCAGGAAGCCCCCCGCAGGCGCGGATCAAGCACAGCGTTCAGAATGTCGGCCAATGTGGTCAGAACGACGTAGAGCAGCGACAGGATCAGGATAATCGCCTGCATCACCGGCAGGTCACTGCGCAACAGCGATTCCCAAGCCAGCCGCCCAAGCCCGTTCAGCGCAAAGACGCTCTCGATCACAATGGACCCGGACAGAAGCTGGCCCAGTTGCACGGCCGCCAGCGATACCAGCGGCAGCACCGCGTTGCGCAGCGCGTGGCGTGAAATCACCAAGTGCATTGGCAGCCCCTTGGCTTTGGCCGCTCGGACGTACTCTGTGGCCAGCACATCGATCATGCCCGAGCGGGTGATCCGCATAAGTTCTGGGATGGCGTAATAGCTCAGCACGATCACCGGCAGGATGTAGCCCCGCCAGGTGTCCGCACCTGAAATCGGCACCATGCCGTACCAGACGCCAAAGACGACGATGGCCATGAGCCCCAGCCAGAAACTCGGGATTGCCTGTCCCGAGACGGCGATCACCAGCGCGAGGCGGTCAATCCAGCCGTTCGGCCTCAGCGCAGCCGCGACGCCCATGGGCACGGCGATCACCAAGGCAACGATGAAGGAGACGAACCCCAATGTCAGGGTGACGCCGACACGGTTGCCGATGATCTCGGTCACCGGCACGTTGAAATAAATGCTCTGCCCCAAATTTCCGGTCAGCGCGCTGCCGATCCAATCGAGATATTGCACAATCAGCGGCCTATCGAAGCCATAGGCGATACGGACCGCCTCGGCGTCCTCGGCCCTGCCACCGGAGCCCGCGATGGCAATCGCCGGGTCGCCCGACAGGAACATCAGCCCGAAGCTCAGCGCCGAAACGGTCAAACAGACCAGCAGCGCCACGGCCAAGCGTTTGGAGATGAAAGAGAGCATGGGTCTTTCCATTAATAGAGGCCGGACGGTGGAGAGCGGTCCGCCCGGCCCTGTTCCGCAGGAGGGGTCAGCCTATTTCCAGCTGGCCGCCCACCAACGGGCGAACTCGTCGGGGTGCGGGGTGAAGTTCAGGTCGTTGGACAGCCCGTAGTTGACGTTGAAGTTGTACATCGGCATCCAATAGGCCTCGTCCGCGACCTTCTTGACGGCCTTGGCGTAGTTCTCGGCGCGCACCTCGCGGTCGGATGCGGTATCGGCCTCGGTCAGCCATTCAGCCAGTTCGGCGTCCTGCACAAGATCGTCCGCGCCGCCGCCAAAGAAGTTCGACAGGATAAACGCCGTGTCGCCAATGCCGTAGCTGCCCCAGTTCGAAAAGAACGCCGGAAGCTCCTTGGCGCGCCATTTGCCGATACCCGAGGAATACTGCTGTTCGTTCAGCTCCAGCGTCACGCCGACATTCGCAAGGTCCGCCGCCACCGCCTCGGCCGTCGGGCGGGGCATGGCGGCAAACACCATTTCCATCTCGAAGCCGTCTTCATAGCCTGCTTCGGCCAACAGAGCCTTGGCTTTCTCCGGGTCGTATTCATAGGCCGCAACGTCCTGCGCGCACCCGAATTGGGCCGGGTTGCAGGGAGTATTCAGCACCTCGGAGGCGCCGCCCGCGAAAGCTTCGACAATCGCGCCTCGGTTGGTGGCATGGATTAGCGCCTGACGTACCTTCTTGTCGGCAATCGGCGTGTTGCCTGCCATCGCTTCCGGTGCAAAACCCACATATCCGATGCGCATGATCGGCGCGCTGATGATTTGAACCCGGCCTTCCAGACGCGACGCCTGATCCGGGGGAATGCGCCAAATCCAGTCTAGCGAGCCCGACATCAGCTCGGCATACTGGGTGTTCATTTCGGGGATGGTACGGACGGTGATCTTGTCGATGGTCGCGCCACCCTTGGGGCTGGCGGCGTAGTGATCTTCAAACCGCTCCATCTCGTAGCGAATGCCCGGCTCTTGGCTCACCAGCTTGTACGGCCCGGTGCCGATCGGTGTGGCGGCTATCCCGGCAGACCCGTTTTCAGCAAAGAACTCATGCGGATAGATCGGAAGCGCATCGGCCAGCATCTCGACCGCGCCGGCAAAGGGCTTGGACATATTGATGCGCACCTTGTAATCGCCCAGCATCTCGACGTTGTCGATCCAGTCGACCGAAATCGAATAGCGGGTGCCGTATTCCGGGGTGATCACGGTGTTGAGCGTTTCGACCACGTCGGCGGCGGTGAAATCGGCGCCATTGTGGAACTTCACGCCCTGACGCAGAGTGAACTCCATCGTCAGCGGGCCGGTGAATTCCCAAGATTCCGCCAAAGCAGGCACGATCTCTCCCGTGTCGAGGTTCTTGTAGAGCAACCCGTCATAGATGTGCCGCGCGAGGATCAGGCCCTGACGACCGGCGATCTTATAGGTGTCAAGCGGCTCGGGTTCGGCGGCGAAGGCCACGTTGAGCGTATTGGACGCCTTGTCGGCCAATGCGGGCGTGCCCAGCATCAGCGCTGTACTGGCGGCAAGCGCCGCCATCCCGGTGAAGCGTTTTCTAGATACAGTTTGAATCATGGGTCTCTCTGTCGGTTGAGTGAAGTGAAGAAAGGTGGTGCCGGTTTTCCGGTTCTAGGAAGGTTGCTTTGCGCCCCGCGTGATGTCGGCCAGTGTCTCGCCCGCGCGCAGGCGTTCGAGAATCCCGACCTCGTCTTCCTGCATCTTGCGGGCGCGCGCCGCGTGGTTTGCGGCTTGCTTCTTGTCCAGCACGACAACGCCGTTTTCGTCGGCGAGGATCATGTCGGCAGCCCGGACGGAGACACCGCCACAGCCCACTGTCACGTTGAAGTCGCCGCCAAGCCGACGCGGCTTGGTGGTGATTGGCGAGCGACCGCGGCACCAGACGGGGAAGTCTTCGTGCTCTATGGCGGACCGGTCGGTGACAAAGCCGTCAATCACCGCGCCCACCACGCCGCGCGCCTTGGCGGCGGCGGTGGTAACCGCACCCCAGCAGGCATGGCGCAGATCGCCGCAACGGTCGATGACAATGACCTGACCGGGTTTCGCGGCAGAGAGTGCATCGGTGAGCATCGCGCCATCGTCGCCTTGTATGCGCACGGTCAGCGCCGGGCCAAATACCCGACGGCCGGGCAACAGCCCCTGCAGCGACGGCGCCATGAAGCCGGTTTCAAGGAAATGGCCCAGCGTGGCCGTTTCGATGTCCGAGAGGTCGAGTTGGGGTGTCATGCTCTGTCCTGTCGCCTGTTTTCTAGCAAAAGGATGGCGGTGAGAGAGCTAATGGGTCAAATAGCCGGGAGTTATGACAAGCATAACCCCCGGGCCGGGGTGCGGAGCTCAGACTGCCGCGGTGACGATGAATTCAACCTTGTAGTCAGGCGTGGCCAGCTTGGCCTCGCCACAAGCACGCGCGGCCGGATTGGCAAGATCAATCCATGCGTCGTAGACCGCGTTCATCTCTTGGAAATCTGCCATGTCGGCCAGCCAGATAATAACCTGCAACAGCTTGGATTTACTGCTGCCTGCCTCATCCAGCAGGCGGTCGATGGCATTCAGGCAGTCCTGGGTCTGGGTGGCGACATCGGCACCGGCGGTGCCGACTTGGCCGGCGAGGTAGATGGTGTTGTTGTGAATGACGGCCTGGCTCATGCGCGGGCCTGGGTGCAGTCGTGTGATGCTCATGCTTTTCGCTTTCCGATTAAATGAGCGGCAAGCCTATCCGAAGGCGGGCGAAGCGCACAGTTGCGCCACATAGGCGCTGTCAATCACAGGCATTCGCATTGACTATGTGGCCAGTGACCAAAATAGGGCACTCTCAGCCAACCCGAACAAAATCGAGTCGCTCCCATGATCACCCAATCGCAATCCGACCTGAACTGGAACCTGCTGCGCATGTTCTACATGATTGCGAAAGAGCAGAGCATCACCAAGGCGGCCAGGCAGCTGGGCCTAAGCCAGCCTTCGGTCAGCAATGCGCTGCAAAAGCTCGAAGCGCAACTCGATTGCCAGTTGGTCTTCCGCGACAGCCGCCATTTCGAACTGACGACACGCGGCGACAAGATTTTTCAGGAATGCCGCGATATCTTTCACAGTGCCGAGCGGATCAACCTTCTGGTGCGCAATGCTGAAGAAGAGGAACGGGGGCAAGTCCGGTATCAGATCATCAGCAATCTGGTGTCACCGATGTTGGACGAGTTGCTGCGGCTTTATCATCAGCGTTATCCTTCCGTGGCCTTTCAAAGCGAGGTCCAGAACAGCCAATCCATCGTCCGCTCGATCCAACAGGGGCGCGGTACGATCGGATTTTGCCTCTTGGCCAAACCGTTGGTCAATCTGCCGTCGATCCGCCTCTTTCGAGAAGAGTTCCTCGTCTTCTGCGGTGCCGAGCATCCGCTCTTCGGGCAGGAGACCGTGGCACTGCGCGATCTCAGGCACGAGCCCTTCATCAGCTTCGCCTGCGCCACCGAAGGCATGGGGCTCGAGCCAATGTCGGTTCTGCGCGAAGGCACCCGGCTGGGCAGCCGCATCAACGGGCTGAGCACCAACATCGAAGAGGTTCGCAGGATGATCGTGGCCGGCCTTGGCGTTGGCATCCTGCCGTTGATGACCGCGCAGGACGACATCCGGCGCGGCGATCTCTGGCCGCTCAAGATCACCGATGAGGCCATCGGCGCCGATGTCTATCTCGTGCATGCCCCGAGAGAGAAGCTGTCGCCCTCGGAACAGAAATTCGTCGATATCGCGCAGGAACTACTGGCGCTTTACCCCGATATGGCGTGATCGCGCGCTAGATTGGCCGCAGCCAAGTCCTGAAGCGCCATGCCTGCGGATTTGAACACAGTGCGTGCTGTGTCATCCCTCCGGCCCGGATGCGCCCTTTGGCACAATTCGGTCAGATCGGCACGGATGTGGCCCGGCGTGATCTGCCCTGTGTCCAGCGGCTGAGCAAGGTCACCCGCCAGCGAAGCCCCGGCACGCAGATCAACGAACAGCTCCGCCTGCGTGATGGCCTGATCGTCGCTTTCGCGCATATCACTCTTAAAGGCACCAATCAGGTCAAGGTGACTGCCGGGTTTGAGCCAGTGGCCATGGATGATCGGCGCTGTCGAGGCGGTGACTGTGCTGATCACATCCGCGGCTCGGCACGCCACCTCGAGGTCACGCGCGGCTTGCGCAGGCAGACCCTGTTCGCAGAGCGCTTCGGCGACAGCCACCGCCTTTTCGCGGCTGCGCCCCCATATCGACACCGTTGTGTAAGACCGCACCGCACAATGCGCCGCCGCCACGGCGAGCGAAAGCTGCCCGGTGCCGACGATCAGCAGATGACGGGCGTCCTTACGTGCGAGGAAATCCGCCGCCAGTGCCGAGGCCGCCGCCGTGCGCCGCGCGGTCAATGCGTCGCCATCCAGCGCCGCCTGCATCTGTCCGGTTTCGCCATTAAACAACAGATAGCCTGCATTGATCGTCGGGCACCCCTTGGTGGCGTTGTCGGGAAAAAAGGTCACCACCTTGACGCCGATGCTTTCACCCGGAACCCATGCGGGCATGATCAGAAGCGAGGCTTCGCTGCCATCGGGCTGAGCGATGCTCAGCACCTGCCGGTCCGGGGCCTGCACCGCGTTGCCGCAGTACCAGTCGCGCAATTGCCCGATCAGATCGGGCCAGCCCAGCGCGGCTTCAAGCGCCTCATGCCCGATCAATGCGCTCATCTGTCGGCCCGATTGACGACGGCATGCAGCAAGATATTCAGCCCGGCGACGAAATTCTCGGGGGTGCAATTTTCTTCGTTATTGTGGGTGATGCCGTTTTTGCAGGGCGTGAAGATCATCGCGGTCGGGCAATGGGTGGCAAGGAAATAGGCGTCATGGCCTGCTTGGCTCTGGATATCCCGCCAGTTGAAACCCATTCGGATCGCCTCATCGCGGATGCCGTCGATCATCTCGTGATCGAAAATGTCGCCACCCCATTCCCATTCATCTTCGATCTGCGCCTCGCACCCACAGCGCGCAGCGGATTCATAAAGCGCACGGCGCATCTTTTCCGCCATCGCACGGGTCGTGATCGGATCGGGATGCCGGACATCGCAAACCGCCTCGGCCTCGTCCGACAGGATGCCCGGTTTATTGGGCCAGGCGGTCAACCGTGCAGCGGTGGCCTTGCCGTCATGAACCGCGAAATCCCAGCCAATGTCATCTACTGCCGTCAGCCAGCGCGCCCCTGCCGCCAGTGCGTTCTTGCGCAGATCCATCGGCGTCGGCCCGGTGTGCGAGGTCTGGCCCTTGAACGACGCCCGCATACCGCGCACCGGATAGCCACCTGTGACGATGCCGACCTGCCTATTCTCTGCGTCAAGGATCGGCCCCTGCTCGATATGCAGCTCGAAATAGGCGTCGATCTCACCCGCTTTACAGGCGCGGTCGCCCTTGTAGCCGATCCGCTCCAGCTCATCCCCAAAGCGCGCGCCATCGTCGCCGATCAAATCATGCACCCAGTCGATGTCATATTTTCCGATGAAACAGCCCGACGCGACCATCGGTGGCGAGAACCGCGCGCCTTCCTCATTGGTCCAGTCGACAACAATGATGGGGCGTTTGGTGACATGGCCAGCATCGTTGAGGCTGCGGATCACTTCCAGCCCGGCCAGCACGCCTGCGATCCCATCGAACCGTCCGCCGTTGATCTGGGTGTCCAGATGGCTACCAATTAGAATTGGCGGCAAGTCATTGTCGGTACCTTCGCGGCGGCCAAAGATGTTGCCCGCGGCGTCCACCTCGACCGAAAGCCCCGCATCTGCGCACCACTTTCGGAATAGGTTGCGCATGGCTTGGTCGTCATCGCTCAGCGTCAGGCGCGACAACCCGCCTGGGCGGCCCTTACCGATCTCTGCCGAGGCTTCAATGGTCGACCAGAACCGGTCGAGGTCAACGCGGGTATCGGGAGTTATTGACATGAGAAACTTTCTTTCTTGACAGCCGGGATCAGAACAGGAGGCCCGGAAGATCGGTAATTAATGCAGGAAACAGGACAAGCAGCAGCAACACGCCGACCATCACGCCAAGCAGCGGCACGAGGTATTTAAACGAGTCGCTAAGCGGAATTTGCCCCACACGGCAGGCGGCCATCAGGTCGATGCCAAGCGGTGGGGTGTTCGCGCCGATGGCAAGGTTGATGGTCAGCAAAATGCCAAAGTAGACGGGGTCGATACCGTAGTGGCCAAGGATCGGCAGGAAGACCGGCGCGAGGATCAGGATGATCGCAATGCTTTCCATGAACGTGCCGAGGATCAACAAGACCGCCATCATCATCAACAGGGCAACAGTGCCGCTTTCGGTCGCCTGCGTGATCCCTGCAACGGCCATCTGCGGCACCTGTTCGGCAGCGAGGATCCAGCCAAAGACCGAGGCCGCGGCAATCACCAGCAAGATCACACCGGTCATTTCCGTAGTCTCACGCAAGAGTTGGGCCAGCATCTTGAGGCGCAGCGCGCGATAGACAAAAATGCCGATAAAAAGTGCATAGGCGACGCCGATGCCCGCAGCTTCGGTCGGGGTAAATATCCCCAGTCGGATCCCGCCGACAATGATGATCGGTGCCAGCATCGCGAGGATCGAGCCCTTGGCAGCACGGCCAAGTTCACCCCAAGAAAACGTCTCTCCGCCCTGCCATCCATTGCGGCACGAAATCCACCACGCTACCAACATCAGCCCGAGGCCCAGAAGGATGCCGGGTATGATCGCGGCCACGAAAAGTTGGCCGATTGAGCTGTTGGTGGCGGTGCCATAGACGATCAGCACGATTGAGGGCGGTATCACGGTGCCGAGCGACCCTGCGCAGCCCAGAGTCGCCGCGCTGAACCCCGGCGCATAGCCTTGGTTGCGCATTGCAGGCAGCATCATCGTCCCGATCGCCACTACATCGGCCACGCCAGACCCGGAAAGCGAGCCGAACATCATGCAGGCAATGATCATGACCATCGCCAGCCCGCCAGTGCGCCGCCCGATGAGCGCCGAACACAGTGCGATGATCCGGGGTGCGAGCCCGCCATGGACCATTAACAGCCCGGCAAGGAGGAACAGTGGGATCGCCAGCAGCGTAAAGCTGTTGATCCCTGCCACGGCCCGCTGGGCCACAACGATCATCGGCGCAGCATCGGCAATCAACAGGTAGAACATCGACGACAGGCCCAACGCGACGGCGATCGGCGCGTCCAGCAGCACTAATACAACGAAGGCCACAAGAAGAAGAGCAAGCGCAAGGCTCATGTCCGGCCCCCTTTCAGGATGAGGCCCAGAAGGGCAAGGCCACAGCAGACCGGCAGGGAGAGGTAGAACAGACCTACAGGTAGCGAGAGCGCGGTCGTCTGGTGTGACCAAGTGATCCCGGTCAGCTTCCAGCCCGTCCAGATAAACACCGTCAGAAACACAAAGCTCGCCAGCCAGGCAAGAACGGCCAGCCCACAGCGCAGCATCGGCGGCATGGCGATCAGGTCGAGCAGCCCGGCGCGAAAATGCGAGCCGCGCACAAAGCCCGAGATCGCCCCCACGAAGGTGAGCCAGACCAGCGCCAACCGGGGCAGTTCCTCGGCCCAACGCGGCGTGGAGGAAAACAGGTAGCGCGAGATGACGACGTAGACGACCATCGCGGCAAACCCCGCCACTAGTGCGGCGCCAAACCAGCGCGCGGCACGGTCGATCAAAGTGGCCGCGCGCAGCGACCCGGTCCCGAGTGTCATGGTTTCAGAAATCCTTCCGGTCCGCGACAAAGCATGCATTCGTCGCAATAGGCCGCGACAACGACCCATTCGTCTGAGATCACCTCGACCGTGTGATCAAGTCCCGGCGGCAAGCGCACGGCGGTGCCTTCGGTCATGTGGTATTCCTCGCCCCCTGCCCGTAGGATCGCTTCTCCTTTAAGCGTGAGCGTAACCTCGTCACGGGGATGGCTGTGCGCGGTGGACTTCGCCCCCTTTCGGCCGGTGGTCACGGAAAGCTTGATAAAGCCCTCGCCGCGTGCCGCAGGTGAAAACAGCACTTTCTGTGTAAAGTCGAAAAGTTGCACCGGCTCCACCGATGCAACTTCTGTGATCTCAGGCCGCAGGGTCATTTGCGGTACTGGTCAAGGATGGTCAGAAGGTCTTCGCCATAGACGTCCTTCTGGCTTTCCCAGATCGGCGCGACCGCTTCGATAAAGGCGGCCTTGTCGACCTCGTTGAACGCCATGCCCTTTGCTTCAAGCTGCGCAATCAACTCGTCATTCGCGGCGGCAACCATATCACGCTGTTTCAAACCCCAAGTAGTGGCGGCCTCCATCACGATGGTCTGGTCCTCGGGCGAGATTTTGTCCCACGTCGCGCTCGACATGGTCAGCGTCGCCGCACCCCAGATGTGCTCAGACAGCGAGACATATTTCTGCACCTCAAAGAAAGAGGCCGAGTAGATGATCGCCAGCGGGTTTTCCTGCGCGTCGAACAGGCCTTGTTGCAGCGCTGAATATAGCTCACCGAAGGACAGCGGTGCGGGCTCAGCGCCCAGTCCTTCGAACGTAGCAAGCCGCACCTTGTCCGGTGTGACGCGGATTTTCAAACCAGCAAGGTCTTCGGGCTTTTTAATTGGGCGGACATTGTTGGTAATGTTGCGGAAGCCGTTTTCCCACCACCCCAGAACCTTGATGCCTTTGGCGTCCATCATCTCGGCCAGCGCGGCACCCAGATCGCCGTCAAGCGCGGCAAACGCCTGCTCGCGGGCGCCCCATGCGTAGGGCATCTCGATGATGCCCATGCGTGGCTCGATCCCTTGAAACGAGCCTGAGCCGATCAGTCCGGCCTGAACCGAGCCGAATTGTAGGCCCTCGATAACTTCTTTTTCGCTGCCAAGTTGGCCCGACGGGAAGACCTCAATCGCGACGCGGCCCTCGGTGCGGCTGTTCACTTCGTCCGCGAACCCGCTTGCAGCGGTGTGCCAACTGTGGCTTTCCGGCAGAACGTGACCAAGTCGGATGGACACATCAGCGGCCAAGGCGGCAACCGGCGCAAAGGCCGCAAGGCTAACCGCCAGCAGGCCGCCTTTGATTAGGGTGGTGGGGGCTTTCATTTGGGTCTCTCCTGTTGAGCATTGATTGCCGCAGAAGAAATACCGATCACGGATTCCAAGCAAATAGGCCCAGCCTATGGTTGGGAGAGCTTTTGCCAATACTCCTCAACGCTTGGGGCCGCGCCGGTTAGTCGGAATATTGGCCCACCACCCATCGTCGCAAACATTTCCCTCAGGGCCGGTTTGCCATGCACGCCGCCGATGCCAGCCCCTTGCGGGGTATTCGACTGCCGAGTGTCACGTTGGCAAGCCACTTTCTACTTGCTTTGATAGGGAATACCGGCCCTTACCGGCCGTTCGCTTCACGGCCGAGCGTTGCAGTGTAGCTTCACCAAACCGGCCATGCATGGCGCAACATTTCCGAAGAGTGTAGGTCGCGAAACGTCAATTCGCGGTGCCCACCCAAATGGCCGCAATTGACGTTTGTGCCGGGAACTCTCGTGATATCGGCCAATACGCCATCATAAAACGCAACGAAATTCGTAACGGCGTTGAGATACCTGCGCCTATGACGGTGCTGCCAATCCCGATAAAGAGCAGCGATTGCAACCGCGCGCATTTCGTCACTGCGAATGTCTAAAGGCGGCACCAATTAACCTCTTTAATCACCCTCTATCGATCAAAAGGCAGGCGGATAGGCCGACGGGCGTGTCCTTGAACGACAGCGATCCACCGTGCAATTTCGCAATCGCTGCGACGATTGTAAGGCCAAGGCCATAACCGTCGATCGTTGCTGTGTTGGTACCGCGCTGGAATGGCGCCATCAGAGCTTCCATATCCGCAGCGGAGCTTTCCGAGCCTTCGTCTTCGATAACGATTGTTGCCGTCTGGGCATTGGCTTCCAACGCGACGGTCGCGCGTCGGCCGTATTTGAGGGCATTTTCGATCAGGTTCGTTACCGCGCGTTCAAGCGAGACTGGCCGCCCCATTACGGTGACATCCCGGTCTGGTGCGAATACGCTTTGGCCCTGCCGCGACGTGAAGACCGAGCGCGCGCCCTGCACGATAATGTCAGAGCCTTCGCGGAAGGTCACGTCCCTGCCCATATCCTGATAGTCCGCGACGATTGAATCGATCAGCGAGCCGAGCGAGAGTTTACGGGGCGCTTCGACGTTCATCTCGGCCCGCGTATAGGTCAGCACGCTTTCAATAATGCCTGTCATGCTGTCGATATCGGCCTCAAGCTTCTGACGCAATTCGGATTCCGGGATCAGCGCAGTCCGCAGCCGAAGCCGCGTGGCGGGTGTTCCGAGGTCGTGACTGACGCCTGAAAGGACGGCAGCGCGGCTCGACAGTTGCTGGCGCTCATCCTCGAGGAAACTGTTCACGGCGGCGACGATTTCCTGCAATTCTTGTGGTCCGGGCAACTCATAGCTCGCCGGGCCACCGATGCGGCGGCGGCTGCGCAATTGTTCGGCGAATTGAGAAAACTCGGCCGAGAGGTTCAGGATCACCGTGAGGATCGCCCCCATGGAAAGTGCGGCAAGCAGAACTGCCCAGATGCGATGGTCGGCGGGCGCTGCGTCGCAGTTGAGCACCGAAGCGCCGTCAATCTCGAACCACTGGGCGCTGCCCATCTGTGCAAGCACGACCGGATCGGTGCAATAGGAGGCTACCAGTCGAAACACCTCGCCAGCCTTTTCCGCTGCCGTTTGATTGGCCCGGTTAGGAATCTCGGCCAATTTGTAGGTAAGATCGGGCGACAAGATCGCCATGGTGAGGGGCGCACCGGTCTGACTGTTGGCGCTGTCGGCAGAGATCAAGACGATGGTCACCCGCGCGGCGTGCGGGGCATGCGAAATCTGGCGAAAGGTCCCGTTAGCGGCGTGGACCTGATCTTCCGGTGACAGGGCGCGAATTTGCACCTCTTCGGCCGGGACGGTGCCGTTTTGCACGGCGTAGTAAAGGTTGATGCCCGCGACATAGGCCCGCTCCTGATGCGCTCGCCAGCTTGCATTTGAATTGCTCCAAAGCCAGACGGCAAGCCCGCCCGCTATGAAGGCCGCAATAACGAGGAGGCTGCCGATCGTCCGAAGGCTGCGGCGCTTGATCACGTGTCCTGTTCCATCACGTCGACCGCAAAAACGTAGCCGACCCCGCGTTCGGTTTTGAGGAATTTGGGGTGCTTGGGGTCTGCCTCAATCTTTGAGCGCAGCCGCCCGACCAGCACGTCGATGGCGCGACCAAGTCCTTCGCCCTGCGGTTCTGCCTCGCCTGTGACGTCAAGCGCGACGGCGATCTCCTCGCGGGTCAGGGGTATGTGGGGATTTGCAAGAAGCACCCGCAGCAGGGCAGTCTCGCGCCGGGAGAGGGAAACCTGCACCCCGGTAGGAGAGCGCGCCTCGTTGTGCTTTGCGTCATAGGTCCAGCCGGAAAAGGTGAACGTCTTGGTGTTGCGGCGATGCACCAGCGAAGACGACCGCCGCGTTCGGTGCAGCACGGCCTTTACGCGAGCGAGCAGGAGTTCGGGGTTAAAAGGCTTGGCGATGTAATCATCGGCCCCCACCGCGTAGCCCTCCATGCGCTGGTGGTCTGCCGAAAGGGCCGAC
Organism: Sulfitobacter dubius; assembly: GCF_027214245.1. Classification (GTDB taxonomy): domain Bacteria; phylum Pseudomonadota; class Alphaproteobacteria; order Rhodobacterales; family Rhodobacteraceae; genus Sulfitobacter; species Sulfitobacter dubius_A. The sequence goes on along the minus strand of NZ_JAPWHM010000002.1, from coordinate 221,425 downwards.
ACCATGATGATCGGCACATCCTGCTCCTGTCGCAGCCGCCCACAGATATCGAGCCCGTTTTCGTCCCCCAGCATGACGTCTAACAAAATCAGATCGACCCGCCCGCCCTCGAGATGAGCGGCAACCTCGGCTTCCGTGGCAGCGGGCAGCGCAATTGTCCCGTGTTTACGGAGGAATTGCGTCATCATCTGACACATTTCGGGGTCGTCATCGACCACCAGAATTCGGGGAATCGTCAACCGCTCTCCTCCTTAGGCTGGCGCGGGATACCGCTGCCTCGCCCCTCGTTTATGTAATATGATGCAACAAAATCCACGGCTAAGTAACAAGCTGTAACGGGCGGCGGGAATAAATGCATGTCGGGCGCAGATACCCGCTATGTCTGCATTGCATGCTTTGCCCTTCAGGCTCAGTCTCCCGTTATCCGGTCTGGGAGGGCCGTAATTTCCACGGGAGGACATCTAATGAAAGCCTATGTAACTGGGGCAGTCTCTGCTCTGTCGATGATTGTAGCAACTTCGGCTGTTGCCGAACCGACCGCCGAAGTGCTGCACTATTGGACATCTGGCGGCGAAGCCAAATCCGTTGCCGTTCTGCAGAAAGAGTTCGCTGATAAGGGCGGCAGTTGGACCGATATGCCAGTGGCCGGTGGCGGTGGTGACGCGGCGATGACCGCACTGCGCGCCCGCGTGCTGTCGGGCAATGCGCCGACGGCGGTGCAGCTCAAAGGCCCCGCAATTCAGGAATGGTACGAAGAAGGCGTCCTGGCCGATATCTCTGATGTTGCCGAAACCAACGACTGGGACGCGGTGCTGCCCGCCTCCATCGCCGGCCATATGAAGTGTGAGGGCACATGGTGTGCCGCCCCCGTTAACGTGCACCGGGTCGACTGGATCTGGGCCAATGCGGAAGTACTGAGCGCCAATGGCATTGAGATGCCGACGACTTGGGAAGAGTTCAACGCCGCCGCCGAGAAACTGCAAGAGGCCGGGATCATCCCGCTGGCGCATGGTGGACAGGCTTGGCAAGACGCCACGGTTTTTGAGGCTGTGGCTCTGGGCATCCTCGGGCCAGAAGGCTATCGCAAGGCCTTTGTAGAGCTCGACAAAGAGACACTCACTTCCGATGCTATGATTGCGGTGTTCGACCAGATGCGCATCATGCGTGGCTTTGTCGACAGCAACTTCTCGGGCCGTGACTGGAACCTCGCTACCTCGATGGTGATGAACGGCGAAGCCGCCTTCCAGATCATGGGCGACTGGGCCAAGGGTGAGTTTATGGCCGCAGGCAAAGTGCCGGGCGAAGACTTCCTCTGTGCCTCTGCGCCGGGCGAAGGCTTCCTCTACAACGTAGACAGCTTCGCGATGTTCGACGTGGATGGCGAAGACAAGAAAGCCGGGCAGCAACTGCTTGCTGAACTGGTCGTCGGTCAGAACTTCCAAAAGGTGTTCAACCTCAACAAAGGGTCGATCCCCGCCCGCACCGATGTAGCGCTGGATGAATTCGACGACTGCGCCCGTCTTTCCGCCGATGACATGCAAGCCAGTTCCGACGGTGATGCGCTGCTGCCAAGCTATGCACATGGCATGGCCATGCGCGGCGCGCAGGCCGGTGCGATCACCGATGTGGTGACGGCGCATTTCAACTCGGACATGTCCTCTGCCGATGCGGTCCAGATGCTCGCAGACGGTATCGCGAACAGCATGTAACGCCTGCTCCTGCCCCCGCGTTTTCGTGGGGGCAGGCCAAATCCAGGACAATCAAATGATCAAGTGGCTTGAAGAAAACACGCCCAAATTGGTTCTGGCGCCCTCTTTCATCGCAGTTCTGATCTTTGTCTACGGCTTCATCGCCTGGACCGCATGGGTCTCGCTGACACGCTCGCGCCTGCTGCCAAAATATGAAATCGAAGGCTTCATTCAATACGAGCGGCTGTTTGCGTCGCCCCGCTGGGAGACCGCCTTTAGCAACCTCTTCGTCTTCGGTATTCTGTTTATCGTAATCGCTATGGTGCTGGGCCTCGCGCTGGCCATCTTACTCGACCAGAACATCCGCACCGAAGGCGCGATCCGCACGATTTACCTCTACCCGATGGCGCTGTCGATGATCGTCACCGGCACGGCGTGGAAATGGATCCTTAATCCGGGGCTTGGTCTTGAGGCCATGGTGCGCGGCTGGGGGTTTGAAGATTTCACCTTCGACTGGCTTGTTGACCCCGACATGGCGATTTACACGATCGTCCTCGCGGCAATCTGGCAAAGCTCCGGTTTCGTGATGGCGCTGTTTCTCGCCGGTCTGCGCTCCGTCGATGGCGAGATCATCAAGGCCGCTCAGGTCGACGGTATCCCGACATGGCGGGTCTATACCGCGATCATCATTCCGGCGATGGCGCCGATCTTCTTGTCGGCCTTCATCGTGCTGTCACACCTTGCCGTCAAAAGCTTTGATCTGGTCATCGCGCTTACCGGCGGCGGCCCGGGTTATGCGACCGATCTGCCTGCCACCTACATGTATGCCATGGCGTTTTCGCGCGGCGATATCGGTCAGGCGGCGAGTTCCGCAATGATTATGATGCTCGTCGTCTTCTCGATCGTGGTCCCTTATCTTTATTCGGAATTGAGGTCCAAAGATGGTTGAACTCTCAATGTCTCAGGCGCAGGCCCCGGCGGATCGCCAGACAGGCAAGATCGTCCTACGGTGGGTGCTCTACATCGTACTGGTGCTCTTTGCACTGTTCTACCTGCTGCCGCTTTTCGTGATGCTGACGACCTCGCTGAAAAGCCTTGAGGAGATCCGCACCGGTGATCTGATCGCCCTGCCCCGCGAGGTGACTTTCGCCGCATGGCGCACGGCATGGTCAGAAGCCTGCACCGGCATCCAATGCGAAGGGGTGCGGCCATTCTTCTGGAACTCTGTGTTAATCGCCCTTCCGGCAGTGGCAATCTCGACGCTGCTTGGTGCGATGAACGGCTATGTCGTGGCACAATGGAGCTTCCGCGGCGCGAACCTGTTCTTTTCGCTGATGTTGTTCGGCTGCTTCATCCCCTTCCAGGTGGTGCTTTTGCCGATGGCTCGGGTGCTGGGGCTGATGGGCATGGCGGGCACCATTCCGGGGCTGATCTTCGTTCATGTGATCTATGGGCTCGGCTTCACCACGCTGTTCTTCCGCAATTACTATGTCTCGATCCCGTCCGAACTGACCAAGGCGGCCAAAGTGGATGGCGCGGGGTTCTTTCGCATCTTCTGGTCGATCTTCCTGCCGCTGTCGCTGCCGATCATCGTGGTGACTGTGATCTGGCAGTTCACCCAAATCTGGAATGACTTCCTCTTCGGCGTTTCGTTCAGTCAGGCAGGCACCCAGCCTGTCACCGTGGCGCTCAACAATATCGTCAATTCGACCACTGGCATCAAGGCATACAACGTGGACATGGCTGCCGCGATCATCGCAGGTCTGCCGACCCTCTTGGTCTATGTGATTGCCGGGAAATACTTCGTCCGCGGTCTGACCGCCGGCTCCGTGAAAGGATAAACCAATGGCTCCGATCCTCGAAATCAACAACCTCTACAAGAGCTACGGCTCGATTGAGATCCTCAAAGACATTAACGTGTCGATAGAACAGGGTGACTTCCTCGTGCTGGTCGGCCCATCCGGCTGCGGCAAATCGACTTTGCTCAACTGTATCGCTGGGCTTGAGCCGATCAGCGGCGGCGAAGTCCATATCGGGGGGCGCGACATGACCAATGTTAGCCCCAAGGACCGGGACATCGCCATGGTGTTCCAATCTTACGCCCTCTATCCGACGATGACCGTGGCCAAGAACATCACATTCGGCATGAAGGTCCGCGGTGTGGATCAGGCGACGCAGGACAAGAAGCTCGCCTATGTAGCGCAACAATTGCAGATCGAGCAATTGCTCAACCGCAAACCCGGCCATCTGTCTGGTGGCCAGCGCCAGCGGGTGGCCATGGGCCGCGCCTTGGTGCGCGATCCGAAGCTGTTTCTTTTTGACGAGCCGCTGTCCAACCTTGATGCAAAGCTGCGCGTCGAAATGCGAACCGAGATCAAGTCCCTGCACCAGCGTTTGGGCGCCTCTATGGTCTATGTGACGCACGACCAGATCGAAGCGATGACGCTGGCCACCAAAATCGTCGTCATGAAGGGCGGTGTCATTCAGCAGATTGGCACGCCGGCAGAGATCTATAACCACCCGGCGAACCTCTTTGTGGCAGACTTCATGGGCAGCCCTGCGATGAACCTGATCCCGGCAAAGGCCAGACCAGACAGTACCGGAACCCGGATCGAAATTGCCCGCAAGTCGGGCGATCCGATGGTGCTGACGGACCGCAAAAACCTCAGCCTGCCGGAGGATGTGATCATCGGCGTGCGCCCAGAGAACATTGCGGATGCAAAGGCGCAATCCGGGTCGGACTCGCAGGAAGCCGACTGCGTGATCGACATTGTGGAACCTGCTGGTGCTGATACCTATGCCGTCATGGAGTTGGGCGGAAAACATGTCACCGCGCGGTTGCACGCCGAAACCACCGCTTCACCCGGCGTGACACAGCGGTTGGCATTCGATCTGGGCAAAGTCTCCTATTTTGCGCCTGACACTGGCCTGCGTCTGAACTGATGTCCCTGCGTCTTGTTGCGGATATCGGCGGCACCAAAGCCCGTCTGGCGCTCTGCCAGACGGGCTTTGAAAGCTAGCTCAGTCAAAAGATAGGCAAATACGGACTGGGCAAGCATCGCTGCGGTGATTGAGGACTATCTGCAAACACAGGTCACCGCCTTCCCTTCCAACATGGTCATCGCGGTTGCGGGGCCGGTGCATAAGGGCAGCACCAGATTGAGCAACCGCGGCTGGTCGATCCTAGCCGAGAGCTTGGCCCGACACTTCGCTTGCCCTCATGTCCGCTTGTTGAACGACCTGACCGCGGTTGGCTATGCGATGCCACACTTGCGAGCTGATCAGTTTGGCGAAATCAACGCCAAAGCCGCCAGACGTTCAGACCAGAGACAATCACTGGAGGTAGGCATCGGGACTGGCTTTAACGTCGCTAACGCCTCACCCGAAGCGGCGGAGGGCGGCGGCTTGGCTCTTTTGAAAACCGGCGACCGGGTGCGATTTGATCTGGGAAAAGGTACTGCAGACATGCTGGTGCCGCTGAATGAGCTGGCCGAGCGGGCGCGTCAACTTGTCAGTGAGGGGGGATACCAAATGCTCGCCAGCCAGACACCGTGGCAGCAGTACTTCCGCGAACTGACCACTGGATTGGACAAAGGGATGACATTGCGCGATGCGCCCACCTATCGCGATGTCGCCCGTAAGAACAGGCCGAGGGACAGTCACTGATGACCGGTTTGTTCATCCTATAAAGAGGGCGGACACCATTCGAGCGTGAGTTGGCGCCCCCTCTCTACCGCCCCAACCAGCCGCCATCGACAGGCAGCGTAATCCCGGCAACATAACGCGCCGCGGGGGAGGCGAGGAACGTGACCGCGCCCGCGATATCTTCAGGCTCCGCCCAACGACCGAGCGGGATACGGTCAAGGATCGCTTTGTTCCGCTCGGGGTCTGCGCGCAGGTCTGCGGTGTTGTTGCTGACGACATACCCCGGCGCGACAGCATTTACCGTGATCCCCTGTGCCGACCACTCGTTAGACAGGGTTTTCGTAAGCCCCGCCAAGGCGCTTTTCGATGCTGTGTAGGATGGCACGCGAATGCCGCCCTGAAACGAGAGCAGCGATGCAACGTTGATCACACTGCCGCCTTGCTGTGCCGTCACGCGCGCCTTGGCAAAGGCTTGGCTGAGGAAGAAGACGACCTTGAGGTTGATGTCCATCACGGCGTCCCAATCGGCCTCCGTGAACTCCAGACTATCCGCGCGGCGTATGATGCCTGCGTTGTTGACCAGTGTATCAATCGGCCCGAACTCGGCCACAGCCTGTTCGAACGCGGCGACCGCCCCTGCGACCGTTCCCAGATCGGCTTGCACCGCATCAGCCTTGCCACCTGCTTCGGTTATCGCCTTTAGCGTATCCGCCATGCTGGACCGACCCACCGCGATGACGTGGCAGCCTTGGGCTGCCATATCAATCGCGATTGCCTGACCGATGCCTGTGTTCGCGCCGGTCACAAATGCACGGCTTCCTTGTAGTGAAAAGCGGCTCATCTGAGGTCTTCCATCGCGACCATGTCCATATCGGTGAAGGCCATATTGTCGCCCGCCATCGCCCAGATAAAGGAATAGGCAGCCGTGCCAGCGCCGCTGTGTATCGACCACGGGGGGGACAGAACCGCCTGTTCGTTGCGCACGATCATGTGGCGGGTCTCGTCAGGTTCACCCATCAAATGCACAACGTTCTGATCTTCGGGCAAATCGATGTAGATATAGGCTTCGGAGCGGCGTTCATGTACATGCGCAGGCATCGTGTTCCAGATCGAACCGGGGGCGAGTTTCGTCATCCCCATGACGATCTGGCAGCTCTCGATCCCTTCAGGATGGACGAACTGGTAGATGACCCGCTCGTTGCAGGTATCGCGCGACCCGAGAGGAACTTGCCGTGCATCATCGATTGTTACCAGTTGCGCAGGAATGGCGCGGTGGGCGGGGGCGGAGATGATGTAGAAATATGCGTCCTCCCCACTGAGCGTTACGGCGCCCGTTCCCATACCAAGGTACAGCATGTCGCAGCGGCCTAAAGAATATGTCTCTCCGCCCGCCTCGACAGTGCCTCCGGTGCCGAGATTGACCAACACAGCCTCGCGGCGATCCAGCCAAGACGGCGTGCCCGTCTGGTCGACCGCATCAATCGCGAGCGGCCCGCTTTTCGGCTTGGCGCCCCCCACAATCATGCGGTCATATTGGGTGTACGTCAGATTGACCTCGTCGTCCTTGAACAGGTCTTCGATCATGAACTCCGCACGCAGCTCCGCGCTGCTCATCGTCTTGGCGTGGCGCGGATCAATTGCGCGGCGTAGGTTGGTCTTATGCATCGTTTCCTCCCGTGATGCCTTAATGATCGAAGGCTTTAATGGGCCTTGCTTTGTAGGATTACTCCCGTGCCCCTACTGGTCCTCAAATGTCTCAAAATAGCTGGCGTTGGTGTCGGTAATGCGCTGGATTGTCTCATCAAGACGTGACAAATGCAGCGCCCCTGCGGCGACAGCTTGGTCTGCATCATGCGCCTTGACCGCCTCTGCAATCGCTTTGTGATCTGCCAAGAGCTCAGGCATGCGCTGTTCCTTCGACAATCCAAGCCGACACAGGCGGTCTACTTTCGCCTTCTCCCGCATGATCACGTCAAAGGCGAATTCTGCATCTGCGATGCCGCAAAGGGTTTCATGGAACTCGTAGTCCAGCTTGCCGAAGCCATCGACATCATTGGCCAGTATCGCCTGCTCTTGCAGCTTGAGGGCCGCGTCGATCTTTGCCGCACCATCGGCATCGCATATTGCAGCCGCGCGGCGCAGCACTTCGTATTCCACAGAAGCGCGCACAAAGCGGGATTTCTCAATCTCCCGCATGGAGAACCGCTTTACCTCTGTCGCGCGTTGCGGGCGGATCAACAGCAGGTCCAAATTCGCCAACCGGCTAAAGGCATCGCGCACGGGTTGGCGCGAAATACCAAATTTCGTTGCGATCTCCGCCTCGGAAATCTTGTCGCCGGGAAGCAATGCCAATGTCGAAATTTCGCTATGCAGGTAATCGAACACCTCATCGACGCTGGTGCGCCGCTCGCTCAATTTGGTTACCTTCGCCATGTCGCTACCTTCTCTTAAAGGGGCCGTGAATTTCGCCGTCTCGTGGCATTGGGCATACTGGCCCCTCAGAAGCGGCTCACTAACTTTTGCTTCTTTGAAGCCGCCAAATCCAGAAGTCTAGGGTTACCCTACCCAATAAGTAACTAGTATGCTAGTACTCAGTTAAAGTTGATTCGACCAAGGCTGGCGGTAAGACGTGTTGAAAATTGCTGAGCAGAAGGCCTTTTCCCGCGCCGACCTGCATATGCCGATACGATAAATCGCATTGCTTTGGGTGTTTCGCAGAAACCGGTCAACATATTGTTGTGCCACGCCAGTCAGAAGAAAGTAGATTTATGAAACTCGCAGGAAAAACAGCCATCATCACTGGCGGTGGTCGGGATATCGGGGCGGCGGTCGCGCTGAAGTTTGCGGAAGAAGGTGCGAATGTTGCGATCAACTATTTCGCCAGCTCCAAAGGCGCCGACGATGTGGTTGCCAAGATCGAAGCCGCTGGCGGTAAGGCGATTGCGGTTCAGGGTGATCTGAACAAGCAGGCAGACGTCGATGATCTGGTGGCAAAAACGCTCGAAGCCTTCGGCGGCATTGATATTCTGGTGAACAACGCAGGCGGGCTGATTGCACGCAAGACACTGGCAGAGATGGATCTGGATCACTGGAATGCGGTCATGTCGCTTAACCTGACCAGCACATTCATGATGACCAAAGCCTGCTTGGAGCATATCAAAACCGGTACGATCGTGAACCTCGCCAGTCAGGCCGCGCGTGATGGCGGCGGCCCCGGTTCCGTCGCCTATGCATCTTCCAAAGGTGCCATTGTGACCATGACCCGCGGCTTGGCCAAAGAGCTTGGGCCCAATGTACGCGTAAACGCGCTCTGTCCCGGCATGATCGACACGGATTTCCACAACATCCACACGCCCGATGCGGGCCGTCGCGGGTACGAGGCGAACGCCCCGCTGAAGCGCCAAGGCACCGTGGATGATGTGGCCAGTGCTGCGCTCTTCCTAGCTTGCGATGACAGTGCCTTCCTCACGGGGACAAACATCGACATCAATGGCGGTATGCTGTTCAGCTAAGGATAGAAGATGGCCGATTTTCCTGTTGTGCCCACCGGCGAAAACGTCACCCGGCAAGTGCTCTCGGACCATCCTGAGATGATGGTCGTGGCGTTCCGCTTTGCGAAAACCGGTGCAGTTGGCGCGCTGCACAATCACCCGCATGTACAGTCGACATATGTTGAGACGGGGCGTTTCCGCTTTACTCTCGGCGATGTCGAAAAAGAGGTGGGACCCGGGGATAGCTTTGTCATTCCGACCCAACTGACCCATGGATGCGTCTGCCTTGAGCCGGGCACGTTGATCGACTGCTTCACGCCCCGGCGTGACGATTTCCTGTAGCCTTCGGCATGCGGATTTTGTCCATAGGGGAATGTATGGCAGAGCTTTCCCCGCAGGAGGGTGCGGGGGCGTTCAAGCTTGGGTTTGCGGGGGATACGTTCAACACCGCATGGTATCTGGCGCGCATCGCCCCAGACAGCCAAGTGTCCTATTTCACGGGGCTGGGGGACGACACGATATCGGGCCAGTTGCGTGACACGATCACGGCTGCTGGCGTCGATGACAGCTATTGTGTCGAGGTACCGAACCGGACCGTGGGCCTCTACCTGATCTCTTTGGAGAATGGCGAACGGAGCTTCTCCTATTGGCGTGGTCAATCGGCGGCCCGCAAACTGGCCGCTGACCTCCCCGCATTGGAACGTGCGATTGACGCGCATGATCTGATCTATTTTTCAGGGATCACTTTGGCGATCCTTGAGGCTGGCGACCGCGACGCGTTCATTTCGGCTTTGAAAGCGGCTCGTGCTAGCGGCAAAACGATCGCATTCGACCCCAATCTTCGCCCCCGGCTTTGGGACGATAGCGAAACGATGCTCTCGGTCATCATGGCGGGTGCTGCGGTATCCGACATTGTTCTACCCTCGTTCGAGGATGAGGCGGATTGGTTCAAGGATGCGTCCCCACAAGCCACCGCAGATCGCTACGGCGCGGCAGGGGCGAGCACCGTAATCGTGAAGAATGGCGCCGGTGACGTTTACTATGTCAGCCCGGAGGATCGCGGAACGGTTGCCGTCGCGCCGGTTACGAATGTGGTGGATTCCACGGCTGCCGGTGACAGTTTCAACGCGGCAATCCTTGCAGGTCATGTCGGGGGGCAGCCATTGTCAGACAGTATCGCGATGGCCTGTCGCCTGTCCGGCGCGGTCGTTCAGGGCCGTGGTGCTTTGGTCGACGTTAATCTGGTCCCATCCAAAAATTGAAGAGGCGGAAAGATGCGGGAGACTTGGCGCTGGTTCGGTGAGTTCGACCCTATTCCGCTGGATCAGGTCGCACAGACAGGGGCGGAAGGCATCGTGAGCGCGCTGCATGCGATCCCCTACGGCGAAGTCTGGACCCGTGACGCCATATCCAAACGCCGCGACGAGATTTTGGCGGCGGGGTTCACATGGGATGTCGTCGAAAGCCTGCCCGTTCACGAAGACATAAAGCGCGGGACCGGAGATCTGTCGGGCCTGTTCGAAATTTACCGCCAATCCCTCGCGAACCTTGCCGCTGAAGGTATCACCACCGTCTGCTACAACTTCATGCCGATCCTTGATTGGACCCGCACCGACCTGATGGCGCCTGTCGCGCGCGGTGGCACTTGCCTGCATTTTTCAGCAGCCAAGATGGCCGCGTTCGAAATTCATATGCTGGGGCGTGAGGCCGCAGAGGAAACCTATCACCCCGATGCCGTTCGACAAGGACGTGCGTGGCATGATGCCGCCTCGCAAGAGGACAAGGCGGCGCTCTTGCACGCGATCATGTCCGGCCTTCCGGGGGCCTATGACAGGTACGATATCAGCGGCTTGCGCGACGTTCTGACAACATACGACGGGCTAACCCATGATGATCTGCGCGCAAATCTCGGGCGGTTTCTGGCGGAAGTCATTCCGGCAGCTTCCAAACTTGGCATTCGCATGTGCATCCACCCCGATGATCCCCCGCGCGATATTCTGGGCCTGCCCCGCATCGTATCGACGCAAAGTGATATCGACTGGATCATGAACGCCCACCCAGATCCTGCGAATGGCCTGACCCTCTGCAGCGGATCGCTAGGGTCTCATGCGGATAACGACGTGCCCCGCATCGCGCGCGCCTTTGCGGATCGCATCCACTTTGTCCATCTGCGCAATGTGGCCAAATCGCATGACGGGTCGTTTAGCGAGGCGGCCCATTTGACGGGTGATGTCGACATGGTCGCGGTCGTGGATGAAATCCTGAAGGCCGAAAGGCTACGCAATGCCGAGATCCCCTTCCGCGCGGATCATGGCCATGCTCTTTTGTCGGATGCCGAGACGGAAACCCAACCCGGCTATACCCTTATCGGGCGGATGCGCGGCTTAGCCGAACTGCGCGGGATCATCACTGCCCTCAAAAGATGACTTTCTTCTAGTATACTAGTCTGTATGAACGTAAGGTAAGGAGGGAGATTACTTGTTCGTCTAGGAGTAGAAAATGGAAAACCCTGTCATCGGCTTTATCGGGCTCGGCCTCATGGGCGGCAATATGGTCGAATGCCTTCAGAAGAACGGCATCGAACCCGTTATAATGGGCCGAAACCGAAAAGCGGTCGATGCGGCCGTCGCCCGCGGAGCCCGCGAGGTGGCTACCCCTCGGGAGATGGCGGAGGCCTGCGACATTATCATGCTCTGCGTCACCACCTCTGAAGTTGTGGAAAGCTTGGTCTACGGCGACGATGGCATCTTGGCGGGTATCAAAAAGGGCGCCGTTCTGATTGATTTCGGTACATCCATTCCCGCATCCACGCGCAAGATCGGTGCCGACCTCGCCGCCAAAGGCGCGGGCATGATCGATGCGCCACTGGGCCGCACACCTGCCCACGCCAAGGACGGGTTGCTGAACATCATGGCCGCAGGGGATGAAAACACATTCGCCTCTGTCAAACCCACGCTGGATATCTTAGGAGAAAACGTATTCTACGTTGGCGCGCTCGGTGCGGGGCATACGACGAAATTGATCAACAACTTTATGGGCATGACGACCGTCAGCGCCATGAGCCAAGCCTTCGCCGTTGCCGACCGTGCGGGCCTCAACCCGGCGCAGTTGTATGAGATCATGTCGGCAGGTCCGTCCAATTCACCCTTCATGCAGTTCTGTAAAAAATACGCGGTCGATGGTGTAAGCGACCTTGGGTTCTCATTGGCGAATGCCAACAAAGACATCGCCTATTTCCTCGAAATGGTCAGCGATCTTGGCACGCGGTCCGAGATTGCCGAAGGCACGTCGCACAACCTTCAGGCGGCTATCGATGCAGGCATGAGCGATGGCAACGTACCCGAAATTTTCGACTACTTCCTGAAGCTTAAAGGCTAGGTGCTCTCAGCGTCAAACGCGTCAACACCGGCCTGCGCGACCTCAAGGTCTTGGGCCGGTGTTCCCGAACTTACGCCAATACCACCGATCACTTCGCCATCCTTGAGTATTGGCAACCCACCTGCGATCACGACAAAACGTCCGCCATGTGCGGAGGTGAGCCCATAGACAGGGCCGCCCGGCATGCTGGGTTCGGCCAAGGCCTGCGTCGGCTTCTGGGTTCCCGTCGCCGTAAAGCATTTGTCGATGGCCATTGTGATGCTGGGGATTTTCCCGCCATCCATGCGCAGAAACCCGATCAAGTGACAGCTTTCATCCATGACCGCGATGCACATTGGCACGCCGATTGCCTCGGCGTGTTTCTTTGCGGCCTCAATGATGCGTTGTGCATCGTCGCAATCAAGACGGTGAATAGTTTGCATTCTAAGTTCTTTCTTCTGTTTCTTGTGGGCCATTAACGGCCCGCTCAATCGCTGCTCGCACGCCAAAGGCCCAAACCTCTTTCGCGGCGGCGGTCAAAGGTGCTTTCAGTTGACGCGCCAAGCCTTCGGGGAACACCGCGCTCATTCCCAGCAGCGCGGTTACGGTTGCTTCGGGCCCGTCTGCAGCGGCGGTCAGTGCATCGAGTTCGCCTGCCAAAGGGTCACGGACATCAATTGCACTGCCTGCTTCATCGACGCCGCGCACATAGAACATCCATGCCGCAACCGCCAAACACATGAGCGGAGTATCGCGGCTGGATTTATGCGCGTCGCCCATGGTTCCCAGCAACCGTTGTGGCAGTTTCTGGCTGCCATCCATCGCGATTTGCCATGTGCGGTGCCGGATATTGGGGTTTGCGAAACGCGCGAACAATGACGTGGCATAATCGCTCGAATCAACGCCTGCCGGTGCTTTGACCGTCGGCATAATCTCATCCCAAAGACCGTGCGCAAACCGCTTGAACACGGGATCGGCCACGGTTTCGGAAATGGTTTCATATCCTGCCAGATAGCCTGTGTAGGCCAAAGCCGAGTGCGCGCCGTTCAGCATTCGCAGCTTCCTCTCTTCGTGGAATGCGACATCAGGGACCAGCTCGGCACCCGCGGCGGTCCAATCGGGCCGTGCATCCGCGACAAAGCTATCTTCGATCACCCATTGCGCAAAGGGTTCATGCACAACCGGCGCAGCATCATAGCGCCCCGTCAGCGCGGCGATCCGTGCGATGTCATCTTGAGTTGTCGCAGGCGTGATACGGTCCACCATCGTGCAGGGAAACCGGGCGTTCTCAGCGATCCAACGCTGCAACTCGGGATCGACGAGGGCCGCAAACTCAAGGACCAGCCCGCGCAAAAGCCGACCGTTCTGGGGAAGGTTGTCGCAGCTCATCACCGTGAAAGCCGGTGCGCCCGCGCGCATTCGTTCCGCCAAAGCGCGCAGGATGAATCCGATCGCGGATTTGGGAAGCTGGCTTGCTAAGTCATGTGCGATATCGGGGTGACCACGGTCCAGTTTTCCCGTCGCCGGGATGTGGCAATAGCCCTTTTCAGTCACCGTTAGGGTCACGATGCGCACATCCGCATCGGCCATCGCTTTCAACACTGCAGCAGGATTCTGCGGTGCGACGAGCACGTCATTCAAGATCTCGATCACACGCGGGGTTTCCGCTTTCGATCCTACGGAAATGGCGGTGTAGGCCCAGCCCTGATCCCGCAAGGCGTCACGCAGATCCGAACTGCGAAGAGAGACCCCGACGATCCCCCAATCGCCGCCACTTGCCGCCATGGCATCGCTGGTTATCGGTGCGCCAAAAGCCCGAAAGAATGCACCAAGGCCGAGGTGGACGATACCGGTTTGGGGGCGCGGATCGGTCGAGCGTTGCAGACGGGGTCGGGTCATAGCTTATAGGCCGTCTTGGCCAACCCATAGGACAGGTCATGGGCTACTTCGTCGGCTTCATCACGGTCAAGTCGCCCTGTCTCCACCAGCGTCGCGAGAAAACTGCAATCGACGCGCCGCGCAACATCGTGCCGCGCGGGGATCGAGCAGAAGGCCCGCGTGTCATCGTTGAAGCCAACGGTATTGTAAAACCCCGCCGTTTCCGTGACCGTTTCGCGAAACCGCCGCATGCCTTCGGCGCTGTCGTGAAACCACCACGGCGGCCCCAGTTTCAGTGCGGGATAGACCCCAGCCAAGGGTGCAAGCTCCCGCGCGAACGCCGTCTCATCCAGAGTGAAAACGATGATGGTCATTTTCGGGTCTTGCCCCACGGCGTTCAGCAAAGGGCGCAGCGCGTGGACATAATCGGTGCGCGTTGGGATGTCATAGCCTTTGTCGCGGCCAAAGCGTTCCATGATCGGACCACTGTGATTACGATAGGACCCGGGGTGAATTTGCAGGACCAATCCATCATCCAGCGACATCCGCGCCATTTCAGTCAGCATGTGACCGCGAAACGCATCCGCCTCTTCCTGCGTGCATGCCCCACGCAGGGCTTTGTCGAAGAGTGCGGCGGCGGCCTCCTGCAAGAGGTCTTCGGTTCGGGCGGTAGGATGACCATGATCTGTCGAAGTGGCGCCGAATTCCTTGAAAAAGGCACGCCTGTTCCGATGGGCAGCAAGGTATCCGGCCCAAGTGGTCGTATCCTCCCCGGCGAGTTCGCCCAAGGTAGCGACATTGTCGGCGAATCCTTCGAACTCGGGGTCGATGACGGCATCTGGCCGGTAGGCCGTGACCACCCTTCCCGACCAGCCGCTTTCCCGTATCATGCGGTGCCAGCGCAGGTCATCGATCGCGCTGTCGGTGGTGGAGAGTGCTTCGATGTTGAAGCGTTCGAACAGCGCACGGGGGCGGTAGGTCTCTTGCGCGAGGCAATCGTCGATCTGGTCGTAAATCTCGTCAGCGGTGGTCGCAGACAAACGCTGGGTAACGCCAAAGACCTCTTGCAGCGCATGATCGATCCAAATGCGCGAAGGTGTGGCGCGGAATAGGTGATAGTTGCCTGCAAACAAACGCCAAATCTTGCGCGGGTCTTGTTCGACGGCGCCGCCATCGATGCGAGGCACACCCAAATCCTCCAACGCGATCCCCTGAGAATGGAGCATCCGGAACACATAATGATCGGGGGTGACGAACAGCTCGGAGGGGTTGGCGAAGGCTTTGTTTTCGGCAAACCAGCGCGGGTCGGTGTGGCCGTGGGGGCTGATGATGGGTAGATCGCGCACCTCATCATATAGCGTGCGCGCCAGTTTTCGTAACTTGGGTTCAACCGGAAACAAGCGGTTGGGGTGAAGCTGGGTCATCACTAGGCCTTCACTAATGAATTATCTGGTATTCTAGTCATCATCAACTGGTCTGTCACGTGATATAAGGAACTAATGACCTCCCTCTGTTTGATGTCTTCCCCACAGCTGGTTGACGAAAATACGAGGTTAAGCGTGCCCCCTGGCACCCGCGAAGTCGAATGATGATGGGGTGCCCAATTAATGATCGCCCCCACTGACAAGAGGCGCAGATGGATCACTCCACCACGTAAAAACCTTAGTAAAAACCGCGACCTCATGCAAAAAACACCACTTTCGCAGATGGATAATTGACTCAAACAGAGACAGGCCATACTAGTATACCTGTTACGATGAGCGGGTGATGCGAGAGGGCACATCAACGTTCCAAATAGTCAAACGTATCTGGGAGGATCACATGACAGTAGGTTTTACACTTCGCAGCGCACTGCTCGGCAGCTGTATCGCACTCGCGGCGACATCCGTTTCCGCGAAAGAGCTTAGAGGCTGGAACATTCACGTTGAGGACTATCCAGTGTCTATCGCCATGGACTTTTTCGCAGAGTCCATCTCTGAAGCCACGGACGGCGAATTGACGGCAAAGACTTTCCACAATGGTGTTCTGGGCAGCCAGCCTGACGCGATCGAACAGCTTCGCCTTGGCGTATTGGATTTCGGTGAATTCAGCCTTGGCCCGTTCGGGACTTCCGTGCCGGAAGCCAACGTTGTTTCGCTCCCATTCATCTTTTCTTCGATCCCACAGATGTACAAACTCATGGATGGCGAAGTCGGTGAGGCGATTTCCGAAGGCATGCGCGCCCGCGGTGTTGAGCCGCTTGGCTGGTATGACGCTGGCGCCCGGTCCTTCTACAACTCCGCCCGCCCGATCAACACGCCGGCTGACGTCGAAGGTCTGAAAATCCGGGTGATGAGCAACGACCTCTTCGTGCAGATGGTCGAATCCATGGACGGCAACGCGACACCGATGGCATTCTCCGAAGTGTACCAGTCCATCCAGACAGGCGTCGTCGACGGCGCGGAGAACAATCCGCCCTCTTACGAATCGACAAGCCACTATGAGGTCGCAAAATACTACTCGCTGACCGAGCACCTGATCATTCCCGAGTGCCTTTGCATGTCGAAAAAGACTTTCGACTCTTTGACACCAGAGCAGCAAACGATCGTGAAAGAGGCGGGGCAAGCCTCTACCGAGTTGCAGCGTGAACTGTGGCAGGCCCGTGAAGCGGCTTCCATGGAGACAGTCGAGGCTGGCGGTACGATCGTGAACACCGTGGCGGACAAAGCGCCTTTCCAAGCCGCGATGACACCGGTTTACGAAAGCTTCCTTGAAGCGAACCCTGATCTTGCGCCTTTGGTGGACATGATCCGGAACGCTGAGTGAACCTGAATTGAGTGAATGAATGAAACGGCCCGTGTCCTCTGCGGCGCGGGCTGTTTTGCATTCGGACAAAAACATTAACACGGCGAGACTGTTATGAGTGGCAAGAAGACCGTTCTGGAAAGATGTGAAACCGTACTGGCGGCCGTTCAATGGGCCAGCATTCTGACGGCGTGTATCGCTCTTGTCGTACTAATCGTTACATTCGGTTGGCTGGTCTTTGGCCGCTATGTCTTGAACGCCACGCCAACTTGGGTCGAGCAGCTTGCGTTGCTCCTGATCTGCTACATTGCATTTTTGGGCGCTGCCGCGGGGGTTCGGGACAACACCCATCTGGGCGTCACATTGTTTCGCGACGTCATGCCCATTCCGGTCCAAAAAGTCATCATGATGGCAATCGACTTTATCCTCGCCGCGTTCGGCGGTGTCATGTTTTACGCAGGCACGCAATTGATGATATTTGGCTGGGATTCCAACCTGCCCATGCTGGAAATCCCCGAAAGCTTTCGCACCCTCGCCATCACCCTGTGCGGCGGCTTGATCGTGCTGCATGCGGGCTCGCGCGGCATCATTCGCATTCTTACCTATTCCGATTGGCATCCCCAATTCGAAACGCAGGAGTCCTGATATGGGCCTGATGATCCTTTTGCTTGTGTTTGCCATCGGCGTCTTCATCGGCTTGCCCGTCGCCTTTGCCATGGGCATCGCTGCCGCCTCCGCCTTCTGGATCGAAGGCTTTCCGATGCTCATCACTTTCCAGCGTGCGACAGCGGGCGTTTCGGTCTTTTCCCTTCTGGCGATCCCCTTCTTCGTCCTCGCGGGCGAGATTATGCTTCACGGCGGGATTGCTGCAAGATTGGTCAAACTCGCCTCGGCCCTCGTAGGGCACCTTAAGGGCGGCCTTGCGATGGTGAATATCTTTTCGTCAATGCTGTTTGGCGGCATCTCCGGTTCTGCCGTGGCGGACATCTCGGCGCTTGGGTCGATCCTTGTGCCCGTTATGAAAGAGCGCGGATACCGGCCTGACTTTGCGGTGAATGTCACCGTGACGTCGTCCATCGCCGGGATCGTCATCCCTCCCAGCCACAACATGATCATCTTCGCCGTTGCCGCCGGTGGCGGGATCTCAGTCTCCAAACTGTTCCTTGCAGGGGTCGTCCCCGGCCTGTTGATGTGCATCAGCCTTGCGATCGCCGCCTATATCCTTTCCGTCAAACATAACTATCCAGCCGAGCCATTCCCCGGATGGCGTGAGGTTGGACGCAGTGCTGCCGATGCGATACCGGGCTTTCTGACCGCTGTGATTATCGTCGGCGGTACGCTGTCGGGCGTGTTCACCGTGACGGAATCCGGCGCCTTCGGTGCGATTTACGCAATCCTTTTGACCAAGTTCTACTATCGAAGCCTTACGTGGCATTCCTTCAAAATCGCTTTGGTCGGCACCGTGCGCACGACGTCGATGGTCATGATCCTTATCGCCTTTGCCAGTTCCTTTGCCTATCTGCTGGCCCTCTACCAAGTACCTGCCCGTCTTAGCGAAGCCTTGGTTTTGATCTCGGACAACCCGATCATTATTTTGCTGATGATCAACGTCATCCTGCTGGTGCTTGGAATGATCATGGATATGGCCGCCCTTATTCTGATCTGCACACCGATCTTCCTGCCTATCGCAAAGGGTCTTGGCATGGACCCGACGCAATTCGGCATCATGATGTTAATGAACCTCGGCCTCGGCCTCTGTACACCGCCCGTCGGAACCTGTTTGTTCGTGGGATGTGCGGTCGGTCGGATCAAGATCGAAACGGCGTTGAAATCGATCTGGCCCTTCTACATCGCGATCCTCGGCGCGTTGATCCTGGTGACCTATGTACCGGCTGTGTCGCTGTGGCTGCCGTCGCTGTTCTGATTTTGCGCTCCCCGCTTGAAGGCGGGGAGTCGCTGCTTTCGGTCTGACCTACCGCTGCCTCGGGGCCGAGCGTTGCGGTGAAGCGCCACTGAATCGCCCATTCATCCATCTTGTAGTATTGCCGGTGGGTGAAGACCGGGAAAGCGGACCTCAGTGATCTTAGCAGCAAAAGACAGGTTTGAGCGCTTGCTGACCATTGAGGTGCGGAGTTCTTCGCCACTGCTGCATAAGCCGCGCCGCCGGGAGCGGCCCTTAGCGGCCGTACATGTAGTACGCAGCCAAGGTCAGCTTTTCGGAGCCCTTACGAAGCCCGTTCAGTCGCAAACGTCCAGATAAATTGGTGAAAGTGTCGACCGCCACTCAGAAGGTGCATCGCAAGCAACCGATGAGAGATTTTAATCTCTTAAGGCGGCCTCATAACACCAAGATGAAAGAGCGCCCCCCTCCTCGGAAAGCTGCCACAATATTTGGATTCCTTCACCGATCAGAAAGTATTCGATGATTGACGGTATAGGCTTGGAGACGTGCCATAGGATTTACGAAACTCACGGTGAAAATGCGCAGAATCTGAAAACCCTGCATCAGCTGCAATTTCGGCGATCCTGTCCGTGGTATGCGTCAATCGCCAAAGCGCGTAGCTGAGCCGCATTGAACGGAAATACCGAGACGGGGATTGCCCCATGGCCTGATTAAATCGCCGATCAAGTTGACGGACACTGATCCCCACCTCGGCGGCCAGGACATCCATTGATGGCGGCATGTTGATTTTTTGCTCCATCAGGGCTGCGCAGCGCCGTACCACCTCATCTTTCACATCATGGGTGCTCTTTGAGAAATGCGCTTGGGGAAAAGTCCCTGCCCGCTGTCCTTGCATCATCATATGTCGGATGGATTGCTGAGCATACTCACTCCCGCAGTGGCGATGGATCAGGTGAAGTGCCAGATCCGAGGCCCCGGTCGACCCTGCGCAGGTGATACGCGCCCCGGCGTCCAAGAATATCCGGTCAGTAAAGGCTTCGACTCGCGGGAATTGATCGTGAAATTCGTCTGCTACGTTCCAATGCACGCAGGCCGGATAGCCCTGCATCAGCCCCGCCCGCGCAATGTTAAATGTCCCGGTACAGAGCCCGATCAAAGGGACACCAGCCTCAGCAACCTCGGAGAGGTATTGATCTAACCATTGGGGCTGGGACCTAATTCGGTAACCATTCCCACCGCAAACCGCGACATAATCGACCTCCTTTGGATCGATCAATGGCGAAGTAGCTGCAACGGACAGCCCGCAACTGGCCGTAACCTTGCCCTTCCCCATAACCTCCCAACCGCAGGCAACCTGCCGGCTGCGGCCCCCATGGTCAGCGGCAAGGCGGATCGCCTCGACGAATCCGGAGAAGGCATTGAGGGTGAAGCTATCCAACAGCAAAAACCCGACGCGAAGTTTCTGTTCAGTACGGCGCATCACATCCCCATTAACGGTGGCGTCATTATCAGAGAGTAGTGATTCCAAACAAAAATGTCCGAAATATTCACTTATCTGTCTAATCTATTCTATCGAGGGGGTCCATCGCTGTCTAACGTCCTATACAGCCCCACCGTATACAACGGGGCATAGAGAGGGAGACTCAGAATGAACCGCAGAACTTTTGCCGCCTTTGCTTTAGCCGCTTCGGTCAGCGCATTGGCAACCCTGCCTGCACTGGCCCAAGATATCAATTTTCGTGTCAATGTTCCCGGCAACCAAGACGGGATCGCCTTCCGGTCGGTTGAGCATTTCAACGAAGTTCTGAAGGACAAAAGCGGCGGCAGCCTCGGCACCAAATTGTTCCACTCCAGCGCACTCGGCGATCAGGAAAGCTCGATCGAAGCGATGCAGTCCTCGATCCTCGACATGGCCACAATCGAAACGCCGATCACCGCCGTCGCACCTGAACTTGGCGCAACCGCGTTGCCCTATATTTTTTCCAGCCGCGCGCACGTGAAAGCGGCAATGGATGGCGAAGCAGGCCAAATGATCGAAGCGATGCTTGCCGAAAAAGGCCTGCGGGTGGTTGGCTTCTTGGAAGGCGGCTTTCGCCAGATCACTAACAATGTCCGTCCGATCACGACCCCAGAAGACCTGAAGGGCGTCAAGATTCGCACCCCGGGCAGCGCCTTGCGCATTGCGATCTTCAATCACTATGGCGCTAATGCCTCCCCTCTACCGTTCAGCGAACTCTACTCGGCGCTCCAGACCGGCGTTTATGATGGGCAAGAGAATCCAGTAATCTGGGCACAAAGCACCAAATTTTACGAAGTGCAAAAGTACCTATCTCTTACCAATCATCTCTATACGGTCACCTACCTCCTAATGGCCGAAGACAAATTCCAATCCTTGACCGAAGACCAGCAGGCTGCGGTCCTCGCGGCAGGTGAAGCCGCCGAGGCGCGTTCAGTTGAACTGGGCATCAAAGCTGACGCTGAGATTGTCAGCTTCCTTGAGGAAGCAGGCATGGAAGTGAACGAGGCTGATGTTGAAGCCTTCACGGCGCAGTCCGACCAAATCTGGGAGGATTGGGCAGCCGAGCAGGGCCCCGATGCGCAAAAGCTGATTGATCTGATTCGCGCCGCAGATCAGTAAGGCCAGCCCAGAGGAGATAGCCATGATTAACCGCATACTCGAAGCGATCATCTCAGCCCTGCTGCTCGCGGCCGTCGGTGTAGCTTTTCTGGCGGTAATCTACCGCTATCTCCTCGATAACGCGCTCAGCTGGAGCTTTGAGGTTTCGCTGGCGCTGCTGACCTATATTACCTTCTTAGGAAGCTATCTGGCGCTGCGGCGGGGTGCGCATCTGAAGGTCGATGTCTTCGTGCGCAACCTGCCCTTCTGGGCGCAAGGCGTTCTTTACGTCATCAACCAGCTACTTATCGGTGGCGTGGGCTGGATCATGGCGTGGTATGGCGGGCGGCAGGTTATCCGCTTTGCCGGGCAGACTACCAATGTTTTGGAAATCTCTAGCAGCTGGCTCTATGCGGCGATCCCCATTGCAGGCGCGCTGATCTGCCTTGATGCGCTGATACAGATTGCCCGCAGCCTGCCGCGCATTCGTCAGGGGCTTGACCCCGACAGCCGCCACGGCGCCGACAACAGCCCTTTCGATCTTTGACCCGAGGATAACCGACCATGGAACTGCTTTTAATCCTCTGCATCCTTTTGGGGTTGATCGGCATCGGCCTGCCCATCGCATTTGCGTTGGTTTGCATAGCCATCGGCATCTTCTGGATGGGAGACATCGACCAGTTGATCGTCGCTCAGCGCCTTTACCGCGGGGTGCAAAGTTTCCCACTGCTGGCGGTGCCGCTTTTCATCCTTGCCGGTCAAATCATGAGCCGTTCTGGCATCTCTGGTCATCTCATCGAATTTGCGAAGACCCTCGTTGGTCAGATGCGCGGCGGTCTGGCGGCGGTTAATGTCGTCACCTCCATGTTCTTTGCAGGGATGAGCGGCACATCGATGTCCGACACAGCCGCCGTGGGCGGGATGATTATCGACCCTATGATCAAGCGCGGCTACAGCCGCCCCTTCACCGCAGCCGTCACTGCCGCGTCTTCCACCATCGGCATCATCATCCCGCCCAGCGTGCCCATGGTCATTCTGGGGGCCTATCTCGGCATCTCTACAGGCGCGCTCTTTGCCGCGGGGCTGATGGCGGGCGTGCTGCTGGGCGTGGCTCTGATCATTGTGGCATGGATCATCTCGGTGCGCGAAGGCTACCCGGTAGAGGCACCTTTCAGCGGCAAACGCATGTTGGTTGCCTTTGGCAAAGCGCTTCCCGCGTTGCTGATGCCGGCGATCATCCTTGGCGGCATTCTGGGTGGTATCTTTACCCCGACCGAAGCCTCTGCCGTGGCAGTCGTCTATGGCATCTGCGTTGGTATGTTCTACTACCGTACCCTCAAGCTGCGTGTACTCTATCAAACCTTCTGCGAGGCCGCAGTTCTATCCGGCGCGGTGATGCTGGTGACTGCGACCGCGCATGTCATGGGCTTTGCCTTCACGTTCGAGCAATTGGCCGACAGCATTCTCGCGCCGCTCGCACAGATGGACATGTCACCCATCCTGTTCCTGATCATGCTGAGCGTGATCATGATTATCGCGGGCACCTTTTTGGACGGGATTGCGATGATCTTCATCATCGTGCCGCTGTTCCTTCCAGCAGTGAAACTGCTGGGGATCGACCCGATCCACTTTGGCATGGTCGTTGTCCTTTGCTGGGGCATCGGCCAACAGACCCCGCCAGTTGGGGCCGCCCTCTTTATCACCAGCGTCATCGCGAAGGTCGATATCTTGACCCTAACCCGGGCGAACCTGCCCTTTATCGCGGTGATGTTCCTTGTTCTGGGTGCCGTGATCGCCTTCCCCGATCAACTCGTGCTGCTGATCCCGCGCGCCCTCGGACTCTAACACTTTTTTCACTTTCTAAGAAAAACCACAGGAGGACTCTGTCCAATGATGACCAACAACCGCTTCGTCGATGTGATCTATACCCACACCGATGGCGAACCCACCTGCATCATCCATGGGGGTATCCCCTATCCCCACGGGCTGAGCGTCACCGAAAAACGTCAGTTTATCCGAGACAACTATAACTTCGTGCGAACGGCCCTTCTGCGTGAGCCACGCGGCCACCACGATATGGTCGGCGTCTTTGTCACCCCGCCTTCCAGCCCCGATTATGACGCGGGCATGCTGTGGTGCGATGGCGATGATTTCATGGAGATGTGTGGCCACGGCACAATTGCACTGTCCATGGCACTGGTTTCACACGGGCTGGTGCATGACGCGGGCGGCGATGTGACGAAAATCCGCTTTGAGACACCAGCAGGCGATGTGACCTCTGAAGTAGGCCGCGAAAACGGTCAGATCGCTTGGACCAAATTCCAAAACGTCCCTGCCTTTGTTCTGGAACAAGATGTGCCGATCACCCTGCCCGGCTATGGCGAATTGAAGGCAGACATCACCTTTGGTGGCAACTTCTTTGCTGTCGTCAAATGGCCAGACGGGGAACGCCCGATCGGTCCACAGAACGGCAAGTTGCTGTCTGAGATGGGTGTGCTGGTGAAGGATCAAATCAACGCCAAGATGAAAATTCAGCACCCGACCGAGAAGCATATTAAGGGTCTGAACTTCACTACCTTCTGGCAAGAGCCTGACCACGCGGATAGCCTTTACCGCAACGTGCATGTCTTCAGCGACGGTAAGCTTGATCGCTCGCCCGGCGGCACAGGTACTTCGATGATGATGGCAATGTTCGAAGCACGTGGGCAGATGAAGATCGGTCAAACCATCAAATCCGAGGGCCTGCTGGGCCAAGGGCGTTTCGAAGGTCAGCTTTTGAGTGAAACCATGCTGGGGAACCAGCGCGCTGTGATCCCTACGGTTAAAGGCACCGCCAAAGTTATCGGCTATGCCAAATGGTTGATCGATGAAACTGACCCTGTTGGCCGCGGTTTTACCATCACCTAAAAACACAGTCGTGACGGTCGGCCGCCGCGGCTTACGTGGCGGCCGACTGTTTCATAGCGTGTGGGAAGGTCCGCATACTCGCCACGGGTTTTACGTCATTTTTCAGATAGTTGCGTAACCATCAGCTTACGTCGTAAGGGTATGAGGACCTCCTATAGAAACCATTTGGTTAGGTTGCGTCACAAGCTCTCTTGGCTCGCGTCTGGTTTCTCTCTGTCGATGTAATCGCGGTGACCCGCTCTGACCCGCTCCCCTTAGAGTCCGCGTTCTTTAGTTCGCTCTGTTCAGGGTTTGGTCCTCTACTGACCTTTGGTGATACTCCCACGGGGTGAGCCCGTCGAGGCTCGTGTGTGGGCGATGGTGATTGTAGTCCTCGCGCCAAGCAGAGATCAGATCCCGGGCGTGGCGCAAGTTGGCGAACAAATGCTCGTTGAGGCACTCGTCGCGCAGACGGCCATTGAAACTTTCGACGAAGCCGTTCTGCATGGGCTTTCCTGGAGCGATGTAGTGCCACTCGACCTTCCGTTCCTCCTGCCATTTCAGGATGGCGTTCGATGTCAGCTCCGTTCCATAACACCTTTGGAATGAAGCTGATTGAGAGGCTATGGCCGCCTGCGCAGCCTCCAGATAGCGCAGCAGGTGGTCATAGCCGGGTCTCGGGTCCCTACAGTGGTTTTGCACAAACCACACCGCAAAGGAGACCAACTATGACCAAGATTATTGTTGCACAAGATGCCCCTGTTTTGGTGGCTATCGACATCGCCAAGGCCCGGCATGAAGTTTTGATCGCTATTCCAGATAAGAAACGGCGACGTCGATTAACAGTTTTGAACGAACTCGCCGACTTCAACCGCCTCGCCACCGCACTTAAGGAATACGGACGCCCAGTTCGTGTGGCCTTTGAGGCGACTGGCAATTATCACCGTGCCTTGGCTTACCATCTGGCAACTTCTGGCTTCGAGGTAAAGCTGGTGTCCTCAGTGGCTTTGGCGCGGACGCGCGAAGCCCTCAATAACAGCTGGGATAAGAATGACCCAAAGGACGCGCAAGTGATCCTGCATATGATGGAGATCGGAAACGAGCAATATTACCACGACCCTCTGGTATGCGGCACGAATGACATTCAAGAGCTGTCCAAAACCCACGATATCGTCTCCAAGTCGAAGACTGAACTTTGGCACCGGGTGTTGACCCATTATCTGCCGCTGTACTTCCCTGAAGCGGATCGGTTTTACCGCAGCTCACGCAGTGATTGGTTCTTTGCATTCCTTGAGCGTTATCCATCACCACATTTGATCACAGCGATGGGCAAAGCCGCTTTCACCGCTGATGCTTGGGACGTCATTGGGCGCAAGGTCGCGAAAGAGCGTTTGCTTGCAGATATTTACGAGACAGCTAAGTCTTCAGTGGGATTGCCGGTTGCCCCAGATTCTGATGCGCTCAGAATGTTCCGCTTGGTCCTTGGAGAAGGCCGCAGTCTCATTGCCCAACGCAATCAAATTGAAGATCGCGCCGTCGCGCTTCTCAAGGATCTACCTGACTATCAGTTGCTGACATCAATACCTGGGATCGGCCCGATCAACGCTCTGACCATCCTCGCAGAAGCTGGCGACTTGCGCCGTTTTGGACATCATCGGCAGTTCTTGAAGTTCTGCGGCATGGACTTGGCAACCATTCAGTCGGGCACATTCCGGGGCCAAACCAAGCTGTCAAAATACGGGAATGCCCGCTTGCGCCGCACCCTATGGATGGCTGGTCAGGTTGCCATACTGCAGCGCACCAACAGCTTCCGGGATAAGTTCGAGCGCTACATCGCTAAGGACCGACAAAACACCCATTTGCGCCGAAAGGCGTATTCCGCAATCGCCGCCAAAATGGCCCGCACAGTTCACGGGATCATTAAACATGGCGAGCCCTATCGCCCCTTCTTTGAGGGGTGATCGATCGCAGAAGGACCTTTCTCTGTAGGTGCCGTGGAGGCAGGTAACTGACCTCGTAGATAATGTTCAGGCCTTCTGTGTTAGCGACCCGATGATCTCGTCTTAAGGACGGTGAGAGCCGCAAAAGCGTACTCTGTGTTTGTTATGGGAGAGACTGTCGTTGACAAAAAGCCGAACTGAGGCATTCTCTGAACGTGTCGAGGCACTCGATACGACAATGACCTGATGCCAAATCAGCCTGTTATTCCGCGCATAGGACGTTGTCAAAGTAGCGGCGCGCCAGATCGGCGCCGTAACCAAGGATGCCCGCAGGCAGCCCGGCGGCGTGAATGGCATCGACCGCTTCGCGGATCTTGTCTTGGACATCGGGGTGCATCGGGTTGCCGGTATGCCCCATCGCAGAGGACAGATCGCCCGGCCCGATAAAGATCGCGTCCACGCCAGGCACAGCGGCGATGGCGGGGATTTCGGCAACCGCTTCGGGGGTTTCGACCTGCACGATGACGCATTGCGCATCGGCATAGGTGGTCAGGTAATCCGTCTGCCGCGCGTAGTTATTGGCGCGGATCGTGGCCGAGATGCCGCGAAGCCCTTCGGGCGGGTAGCGGGTCCAAGATACGGCGCGGCGGGCGTCTTCGGCGCTTTGGATCATTGGGAACATCAGGTTTTGTACGCCGATATCCAGTAGGCGTTTGGTCATGGTCTGGTCGGATGAGGGCATCCGCACGACCATCTGCGCATCGGGTGCCGCACTCGTAGCGGCGCGCAGATGATCGGTGATCTGGCTTAGGTCATTCGGCGCATGTTCCATGTCCAGCAGCAGCCAATCGATCCCGCTGCCCGCGGCGATTTCTGTCACCGTGGGCGAGCAGAGCGAGAGCCAGAAACCCGACAGACGGCTGCCGGGCCGGAGCGTTTGTTTCAGTGTTTTTCCCGACATTTTCGCAACGCGCCCCTCAAATGGTATCGACAATTGGGGTGATACGGTAATATATCAGTTCGGGCAAGATGTGTTTTCCATCCGTTTTGCGATGATGTTTTAGCTGGCGAGGATTCCATGACCGAGACCAAGAAAACCGCCGATCAGCTGCGCAGCGCGCGCTGGTTTGCCCCCGACGATCTGCGCAGCTTTGGGCATCGTTCGCGCATGATGCAGATGGGTCTGGGCCCCGAAGATTGGGAAGGCCGCCCGGTGATCGGTATCCTGAACACTTGGTCCGAGATGAACCCCTGCCACCTTCATTTCCGCGACCGCGCGGAGGATGTGAAGAAGGGAATCGCCCAAGCCGGCGGGCTGGGGTTAGAGATTCCGACGATTTCTATCGACGAGAGTTTCACCAAGCCGACCTCGATGCTCTACCGCAATATGATCGCGATGGAGACCGAAGAGACGATCCGCTCGCACCCGCTTGACGGTGTGGTGCTGATGGGCGGCTGTGACAAATCCACGCCGGGGCTGACCATGGGCGCGATCAGCGCGGGCGTGCCGTTCATCTTCTTACCCGCAGGCCCGATGCTGCGCGGTAATTACGCGGGGCGGGCGCTTGGCTCAGGCTCGGACGCGTGGAAGTTCTGGGATGAGCGCCGCGCGGGCACGATCTCGGCCGAGGAATGGGTTGGCGTCGAAGGCGGCATCGCGCGGTCTTACGGGCATTGCATGACGATGGGCACGGCCTCCACCATGACCGCGATTGCGGAGGCGATGGGGCTGACCCTGCCGGGGGCGACCTCGATCCCCGCTGCGGATGCGGGGCACAAACGGATGAGCGCCTCTTGCGGGCGGCGCATCGTCGATATGGTTTGGGAGGACCTGACGCCGGACAAGATCATCACGCCCGCCGCCGTGCAAAACGCGGCGACGGTGGCGATGGCGACGGGCTGTTCGACCAATGCGGTGGTGCATCTCTTGGCCATGGCACGCCGCGCGGGTGTGGCGCTGGAGCTGAACGATCTGGACGCTCTGGGCCGTACCACGCCGCTCATCGCCAATATCCGCCCCTTGGGCAGCAGCGAATACCTGATGGAGGATTTTTATTTCGCGGGCGGGCTGCGGGCGCTGATGGATCAACTGGGGGATAAGTTGGACCGTACGGCCATCACCTGCACCGGCAAACCCTTGGAGGAAGGAATCGCGGGCGCGCCTGTCTATAATGACGACGTGATCCGGCCCCTGTCGAACCCTGTCTATAAGGAAGGCTCGCTTGCCGTGCTCAAGGGCAACCTTTGCCCCAATGGCGCGGTGATCAAACCGGCGGCCTGCGATCCGAAGTTCCACCGCCACGAAGGCCCGGCGCTGGTCTTTGACAGCTACCCTGAGATGAAGGCCGCGATTGATGACGAAAACCTCGATGTGACGCCGGACCATGTGCTGGTGCTGCGTAACGCTGGGCCGCAGGGCGGGCCGGGGATGCCGGAATGGGGGATGCTGCCGATGCCCAAGGCGCTGCTGAAACAGGGGCACCGCGACATGCTGCGGATCTCGGACGCGCGGATGTCGGGCACCTCTTACGGCGCTTGCATCCTGCATGTCGCGCCGGAGTCATTCGTGGGTGGGCCGCTGGCGCTGTTGAAAACGGGCGACATTGTGCGGATGGATCTGGAGGCGCGTACCCTCGACATGCTGGTGGATGAGGACGAACTCGCCGCCCGCCGCGCCGCGTGGCAAGCGCCCGAGCCGCGGTTCGAGCGGGGCTGGGGCTATATGTTCCAGCGCCATGTGGGGCAGGCCGATCAGGGCTGCGACTTTGACTACCTCACCGCGGCCTTCGGTCAAGCGGCGGGTGAGCCGGATATTTTCTGAGAGGGGCTGGCAATGACACATGATCTATCGAAAGCGCTCACCGGCATCTCGGGCATCCTTGTGACGCCCTATGACGCGGGTGGAGAGATCGCGCCGCGCAAACTGGCGCCGATCATTGACCGCGCCCTCGCTGCCGGGGTGCATATCCCGGTCGTGAACGGCAACACCGGCGAATATTACGCGCTGACCAATGATGAGGCCTGCACCATGGTGCGCGAGGTGGCGCAGATGGTCGACGGGCGCGCGCCTTTGCTCGCAGGTGTCGGGCGCGGCATTCGGGATGCCTGCGCACTAGCCAAGGCGAGTGCCGAGGCGGGCGCGGATGCGCTGATGATCCACCAACCGCCCGATCCCTTCGTCTCCCCCCGTGGCACGGTCGACTATGTGCGCGCGGTGCGCGATGCGTCGGGCGGGCTGCCGGTGATGCTGTACCTGCGCAATGACGCGATGGGGCCCGAGGGCATCGCGCGGCTTTGCGAAGTCGAAGGGGTGAAGGGCGTCAAATGGGCCACGCCGAACCCCTTGAACCTCGCCCGCGCGATTGAGGCGGCGCCGGATGATATCGTCTGGGTCGGCGGGCTGGCCGAGGTTTGGGCGCCGCCGCTCTATGCCGTGGGCGCGCGGGGCTTCACCTCGGGGCTCATTAACGTCTGGCCCGAGCGGTCGGTCGCCATTCACGCGGCACTCGACGCGGGCGACTACGCCGAGGCGAACCGCCTCATCGCAGGGATGCGCGCGTTTGAGGACATCCGCGCCGAAGAGCATAACGGCACCAATGTCACCGGTGTCAAAGCCGCACTCATGGCCATCGGACAGGATTGCGGCCCCACGCGCCCGCCCTCCGCATGGCCGCTGACGGAGCAGCAGCAGGCGGTGCTGGATCAATTCGTGAAAGACAATCAACTGAAGGGAGAGGCGGCATGAGCCCCGAACTACGCGAGAAACTCAAGGCGGTCTCGGTCGCGACATTGGCGACGGCGCTGTATAAACGCGGGCTGCGCAATCAGGTGGTGCAGGGGGTCGGCCCGGTGGCCGCCAAGGGGCGCAACATGGTCGGCCCGGCGTTCACACTCCGCTATATGCCCGCCCGTGAGGATCGCAATCAACTGGTCGAGTTCCGCAATCCCGAACACCCGCAGCGCGTCGCGATCGAGACCTGCCCCGAGGGTCATGTGTTGGTAATGGACAGCCGCAAGGA
This sequence comes from Sulfitobacter dubius, assembly GCF_027214245.1. Classification (GTDB taxonomy): domain Bacteria; phylum Pseudomonadota; class Alphaproteobacteria; order Rhodobacterales; family Rhodobacteraceae; genus Sulfitobacter; species Sulfitobacter dubius_A. The sequence goes on along the minus strand of NZ_JAPWHM010000002.1, from coordinate 191,217 downwards.
CGCGCGGGCTGCCAGTGCCGGGGATATCCTCATCACCCGTCTGATGATGCGCGGCGCGGCGGGGGTGGTGACAGATGGCGGGCTGCGCGATGCCGCGACCATCGGCGCACTGGAGATGCCCGCCTATCACGCCCGGCCCTCAAGCCCCACGAACCTGACCCTGCATGAGGCGATTGAGATCAACTGCCCCGTGGGCTGCGGCGATGCGCCGGTCTTTCCCGGCGATATCGTGGTGGGCGACGACGATTGCGTGATCATCATCCCCGCAGATATCGCCGAAGAGGTCGCGGATGAGGCGGTAGAGATGACGGCCTATGAGGATTTCGTCGTGGAACAAGTTAAAGGCGGCGCGGGGATCATCGGGCTTTATCCGGGCACCAAGCAAGAAAGCCTCGATAAATTCGCGGAATGGCGCAAGGCCAACAACCGCTGACTTAGGGCTTTTCCGGGGTGAAATACTCCGGGAAAGCCGCCCGCTTCTCGGTCATTCGGTCGACGGTGCGTTGCAGGTGCTGGCGCAGCGCCTCCATCGCGGCAGGGGCATCGCTCGCTTCGATCCCATCGAGGATCCGGCTGTGGCCGCCGATCACGTCCTTGTTGTTCAGGATGCGCCCCGCCTCATCAATGTCATCCAGATGCAGGCGGCGCAGGCGTTCCAGATGGCCTGCATGGCTGCGCATGATGCGCTGGCTTTGCACATGGCCCGCCGCCACAAAGAGGGTTTGGTGAAACACCTCGTCCAACTCCTGAAAGGTCGGCACATCGCCGGGCTGGTCCGAAATGCTGCTTTGCAGGGCGACGATGCTGCGCAGACGGGTCAGGGCTTCGGGCGCGATTTCGGCGGCCAAACGGCGCACGACTTCGGTCTCAAGCGCGATGCGCATGAACTGCGCTTCGCGGATCGCGGACATGTCGATCGGCGTGACCAGCGTGCGCGATTGCGGGTAGATCTTGACCAGCCCCTCTTTGGCCAGCTGTTGCAGCGCATCGCGCAGCGGCGTCAGGCTCACCCCATGGGTTTCGGCCAATTCGGCACGCAAAAGCGGTGTGCCGGGCGGCAGGTCGAGCCTTACGATCTGATCGCGCAGGGTGGCGTAAACCCCGCGCCCCGTCGGCCCACCCTCGAACAGACCCAGATCGGCCCCGCCGCCCAAAATGCTTTTGGCGAGGGTCTGCGCGCTCTGTGCCGTTGGTTTGTTCGATGAGGTCATGTGGGCTCTTCCATAGCTGTTAAATCTAATATATCAGTTAATGACATCTTACCGAAGCGGTTTTTTCGACACCCTGGGGGAGCATCCGATGGACAGCCAGACCATGCAAGAGGACAGACGCGCAAGGGTGATGCTGCTGTCACCCACCGATAACGTGGTCGTGGCGACCTCGGCGGTGTCCCAAGGCGCGGTATTGCCGCAAGACGGGCTGCGTGCCAACCACGATACGCCCCAAGGGCACAAGATCGCGGTCCGCCCGATCCAGCAGGGCGCGCCGATCCTGAAATTCGACACGGTCATCGGCTACGCGGCAGAGGATATCGCCGCAGGCGATTGGCTGCACAGCCACAATATCAAGTTCGACGCGGTCGACAAAGACTATGCCTTTGCCCGCGACTATACCCCGACCCAGCTGCTGCCACCGCAAGAGCGTGCCCAGTTCATGGGCATCCGCCGCGCGAATGGCCGGGTGGGCACGCGCAATTACATCGGGCTTTTCGTCACCGTGAATTGCTCGGCCACCGTGGCGCGCAAGATCGCCAATTACTTCGACGAAGAACGGATGGAGGCATGGGAGAATGTCGACGGGGTGATCCCCTTCATCCACGAATCCGGTTGCGGAATGGAGCTCACGGGCGAGCCGATGGACCTGCTGCGCCGCACGCTCTCGGGCTATATCCGCCACCCCAATCTGGCCGGGGCCGTGGTCCTATCACTAGGCTGTGAGCGCAACAATCTGGCGCAGTTCTTTGAGGAGGAAGGACTGGCCGAGGGCAAGATGCTGCGCACGATCACCATGCAGCATGTCGGCGGCACGGCCCGCGCGATTGCCGAAGGCAAAGAGGCGGTGCGCGAAATGCTGGATCAGGCCAATGCCGTGCGGCGTAAGCCCTGTTCGGCGGAACATATCACCATCGGGATGCAATGCGGCGGGTCGGACGGGCTTTCGGGGCTCTCGGCCAACCCTGGTCTGGGGGCGGCGGCGGATATCCTCGTGCGCAACGGCGGCACGGCGATCCTGTCGGAAACGCCCGAGATCTTCGGTGTCGAACACCTCCTGACCCGCCGCGCGCGCAGCGAAGAGGTGGGCCGCAAACTGGTCGAACGCATGGACTGGTGGCTGGACTATACGAAAGGCCGCGACACGCAGATCAACGGCGTGGTCAGCCCCGGCAATCAGGCAGGCGGTCTGGCGAATGTGTTGGAAAAATCACTCGGCGGGGCCAAGAAAAGCGGCAGCACGGGGTTGATGGAGGTCTACCGCTATGCCGAACCCGTGACGCAAAAGGGGCTGGTCTTCATGGATACGCCCGGTTTCGATCCAGTCTCTGCCACGGGGCAGATCGCGGGAGGGGCGAACCTGATTTGTTTCACCACCGGGCGCGGGTCGTGCTTTGGCTCCTACCCCTCGCCGACGATCAAACTCGCCTCCAACACGCCGATGTTCACCAAGATGCAGGACGATATGGACATCAACTGCGGCACGGTGATCGACGGAGAGCAGAGCCTAGAGGAATTGGGTCAAGCGATCTTCGAGCGTATCCTCGCCATCGCCTCGGGGGAGCAGAGCAAATCCGAAGCGCTTGGCGTGGGCGAAGAGGAATTCGCGCCTTGGCCGATCGGGGTCACGGGGTAACAGATGTCGAAGGGGACAGCGCAGATGAAACCGAACTATGTAAAACTGGTCGAGGATACGCCGCTGCCGCGCATGGCGCTCTGCCGTCAGACCTTTGCCGCGACCCGCATCGACGACCCGCGCGCCGCCGTGGCAGAGGCGATGCAGGCCGATTGCGCAGGTAAAATCAAGCCGGGCATGTCCATCGCGATCACCGCAGGCAGCCGGGGGCTGGCGAACCTGCCGGAACTTCTGGCAGCCATCGTGGCCGAGGTCCGCGCCCGCGGAGCGCAGCCCTTTGTCGTGCCCGCCATGGGCAGCCATGGGGGCGCCACGGCAGAGGGGCAAACCGCGTTGCTGGCGAAACTGGGCGTGACCGAAGAGAGCCTCGGTTGCGAAATCCGCTCTTCGATGGAAACCGATGAGATCGGCGTGCTCGACAACGGCATGTCGGTGCGGATGGACCGCCACGCCAATGCCGCTGATGGGGTCATCCTGTTCAACCGGATCAAGCCGCATACGTCGTTCCGCGCGCCGAACGAAAGCGGGCTGGCCAAGATGCTCTCGATCGGTTTGGGCAAGCAATCGGGGGCCGAGACCTGCCATTCGCGCGGTATCGATAACGTCGGCATCTTCGTGGCCAAAATGGCGCGGATGAAGTTGGAGCGTTGCAAGGTGCTTTTCGGCATCGGCACGATCGAGAATGCCTATGACGAACTCTCGCAGGTGGTCGCCCTCGACAGCGACGGGATGCTGGAAGCCGAAGCGCCCTATCTGCAAGAGGCGATGCGTAATATGCCTCGACTGCCGCTGGGGCCGCTGGACGCGCCCTCGGCCTCGGGCGATCTGGACGTGCTGGTGGTGGATGAGATTGGCAAGGAGTTCTCCGGCACTGGGATGGACCCCAACATCACCCATCGTTTTTCAAGCGAAAAGATGCAGGTCCATCTACATATCTCGCGCCTTGTGGCGCTTGGCCTGTCGCCGCGCAGCAACGGCAACGGCAATGGCGCGGCGCGGGCAGATGTGATCACGGCGCGGTTGGAGCAGGATTTCGACCGTGAGGCGGTCTATGCCAACGCGATCACCTCGCAGGTGCTGAAACAGTCGAAAATCCCGATGGTCATGCCCTGCGACCGCACCGCGATCCAAACGGCGGTCAAGACCTGCGGGGCCGAGGATATCACCAAGGTCCGGCTGCTGCGCATCCCCAATACGCTGAAACTTGAGTATCTCTATGCCTCCGAGGCGATGCTGCCGGAACTGCGCGACCGTTCGGGGCTTGAGGTGGTGGGCGATCTGCAAGAGATGCAGTTCGACGACGGCCTGCTGCGCAACCCTTGGCCGGAGGGGCATTGATGCTAGGCCAAGGGCTTCACCTACACCTCGACCCCGTCGGCGGGGCGGCGGGGGATATGTTCATTGCGGCGATGCTGCATGCCTTCCCCGAACTGGCCGAGCGCGCCTTGGCCGATGTCGCTGCCGTGCTCCCCGCGGAAGTGGGCCATGCGGAACTGAGCGAACATGTCGCCTCGGGCATCACGTCTCGACGGTTCGAACTCATGCTGGCCGCACCCGACGCAGGCAGGCGCCATGGGGCCGAGACGACCTACCGCGCGATGCGCGCGCTTTTGGAGAACGCACCGCTGTCCGAGGGCACGGCGGAGGCCGCCTGCGCCATCCTTCACCGGATTGCCGAGGCCGAAGCGCAGGTGCATGACATCCCTATCGACCAGGTACATTTTCACGAGATCGCGGATTGGGACGCGCTGATGGATGTGACTGCCGCTGGTAGCATCTGCGCTGCGCTGGCGGGGGCAACTGTCTCGCTCGCGGCGTTGCCTTTGGGCGGAGGGCTGGTCGAGACGGCGCATGGTAAACTGCCGGTGCCGGCGCCCGCAACCGCGCTAATCTTGCAGGGCTATGACTGGCACGACGATGGTGTGCCGGGCGAGAGGGTGACGCCCACGGGGGCTGCGATCCTTGCCCATGTCACCGGGGGCAGGCCGACAGCTAGCCGTCCACCGGGGCGGCTGCGCTGTACCGGGTCGGGCGCGGGGATGCGGGTGATGAAGGGGCTGCCGAATATCCTGCGGGTCAGCGTCTTCGACACCGCCACGGCGGGCATCGCGCAGGACAGTCTCGTGCAATTTGCCTGCGATATCGACGACATGACGGGCGAAGAACTCGGAGCGGCGGTGGATCGGTTGCGCGCGTTGGAGGGCGTGGTCGATTTGCTGATGCTGAACGGGCAGGGCAAGAAATCCCGCCCGGTGACGCGCCTTGAGTTGCTGGTGCGACCGCATGAGGCTGAAACGGTCTCGGCGCTGGTGTTCGATCTGACTTCAACGCTCGGTCTGCGCCGTACTTTGGTCGACCGGTTGATCCTGCCACGGGAAAGCGATGACAGCGGGCCGCTTCGGCGCAAGCGTGCACGGCGCCCTAGTGGGCATGAGACGGTAAAGGTCGAAAGCGACGATCTGGCCGAGGCCGAGACCCTGCACGACCGCCGCAGCCGCGCCCGCGCGGCGGAGGGGTAGGGGCTGGTGATCTAACTTGCTTATCACCGACCCGCGTGTGAAAACTCTCTGACGTCAGTTCAGGGGGTCGCATGGAAACGCCACTTACCGCCACGTTGCGCCACTATGAGGTCTTTGTCGCCATTGCCGAAACGTTGCATTTTGGCCAAGCGGCGGCCAATCTTGGCGTGGCGCAACCGGCGCTGACGCAGCAGCTGAAACATCTTGAAGCCGCCTTTGGCGGCGAGCTTCTCTTTGACCGCAACCGCCGCCGGGTGATGCTGACGGACTTCGGCAAGTCGCTCCTGCCCGAGGCCCGCGCCCTGCTGCAACAGGCCCGGCGGGTGGAAGCACTGGCCGAAGCGGCGCGCAACGGGCAGCGCGGGCGGATCGAACTGGCCTATGTCGGCTCGGCCTCTTACGCGGGCATTCTGGGACGGCTTTTGCGAGAGTTGCGCGCGGGCGCGGCGGATGTGGACCTGATCCTGCGCGAGTTGGACATGGACCTGCAAATCGCCGAGATCGTGGCGGGGAGGCTCGATGCGGGGTTCGTGCGCCTGCCGCTCTCGGGCGTGCCTGAGACTTTGGTCACGCGCACTGTCCACACCGAGGATATTCTGCTGGCCGTGCCACCCGACCACCGGCTTGCCGGGGTGCCTTCGGTTTCCATGGCAACGCTGCGCGAGGAAAGTTTCATTTTCAGCCACCTTGGCCCCGATATGGGTTTCGCGGCCTGCGCCTATCAACTCTGCGCCGATGCCGGTTTCGCCCCCCGCGTGGCGCACCGTGCGCCGCAGTTTACTGCGATCGTGAATTTCGTCTCGGCGGGTCTGGGTGTGGCGTTCGTTCCCGCCTCCGCCGCGCGGATGAAGGATGCGGGCGTGGCCTTTCTGCCGATCCGCGACGCCAAGGTTCAAAGCCGGATCGGGCTGGCCTATCTGCGCGACCCAAGCAATCCGGTCCTGCGCAGGCTGCTTGACGCATTGGAGGCCAAGGGCTGATTACCCGACCGCCGTGCCACCACAGACAAAGACCGTTTGCCCGGTGATGAAACCGCTGCGGGCATCGGCGAAAAAGGCCACCGCCTGCGCCACATCCTCGGGCGTGCCCATGCGGCCCATCGGCACCGCATCGACGATGGCGCGGGTTTCTGGTGCATCTTCGGGGTTGTTCTCCCAAAAGGCGGTCGTGGCGATGGGGCCGGGGGCGACGCAGTTCACGGTGATCCCGTCGCGCGCCAGTTCCAGCGCCCATGTCCGCGCCATCGACTGGATCGCCCCCTTGCTGGCGGAATAGAGCGCCCGGTCGATCTTGCCCTTTGTCACGCGGCTGGTGTTCATCACGATCCGCCCTCCCCCTGCCGTGCGCATGCCCGGCACCAGCAGTTTCGCCGCCAAGATGCTGGGGCGGAGGTTCAGGTGCATGATGCGGTCGAGGTCATCAATCTCTACCGCGTCGAAGGGCGCGGGTTTCACGATGCCGACGTTATTAACCAGACAGGTGACTGGCCCCTCTTTGAGGATGTTTTGCAAGGCGGCGGTGGTTGCCTCGGGGTCTGACAGATCGACCTGCTGCGCATCCCCGCGCAGGGCAGGATCCTCCGGGTCCGCGATATCAAGCACGAAGACACGCCAGCCGTCCTCTCTCAGCCTGCGGGCGATACCAAGGCCGATGTTGCGCGCGCCGCCAGTGACGACCGCATGGCGCGGGGAGGGGTTTTGGGCCACGGGGGGCTCCTTTTCTCTATTCGCTGTTTACTTATCACCATCATCTAGTGATAAGTAAATAACTGATATCCGGGAGGGGGATAACATGGCCGACCGCATCATCATCGTGGGCGCTGGCACGATGGGACAATCCATCGGCAGGCTCTTTGCCAGTCACGGCTGGACGGTGCATGCGGTCGACCCGACCGAGGCCGCGCGCTATGGGTTTCTGGCGACGGTGCCGGGATCAAGCGCCACTGCCGCGTTGGAGGGGGCAGGGCAGGCGGATGTCGCGCTGGAATGCGTGCCGGAAGACCTTATGCTCAAGCGAAAGGTACTGGCCGCCTTGGAGGGGGTGGTGCCGGAGCGGGCGCCGATCTTGTCGAATACCTCTGGCCTGACACTCAAAGAAATGTCGGCGGACATGGCCCGGCCTGAGCGCGCCGTTATCACGCATTTCTTCAACCCCGGCGATGTGATCCCTGCCGTCGAAGTGGTCGCGGCCAAGGATGCGCCCGAAGGGCTTTGTGCAGAAGTCATGACCCTGCTGCGCGGGTTGGAGCGGCGGCCCGTGCGTCTGGACCACGCGCCGCCTGGTTTTGTCGCGAACCGCATTCAACATGCGATCATGCGCGAATGCCTGCATTTGGTGGATCAAGGTGTCGCCAGCCCGGCGGAGATCGACGAGATCGTGCAATGGTCTGTCGGTGTCCGCATGGCGCTTTCCGGCCCGTTCCGGCAGCGCGATTTAAATGGGCTGGGCACCCATCTGAGCATTGCCGAATACCTCTATCCCGATCTGTGTGATCGCCATGACCCATCGCCGACCCTCGCCGATCTGGTGGGGCGGGGGCATCTGGGCAAACGCAGCGGCAAGGGGTTTTACGACTGGCCCGACGGGGAAGATGCGGAGGCCGCGGAGCAGGCGCTGCGCCGTGTCATTGCCCTTGCCCGCGACAGCGTCGATTAACAAATTTTCAGACAGCCGAGGACACCCATGACCGATACTCCAGCCATCATCTGCGTGGCCATCACCGGATCGCTTCCCACCAAGGCCGACAACCCGGCGGTGCCGATCGATATCACCGAACAGATCGAAAGCACCCAAGCCGCCTTTGAGGCCGGGGCGACGATCTGCCATGCCCATGTCCGCACCGCCGATGGCACCCCCACGGCAGACCCAGACCGTTTCGCACGGCTACAAGAAGGGCTGCGGCAGCATTGCCCCGGCATGATCGTGCAATTCTCAACCGGAGGGCGCTCGGGCGCAGGACGAAACCGGGGCGGGATGCTGCCGCTGCGCCCCGACATGGCCTCGCTTTCCGTGGGGTCGAACAACTTTCCCAACCGTGTTTATGAAAACCCGCCTGAGCTTGTCGACTGGTTGGCGGGCGAGATGAAGACCTACAGCGTGCTGCCCGAGATCGAGGTCTTTGATCTGAGCCACATCCTACAGGCCAAGGCCATGGCTGACGCGGGCAAGATCCCGGCGCGGCCCTATATTCAGTTCGTCATGGGGGTGAAAAACGCCATGCCTGCGGATCGAGACGTCTTTGATTTCTATATCCAAACGGTCAGGCGGCTTTTCGGCGACATCCCGTGGTGCGCGGCCGGGATCGGGCGGCATCAGGCCGAGTTGAACGCATGGTGTGCCGCCGCAGGGGGGCATCTGCGCACTGGGCTGGAGGATAATATTAGGATGGACAAACAGACCCTTGCGCCCTCCAATGCCGCCCTCGTCGCCCGCGCGGCAGAGATCTGCGCCGAGGCTGGTCGCCCCGTCGCCACGCCGCAGCAGGCGCGTGAGATTTTGGGGCTGGGTTGAGGCCACAAGGGCCAACGCAATAGATTAAGGATATTGAGATGAAGAGACTGACATTCGCCCTCACCACTTTCGCCGGCCCTGTGATGGCGCATGAAGGCGCGCATGTGCATCCCCATGGCCATGATCCCTTTTGGGCCGTGGCGGTGCTGGCGCTGGCGGTTGCGATCCTTGCGGCGGCGGTGATGCGCCGCAGGTAGGCGCGGGGCTGCCCTAGTGCCCGTCAGCCACCAAAACCGCGCGATCCACCCGAACGGCCAAAACCGCCACGCGATGCGGCAGTGGCGCGGGTCATCGGGGTTTTGCCGATGGTGGTGCTGGGCCGGGTGAATTGCGACGTGCCGAGCTTGGCGGCGCCGCGATTGGTTGAATAGGTGCTGGAGCGTGCCGCATTGGTAAAGCGCCCATCCGAGGTTTTGTAGAGCGGCTGTGCCGCCGCCATGCCCGCGCGGTTGCTCATCATATTGCCGATCAGGTAGCCCGCCAGCAGTGGCATGAAAATCCCGCCCGACCCGCCTTGGGTTGCCGTCTGTTCCGAGCCGCAGGCGTCTGCGCCATGCTGCTCTTCGCAGACCTCTAGGCTGTCATAGCGCGGTGCGGATTCCACATGGAGGGTCTGGGCCGCGTCAAAGGCGGTTTCGCATTGTTGCTGGGTGTACATCCCGCCGCTTGAGGCATCCGCCAGACAGCTTTGCAGGTCGGGAAAGGCAGCGGCGTCAACCTTTTCCTCCTCGCATCCGGCAAGGGTAAAGGCAGCGGCACCGACGATGGCGATGGAAACCCGTTTCGAGCGTTTGGTCATGATGGTCGTCTTTCTGCCAAGGGGCGGCGGGGCATAGCGTTACGCGAGAATATAGTGCGGTTTGAAGCGGGACAAATCCTGCGTGATGCGCGAGCGGTCCTCGCGGATACCGATGCCCGCGCAACTTTCGCCCACGATCCAAGACCCGATAACGGGGCGAAATCCGTCAAATTCGGGCAGGGGGGCATAGGCTTGAACGATGCGCGGATGTTCGGCGTAGTCTAAGTTTTTCGACTGTTCGATCACCTTGCCGGATTGATGGATCGAGACCGACGCCCCCTCCCGCGAGAGGATCGGCTTGCGCACATGCGCTGCTGCCAGATCCGCGGCGGCACGGTCAAAGGCCTCGGCGCAGGCGGGGGCGGCGGGGCCGCGCCCGGAGAGCGCCTCTGCCACATCCGCCTCAAAAAACGCGGGCAGCAGATTGGGGTGGCCTTCGAACATCCGCCACAGAACGGGCAAGAGGCCTTTGTTGGACAAAAGCGCTTTCCACGCAGGTTCAAGAAACAGGCAGCCCGAGCCTTCAATATGCGCCGCGTAGTCATCGCGCAGCAGGTCTTCCCAAGGGTAGAGTTTGAACAGCACCGCAATGCGGCGATCCTGATCGTCGAGGAACTGACCGTCCTCGCTGAGCGCGATTTTGTCGAGGTCGCAGTAATGTGCGCCAAGCCCCGCTTCGCGCGCGGCCCAGCCCATGGCTTCGACTGTGCCGTAATCTTCGGGGTTGTCCGCCACGGCGGTGAAATGCAGGTCACTGTCGGGCTCAAAAACCTCGGCAAATCGGGCGACCAATGACTCATGGATGCCGTTGAACTGATCCGTGCCTTCGGGCAAAACGCCCGCCTTCAACTGATCTTCTAGCCACTGCCATTGAAAGGCCGCGCTTTCGTAGAGCGAGGTTGGCGTGTCTGCGTTATACTCCAGCAGCTTGGCCGGGCGCGCGCCGTCATAGGCCAGATCGAAACGCCCGTAGATCTCAGGGTCGCCCCGCCGCCAGCTTTCGGCCACGAGGTCGCGATGCGCTTCTGGAATGGCAAGCTGCGCCATCAATTCTTCGCTGACGATGATTTCTGCCACGGCCTCGCGGCACATGGCGTGCAACTCGGTCGAAGGGTCTTCGATGTCGTTCTCGATCTGCTCGAGCGACAGCGCATAGGCCGAGGTTTCGTCCCAATAGGGCTCACCATGCATATCGGCAAAGGTAAAGCCAACCTCTTTGGCATGGGCGCGCCAATCGGGTCTTTCGGGCAATCTGGTCTTTTGCAACGGTTCGCTCCCCCCGGGTTTCGCCTCCGCTTCTAATCGGCTTTGGCCCAAGCGGCCAGAGGCGGGACGGTTTAACGCGGCTATCGGCAGAAGTCTCACTTGTAATCATCATTATGTAATCAAAAGCCGCGCGCACCGAGGCTTCCGCTTCCACCGTTCTCAACCGCTTGCCGCCCAACTTCGCCGCCCTACGTCCCGAAGCAGCCGATAGCTGGAGGGTTTTGCCCTCCGCCTCCATTTAGCCAAAGGAATTTGCCGTGGAAACGAAATTGACCATTAATGGCACCGAGCAGCGGCTGGATCTTGATCCCCGCACAACGCTTTTGGATGCGCTACGCCACCACCTTGGACTGACCGGCAGCAAAAAAGGCTGCGATCACGGGCAATGCGGCGCCTGCACGGTGATGGTGAACGGGCGTCGGATCAACGCCTGCCTGACGCTGGCCTGTATGCATGACGGTGATGAGGTCACGACGATCGAAGGCATCGGCCAGCCCGGCAACCTCAGCCCGCTGCAAGAGGCTTTTGTCAGCGAAGACGGGTTTCAGTGCGGCTATTGCACCCCCGGTCAGATCTGCTCAGCCACCGCGATGCTTGAGGAAATCGCAAACGGGTGGCCCAGCCATGTGACCGATGATCTGAGCGGCAAGGCCGACCTGACGGCCGAAGAAATCTCGGAACGGATGAGCGGCAACCTCTGCCGTTGCTCGGCCTATCCCAATATCGTCGAGGCGATCCGCAAAGCCGCGGGAGAAAACGCATGAGACCTTTTGACTATACCCGCGCCGAAAACACAGAAGCCGCAGCGCGCCAAGCGGCGGGCGGTGGCACTTTCATCGCCGGGGGCACCAACCTTTTGGACCTGATGAAGCTAGAGGTCATGACCCCCGAGGCGCTGATCGACATCAACCGTCTCGACCTTGCCGAAATCGAAGCGACCGACGAGGGCGGGCTGCGCATCGGGGCCTTGGTGACCAACAGCGATCTGGCCAATGACGCCCGCGTGCGCAGGGGCTGGCCAGTGTTGAGCCGCGCGTTGCTGGCCGGGGCCAGCGGGCAGCTGCGCAACAAGGCGACAACGGGCGGCAACCTGCTGCAACGCACGCGGTGTCTGTATTTCTACGACCGCGCCATGCCCTGCAACAAACGTGAGCCGGGCACGGGCTGTTCGGCGAAAGACGGGTTTAACCGCATCCTCGCCGTGCTGGGCACGTCGGAGCATTGCATCGCCACCCATCCCAGCGACATGGCCGTGGCCATGCGCGCCCTCGGGGCCGAGGTGGAAACGCTGAAAGAAGACGGGAGCACCCGCCGCCTGACGCTGGATGACCTCTATCTTCTGCCGGAAGATCGACCCGATCAAGAGACCGTTCTTGAAGCGGGCGAGTTGATCACCGCAGTGGTTTTGCCCGCGCCCGTGGAGGGCAAACAGACCTATCGCAAGGTGCGGGATCGGGCCTCTTATGCCTTCGCGCTGGTCTCTGTGGCCGGGATCGTCGAAGTGCAGGATGGGCGGATCACCCGCGCCGATCTGGCCTTTGGCGGGCTGGCACCAAAACCTTGGCGGAACGTTGAGGTTGAGGAACTGCTGACCGGTGAAGCGCCATCGGAAGACCTGTTCAACAAAGCCGCCGACCTGTTGCTGGCCGAGGCCAAAGGCTATGGCGCGAATGATTTCAAAATCCCCCTCGCCCGCCGCACGCTGGTGTCGGTGCTAAGCGAACTTACCTCGGAGGCCCAACAATGACCGAGCAATTCAAGATGGACGCGCCCGCCACCGCACGCAGGCTTGATGATATGGCACAGGGTCTTGTCGGCGCGCCGCTTGACCGCCCCGAGGGGCCGCTGAAAGTTACCGGCACGGCGACCTATGCCAACGAATGGCAGGTTGAGGGGATGGTGCATGGCGTGATGGTCCGCGCCCCGGGCAACAGTGGCCGCGTGGTTTTGGCCAACCGGGATGATGTGGCGAAAATGCCGGGCGTCTTGGCCGTGATCCAAGACGAACGCCTGCTGCGCAATCCCGCCCAGGGCACCGCGAACAAAGCCCCGATTCAGGGGCCGGATCACGCCGCCTATCTTGGGCAGTTGATCGCGGTCGTGGTTGCCGAAGGCTTTGAACAGGCCCGCCATGCGGCGCAGTCGCTGAAGGTGGAACTTGAAAACGGCGAGGTTATGCCGGTCGATCCCGCAACGGCGGCGGTTGAACCGCAAGAGGCGAAAACGCTGGATCAGGGCGATCTGGATGGAGCGATGCAGGAGGCCGCGTTTTCGGTGGATGTGACCTATACCACCCCGTCGCATTCCAGCTCCCCGATGGAGCCGCATGCCTCTATCGCGTCGTGGGATGGCGATGACCTGACCCTGCGCGGCAGCTATCAGATGCTGAAATACAACCGCAATGAGCTATCGGACGCACTTGGCATTCACCCCGACCGGCTGCGCATCCTGTCGCCTTACGTCGGCGGCGGCTTTGGCTCGAAACTCGGGATCGCGCCCGAGGCGGTCGCGGCGGCGATTGCGGCAAAAGAGGTGGGCCGCCCGGTGTCTGTCGCCCTCCAACGGCCGCAGGTCTATGAGGCGACGATGCGCAGGTCAGAGACCACGCAGCGTGTACGGCTTGCCGCTGATGCAGAGGGGAAGTTGACCGGTCTGGGCCATGACGCGCGCGTGTCCAACCTGCCCGGAGAGACCTTCGCCGAGCCGGTTTTGCAAGCCTCCCATTTCCTCTATGCCGGGGCGAACCGCAAGATGTCGATGGATCTGGCACGGGTGCACCGCCTCTGCGCAGGCTCTGTCCGCGCGCCGGGCGAAGCGGTGGGCGTCACCGTTTTCGAGGGCGCGATGGATGAGCTGGCCGACAAGATCGGCATGGACCCGGTCGAACTGCGCCGCCGCAACATCCCCGAAAAAGACCCCGAAAGCGGCAAAGACTTCTCTTCTCGTCGTTTCCGTGAGGCGCTTGATAGCGGGGCCGAGATCTTTGGCTGGGCCGACCGCCCCGGCATCAAGGAACGGCGTGAGGGCGAATGGCTGATCGGATACGGCATGGCCTCGGCGGCGCGGATCAACGTGCTGATGGAGAGCCAAGCCCGCGTGACGCTGATGCCCGATGGCCGCCTGCGGGTCGAGACCGATATGACCGATATCGGCACCGGCACCTATGCGATCTTGGGGCAAATCGCGGGCGATATGATGGGCCTGCCGCGCGATGCCGTGGATGTGGTCTTGGGCGATACCACCCTGCCGCCGGCCTCTGGCTCTGGCGGATCGTGGGGCGCGTCGTCAAGTGGCACCTCGGTCTATCTGGCCTGTGAGGCGATCCGCAAACAATTGGCCGAGCGGCTGGAGGTGGACGAAAATGACCTGACGCTGAAAGATGGCATGGCCACTTTCGACAATCAGACCCGGAGCCTGAGCGAGATCCTGAACGGCGATGAGATCGCAAAGCTTGGCCATGTGCTGCCCGGCGATACTTCCGAGGCGGTGCGGCAGGCGACATTCGGTGCCTATTTCGCCGAAGTCGCGGTGCATGCAGCCTCGGGCGAGACGCGGGTGCGGCGGATGCACGGCACTTTCGCCGCAGGGCGGATCCTGAATGCCAAGACGGCGCGCTCGCAATGTCTGGGCGGGATGACCTTTGGCATCGGCATCGCGCTGACCGAGGAGTTAGCCTTTGATCCGCGCGACGGGCATGTCGCCAATCACAACCTTGCGGAATACCACATTCCGGTGAACGCCGACGTGCCGCAGCTGACCGTCGATCTGTTGGAAGAGCGGGACGATTGGGCGAACCCGCTGCAGGCGAAAGGGATCGGTGAGTTGGGCATCTGCGGCGCGGCTGCGGCGATCACCAATGCGATCTACAACGCCACCGGAGTGCGGGTGCGCGACTATCCCGCCACATTGGACAAGGTGATTGCGGGGATGTGATCGGCGACGGGGCGGCCCCGGTGGTCGCCCCTTGCTCTGTCTATCATTATGATCTGGCGGTTAGCGCGTCTGGCGCCCCGTCCACGCCTGTCGGTAGGCCGCATAGCTTTGCGCATAGGCCCCTTCAAGCGCGGGGTTCGGGGCGATGCTTTTGCGGATCTTTGGGGGGTGTATCACCTCGGCCTGCCGCGCCTCCCCGCAGCCTAGCATAGCCAGCCGTGCCGCGCCGAGCGCCGCCCCCTGTGCACCGCTTTCCGGCACGTCGAGGGTCAGCCCGGTGATGTCGGAGATCATCTGCAACCAAGTCTCTGACTGGCTACCGCCGCCCGCCACGCAAACACGCTCTGGCAGGGAGCCACATTGTTCTAGTGCGCGACAGCAATCGGCAAAGGCAAAGCCGACCCCCTCCATCACTGCCTGCACCATGTCGGGCAACCCATGCCCCCGGCGCAGCCCGTGGAAGGCTCCGGTGGCGTCGGGCGCGTTATGCGGCGTGCGTTCGCCAGAAAGATAGGGCAGGAAAGTGATGGAAGAGGGTTCGGTCGCGTTCCTAACCATGCCTGCCAAGGCTGCGGGAGTTTGACCCGTGATCTGCCCCAGCCATGCCAAAGCATCCGTGGCAGATAAGATCACGCCCATCTGATGCCATGTCCCGGGCACGGCGTGGCAGAAACTATGCACCGCGCTTTCGGTGTTGCTGGCGAAACGGTCGGTCACGGTGAAAAGCACGCCCGAAGTGCCGAGTGACAAAAACCCCTCCCCCGGCTGCACCAGCCCCAGCCCGACGGCGGTGGCCGCGTTGTCTCCCGCGCCCCCCGCAACGGCAACGTTGCTGACGCCCCAGTCGGCGGCAAGTTCGGCACGAAGCCCGCCCGCCCGCGCGCTGCCTTCGACCAAGCGCGGCATGTGATCGCGGGTCAAGTCCGTCGCGGCGAGCAGTTCATCCGACCAATCGCGTTTGGCCACATCCAGCCAAAGCGTGCCCGCCGCGTCGGACATTTCCGAGACGTGTTCGCCCGTCAGCCAAAGGCCGACATAGTCCTTGGGCAACAGAACTTTGCGGACCTGTGCGAAAACCTCAGGCTCATGTTTCTGCACCCACCGCAACTTGGGCGCGGTGAAGCCCGCCATGACGATATTGCCACCGAGCCCGCGAAAATCGGCACGCTCCTCCAGTTCCGCGCATTCGACATGGGCGCGGCCATCGTTCCACAAGATTGCCGGGCGCAGGGGCCGGTCGTTCGCGTCAAGCAGCGTGGCCCCGTGCATCTGGCCCGACACGGCAATGCCGCGCAGCGCTGCAAAGTGCTCGGGGGCCGCCGCGCGGACCTGCGCAATCGCGGCCTCGCAGGCGGTGATCCATGATTGAGGGTCCTGCTCGCTCCACATCGGGTGCGGGCGCTGAACCTCCAACGGGGCATGACCCTCGGCCAAGACCCTTTGGCCTTCGTCGATCAAAAGCGCTTTGACGCCCGAGGTGCCTAGGTCCAAGCCGAGATAGGTCATGCGGTACTCATTACTTCACAAGGGGGATAATGCCACCGGCAGCCTGCCGGTGGCGGTGTTCATCAGAACGGGCTGTCAGGATAGTAGAAATCCATCGCGTTCTCCTGCGTCACCAGCACCGAGCCGATCACGAATGTGCCCGAGACCGGCGCGTTGGAGGTGAGGCCCACGGCGGTCAGTTCAATCGCGGTGGCGATCATCGACGGCGGATAGGTCACATTGGCCGGGATCATCGCGTCGCCATCGGCTGTGCGCTTGATCATCTCTTTCATCCCAGCCCCGCCGAGCACGAACTTCACATCGTCACGCCCTGCGGCCTCAATCGCGGCCAGAACGCCAATCGCCATATCATCATCCGAGGCCCATACCGCGTCGATATTGGGGTATTTCGACAGGAAATCCTGCATCACGGTAAAGCTGTCGTCGCGATTCCAGTTGCCATGCTCCATGTCGAGCACATTGATGCCGGAGCCTTCGATGGCTGTGTTGAAGCCCTCGACACGCTCGTTGTCGATGGTGGTGGGGATGCCGCGCAGCACGACGATATCGCCGCCCTCGGGCATTTGCTGGGCCATGAACTCACCCGAAACCTTGCCAAAGCCGCTGTTGTCACCCGCAACATAGAGGTCTTGGACCCCCTCGACCGAGAGACCACGGTCGACCACCGTCACCCATGCACCGCCTTCGGCCACAGCCTGCACCGGCGGGGTCAGCGGATCGGATTCGAACGGCAGCACCACCAGCGCGTCGATGTTGCGTGTGGCGACCATGTCTTCGATGTCGTTCACCTGTTTTCCGGGGTCCGACGCGGTGGCGAGCACGAAGTCGAGATCGGGATAGACCTCTTCCAAACGCTCGACGGTTTCCTTGGCGTGGAAGTTCATGCCCCCTGCCCAGCCGTGGGTCGCCGCCGGGATCGAGACGCCGATGACCTTGGTCTCTTGGGCAAAGGCGCCCGTACTGACAGCCGTGGCCAGCGCCGTGGCAATGAATGTTTTGGTAAATCTCATTTTTGCTCCTCCCATGAAGCGTTCAACTACGGCTTAAAGCGCCGTCTTCCTTTCGCGCTGTAGGATCACAGCGAGAATGATGATAATCCCTTGGATCGCGCCGTTGAGATAGGGCGACACGAAATCGGTGAGGTTCAGGATATTGCCGATCAGGCTGAGGATCAGCACGCCGATGACGGTGCCCCAGACCCGACCGAAACCACCCTTGAGCACAGTGCCGCCAATGATCACGGCGGCAATCGCCTCCAGCTCCCACAACACCCCGGTCGAGGCCGAAGCCGAGCCGAGGCGCGGCACATACATGATCGTGGCGATGCCCACCAAGATGCCCAGAGCGGCATAAGAGATCAGCCGCGTGCGGTTGACGTTCACATTGGAATAATGCGCGACATGTTCGTTCGACCCGGTGGCGGCGCAGTGGCGGCCATAGACAGTGCGCGACATGATGATTTCGCCGATAACGACCACCAGCGCAAAGACGATGATCGGCCAGCTGATGCCGAGGATGCCGTCGAAATACACGGGCCGGTAGAAACTGCGCAGCCCGAAATCGAGCGACAGGGTGCCACCATCGGCCAGCCAGGTCACCAGCGAGCGGTAGATGCCCATGGACCCGAGCGTAACGATGAAAGCCTCAATGCCAAGGGCGGTGATCAAAAAGCCGTTCAACAACCCCGCCAGCAGCCCCGCGACGATGGCCGTGAACATCCCCAACAAGATGATCGGCACGCCGACGCCGAGGCTTGGCAAGGCGGCGTTCATCACTAAGATCATCAGCCCCGCGATAAAGGCCGCCATCGACCCGACAGAGAGGTCAAGCCCCCCGGCGGTAATGACAAAGGTCATGCCCACCGCGATGATCCCGATGAAGGCCGAGCGGGCAAGGACGTTGGTGATATTCGCCGCACTCAGGAAGTTTGAGTTCATCAGCGCGCCAATGACCAAAAGGACGATCAGCGCGATGATCGGCCCGAGAACGGACATCGACGGCATCCGGAAGCTTTTGGTGTGAGGTGTGGTTACATCTGTCATCTTCGGTTTCCTTAGGCCGTCATCGGCATTTGTTCGGCGCGCAGCCCCATGGAGAGGCGGACAATCGCGTCTTCCGTGATCTCACCTGCGTTCAGCGTGCCGCTGACCTCGCCCACGCGCATGACCATCACACGGTCGGCAAGACCGATGAGTTCGGGCATCTCGGAGGTGATCACGATAATGGCGTGGCCCTGATCGGCCAGTTTGCGCAGGAAGGCATAGATTTGCTGCTTGGTGCCGATGTCGATGCCGCGGGTGGGTTCATCGACGATCAGGATGCGCGGCTCGGAGAGCATGATCTTGGCCAGCAGCAGTTTCTGTTGGTTGCCGCCAGACATATTGCCCACACGCACGTCACGGCTGCCTGCGCGAATGTCGAATTCGCCAATGGCCTCCGTTAGGGCGTTTTCCTCTGCGTTGCGGTCGATCAGGAAGCCGCCGAATTTATGCAGGTTCTGCAGGGTCAGGTTCTCGCGCATGCCGCGTTCCAGCAGCAGGCCGCGCAGTTTGCGGTCTTCGGTGAGGTAGCACAGACCGGCCTGTTGCGCATCGCTCGGCTTCTTGAACTGCACCGGCTCCCCAAAGAGTGTGACACGCTCGGCGCTTGCCGGGCGAAGCGCGGCCAAACCCTCCATCACCTCGGTCCGGCCAGAGCCGATCAGCCCGCCGAGCCCGAGGATCTCGCCCTGTCGTAGCGAAAAGGACACATTGCTGGCAAAGCCCGGCACGCTGAGGTTTTCGACCGACAGCACCTCTGGCGCGCCCGGCGCCACGCCGGGCTTCGCCGGATAGAGGTCCGACACATCCCGGCCCACCATGGCGGTGGCCATTTCGTCTTCGCTGATGTCCGAGCTTGGCCCCGAATGCACCACTGCCCCGTCTCGCATGATGGTGACATGGTCCGAGATCTCGGCCACTTCATCGAGTTTATGCGAGGTGAACAGTACCGCCGTGCCCGCCGCGCGCAGGGCCGCGACCTGTTTGAACAGCACATCGGTTTCGCGTTTGGTCAGTACCGCCGTCGGCTCATCCATGATCAACACCCGCGCATCGCGCGACAGGGCCTTGGCGATCTCGACCATCTGTTTGTCGGAGTTCGACAGGCTCGACACCAGCGCATCCGGAGAAACGTTGCAGGCCACCCGATCAAGATAGTCGCGCGTGCGCCGCCGCATCTCAGCTTTGTCGAGCAGTGGCCCGCGTTTCAATTCGCGGCCCAGAAAGATGTTCTGCTCAACGGTCAGCTGTTCGGCCAGATTGAACTCTTGGTGGATCATCACGATCCCTGCCATCTCGCCCTCGTGCAGACTGTTGAAACGGGCGGTCGCACCGTCAAGGTCGACAGCGCCTTTGGAGGGCAGTTGATAGCCCGCCATGATCTTCATCGTGGTGGATTTGCCCGCCCCGTTCTCACCGATCAGCGCATGAACGGTCCCCGGCTCCAGCGCGAGGGTCACGCCGTGCAGCACTTCGATCGAGCCGAAGCTCTTGCTCACGTCGCGCAGGGCAAGAACGGGGGTGGCGCTCATAGCTTGGTCCACGCCGCATCATTGGCCGAGGAGGTGACGCAGGCGTTGATGAAGCGCATTCCGTCCATCCCCGCCGCGATGCCCGGGAGCACGCCCATGGCGCTTTCGCGGCGGGCACCGCTCTGCACCGCGCGGATCGCATCGGCGGCTTCATTGTAGATCGTGGCGAACCCTTCGAGGTAGCCTTCGGGGTGGCCGCCGGGAATGCGGCTCACGGATTGCGAGGCTTCCGACGCCCCTGCCCCGTTGCGGGTAATCAGACGCTTCGGCTCTCCTAATGGCGTGAACCAGAGATAGTTCGGGTCCTCCTGCGACCACTCCAGACCGCCTTTTTCCCCATAGATACGCAGCCTCAGCGTGTTCTCATTGCCCGGGGCCACTTGGCTTGACCAAAGCATGCCGCGCGCGCCGCCAGCAAAACGCAGCATCATATGCGCGTTGTCATCCAGTTTGCGCCCCTTGCCCCAGCTTTGCAGATCGGCGGCGATGCTTTCGACCTGCAAGCCGCTGACGAAACAGGCAAGGTTATGCGCATGGGTGCCGATGTCACCCACCGAGCCGCCCGCGCCGGAGCGTGCGGGATCGGTCCGCCATTCGGCCTGTTTGACGCCTTCGTTCTCCATCGGCGCGGTTAGCCAATCCTGCGGGTATTCCGCTTGAACGATCCGGATCTCGCCCAGATCACCCGCCGCCACCATGGCCCGCGCTTGGCGGATCATCGGATAGCCAGTGTAATTGTGGGTGAGGATGAAAAGCGCCTCGGCTTCCGCGACGCTGGCCGCCAACGCCTCCGCATCCTCAAGCGTGGAGGTCAGGGGCTTATCACAGATCACATGGATGCCCTTGGCCAAGAAAGCCTTCGCGGCAGCGGCATGAACGTGGTTGGGCGTGACGATTGAGACCGCCTCGATCCCGTCGTCGCGGGCGGCTTCGGCCTCAGCCATCTCTTCGAAACTGCCGTAGGAGCGCGGGATGCCCAAAGCCTCCGCACTGGCGGCGGATTTCTCGGGGGTCGAAGACAGCGCGCCTGCGACCAGTTCAAAACGGTCATCGATGCGCGAAGCGATGCGGTGCACCCCGCCGATAAAGGCGTCATTGCCGCCGCCCACCATGCCAAGTCGAATACGTGCCATCAGTCGATCCCCAGCATCTTGCGGTTTGCCGCCTCATCGGTGCCGCCATCGGCGAAATCGTCAAAGGCTTTGTCGGTCACGCGGATGATGTGATCAGAGACGAATTGCGCCCCCTCGCGCGCGCCGTCTTCGGGGTGTTTCAGGCAGCATTCCCATTCCACCACGGCCCAACCATCGAAATCATTCGCCGCCATTTTGGAAAAGACCGCGCCGAAATCAACCTGTCCGTCGCCCAGCGACCGGAACCGCCCGGCGCGGTCTGTCCAGCTTTGATAGCCCGAGTAGACCCCCTGACGCCCTGTCGGATTGAACTCAGCATCTTTGACGTGGAACATCTTGATCCGGTCTTTGTAGATGTCGATGTTATCAATATAATCAAGGCATTGCAGCACATAGTGGCTGGGATCATAAAGCATGTTGGCCCGCGCGTGATTGCCCGTGCGTTCCAAGAACATCTCATAGGTGATGCCGTCATGCAGGTCTTCGCCGGGGTGGATTTCATAGCAGACATCGACACCGCAGTCTTCGGCGTGGTTCAGGATCGGCAGCCAACGCGCGGCCAACTCGTCAAAGGCCGTTTCGATCAACCCCGCAGGGCGCTGTGGCCATGGGTAGACATAGGGCCAAGCGAGCGCGCCCGAGAAGGTCGCATGGGCACCGATCCCCATGTTTTTCGACGCCGAAAGGGCCATTTTGACCTGCTCAACCGCCCATTCCTGCCGCGCCTTCGGATTGCCGCGCACTTCTTCGACGGCGAAGCCATCGAATGCGGTGTCATAGGCCGGGTGCACCGCGACCAACTGGCCCTGAAGGTGGGTCGAAAGCTCAGTGACCTCTACGCCGTTCTCGACCGCCTTGCCCTTGAACTCATCGCAGTAATCCTTGCTCGACGCCGCTTTGGCCAAGTCGATCAGCCGCGCGTCCCAACTGGGCACCTGCACGCCCTTGTAGCCACAGTCGGCGGCCCATTTAGTGATGCTGTCCCAAGAGTTGAAGGGCGCTTCGTCGCCTGCAAACTGCGCCAGAAACAGCGCTGGTCCCTTGATCGTCTTCATGGTGGTCCTCCCTTTCCCCGGCTCAAACGAACCGGTTCACGATATTCTCTAGAATTTCCTGCCGGCCCGAACGGGGCTGCGGATTGATGCCGTCTTTGGCGACCTGCGCCGCGATGCTGGCCAGATCCCCGTCCAGCATCGCCTTGGCGTTGGGGCTCTCCCACCCCACGTAGCGTTCATCGCGCATGGCCTCGAGCGTGCCATCCTCCAACATCGCGGCAGCGGCTTTGAAGCCCCGCGCGCAGACATCCATCGCGCCTGCATGGGCCGCGACCAGATCGATCGGGTCAAGCGATTGCCGCCGCAGCTTGGCGTCGAAATTGGTGCCGCCGGTGGTGAAACCGCCCGCCTTCAGCACTTCGTAATAAGCCAGCGCGACCTCGGGGACGTTGTTGGGGAACTGGTCGGTGTCCCAGCCCGACTGGTAGTCATTGCGGTTCATGTCGATGGAGCCGAAAATGCCCAGAGAGGACGCCAGCGCCAGTTCATGTTCGAACGAATGGCCCGCAAGGATCGCGTGGCCCTGTTCGATGTTCATCTGAACCTCGCCCTCCAGCCCGAACTCCTTAAGGAAACCATAGACAGTCGCGACATCGAAATCATACTGATGCTTGGTCGGCTCTTGCGGCTTCGGTTCCACCAGAATGGCACCTGTGAAGCCGATCTTGTGTTTGTACTCCACCGCCATCTGCAAGAACCGCCCGGCCTGCTGGCGTTCGCGTTTCAGGTCGGTGTTCAGCAGGGTTTCATAGCCCTCGCGGCCGCCCCAAAGCACATAGTTCTGGCCGTCCAGCTTGTGGGTCGCATCCATACAGGCTTTGACCGTCGCCGCGGACCAGGCAAAGACCTCCGGGTCGGGGTTGGTAGCCGCGCCCGACATAAAGCGGCGGTGACCAAAGAGGTTCGCGGTGCCCCAAAGCAACTTGGTCTTGGAGCTTTCCATCTTGGTGCTAAGGTAGTCGATGATCTCTTCGAAATTACGCAGGCTCTCAGCGAATGTATCGCCTTCGGGGCGGATGTCGGCATCGTGCCAGCAGAAAAAAGGCGCGTTCAAAAGGTCGAACATCTCAAACGCCACATCGGCCTTGAGGCGTGCCATGTCCATCGTCTCGCCAAACCACGGGCGGTCGAATGTCTGGCCGCCGAAAGGATCGCCGCCGGGCCACGCAAAGGAATGCCAATAGGCCACGGCAAAGCGCAGGTGGTCTTCCATCCGCTTGCCAATGACCACTTCGTCAGGATTGTAGTGGCGAAAGGCCAGATCAGACCCTTCTGGATCATAGGACAGGGGCTTAATATCTTTAAAGAAATCACTCATGAATCTTGGGCCTTCATCTGATCGGTCAAAGAGTCGGCGGGCAGATTGTCCCGCACATAAATCGTCGGCACGAGTTCCGGCATCGGCGGCAGGTCTTTCGCGTCTATCAGGGCGCGCAGCACGGTGAACGCGCGGTTGATTTCCACGTCAGGCCGCTGGTCAATGACCAGATCAATCTGCCGCGCCATCAGCGCTTGGCGGGAATGGGCGACAAGCTCATGCACCACGCAAAAGGGGCGTTTTCCCTGCCCGCCGCGAAGGGCGGCGATCAGGCCGCTGTTGCCCGCGCCAACGTTGTAAAGCGCCGTCATACCTTGCTGGGTCAGCACTTCTTGCGTCTGCGCCTGAAGCACCTGCGCATCGTCCTTGGTCATGATCGGATCAAGCACCGTAATCTGCGGGAAATCGGTGCTGAGCACTTCGCGAAATCCGGCAAGGCGCTCCGCGTGGTCACGCGCGTCGAGCGAGCCTGCAAAGGTCTGCACTTTCCCACCCTGCCCGCCATGGGCAAGGCCCACCATCCGCCCGGCAGTGCGCCCGGCGGCGATGTTGTCGATGCCGATATAGGCCGCGCGGGCGGCACGGGGCAGGTCGGAGACAAGGCCCACGACGGCCACCCCTTTGGCACGCAATTCGGCCAAGGGTGCCTCAAGCGCAGCGCTTTGCAGCCCGACGATGGCGACACCGTCAAAATCACGCTCAAGCAGGGCCGAGATACTGTCTTGCAGCCCTTCCACCGCGAAAGCTGCGACCTCGATCACCTCGGCGGTCACCCGCTCGCTGACGTGATGGGCGGCCGCGTGGTCGATGTGCTGGCGGATACGGTTGAAGAAAGCGTTGGAGCCGCGGGGGATCAAAAACGCGAGCCGGTAGATGCGACCGCGCGACAGGTTGGCCGCCGCGACATTGCGTACATAGCCAAGAGAAGTGACCGCCTCACGCACCTTGGCGATGGACTTTTCGGCCACATTGCCGCGGTTGTTGATCACCCGGTCCGCGGTGGCATAGCTCACCCCGGCAGCGCGTGCGACATCGCTCAGCGTTGGACTTGTCATGATCCCTCCCCCATCGCGCCAACCCTCCCAAGCGGCGCGTCTTGACCCTATCTATGAGGATATTTTGATATACGTCAATCATTTTTGATAGACGTATATCATTTTTGCAGAATGCAAAGCCGCTGCGGGGTTCTACGGCGGCAGGTAAAGCGTTATTATAAAGGGATTTAAACCGACAGCAGGGCGTCAGCGCCCTACGGCCACTTGATTTTCCTGCATCGGGCCGGGGTGAATGCAGGCCACCTGATGCGCGCCCTGCCCCGGCTCTGGCACCACTTCAGCGCAATCGGCTTGCGCGCGCGGACAGCGGCCCCGGAAAACACAGCCCGAGGGCGGGTTCATCGGAGAGGGCATATCGCCCGTCATCGGCACGATCTGCTTGGCGCGTTCGGCCACGGGATCGGGGATCGGCACTGCCGAAAGCAACGCCTGCGTATAGGGGTGCTGCGGGTTGTCGTAGAGCTGCGCCTTGGGAGCCTTTTCCATGATGCGACCGAGATAAAGCACCATGACCTCGTCCGAGATGTTTTTCACCACGCTGAGGTCATGGGCGATAAAGATCATCGCCAGCCCCAGATCGCGTTGCAGTTCCTTCAGCAGCTCAATCACCTGCGCTTGGATCGACACATCGAGCGCCGAGACCGGCTCATCGCAGATCAGCAACTTCGGCTCTACGATCAGGGCACGGGCGATGCCGATACGCTGACACTGGCCGCCCGAGAACTCATGCGGGTAGCGGTTGATCATCTGCGGCAGCAGACCCACGCGCTCCATCATCTGCGCCACGCGGGCGCGGCGTTCCTTGGCAGAGATCTCGGGCCGGTGCGTGCGCAGCGGTTCTGCGATGATCTGGCCCAGCGTCATGCGGGGATTGAGCGAGGCCAGAGGGTCTTGAAACACCATCTGGATCTCAGAACGGTAGGGTTTCATCTGCCGGGGGGAGAGCGACAGCAGATCCGTCTCTCCGCGCCAGTTCACCTGCCCCGTCGCCGGGACCATCTGGATCAAACCCCGCGCGAGGGTGGATTTACCACAGCCGGATTCGCCGACCACGCCGAGCGTCTTGCCGGGCTCCAGATCAAAGCTCACCCCGTTGACCGCATGCAGATAGCGCGGTTTCGTCCAAGGCATGTCGCCAGCGCGGGTGATGGGGAAACGAACGTGCAGATCGCGAACAGACAGAAGTGGGCTCATGCGGTGACCTCCGCAATCGAACGGTGGCAGGCACGGGCGCGGCCTTCGGCAAATGGCGCAAGGGGCGGCATCACGCGGCAATCCTCGCCGGCGTAGGTGCAGCGCGGGCGGAACGGGCAGCCTTCGGGCGGGGCGGCCATGTTGGGCGGGTTGCCGGGGATCGCCTTCATGGCGGCGTCTTCGTCATCGACCCGCGGCACGGCTGCCAAAAGGCCACGGGTGTAGGGATGCGTCGGCTCGGCAAAGAGCGGCTCGGTCGGGCCTTGCTCCATCACGCGACCACCGTACATCACCAGCACCCGCTCGCAGAATCCAGCAACGACGCCAAGGTCATGGGTGATGAGGATCGTGGCCATGCCGAAATCCTTTTGCAGATCACCCAGCAGGTCCATGATCTGCGCCTGCACCGTCACATCAAGCGCGGTGGTCGGCTCATCCGCGATCAGCAGGTCGGGTTTGCACAGCAGCGACATGGCGATCATTACCCGCTGGCGCATCCCGCCGGAAAACTCATGGGGGAAGAGGCGGATGCGTTCCTTCGCAGCCGGGATTTTTACCGCGTCGAGCATCCGTACCGATTCAGCCAATGCTGCGCGTTTGGACATGCCGTGGTGCAGGGTCAGCACCTCGGTCATCTGGTCTGCGATACGCATGTAAGGATTGAGCGAAGTCATCGGATCTTGAAAGATCATCGCAATCCGCTCAGCCCGGATCTTGTTCAAAACTTTCGGCTTCGCGCCTAAAATCTCCTGCCCGTCAAAGCGCACCGACCCGCCCGTGCGCCCATTCGGCGCGAGCAGCCCCATGATCGAGAAGGCGGTCTGGCTCTTGCCCGAGCCGCTTTCGCCGACAATGCCGAGGGTCTCGCCTCGGTTGATCGAGAGCGACAGGTCGTTGACCGCGTGAACGGGGCCGTCGTCGCCCTCGAAAGTGACTTTGAGCTTGTCGATTTCCAGCAGAGACATCAGCGATCCTTGGGGTCGAGCGCATCACGAAGCCCGTCGCCAATAAAGAACAGGCCGAACAGCGTGAGACAGAAGAACAGCAGCGGGAACCCCAACTGCCAAGTGGTGCCATAGGCGATGGTCCCCGCCCCTTCAGAGATCAGCGCCCCGAGGGAGGTCAGCGGTTCCTGAATGCCAAGCCCGAGAAAAGAGATGAAGCTTTCCGTCAGGATCATCAACGGGACCAGCAGCGTGGCGTAAACCGCGATCACGCCCAAGAGGTTGGGCACGATATGGCGCAGGATGATGACCGGGGCCGAAACGCCGGTGGCGCGGGCCGCCTCGACGAACTCACGGCCCTTGATGGTCAGGGTCTGGCCGCGCACGATGCGGGCCATCTCCATCCATGAGATCAGGCCGACACCGGCGAACAGGATGGTGATCGAACGGCCATACATGACCAAGAGCAGGATCAGCACGAACATATAAGGCACGGCCATGAAGATATCGACAAGCCGCATCATGATGCTGTCGGTGCGCCCGCCGAAATAGCCCGCGACCGCACCGTAAAGCGTGCCCACGACGCAGGCGATCAGCGCGCCGACGAGGCCCACGGCGAGGCTGATCTGGGTGCCCTGCACGGTGCGCGCAAAGAGGTCGCGGCCCAGATCGTCGGTGCCGAAGTAATGGCCGCTCTCAAACGAAGGGCCGCCCAGTTCGACGATCTGGCCCATGACGTTGTAGTCGAGCTCCTCGTTCGACCATTGCGCAAGGCTGTTGCCGAAGAGCGCGAAGGCCACGACGAAGCCGAGGATCACCAGCCCCATCAGCGCCGCCTTGTTGCGGAAAAACCGCCGCCGCGCGTCAGCCCAGGGGGAGCGGCCCTTGCCTGCAAGTTCGCTGGCTTCGACCCGTTGTTCGGATGTCATCACCATGTCAGTACCGGATCTTGGGGTCGATCCATCCGTAAAGGATATCGACCACGAGGTTGAAGAAGATGGTCAGCGCGCCGACGAGGATCGTCACCCCCATCATCACCGCGTAATCGCGGTTGAGCGCCGAATCGACGAAGGCCTTGCCGATGCCGCCGGTGGAGAAATAGATGTCGACCACCACAGAGCCGGTGATCATCGCCACGAAGGCGGGCCCGAGGTAGGAGATCACCGGCAGCATCGCCGGTTTCAGCGCGTGGCGCAGGATCACCCGGCGTTCGGGCAGGCCCTTGGCGCGGGCGGTGCGGATGTGGTTCGAGGTCAGCACCTCGAGCATCGAGGAGCGGGTGATCCGCGCGATCGAGGCCATGAAGGAGGTCGAGAGCGCGATCACCGGCATGATCCAGTACTCCGGCCCCTGCCAGCCGCCGCCCGGCAGCCAACCCAGCCAGAGCGTGAAGACCAGCACGAGGATCGGCGCCATGACGAAGTTCGGCAGCACCTGCGCCCCGATGGAGACGCCGACGGCGGCATAGTCCAGCGCCGAGTTGTGCCGTACGGCAGCAGCGACGCCGAGGCTGACGCCGACGATGACCGCCACGGCGAAGGACAAAAGGCCGTAGGTCAGCGTGATCGGGAAACCTTGGGCGATGATCTCGTTCACCGAACGGTCCTTGTAGACGAAGCTCGGCCCGAAATCGAATTCGGTGACTATGCCCCAGACGTAGGAGGTGATCTGCTTCCAGAGCGGGTCGTCCAGCCCGTATTTCGCATTGAGGTTGGCCAGCACCTGCGGCGGCAACTCGCGTTCCGAGGTGAAGGGGCCACCGGGCGCGGAATGCATCAGCAGGAAAGAGATGACGATCAAGACCAGAAGCGTCGGAATAGCGATGGCAAGGCGCTTAAGGATGTAACTGAGCAAGAGGCGCGCGCTCCGAATACGGGGGGGGGTTGTGGGGGGTAGAATGGAATCGGGCAGCCCGTGCCTTAACCGCCGGGCTGCCCGAATGTCGAGAGGTTACTCCGCGGTACGATAGAGGTCTTTGCCGTACCACGTGTTGTTTACGTTGTTCTCGGGCAGACCTTCGATGTCTTCCGCGATCATGTCGACGTTGGCGTAGTGGTAGATCGGGATGATCGGCATTTCCTCGGCCAAGATACGCTCCGCGTCTTTGTAAAGCGGCTGCGGGTCTTCGGCGGTTTTGCTGTCCTTCATGAGCTTGTCATAGGCGTCATTGTAGAACTCGCCGTTGTTGTGACCCGAGTAGGAGGTCAGCAGATCAAGGTAAGTCGAGGCCTCGTTGTAGTCCCCGCACCAAGCATAACGCGCCATGTCGTAGTCCTGGTTCTGCATCCGGTCGGTGTGAACCTTCCACTCATAGTTGTCGAGCGTGAGGTTCACGCCGATCTGCTTGAGCATCTGCGAGGCCGCGATGGCGATCTTTTTGTGATCTTCCGATGTGTTGTACTGCAGCGTCAGGTCCAGCGGGTTGTCGGGGCCATAGCCCGCCTCGGCCAAAAGTTCCTTGGCCTTTTCCACGCGCTGCGCCTGATCCAAATTGTCGGCCCAGTCAAGCTCGGGACGCTCGAAATCAGCGATCGCCCAGTGGGTCCAGTTATACGAGGGCTTCTGACCGCCTTGCAGGATCCGCTCGACAATGATGTCGCGGTCGATGGCGTAGGCCAAGGCTTTGCGCACATTGACGTTTTTCAGCGCCTCCGGCCCCTTCTCGCCCACGTTCAGCATGTAGATATACGAGCAGTTGTAGGGGGTTGAGACCGCCTGTTCGGGGTACTCTTTCTTCAGACGCGGGTACTGTCCGGCGGGGATATCTACGCGGTCCAGCTCACCGGCCAGATAGCGGGTCAGCGCTTGGTTCACGTCATTGATCGTCAGCGCGGTGATCGTTTCCATCACGACGTTGTCGGCGTCCCAATAGGTGTCGTTCTTCTCCATCACGACACGTTCGCCCAACTGATGCTCGACCAGTTTATAAGCGCCGTTGCCGACGAGCGTGCCTGCATCGGTCCAATCGTCGCCATGCTCTTCGACCACGCTTTGCAGCACGGGGAAGGTCGACCCATGCACCAGCATCTGCGGGAAATAGGGCAGCGGCGTGGTGATCTTGACCTCAAGCGTGTGGTCGTCGACGGCTTGGATGCCCAATTCCTCGGGCGACTTGTCCCCGGCGATGATCTCAGGCGCGTTTTCGACCTGCATCAACTCCATATACCAGGCGTATTCCGACGCGGTCGCAGGGTCAGCCAGACGACGCCAAGAATAGACGAAATCGTTTGCTGTGACCGGCTCACCGTTCGACCACTTGGCGTCTTTGCGCAGGTTGAACGTATAGGTTTTGCCGTCTTCGGAGACCTCATGATCCAGCGCCACACCGGGCACCAGTTCGCCATTGCCGTCTTCGTTATAAAGCCCCTCGAAAAGGTTGCGCAGAACGTCCGAACCTTCGACATCGGTGTTGATCTGCGGGTCCATCGACTTGATCGCGTCGAGCAGCCAGAAGGTATAGCTTTGATCTTCGGCAAGGTTCACACCCTCGGGGACATCGGCGGCTTGGGCCTGAAACGCAAGGCCGAGCGCCAATGCGGAGGATGCAAGTGTGGTGCGTAGCTTCATGGTGACTCTCCGTTGTTTGAAAGTTCGTGCTCTGATTGAAAAGTAATCAATCGAAAACGAAGAGCACATGCAAGACGTTGCCTCGCGTCAGCCAAACACGGCGGCTTCGCGCCGAGGCGGCGCGAGGTTGTAAAGATTTGCCCCGGCTCCGGTCTGCCCCGGGGATCGGAGTTTAACATGGCAAAACACCCGGCTAGCCGCGCGCGCCCCATGTGTCAGACAGGCGGTAGCCGCCCGGCCAAGGGTCATCGGGATCGAGCATATGTTGATGGATGCCCGTAACCCAGCCCCGGCCCGACAGTTCCGGCAGAATGGCCCTGTGGTCGCCCACCCGCGTCTCGCCCAAGATCCGCCCGGTAAAGGTTGAACCGATCAGCGAGACCGTGGTCAGGCTGTCCTCCAACCCCATCTCCCCCCGCGCGTGCAGCAGCGCCATCCGCGCGCAAAGTGCTGTGCCAGTGGGGGACCGATCCACCTTGCCAGGCTGGATCGCCACCGCCGCCCCGGCGCGCAGGCCGGTCTCGTCACGGGTCACTGGTCCGGCGAAAAGGCAGAAGGAGAAGTGCTGCCAATCGGGGTTATCGGGATGCTCAAAGCGCATCGCGGCATTGGCGGCATTGGTGATCCGCACCCCGAGACGGGCAATATCATGGGCCTCATGCGCCTCGAGCGAGAACCCCATCGCAGCGGCATCAACGACGACGAAACTGTCACCGCCATAGGCGGTATCCACGGTGAGCGTGCCCAGCCCTTCGACCTCCAGCGGAACATCAAGGCGGGCCGCGAAGCTTGGCAGGTTCTGCACAAAGATGCGCTCCGCCTTGCCATTGCGACATTCGGCGCGGACCTTTACCAGCCCTCCCGGCGCTTCGAGGGTCAGTTCGGTCACCGGCTCAGTCATCGGCAGGATACCTCCGTCAAGCAGGACGGTTGAAACGCAAATCGAGTTGGAGCCAGACATCGGCGGCGTATCTTCCGGCTCCATGATGATGAATGCCGCATCGGCGCGGGGGTCTTTCGGCGGCACCAGCAGGTTCACATGGCGAAACACGCCGCCACGCGGCTCGTTCAACACGAAGTTGCGCAGGGTCTCATCCCGCGCGATCCAGCGGCTTTGCTCCCACAACGTCTCGCCCGGAGGTGGGGTGACACCGCCCACGATCACGTCGCCAACCTCGCCCTCGGCATGGGCCGAGATCACATGAACCGTCTTGCTGCTACGCATTACTTGTCTCCTCTTCGGCCAGCCAAGTCGGTAAGGCCTCTCGCGCCTGCCCGGTCAGGGCGGCTTCTACACAATCGGCGATGCTGCCAAAGCGCACCGCGCGGCCCGAGAGACCGGGGGCGTAATGGGCGTATTTGCCAGAGTTGGTCATCAGCACTTGGGCCGAAGGCGGAAAGACCGGCTCAGAGATCGAACACCAGCAGATGTCGGGCACGACCTGCACGCCCGCCGCTTCGAGCCGCGCCACCGTGCCGTCGCCACGCGCTGCCGAGAGCGTGTCATGGCCGAGCGTTACGATAACCGCTGTATCGGGATGACGCTTGCGCCCTGCGAGCGCGGCGTCGAGCGCACGGCATTCCGCGTGGGAGAAATGCGGGCTGCCAAAGGCGATGAGATCGACCTTTGCAGGCCCGGCGTTGAACTGCCGCCAGACGCGGCGCAGATCGTTCGATGTTACGCGCACCGTCTCCGCCTCCGCAACAGGCGGCAGAGCGGCCTCGGGCGTGATGCCGGCCACATGCAGCATCGGCGCGGCAGAGGTGGTGCCGAAGGCCGCGCAGAGCGCCTTGAGGTCATCTTCGTTCGGGGCGGCACTCTCCAACCCGCGCAGCAGTGGGATCCGGTCCGGGGCCGCCTGCCCGGCCAGCCAGCCCAGCATCGGCCAAATCGCCTCGTCATACTGCGCGGGCAGTTGCACATCGATCACCCGACGCGGTGCGCGGTGGGCATCAAGGTAGACCCCCGACAGCGGGGCGCGCCCGGTCAGCGCGATACAGAGATCGAGGAAATCGGGATGTTTCACCGTCCGCGCGCCAAGCACGCTATTGGCATAGATCACCGCGTTGGACTCTGACCACGCGATGAACTCGCCGCGTTCGGGCGGGGCGGGCAGTTGGTAGGGCGCGCAGGTGAAACTGGGCCGCGCGCCCATGGTGACATAGGCATCGGCCAGACGGCTGGCGGGCAGGCCAAAGTCCGGCGGCACGCCTTGGGCGCGCCAATTGCCGTGATCGACCGAGATCGCGTTCATCGTCGTCGGCACGCGCACCTGCGACCCCATGTCGGCCATGGTTTGGGCAAAGAGCAGGTTGGCGGGGCTGGCGTAGATGCAGCCATCGATATGCACGCGCGTCACGTCAACCAGCCTCTCGGCCCCCTGCCCGCGCGCCATGGTGCACGTGATCTCCATCGCCAATTGAACTGCCGGGCCGTCGGCCCCATCAAGCATTTCTTGATCCTCGGCGGTGAGATGCAGATCGCGGGCGGGCCTGTCGGACAGGGGCAAATCCCACGCGTCGGTGCTAAGCATCTCAGGCGTGATCCGCGCGTTGCGCGCCTTGGCAAGCAGGTCGTAGTCCTTTGCGCCAAGCCGCAGCACCGCCAGCGGCTTGGCGAACATCTTCCCCGCGATCAAGGCACCCAAGGTCAGGATATCTTCGGCCTCGCGAAAGACCAATGCGGCGGGGGCATGACCGTTCATTGCCAGTTCCAGCAGGACGCCACTGCCGGTGCAGGAACCGCGGCTCGTGGGCATCAACACGATCTTGCCTGCCAGCGACTGCCCGCACAGCGGATGATGCGCGTCGATGACCTTGCCTGTGGCCGGATCGACGCCGCCCCAGAAACTCAACCCCTCGGTCGAGACGAGCACCGCGCCTTGGGCCTCGGCGGGAACGATGATCTGCGCCATGGGCAGCCCTTCCAAATCAGGTAACAACGAAACCGTGCGCGAAGGGGTCGCGCTCGTCGATGAAGATGGTGTTAAAGCCGGTGACCCGCGCCCAACCTGCGATGGAAGGGATGATCGCAGGCTTGCCCGCCACCTCCGCCGCCGCCTCGACACGGCCTTTGAACATCGACCCGATGATGGATTCATGCACGAAGTCGTCGCCCACACTCAGCTTCCCCTTGGCCGCGAGTTGCGCCATCCGGGCCGAAGTGCCGGTCCCGCAGGGGGAGCGGTCAATCGCCTTGTCGCCGTAGAACACCGCGTTGCGGGCGTGGGCCTCGGGCGCTTGGACCGCGCCGGTCCAGAGGATGTGGCTTAGCCCGTTGATGGCGGGATGTTCGGGGTGGATGAATTCATATTTCGCATTGAGCGCGGCGCGGAGTTTCGGGCTGAGACCGACCAGTTCGGAGACCGAGAAATCTGCCATATCGCGGAAGTTTTTCTGCGGCTCGACAATGGCGTAGAAATTGCCGCCATAGGCCACATCGACCACCACTTCGCCCAAGCCCTCGACCTCGGCCGTCAGCCCTTCGGAATGGAGGAAGGCGGGCACATTGGTCAGGCGCACCTCTTCGACGAAACGCCCCTCCTGGCGGTAGGCTACATCGACCCGCCCGGCGGGGGTCTCGAGCCGCAACTGACCGGGGGTGGCAGGTGTGACCAGCCCGTTTTCAAGCGCGATGGTGACAGTGCCGATGGTCCCGTGACCGCACATGGGCAGGCAGCCTGAGGTCTCAATGAACAGCACCGCGATGTCGCAGTCATCCCGCGTCGGCGGATAAAGGATCGCGCCTGACATCTGGTCGTGGCCGCGCGGCTCGAACATCAGACCGGTGCGAATCCAGTCGTATTCCACCAGAAAATGGGCGCGCTTTTCCAGCATGTTCGCGCCCTTAAGCAGAGGCGCGCCGCCGGTGACGAGCCGTACCGGATTGCCGCAGGTGTGGCCGTCGATACAAGGAAATGTGTGTTGCGTCATGTCAGCCTCTAAAAACGCGCGGGAGAGAAGGGGGCAAGGTCGATGCCGGGGTCTTGGCCGGTCATCAGGTCCGCGATGATGGCGGCGGTGCCTGCCGATTGGGTGAGACCCAAATGCCCGTGGCCAAAGGCGCAGAACGCATCCGGGCGGTTCGGCAACGCGCCGATGGCCGGCAGGCTGTCGGGCAGCGAGGGGCGAAAACCCATCCACTGCGTGCCGCCCGAGGTGTTGAGCCCCGGCAGAAAACGTTTGGCCTTTTTCAGCATCGCATCGGCCCGGGCAAAGTTCGGCGGCAGGTCGAGCCCGCCCAGCTCCACCGCCCCGCCGACGCGCAGTCCATTGCCGACTTTGCTGATGACAAAGCCATGGCCGCCGAAAGTGATCTGGCGTTTGAGGTCGAAGGCACCACTGGGCAGGGTCGTGTTATAGCCGCGCTCGGTCTCCAGCGGGATCTTCACGCCAGCGGTGCGGGCCAGATGATGCGAATGCGCACCGGCGGCCAGCACCACGTTGCCCGGCATCAAGCCATCTGAGGTCTCGACCCCGCCCGCGACGAGACGTTCGGCGCGGGTGATCGTGATCTCCCCGCCCCCTGCCCGGAAGCGGTCGGCCATCGCCAGCACATAGTCGCGCGGGTCCGAGATCGACTGCCATTCCGGGGTGAAGGTCGCATGGGTGAAGCTGGGCGCAAGACCGGGTTGATAGGCTGCAATCTCATCGCCCTTGAGATGCGTGAAGGCGATCCCCGCCTCTTCGCGGGCCTGCCAACCGGGGAGGGAGGCGCGGAACTCGGCCTCGCTCTCATAGACCTGCATCTGCCCGTCGTGCCGCAGCATATGCGCCAGACCGCTCATCGCCAGATGCGGATCGAGTGCGGCCTGCGACAGCTTCATCAGCGCCGTTTGCGCCACGGTCGAGGCCCGGACCTGCGCGGGCCAGCTTGCCCTCCAAAACCGCCACATCCACGGGGCGATCCGCGCGGCATAGCGCGGCGGCACCGACAGCGGCCCCAGCGGATCCAGCAACCACTTCGGCGCCTGTCGGATCATCCGGGGCGAGGCGAGCGGCAGGATCTCGGTAAAGGCAAAAGCGCCCGCATTGCCCGCCGAGGCGCCCGCTGCCGGACCTTCGCGGTCGATCACCCGCACGGGCAGCCCGCGCGCTTGAAGCGCCAGCGCGATGGACAGGCCCACCACGCCCGCGCCGACGACCGTCACCGGGGTTTGGTTCATTACCGGACGCTCGACAGGAATTGACGTGTCTCTTCTTGCTGCGGATCGCCAAAGATCTGATCCGGCGCGCCGATCTCGGCCATGACGCCCTTGTGAAAGAACGCCACCCGGTCCGACACATCGCGTGCGAAACTCATCTCATGGGTGACACAGATCATCGTCATCCCCTCATCTGCAAGCAATTTGAGCGTATCGAGCACCTCGCCCACCAATTGCGGGTCGAGCGCCGAGGTCACCTCGTCAAAGAGAATGTAATCGGGCGACATGGCCAATGCACGCGCAATCGCCATCCGCTGCTGCTGGCCGCCCGACAGGCGGCTGGGGTAGACGTTGAGCTTGTCAGCCAGACCCACATGCGAGAGTTGCTGCACCGCGATTTCTTCGGCCTCCTTGCGGCCCATGCCCTTCACTTTCCGCGGGGCAAGGGTCACGTTTTCCAGCACCGTCAGATGCGGGAAGGCGTTGAATTGCTGGAACACGATGCCGATCTTGCGGCGCAGCTTGTTCAGGTCAGTGTCGCGGGCGTGAACCTCGGTCCCGTCGACCACGATGCGGCCACTGTCGATCGGCTCTAACCCGTTGATGCAGGTCAGCAGCGTCGATTTACCCGAGCCCGAGCCACCGATCACCGAGACGACCTCGCCTTTTTGCACGGTCAGGTCGATGCCTTTGAGCACCTGTAGTGCGCCAAAGGATTTGTGAACGTTTTCAATCTCAATCATTTTCTTGCCACCTTTTTTCCAAGCGGCTGCCAAGCCGGGCAATGGGGAAACTGAGCGCGAAATAGATCGCACCCGTCACGAGCAGGATGAACATCGGCTCTTGCAGGCGTGTCACCAGAATTTGCGAGGCGCGCAGCAATTCGATAATGCCGAGCCACATCACCAGCGCGCTGTCTTTCATCACGCCAAGTGTGAGGCCGATCCAACTGGGCAGGCCAACCCGCAGCGCCATGGGAAAGACGATCTGCGTAAGATCCTGCCCCCATGTCATGCCAAGCGAGCGCGCCGCACGGCGGGTGACCGAAGGCACCGCCTCTATCGCGCCGCGCACGATCTCGGTGCAATAGGCCGACGTGTAGAGGCCCAGCACGATGCAGGAGGTCACGAAGGGGGAAATCCCCCAGCCCGCGATGGCCTGAAAGGCGTTGGCAAGGATCAACTGGATCAGCAGCGGGACCGAGCGGAAGATATCCAGCACAAAGGTCAGCGGCAGGGCCGCCCAAGGGCTGATCTGGCTGCGCAGCACTCCGAAGAAGAGCCCCAGCAGCGTGCCGCCCACCACCGCGAAGGCGGTGACCGAAAGCGTCACGCCTGCGCCTTTGAGCATGAACAACAGGTCGTTGAAGGTCAGAGCCGTATCAAACATCTATTCTCTTCCTTCAGTAGCGAAACAGGCGGGCGGCCAGAAGCCGCGCGCCGAGCATCACGGTCTTGGCGATCACGTAGTAGATCACCGCCGCCAGTGCGAAGAATTCAAAGGTTCGGAAGCTGCGCGCGTTGAGGTCTTGCGTGACCCCCGCGAGATCCGAATTCAGCCCCACCGTAACGCCTAAAGAGGTCATCAGGATCGCCCAGATCATCTGGTTCGTGGTCGGCAGGAAGGAGATGCGGAACATCTGCGGCAGGATAATCAGGCGAAACGCTTTGGCCTGCCCCATGCCCAGTGACCGCCCGGCCCGCAGCTGCGTGTCCGGAATGGCGCGCATCGCGCCGCGGAACGTCTCGCAGAGGTAGCCCGCGTTGTTGAACGCGATCCCGGCCAGCAGGGCGGCATAGGGGCTGAGGTAAATCCCGAAAGACCCAAGTCCGAAATGCGCCATATAAATCTGGAAAAGCGCGGGCGTGTTACGTGCCACTTCGACCCAAGCGGTCGCAGGCGCCCGCAGCCAGCGCGACTTGGCATCGCGGCCTACGGCCAGCAGCACGGCGATCGTCACGCCGATGAGCATCGACAGGATCGATATCTGCAGCGTAACCAGCGCGCCTTCCAGCATCTCTGGGAAAGCGCGAAAGGCCTGTCGCCATTGAAAGGTGTAGTTGCCCATCTCTTGCTCCGATCAGCGGTTATCGGCAGTGGGGGCCGCAGGCTGCGGCCCCCGCATCCATCAGCGATAGGCTTTGGCGATGGTTAGGTCGGGCGCGTCGCCGCCGACCCATTTGTCGAAGAGTTCTTGATAACGACCCGAACGGACCTGCTGGTTTACGAAGAGGTCGAGATAGTTCAGCAGACCGTATTCCTGACGCAGGCCGATCAGACCGACATAGTCCACGTCAAACGGCGCATCGCCCGCGATGGTCAAACCGTCGAACTTGCCGCTCGCCACGATGGAGGAGGCCACGGTGGAGGTCACGACGGTCGCGTCGATCTGGCCTTGGGCCAGCGACAGGAAGACGTCCGCTTGGCTCTGGTAGGAACGGAAGCTGCCCTCGTCCCATGCGTCGACCTGCTCTTCCAGCGCGATGGCCTCAAACGTGCCTGCGACGGAGCCTACGGTTTTGCCCTTGAGGCTTTCAAAGCTGTCAACGCCTGCGTCTTCGCGCGTCAGCACAACGTTGGTAAAGGCGAAGTAGGGGACGGAAAAACCGACTGTCTTCGCCCGCTCCAGCGTGTCGGAGGTGGAGGCGACACCTACATCCGCGCGGCCAGAAACCAGCGCGGGGATACGGTCAGGGAAAGGCGTCTCAACGATCTCGGCCTCGACACCAAGTGCTGCGGCCAGATCGTTGCAGTAATCCACGTCGAAGCCGACGGGCGTGTTGCTGTCATCGCGCGAGCCCATGGGCGGGAAGTCCAGCACCACGGCGCAGCGCAGCGTGCCCGAAGAAATGATGTCGTCCAGTTTGTCGGCCTGAGCGGCGGTGCCGATCACGGTGGCGGCCACGAGGCTCCCGGCGAGTTGCGTGAATTTCATAGATATCTCCCTCTTGGGTTGGTCGCCCCCGACTCTCTCTGGGCGGGGTACGGGGTGGTATGAAGGAACTATGTCCTCATTAAAAATACAATATGTATTTTTAACTTTTATCGGTGTGTCGACATATTTTTGAACTATTGAGACGCTATCGTCGTTGTTTGGGGATGGGATAGAGCCGCAGCCGCTCCTTTTTCAGGCTGAAATGAGAAAGCCAGACACGCGGCCCGGCTTTCTCGTCTGGGGTCACTCCGCCGCGTCGTCGGGCAGGAGCGCTTCCGGCAGGTTCTGATAGGACACCGGCCGCAGGAAGCGCCGGATTGAAAGGGTACCGACGCTGGTCGCGCCAAAGTTGGTGCTGGCCGGATAGGGTCCGCCGTGCACCATAGAATCCACCACCTCGACGCCGGTGGGGAAGCCATTTGCCAGCAGACGCCCGGCTTTGCGTTCCAGCACCGGCATCAGTGCTCGCGCGGCCTCAACATCCGCGTCGTCCATATGGAGGGTAATGGTCAACTGCCCGTCCAACTCAACTGCCAGCGCGCGCATCTCTTCCAGCGAAGCAACCCGCACCACTAGCCCAAGCGGGCCAAAGACTTCTTCATGCAGCGCCGGGTTGGCCTTGAACTCTGCGCCCGTGGTCTCGAACAGGGCCGGGGCGGCGTTGCGGCCTGTGCTGTCGGCCACATGCACCTGGCGCAGCCCTGGCGCGGATTTGAACTTGTCGCGACCCGCACAGAAGGCTTCGGCGATACCGTCGGTCAACATGACCTGTTCGGCCACGTCTTGCAGTGCGGTGGCGGCACTTTTCACGAAGGCGTCTGACCCTGCCCCGTCGATCACCACGGCAATGCCCGGATTGGTGCAGAACTGGCCTGCGCCCATGGTCAGGGACGCGGCCCAGCCTTTGCCCAGCTCCTCGGCCCGTGCCTCCATCGCGGCGGGGAGCATGAACATCGGGTTGACCGAGCCCAATTCGCCAAAAAAGGGAATCGGCTCTGGCCGCGCGGCGCAGAGATCGAACAGCGCCCGCCCCCCCGCGAGAGAGCCGGTAAAGCCCACGGCTTTGATCAACGGATGCTGCACCACGGCCTGACCAACAGCGCGGTTGCCGCCTTGGATCAGCGAAAACACCCCGCGCGGCATGCCGCAGCTTTCAACCGCCGCATGGATCGCCTCGGCGACGATCTCTCCAGTGCCGGGATGGGCGGAATGGCCTTTGACCACGACCGGACAGCCTGCCGCCAGCGCCGCCGCCGTGTCACCACCCGCAACCGAGAAAGCCAGCGGGAAGTTCGACGCGCCAAAGACAGCCACGGGGCCGATGGGGCGTTGCACCATGGTGATCGCGGGGCGCGGGGCGGGCTGGCGTTCCGGCATGGCGGCATCGAAGCGGCGGTCGAGGTAGTCACCCTTTTCGATATGCGCGGCAAAGAGGCGCAGCTGGCCAACGGTCCGGCCCCGCTCTCCTTCCAGACGCGCTGTGGGCAGGCCGCTTTCTTGGCTGCCGATCTCGGTGATCTGGGCACCGCGGGCGTCGATTTCATCGGCGATGGCGTTCAGAAACTTTGCGCGGGTGGCCCGGCTGGAATAGCCGTAGTCCCAAAACGCCGCTTCGGCAGCTTCGCAGGCTTGGTCTACCAAATCCACCGTCCCGACCGAGAAGTCATGCACAGGCCCATGGGCGGGGCTGGAACTAAAGCGGTCGTCGGTGGCGATCCATTCGCCAGCGATTAGGTGTTTGCCATGGGGGGTAAAGGCCATCGTCTATCCTTTCATGCGGGCCGCGGCCCGGTGTCAGCTTGCGTCTCTGCGCAACTGCATACATGATGTATGCATGATTGCAACCCAAGCCCTGCGAGGATCCAGATGACTGATACAACCCTGTCCCACGACGTCCTAAACGGAATTGTCATGCAGATTTTCCAAGGCGCGGGCCTGTCGCCGCAGAATGCCGCCGCCCTCGCGCGGGTGATCGTGGCGGGCGAAGGCGATGCTTGCAAATCCCACGGCATCTACCGGATCGAAGGCTGCCTGCGCACAATCAAGGCGGGCAAGGTGGTGCCCGATGCGGTGCCGCAGGTGTACCAAGACGACAGCGCCATTGTGCGCGTAAATGCGGGCGGCGGCTTTTCCAACGCTGCATTCGACGCGGGCGCGCCCGTGCTGGCAGAGCGTTGCCGCACGACCGGGATCGCCGCAATGGTGATCAACGATTGCACCCATTTCGCCGCCCTCTGGCCCGAGATTGAGGCGCTGACCGATATGGGCCTCGCCGCGATGGCGATGTGCCCCAGCTATGCCAGCGTGGCCCCGTCGGGCGGCACTGACCCCTTGATGGGGACCAACCCTTTCGCCTTTGGCTGGCCACGGGCAGAGGGCAACCCTTACGTCTTTGACTTCGCCACCAGCGTCGCCGCCCGAGGAGAGATCGAACTGCACCGCCGCGCGGGCACGCCCCTGCCCGAAGGCTGGGCCGTCGCGCCCGACGGCGCGCCCACAACCGATCCCGAAGCCGCCCTTGCCGGGGCCATGCTGCCTTTTGGCGGACATAAGGGATCCGCCATCTCCACCATGATCGAACTTCTCGCCGGGGTGATGATCGGCGACCTGACCAGCCCAGAGGCGCGCGACGCCTTGGGCTCTCTCACCCTCGCGCCGGCGCATGGTGAGTTGATCATCGCCTTTGATCCGGCAAAGTTTGCCGCTGGCCGCCCCGGCGATCCCTTCGCGCGGGCGGAAACGCTCTTTGCCGCGATCATGGGCCAAGGGGCGCGGCTGCCCTCGCAGCGCCGGTTCAAG
This sequence comes from Sulfitobacter dubius, assembly GCF_027214245.1. Lineage (GTDB taxonomy): Bacteria > Pseudomonadota > Alphaproteobacteria > Rhodobacterales > Rhodobacteraceae > Sulfitobacter > Sulfitobacter dubius_A. The sequence continues at coordinate 150,122 of NZ_JAPWHM010000002.1, read as the reverse complement.
GCCCGCGCGGAGACCCGGACGAAGGGGATTGCCCTGACGGAGGCGGAAAGGCAAAGCCTAGAGCGCCTGTTGGCCGACGGGCTCGACGCAGTTTGACCCCCTCCCGCGCTGCGGCCCCGCCTAAGGTTGGAGCGCTGAGAGCCGTGGCATGCTCCCAAAGCCTCATCCCACCGCGCCGCTGCGCAGGATCAAATGTCACAAAAAGCGGCGATGCTACGGTAATCTGGGCAAAATTTTGTGCAGACCCAGTCAAACAAAGCCCGGATAGGCGATTTTCCGCGCTGCTCTGCAGCATTTTGCTGAAAGTTGCTGAATCAAGTTTTCAGCGCCGCTGAAAACATTAGATAGGGAAAAAATTGCACACTCTTAACGTGTCTCCCGGGGTAATGTTTTGCCAAATTCTTATACTACACGACCAAAAAAATCACGAACCGAAGGCTTAGAGAGGCGTCAGTTTCTGACCCTCTCCGCCGCGTCCTTTGCCGCAGCACTCATGCCGCTGCGCAGCCGCGCGCAAGAGGTGCCTGCCGCCTCCTTTACATTCGACAATCTGGTCAATGACATGCGGGACTTGGCGCAGTCGTCCTATGCGGCCCCGAAGCCGGTAAAGGGATTCCTCGCCGATCTTGATTACGACGCTTACCAACGGATTCGATTTCGGCCCGAACAGGCGCGTTGGCAGGAAAAGGGCGTTACCTTTAGGTTGCACGCCTTCCACCCCGGCTGGCTGTTCAAAGAAGCGGTGAAGATCAACGAGATCCGGGGCGAGACGGTCGCGCCCATGAGCTTTACCACCGCGGATTTTGAATATGACGACGAAGAACTCGCCAAGTCGATCCCCCCCAATGCCGAGATGCCGGGCGTTGCCGGTTTCCGTCTGCACACCCCGCTCAACCGCGCCGATATTTTCGACGAATTGATCGTGTTCCAAGGCGCGAGCTATTTCCGCGCTCTGGGGAAAGACACGCTTTATGGGCTGAGCGCGCGCGGCCTTGCCGTCAATACCGGCCTGCCCGAAGGCGAGGAGTTCCCTCGTTTCAGCGAGGTCTGGCTACGCCGCCCCGAACCGGGCGATAACAGCGCCACGATCTATGCCGCACTCGACAGCCCGTCGGTGACCGGGGCCTATAGGTTCGTGATCACACCGGGCGAGGACACCACCGTCGAGGTTACCATGCGGCTGTTCCTGCGCAAAGACATCAAGCAGCTTGGCATCGCGCCGCTGACTTCGATGTTCCTGCACAATGGCGCGGACAAGGGCAGCTTTGACGATTTCCGCCCCTCAGTCCACGACAGCGAAGTCTTGGTGCTGAACGCGGGCAAGGATGCGACCCTCTGCCGCCCGCTGAACAATCCGCCGCGTTTGGCGAGTTCCTATTTCGGAGCGCAGAGCCCACGCTCCTTCGGGCTGGCACAGCGCAACCGGGACTTTGAGCATTACCTCGATGCGCAGGCCCATTACGAACGGCGCCCCTCCCTGATGATCGAACCCATGGGCGACTGGGGCAAGGGGACGGTGCGACTGGTCGAAATCCCCTCCGATCTGGAGGGCAATGACAACATCGTCGCCTATTGGATTCCCGAGGGCGAAACCCGTGCCGGGGATGAATTGGCCTATGATTACCGCATGCACTGGGGGATGAACCCACCGGGCGCAACCCCGCAGACCCTTGGCCGCGTGGTGCGGCTTCGCTCGGGCCACGGCGGGGTTGCGGGTGTTGAGGCAGATACCGAGACCCGCAAATTCGTCATCGACTTCGCCGGCGGACAGCTGAGCGACATGCCAAGCGACGCAGAGTTGCAGCCGATCGCCAGCGCGCAGAACGGCGAAATCGTTGAGGCGATCCTGAGCCGGGTAGATGGCAGAGACGAATGGCGGCTGGTGCTGGAACTACGTGCAGCGCCAGACGCCATCGTCGAGATCAAGGCAGTTCTATCGGGATATGACCGCAATCTTACAGAGACATGGGTGTACCAATGGATCAACGCATGACCCTTCAAGACGCGACGACCCCCTACTCCGCAATGACGGTTAAGGCCGAGACCTGGATGCCGCCCGCTGCCCCCCTTGCCATGCCACGGCAGACCTTGGAACGGCGGGGTCATCTGGCTGGGCTGGCCGATGTCGCGCGGGCGTTCCTGCTGCGGCGCAAGGCCTAAGTTCAATGACACTTCAGCAAAGGCAGCTTGCGGCAGACGGGGCGACCCGTTTTGCACGGGTGGTCGCCGTCTTTTTGTCTCTCGGATGTGCGGCCCTTGCGTCAATGCTTTTGGCCGAGGCGGCGGCGCGCGATGGGTTCAGTGGGTGGGACGGCATCCGCGCCGTGCTCGTTTTCGCGACCACGGCTTGGCTGGCTTGGGGGGCGTCATTGGCGCTGATCGGGCTTTTCGGCAGCAGATCAACGCCTCCCCGCCCCGCGCTGGACGCGCCGCAGCCGCGCACCGTGATCGCGGTCCCCATCTGCAACGAAGACCCGCTGACCACTTTTGCCCGCATCGCCGCGATTGACCGATCAGTCACCCGGGCCGGTGTGGTGGCGGATTTCGTCGTTCTGTCGGATACGCGCGATGACGCACTCGCCGGGAAAGAGCAATTCGCCTTTGCCCGATTGCTGCGCGAGACAGATGGCGAAGGGCGTATTTTCTACCGCAGACGGAGCGACAATACGGGCCGCAAGGCAGGCAATATCGAAGAGTTCATTCGCAGCTCCGGCGGGGCCTATGACCTTGCGGTGATCCTTGACGCCGACAGTCTGATGGAGGGCGAGACGATCCGCGCCATGATCGCGCGGATGCAAGCCGATCCGCAACTTGGGCTGCTACAGACCCTGCCCAAGATCATCGGCGCGAGGTCTTTCTTTGGCCGGGCACTGCAATTCGCCTCGTGGTTTCATGGCCCGATCTTCACCCGTGGCCTTGCGCGTATGCAGGGTCCGACGGGGCCGTTCTGGGGCCATAACGCAATCATTCGCGTCCGCGCCTTTGCCGAAAGCTGTGGGCTGCCCGAGCTTTCTGGCCCCCCGCCCTTGGGCGGCCATATTCTCAGCCATGACTACGTCGAAGCGGCGTTGCTTGCCCGCGCCGGTTGGAAGGTTGAGGTAGATGAAACCTTGGGTGGCTCTTTCGAAGAAGGCCCCGAGAATGTCCTGTCCTTTGCGCGGCGAGAGCGGCGTTGGTGCCAAGGCAACCTGCAACATGCGCGGCTGATCTTTGCCCCCGAGCTGGCGGGCTGGAGCCGGTTTGTCTTTTTGCAGAACGTCACCGCCTATGTCGTCTCTCTTCTTTGGGCGGCGTTTCTGATCACCTCGGCCATCAGTACGCTTTACGCGCCGCCGCCGGAGTATTTCCCCGGCCCCTATCAGCTTTTCCCCGTCTTCCCCGACACCAGCACGCGCGAGATCACGCTGCTGGCCTTGGGCGTTTTGGGTCTGCTGGTGGTGCCGAAGCTGCTGATCCTGCTGCACGCGATCCTGGCCAAGCGCGCGCTCGACTTTGGCCACAGCCTGCGCATGTCGCTCTCGGTTCTGACCGAGATCGTGCTGACCACGCTTTTGGCCCCCTTGATGCTGCTCTATCACAGCCGCGCGGTGTTGCAGGTGCTCTCGGGCCAAGACGGGGGCTGGCCTGCCAACCAACGCAACGAAGGCCGGTTGAGCTTGGCGGATGGCTGGGCGGCGGGCCGGTGGATCGTTTTCATCGGCGCGGCGATCATCGCGGCGGTGCAATGGGTCGCACCTGACCTGACGATCTGGCTGCTGCCCGTGGCGGTTCCGATGCTGCTCGCACCGCTGCTTATTGCATGGACCTCCCGCCCCCTGCCCCGCACGCTCTTTGCCGTGCCGGAGGATGCGGCACCGCTGGATGTCGTCGCGGAATACGACAGTATCTGCGATGTCTGGCGGCTGACGTGGAATGACGAACATCTGATGGCGAAACCCAAAGCGGCGGATCTGACCCATGTCCCAGCCTAGCACCGGGTTGTCGCCTGCAGCGAGATCGCTCGGCTCTGCCCCCCTCGGCTCTGCCCCTGTGGCCAAGCCCGCCCGCGACCCGCGCATCGACGTGTTTCGCGGTTTGGCGTTGGTGATGATTTTCATCAACCACGTTCCCGGCAACCCCTATGAAGCTCTGACCATCCGCAACCTAGGCTTTGCCGACGCTGCAGAGGCGTTCTTCTTGATGTCGGGCATCGCTGCGGGCTTGGCCTATACGCCCCGATTTATTGAGAAAGACTGCCTGCGGCATGGCCTCTGGCGCGCGGTCGCCCCCTTGTGGAAGCGGGCATGGTCGCTCTATCTCGTGCAGATCATGCTTTCGGCCGTGGCTTTGGGCATCTTTGCCGCCGCTTTCCAGATCACGACAGAGGCTGAGTTTCTGACCAAGATCAACATGCGGCAGGTCTTTCAAAACCCAACCCAATCCGTGATCGGGATACCGCTTTTGACGCACCAGTTTGGCTATGTGAACATCCTGCCTGCCTATTCGGTTCTGCTGGTCTGTGCCCCTGTGGCGATCATGCTGGGGCTGCGCTGGCCGCGGCTGCTTTTGGCGCTATCGCTGACCCTTTGGCTGCTGACCGGCGTTTTCCGGCTGAACCTGCCGAACTACCCCAATCCGGGCGGCTGGTTCTTTAACCCTTTTGCGTGGCAGGCGATCTTTGTCTGCGGCCTGCTGGTTGGCCTCAGCCAACGGCAGGGCTATCGGTTTTTTCCCGCGTCGAAAGCGCTGTTTTGGCTGTCCGTCGCGGTGTTGCTTGGGGTGCTGGCATGGCGCTATGTGCCGGGCTTGGGCAAATTCCTGAACCTACAGATGCATCACCTGCGCGAGGCCGGGGTGCCCTTCAACATCACCTCCCATGACAAGACCTATCTTTCCGCCCCGCGGTTCATCCATATTCTGGCCTTGGGGTATTTTCTGTCGCAATTGCCAAGCGTGACCCACCTCTCTGGTCACCAGATGGCGCGCCCCTTCCGGCTGATTGGTCGGCATGGGCTGTTGATCTTTGCCAGCGGCACGGTGCTGGCACTGGTCTGTCAGGCGGTGATGATGGCACGGCCCGAGGCGGCTTGGATGCCATGGGTGCTGCCTGCGGTGGGAACGGCGGCCCTTTACGGGATCGCTTGGACTGCTGAAACATCGCGGCGCGTGCTCACCGCGCCCGCGGCACCGGCCGAGCGCAACCCTGTGCATGATAGCGCGCGTTTCGCGGCACCTGCTGCCGAGCCCAGACTTTAGACCTCAGGATCGCGGCGGCCCCATTTGCGCCATGCCAGCCACGCGATGCCCAGCCCCCCCGCGATCAGCGCCATGTGACGCGGGCGAATGCCGCGCCCAGTCGTGGTGCCCTCTCCGGGATGATAGCGCGGGTCGAGCAGCCGGGTGTTTGCCAGAAAGCCGCCGACAACCGTCTCGCTGCCCCGGAACACGGCACGTAGACCGCGGCCTTTTTTCCGGTTCAAGGTTTCAATTGTCCCGATCATCGACCCCTTTTCGGCCATCACCTCCGCCACGCGCGCAGGCGGCAAGCCCAAGTGCTCGGCGATGAGCCGGGTCCTGAACCCTTCGATCACCTGCGCGGGGCGCTCAATCGCCACGTCGCATTCGGTGTCAAACCCCATGGAGCGGTTGTTGAGGTTGCTGGAGCCGAGGCGCAGAAGATGGTCGTCGATGATCATGATCTTCGCATGCACATAGATCGGTTCCCCCTCGTCGGTGACGGGAAAGTAGATGCGGAAGCGGTTTTGGTGATCCGTCCGCTTTAGGTCTTCGACCAACCGTTCGCGCAGGACATGCATGGCGTCATCTTCCAGCTGCGATTCCGCATCGCGCGGGTTGATGATAACGATCTCGGGCCCGCCCTCTTCGGCCAAACGCGCTTTGAGCGCATCACAGACCGAGTCTGCAGCGAGGTACTGCGATTCAATATAGATATAGTCGCGGGCCGATCTGATCCCGGTGAGGTAGAGTTGTTCGATCTCATTGATCAGCGGCTCTTCGTCGAAGGGCGGCTCGGTTCGGGCGATCCCCACATCAATGTCTTCGGCATCCACCGGCAGGTCGTTGGGCCATTCAAACTTCGGCGCGCCCTTGGGCTGCGCGATCTCATCCCCTGTGGCTCGCAACCAACGCCGGCGCGACAGTTCGCCCAAGGCCGCAGCGGCAGGGCCGGACATCGCCGAGGTGGCATCGTGCCATGGGTCGGAGGGAGAGCCATCTTTGCGCACCCGGCGCGGATCATGCGGCAGATGATCGGGCGTGTCCCAACGGTCCTCGGTCGCGTCGATGCCGCCGCAAAAGGCCAAGGCGTCATCGGCCACGACGATCTTTTGGTGGTGGCAGGCGCCAAAGGGGTGATGCCCGTCCAAGGCGAAATGGATCCGGTCACCGCCAAACAGGCTCAGCGCCAGCGAGGGCACCAGCCGCCCCGGCGCGGCCAACACGGCCCCGTTCCATTTCAGCAGGTAGACATGCAACTCCGGCGTCCGCTCGACCACCGCCTCTACGAAGGCGCCGAGTTGATTGGGATAGCCATCCGGTGCATTGCCGTCCTCATCGCTTTCGCCCGGCAGCATCTCAAGTTCAAAGTCGAAATCCCAGCCGATCAGCATCAACTGCTGCCGCGCCCCGAGAAAGATCTTGCGCAAGACACGGAAGTAATCCGCCGCATCGACAACAAGGCCAAAACGCTCGGCCCGCGCGACGCGCCATGTGGACTTATCGTTAAACAGGCTCTGGCGCGTTGCCGCGTCAGTCGGATGCTGCTGGTCCGCCTTCGCCAAATCCAAATCGCCACGCACGTGCCTGTCCCTTTCGGTTCGATCCTACATGGCTAAACGCCCAGTGCGGTGGGAAGTTGCATGGGCGCAGAAATATCGGCGGCAACGGCCGCTCAGACCAATTGCGCCTCTGACAACTCGGCCTGCAGGCGGGCTTCTTCGGCGGCTTTGGGCGTGGTGAAACGTGCCAGCAAGAAATAGGCGACGGGCGTAAGATAGAGCGTCGAAAGCGTGGCCATGCCCAAGCCGCCGACAATCACCCAGCCAAGCGCTTCGCGCGCCTCGGCTCCCGCGCCCGAGGACAGGATCAGCGGCACGCCCCCCAGCACGGTCGAGGTCATCGTCATCATCACTGGGCGCAGACGGATGGTAGAGGCCCCGAAGATCGCATCGTGAATGTCCGCCCCCTGATCGCGTAGCTGGTTGGCAAATTCGACGATTAGAATCCCGTTTTTGGCCATGATCCCGATCAGCATGACCAGCCCGATCTGGCTATAGACGTTCAGACTTTGCCCCGTCATCAGCAGCGCGAAAATCGCGCAGGCAAGGCCCAAAGGCACCGTGGCCATCACCACGATGGCAGAGACGAAACTCTCGAACTGCGCGGCGAGGACAAGGAAGACCACAAGGATCGCAAAGCCAAAGGTCACGAAAAGCCCCGAACTGGTTTGATCCAACGCCGCGGCCTCGGCCAAGGGCACGATCAGGTTTTCGTCGTCCAACACCTCTTGCCCAACCGCGCGCACTTGTTCCAACGCATCGCCCAGCGACAGGCCCGGCGTCAGCCCGGCTGAGATCTCGACCGAGCGGTTCTGCCCCTCCCGGTCCAACTCAGGGGCGACGGCACGCTCTTCGAGGGTGACAAAACTTGCCAGTGAAATCATCTGCCCGTTGCCCGACTGAACAAAGACGTTCTCAAGGTCGCGCGGGTCGTTCACCGGGTCCGAGGTCGACAGCATCTGCACGCCATAGCTGGTGTCGTCGATAAAGACCGATGCCACCTCGCGCCCGTCGAGCATGGCTTGCAAGGCTTGCCCCAGCCCGGTGATGTCGACGCCCAAATCAGCCGCGAGCGTCCGGTCGATCTGCACGAAAAGCTGCGGCTGCGTGCGCTCATATTCCAGCCGCACTTGGCCCATCGCGGGGTCAGTGCTCAGCCGGTCCACCATGGCCTGCGCAACCTGCGACAGTTGCTCATAATTGTTGCCCGTGATCGCGAAAGACAGCCCCCGCCCCGCGCCGCGAATACCGAGGGAGTTGGGCTGAATCGCAAAAGCCCGCACGCCGACGATGCCGCGCAGCTTGCCGTTGATCTCACCCACGATCTCATCTTGGCTGCGCGCACGGTTTTCCCAACCGGCAAGGGTGAAGACCATGAACCCGCGATTATCCGCGCCAAACCCGGTGATGGAGAAGATGTTCGTCACCTCTCCCGCCTCTTGCAGCGGGGTGATCAAGTCTTCGATCTCGCGCATCTTGGCTTGGGTATAATCAAGCGAGACACCCTGCGGGGCCGACACGCTGAGCAGCGCCACGGCGCGATCTTCGCGCGGGGTCAACTCTTGGCGAATTTCGCCCGCCACCAGCACTGCCGTCAACGCCACAAAGGCCGCGATCAGCACCACGACATAGGGCATCGCCAGCGCCCCTTTGAGGGTCGCGGCGTAGAGCCGAAACAGCGCATTGCCAAGCGCCACGACAGGGCCTCGCGGGTTCTCCGCCGCGGGTTTGGTCAGCAGACGGCTCGCCAACACCGGACAAAGGCTCAGCGCCACCACCGAGGACAGCATCACTGCGATGGCGAGGGTAAAGCCAAACTCCCGAAACAGCCCGCCCGCCTGACCGGGCAGGAACGACAGCGGGATAAAGACCGCCGCCAGCGTGGCCGTGGTGGTGACCACGGCAAAGAACACCTGCGAAGTGCCCAGCACCGCCGCCGCCCGTGGCCCCATCCCCGCCGCCCGCTGGCGCACGATGTTCTCTAGCACCACAATCGCGTCATCCACGACCATGCCGGTGGCCAGAACCAGTGCCAAAAGGGTCAGGATGTTGATCGAAAACCCGACCAGATAGATCGCCGCCAAAGTACCGATCAACGCCACGGGCAGGGTCAGCGCCGGGATCAGCGTGGCGCGGAAATCGCGCAGGAAGATAAAGATCACCGCCACCACGATGCCCACGGCAAAGGCCAGCGTCGACAGCACCTCGCGGATCGAGCCCGAGATAAAGGTCGCGTCATCCGAGGTCACGAAAATCCGCACGTCTTGGGGCAACGTCTCGTTCAATTCTGCCACCACGGCGCGCACATCGCGCGAAATCTCAAGCGTGTTCGATGTCGCCTGTCGGATGATGCCGATGCCCAGACCCAACTGCCCATTGGCCCGCAGGATCGTCTCACCATCGGCGGGGCCGAGCGTCACGGTGGCCACATCGCCGAGCCGGACATTCTCTTTGATCTCCATCGCCTCAAAAGCCTGCGTGGTCGCCACACTGGCGGTGGTGCGCACGTTGATCGACTGCCGGTCGCCCGCCAGATCACCCGCAGGCGCATCATAGGCGACATCGGCCAAGGCGCGCTGGATGTCGCCCAAGGTCAGGCCTCGGCTGGCCAGTTCCAACTGATCAATATCGACGCGGAAAAACGGTTCGCGGTCGCCATAGACCTGCAAATCCGCCACCCCGTTGACCGAGATCAACCGGTCTTCGACGCGGTCCTGCACCAGTTTGGTCAACTCTTGAGGCGAGCGGCCCATGGAGGTCACAGCGATACGCATCACCGGCTGGGCGTTGGCGTCGGCTTTGACGATCTGCGGCTGCTCGGCGCCCTCGGGCAGTTGGTTCACGATACGCGCCACCGCGTCGCGCACATCGGTCGCAGCTACGTCGATATCGGTGCTGTCGTTGAACTCAAGCGTGACCCGGCTGCGCCCAAAGCGGGAGTTCGAGGAAATTGCCCGCACACCCGAGACGCGGCCCACGGCCCCTTCGATCCGACCGGTCAATTCCTGATCAACGGATTCCGGAGACGCGCCCGAGAATGTCGTGGTGACGGTAACGACGGGCCGATCGACATTGGGAAGCTCACGCACCTCGGCGCCAAAAAGCGCGGCGATGCCCGCCAGCACGATGAGCGCATTCAACACGAAGGCAAGGATTGGCCGCCGCACGAAAAGCGCCGTGCCCGCCCCGGAGACGGGGGGCGGCGGGCCTTCGTCGGAAGGTGCGGCGCTCATAGGGTGGTCTTCCGCGAAGGCGCGGCCCCCGATTGCACGCTGCCCGCGCGGTTGGCTTCTTGCACATCACCGCCTTCGCGCAGGGTTTGCACGCCTTCGGTCACCACCACATCTTCGGCGGTCAGGCCCTCCGACAAGACAAGAACGGAATTGCTGTTGCGCTGCGCGATTTCGACCGCGATTTGATGCGCCTTGCCCTCCCGCACCGCCCAGACAAATGGCCCGTCCGAGGACCATTGCACCGCGAGCGGCGGAATCGCCAAAAAAGGGTCGCCGACAAAGGTAAGGCTGACCGAAAAGGCCATGCCCGCGCGCAATTGGTCGTCTGCGTTCGGCACCCGGCCTTGCACCAAAAGCGTGCGGCTGGCGCGGTCGATCACGCTGTCGATGGCGCTGACCTCGCCCGTCAGCGTCAGATCACGCATCCCAAGCGGGGTGACCGTGATCTCTTTGCCAAGGTCCAGCTTGCCCACCACCCGCTCGGGCACGCGGAAATCGATCAGGATCTCGCTGCGGTCGGTGATGGTGGCCAGTTGATCCTGCGCATTCACCCGGTCGCCTACTTCGATGTCGGTGATCCCCACCCAGCCCGAGATCGGCGCGAGGATGCGGCGTTGCGACAGATCAAACTGCGCTTGGCTGAGCGCAAGTTCGGCGCTTTGCAGGGCCAATTCCGTCTCGCGTAGGCGCACTTCGCTGACGGCACCGGTGTTTTGCAACCGCTTCACCCGGTCTTGCTCGGTCCGGGCGTTTTCAAGCTGCAATTCGGCTTGTTTCAGGGCGATTTGCTCGGCCTCATTCTCAAGCAGGGCGACCACGGTGCCCGCCTCGATCAACTGTCCGGCGGGCAGGTTGAGGTCGGTGATGACCCCCACGGCGTTGGAGCGCAGCGTGACCGAGCGGCGCGCGCGCCCGTCGCCGATGGCGGTGATCCGGTCGGCCAAGGTCTCTTGACCGACCGCTGCCGTGACAACCAGCGATGGCCCGCCGCCACCCCAACCGCGGCCTGACGACCCCGGCTCTTGCGACGCGACCTCGATCCCCAAAAGATCGAGCAGACCCGTCTCGGCCACATAGGGGCGGGAGGCGGGGACGAAGGTCAACATCAAGTAAAGACCAGCAATGAGAACCAGCAAAAATACGAGAAATTGGCGCAGGGATTTCACGGGGATGCGCTTTCAAATTGTTTTACAAGGCGCATAATTGAGCATCCCCCCAAAAAAGGCACGTCAAATCTGCTTGATCAATGGCCGAGCATTCCCTGACGGGGCCGCTGGCTGTTACCACTATGGCGCGGAACCCGGCCCGGTGAAAGGGCACGGGGTTGATTACTAGAAATTCGATTGCCGCCGCACATATTCCGGCCCAAAGGCCAGGCAATCACCGGGGCCAAGGCCAGACAAAAGACCAAAGGGGACATCATGGGCGCGACGGTTCTACCACTGGCGACACTGCTACTGGGCTTCTCGCTTTTGCAGATGAGCAACGGGCTGCAAGGCACGCTTTTGGCTGTGCGCGCGGGGCTTGAGGGGTTTGGCGGGGCGACCACCGGCTTGATCATGTCGGGCTTTTTCGCGGGCCTGAGCATTGGGTCTTTCGTCGCGCCGCGTCTGATCAGCGGCGTGGGGCACATCCGCACCTTTGCCGCGCTCGCCTCTGTCGCCTCTGCGGCGGCGCTGATGCATTTGGCCTTTGTCGACCCTTGGGTCTGGATCGCGGTGCGCTGCCTGACGGGTTTCGCCTTTGCCGGGTTGATCATCGTCACGGAAAGCTGGCTCAATGCGTCGGTCAGTTCCGCGCAGCGGGGCAAGTTGCTGGCGGTTTATGGCATGGTCGGCATGGCATCGGGAGCGGCGGGGCAGTTCCTGCTTAACCTTGGGGATCCGGCTGAGTTCATCCTCTTCGTGCTCGTCTCGATCGTCATGTCACTGTCGCTGGTGCCAATTTCGCTAAGCCGCGTGGAAGGGCCGCGCTCTGAGGGCGCGCAAGAGCCGCCTTCGCTGCGCCGCCTTTGGGGCCTGTCGCCCTATGGTGCGGTGGCCGCCGGACTGGTCGGGGCCTCCATCGGGACATTCTACGGGCTGGCACCGCTCTTTGCTCAGGAAATGGGATACACGCAGTCCCGCATCGCCCTGCTGATCGCGGCCTTTACGATCGGCGGCTTGGTGCTTCAGTTCCCGCTGGGCTGGATGTCCGACCGGATGAGCCGCCGCGGTCTTGGCGTGGGGCTGGCCGCTGCAGGCAGCGCCTTGATGTTGCTGACCCTGCCGATCCCGGCGCCGACGGGGACGATGCTGCTGGTTCTGGGGTTCGCCATCGGGGGGCTGGTCCTGCCCGCGCAGTCCATCGTGATCGCCCATGTCAACGACCGCGCCCCCGGCTCGGCGGTGGTGGCCGTTTCGGGCGGTTTGGTGCTGATGCAGGGGATTGGCGCGGCAATCGGCCCGCTGCTGGCGGGTGTGCTGCTGGATACGCTGGGGCCGCGCGGCCTGCCGCTGGCGCTTGGCGGCTTTCAACTTATCATCGTGGCATGGGGGCTGCTGCGCATGACCTTGCGCAGCGATCCCGAAACCCAAGAGCGGCACGCGGCACCGCCGCTGACCCCGAATTTTGTCGAAGGCGAGTTGAGCCGCGAGGAATAGCGTGGATTAGCCTTTCGGCCAGCCTTCCGGCACGTTGCTGCGCAACTCTTCCAACCACGGGGTTGCCACACTATCCGAAGGCGCGCGCCAGTCACCGCGCGGCGACAACGCGCCCCCGGCGCTGACCTTTGGCCCATTCGGCAAGGCCGAGCGTTTGAACTGGCTGGTGGCAAAGAAGCGGCGCAGGAATTTTTCGAGCCAATGGCGGATGGTCTCCAAGTCATAGGCGTTGCGCTTGGCCTGCGGAAAGCCTTCGGGCCAGCGGCCTTCTTGGATGTCGTGCCATGCGTGCCACGCCAGAAAGGCCACCTTTGACGGTGCCAGCCCATAGCGCATGGTGTGAAAGAGAAAGAAGTCGTTCAGCTCATAGGGGCCGATCATCGCCTCGGTGCTTTGGATCTCTTCATCTTCGCCTGCGGGCACCAATTCGGGCGAGATTTCGGTGTCCAGAATGGCTTGCAGCACCCTGTCCGTCTCTGCGTCGAACTGGCCCGAGCGGGTGGCCCAACGGATCAGATATTGGATCAGCGTCTTCGGCACGCCGGTGTTCACGGCGTAATGGCTCATCTGATCGCCGACGCCATACGTGCACCAGCCAAGCGCCAATTCGCTCAGATCGCCAGTGCCGATGACGAAGCCCTGCCGCTGGTTGGCCAGCCGAAAAAGGTAATCGGTGCGCAGCCCGGCCTGCACGTTTTCGAAGGTGATGTCGTAAACCGGCTCCCCGTCTGAAAAGGGGTGATCCATATCCTCAAGCATCTGCCGTGCGGCGGGGCGGATGTCGATCTCATCAGCAGTGATGCCCATGGCGCGCATCAGCTTCCAAGCGTTGGACTTGGTCCCTTCGGAGGTGGCAAAGCCGGGCATGGTGAACCCAAGAATACGATCGCGCGGGATGCCCATACGGTCACAGGCTTTGGCCGCCACGATCAGCGCATGGGTCGAATCCAGCCCGCCGGAAATGCCGATCACCATGGTCTTGCCCTTGGTCGCCTCGAACCGGCGGCGCAGCCCTTCGACCTGGATGTTGAACGCCTCGTAGCAGTCTTGGTCGAGGTGGCTCTCGCGGTTCGGCACATAGGGAAAACGGCGCAGCGGGCGGATCAGCCCGGCGTTCTCATAGTGCGGTTGATGGGCGAAGGTCACCCGGCGAAACTCTGGCGCGCGGTGCCGCGCGGCGTCGTGGAAACTGCCCGTCCGCATCCGCTCGGACTGGATGCGCCCGCAATCCACATCAGCGATGGTCAGTTCCGGCTCAAGCGAGAAGCGGGCGGATTCCGCCAGCAGATCGCCCAGCTCATGGATCATCCCCTGCCCGTCCCAGGCCAGATCGGTCGTGCTTTCTCCCGGTCCAGCGGCGGAATAGACATAGGCCGCAAAGGCGCGCATGGATTGCGACCGGCACAGCAGATGGCGGTCAGAGGATTTTCCGATCACGATGTTGGAGGCCGAAAGGTTGGCGAGGATCAGCGCCCCCCCAAGTGCGGCCTCCGACGAGGGTGGCGCGGGCGTCCAAAGGTCTTCGCAGATCTCGGCGTGGAAGATCAGACCGGGCAGATCCGTCGCCTCGAAAATCAGATCATCGCCAAAGGGCACGCGGCGGCCCGCGACGGTGATCTCTCCGCCGGTGTCACGGCCATGGGCGAACCAGCGTTTCTCATAGAACTCGCGGTAATTCGGCAGATAAGACTTTGGCACAACGCCCTGCACCTGCCCGCGTGAGATCACGACAGCGCAGTTATAAAGCCGCCCCTCCCGGCGCAGCGGCGCGCCAAGCAGGATCACGGGGGTCATCTCGGCACTGGCTTCGACAAGCACGCCAAGCGCCTCTTCCACCGCATTCAACAGCGCATCCTGCATGTGCAGATCGTCAATGGCATAGGACGAGAGCGACAGTTCGGGGCAAACCAGCAAATCCACCCGCGCCGCATCGGCGCGGCGCATTTCGTCCAGCAGGCTATCGCGGTTGAAGGCCACATCAGCAGGCCGCACATGGGGTGTACAGGTCGCCACCCGGACAAAGCCGTGACGGTGGTAGGCGGTAAAGGCGGCGGCTTGGCTCTTGCTCACGTCAGGCTCTCTTCCAACATATCCAATATCGTTTCAAGGCATCGCTGCCGGATCGCATCGCGGCCAATGGCCCCAAAGGACTCGGCCCGATGAACCGTGTTACATCCCTCGCGTGCAAGCGCAAAATGCACAAGCCCCTCTTCGTCCTCGGGGCGTCCCGGTCCGGCAAATCCGGTGGTCGAGACGGCAATCTGCGCACCTGAGCGCGCCATTGCCCCTTCGGCCATCGCAATCGCCACAGGGCGGGAGACCGCGCCGCATGCGTTCAAAAGCGCCCGGTCGACCCCCAAAAGCTCGTGTTTGGACTGATCCGTATAGCTGACAAAACCACGCTCAAACGCATGAGAGCAACCTTCGATATCCGTCAGAAGGGCGGCAACCAGCCCGCCGGTGCAGCTTTCGGCGGTGGCGATATGGATGTCCCGCGCGCAAAGCTTTTCCAAAACGGATTGCGCGCGATCAGCGATGTCGGGCTGCGATAGGGGATCACTTTTCTGCATCTTCGCTCCGCAAATTGGTACCTTGTCAAGCAAACCTCTTGCCACCCCCGCGGTTCCTTACGTTGACCCGCCGCAAACTGCCTGCTTAACATTGCAAGAAATTAAACCGCGCATTTGCATATGGGACCAAAGCGATGATTGACCTTTACACATGGACCACCCCGAACGGCCGCAAGGTCTCGATCCTACTGGAAGAATTGGGGATCGACTATAACGTCCATTCCATCAACATCGGCAAGGATGAGCAACACAGTCCCGACTTCCTCAAAATCAGCCCCAACAACAAAATCCCCGCCATCGTGGACCATGACACCGGGGTGAGTTTGATGGAATCCGGCGCGATCATGGTCTACCTCGCCGAGAGATATGGCCGCTTTCTGCCCGAAGGTCAGGCCGCGCGGGCCGAGGTGATGCAATGGTTGATGTGGCAAATGGGCGGCTTTGGCCCGATGGCCGGGCAGGCGCATCATTTCCTGCATTTCAATCCCGGCAAGGCCGCCTATGCCGAAGAACGCTTCGGCGCCGAGGTCAAACGTCTCTACGGCGTGCTCGACAAACAGCTTGAGGGGCGTGATCATATTTGCGGCGAATACTCCATCGCCGATATGGCCTGCTGGCCTTGGGTCTCGCGCTATGAATGGCAGCAGATCGACCTTGCCGATTACCCCAATGTCCGGGCGTGGTACCAGCGGCTGCGCGCGCGCGACGCGGTGCAAAAGGGATACCACGTGCCCAAGGTGATGGGCGAGATTCCTGAGGGCTGAAATCGGCTTCCCCCTCGCGGCTGCAACGTAAGGGGGAACCAAGGCGTAAGTTGATCGGTTGCACTGTCAAAGGCAGTGCTGCCGACCGCGCAGGCTGCCCGTTTCATGAATGGGGGCTTTATCGTGATGCTTAATCTGGTGATGATACCCGTGAGCGGCAGTCGGAAACTGTCATGAACAGTGCGCCGCGTTTCGATCCTTTTCCGCCCAGTCCTCAAACGAATGTCCTTTCTCAAGCGGCTCGAAGCGCATTGCGCAAAGCGGCCCGGGACGAGGAGGCGGGCACGGCACCGATCAGCGCCTCTATCGACATTCTGCGCGACGCGGGTCTGATGCTGGAAGACGGTGCTGCCTCCCCCCTGCGCACCGCCCATGCGCTGTTGCAAATCGGCGCGGCCAATCTCAGCGTGGGCCGTTTGTGGGAAGGCCACGTTAACGCGCTGCGCCTGATCCGGCTTTACGGCAGTCCGGCACAGGCAGAACGCGCGAAACAGGTGATCAAAGACGGCGGACTGTTGGGGGTTTGGGGGGCCGATGGCGGCACGCCTACGACGGCCGAGGGCGATGTGTTGCAAGGTGAGAAAATCTTCGCCTCTGGCCTCGGCACCGTCACACACGCGCTTATCTCGCTCAATTCCGGCGCACAGGTGCAGCTTGCGCTGATCGATGTGACCGACCCGAAACGGGGCGATGCAGCGAAATGGGACATGCTGGGGATGCGGGCCACGGCCTCGGGGACGTATGATTTCTCCGGGCTGCCCTTTGCCGAGGACGACCGTATCGGTGCCCCCGGCGATTACCTGAAAGAGCCGCATTTCATCGGCGGGGTCTGGCGGATCGCGGCGCTTCAGGCTGGCGCGGCGGCGGGCTTGATTGATGCGGCGGCCAGCACCCTGCGCGATATGGACCGACTTGAAGCCGAAGCCCAATTGGCGCGGCTGATGCAGGTCTTGATGCGGGTCTGGGCCGGGATGGCATTGGTCGAACGCGCAGGCGAGGCCAGCGTGAACGACCACGATGAAGAGACCATCGTCAGCACCTCCATCGCCGCCCGGATCTACACCGAGGAAGTCGCCCTCGACACGATCAAAGCGGTTGAGCAAAGCCTCGGCCTGCGGCATTTCACGGCCTCTTCCGAGACTGGCCGCATGGCGCGAGACCTGTCGGTCTACCTGCGCCAAGCGGCACGGGACGCCTTTCTGCAACGTGCCGCGGGCCAGGCACTTTCCAGCGAAAAAGCGACTTGGGGTGTCTTTGGATGAGCCGCAACGCGCCTCTGGCCGATGCCCTGTCGGGCCGCGAAAAGATCGTGGTCTTGGCGCCGCATCCGGACGATGAAACACTCGGCTGCGGCGGCCTTTTGGTCCGTGCCTTTGCAGGCGCCGGGGCGCATATCGTTTGCGTGACCGATGGCAGCGCCAGCCACCCCGCCTCTTGCGAGTGGCCCCCGGAGCGATTGGCCGAAACGCGCCGTAGCGAGCTGATTGAGGCGCTCGAAATCCTAGGCGGGGGCGCGGCGGACCTGACGTGGCTCGGCCATCCCGACAGCCGTTTGCATGAGGTTTCCGCTGCCGACATCCTGCCCCCGCTGACAGCGGCAATCGACGGCCAAGCCGCGCGCCACGTCTTTGTTCCCGCCCACGAAGACAAGCATTGCGATCATCAGACAACCGCAAAACTGGCCGAGGCGTTGCGGGCGCAGCGCCCCAATCTGCATTTCCACAGCTACCCGGTCTGGAGCCGTTTTGACGATCCGAACTTCGCAGCGAACACCGCAGGCTACGCTCCCCTCACCCTCGACACCGCCACCTACCGTGACGCCAAAACCGCTGCGATCCGCGCGCATCGCAGCCAGCTTGGGGAGGTCGTGCAAGACGACCCCCAAGGCTTTGTCCTGCCTGATGCGATGATCGACCTTTTCGCGCAGCAAGATGAGATTTTCTGGAGGATGCCGTGATGGGCGTGGGGTTGGATCACCTTCAAGGTCTCTATGCCGAGACGAGCGATCCTTGGGGGTTTGAGCATAGCGCCTATGAACAGGCCAAATTCGCGGCGACACGGGCGGCGCTTGCGCAAGATGGCTACCGCTCGGCCTTTGAGTTGGGCTGCGGCAATGGGCAATTGGCGCGGCATCTGATCGACCTTTGCGCGCGCTATACCGGGATGGACGCCGTGGCCAGCGCCCTCATCGCCGCGCGGCAAGCGGTGCCTGAGGGGCGGTTCATTCAAGGCTTCTATCCCGGCCCCCTGCCCGAGGGTGACTTTGATCTGCTGATCCTGTCAGAGGTGCTTTATTTTCTGGATCATCCGGGGCTGAACCAACTGGCCACCGACATCGCGACCCGTTGGCCGCAGGCAGAGATCATCTGTGTGACCTGGCGCGGCGACACCGGGAACCCGCTTCAGGGAGAAGAGGCGCTCAAGGGCTTTGCACGCGCGCTCAGCACCCATGAATTCACCTGCGTGAGCGAGACCGAGAACTACCGCATCGACCGCGCGTTTCCGGGGGAACGAACATGAGTTTCGAACGCTGGAAAGACACCGCAATCATCATCCCCGCCCGGAATGAGGCGGAACGGATCGGCGCCTGCCTGAGTGCCCTTGCCCCGCAATGCAATGACCGTATCCGTGTGATCCTTGTGGTGAACAACACCGACGACGACACCGCCAAGATTGCCACGTTGGCGGCGGCACGAAATGGCATCGACCTTTCTGTGCTCGACCTCACCTTTCCGCCCGGCATGGGAGTCGGGGCTGCGCGGCGGAAGGGCTGCGCCGTGGCTATGGCGCAGATGCCCCATCTGCGCCAGATCCTGACCACCGATGCCGATTGCCGCGTCAGCGCCGATTGGGTCGCCCGCAGCATTCAACACCTACAACGCTACGATGCCCTTTGTGGCAAGGTCACGCTGAACCCCGAAGAAGCCGCCTGTTTGGCGGGGCAAGATTCCAGCCTAGAGGCCCATGAAACTGCCTATCGCCGCTTGGTGCTGGAGTGCTACGCCCGCCACGCCCCCAACTGCGCCGATCTGCAAGACAGCCACGGCGAAGCACCGGGGGCCAGCCTTGGCTTTACCCGCGCGGCCTATGAGGCCGTCGGCGGCTTCGCCCCGATCCCCTGCGGCGAGGACCGCGCGATCATCCGCGCCGCGCGGGCGGCGGGCCTTCGGGTGCATCACGCGGATGACATCTGGGTCGAAGCCTCTTGCAGGCTTGTCGGACGGGCGGCGGGCGGAATGGCGGATACCCTGCGCATTCGTCTGGCCGGAACGGAATATCTGGCCGACGACTGTTTGCCGACTGCAGCGACCCTTATTGATCAGGTGCAGCGCGGCACTTTGGGGTGCTGGCCCGCTCAGGTGCCGCAACCGCAGCGCGTCCCGGTCCGAGAACTGCCTGCGCATATCACGATGCTGCGCGCCTTTCTAAACCTGCCAAAGGAAGAGGAAACAACCGCGGCGCCCGCTCAGACGCCAGCCAATTGCTGGAGGGGCGAGAACTTTCCTGCTCAGGTCGCAGAAACCTCGGAACCCCGCACCGCCGGGGCGGTTGAACTTTCATAGGGTCGGGCGGTTGCCGCCCCCTCTGGAGCGGCCATCTGTGCCCGCCACATATTAGCAA
Source organism: Sulfitobacter dubius (assembly GCF_027214245.1). Lineage (GTDB taxonomy): Bacteria > Pseudomonadota > Alphaproteobacteria > Rhodobacterales > Rhodobacteraceae > Sulfitobacter > Sulfitobacter dubius_A. Next base: position 130,516 of record NZ_JAPWHM010000002.1, on the reverse strand, counting down.
GAAATCCTCCCGATTATTTACGGGGGCGCTGTGGAGAAAGATCATGACAGACAAAGAACTTGGCAAAGGCGGTGAACCCCGCCAGCAAACCACGGACCGCGAAAAGACGATGACGACTGCGCAGGGCGGTCCGATCGCGGATGATCAGAACTCGCTCAAAGCAGGCCCGCGCGGCCCGGTTTTGATGGAAGACCATGTTTTCCGCGAAAAGATGTTCCATTTCGATCACGAGCGCATTCCAGAGCGTGTCGTTCATGCGCGCGGCTACGGGGTGCATGGGCATTTTGAGCTGACCGAAGCGATCCCCGAACTCTCTGCCGCCGATATTTTCCAGCGCGTCGGCGAAAAGACACCGACCTTCACCCGTTTCTCCACCGTCGCGGGCAACAAAGGCTCTTTCGATCTGGCCCGTGACGTGCGCGGCTTTGCCACGAAGTTCTACACCAAAGAGGGCAACTGGGACTTGGTCGGTAACAACATCCCTGTGTTCTTTATCCAAGACGCGATCAAATTCCCCGACCTTATCCACTCTGTCAAACCCGCCCCCGACCGTGGCTTTCCGCAGGCGCAATCGGCGCATGACAACTTCTGGGATTTCGTGTCCCTCTCACCCGAAGCGATCCACATGACGGTTTGGCAAATGTCCGACCGGGCGATCCCCCGCTCCTTCCGCTTCATGGAAGGCTTTGGCGTGCACACCTTCCGGCTGGTCAATGCCGAGGGGAAATCGCACTACGTCAAGTTCCACTGGAAGCCCAAGCAGGGCGTGCAATCGGTGGTCTGGAACGAAGCGCTCAAGATCAACGGCGCGGACCCAGATTTCCACCGCCGCGACATGTGGGATGCCATCGACGCGGGCGATTACCCGCAATGGGATCTGGGCATTCAGGTCTTTGATGATGACTTTGCCGATAACTTTGAGTTCGACATCCTCGACGCGACCAAGCTGATCCCCGAAGAACAGGTGCCGGTGCGCATTATCGGCACGCTGACGCTAGATGCCAACGTCGACAACTTCTTTGCCGAGACCGAGCAGGTGGCCTTTTGCACCCAGAACATCGTGCGCGGGATCGACCACACGAACGACCCGCTGCTGCAGGGGCGGAACTTCTCGTATCTCGACACGCAGATCAAACGCCTCGGCGGGCCGAACTTCACCCATATTCCGATCAACGCGCCGAAATGCCCGTTCCACCATTTTCAGCAAGACGGCCATATGGCGATGCATAACCCAAAGGGTCGCGTGAACTATGAGCCGAATAGCTGGGGCGACGATGGCGGCCCGCGCGAAAACCCCGAGATCGGGTTCAAAAGCTATGCGGAAGAGGTCAGCGGCACCAAGCAGCGCGTGCGCTCTGAGACATTCGCCGACCACTACAGCCAAGCGCGGCAGTTCTACATCAGCCAGACCGAGATCGAACAGCAGCATATCGCGGCGGCCTATACGTTCGAGCTGTCGAAATGTCAGGAAGAGCGCATTCGCCTGCGGATGCTCTCGCATCTGATGAACGTGCATGACGATCTGGCGAAACAGGTGGCCGAAGGCTTGGGCGTGACCGAAATGCCGGAACCCGCCAGACCCGCGCGGGAGCCGATCACCGATCTGCCGCCATCAGATGCGCTCAGCATTCTGAAAAACCCGCCGAACACTTTCGCGGGCCGCAAGCTGGGTCTGTTCCTGACAGAGGGCGCCGATGCGTCGATCGTGGAAGCCTTGGAGAAAACATTCGCCGATGAAGGTGCGATGGTCGCGATCGTGACGCCGCATATCCAAGGGGTCACCCTGTCAGATGGCAGCACCCGCGCGGCGGATGAGAAGATCGACGGTGGGCCGTCGGTGGTCTTTGATGCGGTGGCCTTGGTCTTTGGCGATGAAAAGGCTGACAAGATCGCCAAGAACAAACCCGCGCAGGATTTCGTTTCGGACGCCTTTGCGCATAACAAGTTCATCGCCTGGACCAAAGCCGCGGACCCGCTGCTCAATGCCGCCGGCGTTGAGAAGGACGAGGGCACGGTGGAAGTCTCTGCTGAGAATGCCGATGATTTCCTTCAGTCCTGCCGCAACCTGCGGTTCTGGCAGCGGGAAGAGAAGCTGAACTGGGAATAAAAAATCAAAGGCCGGGGCAGAAATGCTCCGGCCTTTTTCTAGCGCCGATGCACCTGTGAGGATGGTGAAATCGCGTTCGCCGTGTCCTGCAACCGCGGCAGAATTTCGGCCCTGATCCGCTCGCGCGTCCAGGTGTGAGCCGAGACCGAACATTGCACCGCCGCAAAGGCGCGCCCGTCTGGGCCGGTGATCGGGCAAGCCACACCGATCTCTGACAGAATCATCTGATCGCTCGAAATCGCATGGCCATGTTGGACGGCCTCATTGATGCTGTTGCGGATCGTGGCGCGGTCCATCGTGGTGCGCGCGGTAAAGGGTTTGAGCGGCCAAGTCTCAATCGCCTCTTCCCGATCCTCGGGCGAGAATGTAGAGATGATCGCCCGCCCCGCCGATGTCGAAAGCGCAGGCAGCCGCCGCCCGATCACCGTCGCCGCGAAATAGGTCCGCTGGCAGGGCAAGCGGCTGACGTAGATGATATGGTCCTTGGAAAGTTCGGCTAGATTCACCGTCTCACCGATCTCTTGGCTGAGGTCGATGAGCTTGGGTATCGCCTGCCCGACCAGTTGATCTGACCAGTAATAGGCATAGGCCAGTTCGAGCCACGCATGGGAGGGGCGATAGCGCCGAGTGACTGGATCCTTCTCCAACATGCCCTCGATATGCAGCGTATTCGCAAGGCGTTGCACGGCACTTTTGTCCAGCCCGCTGCGCGCGGCCAGCTCTACCAGTGACAATTCCGTATGCGATTCATCAAAAGCGCGGAGCAGTCGCAGCCCCTTGGCCAGTGATCCCACATAGAGCGTATTTTGCTTCTTTTCCAATCACCTACCCCTGAAACCACCCCAATTGTTCAAACCGGGGCTTGACGTATGCCGAGCTCATTGCGTTTACTAATCGTATAGCGATATCAAGTATTACTATATGATACGCTTCGCAAGTCAAAAACGATACGGAACCGAATTCGTAAACCAACAGGGGAGTTGACCATGAAATCCACGGTCCTGAAATCTACCATCACTGGGCTTGTCCTTGCCGCCGCCACGGGTGCTGCTTGGGCGGACAAGGCAGACGACACGCTGAACGTCGCCTTCACCAAAGAGCTTGAGAACGTCGACAGCTACTTCAATTCATCGCGTGAAGGCGTTGTGCTGCAGCGCGCGGTCTGGGACGGGCTGATCTACCGCGATCCGGTCAGCAATGAATACATGGGCAACCTCGCCACCGAATGGGAATGGATCGACGACACGACCATCGAATTCAAACTGCGCGAAGGCGTGAAATTCCACGATGGGTCCGACTTCACCGCCGATGATGTGGTGTTCACCGTCAACTACGTGGCCGATGAAGCCAATGGCGTGAAAACGCAGCGCAACGTGAACTGGATGAAATCGGCCGAGAAGGTCGACGATTACACCGTGCGCATCATGCTGAAAGAAAAATTCCCGGCTGCGATCGAATTCCTTTCCGGCCCCGTGTCGATGTACCCCAGCGACTACTACGAAGAAGCTGGCCCCGAAGGCATGGGCCTGAAACCCGTCGGCACCGGCCCCTACAAAGTGACCGAAGTCGTCCCCGGCCAGCACTTCAAACTGGAAGCCTATGAAGGCTATCACGACAGCCCCAAAGGCAAGCCCAGCATCAAAAACGTCGACATCCGCACCATCCCGGATGTGAACACCCAGATGGCGGAACTGTTCAGCGGCTCGCTCGACCTGATCTGGCAGGTGCCTTCGGACCAAGCCGAGAAACTGGCCGAGCGGGACGAATTCCAAGTCTCCAACGAATCCACCATGCGTGTGGGTTATCTGACGCTGGATGCGGCGGGCCGTTCGGAAGACAGCCCTTTCACCGATATCCGCGTGCGGAAGGCCGTGAACTACGCGATCAACCGTCAGGAACTGGTCGACGCGCTGCTCAAAGGTAAGTCCAAAGTCGTCTACACCCCCTGCTTCCCCAGCCAGTTCGGCTGTGACGAAGAAGCGGCGGTCGAATATGAGTACAACCCCGAGAAGGCCAAAGAACTGCTGGCCGAGGCGGGCTATGAAGATGGTCTGACCATCGACTTTTACGCCTACCGTGACCGTGAATATGCCGAGGCGATCACCAGCTATCTCAACGCCGTGGGCATCGATACCAACTTCAAGATGTTGCAGTATTCCGCCCTGCGCGAGCAGAACATGAAGGGTGAAACCGCCGTGTCGTTCCAGACATGGGGCAGCTATTCGATCAACGACGCCTCTGCGATGGTCAGCCAGTTCTTCAAGCACGGCTCTCTTGACTATGCGATGGACGATGAGACGCTGGAATACCTCAACACAGCCGACAGCTCGACCGACCCTGAGGTCCGCAAAGAGAACTACTCCAAAGCGATCGAACGCATCACCGAGGAAGCCTATTGGGCGCCGATGTTCTCCTACAACACCAACTACGTGACCACCAACGAGGTGGACTACACGCCCACAGCCGACGAAGTTCTGCGCTTCACCACGGTTAGCTGGAAGTAAACCAAACGGGAGGGGCGCCGTGATCGGTGCCCCTGCCCTGCATTTTTCCGCACCCCACCCAGACCCACGCGGCAGGCCATCCGCCTGCGGCGCAGCCTCAAGGTAGTTGCACCCGTGCTTCAATTCATTCTCAAACGATTGGGACTGGCCCTTCTCGTGGCCTTTACCGTGTCGTTTATCAGCTTTAGCCTGCTGTTCCTGTCGGGCGACCCCGCCGCAGCACTTGCAGGCGAAACCGCCAGTGGCGAAGATATCGAGGCGCTGCGCCGTCTCTACGGGTTCGACCGGCCCATGCTGGTGCAATACGGCGAATGGCTGTTCTCGGCCCTTCAGGGCGATTTCGGCGAGAGCTACTATTTCCGCCTGCCCGTCGCCTCGCTGATTGCCGACCGGTTGAGCGTGACCATGACGCTCGGCGTCTGCGGGATCACCTTCGCGCTGCTGACCGCCGTCCCCCTCGGCGTGGTCGCCGCGATCCGCCCCAATTCGATCATCGACCGCGTGGCGCTCTTCATCTCCGTTGCCGGTCAAGCGATGCCGAGCTTCTGGTTCGGCCTCATCCTGATCGTGGTCTTTGCGATCCAACTGGGCTGGCTGCCGCCTTCGGGCACCGACACGTGGCGGCATTTCATCCTGCCGACCGTGGTGCTGGGCTATTACGCAATGCCCGCGATCATGCGCCTGACGCGCGCCGGCATGCTGGATGTTCTGAACTCTGACTATATCCGCACCGCGCGGGCCAAGGGCGCCAATGAGCGCCGGGTGCTGTTCCGCCACGCGCTGCGCAATGCGATCATTCCCGTGGTCAGCCTTGCCGCCGTGCAGATGGGCTTCATGCTGGGCGGCTCCATCGTGGTTGAATCGATCTTTGCTCTGCATGGCGCGGGTTACCTCGCTTGGGAAAGCATCGCGCGGAATGACCTGCCCACGGTGCAGGCGCTGATCCTGATTTTCTCGATGTTCTACATCGTTTTCACCTTCCTCGCAGACGTGCTGAACGCATGGCTCGACCCCCGCATGAGGAGCAGCTGACATGATCACCGCTGGTACACATGACAGCCTTTTGGACGAAATCACCGGCCCGACCCCCGGCCAGATGCTGCGCAAGCGCATCTTCGGGCACCAAGGTCTGCTGATCGGGGCGGTCGTCCTCGTGATCCTTACGATCATCGCGATCCTCGCCCCTTGGATCGCTCCGCATGATCCCTATGCTCAAAGCCTGATGACCCGGATGGAGCCCCCCGTCTTCATGGGTGGCACTTGGGAGCATCCCTTGGGCACCGACCATCTGGGCCGGGATTACCTGTCGCGCCTGATCTATGGTGCGCGAATTTCGCTGCTGATCGGGGCCGTGGCGGCGTTGATCTCGGGCGTGATCGGCACAGCCATGGGCGTCGCTGCGGGCTACTTCGGTGGCAAGGTAGATGCGGTCGTGACCTTTCTGATCAACGTGCGTCTAGCGATGCCGGTGGTGCTCGTGGCCCTCGCGGTCGTGGCGATCCTCGGCGGCTCGCTTCAGGTCGTGATCGGCGTTCTCGGCCTGCTGCTTTGGGACCGTTTTGCCGTGGTCATGCGCGCCTCGACCATGCAGGTGCGGCGGCGCGAATATGTAGCCGCGGCGCAGGTCATCGGCGCCTCCACCCCGCGCATCCTCTTGTCTGAGATCATGCCCAATATCGCCAACAACCTGATCGTCGTCGTGACGCTGGAAATGGCCCATGCGATCTTGCTCGAAGCGGCCCTGTCCTTCCTTGGCCTCGGGGTGCAACCGCCGACGCCAAGCTGGGGGCTGATGGTCTCAGAGGGCAAGAACATGATGCTGTTCGAGCCGTGGCTCGTCCTGATCCCGGGCGCCGTGCTCTTCGTGCTGGTGCTGGCGATCAACCTGATGGGTGACGGTCTGCGCGACGTCACCGCCCCCGAAAACCGGAGCTGACCCATGACAGAACCACTTCTGAGCGTTCGTAACTTGCGGCTCGACATTCCCACGGGCGGCGGCACCCTGCATGCGGTGCGCGGGATCGACTTCGACCTTAACCGTGGCGAGACCCTGTGCATCGTCGGCGAAAGCGGCTCGGGCAAATCGCTCACCTCGCTGGCGCTGATGGGGCTCTTGGGCAAATCCATCAAACGCCGCGCAGATCGGATGACCTTTGACGGGACCGAGTTGACCACCGCCAGCCAAGGCCAGATGCGCAAGCTGCGCGGGGCGCGGATGGCGATGATCTTCCAAGAGCCGATGACCTCGCTGAACCCCGCCTACACCATCGGCGATCAATTGGCCGAGGCGCTGCTGCTGCACCGCAAAGTCAGCCGCCAGCAGGCACGGGACCGGGCGATTGAACTGCTGGAAAAAGTCGGCATCACCGCCGCCGAGAGCCGTCTGTCGCAGTATCCGCACCAGCTCTCAGGCGGGTTGCGCCAACGCGTGATGATCGCCATGGCACTGATGTGCGAGCCGGAACTGATCATCGCGGATGAGCCGACAACCGCGCTTGATGTGACCATTCAGGCGCAAATCCTGCGGCTGCTGCACGATCTGGGGCGCGAGATGAACATGGCCGTGATCCTGATCACCCATGACCTCGGCGTCGTGGCGCGGGTGGCCGACAAGGTTGCGGTGATGTATGCGGGTGAATTGGTCGAAACTGGCCCGGTCGGAGACATCTTCAACGCCCCCTCGCACCCCTACACCCGTGGGCTTCTGCGCTGCATCCCGCTGCCCGGCAAGACCGACCGCGGCGCGAAACTGGGCACCATCCCGGGCATCGTGCCCTCGCTGGTGGGCGAGGTTGAGGGCTGCGTCTTCCGCACCCGTTGCCCCCATGCCGTCGCCGAATGCCGTGGCGACATCCCCAAGCGCAAGGACGGCAGCCACGCCTTCCGCTGCATTTTCCCCGATGGCAAACGCCATTCCGAGAAGGAGCTGACCGTATGAAGGACAGCGTAAACGCCCCCCCGGTGCTGGAGCTTTCGGGCGTCAGCAAGACCTACCGGGTGAAACAAGGCATGTTCGGCAAGGTCAAACCCCTGACGGCTGTGAACGACGTATCGCTGCAACTGGGCAAAGGCGAAGTGCTGGGCCTCGTCGGTGAATCCGGTTGCGGTAAATCAACCCTCGCCAAGATCCTATTGGGGCTGGAGCAGCCGACCGCAGGTCATGTCAAAATCGATGGTGAAGAGATCACGCAGCAGGGCCGTCTGGCGCTGGCGCGGCGGATCCAGCCGATCTTTCAAGACCCCTATTCCTCGCTCAACCCACGCAAAAGCATCTATGACGTGATCTCCCTGCCCCTGCGCGTGCATGGCATCGGGGATGAGGCCAGCCGCAAGAAAAAGGTTAAGGAAATTCTCGACGTTGTCGGCCTGCCGCAGCGGGTGATGAACACCTACCCCAGCCAGATGTCAGGCGGCCAGCGCCAGCGTGTGGCGATTGCACGGGCGTTAATTATGAAGCCCGAGGTGGTGATCTGCGACGAGCCAACCTCGGCGCTGGATGTGTCGGTGCAGAGCCAGATCCTCAACCTTCTAGGCGAGCTGCGCGAAGAGTTCGGCCTGACCTATCTTTTCATCAGTCACGATCTCGCGGTGGTCGAACACCTCGCGACCCGCGTGGCGGTGATGTATCTGGGCGAGATCGTGGAGCAGAACTCGGTCGCCGGGCTCTTTGACGCCCCGCGTCATCCCTACACCAAAGCGCTGTTGAAATCGGTGCTGACGCCCGAGCCGGGCTTGGGCGTGCCAGACACCCAGCTTGGCATGGCCTATCCAAACCCGATTGCGCCGCCGCCGGGCTGCCACTTCCACCCGCGCTGCCCACGCGCCACGGATCTTTGTAAACAAAAGGCCCCACGTCACACCCCTATCCCGCAGGGGCATGTCGCCTGCCATCTGCACGATCCGGAAACCCCCATGTACGAGCAAGAGTAATCCCATGTCATCGAACCTGTCGCACAGCAGTCAAACCCGCAAAACCGTCATCGAAACCGAACATGGCGTCGTCGCCGCGCAGCATCGGTTGGCAGCAATCGCGGGGGCCGAGGTGCTGGCGGCAGGGGGCGATGCAGTGGATGCGGCCGTGGCCACCTCTTTCGTCATCGGCGTGTTGGAACCTTGGATGAGCGGCCCGGCGGGCGGCGGGGCGATGATGCTCTGGCGCGCTGAGGAAGGTCAGGCCCATGCCCTGAACCACGGCATGCGCAGCCCCGGCGCGCTTGACCCGGCGAATTATCCGCTCAGCGGGCGCGGCAAAGCAGGCGATCTGTTCCCCTGGGAGCATGTCGAAGGCGACCGCAACGTGCAGGGTGCAACGGCGATTGCCGTGCCCGGCGTGGTCGACGGGCTGGGCCAAGCGCACGCGCGCTTTGGCAAGATGCCTTGGGCCGAGCTGCTGTCGCCCGCGATTGACCACGCCCGCAGGGGGCTGACGGTGGATTGGTATGCCGCACTCGTCATCGCCTCTTGCACCCGCGAATTGGCCAAAGATGCTGACGCTGCGGACCTCTTCCTCGAAGATGGGCAATGGCCGACGATCAGCGGTTGGACCGCGCTGGCCGAAAAACGGCTGGATCAATCGCGCATGGCCGACAGCCTTGACCAGATCGCGCGGCATGGGGCGCGCGCGCTCTATGATGGTGACCTCGGGGCCGCGATGGCGAAGGATGTGCAGGACAAGGGCGGCAGCCTCAGCCACGAAGACCTGCAAGCCTACCGGGCCGAGTTCCACGCCCCGCTTGACTTCGCCTACCGCGACGCGCGGTTCCATGTCGTCCCGGGGCTGACCGCTGGCCCGACCTTCCGCGATACCTTTGCCTCGCTGGAAACCGAAGACCTCGGCAGCGCTCCCGGCCCCGACAGCTATGCCGCGATGGCTGCGGCGCTGAAGGGCGCTTATGCGCGGCGGCTCGGATCGATGGGCGACACCGGCGAAAGCCCCGAGGCCCCGGGCTGCACCACGCATTTCTCGGTCGTCGACCGCCACGGGAATATGGTGGCGCAGACGCAGACACTGCTGTCGATCTTCGGCTCGCGGGTCGTCTCGCCCTCCACCGGCTTTTTGATGAACAACGGCATCATGTGGTTCGACCCGGTTCAGGGCCGCCCGAATTCGCTCGGGCCGAACAAGCGCTGCCTGATGAACGTCTGCCCGGTGATCGGCGAACAGGGCGACAAACGCTTTGCCTTCGGCGCCTCCGGCGGGCGCAAAATCCTCGGCGCGGTGGCGCAACTGTCCTCCTTCGTCACCGATTTCGACATGTCGCTCGAAGACAGTTTCCACGCCCCCCGCATCGACGCCTCGGACGCCAACCAGCTCATCGCCGATGAAAGCCTGCCGCGCGATGTGCTCGACCGGCTGCGCGAGAACAATGAGGTCGCCGAGACCAAACGCACGATCTTTCCTTACGCTTTCGCCTGTCCCGCAGGCGTGATGCGCGACGCGGGGCGCAATTCTGGCTGCACCGAGATCATGTCGCCTTGGGGCGACGCTATTTCCGAAGATATGACAAAGGACATTGAAGCATGACCCGCGACAGCGCGATCGAAGCGATCTCGACCTATTTCGATGAGGGGACATTCCAAGCCGAACTGGCCAACCTCGTCTCGTACGAGACCGAGAGCCAGAACCCCGACCAAGCCCCCGAGCTCAAACGCTATCTGGTCGAAACGATGGAGCCGCGGCTGACGGCAATGGGCTTTGCCTGTAGCTTTCACGACAATCCCGACCCGCGCGGTGGCCCCTTTCTGGTGGGCGAGCGCCGCGAGGGCGATGACCTGCCGACCGTGCTGACCTATGGCCACGGCGACGTGATCCGCGCCCAGACCGACCAGTGGCGCGAGGGGCTGCATCCTTTCAAACTGGTCGAAGAAGGCGACAAACTTTATGGCCGCGGCACTGCCGACAACAAGGGTCAGCACCTGATCAACATCGCCGCCATCGAAGCGGTGCTGAAAACGCGCGGCAAGCTGGGTTTCAACTGCCGCATCGTGATCGAGATGAGCGAAGAGACCGGCAGCGCGGGCCTGCCCGAATTCTTTGCCGAACACCGTGAGGAACTGACCGCCGACGTGCTCATCGCCTCGGACGGGCCGCGCCTGCAACCCGATGTGCCGACCATGTTCATGGGCTCGCGCGGCGGGGTCTCTTTTGATCTGATCGTCGATAAACGCGAAGGCGCGCATCACTCGGGCAACTGGGGTGGCTTGCTGGCCGATCCGGCGATGATCTTGGCGCAGGCCCTGTCGACCATCACCGACAAACGCGGGCAAATCCAGATCCCCGAGTGGCGGCCCGACAGCCTGACCCCCTCGGTCCGCGCGGCGTTGAAAGACCTGCCGATCGAAAGCGACGATGGCCCCGCCATCGATACCGACTGGGGCGAAGAAGACCTGACCCCGGTCGAGCGCGCCTATGGCTGGAACAGCTTTGCCATTCTCGCGATGAAAAGCGGCGTGCCCGAAGCGCCGGTCAACGCGATCTCGGCCCATGCCACCGCCACTTGCCAATTGCGCTATGTCGTCGGCACCGATCCCGAAGACATCCTGCCCGCGCTGCGGCGTCACCTTGATAAACACGGGTTCGAGGATGTCCGGATCGAGCCGCATGACCGCGGCTTCTTCCGCGCGACCCGGCTGGATGCGGATCACCCTTGGGTGAAGTTCGTGGCCGCCTCCCTCACGAAAAGCGCCGGGAAAGCGCCGCATATCCTGCCCAACCTCGCAGGCTCGCTGCCTAACGACAGTTTCAGCGATATTTTGGGGCTGCCGACAGTCTGGGTGCCGCATTCCTACCGCAGCTGTTCGCAGCACGCGCCGGATGAACACGTGCTGAAACCCGTCTGCCGCGATGCGCTGCGGGTGATGGCGGGCGTATTTTGGGACTTGGGCGAGGGCAACACGCCGCCGCGCGCCACGTGAGAATGCCGGGCGGGGGCTGTGGCCCCTGCCCACTACATTGCTGCGCGGATGCAGGCTTTGAGTGTTTCCGCCTCAAGCACGCAAGGGTTGGCGCGCATGGAGGAAGAGGCTGCCGCCTCGCGGGCGGTCTCAGTCAGATCCGCATCTTCGGGGATCCAACGGTCCAACCGATCCAACTCCCAATCATCGAGCATGGCGGTGAGCGCTTTGGACGTACCGTCCAATGGCAGGTCGAACCCGTCGGAGAGCCACCTCTGCACTTCCGTGAAGCGGGCCGAGACCCCGAGCACATCCGCGTTCGCGGCCAGCACCGGCCCCAGCAGACGCCCACAGATCAGCCCATGCGGCGCGCCAAACTGCCCGCCGATCACACCCGCCAGCCCATGCACGGCCCCGAGCCCGGCATTCGCCAGCGCCAAACCGCCCGACAGGCTGACATAGGCCATCGCATCCCGCGCGGCAGGGTCTTCGCCCGCCGCCAGACGTTTGAGCGCGGCGATCCCCTGCGGGATCGCGGCACGGCAGAGCGCATCGCTGAGCGGGTTGGCTTTGCTCGAAAGATAGGGCTCGATCACCTGCACCAAGGCATCAAGGCCCGACCCCAACGTGACGCCGCGCGGTGCGCCATCCGTCAGCGCGGGATCGACCAAGGCCAAACGCGGCAGCATTCGGTCGTCGCGCAGGCTGACTTTTCGCGCGGCGTCCGGCACGGCGATGACGGCGTTTTTTGTCACCTCGGCTCCGGTGCCTGCGGTGGTGGGGATCGCGATCATCGGCAGCGGATCGGCCTGCAAGGGCCTGCCCGCGCCAACGACTTCGAGATGCTCCATCACGTCGCAATCCGACGGGATCAGCGCCGCTGCGGCCTTGGCAAGGTCGATCACCGCGCCGCCGCCCACGCCCAGCACCACATCCGCGCCGCGCCCCGCCGCCACGGCGGCGCGCACGTCTTCGACCGATGGCTCACCGCTGCTGCGGACTTCGGTCACGTCACATCCAGCCGCCGTCAGGTCGCGGCTGAGCTCATCGACCCAAGCGACGGATCCACCGCGTAAAATCAGCATTTGGCGGCCATAGCTGAGCGCGGCGTCGACGGCTTCAGTAGCAGTCCCACGGCCAAAGCGGATGCGCCCGGCGGTGGCGAAACCAAAGGCTGCGATCCCCTCCATCAGAATTGCAACGTGGCGTTTACAGCGCGCTTCCATGCGCCGTATTTCTCATCCCGCGTCGCCGCATCCATCTGTGTTTCAAACCGTCGATCCAGCGCCCATTCGCGAGCGAAGCCTTCCATGTCAGGATAGATCCCCGCCCGCTGTCCCGCCAACCATGCCGCACCAAGCGCCGTGGTTTCCAGCACATCGGGGCGGTCCACCGAGGCCCCGATCACGTCCGAGAGAAACTGCATCGCCCAGTCACTGGCGCTCATCCCGCCGTCGACACGCAGGGTGGCGATCTCGCCCGGCTGGCCTTGGGCGGCCCAATCGGCCTGCATCGCCTCCAAGAGGTCGCGGGTCTGGTAGCCCACACTTTCCAGCGCCGCGCGGGCCAGTTCCGCGGGGCCGGAGTTGCGCGTCAGCCCATAGATCGCGCCACGGCATTCGGCGTTCCAGTAAGGCGCGCCAAGGCCGACAAAGGCAGGCACCAGCACCACGTTTTGGTGCGGATCGGCCTGTTCGGCCAGCCCTTGGGTCTCGCTTGCTTCGCGGATCATTTTCAGCCCGTCGCGCAGCCATTGCACCACGGCTCCGGCAACGAAGATCGACCCTTCCAACGCATAGGTCGGCTTGCCGTCCAGTTGATAGGCGATGGTCGTGAGCAAGCGGTTGGTCGAGGTTACCGCCGTGTCGCCTGTGTTCAGCAGCGCAAAACAACCAGTGCCGTAGGTCGATTTCATCATGCCGGGCTGGAAACAGGCTTGGCCAATGGTCGCGGCCTGCTGGTCGCCCGCCACGCCAAGGATGGGAATCTCGCGGCCAAAGAGATCGGGGCGCGTGGTGCCGAAATCGGCGGCGCAGTCTTGTACCTCGGGGAGCATCTCGACCGGAATGTCGAACATTTTGCAGATCGTCGTGCTCCAGCGGCCTTTGTGAATGTCATAGAGCATGGTGCGCGCGGCATTGGTGGCGTCGGTCACATGGCGCGCGCCGCCCGTGAGCTTCCAGATCAGGTAGCTGTCGACCGTACCGAAGAGCAGCTCGCCGCGCCGCGCCTGTTCGCGCGCGCCTTCGACGTTATCGAGGATCCATTTCAGTTTCGTGCCCGAAAAATACGGATCGGCCAACAGGCCCGTGCGTTCGGTGATGATCTTGTCGTCACCCCGCTCGCGCAGTTCGCGACAGAAATCGCTGGTGCGGCGGTCTTGCCAAACGATGGCGTTGTGCACCGGCTTACCGGTTTTCGCGTCCCAGACCAGCGTCGTCTCGCGTTGGTTCGTGATGCCAATGGCGGTGATGTCATCGGGGCGCAGACCGGCCTTTTCGATCACCGCGCGGCAGGTGCCCGCGGTGGTGGACCACAAGTCGCCCGGATCATGTTCGACCCAGCCGGAACGGGGAAAATGCTGCGGAAATTCTTCTTGGGCGGTGGCCGTCACCGACATGTTGCCGTCAAAGAGGATCGCCCGCGAGGACGTAGTGCCTTGATCAATGGCGAGGATATGGGTCATGGCGCAGCCCCCGGATAATGGTTTGGACATGAAAAAAGGGCCGGGACGCTAATACGCCCCGGCCCCCAAAGTTTGGCTTACTGCCAGGACTTGATCAACTCTTCGTAGCTGATGGTCTCAGGCTCTGGGTCTTCGTTGTCGAGCTTGGCAACGGGCGAACCCTCCTGCTCCAGCCAGTAGGAGGCCTCCTGCTCTTCGTTCATTATCGGACCCAGATCACCTTGGACGCCTGCGCGCTCAAGCCGTTCCAGCACTTTTTCCTGCTCGGCGCAGAGGCTGTCGAGTGCTTCTTGCGGGGTCTTCGCACCGGACATGGCGTCGCCGATGTTCTGCCACCACAGCTGGGCCAGCTTGGGGTAATCCGGCACGTTCGTCCCGGTGGGCGACCATGCGGTGCGCGCGGGCGAGCGGTAGAATTCCACCAAACCGCCGAGTTTCGGCGCACGCTCGGTGAAGCTTTCGTGCTGGATGGTGGACTCGCGGATGAAGGTCAGACCGGCATGGGCCTTTTCAACATCGACGGTTTTCGAGGTCACGAACTGCGCGTAGAGCCATGCAGCCTTGGCGCGGTCGACGGGGGTGCTTTCCATCAGCGTCCAGCTGCCCACGTCCTGATAGCCAACCTTCTGGCCATCTTTCCAGTAGGCGCCATGCGGGCTGGGGGCCATGCGCCACTTGGGCGTGCCGTCTTCGTTCAGCACGGCCTTGGCGCTGTCGTTGACCATGTCTGCGGTAAAGGCGGTGTACCAGAACATCTGCTGGGCAATCGCACCCTGGGCAGGAACCGGGCCAGCTTCGCCAAAGGTCATGCCAGCGGCTGCGGGGGGCGTGTACTTCTCAAGCCATTCGATGGATTTGGTGATCGCATAGACCGCGGCCGCATCGTTGGTCGCACCACCGCGGGTCACACAGGAACCGACGGGCTGCGAGTTTTCGTTGACCCGGATGCCCCATTCGTCGACCGGCAGGCCGTTGGGTTCACCCACATCGCCCATGCCAGCCATGGACATCCACGCATCGGTATAGCGCCAGCCAAGCGACGGGTCTTTCTTGCCGTAGTCCATGTTGCCGTAGACTTCGACGCCGTCGATGGTGCGGCCGGTGAAGAATTCGGCGATATCTTCGTAAGCAGACCAGTTGACCGGTACGCCCAGTTCATAGCCGTACTTCTCTTTGAACTCGGCCATCAACTCAGGATCGGTGAACCAGTCCTGACGGAACCAATAAAGGTTCGCAAACTGCTGGTCGGGCAGCTGGTAGAGCTCACCGTCAGGCGACGTGGTGAAATCAAGGCCGATGTAATCGTCGAGATCGAGACCAGGGTTGGTCACGTCCTTGCCTTCGTTCGCCATCCAGTCGGTCAGGCTGCGCGCCTGCTTGTAGCGCCAATGGGTGCCGATCAGGTCAGAGTCGTTGATATAGGCGTCATAGATGTTCTCGCCCGACTGCATCTGCGTTTGCAGTTTCTCGACCACGTCACCTTCGCCGATCAGATCGTGGGTGATGTTGATGCCAGTGATCGCGGTGAAGGCCGGGGCCAGCACGTTGGCTTCGTATTCATGGGTGGTGATGGTCTCGGACACGACTTTAATGTCCATGCCCTTGAACGGCTCAGCGGCGTCGATGAAGAATTGCATCTCCGCTTCCTGCTCTTCGCGGCTCAGCGCGGAGCGTTCGATTTCCTCGTCGAGGAATTTCTTCGCGGCTTCCATATCCGCGAATGCTGGCCCGGCGAGCAGACCGAGCGTGACCGCCAAAGCGGTACTCGATTTCATGACAGATCGTTTCATTATGTCCTCCCTAGACATTTGGTCGTGTCGTATGGCTGCCCCGATTAACCGGGATCAGCCGTGATAGCGCCTAGACCCAGCGAAATACGGCTGCGGCATAGGCAAGGCAGACCAGCAGCGCATAGGGCTGTGGACCCGCCTCGAAACCCAGCCAGATCAAGTTGATAAAGGCTGAGCCGAGAAGCGTGATGAACAGACGGTCACCACGGGTTGTTTCAATCCTGAGAATGCCGGTGCGGGGCGTCTCAGGAAATTTGATCGCGAGGATCGTGAAGGTCACGAGTAACAGCGCGATGACACCGAAGAAGATCGCGGTGGGCATGGTCCAAGCCATCCAAGACATGAGCGGTCTCCCCTTTTATACGCGGCCGAGGGCAAAGCCCTTGGCGATGTAGTTGCGGACGAAATAGATCACCAAAGCGCCCGGTACGATTGTGAGCACCCCGGCGGCGGCCAGCACGCCCCAGTCGAGGCCCGAGGCCGAAACAGTACGGGTCATGGTGGCGGCGATGGGTTTCGCGTCGACCGAAGTAAGGGTCCGCGACAGCAGCAATTCGACCCATGAGAACATGAAGCAGAAGAAGGCCGCGACACCGATGCCGGAGGCAATCAGCGGGGTGAAGATACGGATGAAGAAGCGCGGGAAAGAGTAACCATCAAGGTAAGCCGTCTCGTCAATCTCCTTCGGCACGCCGCGCATGAAGCCTTCCAAAATCCAGACCGCCAGCGGCACGTTGAACAGGCAATGCGCCAGCGCCACGGCGATATGCGTGTCGAACAGCCCGACCGAGGAATAAAGCTGGAAGAACGGCAGCGCGAAGACCGCCGGAGGGGCCATGCGGTTGGTCAGCAGCCAGAAGAACAGATGCTTATCGCCCATAAAGCTGTAGCGCGAGAAAGCATAGGCCGCAGGCAGCGCCACAGCGAGCGAGATCACAGTGTTCAGCACCACGTAGATCAGGCTGTTGACATAGCCCATGTACCAGCTCGGATCGGTGAGGATCTTGGCGTAGTTCGCCAGCGTCAAATCACGCGGGTAGAGCGAGAAGCTCCCCAGGATTTCTGCGTTGGTCTTCAGGCTCATGTTGATCAGCCAATAGATCGGCAGCAGCAGGAAAAGCAGGTAGAGCGTCATCACCACCACAGACCCTTTGGGCCGAAAGCGGCTGCGCCGGGCGCGTTTGGCAGTGGTCACGTCACCCGGAATGGGCGCGGCACCGGGGGCTTGCACGGTTGTGTCGGTCATCACACACCATCCCTTTTGTCGAGGTTGACCATAACGGTGTAGAACACCCATGAAATCAACAGGATAACAAGGAAATACATCAGGCTGAAGGCCGCTGCGGGGCCGAGGTCAAACTGGCCAATGGCCATTTTCACCAAGTCGATGGACAGGAATGTCGTAGCATTGCCCGGCCCGCCTCCGGTGACGACAAACGGCTCGGTATAGATCATGAAACTGTCCATAAAGCGCAGCAGGATCGCGATCATCAGCACCCCTGCCATCTTGGGCAGTTCGATATAGCGGAACACGGCCCAACGGCTGGCCTGGTCGATCTTGGCCGCCTGATAGTAAGCGTCCGGAATGGATTGCAGACCGGCATAGGCCAAAAGCGCCACCAGAGAGGTCCAGTGCCAGACGTCCATGACCACAACGGTAATCCAAGCGGCGGTGATGTCTTGGGTGTAGTTATAGGTGATGCCCAGCTTGTCGAGCGTGTAGCCCAGAAGGCCAATGTCGACGCGGCCAAAGATTTGCCAGATGGTGCCGACCACGTTCCACGGGATCAGCAGCGGCAGCGACATCAGCACCAGACAGAAGCTGGCCCAGAACCCGCTTTTCGGCATGTTCAGCGCAACGAAGATGCCGAGGGGGATCTCAATCGCCAAAATGACGCCCGAGAAGATCAACTGACGGCCCAGAGCGTCCCACATCCGGTCGCTGTCGAGCATGTCGGAAAACCACTCAAGCCCGGCCCAGAAGAACTCGTTCCGGCCAAAGGTGTCTTGCACCGAATAGTTCACCACGGTCATCAGCGGGATCACAGCCGAGAAGGCCACGAGGATCAGAACCGGCAGGACAAGGAACCATGCCTTTTGGTTGACGGTCTTGTTCATGCGGCTTCTCCCTCTGCGCTGATGCGCCAATCATCGGCATAGACATTGATGCCCGCCGGATCGAAACTGATCGCGGTGTTTTCGCTTGGCACCTTGGCACCCTCCTCGGCGATGGCGCTGACCGGCTGGCCAGCCACATCAAGGCGGATGATTTTGTGACGGCCCACATCTTCGACGCGCGTCACCTTTGCAGGCAGGCCCAGCCCTTCGCCGTTGAGCCGGATAAACTCGGGCCGGACGCCCAGCTGGGTTTTGCCGCCCTTGGGGGCGTAGCTTTTGGTCAGGTCGATGTTTGTTCCCGCGACCTGCGCGGCATTGCCCAAGATCTGCGCGTCAAACAGGTTCATCCCCGGCGAGCCGATGAAATAGCCCACGAAAGTATGCGCGGGCCGTTCGAACAACTCTTGCGGTGTCCCGATCTGCACCACACGGCCATCGTACATCACCACTACTTTATCCGCGAAGGTCAGCGCCTCGGTCTGGTCATGGGTCACATAGATCATCGTGTGGCCAAACTCATGGTGCAGCGATTTCAGCTGCGTGCGCAGCTCCCATTTCATATGCGGGTCGATCACGGTCAGCGGCTCGTCGA
This sequence comes from Sulfitobacter dubius, assembly GCF_027214245.1. Lineage (GTDB taxonomy): Bacteria > Pseudomonadota > Alphaproteobacteria > Rhodobacterales > Rhodobacteraceae > Sulfitobacter > Sulfitobacter dubius_A. The sequence continues at coordinate 111,825 of NZ_JAPWHM010000002.1, read as the reverse complement.
ACAACAGAGCGTTCACGTCTTCGCGTACCATGCCGCGGCCCAGTGAAATCTTTTGCTTGGCATCCGCCGTGAGGCCCCGCGCCTTGCGGTTCAACTCGTCTTCCATGCCGATCATTTGCGCAATCTGCTGCACGCGCTCTGCGACATAAGAGGCATCCGCGCCCCGGTTGCGCAGCGGAAAGGCGAGGTTATCGCGCACGGTCATCGTGTCGTAGACAACCGGGAACTGAAACACCTGCGCGATGTTGCGCTCTGCCGTGGGGGCGTGGGTCACGTCCACGTCGTTAAACAGAATGCGACCCTGCGAAGGCTGCAACAGCCCCGAGATGATGTTGAGGAGGGTGGATTTGCCACAGCCCGACGCGCCCAGAAGGGCGTAGGCTTCGCCGTCGATCCAGTCGTGGTTCAATTCCTTGAGGGCGAAATCATCCTCATGGCCAGGGTTCGGCAGATAGGAATGCGCAAGGTTATCAAGCGTGATCTTGGCCATTATGCCGCCTCCGCATAGGGCGCGGCAGAGACAAGGGCCCCGTTCGCGTCAAAGAGATAAATATGCGCCGGATCGAGATAGACCGGCAGCGGCTGACCCGGTTTCAGGTGCTGGATGCCATGCACCAGCCCGACCCATTTCGCGCCGTGATAGTCGAGGTGAATAAACGTCTCCGACCCCGTAATCTCGGTCACATTCAGCTTCGCGTCAAAGCCGATCGCGCCGGGAGCCTGCGCGCTTAGCGTCAGGTGGTTGGGGCGGAAACCGGCGGTATATTCACCGTCTTTCAAGCTCGCCATCGTGGCAGGCGCGGGCATTTCGCCGCCATCGAACCGGAGCGTGCCGCCAGATTTGGTCATGCTCAGGAAGTTCATCGGCGGGTCGGAGAAGACCCGCGCCGTCGTGGCATTCTCAGGCCGACGGTAGACGCTTGGCGTCAGGCCAAACTGTGTCACGCGGCCCTCCCAAAGCGTCGCGGTGTTGCCGCCCAAAAGCAGCGCCTCTTCCGGCTCTGTCGTGGCATAGACAAAGATCGACCCGGCGCGTTCGAAAATTCGCGGGATCTCGGCGCGGAGTTCTTCGCGCAGTTTATAATCAAGGTTCGCCAGCGGCTCATCCAACAGCACCAACCCGGCGTTTTTCACCAATGCCCGCGCCAAAGCGCAGCGCTGTTGCTGGCCGCCCGAAAGCTCCAGCGGTTTGCGGTCAAGCATCGGGGTCAGCTGCATCAGTTCAGCCGTCTCGCGCACCGCGCGGTCGATCTCGTCTTTGGATTTACCGACCAGCTTCATCGGCGAGGCGATGTTGTCATAGACGGTCATCGAGGGGTAGTTGATGAACTGCTGATAGACCATCGCCACTTTGCGGTCTTGAACGCGCATGCCGGTGACATCTTCGCCGTTCCAGATCACTTGGCCAGTATTGGGCACATCAAGCCCCGCCATCAGCCGCATCAGCGAGGTCTTGCCTGCAGACGTTGGCCCCAAAAGCACGTTCATCGTGCCCTTTTCCAAGGTCAGGTCGGTCGGGTGGATATGCGTTTGACCGCCCACCGTTTTCGACACGTTTTTTAGGATCAAACTCACGTTCGTCCTCCCCTCATTCCGCCGCAGAGGCGGCTTGTTTCGCCGCACGCATCTGCATCCATTCATCAAGACGCGCGATCTGCGCCTCATCCATTCGCAGGCCCAGCTTGCTGCGGCGCCAGACGACGTCCTCTGCGCTGAGAGCATATTCCTTGCTCATTAGCCACGCGACCTCACGCGCCGTGAGGGTCGCGCCGAAATGCTCGCCCATATCCGCGAGCGTCTTCGCCGCGCCCAGCATCGCCCATGCATCTGTACCATAGGCGCGGATCAGTCGTGCTGCCCAGCTTTCATCCAGAAAGTCGTAATCCGCATTCAGCCGCGCGATCAACTGCGCTACCCCATCCACCGGGAAATCACCGCCGGGCAGCGCCACGCCAGCGGTCCAATGTTCCGAAAGCCCGCCGAAATGCGGGGCGATCAGCTCCAGCGCGTCTTCGGCCAGTTTGCGGTATGTGGTGATCTTGCCGCCAAAGACATTGAGGATCGGCGCACCGCCGGTTTCGTCCACTTTAAGCGTATAGTCCCGCGTGGCCGCCGTGGCGCTGCTGGCCCCATCGTCATAAAGCGGGCGCACGCCGGAATAGGTCCAGACGACATCTTTGCGGGTAATGTCTTGCTTGAGGTAGCCATTCACGAAGTTGATCAGGTAATCCTGCTCTTCGGGGGTGCATTCCGGGGTGAGCGAAGGATCAGGGTGATCCGCGTCCGTGGTGCCGATCAGGGTGAAATCCTGTTCATAGGGGATCGTGAAAATGATCCGCCCATCGGTGCCTTGGAAGAAATAACATTTGTCATGATCGTAAAGCCGCTTGGTCACGATATGGCTGCCGCGCACCAGCCGCACCCCCTCGGAGGAGTTCAGCCGCGCGGTGTTGTGAATGATATCACCCACCCAGGGGCCGCCCGCGTTGACCAGCATTTTCGCTCGGATCACCTCGCGCTGACCATCCGCGCCATGCTCTACGGTGACCGCCCAGCCATCGGCGCTGCGGTCGGCAGAGACGACTTTGGTCCGGGTCATGATGCGTGCGCCGCGCAATTCCGCATCGCGGGCGTTCAGCACCACAAGGCGCGAATCTTCGATCCAGCAGTCGGAATACTCAAAGGCTTTCTCAAAGCGATCCTCCAGCGGTGCCCCTTCGGGCGTGCCGCGCAGTGACAGGCTGCGGGTGGCGGGCAGGATCTCGCGACCGCCGAGGTTGTCATAGAGAAACAGGCCCAAGCGGATCAGCCAAGCCGGGCGGCGGCCCCGCATCCAAGGCATAAACAGCCGTAGCAATTTGGAAGTCGGCGTGTCCCCCTCGAACCGCATGTCGCGGTGATATGGCAGCACGAAACGCATCGGCCAAGAGATATGCGGCATCGCCTTCAGCAGCACTTCGCGTTCGGTCAGCGCGTGGCGCACGAGGCCGATCTCAAAATACTCAAGGTAGCGCAGCCCGCCGTGGAACAGTTTGGTCGAGGCCGAAGAGGTCGCGGAGGCCAGATCATTCATCTCGGCCAAGGTCACGCTCAGACCCCGTCCTGCGGCGTCGCGCGCGATCCCGGCGCCGTTGATGCCCCCACCGATGACGAAAAGATCGACCGGGGCAGCGGGCACATGGCTATCGGGCTGTTGGTTCAAAATCCGGCCCTCCCCCTGCTCAGACTGTCCAATTAGGGGCAGTGTTACGAAACGACTCTCATCTGCACAAGAATTATTTTCGTTTATGTTCGTTTTGCGAGTATATCGAACATGCTAGCCACAACCCTCTGCGCGATTGCTTGCGTTAGTCAAGACACTGGAGATAATGCGCCAACAGCAGGCAGGAGCGACCCCCATTTCACAGACATTCCGCCATCCCGACATCCTTGAAATCGCCCGGCGCGAAGGCAAAGTTACCGTCGACGGGCTGGCCGAGCATTTCGGCGTGACCCATCAGACCATCCGCCGTGACCTTACGGAACTGGCCGATAGCGGTAAGCTTGAGCGGGTGCATGGCGGCGCGGTGCTGCCTTCGGGGGCCAGTAACATCGGCTATGCCGAGCGGCGCAACCTGCACGAAGAGGCCAAGAATCGCATCGCCCGCGCCTGTGCCGAACATATTCCCGACGGTTGTTCGGTCTTTTTGAATATCGGGACAAGTACCGAGGCCGTGGCCCGCGCTCTGCTGCATCACCGCGATCTGATGGTGGTGACGAACAACATGAACGTCGCCAATATTCTGGTCGACAATCCCGAATGCCGCATCGTGCTCACGGGCGGGGCGCTGCGCCGCATGGACGGTGGGCTGGTCGGCAATCTGACAATCGAAACGATCCGCCAATTCAAGTTCGACATCGCGGTGATCGGCTGTTCGGCCATGGATGCGGATGGTGATCTGCTCGACTTCGACATTGAAGAGGTGGGCGTCAGCCAATGTATCATCGCGCAGTCGCGCAAGACCTTTTTGGTGACGGATCATTCCAAATTCAAACGCTCCGCCCCGGCGCGCATCGCTTCGGCGCGGGAGGTGGATATGTTCTTTACCGATCTGCCCCTGCCCGCCGGGCTTGCAGAGAAATGCAAGGGCTGGGAGACTGAAGTGGTCTTTGCCCCGGATGCCTGACGCGCGCCGCTAGGCGTCCGTCCTTTCGCGCGCGGCGAGTTTGGTCACCAGTGTCGGCAGGCAGGCTTGCAACGCTTCGACAAAGTTCTGGCTCCAGCGATTCACATCCGTCGCCCGCACCTGCGCCATGCAACTGGCATGACGGCGTTTGCGTTCCTCCAGCGGCAGGGCAAGCGCGGTTTTGAGCGCCTCGCTCATGTCTTCAATGTCGTAAGGGTTGACCTGAATAGCATCCGTCAGGTCTTCGGCGGCGCCGGCCATATGCGACAGGATCAGCACGCCGGGGTCTTCGGGGTCTTGCGCCGCGACATATTCCTTGGCGACAAGGTTCATCCCATCGGCAAAGGGGGTGACGATACCCACCCGCGCACGGCGGTAAAGCCGCGCCAAGAGATCGCGATCAAGGTTGCGGTGAATATAGCGCAGCGGGGTCCAGTCGATCTCTCCATGTTCGCCGTTCACCCGGCCAACAAGCTCTTCCAATTCGTAGCGCAACTCGCGGTAAGCGGCGACCTCTTCGCGGCTTGGCGGGGCGATCTGGACCATGCTCACCCGCCGCTCACGCTCATCGCGGGTTTCCAGATAGCGGCCAAAGGCGCGGAAGCGGTTGGGCAGACCTTTGGAGTAGTCCAGCCGGTCCACCCCGATCACGATGTCCCCCGCCATATCATCTGCAAGCCGGTCCTGCGCGCTGCCGCCTTGGGCGGCCTGCACAAAGGTCTCCACATCGATCCCGATTGGGAATGACCGCAGCGCCACCGCCCGAGAGCCGCATTTGATCGTGCCGTTCATCAAGAATTCGGAGTCCGTTTCGGCGCGGAACATCTCAAGGCAGCGTGCCACGTCAGCGCGGGTTTGCAGGCCCACGAGGTCATAGTCCGCCAACCAATGCGCCAGATTGGCCTCCCGCGGGAGGGCGCCCATATCGCCCAGAGCGGGGAAGGGAATATGCAGGAAAAACCCGATCTTACCCGCAAAACCCAGCTTGCGCAGTTCTGTTGCCAGGGGAAAGAAGTGGTAGTCGTGCACCCAAATCATATCGTCCGGCCGGGCCACCTTTATCACCTGCCGCGCAAGCCGCGCGTTCACGGCGCTGTAGCCCCGCTCGAACCCCCGGTCCAACTCCACCAGATCGCCGCGACGGTGACAGACCGGCCAAAGCACCGAGTTCGAAAAACCGAGGTAGAAATTCTTGTAATCTTCGGGGCTGAGGCTGAAGCTCAGCCGGGTGTATTTGCCCTGATCGCCATATTCGCTCAGGCTCTCTGACGGGGTTTCGGTGGTTTCCGGGTGCGACCCGATCCAAATGCCGCCGATCTTGCGCAGGGTTTCGTGAAGCGCATAGACCAACCCACCGGAGGGGGCGGCCTCTGATGGGATGCGGTTTGAGATTACAATTAATCTGCCAGCCATTTTAAGCCTCGGGAACAATCAATTTTTGGCCGCCGAGCCTGCTAAGGCGGAACGCCGACCACCACTAACGGTTTAATGGTTAAGGTCGGTAAATGTTCCCAGCTTGGTCGGCTTTGGTCAATTCTTTTGCAGCCGCAGCATGGCAATCCGCCGCGATTATTTTTTCAGCGCCCAAGAAAGAACCATGCAACCCCCACGGGAAGCAAGGACATCAGAACCATCGAAAAAATCACGACCCTGCCGTCGCGCATCAGATAGCCCGCCGCAAAAATGGCGATCATGGCCGAGGCGATAGAGCCGGAAGTGGGCACGAGTTCCATGAACGGCATGAACATCGACAGGGCCATCACCATCAACAACGGCAAGTAAATCCACGGGCGGTGCAGGATGAAGGTCGACCGCTGATGCAAATATTGATCCACGAAATCCACCGGGCGGCGCAGCCAGCGGACCCCCGCGCGCAGTTTTTTCGCGGCGATGTCGCGGCGCATGATAAAGCCCGGCAGCCACAGGCTTTCGCGGCCAAAGATCATCTGCACCACCAAAAACAAGACCACCAACCCGATAAACGCCGTAAATCCGGGGATGCCGCTGGCCGGAGAGGTAGAGATCAGGCTGAAGGTCAGGATCGTCGAGGCAAATGAGTGTTTGCCCAGACAATCGATGATCTCTTCCACGGTAATTTGCCGATCCGCACCCCCGGACAGATGCTCCATCTGGTCAAGGACACCGCTGAGGGTCGGCCCACCTGTCTCGTTCATGAAATTTCAGTCCTTCTGAAGCTGGGCGATACCACTATTCATGTTAACAATGCCTGAGCGCGGTTAAAGTTCGCCCATTCCGTCAATTCAGGGTCACGCGGTGCTGCGCAAAAAGGCCAGAAGCCCCCGTTCGGCTTGGGTCATATCGTCAATATCAGGCGGGTCCGGCAGGTCTTGGGGGTTTTGGCAAAGGTCGATGACCTGCGGATGGATATAGCTGTTGCGCGCAATGGTGGGCGTGTTGTGCAGCCGTTGGGCTGCCGCTTCGGCCATGGCTTTGATGGTCGGTTTGTCGTCCTTTAGCGCCACGTCAAAGGCCGCGACAGACCCGGCCCAAGTGCGAAAGGTTTTGGCGGAGAACCCTTCGGTGCCTGCGGCCTCGGCGATATAATCATTCAGGGCCGAAGAGGTCAGCCCGCGCGGCTCCCCCTCTTCGTCGAGCCATGTCAGCAGGTCCGCGCCCGGCAGATCGCGGATTTTCTCCAGCGCGCGCATCAGGGTGCGGTTGGCGATCTGGCGGCGGACCCGCTTGCCGCCCTTCGCCATGAAGGAGGCCTGCAATTTCCCGTCTTTCAAAACCAGATGCCGCCGCTTCAAGGTCAGCGTGCCATAGGTGCGGTTGGTCTTGGCATAGACTTGATTGCCGACGCGCAGCGACAGACGGTCGATCATCGCCACGGCGGCGGCCAGTGCAAAGGCACGTTCGCCCAGCTCTTCTTTAAGGTCACGGCGCACGCGGCGGCGGATGCGCGGCAGGGTCTCGGCAAATTCGGGCAGGCTTGCGTATTTCTCCTGCGCCTGCGCCTCGGACCAGAGCGGATGATAGCGGTACTGTTTGCGCCCCCGCGCATCAAACCCCGTCGCCTGTAGATGGCCGTTAACATGAGGGCTGATCCAGACCTGCTCATAGGCTGGGGGCACCGCCAGTTTTACCAGTCGTTCGCGTTCGGCCTTGTCCTTGATGCAGCGGCCATCGGGCGCGTGATAGGAAAACCCCCGCCCACAGCGCCGCCGCGCGATGCCGGGTTTGCTGTCGGGGTAGTACCTAAGCGTGGACGGTGCGGTCATCTGAGGTTCCGAATGTGTGATGCGGGGTCTTGCAGAGGCGTGCAGATTGCCCGCCGTCTAGGCAAACGCCGCTGCATGGGCTGGGTTCCCGCCCCGCAGGACGCGCATCTTTGCGCAGTTGCAGCATAAATCCTTTGATTTCGCTGCGCTGGCGCATAGGTTTCGTGAGAATGCCCGCGCGCTGAAAACGCCAGTGCCCTGAAACGGATAGACCAGACACTATGGATAGCACCACCTTGTCGCACAGCAATCTGCCGCCCGTGATCCCGCTTGAGCGCCATGCGTTTTTCCTTGATCTCGACGGCACGCTGGCCCCGATCGTCGACAACCCCGAAGACGCCTGCCTGCCGGACGCCACGCGTCACCTGCTGACGCAACTCGTTGCGCAGACCGATGGGGCGGTGGCAGTGATCTCGGGCCGGGCGCTAGCGGATGTGGACCGTATCTTGGGCGCGCTGCGGCTGCCGGTCTCTGGCTCGCACGGGTTGGAGCTGCGGCTGAGCACCGCGGCTGATCACGCCCCAACGCAGAGCGCAGGCATCCCCGCCCCCGTGATCGACCGGGTGGAAGAATTTGCCGTGCTGCATGGGGTGACGTCAGAACGCAAGCCCGGCGCGATTGCGCTGCATTACCGCAAAGCTCCCGATCAGGGTGAAGCCTGCCGCGCCTTTGTCGATACGCTGGTCGGCGAAGACGCCAGCCTGCGCGGCCTGCATGGCAAGATGGTCAGCGAAGTCGCCCTGAAAGGTGTCGACAAGGGTGGCGCGGTAACGCGATTCATGGCCTCCCCCGCTTTTGCCGAGCGGCTGCCGGTGATGGTGGGCGATGACGTGACGGACGAAGATGGCTTTCGCGCGGCGCAAGCCATGGGTGGCTTTGGCATCAAGATCGGCCAAGGGCCAACCGACGCACAACATCGCATCGCAGATGTGGGCGGCTTTGCCGATTGGCTGAAAGAAATTTTGCGCTGATCCGGCCCGCCCGGCAGACGCATCGAGAATAGGAAAGAGGGACGTATGGATCTGGGTGTCATCGGGAACTGCGCAGTCGCGGCTTTGGTCAGTCGCGAAGGAGCGATCAACTGGTTTTGCCTGCCACGGTTTGACGGCGATCCCGTCTTTCACAGTCTGATGGGCCACGGCGCGGGCGAAGAGGGCGACGGGGAGTTTGCCGTCGAACTCGAAGACATGACGGAAAGCGAACAAAGCTATCTGCCCAATACCGCGATCCTGCGCACGGTCCTGCGCAGCGCCAAGGGCGCGGTTGAGATTGTCGATTTCTGTCCCCGTTTCACCGCCTATGGCCGCAGCTTTCGCCCCCAGATGCTGGTGCGGCAAGTGCGACGCATTGAGGGTTCGCCTCGCGTGAGGATGCGCCTGAAACCGCGCTTTCAATGGGGAGAGGTGGCCCCCACGCTTACCCGCGGGTCGAACCATGTGCGCTTTGTCGGGCCTGAGCAGAACATGCGCCTGACCACCGACGCGCCGATTGACCATGTGCTGGACGCGCGTTTGATAAATCTTGAAGGCGAGATGACATTCATCCTTGGCCCCGACGAGACGCTGTCAGACAGTGCCGAGCAGATCGGCACCACCTTTCGCACCAAAACCACCCGCTATTGGCAGCGATGGACCCAGCGTTTGGCGATCCCTTTCGAGTGGCAAGAGGCCGTCATTCGCGCCGCGATCACGCTGAAACTCTGCAGCTATGAGGCCACGGGCGGTGTCATCGCCGCAATCACCACCTCGCTGCCCGAAGCGCCGGATTCAGGGCGTAACTGGGATTACCGCTATTGCTGGGTCCGCGATGCGTTTTTCACCGTGCGCGCGCTCAACAGTCTCGCCGCGACCCGCACCTTGGAGCATTACTTCCAATGGCTAATGAATGCCGTGGCGGATGCCGAAGGCGGGCATATCCAGCCCGTGCTGGGACTGGGGCTTGAGACGGCGCTGACCGAACGTATCTCGCCCAGCTTGCAGGGGTTCCGTGGCATGGGGCCGGTGCGGATCGGCAATCAGGCGCATGAGCATTTCCAGCACGACACCTATGGCAATATCATCCTTGGCGCAGCGCCCGCGTTTTTCGACCACCGCCTGCCGATGAACACCGGGCGCACGGCCTTTGAACAGCTAGAGCCCTTGGGCGAGCAGGCGTGGGAGCTGCACGACGAACCTGATGCTGGGATTTGGGAGCTGCGCAGCCGCGCCCGCATTCACACATCTTCGTCGCTGATGTGCTGGGCTGCCTGCGACCGTTTGGGCAAGATCGCGCGCCATTTGAAATTGGACGACCGCGCCGCCCTTTGGGCCGAGCGCGCCGAGGTGATCCGCGACAAGATCCTCGACAACGCTTGGTCAGAAGAACGCGGCGCCTTTGTCGAAAGCTTTGGCGGCAGCACTTTGGATGCCAGTGTCTTGCTGATGGGCGAGGTCGGCTTCCTGCCGCCGAAAGACCCGCGGTTCATCGCCACGGTTGAGCGTCTTTCCGAAGTGCTGGGCCGTGGCCCCTTCATGCTGCGCTACGAAGAGGCGGATGATTTCGGGGTGCCCGAGGTCGGCTTTAACGTCTGCGCTTTCTGGCGGATTGATGCGCTGGCGCGGATTGGCCGCGAAGAGGAAGCCCGCAAACTGTTCGAAGAACTGTTGGAAGCCCGCAATCACCTTGGCCTTATGTCCGAAGACACCGCATTCGCCACCGGCGAGGGCTGGGGCAACTTTCCGCAGACCTATTCCATGGTCGGCATCATCAACGGCGCGATGCGCCTGTCGCGGCGGTGGGAGGCCGAGCTTTAACGCGCGAAGAGCAGCCGCAGCCCTAATAGCCCCAACACGGCCGAAGCGATGCGGTCGAAATAGACCTTCGCGCGCAGATAGCCTTGACTGACGGCGGGGCGGCTCATGCCGAAGGCTAATGCGGTGTAGAAGGCCAGTTCGATGATCAGGTGGTTGGCGCCGATTAAAAGGTTCTCGCTCAGCCGCATCCCCTCGGGGAAGATGACCACCAGAACCGCCGCGGCGAAAAGCACCGATTTGGGGTTCAGGATATTGATCATCAGCCCCTGCCGGAACGCATGGCGGGCGGGGGTCACCGTGCTTGTCACCGGCGCCCGCGCCCCGCGCCACATGCCATAGGCCACGTAGAGCAGGTAGGCTGCGCCCACGGTTTTCACGATAGCATAGGCCCATGGGAAGGCGAGGAAGACGGCCTCCAACCCCAAGAGCGCGGCGAGGGTCCAGAACGATGCCACGAGGCCAAGCCCAAGCCCCACGGCAACGCCCGCCTGCCGCCCTGAACTCAGCGTGGTTTTCAGCGCGATCAGAAAAGCCGGGCCGGGGCTGAGGATCGACGCGATGAGCGCGATGTTAAAGGTGATGAGATGCGACAGTTCCATGGCAGCGGCCCCCTTTGTGCGCCCCCAGCTATGCGGGGCTGTGGCACCCGGTCAACTGAGATTGAATGGCCCCGCCCGGTCGGCACGTTGATCCGTCCCCCAGCTGGCTAGAAAACGGGCACCGCCCCTAGACAAATGACCGCACTGTCGCGATAGCCCCGTCGAGCGCCTTTCCTTCGGCATCTTGCAACGCCGCCTCGCGCAGACGCGCGATCCATTGCGCCGCGTCCTTTCGCCCGCGCAGCAGCGCGGCGGCATCCATCACCTTATCGAACTTGCCCAGACCCCGCGCGTGGGTGTCGGAATAGCCTTTGATGAGCCGTCGGCATTTCACCAGTTCAACCGCCGAGTCGTAATCGGCCTCGACCTCCGCCAGACAGCGCGACAGCCAACTGTCGAGATGGGCGACTTCGATGGCATGGCGATGGGTTTTCAAACGATACCCTTTGAGACCGCCCAGAACGTGCAGCATGAGAAACGCAGGCAACCGATCCGTGCGCAGGCGGCGGCCCTTGTCGAACCAACGGTTCAGCCGGGTCATCCATTTTTCGCTCGCCTCAACCTTGGCGCCAAGACGCGCGGGCATCAGGCCTGCGATCTCCTCGGCGCGGGGGTGGAAGTATTCGGTCAACTGCATCAGGTTCGCATCGCCTGCGCGCATTTCTTGCCGGATATGGGTAAAACGCGGGGCGCGGGTTTTCAGGTCTGCAACGCGAATGATGTCATCATAGGCCATGGCGTTGGCAATATATTTCGCCGCTTCCGCCGAGAGCCGCCAGTCCTGCGCAGCGCTGTCGCGGGCCAGGACGGTATCGAGCCGATCCAGATAGAGCGTGCCATAGGTGCAGTCTTGGAAGTTTACCACTTTAGACAGGCCCGCGAATGCCAAATCATGCACCGCTTCGGGCAGCGCGTCGGCGCGGGTGACCAGGGCGTCCCATTGGCTTTGCAACGCCTCGGGTCCGGCGAGGCGGAAGGGAGTTTCCGGCTCGTCCATCGCGACGGGCGCGCTGGTCGGCAAACGGCCCTGCGCCGCGTCAAAGCCCACCGCAAAGGCGCGTAACGACGGCTCGACCCCCTTGCCGCCCGTGCGGATCGCGTCCTCATAGGCCTCCCGCCGGAACGGCAGCGCCCCGGACCCGGCCAAAGCGCCAAAGAGCGAAGCGGAAATGACAGAGCCTGCGCCGACGGCCAGCCCTTCCATATCCTCCAACACCAGTTTCTGCGCGGCGATTTCGGCAGCGGCGCGGACCTCATCCGCATCGGCAATGCCGTCACCCGGCGCCATCTTCTCGCTCACCGCAAGGGCGCGGTGGGTCGAGCCGATCAGCGTGGTGCGGTCTGGCGTCACGAAACCGCGCATCACCGCGCGGCCAACCTCCATCATCTCAGCCGCGATCAACACGTCGACATCGCCCGCCGCAGGGGCGAGGGCAAAGACCGGCTCCAACGCGCTTTTGCGCGCCATCTCAACATAATAGATCGTGGCCCCGGTGCGCTGCGCCACCCCCGCGACCGAGGTCGCCTGACAGACATAGCCTTCGGCCCGGGCCATGGATTCAATCCAGCCGGTCAAGACGCCGCCGCCCTGCCCGCCCACGGCCATGACCGCGAGCTTGATGATTTCACCGACCCGCGCGTCGGGTGTCTTTTGCGGCAGGACCAGATTCACGTCGTCACTCCTTCGCTGCGCAGCCGCTTGGCGTCGCGCCGTCTTTGTAGCCAAGAGATGATCTGGCTGGTTTTCTCGGCACGCCACCGCTCGAAACGGGTGGGGTTATGCACCACATCGGCCTGATAGAAGGACGGGCAGAGCACCGCCGTATCGGCCACTTCGCCGCAGTTGCCGCAGCCGACGCAGGTCTGATCGATATGCGCCACCGGATCATCGCGCAGCGGATCGTCGAGGCGTTTGAGCGACAGCGAGGGGCAGCCCGAGAGCCGGATACAAGCGTGATCCCCGGTACAAACATCCGCATCGACCCCAAAACGCGGCACCTCCATGCGGCGGCCTTCCTTGATCGCTTTGTTGCGCAAAGGCTTCTCGCGGCGCTGCTTGTTCAGCATACATTCTGAGGAAGCGACGATGACCTTCGGCCCTTTGTAATCCGTGGTCAGCGCCTCGCGCAGCACTTCGCGCAGCTTGCCCACGTCATAGGTCCGGTCGATCTGACGCACCCATTCGACGCCCACGCCCTTGAGCGCCTTGGAGATTGGGTTGTTCGTAGATTTCGTGTCGTTATGCGCCCGCGAGGACATCACGTCCTGCCCGCCCGTGGCAGCGGAATAGTAGTTGTCGACGATCACTGCCACGCTGTCGGACTTGTTGAACACCATGTTCCCGATCGAGGTCGAGAGCCCGTTGTGCCAAAAGCCGCCATCGCCAAGGATCGAAATCACGCGCCTGTCGCCACCCCCGTCAAAGGCCGCATTCGACGCGGGGCCGAGGCCATAGCCCATGGTCGAGCCGCCGATTTCAAAGGGCGGCAGGCAACCGAAAAGGTGGCAACCGATATCGCCGGTGATCTGGTGCTTGCCCAGCTCTTGCTCAGTCAGCTTCATCGCGGCAAAAATCGGGCGTTCGGGGCAGCCAGTGCAAAAACCCGGCGGGCGGATCGGCACGGTGTCTGACAGATCGGGGATCGCAGGCGCTTCGGCATTGGGAGCGCGTACCTTGCCGGGCAGCATCTCGGGCGCGGCGACTTTGAGGAAATCCGTCACCCCGTCGAGCAGCACCTGACCGGTGTACTCGCCTGCCATCGGGAGCACATCTTTGCCATGCAGCTTCACCTTACGTTCGAGTTTGTAGAGGTAGGAGCCGAGCTGCTGTTCGATATGATCCGGCTGGCCCTCTTCGACCACCAGCACGTGATCCTTACCTTTGCAGAAGTCGTCGAACTCATCGCGCAGCAGCGGATAGGTGACGTTCAGCACATAGAGCGGCACCTCGGTCTGGCCGTGGATATCCGCAAGGCCCAGCCGTTGCAGGGCACGGATGACGGAGTTGTACATGCCGCCTTGGACAACGATGCCCAATGGGGCTTCTTCCGGGCCGAAGAACTCGTTTAGCTTATTGTCCCGGATGAATTTCTCCGCCGCGGGCCAGCGGTTCTCGATCTTGTCCTTCTCATGCAGATAGGACATCGGCGGCAGCACCACACGGTTGAAATCCGAGCGCGGGTTGGCGGCCGCTTCGGCCACGGTGAGCGGCGGACGCTGGTTGTCACGGGTCTCGAAACTGCCGGTCACATGGCAGGACCGGATGCGCACCATGAGCATCACGGGGGTGTTGCTGGCCTCCGAAAGTTCAAACCCGTCTTTCACCGCTTTGGTAATGCAAGGCAGGTTCGGGCGCGGGTCGAGCATCCAGAACTGCGATTTCATGGCAAAGCCGTGGCTGCGTTCCTGCATGATCGACGAGCCTTCGCCGTAGTCCTCGCCCACGATCACCAGCGCGCCACCGGTGACGCCCGAAGAACTGAGGTTGGCCAGCGCATCAGAAGCCACGTTAACCCCCACCGGCCCCTTAAAAGTCACCGCCCCACGAATGGGGTAATGCACCGAAGCCGCCAGCATCGCCGCCGCTGCGGCCTCCGAAGCGTTCGCCTCGAACCGCACGCCAAGTTCGCCCATCAGCTCTTCGGCATCGGCCAACACGTCCATCAGATGCGAGATCGGCGCGCCCTGATAGCCGCCCACATAGCCGACCCCGTTCTCCAACAGCGCCTTGGTAATCGCGAGGATACCCTCACCTGTGAAGACGTCGCCATCCCCTTTGCGCAGGTGTTCCACCTCTGCCTTGAACGAACGTTCGGCCATCGGACCCTCTTAAAAATCGTGTTTTCGGATGTTGCCCAGCATGGTGCGCAGTGTGGCGACAAAGGCCTCTTTCTCGGCCGCGCCGATGCCTTTGAACATTGCGTCATAGGCCTCGGCCATATGCGGCCAAAGCCTTGCATAGGCCTCTCGGCCCTCGTCGGTCAGATAGACGCGCGTGGCACGGCTGTCGGCCGCATCGGTCTCGCGCCGCACCAACCCGTCGCGCACCAGCGCATCGAGTGCGCGGCTCAGCGTGGATTGCTGCACCACGGCATAAACGGCCAATTCGCGGATCAGGATGCCGTCGGTCACCGACAGCACGGCGAGAGAGCGCATTTGCGGCGTGGTCAGCCCAAGTGCGGCCATCTCCGCCGACAGGGCGGCGTTATACCGCCCCATGATCCGGTTCATTAAATAGGGCGCGAAATTATCGAGGCCCATCTGATCCAGCGGCGCATTCCCCGCCTCGGAAGGTGATGTATCTGCCACCGGTCAGCCCTTCGGCACCAGCGCCAGCGCCCGAATGGGGCTGCCGGTGCCGTTCTTGATCTTCAGCGGTGCCGCAATCAGGATCGCGCCCTTGGGCGGCAGCTTGTCGAGATTGGCAAGGCTGGCAAGACCGAAACAATTGTTCTTGTGCAGCAGGTTATGCGCAGGATACGGCGGCTCCATCCCGCCCGCTTGGCCCGCATCGGTGCCGATGCACTGGGTGCCCCAGCCAACGATCTTTTTGTCCATCAAGTATTCAATCGCATCGGGGGTCGGCCCGGGGCTGTGGGGGCCCGCCTCATCCGCATTGAGAAAACGCGCTTCGTCATCGACGCGGGCGTCCCAATCGGTGCGCATGACGACCCATTCGCCCTTACCGATCTCACCATATTCCGCTTCCCATTCCTTGATGCCCTTGGCGTCGAGCAGGAAGTCCGGATCTTCTTGAGATTGCTGCGAACAGTCGATCACATTCACCGGCGCAACGAGGCGCTGCACGTCAAGCGTATCGGTAAAGCCGTCGTCGTAATCCTTGCCGGTGATCCAATGGTGCGGCGCGTCGAAATGCGTGCCGGAATGCTCTCCCAGCACCATCCAGTTCCAGGCAAAGAACGGGCCATCCTCGTCATATTCGCTGATCTTGTGAATCTCGACCTTCGGTGTCGGCTTTGCAAAGTCGGCGGGCAGTTGCAGGATCGGCGTATCCGGCCCCAAAACGCCCGAACAGTCCACCACTTCGACCCCGCCAGAGGCGAGCATCGCCCCAAAATCACGCATTAAATCCGCAGCACTCATTTCAAACATTCTCCCTCAAATGGCGCACCCACTCCCGATGCGTTGGCCCCTGAAAAGATGCTAGTCAAATTTATATGCGTTTGCAATTATCTTCTTTGAAAGGGCGCAAAACAACGCAAAAGGCCCGCCGCAAATGCGACGGGCCTGCCCAGCCGGGGAAAGTTGGGAGGAGGATTAAGCGGCGTATTTCGCGACCGCGCCGCCTTGCTTGCTCCAGTCAGCATACCATGTGCGGAACAGCCGGTACTGCGCCTCGGCATAGCCGCGCTGGCTGTCGGTCAGAGCGTCGGTCTCATTAAAATGCAACGCATATTCCCCATGGCCCTCAAGCACCATCAGATGCTTATAATAAAGCACGAGGTCCGGCCCCTCATCAAAGGAAGATAGAACACCAAGCGCCGCGTCGAGTTCCTGCGCCCGCTGGCGCGCTTCGGCATCGCCCGCCGCTGCGGCTTGGCTGAGGGCCACGAGATGCAGCACTTCGCGGGGCAGCACATTGCCGATCCCGGTGATGGCCCCCGTGGCACCGCAATTGACGAAACCATGGAACACGGTGGTATCCACCCCGATCATCAGCGTGACTTCATCATCGCGGCTGGTGATGTTCTCTGCTGCATAACGCAGATCATCCGCACCGCCGAACTCTTTGAAACCCACGAGGTTCGAATGCTCGGCCCGCAGGGCAAAGAACAGATCGGCGCGGGTGGCGAAGCCGTAATAGGGGCTGTTGTAAATCACGGCAGGAAGTTCTGGCGCGGCCGACAAAACGGTTTTGAAATGATCCTTCTGCGCTACAACCGACGTGCCGCGCGACAGGATGCGGGGGATCAACATCAACCCCTTCGCGCCGACCCTTTGCGCATGGGCCGCATGTTCGGCGGCCAGCCTTGTGTTCACGGCACCTGTCCCAACAACGACCGGCACACCCGCATCAACCAAACGCTCAACGCCCTTCATCCGCTCTGCATCGGTCAGCAAAGGCCAATCGCCCATGGAGCCGCAGTAGACAACCGCGCTCATACCATCGGCGATCAGCTTTTTGCCCATGCGCACCAGCGCGTCGAAATCAGGTTTCCGGTCTGCCTTGCAGGGGGTCATCAGGGCCGGGATGCAGCCGGAAAAAATCGAAGGGGTCATTTGTCTCTCCATTCATAGAATCCGGCTGCGATATTGCCGGGGTTGGCTGCATCTTAGCTATTGTATTTTATTTGTCGACATAAAATCGCCGCAAGCTTTCTGCGCGCGAAAAAACCACTCATTTACCTATTGTTATAGTTCGATATGCTGCCGCCGATCCCGCGAAATCAGCGCCTGAATCTGCCGTACAATCTGATCCGCATGGGTCTCCGCCAAAGAATCCGCGCGCCCGATATCGCGCGCCTCGATGGCCGCGATCAAATCCTCATGCTCTTGGACATACTCACTAGGAAGCTGATCGTCGAAGGATTGGTAATACATTCGCAGCAAACGACGCCCCTCATCCAGCAGGCGCAAACAAAGCGATTCGTAATAAGGGTTGCGCCCCGCCCGCGCGATCTCGGCATGAAACTCACGGTTCGTGGCGATCATCGACAGCGCGTCCTGCGCCGATACGGCCTTGGCAAACTCTGCCTGTCGCGCGCGGATCTTGGCCATATCGGCCGGGGTATGAAACTGCGCCGCCAGCCGCGTGGTGACACGGTACATCAATGTCATCGCGTCAAAGAAGGTATGCAGGTTCATGAAGTCGATATTCGCCACCACGGTCGAACGGTTGGGCAACGTGGTCACCAATCCCTCGCTGGCCAGCCGCACCAATGCCTCACGGATCGGCGTGCGCGACATCGAAAGACGCTCGGATAGCCGAATCTCGTCAATCGGGCTGCCGGGCAGCAGGGTCAAATCAAGGATCTCATCCCGCAGGATAGAATAGACAAATTGCGCCCCGGACCCGCGCTTGCGTTCCGCCGTTTTAGGTTTGCTGGTCATGCGGGGATGCCGCCCTTTCGAAATTCTTGGCTCCCCCTCGATAAAGCAACAAATCGACCGCCCTACAATAGCGCAGCCCCACCGAATGCGCGCCCGCCCCCTTCAATTCATCCTTTCTTAAATACCGTCCGCAATCTCCCCAAACGCCATCCTCGGCGATCAAGCACCCAACAGACCTTCACAGACCGCTCAAAAATCAAGCATCGCCGTCGATCCAGCAGGCAATCTCTGTCGCAATAGATTGACCGAAAAAGGCTTTCCCAAAAATTAAAATCGCCGGATTGACAGCGAGAAACTTGCAACCGCATACTCGACCAATCTGATATTGGTTCAAGAAAGCGGTCCATTGCCCAACCCTGACATCGGCCTCAACACCGACCCAGACAAGGTTTTGCTCGAAGTGCGCGACTTCAGCCTGCGCTTTCGCGGTGCGCCGAGCGACCAGATCAACCATGTGAATTTCACGGTTCACCCGGGCAAGACGCTCTGCGTTGTCGGGGAAAGTGGATGCGGCAAAAGCGTGACCTCCTTGGCGATGATGGGGCTGCTGCCCGAAGGCGCTGCGACGATCAGATCGGGCGAGATGGTTTTCGAGGGGCAAAAGCTCGACCTTGCCGACCACACAGCCATGCGCAAACTGCGCGGCAGTCGGATGACCATGATCTTCCAAGAGCCGATGACCTCGCTTAACCCCGCGTTCCGCATTGGCGACCAGATCACCGAAGCCGTGCTTGCCCATAGCAACGCCAGCAAGTCCGAGGCCGAGGGAAAGGCGCTGGCGATCCTCGAGCGGGTCGGCATTCCGGCGGCGGAAAAGCGGATGCGCGACTATCCGCATCAGCTCTCGGGCGGGATGCGCCAGCGGGTGATGATCGCCATGGCGCTGGTGAACGACCCCGCCTTGCTGATCGCCGATGAGCCTACAACCGCGCTCGACGTGACCATTCAGGCACAAATCCTTGAGTTGATCCGCGACCTTCAGGCCGAGACTGACATGGGCACGATCATGATCACCCACGACCTCGGCGTCGTGGCCGAAATCGCCGATACCGTGGCGGTCATGTATGCCGGCACGATTGTCGAGACCGGTCCGGCAGAGCGCATATTCAACGACCCGCAGCACCCCTACACGATTGGCCTCATGTCCTCGATCCCGCAGTTGAGCGGCCCGCGCGGGCGTTTGGCCACCGTGCCGGGCATGGTGCCCACGACGCAGAACATGCCCGAAGGCTGCCGTTTTGCAACGCGCTGCCCTTTCGCCCAGCCCATCTGCGTCAAGGAACCGCCGCTTGCGCCGCTGGAAGGTGGCCACGCCGTCGCCTGCCATTTCGCCCCGCTAGAGACCCATCTGGAGCAGAGCGCATGACCGACACGATCCTGACCGCGCGCGGGCTAAAGAAACATTTCAAGACCTCGGGCGGTGGCTTGGCGAAAGGGGCCACGGTCAAGGCGGTCGATGGTGTCTCCTTCGACGTGCGCCGCGGAGAGACCTTTGCCATCGTCGGTGAATCCGGCTGCGGCAAATCCACCCTCGCGCGGCTGCTCATGCGGCTGCTGACCCCAACCGAGGGCGATGTGCAGTTTGACGGCAGCGATGTGCGCAGCCTTGCCGGGCGCGACCTGACCGCGTTGCGCCGAGACATGCAGTTCATCTTTCAGGACCCCTTTTCGTCGCTGAACCCGCGCATGAGCGTCGGCAAGCTGGTCGGCGAACCGCTGGAAACGCATTTCCCCAAGATGTCCGCCTCTGAGCGGCGCGGCAAAGTGGCGGAACTGCTGGCCAAAGTCGGCCTGCGCCCCGAGCACGCGGAACGCTACCCACATGAGTTCTCGGGCGGCCAGCGCCAACGGATCGGGATTGCCCGCGCGCTGGCCTCGGCCCCGAAACTGGTGATCGGGGATGAGCCTGTCTCGGCACTCGACGTCTCAGTGCAGGCGCAGGTGATTAACCTGCTCGGCGATCTGCGCGATGAATTGGGGCTCACACTGGTCATCATCGCCCATGACCTCGCTGTGATCCGCCATATGAGCGACCGTGTGGCGGTGATGTATCTGGGCCAGATCGTCGAACAGGGCGATGTCGATACGGTCTACAACCACCCGCGTCACCCCTATACCCGGGCGCTCCTCTCGGCCATTCCGGTGGCCGCCCATGGTGCGCGCACGCCGCAGACCGCGCTTGAGGGAGAGATGCCGAGCCCTGCGAACCCGCCCTCGGGTTGCCGGTTCCACACCCGCTGCCCCTATGCCAAAGAGCGCTGCGCGAGTGAGCCGCCTGCCTTGCGCGAAACCGATGCAGGCGACGGCCATTTCGCCGCCTGCCACTATTTCGAAGAGATCGCCGCCGCCACACCGGACCTCGGACTTGCCGACGGGCCCGAACGTGCTCCCGGCGCTGCCGCGCGCTTTGCGCTTTACGAAGACGCCATGCGGGACCGGACAACGCTCCGCCCCCGCCAAGACCAAGAATAACAGGCTAAAACAGACTTAATGAAACGACAGGAGAGTTCGATATGACACTGACCAAAATGACCCTCGCCGCCGCGCTGCTGGGGGCCACGACCCTTAGCGCGCAGGCGGCTGACTTGCGCATAGCGCTGCAATCTGACGCCGATGTGCTGGACCCCGACCAGTCGCGCACCTTTGTGGGGCGGATCGTCTATACCTCGCTTTGCGACAAGCTGGTGGACATCACGCCTGATCTGGAAATCATCCCGCAGCTGGCGACCGAATGGTCCTTTTCCGAAGACGGCAAACAGCTGACCATGAAGCTGCGCGACGATGCGGTTTTCCATGACGGCACACCGTTTAACGCCGAGGCCGTTGCCGCCAACATCGACCGCAGCCAGAACCTTGAGACCTCGCGCCGCAAGTCCGAGCTTTCCTCCATCACCGGCGTCGAGGTGTTGGGCAGCCATGAAATCCGCTTTGATCTGGCCGATGCCGACGCCACGCTGATGGCGCAGTTCGCCGACCGCGCGGGCATGATGGTTTCCCCCACCGCTGCCGAAGCGGCGGGCGATGACTTTGGCCTGAACCCGGTCTGCTCGGGCCCCTACCAGTTCAAAGAGCGTGTAGCCCAAGACCGGATCGTGCTGGAGAAATTCGCCGACTATTACAACGCCGAAGACTACCACTTTGACAGCGTGACCTACCTGCCGATCCCCGACACCACCGTGCGTCTGGCGAACCTGCAATCGGGTGACATCGACATGCTGGAGCGTTTGGCCGCGACCGATCTGGCGCAGGCCGAAGGTGACGACGGCATCAAGGTCGAAAGCGCCGTGTCGCTGGGCTATCAAGGCATCACCATCAATGTCGCCAATGGCGAAAAGGGCGACAACCCTTGGGGTAACGATAAACGTCTGCGTCAGGCGCTGAGCTATGCCATCGACCGCGAAGCAATCAATCAGGTCGTCTTCAACGGTGCCTTCGCCGCGGGCAACCAGCCCTTTCCGCCGAACTCGCCTTGGTACAGCACCGACTTCCCCGTGCCGGAGCGTGACGTGGAGAAGGCCAAGGAACTGCTGGCCGAAGCAGGCTTTGCCGATGGGATCGACCTTGAGGTACAGGTGCCCAACACCACGATCCCGCTGCAACTGATGCAGGTCGTACAGTCTATGGCGGCTGAGGCGGGGATCAACATCTCGATCACCTCCAAGGAATTCGCGACGCTGCTGGCCGACCAATCGGCGGGGGACTATCAGGCGAGCCAGATCGGCTGGTCGGGCCGTGTGGACCCCGATGGCAACATCCACCAGTTCATGACCACCGAAGGCGGGATCAACGATTCCAAATACTCCAACCCCGAAGTGGATGAACTGCTCGACAAGGCGCGCAAGTCCAACGACCAAGACGTGCGCCGCGAGAGCTATACCGCTGCCCGCGCGATCCTGAACGAAGAAATGCCGATCGTGTACCTCTACCACCAGACATGGATCTGGGCGCTGGATTCCGACATCACCGGTTTCACCCCCTATCCTGACGGCATGATCCGCCTTGCGGGCATGAAAAAAGAAGAAGGCTAACCCTTCTGCATCCGCACCGCCGGGCCGGTCCCGGCGGTGCCCCTCCCCTGAGCGAGACGTTTCAAAATGCTGTCCTTCATCCTGCGCCGTCTGGTGATCGCGATCCCGACGATCATCCTGATCTCGGTCTTTGTCTTCACCTTGCAAAAGCTGCTGCCGGGCGACCCGGTGCTGGCCATGGCCGGCGAAGAACGCGACCCGCAGGTGCTAGAGTTCCTGCGTGAAAAATACCGGCTGAACGATCCCATCCCGGTGCAGTATTTCACTTGGATCGGCAACGCGCTGACCGGAGATCTTGGTATCTCGCTGCGCACCAACCAGCCGGTGCTGGAACTGATCGGGCAGAAACTGCCCGTAACCATTCAATTGGCCACCATGGCGATGATCTTTGCCATGCTGATCGGCATTCCCGCAGGCATCTTTTCGGCGGTTAAGAAGGGCACGCTGACCGATTATATCGCGAATGTCGTAGCGCTGTCTGGCCTTTCAATCCCGAACTTCTGGCTCGGCATCATGCTGATCTTGCTGGTCTCGGTGAAATGGAAGCTGTTGCCTGCCTCGGGCTATGTGCCGCTGAGCGAAGACCCTGTGCGTTCCATCACCGTCATGCTGATGCCCGCCTTCGTGCTGGGCACCGCGCTTGCCGCGACGCTGATGCGCCACACCCGTTCCGCCATGTTGAGCGTGATGAGCAGTGACTATGTCCGCACCGCCCGCGCCAAAGGGTTGGTTGAGCGCAAAGTCATCCTTAAACACGCCTTTCGCAACGCGCTGACGCCGATCGTTACCCTGACCGCCCTGCTCTTTGGTGAGTTGATCGCGGGCGCGGTGCTGACCGAACAGATTTTCACCATCCCCGGCTTTGGCAAGCTTGTGGTCGATGCGGTGTTCAACCGGGATTACGCCGTGGTGCAGGGGATCGTGCTGGTCACCGCCGTCGGCTTCATCTTCATGAACCTGCTGGCCGATGTCGCCTATGTGCTGCTGAACCCCCGCCTGAGGAAGCAATAATGGCCCAACCTGCCACACCCATCACCATCGACGCCGAAAGTGCGGCTGATCCCGTTCTCTCGGCCCGTCCCGAGAACCGGGTCTGGAAGAAATTCCGCCACCACCGCAGCGCCATGCTGGGCGGGGTGCTGGTGGTTTTCTTCTGCTCCATCGCTTTGCTGGCACCGCTGCTGCCGATCCCCGACCCGTCTGCTACCGACTGGGGCGCGGTGCGCAAAGGGCCGTCCGCCGCGCATTGGATGGGCACCGACGAGCTGGGCCGCGATGTGCTGAGCCGTCTGATCTGGGGGGCACAGGCATCCCTTCTTGCGGGTGTCGTTTCCGTCGCCATCGCGCTAGGGCTTGGCGTGCCCCTTGGCATCGTTGCGGGTTATTTCGGTGGTTGGACGGATGCGGTGATCTCGCGCTGCACCGAGGCCCTGCTGGCTGCGCCCTTCCTTATCCTCGCTATCGCGCTGGCCGCGTTTTTGGGGCCCAGCCTGACCAACGCTATGATTGCCATCGGCATCTCTGCCACGCCGATCTTCATCCGACTGACCCGCGGTCAGGTGCTGAGCGTCGCCGCCGAGGATTACGTCGAGAGCGCGCGTGCCATTGGCCTGTCGACCCCACGCATCCTGCGCCGCTATATTTTCCCCAACGTGCTGCCGCCCGTGCTTGTGCAAGCCACGCTGACCGTCGCCACTGCGATCATCGCCGAAGCCTCCCTGTCCTTCCTTGGCCTCGGCCAGCAGCCCCCTGCGCCCTCTTGGGGCTCGATGCTGAACACGGCGAAAAACTTCCTCAATCAAGCGCCTTGGATGGCGCTCTGGCCCGGCATTGCGATCTTTATGGTCGTGCTTGGCTTTAACCTTCTCGGCGATGGTCTGCGCGATGCGCTGGACCCGCGCGAACACTGACCGGAGACGACATGACCACCTTCACCACCCGCCCCGAGATCCGCGGCTCCTTCGGTGTCACCACCTCAACTCATTGGATCGCCTCGACCGTGGGTTTTGGCATCCTCGAAAAAGGCGGCAATGCCTTTGACGCCGCCGTGGCTGCGGGTTTCGTTTTGCAGGTGGTCGAGCCGCATCTGAACGGCCCGGCGGGCGATCTGCCGATCATCTTTCACGACGCGGAAAAGAAGGCGACCAAGGTCGTCTGCGCCCAAGGGGTCAGCCCCGCCGCCGCCAAGCTGGAGCATTTCGAGGAACTCGGGCTCAAGCTGATCCCCGGCTCGGGGCTTTTGTCGACGGTGGTGCCCGGTGCCTTTGACGGCTGGATGCTGATGCTGCGCGACCATGGCACCATGGGCCTGCGCGACGTGCTGCAGCCCGCGATCGACTATGCCCGCGATGGCCATCCGGTGCTGCCGCGCGTGTCGAACACCATCAAGGGGCTCGCCGAATATTTCGCCACCGAATGGCCAAGCTCCGCCGCCGTCTGGACGCCGGGCGGCGAAGCGCCAGAGCCGAACGCCAACTTCAAAAACCCCGATCTGGCTGCCACCTATGAACGGTTGGTCAGCGAGGCCGAAGCCGCAGGTGAGGACCGCAACGCGCAGATCGAGGCCGCGCGGAAAATCTGGTCCGAAGGTTTCGTGGCAGATGCGATCTTTGACTACCTCGAAGACGCCTGCGTGCATGACGTGTCGGAACAAAAGAACAGCGCCCTGCTGGCACGTGAGGACATGGCCAAATGGCAGGCCAGCTACGAAGACACGCTCACTTACGAATACCACGGCTGGACGGTGCATAAGACCCACGCATGGTCGCAAGGGCCGGTGTTCTTGCAGACCCTCGCCATCCTCAAACATTTCGACCTTGCCGGAATGGACCCGATGGGCGCCTCCTTTACCCATACGGTGATCGAGGCGATGAAACTCGCCTATGCCGACCGCGAAGCCTATTACGGCGACCCCGAGCAGAGCATCATCCCGATGGAAGAACTGCTTTCTGATGCGTATAACGCGGAACGCGCGAAACTGGTCAACGGCAAAGCGTCCCTTGAGCAACGCCCCGGCGTGATCGCGGGGCTGGAGCATTTGGCGGAGCGCTATATCGAACGCGCAGCCCGTGATTTCGGCGTTCAGAATGCCGCCCCGCAAGAGCCCACGATGGCGCATCTGACCGAAAAACGCGGCGATACCGTACATCTTGATGTGATCGACCGCTGGGGCAATATGGTCTCGGCCACGCCTTCGGGCGGGTGGTTGCAAAGCAATCCGGTCGTGCCGGGCTTGGGCTTTCCGCTGAACTCGCGCGCGCAGATGTTCTGGCTTGAGCGGGGCCTGCCCACGTCGCTTGCCCCCGGGCGTCGGCCACGCACCACGCTGACCCCCTCTTTCGCCGAACATGCCGACGGGCGACAACTGGTCTTTGGCACGCCGGGTGGCGACCAGCAGGACCAATGGCAGCTGATCTGGTTCCTGCGTTTCGTGCATCACGGGATCGACCTGCAAGAAGGCATGGACGCGCCGCTGTTCCATACCATGCATTTTCAAAGCAGCTTCTTTCCCCGCCAAGCCCTGCCCGGTGAGATGATGATCGAACCCAATGTCGGCGCTACGGTGATCGACGCGCTGCGCGCACGCGGCCATATCGTCACCGTGGCCGAACCGTGGTCGGTGGGGCGCATGACCGCCGCGCTGCGTAATCCCGATGGCAGCCTTCAGGCCGCCGCGACCCCCCGCCTGATGCAGGCCTATGCCGTAGGACGTTGACCCATGACCTATTCCATCATCGCCCGTGATCCTGACACCCATGAGATCGGCATCGCCGTGGCGAGCCGCTTTTTCGCCTGCGGGGCTGCTGTGCCCTACATCGGTCGCCGTGTCGCCGTGGCGACGCAGGCATTCGTCAATCCGCTTTGGGGGACCGAAGGCCGGCGCATGTTGGAAAGCGGCGACCCCGCGGAAGCACTGCTGAAGGAATTTGCCGCGCGCGATGCGGGGCGCGATATCCGCCAGTGCCACATGCTCGACGCCGAGGGGAATTTCGCCGCGCACACTGG
Organism: Sulfitobacter dubius; assembly: GCF_027214245.1. Classification (GTDB taxonomy): domain Bacteria; phylum Pseudomonadota; class Alphaproteobacteria; order Rhodobacterales; family Rhodobacteraceae; genus Sulfitobacter; species Sulfitobacter dubius_A. The sequence continues at coordinate 85,922 of NZ_JAPWHM010000002.1, read as the reverse complement.
CGCGGGCTGCGTCGATTGGGCCGGGCACCGCGTTGGCACGATCCACTCCGTTGCAGGCAATATGCTGACCGGACCAGAGGTCGTAGAGGCCACGTTCGACACCTACGCCGCCCGCAGTGATCTGCCGATGGCCGAACGCCTGCTTGCCGCGATGCGCGCAGGCGAAGAGGCGGGCGGCGACAAACGCGGGCGTCAAGCGGCGGGGCTGGTGATCCACCGCGGGCAGGACCATGCCTATCTCGACCTGCGGGTCGATGACCATGGCGACCCGCTTAGCGAACTTGACCGGCTGCTTGAGGTCGCAGGAGAGCGTTACCTACATGTGGCCGATGCGATGCCAAGCCTCGACAATTTCTCGGGCACCTCTGACCGCGCGCCGATTGATGCCGCGATTGCGCGGGCCGAAGAGGCGCGCAAAGCAGCGGGCAAAGCCAGCCGGTCACTGGCGACAGATGTAGAGACAAAGAAAGTTTAACCCGATGAACGCGCTCGATTTTGGCCAGCTACTGCCCCTTCTCGCCATTGCGGTGACCGCCGGTATTTTTGGCGGTATCCTTGCGGGACTGCTGGGTGTTGGCGGCGGTATTGTGATTGTCCCTGCGCTCTATCTTGCCCTCTCGACGGCGGGGATGGACCCGGCGATTACAATGCAGGTAGCCGTTGGCACCTCGCTTGCGACCATCGTCTTTACCTCGCTGTCCTCTGGCTATGGTCATTTCAAACGCGGCGCGATTGATATGGACCTGCTAAAACTCTGGGCACCGTCGCTTTTGGTTGGCGTTGTCATCGGCGCGCTTTTGGGGGGCTATGTCTCGGGGCTGATCCTTGTCGGCGTCTTTGCCACCGTGGCCGCGCTCGTCGCGCTCGACATGATCTTTCGCAAGACCAAAGACGAGCCCACGCCGCGCGGCTTTGCCAAGCCGATCTGGGCAGTGCTGGGTGTCGTGACCGGCGGGCTGTCGGCGATGATGGGCATCGGGGGCGGGACCATCGGCGTGCCGCTGTTGAACTTTCTGGGCTATGACATCCGCCGCGCGGTCGGCACCTCTGCCGCAATCGGCTTTATCATCGGTCTGCCCGGCGCGGTGGTCTATGCGCTGACGGGCCTCGGCGCAGAAGGGCTGCCGCCCTTCTCGCTTGGCTATGTGAACCTTGCCGCTGCGGCCATCATCATTCCGCTGACCAGCAGCTTTGCCCATGTGGGCGTGAAATTGGCCCATAGCATCCCGCGCCGGGCGCTTCGGTTTGCCTTTGGAATTTTCCTGATGGTAACGTCATTGCGTATGTTCATTGATTTATTTGAAGCGTTTTCCAACTCATGACACAGCCCCCCCAGACCGCCCCAAGTGAAGATGAATTGGCCGAGCGGCTGCGCGGAGCGATCCGGCAAGGGGATATCCTGAACGATGGGCGGATGCCGCCCGAACGGGCATTGGCCGAGCATTTCGGCGTGAGCCGCGCGCGGCTGCGGCTAGCGCTTGGCCTGCTGCAAGAGGATGGCACCATTTACCGCCGCCACGGCCAAGGCACCTTTGCCACGCCGCCGCCCGCCACCAACGCCGACAGCCTGCGCCACCTCGCCCGGCAAGTGACACCAAGCGATGTCATGGAAGTCCGGCTTGAGGTCGAGCCCGCCCTTGCCGCCCTCGCCGCCGACCGCGCCCGCCCGCAAGAGATCGAGCGGCTGGATCAGTTGATGCGCGCCACGCTGAACCTCAGTGATCCCGACGCCTATGAGGCGGCGGATGACATGTTCCACTACAAGATTGCCGAGATGGCCCGGAACCCGCTGTTCCTCACGGTCTACGAATCTATCCGCGCGGTGCGCCGCGAAGTGGCTTGGACCTCGCGCCGCCGCAGCTCTCACGCGCCAGAGACGTTACAGATACTTGGCGAACAACACATGACCCTGAACGACGCCATCGCCCGGCGCGATACGCTCGGTGCGGCCGCGGCGATGGAACAGCATTTGCTGACCGTATCCAAAACCCTGCTCCGTGACCGGGTGCGCAAAATCGAGCTCGATCTCTAGCCGGGTCAGTCCTGAGCACTGTTGGCGTGGTCAAGGGTTGTAGCATCGCGTCGGATCATATCACCAAGGGAACCACCCTCAAAACGCTGTGGATTCATTGTCCACAAAGCGCCCTCAACCCCATTGCCATTTGGAGCGTCCAGCGCTAGCAGTTTTCGTGACCTTGTTAATAAGATCGCTGGAGGATACAAAATGTTCAAAATCACCAAGCCCACGGCAATTATCGCCACTTTGGCCGCGCTCACCGGAGGAGCACTGAGCGCCCAGACCGAAGTTAAGATCGGCTACGCCCTCGCCCCCGACAGCCACTACGGCGTCGCGGCGCAGAAGTGGCAGGAAGTCGTCGAAGCCGAAACCGACGGCAAGTTCAGCTTCCGCCATTTCCCCTCTTCCGGCTTGGGCGGTGAGCGTGAAGTGGTCGAAGGTCTGCAGCTTGGCACCGTCGAGGCGACCATCGTCTCCACCGGCACGCTCAGCAACTTCGTCCCCGCCACCGGTGTGACCGACATCCCCTTCCTGTTCCGCAGTCTTGACCACGCCCGCCGCGTGCTTGATGGTCCCATCGGCCAAGACATTCTGGCCGAGTTCGACGGCGCCGGCATGGTGGCGCTGGCATGGGGTGAGCAGGGTTTCCGCCACATCACCAACAACCGCAACGCGATCGAGACCCCAGAAGACATCGCGGGCATGAAACTGCGCACCATGGAAAACCCGGTGCACCTTGATGCCTTTAACGCTGCCGGTGCTGCCCCCACCCCGATGGCATGGCCCGAGGTGATCAGTTCGCTGCAGCAAGGCACCATCGACGGGCAGGAAAACCCGCTGTCAGTGATCGTGTCAGTGAAACTCGACGAGGTGCAAAAGTACCTGACGCTGTCGGGCCACGTCTATTCGCCCGCCATGCTGCTGGTCTCCAAACCCTTCTGGGAAGGCCTGTCTGACGAAGACAAAGCCGCCTTTGAGAAGGGCGCAACCGAGGCTGTCGCCGCCATGCGTGGTTTCGTTGATGATGTCGAACAGAGCGGCGTAGAGACGCTGAAAGAGCGCGGCATGGAAGTCAACGAGCTGACCGAAGAGCAAAAAGCCACCTTCCGCGCCTCGATCGAGAGCGCCTATGAAGGCTACTATGAGACCTACGGCAAAGAACTGATCGACCAGATCGCCGCGACCAAGTAATCACGTCGTTGAAAGAAAAGACGGCCGGGAGCAGCGCTTCCGGCCGTTTTTCACGGGAGGGGAAACCATGCGCAGATTGGAACAGCTATTCGTCAAGGTGAACGCCGCGGTGGTGATCGCCTGCCTGACGGGGATGGTCTTGGTCGTGGGGGCCAATGTCGCTTTGCGGTTCAGCACCAACCATTCGCTGTCATGGTCCGATGAATCCGCCCGTTACCTGATGATTTGGATGGCCTTTCTTGGGGCCGGTCTGGCGCTGCGGCAGGGCGGCCATGTGGCCATCACCAATCTGCACGACGTGATGAGCACCCGGATGCAGCGCATCCTGCGCGGGGTCATCGTATTAATCCTGTTGTTCTTTTTCGCTTTCATGGTCAAGGTCGGCTGGGACTATATGCAGCGCGCGCAGTACCAGATGACCCCCGCGATGCGGCTGTCGTTCCGCTATGTCTATGCCGCTATGCCGGTCGGGTTCTCGCTGTTGATCGTGCATTTGCTGCTGATCGCGCGGCCTTTCATCATGGCGGGCCACTACCATCAGCCCGATGGCCAGACCGAAAACATGCCGGGAGCCGCCAATGGCTGAGATCCTCTTTATCTCGCTTTTCGTGCTTATGGTGCTAGGGCTGCCCGTTGCCTTTGCCATGGCCATTTCGGTTTTTGCGGCAATTGGCTTGGGCAGTTCCTATCCGCAGATCGTCGTTGTCAAAGAGATGTTTTCCGGCCTCGACAGTTTCCCGCTTTTGGCGGTGCCCTTCTTCATCCTCGCCGCCGAGATCATGACCGGCGGCGCGATCACGCACACGTTGCTTCGCTTTGCCGCTCAGTTCGTCGGGCATCTGCGCGGGGGGCTGGGCTATGCCAATGTGATCTCCTCCACCATGTTCGCGGGCATTTCCGGCTCGGCCTTGGCCGATGCGGCGGGACCGGGGGCGATGATGATCCGCATGATGGAAAAAGGCGGCTATGACCGCTCCTACGCCGGGGCGCTGACAATTTCCTCGGCGGTGGTGGGGCCGATCATTCCGCCGTCGATCGTGATGATCATCTATGCGCTGCAGGATCAGGAAGTCTCGGTCGGGTCGCTGTTTATGGCCGGTGTCATTCCGGGGCTTTTGCTGGCCTGTGGCAGTCTTGCCGCCAACGGTTGGGTCAGTTGGAAACGCGACTATCGCAGCGCGGAAGCACGCCCCGAGCGGGCGCAGATGTGGCGCAATACATTCATGGCGCTGCCAGCGCTAGGGTTGATCGTGATGATTGTCGGCGGCATTCGGGGCGGTATATTTACCCCGACTGAGGCCTCAGTCATCGCGGTTTTCTATGCGCTCTTTTGCGGGTTCTTTGTCTACCGCGCGCTGCGGCTGCAAGATCTGCCGGGGCTGATCCTACGCGCCGCGCTGATCTCTTCGGCGGTGCTTTTGATCCTTGGCGCTGCGCGGGCTTTCGCATGGGTTCTGGTGATCGAAGGCGTGCCGCAATTTCTGGCCGAGGCGATCATCTCATGGGAGCTGTCGCCAATCCTGTTCCTTTTGGCGGTCAACGTGCTGCTGCTGCTCTTTGGCCTGTTCATGGACCCGCTGCCGGGCGTGATGATCCTCGTCCCGATCCTCGCGCCGATCAGCCACGCCCTCGGCATTGCGCCGGATCATTTCGCCATCGTGGTGATCGTGAACTTGACGCTGGGGCTGACGACGCCCCCGGTGGGGAGCCTGATCTTCGTGGTGTCTTCAGCGGTGAACCTGCGCCCGGCGGCGCTGATCCGTGAGATGCCGCCGTTCTTTCTGGCGAACTTTGTCGTGTTGATGCTGCTGACCTTCATACCAGTGCTGAGCACATGGTTGCCGAAAATCAGCGGTTTCTAAAGCGGACCGCCCGGCGGTGAGGCCGGGCGGCTTTCAAATCATTCCGTCTGTATCCAAACCGCCTTGGTATCCAAATACGCCTGCAGGTGCTCCACGCCGCCTTCCTTGCCATAGCCCGACATCTTGAGCCCGCCGAACGGCACCGCCGGGTCAATCGCATGGTACATGTTCACCCAGACCGATCCCGCCTTGAGGCGCTTCACCGTCCGATGCGCAGTGCTCAGATCGCGGGTAAAGATGCCTGCCGCCAGACCGTAGGGCGTGGCATTGGCGCGCGCGATGACCTCTTCCATCGTGTCGAAGGGCAGGACAGAGATCACAGGCCCGAAAATTTCCTCCCGCGCGATGGTCATGTCGTCGGTCACATCGGCAAAGATCACCGGCTCAAGGAAGTTACCGCCGTCATAGCTCTCCCCCTCGGGCCGTGCCCCGCCCGTGACCAGCCGCGCGCCTTCGGCCTTGCCCGCAGCAATATAGCCCTCGACCTTCTCAGTCTGCACGCGGTTGATCAGCGGGCCAAGGTCAGTGCCCTCATCCAAGCCGTGCCCGATCTTCAGCCCGCGCGCGAAGGCGGCGAGCTTCTCGATGAACTCATCCTGAATTTCTCGCGCCACGAACAGCCGCGAGCCTGCGATGCAAATCTGGCCTGAATGCGCGTAGACCGCCATTGCCGCTACCGGCACGGCCTTTTCAATATCCGCGTCCTTGCAGATGATCAGCGGAGATTTCCCGCCCAACTCCAACGTGATCCGCTTGAGGTTCTCAACGCCAGCGCGGGCAATCGTCTTGCCCGTGGCAGTCGAGCCGGTGAAGACCACTTTGTTCACGTCCTCATGTTCGGCCAGACGCGCGCCCGCTTCGCGGCCCGTGCCGGTGACCACGTTGACCACCCCATCGGGCACGCCTGCCTCTTGCATCAACTTCGCGATCATCAAGGGCGTCAGCGGCGCGTCTTCGGAGGGCTTCAACACCACGGTGCAGCCCGTCGCCAGTGCGGGCGCGATTTTCCAGATTGAGGCGGCGGTCGGGGCGTTCCAAGGGATAATCGCCCCCACCACGCCCACCGGCTCGCGCGTTGTGAAAGAGAACATTGATTGCGAGACTGAGTTCTCGATCACATCGCCATGCAACGCGACCGCCTGCCCAGCATAGAACCGCAGCATCCCGATCACCCGACGTTTGTTGCCCAAGGTCCGCGCCAGCGGCAGACCCATGTCGGCGGTGTCGGAGACGCAGAGTTTTTCCCAATCGCGCTCCATCACATCGGCAATGCGCAAGAGCACCTCTTGCCGATCATAGGGCGTGAATTTCGACCACGCCCCCTCAAAGGCCCGACGCGCGGCGGCGACGGCAGCATCGACATCTTCGGGCCCGCCACGCGGTACCGTCGCCAGCGCCCGGCCCGAGGCGGGATCGACCACGTTCAGCACCTCGCCTGACAGCGCGGGCACATCCTTGCCGTCGATGAACATCGGGCAGAACTGCCCGTGATAGAGGTCTTGGGCAATCTGGTGGGGGTCGATGGTCAAAGTCATATCAGCCTCATGCAATCAATGCGCCATTCCTATCAAGCGCCGTGTCGGTTTCAAATATACAAAGCCCTGTTTGGCCGAGAAAATCCGCCCCGCCCGCGTTGCACCGTGACGGGCCGCGCGGTAGAGCTTTCCCCAAGGGAACCGCGCGTAGAGGTGGCGGTGGCAAGCGAAGGAAAATCCATGAAAATCGGTATGATCGGTGTCGGCCTGATGGGCCACGGAATTGCACGCAACGTGATGCGGCGCGGGGGTTTTGCGCTTGGCTATTTCGACCACCCCGGCAACCAGCCGACCGATGAGTTGGACGGGCTGGGCGCAACGGCCTTCGACAGCCTCAGCGATCTGGCCGCCGCGTCGGATGTGATCATCCTCTGCGTCACCGGCTCTCCGCAGGTCGAAGGCATTCTGACCGGTGCGGGCGGCGTGATCGCCGGGCTGAAGCCCGGTGCGGTTGTGGTCGATTGCTCTACCTCCCTGCCCGCCTCGACGGTGAAGATGGCCGAGGCGGTCAAAGCGGCGGGGGGCGAATTCGTTGACGCGCCAATGACCCGGACCGCGCAATTCGCCCATGAGGGGAAGTTGAACCTGCTGGTTGGCGGTGACGCTGCCACGGTCGAAAAGGTCTCTCCGGTACTCGCAGCCTTCACCGAGGAGGTCAAACATGTGGGCGAGGTCAGCGCAGGCCACCGTTTGAAATTGCTGCACAATTACGTCTCGGTCGGGTTCATGTCGCTCCTCGCCGAGGCTGCGGCGCAATCGGCGGATGCGGGGATCGATCCGCAGAGTTTCGTCGATGTTTTGGCGGGTGGCGGCGGGGCCAGTGTAGCGCTTGATCGGCTATCGCCCTTCATCGTAAACGGCGACCGCGAGGCGCTGCCCTTTGCGATCAGCAACGCGCTGAAGGATTTCGACTATTACCGCCAGATGTCTGCGCAGGCGGGCGCGCAGGTTGAGATTGCCGATGGGGTCTATGGTGCCTTGTCCAAGGTCGTCGAGAAGGGCGCGGGCGATGCCTATGTCCCTGAATTGGTGCAGCATTTCCGAAAGGGGTAAGCCCTAGGGTCAGAGCGTCAGCGTCCCGATGCTCGACCCGCCACAGACGAAAAGCGTCTGGCCAGTGACGAAACTATTGGCCGGATCGCAGAAGAACAGGAAGGCATTGGTCACGTCCTCCACCTGCCCCAAACGTCCCACCGGGATGCGTTTGGCCAATTCCGCCTCGCGTTCGCTTTTTTTGGGGATGATGCCCCAAAAGTTGTCCGTTTGCACCGGGCCGGGGGCCACGACGTTGACGGTGATCCCATGCGGCGCGAGCTCCAGCGCCCATGTGCGCGCCATGCCGATCATCCCCGCTTTCGACGCCGAATAGGCGGTGCGCGTGGGCGCGCCCAAGGCGGCGCGCGAGGCGTTGAACATCACCCGGCCAAAGCCGCGTTCTTTCATGGCGGGCATGAAGGCTTGCAGCAGCGTCAGGGCCGAACCGAGGTGCAGTTGCGCAAGGCGGGTTATGTCTTCGGGTTTCGCCTCTTCGATCAGGTTGGGCCAGATCAGCCCGGCGTTATGCACCAGATGGGTCACCTCATGGCGCGCGGCGATATCGGCGGCAACGGCGGCGACGGAGGCGGGATCGAGCAGGTCGGCTTCGATATGCTCACATCCTTCCGCCTCCCATTCCGGCTTGCCCCGCGCGATTGAGATCACCCGATAGCCGCGCTCCAGCAGCCGCTGCGCCAGATCGGCACCGATGCCCTTGCTGCCCCCGGTGATGACGGCGGTGTAACTGGTCATGGTCTCTCTCCCGGTATTAGCGCCAGCACCCGCAATGGGCTGCCGGTCCCGCCTTTGATCTTGAGCGGCGGTGCGATCAGCATGGCCCCCGTGGGCGGCAATTGGTCGAGGTTGCACAGACATTGCAGCCCGTATTTGCCCGCCCCATGCAGCAGGTAATGCGCCGGAAAGGGCGGGTCGTAATGCATCCCCTGCCCCGCGTCGGTGCCGACGGTCTCGGTGCCAAAGCCGCGAATGCTGCGCTCTAGCAGCAGTTCGATAGCGGCGGGTGTGGGGCCGGGCGAATGGGCGCCATCCTCGCGCATGTTGAGGTAATCCGCGCCGCTACGCTTTGACCAGTCGGTGCGCATCAACACCCAAACGTTTGCCGGGATCGTGCCATGCTTGGCTTCCCAATCGCGGATGATCTCGGGCGTCAGTTCAAAGTCGTCGTCCTGTCCTGCGCCGTCGGAGCAGTCGATCACCACGACCGGACCGATGAAGGCCTCTGCCGGGATTTCGTCCACCGCGCCATGGGCCACGTCCTTGCCCGAGATCCAGTGAATCGGCGCATCGAAATGGGTGCCGGTGTGTTCGTTCAGCGTGAGGTTATGCCACTTCCACGCCGGGCCGCGATGGTCATAGGCCGAGACCTCCTCCATCCGAAACCGCGCGCATTGGCCGAACTCGGGTGGCAGCACGATGACGGGGAAATCGGGATCAAGGCGGTGGGTCAGATCGACGACCCGTGCCGCGCCGCTGGCCAGTGCTTCAGCCAGTGTCGCGATTGCATCGCTCATGCGCCGCTCCCCCGCGTTTCGCGTTCCATCAAAGCCGGATCGTCCAGCCAGCGGGCCAGCGCATCTTTGGCCACGTCACCGCAGGCGACCTCTTCCAACCCGTCGACCAACCCGCGCAGCACCGTCCGCGCCAACGTGCGGGGGGCGACTTTGGGCGGCGGCAGGGGTTGGCGCCATTCGTCATCGACGGGGCCGGTGTAGACATTCATCACCCGCAGGCCGGACCCGGCAAACTCCGCCCGCATCGTCTGGCTGAGCGAACGCGCCGCTGCCTGGGAGGCATCGAAGCCGCCAAACCCTGCCTCGGGCGTCAAGGCCCCCGCCGACAGGATGTTCACCCACGCCACTGCCGAATTCACACCATCCGCCGTGCGCGACGCCATTGCCGGGCCAAAGCCCTGCGCCAGTCGCATCAGACCCAGCACATTGGTCTCCATCCCCTCGCGGGCAAAGATCGTATCGCTGCCCAGCACCCCACCCGGGCGGATGAACTGTGCAGAGTTGATCAGAATATCGACCTTGCCGCCAATCTCTGCCGCGAGGCGCGAGACCGAGGTGGTATCGGTCACGTCGAGCGGCATGAGGCTGACGTTCTCCATCCCCTCGAAGGCCGCGCGGCCTTCCCACCGGCGCCAATGTTCCGGCTCGCCCAGAAAGACCTGCGCCGCGCCAGCTTTCAAGAGCGCTTGGGTGAGCCGCAGGGCCAAAGGGGAGCGGGCATCGGTGATTAACACCCGCCGGTGTTTAGGGTCGCTCGACATTGCGCGCAGCATCGGATCGTCTTGCATAAATTCGCTTTCCTCTCGCGGCAGGGCCACCATGACCCCCTGCCCGGCCCGGTCCAATTTAAGCGCCAGACAGACATGATCCCCACGCCCGACATCGCCGTGCAGATGGCAGACTGCAACGGGCCCCGCAGTGAGTTGCACCGTGCCGATGCGCCAAGACAGCCGCTCGCGAAAATACGGGTCGGGCGAGACGCGAATCGTCGTTTCGGCCAATACCTCGCCCGCCGGTTCTGTCTCGCGCCACTCAAGCGCCACCGACAGACATTTGCCGCAGGCATCACGCGGTGGATATTGCACCGCGCCGCAATCCACGCAGTGCTGCAGGGCGAATTGCCCCCGCCCCGCGACAATCGCGAGCCCAAGCGCCGCGCGGGATCGTTGGGCAGGCGGCAGGGTCGGCACCGTGCTGCGCTTTTGCGGGTTCTTCTTTTGAGGCGGCATCAATGGTTCGGTCATGCCCCGCCTCCTTCGATGATCGCCGCCGCCGAACAGACCCCCCGGTCATAGTTGATCATGCCAAAGCCCGAGACCAGCGCGCGCCGGGCGTTTGCCACCTGTGTGCCTTCGGCCTGCCCCGTCACCTGCCGGATCGCTTCGACCAGCCCCAGATAGCCACCCGCAGCCCCCGCTTGGCCCACCGACAATTGCCCACCCGAGGTGTTGTGCGGGAAGTCGCCGTTGATCGTGAGATCACGCTGTCGGGCAAAGGCGGCCCCCTCCCCCTTGGCGCAAAATCCGAGGTCTTCGAACTGCATCATCGAGATCACCGGGTAGTCGTCATAGGTCTGCAACAGGTCGACACCCTCGGGGCCATGACCCGCCATCTCGTAGAGCTCCCCAATATCCATGCCCCAGCCGCCGCGCAGTTGCATCGGATCTTCGGGATAGGCGTTGTGTCGTTCGATCGTGCCGCTGATCTGGGCGAAGGGCAGGTCGCGGCGCAGGGCCTCGTCCTCGCGCATGACCAAAAACGCCTCGGCCCCGGCGCAGGGCATGACGCAGTCGAACAGCGCGATGGGGTCTGAGATCATCCGGGCGTCCATATACTGCGCCAAGGTTAGCGGAGTCTTCATTAAAGCCGCAGGATAGTTCAGCGCATTTATGCGTTGCGACACCGCAATATGGCCAAAATCCTCGCGCGCGGCGCTAAATTCTTGCATGTAGCGGTCCATCAGCAGCGCAAAACTGGCGTTGGGGCCGCCGAACCCATAGGGAAAGGTTGCGTCCATCGAAAAGCGCGAAAAGCCGCTGAGCAGGGTGCGAAAACTGTCGATCCGGTTCGCGTCGCCCGCGACGCAGGCGACCACATCCACGTCGCCTGCCTGCACCGCCCGCGCGGCGCGGCGCAGGGCAATCACCCCACTGGCCCCGCCCGTGGGCACGGTATCAAGCCAACGTGGACTAAGCCCCAGATGCTGGGTCAGCCCGACCGGGGTGTCGGGCGCGAGCGAGAAGCTGGAGACTGAGAACCCGTCCAGCTCGCCCGGCGCGATCCCGGCCTTGCCCAGCATCGCGCGCAGGGCACGGGCGATCCACCAATGCGCAGTCTCGTTGCTGTAGCGCGCATAGGGCACCGAGGTGGGCACCGCGAGGACGACGCCGTCATAGCCCTGACGCCTCATGCCGCCGTCCGTTTCTTCATCCCGCGCAGGTCTTGCGTGGCAGGGTCGGCGAGCAGGTCGGCGGCCAGCGTTTTCAGCACCCCGCGTTGGAGTTTCTGCGTCGCCGTCAGCGGCAGCGCCTCTACAAAGGCGATGAAACCGGGCGCTTTGTAATAGGCAAGCTGGGTGAGGCACCATTCGGTGATTTCACGGGCCAAGACGGCAGGGTCAGCGCCCGCGTCCTTCGGCACGATACAGGCGAAAACCTCATCCCCGCGCACCGCGTCGGGCACGGCGGCGACGGCGGCGCTGGCCACGGCGGGGTGGCGCATCAGGGTCGATTCCACCTCCACCGCCGCGATGTTTTCGCCCGAGCGGCGGATCACGTTTTTCTTACGGTCGACGAAAAACATCGCGCCATCCGGCGCGCGGCGCACGATGTCGCCGGTGTGGAACCAACCCTCCGCCCAAGCCTCATCCGTGGCTTCGGCATTTTTGAAATAGCCCGCGAAGAACCCGCGCCGCGGGTCGGCACCGGCGCGGCGCACCAGCAACTCGCCTTGATTGGCCTCTTGCCCGGCTTCGTCGAGCAGCCGGACCTCCAGCCCCCCTTCGGGCGCGCCGAGGCAGCTTTCACCCACGCGCCGCGGTTCGCGGTTGGCGCAGATCACGGCCCCCGCGCCGGTTTCGGTCATGGCCCAAGCCTCGACCAGCGGAAAACCGAAACGCGCCTCGAAGGCGGCGTGCAGTTTCGGGTCCACCCCCGCGCCAAAGCCAAAGCGCACGGCATGGTCGCGGTCGGCTTTGCTTTCCTCGGCCCCCATCAGCATGGATGGCATGACACCAAGATAGTGCAGGCAGGTCGCCCCCGAGGCGCGGACCGAGGCCCACCAGCTGCGAGGATGGAAGCGGTCGAGCGCAGTCAGGCAGCCGCCCACGGCGATCATCGCCATGAAGGAATAAGCCATCGCGTTCATGTGGAAGATCGGCAAGGGCGTGATCATGCGCTCGCCGTCCTGCGACAGGGCGCAGAGTCCGCCCGTGCCTGCGTACCAGCGTCCGGCGTCGAGGAAATAGGTGTTGGTCAGAATGCAGCCTTTGGGCTGGCCCGTGGTGCCGGAGGTGTAGAGAAGTGCGGCTTCCGCGTTCTCCGCGCCGCCATTACGCGCCGCGATGGCCGTGAACGTGACAGGCGATGGGAGAGGATCGCCCGGTGCAATCACCGGCATGTCGCGCCCCGCCTGCCGCGCCGCTGCGCGCAGGTCATCGCCGCGTGCAGGGATCGCTACCGCCAAGACCGGCTCGGCGTGGTCGATCATATAGCTGAGCTCCCCCGCCCGCAGGTCGGGGTTCACCGGCACGACCGACAGGCCCAAGCCGTTCAGCGCCAGCCACCATAGGAAAAACGCCGGGCGGTTCTCCATCAGTAGCATGACCCGCTGGCCGGGAAGGTAGCCCGCCGCCGCGATGTTCTCACGCAAAGCCGCAACCTCACGCGCGGCTGCGGCATAGCTCACCTCTCCCGCCGCGATGCCGTAGATTTCCGCCGTTTCTGGCAGGACATTAAGAAAGGCGCGGTTGGGCTGCCGCACGGCGGTGTCCTGAAAGGCCGCATAGACCGTCTCAATCTCTGGCGCGATCATGGCAGCAACTGAATGTTGCGAAAGGCTGCATCGCAATTGACGATATCGACCCGTTTGTTGGCGATACGCAGACGCCCCTCGACCAGCGCCAACTCATGCCGCGCGGTAACGGCGAGCAGTTGCTGCTCATCAAGCCGCGTCTCGACGTAGTGCATGAAGGTCGTCGTGACGAAACGCCCCGCCTTCATGTCCATCTCATCCACGAAAGGCCGCTGGATCACATGATGGCAACGGCTTCTGGGCTTTTGACTGAAGGTTCGTGCGCCGTTGAGCCGTTCGACGCGCAATTTTAGCATGAACATATCCTCATACATCAACGACGTTTCGTTGATCGGATCGGTCTGTTGATAGTCCAGCGGCATCCAGTAATGCCCGTCCGCCAGCCATAGGTTCAGCCATTCGGTATAGCGCCCCTCGTCCAACATGCGCACTTCGTCATAGATGAAGTCGATCAGGGTTTCGCGCGTCACACTCATTCCGCTGGCTCCGTCTGTTGGCCCATGGTCATGAACTTGACCCAAGCGTGAAATTGGTTGCGCATCTGGCGTTCGGTGGTGCCGTTTTCGACTGCTTCGACCTCGAAATCCTCGTCCTCTTTGATCAGCCGTTGGATGTTCACCCATTCCAGCCCGTCGACCGTCAGCCCTTCCTGCGCGCGTTCGTACATTTCCAGATCGTCATGGCCGACGATGGAAGTGGGCGCGTTGATCATGCGGTTGTACATCGCGGTGCGGGCGGTCAGCTCATCCGGGGCATCAACGAGGCGGTAGATGTAGCTTTCCACCACGGTCCGATCGGCGGCGATGGGGATGAAGACCCGCAATTGCTGGATCGGCCCCTTGATCATGATGTTGGGGAAATAGACCGTGTTGTGGCGGTTCTCATCCAAGATCGCCTTGGCTTTCTCCTCGCCATAGCTGTCACAGAGCGCTTCGAAATAGCCGGGGATGGCGGAATAATCCGAGTGGATAGAGTGGTTTACGCCCGTGTGCCCGTGGCCGTTGGGCCAAGTGCGGATGCCCATGCCTTCGAAAAATTCGTAGGGCGACATGAAGGGGGCGATGATCTCCATCGCGGGGGGTTTGGGGGCACCTTCGGGGAGGCCCAGTTCTTCGTAGAGCTTCACCGCCGTCCCAGCTGAGCTTTCGTGAGCCACCATCGGGTGGCAGGTGTCGGTCTGGTTTTCGACCAGCATCTTCCAGTTGCAATGGTGCATGTAGCGCAGCGGCGGGCCGACGACTTCGAGCCGTCCGGCGGGGGAGCGATCCACCATATTGTCGAGTGACGACAGGCTCTTGCCAAAGAACTCTTCGAAACTCATGCCCTCGTCGGCGAGCCGGGCGAAGATGAAGCCACGGTAGTTCTTCACATCGCCAACGCTGCGCATGCCCTTGCCGCTGTCGGTCTCCTCCAGCCCGGTATTTTGGTAGCCTTTTTTGAGCGGGATCGCCAAAAGGCAACCGTCGGTTTTGAAGCTCCATGCATGATAGGGGCAGCGGAAGAACTTGCCGGTGTTGCCCTGCCGGTCGATCACGATCTTGGTGCCTTTGTGGGGGCAACGGTTTAGCAGAACATGGATGTCGCCCGTCGAATGGCGCACCTGAATGACGGGCTGGGTGCCGATATGGGTGCTGAAATAATCGCCCTTGTTCGGCGTCTGGCTCTCATGGCCGACAAAAACCCAAGCATTGGCGAAAAGATGTTTCATCTCCTGCTGGAACACCTCTGGATCGGTATAGATATCGCGGTGCACCTGATGTGGCTGCACGAGGGCGGCCAGTGCCGCCGGGCTGTCGTAACGTCCCATGAGTTCCTCCCTCAGATGTCGAGCACAAGGCGCGGTGATTTGGCGCGGCTGACGCAGATTTGCATGACATTGCCTGCCGCGCGTTCCGCCTCGGATAGAACCACGTCGCGGTGATCGGGCGTGCCGCTGAGCACGTCGCATTGGCAGATGCCGCAGTCGCCGCGTTGGCAGTCGTACATGACGTCGACGCCCCCCGCCTCCAGCACGTCGATGATGGATTGGCCGGGCGGGATGGTGAAAACCTCCCCGCTTGAGGCCAACTCGACCTCAAAGGCGCTGTCGCCCTGCTGCTCTTGGGGTGCGTCGAAGAGCTCGAAATGGATGCGGTCTGCTGCGATCCCCGCCGCTTCGGCCTTGGTCTTTACCGCTTCGATCAGCCCCTTAGGGCCACAGACGTAGAGATGCGCCTCGGCACCTGCAGAGGCAATCACCGCGTCAAGGTTCAACGCGCTGTCATCGTCGTCGCAATGCAGACGCATGGCATCACCAAAGGTCGCGCGCAGGGTATCGCAATAGGCCATGAGCGGTGCGCTGCGGCCAGAGTAGTGAAAGTCGAACGCCTGACCAGCCGCTTTCAGCGTCGTCGCCATTGAGATCATCGGCGTGATGCCAATCCCCCCGGCCAACAGCACAGCAGGCGCGTCCGGGGTCAGGGCAAAATCGTTCTTTGGCGCGGCGCAGGTGATCTCTGCCCCCGGTTTCAGCCCGTGCATATGGATCGAACCGCCCTTGCCTTCCGGCTCACGCTGGACCGCGATGCGATAGGTTTCGGGGGCTTCGGGGATCGGGTCGAAAGCAATTAGGGAATAGGCACGGGTGTCGCCGTCGGGCAGGTCGAAGAGTACATGCGCGCCCGCCTCCCATGCCGGCAGCGCGTTGCCGTCTGCTGCCCCAATCTGGAATTCGTTGATGCGATCGGTCAGCGCTGTGACCTCGCGCACAATGGCGTCGATCTTCGACATGTGACATCCTCCCGTGGTAAACAATATGATTTTTCATATAGTTTCGGTCAAGGGTTTTCTTGCCAAGCGCGATTTTGCCCGCCATTTAGAGGTGCCGAGGCGCAAGGAGCCCTCTTTCCATCAAAGGCTTAACAGGTGTGACGCAGCAAAAGACCGACGCAACCTCTGACAAAGACACGGGTCAGGAGGGGGGATTCGTCTCCGATTATCTGCTCTATCTGTTAGCGGCGGCCAGCGATGTGGCGAGCGCACAGTTCCACGCGCAGGTGCGCAAGGCGGGGCTGCGCGTGCCGGAATGGCGCGTATTGGCCTGTCTGTCGGACACCGATGGCGCGATGATCACACAACTGGCCCGGCAGGCGCTGGCCGAGCAATCGCGACTCACCCGGATCATCGCCCAAATGGAGGAACGCGGCCTGCTCATCCGCCGCAGTGATCCCGCCGATGGCCGCCGGGTGCGGGTCTATCTGACCGATGCGGGCCGGGCGCTGGCCGCCGAATTGGTGCCGCAAGCGCGCCGTCATGAGGCCGCTTTGATGGAAATGCTCAAGGGCAATGAGGGCGCGCAATTGAAACCGGCGCTGAAATCCCTGCTGGCCGCCTTGGACGACACCGCGGATCAACGCCGCTGATTGCAGCCTTGCCCTGCGCGCAAAAAATGGTTCCAATCGTGCTGTAAATGTGAATACATGAAAAAGCATATACTTGGCGACACGGGTTTGGGAGAACCCCGTCAAGGCATATCGAACGGTATGGGGAGGAGCCCAAAATGACCAAATTCACCAAGTTTCTCACGACCAGTGCGCTTGCGCTCTGCACCGCGACCGGCGCTTTTGCTGCCGAGACGCTGACCATTTCCACTTGGCTGCCGCCCAGCCACCCGGTCAACACCGGCATGTTCACCCAACTAACCGACATGATGTCTGAAGCCAGCGATGGGCTGATAGAGACCGAGCTGAAAAACGGCCTTGCCCCGCCGCCCGCGCAGATGGACCTGCTGCTGGACGGTGCCGCCGATATCGCGATCCTGTTTCATGGCTACACGCCCGGTCGTTTCGTCGGCACCAAACTGGTGGAGATCCCCGGGTACGAGGGCAATGCCGAAGCCGCATCGGTCGCCCATTGGCGCGTGCATGAGGCGATGCTGGCCGAGCTGGACGAGCACCGCGGCGTGAAAGTGATCGCGCTGACGACCCATGGTCCGGGGCAGATTCACTCCAACAAAGAAGTCGCCTCGCTGGAAGACCTTCAAGGCCTGAAAACCCGCCTCGGGGGCGGTGTTTCGGCGGATGTGGGGGCAGAGCTTGGCCTCGTCGGCATTCAGGTGCCCGCGCCCAAGGTTTACGAAACCCTCGATTCCGGGGCCGCCGATGCGGTGGCCATGAACATGGGCGAGCGGATCAGCTTTAAGCTGAACGAAGTCGCCAAGAACGTCTATGAAATGCCTGGCGGTTTTTACCGTGGCTCCTTCTCGGTCATCATGAGCCAAGAGACCTTTGACAGCCTGCCCGAAGACGTGCAGCAAAAGCTCGACAGCGAAGTTTTTGGTGAGACGGCGAGCCGTATGATGGGCGCCGTCTGGGATCAAAGCGATGTCGATGCGCGTGAGGCTACGGAGGCCGCGGGCGACAACAAGATCGTCACCGCCTCCGAAGAGGATCAGGCCCGCTTTGCTGAGATGGCTGCCAAGGTGCGCGACAAGGTGATCGCCGAACTCGACGCGGCAGGCGTTGATGGTCAGGCCGCCTATGAGATGATGCGTGAGGAAATGGCGAACGCCAGCCAGTAACCCCCACCGCCAAAGGGCCGGTCGCAACAGCAATCGGCCCCCAGCCAGGGAACCGCCATGCGCTCTTTGATCCGCCTCACCACCGCGCTCTCGGCCCTGCCGATGACGATGGCCTCTGTCGCGCTTTTCGCGCTGATGGTGCTGACCTTTGCCGATGTCATCATGCGCTCGGTCTTCAACGCGCCCATTGAGGCCGCGACGGAACTGATCCGGATCGGCATCGCCTTGATCGTTTTCTCTGCCCTGCCCGTCCTGTCGGGCCGCGAGGGGCATATCGCTGCTGACCTGCTGGACCGTCCCTTTGAAAATTGGGGGCTGCAACGCTGGCGCGACGGGCTGGTAACGCTGGGATGCGGGGTGATGCTGTGGTTTCCAGCGGGGCGGGTCGTGGACCTTGCCTACCGCGCGCTCAGCTATGGCGACGTAACCGAATACCTTCAAATTCCGACCTTTTACATCGGCATGTTTATAGCGGTGATGACCTATCTCACCGCTGTTGTGCTGATCCTGCGCGGGCTTCTGCGCCTCTTTGCGCCGCAACTTCTGGACTCTGCCACATGATCGCATCTGCCATCGGCTTTGCCGCCGTTTTCGTCCTCGTCTTGCTGCGCCTGCCGATTGCCTTTGCCATGGGTCTCGTCGGGATGATCGGGCTGGTCTATGAGACCAGCTACCGCGCGTCGATCTCTATGGTGTCGCGGCTGATCATCGACACCAGCCAAGACTACGGGCTGTCGGTGATCCCGCTTTTCATCCTCATGGGGCTTTTCGTCAACAAAGGCGGCATCAGCCGCGAGCTTTACCAAGTCTCCAACGCCTTTTTAGGCCACTTCCGGGGCGGCTTGGCCATGGCCACCATCGTCGCTTGCGGGGGCTTTGCGGCGATCTGTGGCTCCTCCTTGGCCACGGCGGCGACCATGTCCAAGGTCGCCATGCCAGAGATGCGCAAATACGGCTATGCTGACAGCCTCTCGACCGCGTCTATTGCGGCTGGCGGCACGCTCGGCATCCTGATCCCGCCGTCGGTGATCCTTGTGATCTATGGGCTCCTGACCGAGACCTCTATCGGCGCGCTGTTCATCGCGGGCATCGTACCCGGCGCGCTTGGCATCCTGCTCTACCTCTGCGCGGTCCGCTTTTCCGTTGCCATGAACCCCGAGGCAGGTCCCGCTGGTCCCCGCGCCACATGGGGTGAGCGGCTGCGCGCGCTGAACCACGTCTGGTCGGTGCTGGCGCTCTTCGCGCTAGTGATTGGCGGGCTCTACGGTGTGCTTGATTTCTGGCCCATTCACCTCGCCTTCTCCCCGACCGAAGCGGCGGGTATGGGGGCTGCGGGTGCTTTCCTCATCGCTTGGGCGCGTGGCGGGCTCAGCTGGGCCGGTCTGCGTGAGGTGCTGGAGGAAACCACGCTCACCTCCGCCTCGCTTTTCTCGGTGCTGATCGGCGCGTGGATTTTCTCAAACTTCGTGAACCTCGCGGGCCTGCCCGAAGGGCTGCTGGCGACCGTCACGGCGCTGGATCTCGGGCCTTGGGTGGTCATGGGGCTGATCCTTTTGATCTACATCGCGCTTGGCTGCATTTTCGAGAGCATGTCAATGCTGCTGCTGACGGTTCCGATCTTCTTCCCACTGGTCATCAGCCTTGGGTTTGATCCGGTCTGGTTTGGCATCATCGTTGTCGTGGTGACGGAGATTAGCCTGATTACGCCACCCGTGGGTCTGAACGTCTTCGTGCTTAAGGGTGTGGTTGGCGATGTCTCGACCGGCACGATCTTTCGCGGCGTCACGCCGTTCTGGCTGGTCGACATCCTGCGCCTGATCCTGCTGCTGATCTTTCCGGCGCTGGTGCTTTTCCTACCGGGGCAGATGTAGTCCCCTGCCCTACTGCCGCGCCTGTTTGCACTTTGGCAGGCGCGGCGCGATAGTGCGGCCAAATCACCAAAGATGAGGCCAGCATGAACATCGACCTACTCAAAGACCTTTGCGAAACCCCCGGCGTTCCAGGGCGCGAACACCGCGTGCGTGACCTAATCACCCGTGAGATCGAGGGACTGTTCGACCATGTAGAGACCGACGCCATGGGTTCACTCCTCTGCCGCCGGGATGCGACAGCGGGCGATGGCAAGGCGCCCAAGATCATGCTGCTGTGCCATATGGATGAGATCGGCTTTCTGGTCAGCCATATCTCGAAAGACGGGTTTTTGTACCTTCAACCCGTCGGCGGCTTTGATCCGCGCAACCTGTTCTCGCGCCGAGTGTTGGTCTGCACAGATCAGGGCGATCTGAAAGGTGTGATGAACCCCGGCGGCAAACCCATTCACATCTCCTCCCCCGAGGACCGCAAAAAGATTCCCGAGGTTTCGGAATTCTTCGTTGATCTCGGGCTGGGCGAGAAGGCCAAGGACATCGTCAAGGTCGGTGACTTCGTGGTGATGGATGAACCCTTCCTCGAAATGGGCGATCAGTTCGTGTCCAAAGCGCTCGACAACCGGGTGGCTTGCTGGCTGGGGATCGAAGCGATCCGCAAACTGGCCGACAAGGGGCGCGGGGCGGAAATTCACGTGGCCTTCACCTGTCAGGAGGAAGTCGGCCTGCGTGGCGCGCGCACGGCAGCCTATAAGGTACAGCCCGACATCGGTCTTGGCATCGACACGACGCTGGCCTGCGACACGCCCGGCGTGCCCGAGCATCTGTCCACCACACGCCTCGGCAAAGGCTTTGGCCTGCACGTGCGTGACAGTAGCTTCATCGCCGATGTGGATCTGGTGCGCGACATCGAAAAGCTGGCCGAGGCCCGCAAAATCCCCTTTCAGCGCACCATGCTTGCTGCCGGCGGCCAAGACGGCGCAGCGGCGCAGCAAGCCGCCGCTGGCGCGCGGGCCGTGGGGATCGTGGTTGGCACGCGCTACATCCACACGGTGACGGAGATGGTCTCCAAAGATGACCTACAGGCGGCGCTGGATATCCTTGTGGCCTATCTGGAAGGCTTTGACGGTAAGACCGCCTAAAGCCCCCCCCCCGAGCGCCCCGCGCGTTCAGGGGGGGCCTGCATCATCGGGCGCTTGCGGCAGCCAGACGGTAAAGGCTGCGCCCCCCTCTTCCCGGTTGCGCACCGTGATGATCCCCCCGGCGCGCTGGATCAGCGTCTGAGAGATTGACAGGCCCAGCCCCGTCCCCTCTCCGGGTTTCGTGGTAAAAAAGGGATCGAACAGCGAGCCGAGCAAAGCCTCTGGCACCCCCGGCCCGCTGTCATGGACAGAAAGCGCGACACCGGGCACAGCGTCGCGCTCCTCAGACCTAAGATACAGATCCAACCGCCCTGCCCCCCGCATCGCCTGCACGGCATTGACCACAAGGTTCACCACGACTTGCTGAATCTCGCCCGAATCCGCGCGTACGGGCGGAACCTCTTCAAAGTCGCAGTCTACCTCAATTCCGCCCCGGCTGATCAGATGATCAACGAGCACGAGACAGTCCTGCACCAAGGGCCGCAGCGCGATATTATGTTCACAGTCGGAAAACTCAGACGGCGCGGCGAACTTCAGCAATTTGCCGACGATCACCTCGATCCGCGACAGTTGTCTGTCGATCAGCCCCAGTTCCGTGGCCACGGGCGCGGCATCCTTGCCTAGAGTCTCACGGATGACATCGACATTGCCCATGATGACCGCGACCGGATTGTTGATCTCATGGGCGACCCCGGCGGTGATTTCCCCGATGGAGGCGAGTTTTTCGCTCATCACCAACTGACGGAAGGTCTGCTCCAACTTCTCATTCGCCTCGCGCAATTCACCGGTACGCTGATCCACGCGCTGGTTCAGCTCGTCATTCCAACTGCGCAACTGCCGGTCGCGTTCTTGAACCTGCTCCAGCAACCAATCGAGGTGATGCGCCACCGCGCCGATCTCGTCTCGCGCGGGCACCGGCCCGATCCGCGCCGAAAGCTCCCCCTTGCCGACGCGATGCATGACCTTTGTCATCCGTTCAAGCGGCGAAAAGATTCCCCGTGCCAGCCACAGGAACACCGGCGCCGAGAGGGCCAGCACGGCAAAGAAGGCCGCTAGCATCCACCAGAAAGCCTCGCGCTTCGCCTGCGCAAAGGGCGCCTCAAGAAAGCCCACATAGAGCATCCCTACCCGCTCCCCGAAACTGTCGGTGATGGGCTGGTAGCCAGAGATATACCAATCGTTCACCACAAATGCCCGGTCGAGCCAAGTGCGCCCTTCGATCAATACGGCCTCCCGCACTTCGGCCGAGACGCGCGTGCCAAGGGCGCGCACATCCTCGAAGAGGCGCACATTGGTCGAGATGCGCAGATCATCGAGGAACAGCGTCGCGGTCCCCTGCCGGTCGCCGCCGGTTACCGCATTCAAATAGACCAGGTCGTTGATCGTATCGATGAAGTCGAGGTTTCGGTTCAAAAGCATTCCGCCAACCAAAACACCCTGCCTGCCGTTCAGCGCCACCGGGCTTGCCGCATGGACCACCATCCCGCGGTCTTCGACTTTCCGGTTGGTGGGCACGGCGGCGGGCGTGTCGATCAGCGGCACCTGCGCGCGCACCGCGAGCGCGTCGTTCAGAGTTGTCAGCCGTGCATTGCTAAACACGTCGATCTCCGCCCCGCTGGCCCCCCGCGCCGCGCGGGCAATCACCGGCCAATCCTCGCCTTCGTCGACAGCCGTTTCGAGGGGGAGGAAGCGCAGAAAATCCAAGCCCAACCGATCCTGTATCTTGGCAAAGAAGGCCACGCGATCTGCGGTCGACATCTCAAGCACGAGGGCAAATTCGACAGAGCCAGCGACGGCATCCAGTTCATTGCCGGTCTGCGCCAACAAACGCGCGAGATACTGGTTTGCGATCCTCAACTCGCTCTCGACATTCGCGATGAGCACTTCGTCATAGTCCGCCGTCCAACGCGACATGCCCAAAACCAGTAGCAACGGCATCAACACGATAAGCGGTGTCAGCGCGAGGATCAGCAGGCGTAGGCGAACGGAGGTCATGGGCTTTCCCGGAAAACTGAGGCCAATTTAGCCGCTGCGCCTTCAAGGGTGAAGTGTGGGGGCGTATTTTGCCCTACAAACCCCACCAGTTCAGCATTTCTACCCCGATTGCCAGCCGTACATATGCCTAACCCACTGTAAAACCATAGTTTTTCAAATTGTCAGCTGACAATTGCGCTGATTTACCAGTGCCGCCACCATGGGATTAAGGGAAAACGCGCCATTACGAGCCATTTGTGTCAAACGGCGAAGATATGCGCCCGGGCTTCGAATGGTCGCGGCTTTCTCAAGCAGACAAAGGACTGTCACCGCAGCGCTCTCTGCACCCATGTCTCGTTTTGCCTCATTTAAGACCGGCGGGTCAATCCCCAGCATTGGGGCAATCTGATCTCCAATCCGTACAATATCGCTCCAACTGCGCATCGCTTCTGGGAAGAAACTTTGAACTTCTTTGCAAGCCGCGAACACTTCAGCCAAAGTGACCCCTTTCTTCGGCTCGTCGCCTTCACTGTCGATGTTGTCAGCCGAGTGAGGGAGAGCGACTTTCGGACCGGTCTGCTGTTCAGAGTCAAAATAGGGTTTAATTGAATCCTGTATGTGCCGCTCATTTTTGCCGTCACTGGCGCTCATTTGGTCTGTAGATGGGGCAGGGGAAACCGGTTTTGCTTCGGCTTCATCAGCGATGCTTGCCGTGCTCTCAAGCGCCTCACGCAACGCATTCTCGAGCAGGGTCAATGCCGCCTCATCCGGCTTGCGCCGAAGGACACGCCCCGCCTCATCTGCCACCCCTTCAGCGCCACCCTGACGGATCAGCGCGTGCCTCAGCACGAGCACCCGGTCCCTCAGCGCTTGCAGCTGTTCACGTAGCACTTCGGCTGCCTCAGCGGCGGTCTCAATCAGGTCTGACTGAACGACAAGGGGGGAGAGGTCAAAGCCAAAGGCCAGCGCAATCGCGCCGCCCCGGTTTCGTGCAAAGCGTTTGCGATTGGGGCTATCGTGCCGGGCAATAAGCCCAGCACGCACAAGCTGGGCAAGATGCCGTCGGAGCGTGCTTTCTGGCATCCCGTGCAACCGCTCAGACAGCCGAGCGTTCGAGGCAAATACAATACCTGCCGCGCCATCTGGAATATGACGGCTCGGCAGAAAACTCAGCAACGCCTTTAATACGGTGAGGGTGCGGTGCGACAGTTCAAAGTAGTCAGCCGCAGTTGTCAGCCGGTCGAGCAAAGCCCATTTGTCCGGCCTCTCGCATGACACTTGGGTAGCCGATTTCGGCCGCCCGAACGCAGTTCGGAACGTGTTTTCCATCTTAAATCACGAAAGACAACAAAATACCGGCCCTATCCCATCGGGTAGAGTTGACATCGATAAATCTTTGGGGCTATCTCGAAGGTGCAAAGTTTGAGAAGGGCCTTCCGGGATTTATCCTGGGGGGCTTTTCTTTTGTGGTCTTGGATGTGCCTCCTGTTGCTACTTCCTCAATTTCTCACGCGCGGGTCTTTTGCCAGCGGTCGTGAATCTCTTGCAAAAGCTCTTCTGCATGCGCATCGAGCCATGTATCAAACCCCTCGGCAGAACGGGCAGGGACGGTCACCGTGACTCCACGTTTGCCGCTGCGGATGTCCGCCAAAGCCTTGCCATCACGGCTCCGAAGGGTGCGGGGCTTTGACGATGGGGCAGGGAAGGTGGCAGCTTTCTCGGGCTGAGCTGAGGCTTCGGCAAAGATCGCCTCGAACCGTTCATCTGAATTGAACCCTTCCCAGTCGGCGTGCGACATCCGTTTGTCCGCCCGCGCTTTTGGCGCGGGTTGCTCAAAAAGCTTGACCAAAGCCATCCAGCGGTCTCGCCCGATGGACGGGGCAGAACCGATCTGGCGCAAGAAAGGTAGCTCGAACGCATGACCAACTTTGAGCATGCGACTGACCATAGGCAGATCGATCGACAGCGCGTCTGCGATTGTCTGCCGGTCATGCCCGCCCACGTCTAGCTGAGCAGCAAAGCTCGCCTTTTCAATAAACGACAGATCCTGTCGCGCAGTATTCTCCTGCCCCTGCGCCATCACCAGAGCATGGTCGTCCAACTGGCGAACCATCGCCTTGACGGGCATCCCAAGCGCTTTCAGTGCCTGAAGCCGCCGTCGCCCGTAGACAATTTCAAACCGTCCGGGGGTTTTGGGATGGGGTCGAACGAGCACAGGAACCTGCTGCCCGTAGGTTCTGAGGCTGTCTTGCAGCTGCTTCTGAGCCTGCGTATCAGTGCCTAAACGATCTTCGACACCAGCCATGTCGATCAGATTGCCGTCCAATTCCTGAACCGCGTTTTCTTGCATCCGGTTCAACGAAGACTGAAGCGCGCCCACCGCGCCGCGGGGCATTAAACTGGCCTTACCCCGGCTCTTATCAGGCTCTATTGCAGGGGATTTAGGCTTCTCTGACTTCTCAACATTTGCAGGTGCAGAAGATAAAATGCCTTTACGTGCCATTACCGCCCCCATGCTTTCTGGATCATATTTTCGATCTCATCATTCACAAGATTGAGTGAATCCACCGCCCGGTCATAGGTCGATCGGTGAAATTGGGACCGGTCGACCTCATAAATCGTCTGATGGGTCAGCCCGGCATCCGAAATCGCGGTTGATTTCAGCATCGGTGCGACCATGACTTCTTCGTCAAAGAGCTGGCGGAGGAAGGATAGAACCTGCTGTTGCGGGCCATCATTCGGCTCGTACCGATTGATTAGGAAACGCAGGAAATCAAATTCCATGCTCGCCCCTGCATTAGAGACTACATCAAGCAGGTCCGCGCTCATCTGTAGGAACTGCGACATTGATGCGACGTCGAGCATGTTCGGGACCACCGTGATCAGCACGCCCGTCGATGCGCAAAGCGCCGACATCGTGAGGTACCCCAGTTGCGGCGGGCAATCGAAGATGACGACGTCGTAATTCTGCTCTACGTCCTGCAGAGAGGTCGCCAGCCGGGCGAAAAATGCTGGCTGGGTGTTGTTCAGCAGAGCCTGGGGTGTCTCATGCTCAAACTCCTGAAGCATCAACCCGCCGGGAGCAAGATCAATGCCAGTAAAGAATGTTTTCTGAATGACATCGGCCAAAGAGACCGGATCGTCATATTGAATGGCATCGTAAATGGTCCCCGAGTTCAGGAAATCATACTCGGGCCGATAGCCAAAAAGCGTTGTTAGAGACGCTTGCGGGTCAATATCGACGCAGAGCACACGGTAGCCTTTCAAGGCCAATCGTTGCGCGGCATGGATTGCGCTCGTCGTCTTCCCGCTGCCGCCTTTGAAGTTCAAAAAGGACAATACTTGCAGTTTATCCCCATCACGCCGCCCACGCTGGTAGGCACCGCGTGATTTGGCAGTGGACTCAAGCGTGCGCCGGATCGAGAGCAGATCTTCAGCACTGTAATGCCGCCGCCCGCCCGGGCTTGTCTGAACATCGACGACCTTATTATCGAAATGGAGCTTGCGAAGGAAGCTGGTTGAAATTCCAAGCAATTCAGCCGCTTCCCCGGCTGAAAAGCGGCGTAGCTCCTTGCGCGCGTCGGGCGCAAAGACTTTCAACATGTGACTTTCCAACGCCTCGGAAAGCGTTTCCGCATTACGGCGGATCCGTGTATTGATGTGTACAGTGTCCGTCACATCTGCCCTCGCTCTCAGTAACGCTATTATTCGGTAGCGCTTTTGTTTCCGTTACTTAATGCCATTGAAGCGATGCGTGCAATAGATTCTTGCGCGAGGAGAGGGAAAGACGGCATCAATAGCCGCAGTTGCGATCAAAGATAGTTCGCTCTTTAACCTCTAAGTGCCTGTAACTATTTGTTAAAACTATCCTTGGAACTGGGAGCGATCTCATGATGAGCTGCGTCGCGAGAATTTCGCGGTTTTGCCGTAGTTAGAGCCACATACTCGAACTGCGAGAATCATGGGACGGGTCATCCTGACCCTGCGCGCCCGAGATCACGGTGAGCTTCAAGCCAGTCTGTCTCTTCCGGCATTTTCGGTCCCGGTGGCTCTGGCGTCTGCAGGTAAGTCCTGACACTGTGCGGGGAAAGGGGGGCTTTGAACCCCAAGTCGGGGGGAGGCCACTGCGGGATGGTCGATATCTGGAGCGGACTGACGCAGGCCTTTTGGCTTGTCTTCACGCTTGATCCCGAACTGGTGGAGATTGCCGGCCGGTCATTGCAGGTCACGGTTTCCGCCTTGGTCGTTGCTTGCCTGATTGCCCTTCCCCTCGCGGCTTTGGTCGCCGTAAAACGGTTTCGCGCACGGCGCTTGGTAATCGCGATTTTAAATGCGCTCATGGGGCTGCCGCCGGTCGTCGTGGGGCTTATCGTTTATGTGATTCTTTCCCGCTCCGGGCCCCTTGGGGTGTTGGGGCTGCTTTTTACCCCCACGGCGATGATCATAGCGCAGGTGATCATCATTGTGCCGCTCATTGCCTCGATCGCGCATCAGTCGATCCGCGAACTTTGGCAAGAATATCATGATCTGCTGATTTCGATGAATGTCACGCAAGGCCAAAAGATACGGACCCTGCTTTGGGATTCCCGCCGCGCGCTCCTCACTGCCGCGCTCGCAGGTTTTGGCCGCGCGATTGGGGAGGTGGGGGCGATCATGATTGTCGGGGGCAATATCGACCATGCGACGCGGGTGTTGACCACCGCGATCGCGCTTGAGACCGGAAAGGGTGAGTTTGCCTTGGCGCTCGCCCTCGGTTTCGTACTGATCGGGCTGGCCGTGGCGGTGAATCTCGCGATCCATTGGCTGGGCCGCACCGAACGGGAGGGCCGGTGGTGATGCAGCTTTTCCCGATGCAGGCCAGCGCGATCGAAAGCCGCAGACGCGGGCAACGGCTGGCGGGACCGATTGATCTGACTCTGGAAGGGCAGGGCGCCACGGTCGTTATCGGCCCGAACGGCGCGGGTAAGACTACGCTGTTGCAATTGCTACATGGCACCGCTCGGCTCTCTGCGGGGCGGATCGACTGGTCCTGCACGACCGAAGAGGCACGGCATCATCAGGCCTTTGTTTTTCAGCGACCCGTCATGCTGCGGCGCACGGTATTGGAAAACCTCGTCTATCCACTGCGCCTGCGTGGTGTCGTAAAGGCTCAGGCCCGACTGGCGGCGGAGGAATGGGCCGCACGCGTCGGGTTAGAGCCGCTTTTGGGCCGCGCAGCCCCTGTGCTGTCGGGCGGCGAGCAGCAGAAACTGGCCCTCGCCCGCGCCCTGATCTGCAAGCCCAAGCTGCTGTTTCTCGATGAGCCCTGTGCCGCATTGGATGGCCGTGCGACCCGAGAGATCGAGGCGATCCTGCAATCGGCGAAATCTGCGGGCACGCGGCTGATCCTCTCGACACATGACCTCGGTCAAGCCCGCCGTTTGGCAGACGATGTCTTGTTCCTACTGGGGGGCCGTCTGCATGAGGCCGGTCCCGCGACTATGTTTTTCAACCGACCTGAGACCCCTGAGGCGCAGGCATTTTTAAGAGGAGATATCGTAGAATGAAACATTGGATTGTAGGCGCAATTGCCGCGCTGGCGATGAGCGGTGCGGCGCAGGCCGCCGACGTGATGAAGATGGCGGTGACGACATCGTTCAACAACTCCGGTCTCGCGGATGTGCTCTTGCCACAGATCGCAGCGGATCTTGATCTTGATGTGCAATTGTTGGTCGTCGGGACCGGCCAGGCGATCAAGCTAGGCGAATCCGGGGACGTGGACGCGATCCTGGTCCATTCGCGCAAAGCCGAGGAGGCTTTCGTCGACGCAGGGTTCGGCAGCCACCGAACGGAAATCATGTACAACGATTTCGTCTTTATCGGTCCAAAAAGCGATCCGGCGGGCATCGCATCCTCGGGTGCGGCCACCGAAGCATTGAGCGCAATCGCCGGCAAAAAGTCTGATTTCGTGAGCCGAGGGGACGACAGCGGTACGCATAAAAAAGAACTGTCTCTCTGGGGCGAAGCGGGTCTCGATCCGGCAGAGTTCGAGGATTGGTACAACGCCGTCGGGGCAGGCATGGGCGCCGCGCTCAACACCGCCTCGGGGATGCCCGCCTATGTGATGTCGGACCGGGCAAGCTGGTTGAACTTCGGCAATAAAGGGGATCTGGCGTTGCTCTATGCCGGCGATCCGGTTCTGTTTAACCAATATGCCTATTTGCCAGTGAACCCCGAACGTCACGGCCATGTCAAAAATGATCTCGCTCTGAAGCTTGAAGACTGGCTGACCTCCGACCGGGCGAAAGCGCTGATCAACGACTATAAGATCAATGGTGAAACACTATTCGTGTTCAACGCGGAAGGTGTCGAATAACCTGAGTTAGAGACCATCCGCGCCCGACCCGGCGCGGGTGGTTCACTCGGGCAGGTCGCCGTGGATCGCGAATTGCTCTAGTCCTGCATCCTGCGGCTGGATCATGCGAAAGCTTTCACGGACGCCCGCGTCGGTCAACTCGCGCGCCACGGTGAGCAGACAGTTGGGCGCGTGATCGGCGCAGAGGTCGATCATCTGCGCCAACTCCTCTTTCGCCACGGGACGCGCGGCATCGACCGAAGGCGCGCCGTAGTAGGTGACGAAATGCTGCGCCAGCAGCGCGGCGAGGGTCTCGACCTCGGTTTCTTCGATCTGGGTCACGGCGACAAAGGTTACGCGGCCAAAGGTTTCGAGCCCGAGCCAGCCGTTGGCGAAGGCTTGGCGGGCTTTGCCGGTCAGATCGCCCTCGGTCCAGTCGGAAAACTCGAATCCGCCAGAGATGCACCATTCACCGGTCCGGGCGGGTGAGGCGAAGACGTTGCGGTCGCTCTCATCGAAATGGATCGCGCGGGCGAGTTTGAGGGTCATGGTGCGGGCTCCAATAGGGTGGTGAGCGGGATCAGGCGGGTCGTCTTTCCGGCGCGCAGTAACATGCCGAAGTCCTCGTCGACACCGATGAATGTACCGCTTGCGCCCTGCGCGGTCACCTCTTCGTCGATCCCGTAGGCCAAGCCGCGCCATTCGCCATGCAGGCTGGCAGGGCCGAGGTCTTCCCAGCGGTTGATCCAATGCAGCGTGTGCCGCGCCCAGGATTCGACAAGGGCAGGGGGCTGCACCTCGGCGCAGCCTTCGGCATAGAGCGCGGTTTGATCCGGGTTTAGACCCGTTTGCGCCATGTCAGGGTCGTTCGCGGGGTAGAGCGGTAGGGTGAAACCGACGACGAGCCAATCGGGCACCGCCGCCGGATCGGTTGTCGAGGCCATCATCCGTAGCGCGCCGCAGGCCGCGCCGTTCACGCGGATGCCGCCGTTCCATTCCAGTTGCACCGCGACTTCGGGCGGCGAGAGCGCGCCGAGGGCGTTTTGAAGGCCCACCCCGCAGAGCGGCAGCATCGCCACCGCGCGGGCCAGCGGCACCTCGGGAGCAAAGACCAAGGCCGCCTGCATCTCGGCCCCGTCGAGGCGGTAGGTGATCAGACCCGCATCGCAACCCTCGGCCGCGCGGGCGCAGGCGGCGGCAAGCGCATCGCCCGCGACCGCCTCGCCCGACATCAGCGGGGGGAAGGACAGCGGTTCGCTCATGCGGCGCCAGCGTCCACGAGTTGCTTGGCGATGGCGTGAAAGGCCGCGGCCTGTTTGCTGTCGGGCTGGCTGACGGTGATGGGCGCGCCACCATCTGAAGCAAGGCGGATCTGCAGATCGAGCGGCACTTCGGCCAGCAGGGGCACGCCCCATTTCTCGGCCTCGGAGGCGACACCGCCGTGGCCAAAGACATGCTCCTCGTGGTCGCAATTGGTGCAGATATGCGTCGACATGTTCTCGATCATGCCGAGGATCGGCACCTTGAGTTGGTTAAACATATCGATGCCCTTGCGCGCGTCGATCAGAGCCACATCCTGCGGTGTAGAGACTATGACCGCCCCATCCACATGGGCCTTCTGCGCCAGCGTCATCTGCACGTCGCCGGTGCCGGGCGGCAGGTCGACGATCAGCACGTCAAGCGCACCCCATTGCACCTGCGTCATCATCTGTTGCAGCGCGCCCATCAGCATCGGCCCGCGCCAGACCACGGCTTGGTCTTCGTTGGTCATGAGGCCAATCGACATCATGGTGACGCCGTGATTGCGCATCGGCAGGATGGTCTTGCCATCGGGCGAGGCGGGGCGGCCCGATACGCCGAGCATGCGAGGCTGGCTGGGGCCGTAGACGTCTGCATCTAGGAGCCCGACCCGGCGGCCTTGGGCAGCCAGCGCGCAGGCGAGGTTCGCGGAAACGGTGGATTTGCCGACGCCGCCCTTGCCCGAGGCCACGGCGATGATCCGGTCGACGCCGGGGATCCTCTGCGGGCCGGTTGGCTCGGCTTTGCGCTGCGGCTTGAGGTCGGGCGGCGGGGCTTTCTCGCTGTGGCCGGTCAGCACGATGGAGACTTTCGACACCCCCTCGACCTGCGCCAGCGCTGCTTCGGCCAACGCCTTGGCTTCCTCATAGGCTTTGGCCTGGGCGGGCGGGATTTCCATCACGAAACGTACCGCGCCCGCGTCATCCACATTCAGCGCGCGCATCACGCCGCTGGCCACGATATCTGTCCCCGTGGCCGGATCGGTCACGGTCTTCAAGGCGGTCAGGACCGCGTCTCTGCTGGCTGTCACGTCGCTTATGCCTCGCCCTTGTCCGCGCCGGCGATGGTGCCGTCGATCTCATGCTCAAGGCCCAGTTCGGGGATGGTGATCACGGCCTTGACCGCAAACTCTTTGCCGCTGGTGTCATGGTCGCGCATGGCCTTTTCGATGGCCTGCTGCGAGGTCACGCCGACCTGTTTGAGAAACTTTCGCATCGACATGTTGAAGTCTTCGCTCATGGGTGGCTCCTGTGCTGTGGGCGGCCTAGTGGTCGCGCCGTTTGGAGAGGTAATCGTCGGTGGTCCGAGGGCGCGGGCGTTCGTTGCCGGTCATCGGGTTGTTGGTGCTGTGATACTGCGCATTGATCCGGCAGTCATCGCACATCTGGATCATCCGCAGTTTTGCCTCATCGGCAAACATCGAATGACTGCGCAGCTTGTCGGTGATCTTCTCCACGGTGGATTTCACGCCAAAGAGGCTGCCGCATTCGACGCAGGCAAAAGGCTCTTCCTCGTTCAGCACGCGCTGGCTCAGCGCGGCTTCGGTCAGGTCGAGGCGCGGCGCGAGGGTGATGGCATCCTCGGGGCAGACATTGGCGCAGAGCCCGCATTGCAGGCAGGCGTCTTCCTGAAAGCGCAGTTGCGGCAGGTCCGGGTTGTCGCCGAGCGCGCCCGAAGGGCAGAGCGACACGCAGGACAGACACAGCGTGCAGGCATCCTTGTCGACCAGAACGGCGCCGTAGGGCGCACCCTCGGGCAGGTCCAACACCTCGGCCTCGGGGTTGAGCGCCCGCGCTGCCTGCCGGGCGATCTGGCGGCGGCTGCCCATGGGGCGCACCGGCTGGGCGACGGGGGCAGGGGCCTCGCCGTCATAAAGAATGTCGGTCAGCGCCTCGGGGTCGGGGGTGTCGATCAGCGACATCCGCGCGTCCCCCGCAATGGCGCGAGCCAGCGCGGTCTGCGCCTCAATCGCGTCGCGGTCGGCCTTGGGGCCAAGCAGAAGCGAGACATGAGCGAACCCGGCGGCCAACGCGGCCAGCGCCTCAGCATGGCCAAAGGCGGCGAGCGCATCGAGATCCATCGGCACCACATCGGCAGGCAACCCGCGCCCGTGGCGTGCGGCAAAGCGGATCATCTCAGCACCATGGGCGTCATGCACCATGAGGCGCGGCGCTTCGCCGCCCGCTTCGATATAGGCGCGCGCCAGAGTCTGCGCCCGGCGCATGGTGAAATCGACGGGCGGCGCGTCATAGCTGATCGCACCCGAGGGGCAGGCCGAGGAACAGGCACCGCAGCCCGCGCAGATCATCGGGTCGATCGCAACATGATCGCCGTCGGGCGTGATCGCGCCAGTGGGGCAAAGGTCCAGACAATTGGTGCAGCCGGTTTGCCCCGCGCGGGAATGGGCGCAGAGCAGCGGCTCGGTCCGCACATAGAGCGGCTGCTCAAATGTGCCGGTGAGATGCGAGGCCGCCAGCACGGCGGCGGCCACGGCAGGCGGGTGGCCGGGATCGGCGCGCAGGTAGCCTTCGCGTTTTTCATGCGCAGGGAACAGCGGCGTCTCGCCGCGCAGGTCGAGGATGATGTCACATTGGCTGCGCGCGCCGTCGCGCGGCGCGGTCCAGTTGAGCGGCCCCCGGCCACGCGGGTCGACCTGCCGCAGCGCGTCGATCACCACTTCGAACTGCCCAAGCGCGCCCTTGGCACGGCGCAGCTTGCCGGAAATGAGGTCGAAATCGCGCACCTCGGGCAGATTGTCCTCGGCCTGTGTCACCGCGTCGTCCATCAACAGCGTGACACTCAGGTGGTCTTTGAGCTGCGCCGCCGCCTCCAGCGCCGCCGGCCCGCGCCCCACGATCAGGCAAAGCCCTTCGGAGCCGACATCGATGGTTTTCTCTGCCGGGGCGTCTAAAAGCGCCTCGGCTGCGAGGGCGGACATTTTGGGTAGTTTGTCACGGGGGTCATCCGACCATCCGGCCCGGTCGCGCAGGTCCAAGAGGGGGGCAGGGGGCAGGCCCAATTCCTCGGCCAATTCGGTAAAGACCCGCTCTTCTTGGGTGCAGCATAAAATTGCGTCCCCGGCGGTCAGGGCTTTGGCCGCCCGGTCGATCTGGGTGGTGCAGAGGGCCGAACAGGGGGGGGAGACGGCCAAACCGCTGCGCTCGGCCAATGCATCGGAATCGATACGCTGCGACCCTGCGCAATCGCATGTTATCAATGTCTTGGCCATGAATTTTCCCTTATCTCGCACGTCAATCCGCAGCCCGTCTGGGCAGGGCAGAGGCCCCAAGCTAGACGGGATTTGCCACCCCCTACAACCGAAATTCGCGGCGCGGCGGTGCTGCTCTTGGGCGATGAAGCAGGTAGAAACAGCAGCCTGCAGGGGCGGTGATTCGAAATGAGCGATTCCCTCATTTTCCGAGCGAAACACTCAAGTTAGACAATTAGGCCGAGGCGCCATTGACGGGCCAAGTCGATGGGCCATCTTGTCTCGAAAGCCGGGTTTTTCGGGCTTTGGCGCGGATTTGCGCTTCCCCGGACCGGCCTTAGAGGCGAAGGTCGTTGAAACGGAGGAGCAATTTGATTCACAACCCGACAATGTATCGGACGATGCCCTTGGGCATTGTACTGCGGCGCGCGCCGGGGGTGACCCGTTGGGCCAAGTGGAGCTGGAAAGCGACCGCCGTGCTGCCCGGTGCGGGGGAGGCCGATTGGCGCGAGCTGCGCCGCGACGGTGAGATCGTCGAGTACCACGCCGCCACGCTCAAGCTGGACCTCCACGGAGCCGAGACCGAAGCCTATGTCCACGGGCTCGGCGCGGATGTGCCTTGTGTCTATGTTGTGATGCGCCCCATTCCCGGTGCAACCGACCGCCCCTTCAAACTCGCGCTGGTCACAGCATCGCCCTATGAGGCGCAGGATTATTGCGACAGCGCCGAAGAGGTGGTGGAAAAGGTCGCGATGACGCCGGGACTATTGGCATGGGTGCGAGAGTTCGTCGAAGAGTTCCACCAAGAGGAAGCCTTCGTCAAACGCCGCCGGGATCGTCTGCGCACTGATATTAAACAGGACGGGATCGGTGATCCGCGCATTGAAAAACCTGCGGACATTTACGCCTCGCCCGCGCTGAAACGAAAGCGTCTGGCATGAGCGGTTTTTGGCAGAAACGCCGCGCCGCCGTCGCGGCTGAGGCAGAGGCCGAAGTGCGCGTTCACGCAGCGCAGGTGGCAGAGGCTGAAGAAGCCGCGCTGGCCGAGCGCAGCGATGATGACCTGCTGGCCGAGTTCGATCTGCCCGCGCCGGAGGATCTGGTGAGCGGCGAACAGTTGCGCGCCTTTCTCAAGGTGCAACTGCCCCAACGGCTCAAGACCCGCGCGCTGCGCAGCTTTTGGAAAACCAACCCGGTGCTGGCCTGCCTTGACGGGTTGAATGATTACGACGACGATTACACAGCGGCGGCGACGGCTGGGAAACCGGTTAACACGATCTATCAAGTGGGCCGCGGCATGGTCTCGAAGGTCGAAGAGCTGCTGACCGCTGAGGCCGACGCGCCCGAAGAGACGGTTGAGAGCGCCGACAATGACGCGCCCGTTCTGGCCTCGACCCATGATGTTGTCGTGCCCGGCCCCCGCCGGACCGAAACGTCACTGGCCCCAGATGCGCCTCTTGAGGTGCATCATGCCGCCCCGGCAGAAGAAGCCGAGTCGCAGCCCGCGCCGACCCACCGCCGCATGCGGTTTCATTTCGCCAGCGATCTGGCACAGGACATGGAAGGTAGCAGCGCATGACCCAATTGGCCGCGACGCCCCTGCCCGAAGAAGACCGCCTGCGCGCGGACCTTTACAACTTCATGGGCCTGATCCTTGCCGGACCGCCGGATCAGGTGTTGCTGGATCAATGCGCGGGCCTGTCGGGGGATGACAGCGAGTTGGGGCAGGGCTTCAAGACGCTGTCGAAACTCGCCGCCAAGACCAAACCCTCGGGTGCCGAGAGTGAGTTCAACCGGCTTTTCATCGGGCTGGGCCGGGGCGAGCTTTTGCCCTATGCGAGCTTTTACCTCACCGGTTTTCTCAACGAAAAACCGCTGGCCGCCCTGCGCCAAGATATGGTTGCACGCGGGCTTGAGCGGGCGGCGAATGTGTTTGAGCCCGAAGACAACATTGCGTCGCTGATGGAGATGATGGGCGCGATGATCGCGGGCCGTTTCGCGTCCCCCGCGACACTGGCGCAGCAAAAGACCTTTTTTAATCGGCATATCGCCCCTTGGGCCGGGCACTTCTTTGCCGATCTCGAAGGCGCGAAAAACTCGGTCTTCTATGCCCCTGTGGGCAAAATCGGCCGTGCCTTCATGCAGATCGAAGCCGAAGCCTTCCGGCTCAGCAAAGACGACTAGACCCACCGCGATGAGACAGGCGGGGCCACGCGCCCCTGAACCAAAGACGTAACAGGAGAGAGAAGATGACACGCAAGCCAGAGGGTACCACCGACGCACCCGTTCGCAAGGACCGGCGCGACTTCCTGAAATTCGCGGGCTCCGCCGCGCCCTTGGCCGCCGTCGCCGTGGCCACCACAGGGAGCGAAGCCGAAGCCGCTAAAGCCCCCGACCTGTCGTCGGACCGTATCCAAGACACCGAACATACGCGCGCCTACTACGCCGCCGCGCGGTTCTAACCAGATAACAGGGGCGCGGCCCCGAAACTTGGCAAGGCGAAAACGCCCGCCGTTCAATAGCCACCTCAGGCGGGGACCAGCCCGCGCATAGGGAGTGAAGATATGTTGAGGAAAAAGACCAATGGGGTCGCGCGGTCTGCGCAGCGGACAGGCATCATGTCCGATGTGGCGCGCAGCGGTATTGACCGGCGCGCGTTCCTGCGCGGCTCGGGCCTTGCCATCGGTGGCCTTGCGGCCATCGCAGGCACCGCGGGCAGCGTGCAACAGGCATCAGCCGCCACCGCAGCCGTCAGCGGAAAGATGGAAGTCAAGAAATCCGTCTGCACCCATTGCTCGGTCGGCTGTACCGTCATCGCGGAAGTGTCGGACGGTGTTTGGCTCGGTCAAGAACCCGGTTGGGACAGCCCCTTCAACCTCGGCGCGCATTGCGCCAAGGGTGCCTCGGTCCGTGAGCATGCCCATGGTGAGCGCCGCCTGAAATACCCGATGAAGAAAGTCGGCGGCGAATGGCAGCGGATTTCTTGGGAGCAGGCGATCAACGAGATCGGCGATCAGATGCTGTCGATCCGTGACACCTCTGGCCCGGATTCGGTCTATTGGCTCGGCTCGGCGAAACACTCCAACGAACAGGCCTATCTGTTCCGCAAGTTCGCGGCTTATTGGGGCACCAACAACGTCGACCACCAAGCGCGGATTTGTCACTCCACCACCGTAGCGGGCGTGGCGAACACATGGGGCTACGGCGCCATGACCAACAGCTACAACGACATCCACAAGTCGCGCGCGATCTTCATCATCGGCGGCAACCCCGCCGAGGCGCACCCAGTCTCGCTGCAGCACGTGTTGAAGGCGAAAGAAGAAAACAACGCGCCGCTGATCGTCTGTGACCCACGCTTCACTCGCACCGCGGCCCATGCCGACGAATATGTACGCTTCCGTCCGGGGTCGGACGTGGCGCTGGTTTGGGGCATCCTCTACCACATCTTCGAGAACGGCTGGGAAGATCAGGAATTCATCCGCACTCGTGTTTGGGGCATGGATGAGATCCGCAAGGAAGTTGCCAACTGGACGCCCGAGGAAGTCGAGCGCGTTACCGGCGTGCCCGGCGAACAGCTTCAGCGCGTCGCGCGCACGCTGGCCAACCACCGCCCTGGCACCGT
Organism: Sulfitobacter dubius; assembly: GCF_027214245.1. Classification (GTDB taxonomy): domain Bacteria; phylum Pseudomonadota; class Alphaproteobacteria; order Rhodobacterales; family Rhodobacteraceae; genus Sulfitobacter; species Sulfitobacter dubius_A. The sequence continues at coordinate 48,716 of NZ_JAPWHM010000002.1, read as the reverse complement.
GATCTGGTGCATGGGTGGCACGCAGCACACTAACGGCAACAACAACACCCGCGCTTACTGCATTCTGCAGCTGGCCTTGGGCAACATGGGCACCGCCGGTGGCGGCACCAACATCTTCCGCGGCCACGACAACGTGCAGGGCGCGACCGACCTTGGCGTTCTGGCCGATACGCTGCCGGGCTACTACGGTCTGTCCGATGGCTCTTGGGCGCATTGGGCGCGGGTCTGGGGTGAGGATCTGGAATGGATTCAGAGCCGCTTCGCCTCGTGGACCGATGGCGCGGGCGAAGAGCAAAAGATGATCAACCTCACCGGCATCCCGGTGTCGCGTTGGATCGATGGTGTGCTTGAGGACCGTGAGAATCTTGAGCAGCCCGACAACACTAAAGCCATGGTGCTCTGGGGCCACGCGCCTAACTCGCAGACCCGTCAGGGTGAGATGAAAACGGCGATGGAAAAGCTCGACCTGCTGGTCGTGGTCGACCCATACCCAACCGTCTCTGCCGTTCTGCACGATCGGACCGACAACACCTACCTGCTCCCGGCCTGTACGCAGTTCGAAACTTCCGGTTCCGTGACCGCATCGAACCGCTCGCTCCAGTGGCGCGAAAAGGTCGTCGAGCCGCTGTTTGAAAGCCTGCCGGACCACACGATCCTGTATAAGTTTGCCAAGAAATTCGGCTTTGAAGATCGCATGTTCCGCAACATCGAGGTGAATGGTGAAGAGCCGCTCATCGAAGACCTGACGCGCGAGTTCAACAAAGGCATGTGGACCATCGGCTATACGGGGCAGTCTCCCGAGCGGATGAAGATGCACATGCAGAACCAGCACACCTTCGACAAAACCACTCTGCGTGCCAACGGTGGCCCGGCGGATGGCGATTACTACGGCATGCCATGGCCCTGCTGGGGCACGCCCGAGATGAACCACCCCGGTACGGCGAACCTTTACGATATGTCGCTGCCGGTGGCCCAAGGTGGTCTGACCTTCCGCGCCCGTTTCGGCGTTGAACGTGACGGTGAGAACTTGCTCGCCGAAGGCGTCTATTCCGCCGGTTCGGAAATCAAGGACGGCTATCCCGAATTCACCATGCAGATGCTGATGGATCTGGGCTGGGACGGTGATCTGACAGCCGAAGAGCGGCGCATCATCGAAGCGGTCGCAGGCTACGAAGCGCCTGAGAACGCGGATGATGGTCAGGCGGAAGTCGGCGAAACCTCGCAACAGGGTGAGATCGATTCCGATTACGTGGCCCAAGTTGGCGGCATCAACTGGAAGACCGACCTGTCGGGCGGCATCCAGCGGGTGGCGATTGAACACGGCTGCGCCCCATTTGGCAACGCCAAGGCCCGCTGCGTGGTTTGGACCTTCCCCGATCCCGTGCCAAAACACCGCGAGCCGCTCTATTCCAACCGGCGCGATCTGGTGGCGGACTATCCGACCTACGAAGACAAGACCTTCTGGCGGGTACCGACGCTTTATGCCTCGATCCAAAAGAACGACTTCTCGCAGGAATTCCCGATCATCCTCACTTCTGGCCGCTTGGTCGAATATGAGGGCGGCGGGGACGAGACCCGGTCGAACCCATGGCTTGCTGAGCTGCAACAGAACATGTTCATCGAGATTAACACCCGTGACGCCAACAACCTCGGCGTGCGCGACGGCTCAGATGTCTGGGTCGAAGGCCCGGAGGGCGGCAAGATCAAGGTGATGGCCATGGTCACCGAACGGGTGGGCGAGGGCGTGGCCTTTATGCCCTTCCACTTCGGCGGGCACATGGGCGGCGTCAGCCTGCGGGACAAATACCCTGATGGGGCCGATCCGATCGTTCTGGGCGAAAGCACCAACACGGTTCAGACCTACGGCTACGATTCAGTGACGCAAATGCAGGAGACCAAAGCGACTCTCTGCAAGATTATGCCAGCGTAAGGAGACAAGAGAATGGCAAGAGCAAAGTTTCTCTGCGATGCCGAGCGCTGCATTGAATGCAACGCATGTGTAACGGCTTGTAAGAACGAACACGAAGTCCCTTGGGGCATTAACCGCCGCCGCGTGGTAACCATTCAAGACGGCCAACCGGGCGAACGCTCGATCTCGGTCGCTTGTATGCACTGCTCGGACGCGCCCTGTATGGCGGTCTGCCCGGTGGATTGTTTCTACCAGACAGATGACGGCATCGTGCTGCACTCCAAGGACCTCTGCATTGGTTGCGGTTACTGCTTCTACGCCTGCCCCTTCGGCGCGCCGCAGTATCCGCAGGCTGGCAACTTCGGCAGCCGGGGCAAGATGGACAAATGTACCTTCTGCGCCGGTGGCCCCGAGGAAAACCACTCTCAGGCGGAGTTCCAGAAGTACGGCCGCAACCGGATCGCGGAAGGCAAACTGCCAATCTGCGCCGAGATGTGTTCGACCAAAGCGCTTCTGGCTGGTGACGGTGACATGGTCTCCGACATCTACCGCGAGCGTGTCGTCGCGCGCGGCTTTGGCTCCGGCGCTTGGGGCTGGGGCACAGCTTACGAGCAAAAGGGCCAGTAACGGCTTTCGGGGCGGCCTGACCGGGCCGTCCCTTTTCTCCATATCTGTCTAGCCGGGGGATTACCCATGCTGCGCCACCTGATGGCTCTTTTCATTCTCGCCTTGGCCGCGCTGCCGGTCAGCGCCACGGCGCAGGACGTGCGCCTGCCCGAGAACGCGACCCCCTCGGCCATTGACCGCGCCAACACCGGCGGCGCGCAGAACCTGGCCGACATCGAACGCCGCCAAAACGGGGCCGAGATTGACGACGGGTTCCGGCGCAACAATCTGGGGGGCGACGCCGTAACGGTGCCGGGGCTTGGCCCGCTTGGCGGGCGGTCAGATCCGGACCTGTGGCGTGGCATCCGCTATAACGAATTGCCCGTGCGCGTGAGCACGATGAACAAGACCGGCCGCGTCTTGGTGCAAGACAACGGCATGTGGTGGCAGCAATTCCGCGAAGGGCCGCTGGCAACCTACGGCGCTTGGCTTCTTGCCGGGACGCTGGCCGTGCTGCTGCTCTTTTACCTTCTGCGAGGCCGGATCCGCATCGAAGGCGGCAAGGTCGGGCGTACCGTCACCCGTTTCAAAGCGATCGAACGGTTTGCCCATTGGATGCTGGCCGGGTCTTTCATCCTGCTTGCCTTGACAGGGTTGGCCACGCTCTTTGGCCGCAAGGTGGTCATTCCGCTCTTGGGGCATGAGTTCAACTCGGTCCTGCTGACCGGGTCCAAGTTCATCCACAACAACGTCTCATGGGCCTTTATGATCGCGCTCGTCATGGTCTTTGTGATGTGGATTTGGCACAATATCCCGAACAAGACCGACTGGGTTTGGATCAAGCAAGGCGGCGGTTTCATCGGCGACAAACACCCGCCTGCGAAAAAGTTCAACTTCGGGCAAAAGATCGTCTTTTGGGCCGTGATCCTCTTGGGCTTCTCTGTATCACTCTCGGGCCTGTCGCTGCTGTTTCCCTTCGAGATTCAGCTTTTTGGCCATACCTTTGGCCTTATCAATGACATCGGCGTGGCTGACGCGGCGGGCCTTAGTCCCTTGCAGGACGATCTGACGCCCCATGCGGAAATGCAATATGCCCAGCTTTGGCACGCGATCATCGGCTTTCTGATGATGGCGGTAATCTTGGGGCACATTTATATCGGGACACTCGGTATGGAGGGCGCCTTTGACGCCATGGGCAACGGTGAGGTTGATGAACGTTGGGCAGAGCAGCACCATTCGCTCTGGCTTGATGAAGTCAAAGATGACAAGCGGACCCCCGCAGAATGATGGGCGGCGTTCAGGTAAAAGGATACGCGCAATGAAAGCCATGCTGGCAGGGTTTCTGGGCGTCGCGGTGATCGGCGTTGTGGCCTATTTCGGACTGCATGAGATGGGCTTTTCCTCGGCTGAGGTCTATTCAGGTGAAAACGTCCGGTTGGACTGACACCGAAGAGGCATATCATGGCGGCAGGCGATGAATACGGCGGCACGCTCGAAGGCGCGTCGGTCCTAGTGATCGACGATGAACCGGGGATGCGCCATTTCCTGACCAAGATTTTGGAGCCGCGCGTCAAGCGCGTGGCACAGGCCGCGTCGCCTGCAGAGGCCACCAAACTCTTGGACGAGGCGCATTTTGATGTGGTCGTTCTAGACAATGTCATGCCCGGCAAAACCGGGCTGGAATGGGTGGTCGAGCAACGCCGCAAAGGGTTTTACGCCGATACGGTTCTGATCACCGCCTATGCCGATCTGGAAACCGCCATCGCCGCGCTGCGCGCGGGCGTCAGTGATTTCGTGTTGAAACCCTTTCGGGCGAACCAAATCCTCGGCGCCGTTTCCCGCACGCTCGACCGCAAGAACCTGCGCCGCGACAACACGCTGTTGCGGCGTGAATTGCAGGGCGGGGCAGCGGTGCAGATGCTTGGCAAGTCCGAGGCCCTGTCGAAGGTGCGCGGGATGCTGAACCGCCTCGCCCCGGTTCCAACGCCGGTGCTTTTCACCGGAGCCAGCGGCACGGGCAAGGAGTTGGCCGCGCGGCAACTGCACCAGATGTCTGACCGCGCCGACCATCCTTTCGTTGCGGTCAACTGCGCTGCCATCACGCCAGATCGGATTGTGCCGGAGCTCTTCGGCGCGGTGGAGGGGAACGAAACCCTGCAGCCGGGGCTGTTCCTTTTGGCCGATGGCGGCACGCTGTTCCTTGATGAAGTGGCGCAGATGCCGGAGCAGTTGCAGGCGGCTTTGTTGCGGGTATTGGAAGATCAGCGCATCCGGCCCGAAGGGGCCGAGCGGGAAATTCCGCTGAACCTGCGGTTCCTTTTCGCCACAAATGCCGATCTGCCCAAAGCGGTGGAGGAGGGGCGTTTCCGCGCAGACCTTTATCACCGCATGAATGTTGTCGAAGTCGCGATGCCGCCGCTCAAGGATCGCTCGGACGATATCGTCGAATTGGCGGCGATGTACATGCAGCAGTTTTCAACCGCGCTTGGCATGCCCGCGCTGCGGTTGGATGCCGAGACATTGCTAAAGCTGCGGCGCTATGACTGGCCGGGCAATGTACGAGAATTGCGAAATCTGATCGAACGGTCGGTCATCCTCGGCAGCCTGCCCGAAGCCTTTGCGGGCCATGGCACCGTCGATGGGCCAAGGGCAATCGAGGATCTCGAACTGGTCACACAGCGCCATATGCTGCACATTCTTGATCTTTCGGGCGGCAACCGGGCCGAGGCCGCGCGGCGTTTGGGCGTCTCTCGCAAAACCGTCGACCGCAAGCTTGCCGCTTGGGCCGCTGAGGGGCTGGATATCGACGCCCTTTGAGGGGCGCAAAGCTATGTGATTTGCGCATATCCGTTCCGCGGGCGCGGAATCCATCGTGCCTTTCGGGAATTCTGTTCTGCCTGGGAAGGACTCAGCAGGAAATTCGGCCCTCGCGCATCCGACTGCCAAAGCTTCCATTCCTTCTGAACCGATCCCGCCCGTCAAACGTTCCTGTTTCAGCAACGGTGTTGAAGCGGGCGGCGCCCGGTGACATCTGATGCTCAAGCGTTACAGGAGTAAATTCAATGCTGAAACAGATCGTTACCGCCACCGCGCTCGCCGCGGTTTCTGGCACCGCAGCCTTCGCCCAAGACAATGAAACGCTCCGCGTGGGCATGTCGGGCGGCTATTTCCCCTTCACCTTCGTTAAGCAGGACGTGCTTCAGGGTTTCGAAGTCGACGTGATGAATGCTGTCGGCGAAGAGGCGGGCTTTGAGGTTGAGTTCGAAACCATGGCCTTTTCCGGCCTGATCGGCGCGCTGGACGCGGGCCGCATCGACACGATCGCCAACCAAATCACCATCACGCCAGAGCGGGAGGAAAAGTTCGCCTTTACCGCGCCCTACGTCTTTGACGGGGCGCAGGTGGTGACCAAAGAGGGCAACGAAGAGATCGGCGGCGTTGAAGACCTGCGCGGCAAGACCGTTGCGGTCAACCTCGGCTCGAACTTCGAGCAGCTTTTGAACGAACTCGACTTTGCCGATGAGATCGAGATCAAGACCTATGAGTCCAACATCGCTCAAGACACCGCGCTTGGCCGGGTGGATGCATTCGTGATGGACCGGGTTTCCTCAGCCCAGCTGATTCAGGAAAGCCCCCTGCCGCTGCAACTGGCAGGCAAGCCGTTCTCCGAAATCCGCAACGCGCTGCCGTTCCAGGACAATGACGAAGGTCGCGCCCTGCGGGACCGTGTCAACACCGCACTGGAGTCCCTGCGCGAAGACGGTACACTGACCGAAATCTCTGCCAAATGGTTCGGCACTGACATCACCAAAGCGGAGTAACCCATGCGGGCGCTAGACCTTGACTACATGCTGGGGCTGGTGCCCGTCATATTGGGCTATGTACCGTTAACTTTGTTCATGGCGGTGGCGGGGATGGTGTTCGCACTCATCCTCGCCTCGCTTTTGGCGGTTGAACGGGTTGTGAAAGTGCCCGTCCTCGACTGGTTCGTGATCGTCTTCATCAGCTTTTTCCGCGGCACGCCGCTGCTGGTGCAGTTGTTTCTGTTCTACTTTGGCCTGCCGCAGGTGCTGTCGTTCCTGACGAATATCAGCGGCGTGACTGCTGCCATCATGGGGCTGACCTTGCATTTCTCGGCCTATATGGCCGAGAGCATCCGCGCCGCGATCATGGGGGTCGACCGCAGCCAATGGGAGGCCGCGCAATCCATCGGCATGACCCAAGGCCAGATGATGTGGCGCATCATCCTGCCACAGGCCGCCCGGATCGCCGCGCCCACATTGGTCAACTATTTCATCGACATGATCAAAGGCACCTCGCTGGCCTTCACCCTCGGCGTGACCGAAATGATGGGCGCAGCCCAGAAAGAGGCGGCGGGCAGCTTCCTCTATTTCGAGGCCTATCTTGTGGTCGCCATGATCTATTGGGTCATCGTCGAAGCGCTTAGCCAGATGCAAAAGCGGCTTGAAACCTATCTGAATAAGGCGTTCGTCCGATGATCGATATCACTGGCCTGACTAAACATTTCGGCGGCGCGCCGGTTCTGAACGGCATTGATCTGCAGATTGCCGAGGGCGAGCGGGTGGTCGTGATCGGCCCCTCCGGTACGGGGAAATCGACCCTACTACGGTGTCTCAACTTCCTCGATGTGCCGCAGGCGGGGACCATTCGCATCGGCGATGTGACTGTTGACGCCGCAAAGGCGCACAAGGCCGACATTCTGGCACTGCGCCGTCGGACCGCGATGGTGTTTCAGAACTACGCCTTGTTCGCGAACAAGACGGCGAAAGAGAACATCATGGAGGCGCTTGTCACCGTGCAAAAGCGCCCCAAGGATGAGGCCGAGCAGCGCGCGCTTTCGGTCTTGGCCGAGACCGGATTGGCCGACAAGGCCGACAGTTTCCCCGCAGCACTGTCCGGCGGGCAACAGCAACGTGTCGGTATCGGCCGCGCGATGGCACTTGGGGCCGAGTTGATGCTGTTCGATGAGCCGACATCCGCGCTTGATCCTGAATGGGTCGGTGAGGTGCTGGACCTGATGCGCGCGGTGGCAGAGCGCAAGCAAACCATGCTGATCGTGACCCATGAAATGCAGTTCGCCCGCGAGATCGCGGATCGGGTGATCTTTATGGACGGGGGCAAGATTGTTGAGAGCGGCCCGCCATCCGAGATTTTTAGCGCGCCGAAGGATGCGCGATTGCAAAAGTTTCTCAAGCGCGTCGAGGGCTAAGCGGGTCCCGCGCGCCTGTCGCGAGGTATTTGTCGCTTTTACCGGCTTGGCCCGCTATGCTGCGGTGCAGAGAACCTATTGAAGGCTTGGTAAATGAGCGTCCGGATTATCTGTGTAGCCCAACAAAAGGGCGGGGCAGGCAAGACCACCCTCGTTTCGAACTTGGCGATTGCCTATTTGGCAGCGGGCAAAAGCGTGGGCCTGTTGGATACGGACCCTCAAGGCAGCCTCGGCAAGTGGCTCGACATTCGCGAAGAGATGCTTGGACTAAACCCAAAACTGAAGTTCGCCACGGCGACCCCTTATGGGATATCCCGCGCCATCCGGACGGTCGGCAACGAGGCTGATGTCATTCTCATCGATACGCCCCCCAAAGCGGATAGCGATGTGCGGTGGGTCTTGCGCGATTCGGATCTGGTGCTGGTGCCGGTATCGGCCAGTCAGGCCGACGTCTGGGCAACCCATGACGTATTGGATTTGGCCGACCGGGCGCAGAAACCGACGCATATCGTGATGAACCGCACCCGCGCCGGCACGCGGGTCGGCGATGACGTGGCCAAGTCGGTGTCCGAGCTTGGGGCCGGGCGGCTTGAAGCGTCGCTGGCCAACAGAGTGATCTACGCCGATGCCCTTGGCCGGGGTCTGGGTGTGGTCGAGGCGAAAAAGTCCGGCCCCGCCGCGGATGAAGTCCGCGCGCTGGCGCAAGAGGTCGCAGGCATTCTTGAACTGTAGTCCCGGCAGAGCGGGGTCAATTCTGCCTCGGTACAAACCAAGCCCCTGCTAACGTAGAAAGGCCCGCCATTTGGCGGGCCTTTCCGTTAGAACCGATAGGTTCAAATCACTCCGCGCAGGCGCGGATTTTTTCGATGTCCGGACCGTTGGGCGTGCGGCCCAAGTTGAACGGCGCCGAGGCGTCACGCCATTTGGCGTAGTCGTTCAGATACTCCAACTGGCTCAGGTAAACCTTTGCGGAATCGGGGTTCTCACAGGCGGTTTCTTCGATGGTTTCGTTGGCCATTTCCTGAACGGTCGCCAGCGTCTCATCGTCGTAGCGGTTGATCTCGATGCCCGCGTCGAGGAACTGCTGATAGGCTTCGGTCGCGCGCTTCTCGGTGAAGGAGAGCGACCAGACGAGGTTGGCCTGTGCCGCGATTTCAAGTGCTTCGCGGGTTTCGTCCGACAGCGCGTCCCATGCGCCTTTGTTGATCATCACGCCGAAAATCGACGCCGACTGGTGCCAGCCCGGTGTCGCCCAGTATTTGGTGACCTGCTGGAAACCGCCCGAGAAGTCGACGTTGGGGGTCGAGAATTCCGCGCCATCGATCACGCCGCGCTCAAGCGACTGGTAGATTTCGCCACCGGCCATGGAGACCTGCGAACCGCCCAGTTTTTCCAACAGACGGCCCTGCTCCAGACCCGACAGACGCAGACGCTTGCCCTTGAGGTCTTCCAGCGTGACGATCTGCTCGTTGGTGCGGAAACCGGATTCGTTGTTGGTTACGCCGTAGGGCAGGTAGACCATGCCGAACTTGCCGTAGATCTCGTTGTAGAGCTCTTTGCCGCCCCACTGCTCGATCCAGTTGACGTAGTCGACCGCGTTGAACAGGCTCGCCGTGGTCGCCAGCGGCGAGAAGGCAGAGTTGCGGCCAGCCCAGTAACCGGGCCAGTCGGCGCCAGCCTGCACCGTGTTGGATTCAACCGCGCCGAAAACTTCGCCTGCGGGCACGAGGGAGCCGCCTTCGAAGAATTCAATGGTCAGGTCGTCGCCGGTCAGCTTATTGGCCAGATCAACGAAATGCTTGTCGATCTCGATCAGTTCAAGCGAAGTGGGCCATGTGGTGGTCATGGTCCAGTTGTCCTGGGCCGCGGCCTGCGTGCCAAAGCCTGCGCAGAGTGCCAGACCGGCAAGTGTTGATTTCAATTTCATAATATTCTCTCTTCCGTTGATTTATTTTGTATAGAGCGTTTCCGGCAGCCAGGTGACAAGCTGCGGGAACAGGGCGATGGCTACGCACATCATCAGGATCAATCCGATGAAAGGCAGCACACCGATGATGATATGCGACGTCTTGACCTCGCGTGGCGCAATGGCGCGCAGGTAGAACAGCGCATATCCAAAGGGCGGGGTGAGGAAGGACGTCTGCAAGACCACCGACATTAGGACGACGAACCACAACAGGCTCACGTCCATCTCCTGCACGATGGGCAGGAAGATCGGGAAGGACAGCAGCACGATGCCGGTCCAATCGAGGAAGGCACCAAGAATGAAGACGATGAACATCATCATCGCAATCAGCATCCAAGGGGCCATATCAAGGTTGCGGATGATCTCTTGCGTGGCGCGCAGACCCCCGGTGATGTTGAACACCCCGGTAAAGGCCGTCGCACCAATGACGATAAAGAGGATCATCGCAGAGGTCCGGCCCGTCTCCAACATCGCACCATAGAAGCTCGCCCATGTGAACTTGCGGCGCATGATCACGATAAGCAGAGCCAGCGCAGCACCGATGGCCGAGGCTTCGGTTGCGGTGGCAATCCCCGCAAGCAGGGAGCCCAGGATACCGAGGATCAGCACCAGCGGCGGCACGGCCTCGATGAGCAGCATTCGCACCAGCGCGGGTTTGCTGATCTTCTCATCAGGCTCAACCGCGGGGGCCATATCCGGGCGTACCACGGCGACGATGAAAACCCACACCGCATAGAGCAGACCCAGTACCACGCCCGGCACCATCGCCCCGGCGAAAAGCTCACCCACCGAAAGCGGCGAATAGGAGGCCATGAGGATCAACATGATCGACGGCGGGATCAGGATGCCCAGACAGCCCGAAGCCGCGATGACCCCGGTAGTCAGCGTCGGGCTGTAGCCATATTGCAGCATCGGGCGCAGGGCCATCACGCCCATCACGGTGATAGACGCGCCGATGATGCCGGTGGTGGCGGCCAGTAGGATCGAGATGAAGACCACCGCCAGCGCCAGACCGCCGCGGATGTTCGACATCAAAAGCCGCAGCGATTCGAACATCTTATCGGTCACGCCCGAATCGGACAGGAACCGCGCCATCAAGATGAACAGCGGAATCGCGATCAGCGTAAAGTTGTCGAGCACATCGCCGAAAATCCGGTTGATGACGATGCCCAGCACCATGGGCTTGCCAGCGATGACAGCGCCCAAGACGGCGGTGCCGCCCAGAACGAAGGCCAGTGGGTGGCCCATGAAAAGGCCCAGCAAAAGCAGGCCAAACATGGTGAGTGCAATGAGTTCAGGCGTCACGGGGCAGTTCCTGACGGTTAAGTACGAGTTTCAAAAATTCCGACGCGCCTTGCAGCAGCAACAGACCGGCAGCGAGGGCCATGGCCATTTTCAGCGGATAGACCGGCAGCTGCACGGAGCCATATGTCGTCTCACCTTGGGCATAGGAGCGCATGGCGAATTCATAGGAACGGGTGGTGAAGATCCACGCGAAGGGGAAGAAAAAGATCACATAGCCCGCCGCTTCGACCCAGCGTCGCAGGGTAGGGGCAAGGGTTTCGGTGATTAGATCAACCCGCACATGGGCTTGATGGCGCAGCGCATAGCCGCCCAACATCACGAAATAGAAGCCATATAACTGTTTCGTAACGTCAAAAGCCCAGCGAGTCGGGTCATTCAGCGCATAGCGCATGAAAACGTCATAGATGATGATTGCGGCGAAAATGACGGCAACGACCGACACGATACGCCCGACGAATTCGTTCATCTGGTCGATGAATTTTATCAAGATCTGAGCCCTCCCTGGCAGCTCGCACATTATTGGCCTTTCTGCCAAAAACAAGGCAAAAGACCAATAATAATGCTGCTTTAAGTAGCACTACGTATGCGGCGTGGGGAGAGTTTGTCCAGATGGAGAGGTTTCAATTTGCCTAAGCCATGGACATTTTCGAAAAGCGACGATTATCTGCTGCGCAGAGCCCTCCGCATCGACGCGGGGGAGGCTTAGCAAATATCCGTTTGGGAGGAAAAACATGGATCGTCGTTCATTTATCCGCAAAGCTGGTGTGATGGGGGCAGGTGCCGCCGCCACGACACTTGCCGCGCCCGCTATTGCGCAGGGCAACATCACGTGGCGCATGGTCACCACTTGGCCCAAAAACTTCCCCGGTCTGGGTGTCGGCGCGCAGCGTCTGGCCGACCGGATCACCGCCGCCTCGGGTGGCGAGCTGACCATTCAGGTCTTCTCGGCCGGTGAGATGGTGCCGCCGCTGCAATCGCTCGACGCCGTGATCGACGGTACCGCCGAGATGAGCCACGGTGCCGCCTACTACTGGCAAAACAAATCCCCCGCACTGTCCTTCTTTACCGGCGTTCCTTACGGCATGACCACGCCCGAGCTTACCGCTTGGATGCGCTACATGGGCGGTCAGGAAATCTGGGACGAGATTTATGACCAGTTCGGCGTTCAGGGCTTCCTTTCGGGCAACACCGGCACCCAGACGGGTGGTTGGTTCCGCGACGAGCTGAAAAGCCTCGATGATGTCAAAGGCGTGCGTTTCCGGACGCCGGGACTTGGTGGCCGCGTGTGGGAGAAGCTGGGCGCGACCGTGACCAACATGGCCGCGGGCGAGATTTTCCAAGCGCTGCAGTCGGGCACACTCGATGCCGCGGAATTCGTCGGCCCCTACAACGATCTGGCGCTCGGCTTCCATCAGGTGGCCAAGAACTACTACATGCCGTCCTTCGTGGAATCGGGTCTGGCGACCGAGCTTGTCGTCGACAAGAAGAAGTATCAGGAACTGCCCGAGAACCTGCAGGCGATCATTCGCGATGTAAGCCAAGCGGAATACGACCAAGTCGCCGCCGACTTCTACGCCAACGATCCCCGTGCGCTGAAGACGCTGCAGGAAGAGCATGGCGTGACCGTGCGCAACTTCCCCGACGACATCATGGAAGCCGGTGCCAAGGCGTCGGTCGAAGTGGTCGAAGAGCTGCGCAACAGCGACGATCCGCTGGTCAAGAAGACCGCCGACAGCTTTGTCGAAGCGCTGAACCTCGTCCGCACCCGGACCGAGAACATCGACAGCCCCTACGTTCAGGCGCGTCAGAAGTTCTTGAAGTACTAAGCTTCGCAGTAAGAGATGAGGAAAGGCCCGGTGAAGACACCGGGCCTTTTTTATTGAGGTAGGGGCCTAGTCTCTGTCCCGCCCGGTGGCACACCGGGCATCGCCCTCCCTCCCCCCGGAGGGCGATTTTGCAACCTCTCGCCGGCCGGATGGGTAGAGAGTGTCGCACCGCACCGGCCACTTTCGTAGGTTCCGATCGCCCCCCAGGGAGGGCGAAGCCCTTCGCGTACAAACGCAAAAGGCCCAGCGTTTCCACCGGGCCTTTGCTCTAGAAAAAGCGCCGTCTTACCCGGCGATCAACTTCGGCAACCATGTCACGATCTGTGGGAAGGCGAAAAGGATCGCAATCGCCACCACCTGCAGCATCACAAACGGCAGGATGCCTTTGTAAATCGCACTGGTCGGCAGATCCGCCGGAGCCACCCCGCGCAAATAGAACAGCGCAAAGCCGAAGGGTGGCGTCAGGAAGGAGGTCTGCAAGTTCACCCCCACCAGCACGCCCAGCCAGATCGGATCAATGTCCAGCATCAAAAGCACGGGCGCGGTGATCGGAATCACGATGAAGATGATCTCAAAGGTATCAAGGATGAACCCGAGGAAGAACATGATGATCATCACCACCGCCACCGCCGCCAAGGGGCCGCCGGGCAGGTTGCTCAGGAACTCATGCACCAGATTGTCGCCGCCCATCATGCGGAACACGATGGAAAAGACCGAGGCGCCCAGCAGAATGATGAAGACCATACTGGTGATCGTGGCCGTGGCGATCATCGTCTCCCGCAGAATGCGGAAGGACAGGCGCCAACGCAGGGCCGCCAGCACCATCGCCCCCACCGCCCCGACAGAGGCCGCCTCGGTCGGGGTGGCAATGCCCCCGAGGATCGAGCCCAGCACGGCGAGGATCAGCAAAAGCGGCGGCACGAGGGCCACAAAGAAATCCCGCACCAACTGGCTTTTCTCATCCGCAGGAACCGGCGTCGCGGGGCAAGAGGCCGGCGCGGTCGCGGCTTTGAACAAGACATAGCTGAGGTAAAGCGAGACCAGCAAAATGCCCGGCAGCAGGGCCCCGGCAAAAAGGTCCCCCACCGAGACCGGCGTCGGGGCAAAGTTGCCCTTGGCCATCTGCACCTGAGAGTTGATGCCCGACAGCATGTCGCCCATGAAGATCAGCACGGTGGACGGCGGAATGATCTGACCCAATGTCCCGCTGGCACAGATCACCCCGGTGGCAAGTTTCGGGTCATAGCCCGCCCGCAGCATCGCGGGCAGTGAGATCAGCCCCATGGTGACCACCGTGGCCCCCACAACCCCGGTAGAGGCCGCAAGCATCGCGCCCACCAGCACCACGGAAACCCCAAGACCACCGCGCATATTGCCAAAGAGTTTGCCCATGGTCAGCAGCAGTTGCTCGGCGATCTGGCTGCGTTCCAGCATCACCCCCATGAAGATGAAAAGCGGCACCGCGACCAGCACTTCGTTGGTCATAAAGCCGATGTAGCGGTTCGGCAGCGAGCCGAAGTTCGATGGGTCAAAAACCCCGAAGCCAATGCCAACGGCCCCGAAAAGCAGTGATACGCCAGCGAGGGTGAAGGCGACCGGAAAGCCCAATAACAAAAAGCCGATTACGCCAAAAAACATAAGCGCGGCGAGCATCTCGCCAATCAAAATCGGATCCATCAAACGGCTCCCTGCGGATGGTCTGCGGGGATTTGGTCCCGGCTGTATTGCATGGATTTGGGCACCAGTTCAGCATTGCCGCTGAGCACGAGGATGGAGCGGATGATCCATGCAATCCCTTGAATTGCGAGTAGAAATGCAAAGCCGATGATAAAGCCCTTGAGGATATAAAGCCCCGGCATGCCGCCCACATTGGCGGACCCTTCTTGATAGCCCCAAGCGCGTGTCACGAAGGGCATCGAATAGGTGTAAACGATCCAGCAGAAGGGTAGCAGAAAAACGACCACGCCGATTAGGTCGATCAGCGCGCGGCGTGCCATCGTGGCGGGGCGGTAAAAGATATCGACCCGTACATGGTCGTCGCGCAGCAGGGCAAAGCCTGCAACGGCGGTGAACATCGCGCCGTTTAGCCAAATATAAAGATCTTGCATCCAAACGAAGCTGATCGCGAAAAGATAGCGCTGCACGACCACGGTGAAACAGACCAACACGATGCCGAGTGCGAGCCATGAGAAGAGATTGCCGATGAATAAGTTCACCGCGCAGATAACTCTGGCAATTGCTGCTAAAAAACGCACCTTGTCCTCTCTCCCGTCAAGTTCGTTTGACCGTCAATCAAAGGGAGGGGGCTAAATGTCAAGATTTAGATGGCGGGTGGCCCGCGACGGGCCGCATTTGTCCCGCCTGCAGTGGCAGGAGGGCAACCGAAGGGCGGGGCCGCTCAGTAGATGCTGGTCTCAGGCGCGTTACCTTGCCGCACTGAGCCGCGGTACATCCCTTGGGAATTGAACGGCATGGCGATATTGCCCGCACCGTCGACGGCGATGACCCCGCCCGACCCGTCGTTAGGGGCCAGATCCTGCATCACCACATGTTCGGCGGCGGTGGCAAGGTCTTCGCCCGCGTGGCGCATGCGTGCGGCGATCTCTCCGGCGGCGCTCCAGCGGATAAAGACCTCTCCATGTCCGGTGGCCGAGACCGCGCAGGTCGCGTTATCGGCGAATGTCCCCGCGCCGATCATCGGCGTGTCGCCCACGCGGCCCGGGGCCTTGGCGGTCATGCCCCCCGTTGAGGTGGCGGCGGCTATATTTCCTGCAACATCGCGGGCCACGGCGCCCACGGTGCCATGCCGCACCGCCGGATCGTCCGAGACCTCGCCGCGCGCCCGCATCGCAAGCGTCTGATGCAGCGCGTCCCAGCGGGACTGGGTGAAAAAGTAGTCGCGGTCGCCGAATTCAAGCCCGGCCTGCCGCGCGATCTCGAGCGCGTTGGGGCCAATGAGCGTGACATGCTCGGTCTGCTCCATCACCGCGCGGGCCAGTTTCACCGGGTTCTTCGGGCCAAAGACACCGGCGACCGATCCCGCCCTGCGGTCGCGCCCATCCATCACGGCGGCGTCCATCTCCTGCGCGCCTTCCGAGGTATAGACCGCGCCGCGCCCTGCGTTGAACAGGGGCTCATCCTCCAGCGCGCAGACTGCCGCTTCGACCGCGTCCATCGCGCTGCCGCCTTCGCGCAGGATGGCTTCGCCGGCTTCCAGTGCGCGGGCGAGGGCGTCGTGATAGGCGGCCTCCTGCTCGGGCGTCATGTTTTCCTTCAGGAGGGTTCCGGCACCGCCGTGGATGGCAAGGGAATAGGTCATGTCGGTCCTTTCGTTCCGGGGGGGCGTCTAGCCCGCCACCCGGTGCAGCATCTGGCGGCCCGGGGTCAGCCCCTGCACCTTTTCCACGATCGATCGCGCGTCGATCCCGAAGTGGCGATAAAGGTCGGCAATGGTGCCGGTTTGGCCGAAGTGCTCAACCCCAAGCGGCACAGTCTGATGCCCCACCACCGAGCCCAACCACGAAAGCGTCGCCGGATGCCCGTCGATCACCGTGACCAGTTTGCAGTCGCGCGGAAGCTGCCCCAACAGCGTCTCAATATGGCTCTGCGCCGCGTGGTTGCCCCGCGCGCGGGCGCGTTGCGCGGCGGTCCAGCCCGCGTTGAGACGGTCGGCAGAGGTCACTGCCAGCACGCCCACGTCGCGGCGGCCTTCGGCGATGTTGCCCGCCGCTTTGATCGCTTCGGGGGCCACCGCACCTTGATAGGCGATCACCACGTCGCAGTTCGGCCCCGGCTTGCGCAGCCAATAGGCCCCGTCGATGGCGCCTTGGCGGAAGTCCTCGTCGACCCGTTTGCCGGGCTGTTCGATGGGATTGGTGGTGAGCCGCAGATAGACCGAACCGCCGGTCTCATCGCGCAACCACGTGCGCTCGTCCGGGTCGCCCTCGCCGTCCTTTTGCAGATAATCGAAGGCCCATTGCATGATCACCGCGAGCTCATCGGCAAAGGCAGGCTCGAAGCTCGCCAATCCGTCTTGGCTCATCCCAATAAGCGGCGTGCCGATGGACTGATGCGCTCCGCCCTCGGGCGCCAGTGTCACACCCGACGGCGTACCGACGATCATGAAACGCGCATCTTGATAGCAGGCATAGTTCAGCGCATCCAAGCCGCGGGCGACGAAGGGGTCGTAGACCGTGCCGATGGGAATGACCCGTTTTCCAAAGAGCGAATGCGATAGACCCGCCGCACCCAAGAGCAGAAAGAGGTTCATCTCGGCGATGCCAAGCTCGATATGCTGGCCCTCGGGGGTGAACTCCCATTTCGCGGTGGAAGGGATTTTCTCGTTGATGAAAGTGTCGGCCTGTTCCTTGCGCGCAAAGAGCTTGCGGCGGTTCACCCAAGGGCCGAGGTTCGTGGTTCCTGTCACATCCGGCGACATGGTGACGATACGCTGCGCCAGATCGCTGTCGCCCTTCGACAGATCGTCGAGGATCTTGCCGAAGGCCATCTGCGTGGAGATCTCACGGTCGCTCGACAGTTCGATCTGCGGGACGGGTAGCGTGGCGTCGCCATAGCGGCGGCGGCCCTTGGCGAAGAAGGGCACCCGGTCGAGCGCCGCTTGCAGCGCTTGCGGGTCCGCGACGGTGGCGAAGGGCTCCCATTCGTCGCCCTCATTCACGCCCATGTGTTTCTGCCAATCGGCCATCTGACTTTTGGTCATCAGCCCGCCGTGGTTGTCCTTGTGCCCCGCGATCGGCGTGCCCCAGCCCTTGATCGTGTAGGCCAGAAAACAGACCGGGCGGTCGTGGTCGATGGCGGCAAAGGTCTCGGCCATGGTTTCCACGCAATTGCCGCCGAGGTTTTCCATCAGCTCGGCCAGTTCGTCATCGCTGCGCGCGTCGATCAGTGCTGTGACATCGCCCTGATCGCCAAGCGCCTCCATCAGCCGCTCACGCCAGACCGCGCCGCCCTGATAGGTCAGCGCCGAGTAAAGTTGGTTCGGGCAATTGTCGATCCAGTCGCGCAGCTTGTCGCCGCCCGGCTCATCAAACGCCGCACGTTGCAGGGCGCCGTATTTCACCTTGACCACATCCCAGCCGAAGGCGTCGAAAATCTGCTCGATCCGTTTGAACAGCCCCTCGCGCACCACCCCGTCGAGCGATTGGCGGTTGTAGTCGATGATCCACCATGTGTTGCGCAGGTCGTTCTTCCAGCCCTCCTGCAGGGCCTCATAGATATTTCCCTCGTCGAGTTCCGCGTCGCCCACCAGCGCCACCATGCGGCCCAGATCGACATCCGCGCCCCAAACCTTCGCGGTGATGTAGTCCTGCACCAATGAGGCGAAGGAAGTCACCGCCACGCCAAGGCCGACCGAGCCGGTGGAGAAGTCCACATCGTCGATGTCCTTAGTCCGGCTGGGGTAGCTCTGCACGCCCTGAAATCCGCGGAAGTTTTCCATCTTTTCGCGGGTCTGATTGCCCATCAGATATTGCATCGCGTGGAAGATCGGGGAGGCATGTGGTTTGACCGCCACCCGGTCCTCAGGCCGCAGGGCGCTGAAATAAAGCGCCGTCATGATCGACACCATGGAGGCCGAAGACGCCTGATGCCCGCCCACCTTGATCCCGTCCACCTTGGGCCGGATGTGGTTGGCGTTGTGGATCATCCAATGCGACAGCCACAGCAGACGTTGTTCGATGGTCTTGAGCTGGGCAGGGGCGAGAGCGGTCATGGCAGGTCTTTCATTCTGAGGATCCCTCGGGCGGTGCCCTCCTCGACACCGCCCGCGACTGGTCCGGTCTCTGCCGGATCAGGCCGCTTGCATGTTATGCGCGCCAAGCGCGGCGTAAAGGTCATCAATGATGTCTTCCGCAGATTCCAGCCCAACCGAGAGCCGCACCAGCCCTTCGGCGATGCCATGCTCGGCGCGTTCCTCGGGGGAATAGGTGGAATGGGTCATGCTCGCCGGATGCTGGATCAGGCTTTCCGCATCGCCAAGGCTCACCGCGCGCTGAATGAGGTGCAGACGGTTCATAAAGGCGATGCCGCCCGGTTTGCCGCCCTTGACCTCAAAGGGGATCATGCCGCCGAAATTGCCCATCTGCCGCCGCGCCAGTTCGGCTTGCGGAAAGCTCTCCAGCCCCGGATAGGCGACATGCAGCACCGCCGGATGCGCTTCCAGCGCTTCGGCCACTTTGCGCGCGGTGGCGCAATGGCGCTCCATCCGCAGTTCCAGCGTCTTGATCCCGCGCAGTAGCAGCATGGCGGTCAAGGGCGACATTACGGCACCGGTCATGTCTTTCAGGCCAACGAGCCGCACCTGTGTCATATCCTCCAAACTGCCGACAACGAGACCCGCAACCACATCACCGTGACCGGAAAGGAACTTCGTCGCCGAATGGACGACGATATCCGCGCCATGTTCGATGGGCCGGGTGATCACCGGCGTGGCATAGGTGTTGTCGACCACCACCTTGGCCCCGGCGCGACGCGCGATGGCCGAGATCGCGGCGATGTCCACCAGACGGTTGTTCGGGTTCGCGGGGGTTTCGAAATAGACGATCTTGGTCTGGGCGCTGATTACCTCGGAGAGGTTTTCAGGCTCGGTCATATCGACCAGCGTCACCTTGACGCCAAAGCGCGGCAGACCGTGGGTCATGAAGGCGAAGGTGCAGCCATAGAGCGTCTTGTCGATGATGATCTCGTCGCCCGCCTGCAGGAACGTCCAGAGCGTGGAGGTGATCGCCCCCATGCCCGAGGCGGTGGCGAGGCCCGCTTCGGCCCCCTCAAGATTGGCGATGCGCTTTTCCAGATGGTCCAGCGTCGGATTGGAAATGCGGGTATAAAAATGCCCCGCGCGTTCGCCTGCGAACATGTCGCCACCGGCCTCGGCGGTCTCGAAGGTGAAGGTCGAGCTCATGTAGATCGGCGGGTTCAGCGCGCCCTGTTCGCTTTGCGCGTCATACCCGTGGTGGATGGCGCGGGTGGAAAAGGATTTTTGGTGCTCGGTCA
This sequence comes from Sulfitobacter dubius, assembly GCF_027214245.1. Taxonomy (GTDB): domain Bacteria; phylum Pseudomonadota; class Alphaproteobacteria; order Rhodobacterales; family Rhodobacteraceae; genus Sulfitobacter; species Sulfitobacter dubius_A. Next base: position 28,863 of record NZ_JAPWHM010000002.1, on the reverse strand, counting down.
TGGCTGGCCCCCCTGTGTGAATTTGAGGGCATGATCCGATGGCACAAGAGGCATTTGGTTGCTAATATATGCGCAGATTTCAGAGGATTTGGCATATCATGCCCCAAACACCCCGATTGGACGCGACTGACCGCCGCATCATCCGCGCGCTACAGCGCAATGGCCGGATGACGAACCTTGATCTGGCCGAGGAAGTTGGCCTGTCGCCTTCCCCCTGTCTCCGCCGCCTGCGCGCGCTTGAGAAAAACGGCGCGATTCGTGGCTATAGTGTGGAGGTCGACGCCAAGGCCTACGGCCTGCCGGTTACGGTTATGGTGCGGGTAACGCTCGATGGCCATGACGAGGGCACGGTGAAACGTTTTGAAAATCAGATTCGCGCGATCCCGGAGGTGCTGGAATGTTTCGTGATGAGCGGATTGTCCGACTACCTGCTGCGCGTGGTGGTGGGTGATCTGGAAGACTACGAGCGTTTCGTGCGCGCCCGGTTGCACCCCATCGGTGGCATTGGGTCGATCGACACCAGTTTTGTCTACGGGGTGGTCAAACGCTCTCAGGTCTATCCTGATATCAGGGGCTGAGCGGGCGCGATTGAGGACGCCGAAACCATTTAACCGGTTTACAATTCCGCCCCCCTTGGGAAAGGTTCGCCCCAAGCCCCGAGGAGTCCCCATGACATTCGCAGCCACCCCCGCCCTGCAAGCCGTCGTCGATCACGCGCTGGCGCATGAGACCGACTGGCCCCGCTCGATGTATCACCCCGATGGGGCCTATGTCGGCAACCGCGAGTGGAACGAAGGCGGCCCTTGGACCGAGATCGTGGGCCCCGTCAAGCCGCGCGGCGGCCCCGCTGGGGTGATCCTGCACCGGGGGCAGCGGGTCGCCGATTGGGGCGATACGACGCGGACCGACATGACCTTTTCCATCGCCAAGAGCTACCTGTCGGTGCTGGCGGGGCTGGCGGTGAAGGATGGGCTGATCACCGACCTCGACGCTCCAGTGGGCGACAGCGTGCCGGGGCCGCATTTTGCGGGCGACCACAACGGGCGCATCACTTGGCGGCATATGTTGCAGATGAATAGTGAATGGCGCGGCGAGATTTTCGGCAAGGACGATCAGGTCGACCACTACCGCCAGATCGGGCCGGGAGCAGACAACAGCCGCAAGGGGCAACTGCGCAAAGTCGGCCCACCGGGAAGCCATTACGAATACAATGACGTGCGGGTGAACGCGCTGGCCTATGCGCTGCTGATGCGCTTTGGTCGCCCGCTGCCAGAGGTGCTGCGCGCGCGGATCATGGACCCGATTGGTGCCTCAGACGACTGGCGGTGGGAGGGCTATTCAACGTCGTGGATCGAGATGGCGGGCAGGCGCGTTCAATCGGTCACCGGCGGTGGCCATTGGGGCGGCGGACTGTTCATCAGCGCTGACGATCACGCGCGCTTCGGCCAATTCATCTGCCAAAACGGCCAGTGGAACGGCGGGCAGATCTTGCCCGAAGGTTGGATGCAGCAAGCGCTGACGCCCACGCCGACGCTGGATAAATACGGCTTCCTGTGGTGGCTGAACCGCGGGGCGGAGGCTGACCCCAAGCTGCCCGAAACCGCCTTTAGCGCGCAGGGCGCGGGTGGGCACACGATCTGGATCGCGCCGAAGCATGACATCGTGGCGGTGATGCGCTGGCTCGCCCCAACCGCCACGCCGCACTTTCTGCGCCAGCTTTTTGCCGCGCTGGCAGGCCACTGAGATACGAAAGGAAAACCCCATGAAGATCGCGACCTTCGGCGTCGAAATGTGGATGAACGAGTTCGAAAACCACTGCCGCTACAACCTCGCCGAGACCTGCGTCGACTCGATCACATTGGGAGAGTTGATCGACATGGCGGGCGTCGACAATTCGGTGCTGAGCGATCTGCGCGGGATGCGCATGGGCTACGGCGCGATCGAAGGCTCGGACCGTCTGCGCGACGCAGTGGCGGGGCTTTATGAGACCCAGAGCCGCGAGAACATCCTGACCACCCATGGCACAATCGGGGCCAATGCCTTGGTGCATCAGACTCTGATCTCGCGCGGCGACCATGTTATCGCCATCGTGCCGACCTACCAGCAGCACTATTCCATCCCCGAAAGCATCGGCGCAGAGGTCGAACTTCTGCACCTGCGCCCCGAGAACGGGTTTCTGCCCGATCTGAACGAATTGCGCGCCATGATGCGCCCCGACACACGGATGATCGCCACCAACAATCCCAACAACCCGACCGGCGCGCTGATGGACCGCGCGATGCTGGCAGAGATCGCCGAGATCGCGCGCGGCAGCGAGGCTTGGGTGCTCTGCGATGAGGTCTATCGCGGCACCGATCAGACGGGTGATGGCTATACCGCCTCGATCTGCGATCTCTACGACCGCGGCATCAGCACGGCGGGCATGTCCAAGGCCTATTCGCTGGCCGGGCTGCGCGTGGGCTGGGTGGTGGGGCCGCAGGCGCTGCTTGAGAAGGTTATGATCCACCGTGACTACAATACGATTTCCGTCGGGGGGATCGACGAGTATTTCTCGGCTCTCGCGCTTGAGAGCCGCGCGCAGCTCCTTGACCGCGCACATCGGATCACCCGGGGGAACCTCGAAATTTTAGCAGATTGGGTCGAGGCGGAGCCGCTGATCTCATGGGTGAAACCCCAGTCGGGCACCACGGCGCTGGTGAAATACGACCTACCGCTGCGCAGCCGCGATTTCTGCACCCAGTTGCTGGAGGAAGAGGGCGTGCTTTTCACCCCCGGCAGCGCCATGGATATGGAGGGTTGGCTACGCATCGGTTTCGCCAATTCGACCGCCGACTTGCAGGCCGGGCTGGCACGTGTCTCGACCTTCCTCGCGCGGCAGAGCGTGGCCCAGACCACCACGCAGCCTTAACCCATGACCGCCCTCCGCCGTGGTCATCGGTTCTGACGGACTTACATGCCGCAGCGGCGCATCTCAGCCAACCTGATGGAGCCTATCATGCCGCCAGCCTCTGATCTGATCGCCCAATCCGCCGCGCGTTCCTGCGTGGTTCACCGCAAGATCGCAGGCGCGATTTCACGCACCCCGGTGATTGCCTCGCGCCTACCGATGGCAGAGGGCACGCGCCTTTTCTACAAGACCGAGAACTTCCAACACACCGGGTCGTTCAAACTCCGCGGGGCCAATGCGAAACTGACCACGGTGCCGCTGGAGCGACCGGTCATCACCGCATCCTCTGGCAACCACGGCATCGCCTGTTCACGTGCCGCCCAGACCACGGGGCATGAATTGATCGTCGTGCTGCCCGAGACCGTCGTCGCCAAGAAACGCAAAACTATCGAAGGTTTTGGCACCAAGGTCGTGATCCATGGGTCGGATGCGTCGTTTTCGGAACGGCATGCGCAGGCCTTGGCCGAGGCCGAAGGCTACACCTACATCTCACCCTACAACGACGCTGAGGTGATCGCGGGCCAAGGCACCGCCGCACTGGAACTGCTTGACCAGATCGAAGGGGTCGACACTGTCTTTATCTCGATGGGCGGGGGCGGGTTGATCTCGGGCATGGGGGCGGTGATCAAAGAGTTCTCGCCGCAAACCCGTGTGATCGGCGTGAGTGCTGCCAACAGTTGCGCTCTGGCCGCGTCGATCAAGGCGGGCAAGATCGTCGAGACGGACCATCTTGACACGCTGGCTGATGGCGTGGCGGGCGGGGTCGATGAGGGGTCGCTCACCCTGCCGATGGCAAGCGCGGTGATCGACGAGATCGTATATTGCGACGAAGAACAAATCACCGCCGCGCTAAAGGTGCTGGCGTGGGAAGAAAATATGTTGGTCGAAGGGGCCGCCGCTTTGGCGCTGGCGGCCTATCTGGCAGAACCGCAGAAATACGCAGGCCAAACCTCTGCCGTTTTGCTTTGCGGGGGCAACTATGAGGTCGCGCAGTTGCGCAGCATTCTCTGATTGCAGCCCGGCCCGCTGTGGCGTCAGCGGGCCGGGGCTCTTTGCCTCAGGGCATGTCGAACCGCAGATCAACCCAACGGCCCACGGGGATGTCACAGGGCGCACCCCCGGCCCAGCCATCCTGCCAGCTCACCTCGCGGGTGCGCACATCAAGCGCCGCCATCCCCGCGTCATAGCTGCAATCCACATAGACCAACCGGTTGCCATTCGCATCCTGCGGCACTTCGATCTGCCACCCTTTGGACGCAAGCGGCGGGACATCCCTCAATCTATAGTGGCCCAGCCCAATCCGTTCGAACCGCGCCGCTAGGGGCACCGCGGGCTCTTCGCTGCTGTCGTGGAACAGCCGGACAATCGGGCTCGCTTCTTTGATGAAACCATTGGCATCCACGGTCGTGTTCGCCCCGGTCCACAGGGATTGCCACGCGCCCCACGCCCCGGTTGCCCGCACGCGAAAGGCCAGACCCGGCGTGTCGATCCCCACTGCGATCTGCCACAAGTTCGCGCTCGGCCCGCCCAAGGTGCTGTTGCCGCAAAGCAGGCCAAAAACCCCATCCAGCGCCGAAAACGGATTGGCCCCGGCGGGTGCCTGTGCATGGGCGCCGCCATAGGCTGAGAAACTGCCCGAAAGCTCATGCGCGTCAAGGTCCGCCACAAGCGGCCCCGCATCCGCACCGATGCCGAAATCCCCCACGCGCAGCAGCCGTCCCACCGTCGCGTCACTCACGCTCTGCGTCAGCGCCGCGCCCGAGGCCATGCCGCTGGCGGCGTCAAAGGCCAGCGCGGTGGTCCACCCGCTGCCATCAGCGCTGACCTTGATGGCGAAATCATCCTGCCCCGCCGTGCCCATCTCGGCCCGTCCGGAGAAATCGGTCTGGAACAGCAGGCTCGCGGTATCGGCGGCGCTGGCTTTATTGAGCTTCACCTGATGCCCCGCGCCTTCGTGGGTGAACAGGCTCGCCGGGGAAGAAACCGACAAACGGTTGCCGCTGTCGTGAGCCGTGTTGATCCCCACCCCAGACAGGTTCGCCAGATCGGGGGGCGAGACCTCGGCCCAAGCGCCGGCCACCCATCGGCGCAGGATCCCAGTGGATTTATCCAAGGCAAGCCAGCCGTCCTGTGGCGTGGTGAATTGCCAAGTCTCTCCAATCCAGACGGCCAGTTCGCCGACATGACCCGCCCAAGCCGCCGTGGGGGCGGTGCCGAGGGCATGAACCTCTCCCGCCTGCGGCAGGGCTGGCGGCGTGTTGGCGTCGAAACCTTCGACCGCAAGCTGCACCAGAAGGTCCAGCCGTTGCAGCGCTTCGTTGTGGGTCACATGTTTCTGCGCCTGTGCCGGCATCAGATAGGGAAGGGACAGGCGCGCTGAGGTGTCGGGCATCGGGGCTCTCCGGGTTATGGATCACCTGAGACTGTGTGAAAGAAGTCTTTCCAGCCTGACAACCCACCGCTCGGGCGGCGCGCAACGGGGTGGGGGCTTGCCGCGCCGCCGATTGCTGAACCGGGCTGCATTCACATTTACCAATCCGCCCTAACTCCCTGTCAGGCGGCACCTTTTCAATCCGAAAGCCGCAGTCTAACATCTCGCCACCGGCACGCAGGAAAGGCCCACGCTTATGTCTATGACCAAGATCGCCGTTGTTGGCATCGGCTATGTCGGGCTGTCGAACGCGGTGCTTCTGGCGCAGCACAATGACGTGACGGCGGTGGATCTGAACGCGGACAGGGTGGCGCAGGTGAATGCGCGCCACGCGCCGATCGTCGACCCCGAGATCGAGCAATACCTCGCCCAAAAACCGCTTACCCTCAAGGCCAGCACCGAGCCGGAGGCGGCATACCGTGAGGCCGACTATGTGCTGATCGCCACGCCGACGAACTATGACCCGCGCACCAATGTTTTCGACACCTCCAGTGTCGAGGCCGTGGTGCGGGATGTTCTGGCGATCACGAAAACAGCCACCATTGTTATTAAATCCACGGTGCCGGTGGGCTATACCGCAGGGCTGTCTGCCGCGTTGGACACCGATCAAGTGATCTTTAGCCCGGAATTCCTGCGCGAAGGCCGCGCACTTTATGACAATCTGCACCCCTCGCGGATCGTCGTCGGCGAAGACAGCCCCCGGGCGCGACGCTTTGCGCAACTGCTGGCCGAGGGGGCAATCGACGATGATATTCCCATGCTCTTTACCGGTGCCTCCGAGGCGGAAGCGGTCAAACTCTTCGCCAATACCTTTCTCGCCATGCGGGTGGCGTATTTCAATGAATTGGACAGCTATGCGCTGACCAATGGGTTGGACACGCGCCAGATCATCGATGGTGTCTGCCTCGACCCGCGCGTGGGCGGGCATTACAACAACCCGTCTTTCGGGTATGGCGGCTATTGTTTGCCCAAGGATTCCAAGCAGTTGCTGGCGAACTATTCGGATGTGCCGCAGAACTTGATCAACGCCGTGGTCGAGGCGAACCGCACCCGCAAGGATTTTGTGTCAGAGCAGATCATGGCACTTGGCCCGCAGCGGGTGGGCATCTACCGGCTGGTGATGAAGACGGGATCAGACAACTTCCGCCAAAGCTCGGTCCAAGGGATCATGAAACGGCTCAAGGCCAAGGGCATCGAAGTGATCGTCTATGAACCTGTGTTGCAGGAGGACCGGTTCTTCGGTTCGGAGGTCACGCGCGATCTGGAAACGTTCAAGGCGCGCGCGGATGTGATCGTGGCAAACCGCAATCACCCCGATCTTGCGGATGTCCCGGACAAGGTCTTTACTCGCGACCTTTTTGGCGCGGATTAACGAACGGGCGGCACTCCTCAACGCGCTTGGCATGGCGGGCCGCAGCGGGGCGAGGATAGCAGCCGTTGTCCGCCTTCCGCGACCGGATGGCGGGTTTCACCACCGCCTAATCCGCAGTTGCCGGGGCCACGGGCGCAAGGTCCAATCCGCCCACCTGCGCCAGATGCTCCAGCAGGGCGTCGACCCCTTTGCCGGACTTCAATGCGCAAAAGACCGTTGGCAGGTCTGGGCGCATCCGCGCGCTGTCACGCTGCATGACCTCAAGCGAGGCCCCGACATGGGGCGCGAGATCGGTCTTGTTGATCACCAGAATGTCGGACTTGGTAATCGCCGGTCCGCCTTTGCGGGGGATTTCCTCTCCCGCTGCCACGTCGATCACATAAAGCGTCACATCCGCCAGTTCAGGGCTGAAAGTGGCCGACAGATTGTCGCCGCCGCTTTCGATCAAGACCACGTCCACCTCAGGGTGGCGCGCGACCATCTCTGCCACGGCGGCAAGGTTGATCGAGGCATCTTCGCGGATTGCCGTATGCGGGCAGCCGCCGGTCTCGACCCCGATGATCCGGTCTTGGGGCAACACCTGCATCCGCATCAGCGCTTCGGCATCCTCTTGGGTGTAGATGTCATTGGTGATCACGCCGATAGACAACCGATCCCGCAAGGCGCGGCACAGCGCTGCCGTCAGGGTGGTTTTGCCCGCGCCCACGGGGCCGCCGATGCCGACGCGCAAAGGGCCGTTGTTGCGTTTCATGTGCGGAAAATCCTCGAATACTGGGTTTCGTGTTTCATGGCGGCGATGTCACCTAAAAAGGCGGTGGAGGAGAGATCGTCGAGCGTGCCTGCCGCCGCTGCCTCGGCAACTTCGAGACAGACCGGCGCGAGCGCGCGGATGACGATCTGCCCCTCGGTCTGCCCCAAGGGAATAAGGCGCATGCCTGCGGTGGCAAGATTGGCGGCAAAGGCGTGCAAGAACATCGCTAGCGTTTGGCGCAGCGGCAGCCCTTGCAGACGCGCCGCGTGTCCTACGGCAACAGGATAGCAAAGCGGCGGCAGGTCGACCTGCCAGATCGCGGCACTTGCGCGGGCAAAGGCTTCGCCTTGCAGCACGGTCTCTTTCAACCGTTCGGCAGAGGCGGCAAAGGCGCGGGCCTTCACGTCGATCTCTGCCGGGTTATCCGCGCGATAGGCCGCCGCAAGAAACAGCGCATCGGCCTGACCCGCGCCGTGCCGCAGCACGCTGGACAGCCAGTCGGCCAAAGCATCCTGGTCCGCCACCGCCCCGTCCTGCACCGCCCATTCCAGCCCGTGGCTATAGGCAAATGCCCCCACCGGATAGGAGGGGGAGAGCATCTGCACCAGCGTCAGAAGCGCCTCGGCCTGCAGGGTTTCAGCCATGCGCGTGGTCGTGGTGCTGGGCCGGGTCGTGATCATGAACGGCGTGGTGAACATGGCCGTGGTCATGCCCATGGGTGCGCCCATGGCCATAGGCGCCGCCTTCCGGGCGGAAGGGGGCAGTGATCTCTCGCGTGGCGGCACCGATCTGGCCAAGCATTTTGGCGATCACATGGTCGCGCTGGATTACAAGCCGGTCGGTATCGATCTGGCAGGGGGTATGGCGGTTGCCGATGTGCCACGCGATGCGCGGCAGGTCGGGGCCGGTCACTTCCAGCAGGGCTTCGTTGGCGGCCACCACCTCAACCACGCGCCCGTCGGCCAGAACAAAAGCGTCGCCGTGGTCAAGCGAGGTGGTCTGCGCCAGATCGACCAGAAACGGCAGCCCGCCCGCCGTGGTCAGCACCTTGCGGCGCAGAAAACGCCCGTCATAGGTCAGCTCGACCCGGTCACTGGCATCGGACCACGCTTCGGCGCGGCGCATGTCTTGGCAAAGAATGGGGGTCATCTCGGTCTCTTCAAAACAGGAAATAGCGCTGCGCCATCGGCAGCACAGAGGCAGGTTCACAGGTCAGCAACTCACCGTCGGCGCGCACCTCATAGGTCTCGGGGTTGACCTCGACCTCGGGCAGCGCATCGTTCAGTTTGAGATCGCGCTTGCCGATCTCGCGGGTGTTGCGCACCGCAAGCGTCTGTTTGGCAAGGCCAAGCCTGCCGCCCACGCCCGCCGCCTCTGCCGCTTCGCTGACAAAGACCACGGCAGAGTTTTCCACCGCCCGGCCATAGGCCCCGAACATGGGCCGCGAATAGACCGGCTGTGGCGTCGGGATAGAGGCGTTTGGGTCGCCCATCTGCGCACAGACGATGCTGCCTCCCAAAAGCACCATTTCGGGCTTCACCCCGAAAAAGGCAGGGTTCCAGAGCACCAGATCGGCGCGCTTGCCCTCTTCGATGCTGCCGATATGGGTCGAGATGCCGTGGGCGATGGCGGGGTTGATGGTGTATTTCGCAATGTAACGGCGGACGCGGAAGTTGTCGTTGTCGCCCGTCTCCTCGGCCAGCCGTCCACGCTGCTTTTTCATCTTGTCGGCGGTTTGCCATGTGCGGATCAAGACTTCTCCGACCCGGCCCATGGCCTGACTGTCGCTGGCGATGATGGAAAAGGCCCCCATGTCATGCAGGATGTCTTCGGCGGCGATGGTCTCTCTCCGGATGCGGCTTTCGGCAAAGGCCACGTCCTCGGGGATGGATTTATCAAGGTGGTGACAGACCATGAGCATATCCAGATGCTCTTCCAGCGTGTTGACCGTGAAGGGCCGCGTGGGGTTGGTCGAGGAGGGCAGCACATGCGCTTCGCCGCAAATCTTGATGATATCCGGCGCATGGCCGCCGCCTGCACCTTCGGTGTGGAAAGCGTGGATCGTGCGGCCTTTCATGGCCTTTACGGTATGTTCGACAAAGCCGCTTTCGTTCAGCGTGTCGGTGTGGATCATCACCTGCACATCCATCGCGTCGGCGACGCTGAGGCAGCAGTCAATCGCGGCAGGGGTGGTGCCCCAATCCTCATGCAGTTTCAGCGCACAAGCGCCCGCGTTGATCTGCTCTTCAAGGGCGGCGGGCTGGCTGGCGTTGCCCTTGCCCGCGAAAGCGAGGTTCATCGGAAAGGCATCGGCGGCTTGCATCATGCGCCCGATATGCCAGCCGCCGGGCGTGCAGGTGGTGGCCAATGTGCCATGCGCGGGGCCAGTGCCGCCGCCGAGCATGGTGGTTAGCCCCGAATGCAGCGCGTCTTCGATCTGTTGCGGGCAGATAAAGTGGATGTGGCTGTCAAATCCGCCTGCGGTCAGGATGCGCCCCTCGCCCGCGATCACCTCGGTGCCCGGTCCGATGATGACATCGACCCCCGGTTGCGTGTCGGGGTTGCCTGCCTTGCCGATCTTGGCGATGCGCCCGTCTTTCAGCCCCACATCGGCTTTGTAGATGCCGGTATGGTCGACGATCAGCGCGTTGGTGATGACCGTATCAACGGCCCCGCCTGCGCGGGTCACCTGCGACTGACCCATGCCGTCGCGGATCACCTTGCCGCCGCCGAATTTGACCTCTTCGCCATAGGCGGGAGCGTTTTGGCCGCTGCGTTCGGTGGTCAGGTCGCGCTCAACTTCGATGATGAGGTCCGTGTCGGCCAGCCGCACCCGGTCGCCCACCGTGGGGCCGAACATGGCGGCATAGTCACCGCGTTTGATCTGTGCAGGCATCAGAGGTCTCCCATCACCGCGCTGTTAAAGCCAAAGATCCGCCGCGCCCCGCGGATCGGGATCAGCGATACCTCACGCCGTTGGCCGGGCTCGAACCGCACAGCGGTCCCCGCCGCGATATCAAGCCGGTGCCCTCGTGCCGCCGCGCGGTCAAACTCAAGCGCCGGGTTGCTCTCGGCGAAATGGTAATGGCTGCCCACCTGCACCGGGCGGTCGCCGGTATTGGCGACCATGAGCGTGATCGCCTCGCTATCGGCGTTCAGGGTCAGCAGGCCTGCCGCCGGAAAGATCTCTCCGGGGATCATGCTTTGGCTGTTTTTAGGTGGCGCATGGCAAGGATCAGACCCGACAGCACAAAGGCCAGCCCGGCGACGATATAGACCGCCAGCGATCCGTCGCTCTCTGCACCATGGCCATGGGGGAGAGGCGCTGTATGGGCAAAGGCCGCCATGGCAAGCGACATGAGCGGCAGGGCAAGAAGGGGGGCAAAACGCGGCATGAAATGTCCTTATCTGATGGGGTTGTGCACGGTGACCAATTTGGTCCCGTCGGGGAAAGTGGCTTCGACCTGCACCTCGGGGATCATCTCAGACACCCCTTCCATACAGTCTTCGCGGGTGATGACATGGGCACCGGCCTGCATCATATCGGCCACGCTGCGCCCGTCCCGTGCGCCCTCGACCACGGTGTCGGTGATGAGGGCGATGGCCTCGGGGTGGTTCAGCTTGACCCCCCGCGCTAGGCGCTTGCGGGCGACCTCGGCAGCCATGGAGATTAGCAGTTTGTCTTTTTCTCGCGGGGTCAGTTGCACGTTAGGTCATCCATGATCGGGGGAGGGTGTCACCGCTCAGTTCGCCCAAGATCGGGACGAGCGATTGGCGAAGGTCGAAACTGTCTGCCGCGAGGATCCGCGCGATCAGCAGGTCAGGGCCGATGAGACTGGCTCCGGCGCTGTCGGGCAGTTGGCCGCGGAGCGGGGCAAGCCGCGCTTCGGCATCGGGCGCGACATAGATAATCGTGGCAAGGGCGCCCGCGCCCGCCGCGATATGAGGGGCCGCCAGATGGGCGGTGACATCGCCGCTAAGCGTCATCGCGTCGTGGAACAGCGGGCGGCCCGCGCGGGTGACCTCGATCCGGTCGCGGAAATGGGCCTGTCGAAGGGTTTCACCCATGGCGGCGCGGCCAAAGACCAGCGGCTCAACCAGCAGGAGGGAGGCATTTTGCGCCAGATCGACCGACAGCCGCCGTCGCAGCGCGCACCCGTCATAAAGGATCGTCTCTTGCGGCAGCCAATGCAGCGTCGCGCCGGAGTCTACGGCGAGGGAGTTGCGCAGGTTTGCCACTTGCCCCGGTTGCGCGCGATAGGCGCGTTCGGCGGCCTGCGTGGTGAGGCTGAGCGCCGCTCGCGCCTCAGCGCAGGCGGTCAGGGCAAAACTGTCGCCGCCCGTGATGCCACCTGCTGAATTGATGACGATGGCTTGCAACAGCGCGGGGTCGGGGCGGGGGAAGAGCAGCTTCATCGCGCCCGACTGGCGCAATTCGCCGATTGTCGACTCGCCCCGCGCGGCCCTAGCCGTCACCATCGCAGCACCGATGGCGCGCGGCTGCACCGGGGTCGCTTGGGGGCTGTTTATGCTGGTGTCGACGAGAATGAGAACGGCTCCGCCCGGAAAGGTCTGATGATTTTTTAATCACCATAGAGACGGGTGAGAGTCATCGCCGAGGCGGCGTGGGGCCGCCAGCGCACTGCATTTGCCTAAATAAAGGACGCAAATTCGCGGATGTGTCGTAATCTTGGGCGGTCCAAGAATGGCGCGGCGGCCCCGCGTTGAGGGCCGCCGCAGTTGTTAAATCCCGATCAGGGGCGCAGCATGACCTTGCCGCCACGTCCGGTGGTCAGCGCGGCTTTCATTGCCTCGGTCACCTCGGCCAGCGGATAGGTGCCGCCTGTATCGAGGGGGAGCTGCCCCTTCGCGGCGAGTTGCACCAGCTCACCAATCAGACGGCCGCGCGTCTCAGCCGCCATGTCACCACTGACACGCGAGCCCCAGAAGCCTTTGACGGTGATGTGCTTCATGATCAATTCGCCCGAGGACATGGAAAGCGGCTGGCCCGTCGCCGTGCCGAAGACGATCAACTCACCATCCTTGCCCAGAAGCTCGACAAGTTGGCCGCCCAATTCGCCGCCGACGGAATCAATGGCCGAAACCGCGCCCGCTTTGCCGATCAACTCGCGCGCTTTGCTTTGCCAATCCGCATCTTCGGTGGACAGGACATGCTCCGCGCCGGTGTCGCGCATTTCTTCGGCGGCACCTTCGCGGCGAACAAGGTTCAGCAGCTTGATCCCGCGTGCCTTGGCCAGACCGACCATGATCTTACCCACGGCACCATTCGCTGCGGTTTGGATCAACCAGTCGCCTTCGCGGACCTTCAGGGTCTCCAACAGGGACAGGGCGCTGAAGGGCATGGCGATCAACTGCGCGCCGGCCTCGTCCGAGATTGCCTCGGGCAGGGGCAGCAGGCCCGCGGCGGGGGCGGTGAAATACTCGGCCCATGCGCCGTGGAATCCAGCCGCGGTGACGCGCTTGCCGATCAGCGCTTCGTCAACGCCTTCGCCCACGGCCTCGACGATACCAAGCGCTTCGGAGCCGCCGATGGCGCCGGGCAGTTCGGGCTTGTAGCCATAGTTGCCGCGTACGGTCCAAAGGTCGTGGTTGTGGATGGGCGAGAGCACCATGCGGACCAGCGCTTCGCCAGCGGCTGGCGCAGGCTTGTCGGTTTCGCGGGTGGTCAGAACCTCGGCGGGCTCGCCGAAGGTGTCGTGGATGGCAGCGAACATGCTGTTTCCTTTCAGGTTGGGAATTGGCCCCCAGTGGGGGAGAGTTGGGCAGAGGTTTCAGCGCGCGCCATGCGCAGAGGCGCATCGCTACGCGCCAGCTTGGCCAGCACCGCAGCGCCGAGCCATTTGGCATAGAGCATGCGGGCGGTGGTCTCAGGGGCTTCGAGCGCACGAACGGTCCCATCCTCTGCGCCTTGACGCAGAAGTTGGGCAATCCGGGCGACCAGAGCATCGACACCCTGATCCAGCGTTTCGCGCATCGTCTCCGATAGATCGGCGACTTCGGATCCGAGTTTCACCACCAAACAAGCGCTGGCGATCCCCGGGGCGCTGGATTGGCTGAGCCATGCGTCCCAGAAACTGTCGAGTTTGTCGCCCGCCGTTCCCGGTGCTGCAATCAGCGCATCGACGCGGTCGAGATAGGCCTCGACGTAATCGGCCAGCATCGCGGTGCCAAAAGCCTCTTTCGACGCGAAGTAATAGTAGAACGAGCCCTTGGGCACGCCGCTTTCGTTCAGAATGCGCGACAGGCCAACGCCAGAGAACCCGTACCGCAGCACGAGGCTACGTCCGCTGTCCAAGATGCGTTGCCGCGTCTGATCTGATTTCTTTGCCTCTGTCATGAGGGGCATCTATGAAATAATAGACCGGTCGTCTAGTGCGCTCGCGCGAATGTGAGGCGGGCAAGTTCGATAGTGCATCATTTTGGAAGACGGCGGAAAAACCTATTCTTGCGTATTCATATATATTAGATTCCAAGCAGCGGCCTCAGGGCGCCAAAACGAATGGAATGGTAAGATGGATCAAAAGATTGCTCTGATAACAGGGGCCGGGAGCGGCGTCGGCCTCGCCTGCGCGCATCGGTTGGCGAAAGACGGTTTCACTCTCGTTCTCACCGGGCGGCGGCAGGATAAGATCGACGCCGCCTGTGCTGCGCTTGACGGACAGGGGCATATCGCCGTGGCTGCGGATGTGGGGGTTGAGGCGGATGTTGCCGCGCTTTTCGAACGGGTGGAGACGACCTTTGGGCGGCTGGATCTGCTGTTCAACAATGCCGGGCGCAATGGTCCGGCGGTTGAGGTGGACGACTTGAGCGTCGCGGAGTGGAACGACATCGTCGCGACCAATCTAACCGGGTCATTCCTCTGCGCCCGCGCGGCCTTCGCCTTGATGAAACGCCAAAGCCCGGAAGGCGGGCGGATCATCAACAACGGCTCGATCAGCGCGCATGTGCCGCGCCCCCTCTCGGTGCCCTATACGGCGACAAAACACGCGATCACCGGGCTTACCCGCGCGCTGTCGCTCGATGGGCGAGCGCATGACATCGCTTGCGGGCAGATCGACATCGGCAATGCGGCCAGCGAGATGACGGAGCGGATGAAAGACGGCATCCTGCAGCCCAACGGCAGCCGCATGTCAGAGCCGCGGATGGACGTGAACGACGTGGCCGGAACGCTGTCCTACATGGCGAAGCTGTCGCTCGACTCCAACGCCATGTTCGTCACCGTGATGGCCACCAAGATGCCGTTTGCAGGGCGCGGCTAAGCGGTCAAAGCACCTTGCCCGGGTTCATCAAATGGCCCGGGTCGAGGGCGGCTTTGATCTGCTCCATCAATTCCAGCGCGACCGGGTCCTTGTAGCGGCGCAGCTCGGCGCGTTTGAAGGTGCCGATGCCATGCTCGGCTGAGAATGAGCCGCCCATCTGGTGCACGATATCATGCACGATCCGGTTGAAGGCACCGTATTCGGCAAGGAACGGCGCATCCGCCATATCCACCGGACGCGACAGATTGAAATGCAGGTTGCCGTCGCCGAAATGGCCGAAAGGGCAGGGCCGCAGGCCGGGCATGTGGTCCATACAGGCTTGGGTCGCCTCGCGGATGAAATCCGCCACGCGGGACACCGGGACCGATACGTCATGTTTGATCGAGGCGCCTTCGGGCTTTTGCGCCTCCGACAGGTTTTCCCGCAGCGCCCAAAGCGCGTCTTTCTGCGCCTCCGATGCGCCGATTACGGCGTCAATGATTTCTTCCGCCTCAAAGGCGGCTTCCAACGCCGCCTCCAGCCGGGCATCAAGGTCGGCCTGCGCGCCATTGCCAGTGAGTTCGATTAGGCAATAGGCCGGATGCGCCTCTGCCATCGGGTCGCTACAGCCGGGCGCGTGGTCGATCACCATTTGCAGGCCAAGCCGGTCGATATATTCAAAAGTCGAGAGCGTGTCCGCCGTTTGGCCGCGCATCCGCGCATAAAGCGCGAGTGCGGGGTCGGGGCCGGTGCAGGCCACCAGCGCGGTGGCACGGGCGGTGGGTTTGGGAAAGAGCTTGATCACCGCCGCCGTGATGATGCCAAGCGTTCCTTCGGCCCCGATAAAGAGGTGTTTAAGGTCGAAACCGGTGTTGTTTTTACGCAGCCCGCTCAGATCATTCAGCACCCGGCCATCGGGCAGCACCGCTTCGATCCCCAGCACCAGATCGCGGGTATTGCCGTAGCGCAGCACCGCCGTGCCGCCCGCGTTGGTCGAAAGGTTGCCGCCGATCTGGCAGGACCCTTCGGAGGCGAGCGACAGCGGGAAGAGCGCGTCGACCTCATCCGCCGCCGCTTGGATATTGGCGAGGATACAGCCCGCCTCGACCGTCATGGTGGCGTTGGTCGGATCGACCCCCCGAATGCGGTTCAGCCGGTCAGTCGTAAGGATGATCCCGCCGTCCGGCACGCCGCCCCCCGCCAGACCGGTGTTGCCGCCCTGTGGGGTGACCGGCACCTCGGCTGCATGGCACAGGCGCATGCAGGCGGCGACCTCCTCGGTGGAGCCGGGGCGGATGAGGGCCAGCGCCGTTCCGCGCCGGAGCCCGCGATCTTCGATCAGCCGCGCGTCGAAATCCTTGGCGTCGGTCACGACATGGGCGGCGCCGATGGCTTGGCGCAGATCGTCGAGCAGGGCGCTATGGTCTTGCCCGTCGGTTTCGGGCGCGCGGCGCGGCGCGGTCAGAGTGGTCATCTGGGTCATCCTTTAGCGCTGGTCGGCGTCAACTTTTTTCTGCGCCGCCGCGCGCAGCTTGCTGATCGTGGTGCGGGTCGAGATTTGCTCGGGGTCGGTTACAAGCTCGATCAGGGCCGGGCGGCCACTTTCGCGGGCGCGGGTGAAGGCGGCGGCGAAATCTTCCGTCTTGGTCACCCGTTCAGCATGAGCTCCCAGCCCCTCGGCCATTTTGACGAAGTCTTGGTTCTGCAGCGTAGTGCCTGAGATCCGTTCGGGGTGGTCGCGTTCTTGGTGCATGCGGATGGTGCCGTAGATGCCATTGTTGAACAGCAGCACGATGGGCCGCCCGCCATATTGCGCGGCGGTGGCCAATTCATTGCCGCTCATCATAAAGCCACCATCGCCGACGAAGGAGAGCGTCAGACGCTCCGGCTCCGCGATCGAGGCCGCGACAGCGGCGGGCACGGAATAGCCCATCGCACCACAGGTCGAGCCGACAATCCGGCCCGGACGCCCAAAACGCAGGAAGCGCTGTGCCCAGCCGGTGTGGTTGCCCGCGTCGAGCGTGACCACCACATCATCGGGCAGCTCATCGCGCAGCTGCGCAAGGGCCACCCCCATGTCGAGATCCCATTCCCCGCCATTGGGCGCTTCGGTGTCCGTCAGATAATCGGCGTGAAGTTTCTCGCACCATGCGCCCCATGCGTCTGCTCGGCCCAGATTGACACCGTCCAAGGCGGCAGCGACTGAAACGGGTGCTGCGGCAATGCCCAGATCTGGCGAATAGACCCGCCCAATCTCATCCGCATCAGGATAAAGATGTACCAGCCGGGTGTCTGGGTTGGGCGATTGCATGGTGGTGTAGGTCTTGGTCGTCATCTCCCCCAATCGTGCGCCGATCACCACGAGCAGATCCGCGTCGCGTTGATGCGCATAGAGGCTGGGCGCGGTGGAGGTGCCGAAATCGCCTGCATAGACGGGAGAGAGGTTGTTTACGATATCTTGTCGCCGGAAAGAGGTGGTGACGGGGATCTTGTTGGCCTCGGCAAAGCGCGTGATGGCCGCGGCACTTTCATCCGACCAGCCCGAGCCGCCGAGCAGCAGCAGGGGCCGTTCGGCCTGCGCGATCTCGGTTTTGAGCATGTCGAGATTGTCAGGTGACAGCCCAGCATGGGTCGCCGTATAGGGCCGCGCGTCGGCGACGGAAACCACCTCGGTTAGCATGTCCTCAGGCAGGGAGATCACGACCGGGCCGGGGCGGCCCGATGTCGCCACGCGGAAGGCGCGGGCCATATATTCCGGCACCCGCGCCGGGTCGTCGATCTGCGTGGCCCATTTGGCGATGGGGCCGAACATGGCGCGGTAGTCGACTTCCTGAAAGGCTTCGCGGTCGGTGGTGTCGCGGGCGATCTGGCCCACGAGCAGGATCATCGGCGTGCTGTCTTGTTGCGCGATATGCACGCCGATGGCCGCGTGGCAGGCGCCGGGGCCGCGGGTGACCATGCAGATGCCGGGGGTGCCGGTCAGCTTGCCATAGGTCTCAGCCATGTTGGCGGCCCCGGCTTCGTGCCGCGCGTTGATGAGGGTGAAGCGGTCCTGCACGTCATGCAGCGCATCCAGCACCTCAAGATAGCTTTCGCCGGGCACGCAATAGGCGGTGTCGGCACCGTGGATCAGCAGTTGATCCACAAGGACCTGTCCGCCGGTCCGCGCCTTGAGGGAAGTTTTTTGCAGCATGGAGAAGGCTCCGTTTCGTTCGTTCTAAGATTTAAGTATGTGTGGCGGCTTGGTTTTTCGGGCTGGGGTTCCTGGCCTTTTGGAAGGCCAGGATAACGCCCGCGATGACCAACCCCGAGGCAGTGAGCCGCAGATCGGGATAGATCAGCAGCAAGGAGGCCCCGAACAGCACCACCGACAGCACATTGGACAGTCTGCCGAAGTAGTAGCGCTGCAAGGCGGCGGCCAGCAGGATGACCCCGATTGTGGCCTGCAAAAGGACCAGCGTGATCTGCGTGACCGAACCCTGCATCAAGATCGCCGGTTCATAGACGAACATGAAGGGCACGATAAAGCCGGTGGCACCGAGTTTCACGGCAGCCCAACTCGCCTCGACAATCTTGGCATGCGACAGGGTGTTGGCCGCATAGACCGCCATGGCGACGGGAGGAGTAATGGCCGACAGGATCGCGAAGTAGAACACGAAGAGATGCGCCGCTTCGACCTGAACGCCCAGTTTCACCAGCGCCGGCACCAGCAGGGCGACCTGCACGATATAGGCGGGTGTTGTCGGCATCCCCATGCCAAGGATGATGCCCGCGATCATCGACAGGAACAGTGCGATGACCAGCGTATCTTGGGCCGCTTCGATCACAAAGTTCGAGAAGGTGAGGCCAAGGCCGGTGATGTCGATCACGCCGACCACGATGCCCGCACAGGCACAGGCCGCGGCAATCGCCAGCACGTTGCGCGCGCCGCCCTCAAGCGCTTCGAGGATGTTGTCGACGGTGACGTAATGCCGTGTCGTCTTGCGCAGGGCCGCGACCGGCACGACCGAGATGATACCGCAAAGTGCTGCATAGGGCGCTGAGTAGCCCAACATCAGCACACCCACGATAATCGCCAACGGCAAGAACAGGTGGCCACGCTCAAGAAGTACGGTTTTCAGCGGCACTTGATCCTCTTTCGGGACCGAGCCGATGCCCTTGCGCTTGGCCTCAAAATGGACCGCAGCAAAAAGAGCCACATAGAACAGGATCGCGGGGGCAAGCGCATATTTCGCGACCGTCAGGTAGCCCACGCCGAGGTATTCGGCCATGACGAAAGCCGCAGCCCCCATAACGGGAGGCATGATCTGACCGCCTGTCGAGGCAACGGCCTCTACCGCGCCCGCGAAGGCGGGTTTGAACCCCATGCGCTTCATCAGCGGGATAGAGAAGGTGCCGGTCGTCATCACATTGGCCACGGCAGAGCCGGAAACGGAACCGAAGAGGCCGGAAGTCACACAGGCCACTTTGGCCGGGCCGCCCACCTGGCGCCCCGTAAGTGCTACGGCGAAGTCCATGAAGAGTTGGCCGACGCCCATCCGTTCGACCAATGAGCCAAAGAGAATGAAGAGCACCATATAGGTCGCCGAAACCGCGATCGGGATGCCGAAGATGCCTTCGGGTGTCATGAACAACTGCTCAAGGATCACCGACGGTAGGGTGGAGGTGAAAGCCAGACCGTAGCCGAGAAACAGCAGGGCCGTGATGGGCAGCATCGGCCCAAGCATCCGTCGCGTGGCCTCAAGCAGCAGAACCACAAGAATGATCCCCACCACGATATCCATCGGCATCAGCGGATCGACGTAGAGGAACCGCTGCGTGATGTAATTAAGGTTGAACGAAGGATAGAGCGCGGCCCCCGAGGCGATCAGCCCAAGCACCACGTCATACCAGCGCGGCACATCATTGCGGAGCCCCTTGCGGTTGACGGTCAGGAAGATCAGCAAAAGCGCCAAAGCGACGTGCACGCCGCGCATGATATAGGGGTTGGGCGGGCCGACAAAGGCGACATAGAGATGCCAAGCAGCCATGCCGATCAGGATCAGCCTTGCTATACGGGTAATCAGGGGCATCTTTTCCAGAAAGATCGACAGTTGCATGGGGGTTCTCGCGTCTAGAGTGGAAGGCGGCCCTTATGTGGCATTGCGCAGGATGCGCGGGGCAGAGCCTTTAAGGGTGTAGGTCGGACGGAGCGCTTGGCCCCGGCCGACCCGTTTCTCGTCAGGGGAGGATTACATCCCCGGGACGCCACGCTCTGCGTAGAACTCTTTCGCGGCGGGGTGGAAGGGCACGCCGATGTCGGTGGCCATTTCCTCAACCGTCAGGTCTGCCATGGATTTGCTGATCGCGGCAAAGCTGTCGTTGTTGTCAGCAATCGCGCCGAGCACCGATTTGATGATCTCACCGTCATAGTCGCAGGGCGCGACCATATGGGTGTCGTAGCTGATCGCGTGCACGGTCTCATCAAAACCGGGGTAGGCGCCCGCTTTGACTTCGCGACGCTGGAAGGCGGCGTTCTTGTCTTTGAAGTAGGCAAAGGTCTCTTCGTCCACGTCGACCAGACGGATTTTGCGCGAGGACGCCAGATCCATCACCGAACCGGTCGGCAGCGACGAGCCAAGGGTGAAGAAATCGGCCTGACCGTCTTTCATCTGCGAAGCAGAGTCGGAATAGGACGTGTTGGCCACGCTATCGAGATCATCGAACGTCATGTCAGCAGTCGACAAAAGCTCGCGCGTCAGGAATTCGCCGGTATTGCCAAGCTGCTGCGTGGTCAGACGTTTGCCCTTCATGTCGGCGATGGTCTTGATGCCGGAATCCTCAAGCGCGACGATCTGGAAATACTGCGGATAGAGAATGCCAAGGTTGCAGACATTGGTGGTCGCCTTGCGGAATGGTTCTTTGCCCGACAGACTGTCCACGGTCGAGATCGAGTTGGCGAATGCGATGCCAAAGCGGCCCGCGTCCACGCCGACCACGTTGGACACGCCCGCGCCCGGCGTGACGGTGATGTCCATGCCGGGGTTCTCACGCTCAACAATCGCCTTGATCGCGCCGCCCACGGGATACCACGACCCGCCCTGCTGGCCGGTGGCCATGACAAAGCTTTGCGCATGTGCGGCGACGCCGGCGACGGTGAAAAGGATGGTGGCCGCGGCTGTGCGGCGCAGTGATTTCATCATTGGTGACATAGAAACTCCTCCCGAGTTTTAACTGTGTATCGGCAGTAACTGGATGGGTTCCGGGCTCCCCCCTGACATCCTCTTGCCGTAGGACCGCAGACTGCGGGGGAATCGTCAGCCTGTCAATTAAAAATACAAATTTAGGGGGATTTCCTCTTACTTGTAATGTTGTATTCTGCTTGTAATGCAGCGAACGGCCCTAGTTACTGATTATTGACAGCTTGTCATACAGGTGCTCCAATCGGCGAAAGGATGTTGTTATCATGACTGGAAATCTTCAGGCGACCGCGCCCCTCGTCGATGGTGCGACGCTCAGCGATCAAGTGACGGAAGTCCTGCGCCATAATGTCGTGAACGGCATCTGGGGCGTTGGGGATGTGCTGCCGTCGGAAACCACATTGGCCAGCGATTTCGATGTCAGTCGCACCGTGATCCGGGAGGCTGTCTCGCGGCTCAAGGCGGAAGGCATGCTTTCCAGCCGCCAAGGGCGTGGAGCATTCGTCGCCAGCGATCGGCCCCGGCAGGGCTTTGCGATTCCTGAGCGTGATATGGAAAGTCAGCGCAAGCTTGAGCAGATCCTAGAGTTGCGCATGGGGCTTGAGATCGAAGCCGCCGCCATCGCCGCCGCCCGTGCAACGCCCGAAGCACGCGCGGAAATCCAACGCGCCGCCGCCGCCTATGATCAAAGCAACAAGATCGGCGGTCCGGCGGTCGCCGCGGGTGTCAGTGCTGACCTTGGTTTTCACCGTGCAGTCTGCGAGGCGACCGGGAACAGCTATTACCTCAGTCTTTTCAACTACCTCGTCGCCAGCCTGCGCGAGACGATGCTGGCCGGGCGTTTGCAGGCATTGAAACGCGGGGGCGAAAGCCGGGATGCCATTCAAGAACACTATGACATTGCGGCCTCTATTGCTCAGGGCGACGCCGAACGGGCGCGTCAGCGGATGCGCGACCACCTTCAAATGTCGAGCGGGCGTCTCTTGGCGCAACTCAAGACAGAGGATGGATTGGGCGAGTGACGGTTCCTGCCGCGCTCCAAGCCGCGCTCGCGCGGCCCGCATCATTGACCATCGCGCTTAGCGGGGGGATCGATAGTCTCACCCTTTCTGCCGCCGCGGCCAAGGTGCGGGGGGCGGAGGGGGTTACGCTTTGCCACGCGGTTTCGGCTGCGGTCCCTTCGGCGGCGACGGCGCGGGTGAAAGACTTTGCAGCCGCTTGGGGTCTGCCGCTGAAACTGGTGGATGCGGGCGAGTTCGCCGATCCGTCCTACCGCGCCAACCCGGTGAACCGCTGCTATTTTTGCAAGTCGAACCTCTATGGCACATTGGCGCGGATGGGGCCGTTGGTGGCGGCGGGCACCAATACCGACGATCTGTCAGACTACCGCCCCGGTTTGCAGGCCGCGGCGGAGCATGGCGTGCTGCATCCTTTCGTCGATGCGCTGATGTCAAAAGCCGATGTGCGCGCCTTGGCGCGGGCGCTTGGGCTGGGGGATCTGGCGGAACTGCCCGCGGCCCCCTGTTTGGCCAGCCGGATTGAGACTGGTCTGCGGGTGGAGCCTGCGGATCTGGCGGTGATCGACCGGGTCGAAACCTTGCTGCGCGCAATGTTGGGCAATATCACCCTGCGCTGCCGCCTCCTGCGCGGGGGCTGGGTGGCGGAGGTTGATCCGCGTGTTTATGAAGACCTTTCCGCGCAAAAGCGCAGGTCTATCATAGCGCAGGTCCGGCGGGCCACGGATGACGGGCGCGCGGTAGATCTGCGGGCCTATTCAAGAGGAAGTGCATTTGTCCATCAATGAGAAAGGCCCCGACGGGCATCCAGACGTGACCTTTGACCGAGGCCGCGGCGGGCGTATCGGCATCGAAGAGGCCGTGCTTTGCGAGCATAAAGCGGTGGCGCAGATTGCCGCGATCATCGGCGATGCGGCAGCGGAGGGCCGTAGGTTGTTGCTGACCCGGCTAACGGCAGAACAGTTTGACGGCTTGCCTGCAGAGTTGGCCCAATCGGTTGATTACTGCACCGCCTCGCGCACCGCCATTCTGGGAGGGATCGGGCCTTTGGGCCGCGATCCCCGCATCGCCCTCGTCAGTGCAGGCACCTCTGACTACGCGCCCATGGCCGAAGCGCGGCGCACGCTCGCCTATGGCGGGATGGACGCGACCGAAGTGTCGGATGTAGGCGTGGCCGGGCTTTGGCGTTTGCTCGCGCGGGAAGAAACGCTGCGTGAAATGGATGTCGTGATTGTCTTTGCCGGGATGGACGCGGCCCTGCCGTCGGTCGTAGCCGGGCTTGTGCCGGGGGTGGTGATTGGTGTGCCGACCTCCGTGGGCTATGGTGTGGCCTGCGGCGGGAGGGTCGCGCTCGATTCGATACTCGCCAGCTGTGCGCCGGGGGTGACGGTGGTGAACATCGACAACGGCTATGGGGCTGCGACTTCGGCCTTGCGGCTGGCCAATATGATGCGCCGCGCCGCGGCGGGAGGGTAGCCGGTGACAGCACCGAAACTGAAGATCAAGAAACGGCAGACCTTGGCCGACCAGCTTTACGGGCAGGTGCTTGAACAAATCGTGTCGAACAAACTCGCCCAAGGCGAAAAGCTGCCGTCGGAAAACCAGATCGCCACGGCCTTCGGCGTGTCCCGCCCCGTGGTGCGTGAGGCGCTGCGTAAGTTGCAAGAGGACGGGCTGGTCGAGGCGCGGCGCGGCGTGGGCACTTTCGTGCGGCGGCGGCCTTCGGAAAAGCTGATCGAATACGCCACGGCGGGGTCGGTTGCCGGGCTGATGCGCGCGATGGAGGCGCGGATCACGATTGAAAAAGCCACCGCCCATATGGCCGCGCAGCGTGCCAGCCCCAAGGATATCGCCCGGATCGAGGCAGCCTTGCAGGCGCTGGAGGCATCCATGCAGGCGCGCGATCCGTCTTTTGACGCCGATTACCAATTCCACCGCGCCATCGCGGCGGCCTCGGGTAATGAGGTCTTCGTGCAGATGCTCGACTGTGCGCGCGGTTCGATCGAACAGGGGATCGATGTGGCGCAAAAGCTGACGCGCCAAGGCTCGCAGGCGCGGATCGACGTGGTGATCAGCGAACACCGCCAAATCCTCGAAGCGATCCGCGCAGGCGACAGCGAAGTCGCGGGCGTGTCGATGGCCTATCACCTTTTGCAGGCGCGGGCCCGGATCACCGACCACGCCGGTATCGCATGACGCCAACATCCCGAAAGGCCCCTTTATGATCTACGACCACCGCACCTATTGTTGCCGCCCCGGCACGATCAAGAAACACCTCGCGCTCTATGCCGAATTCGGCTTCCCGGCGCAGCGCCGCATCCTGGGCGAGCCGGTGATCTATGCGCAGGTCGAGACGGGCGACGTGAATTCCTTCGTGCATATCTGGGCCTATGAGGACGCCGCCGACCGTGCTGCGCGCCGAGCGCAGATGGCGGCAGATCCTGAGTGGCAGGCCTATCTCAAGAAAAGTGCGGAGGCGGGGTATCTGGTGAGCCAGACCAATAAGATCCTCATGCCCGTTCCGCTCGAAGCCTAAGTGGGGTGCCCTCGGCCTGAGGGTTCAGGCCGAGGGCTCGTTTCAAGTGACGATGCAGCTTTCATCGATCCCGCGCCCTTCGTGGAAAGCGCGGATGTTGCTGGCCCAATGGTTGACCATGCGTCTGAGGTTATCCTCGCTATGGCCGCCGATATGGGGCAGCGGCAGGACGTTATCGAGGCGCAGAAGCGGGTTGTCCGGCTCGACGGGCTCTTCGGTGAAGACATCCAAAGCCGCGCCCGCGATGCGTTTGTTTGTCAGCGTGTCGATCAAGGCCGCCTCATCAATCAGCCCGCCGCGCCCGGTGTTGACCAGCAGGGCATCGGATTTCATCCGCGCCAGTTCCGCCGCGCCGATGGTGTGGTGTGACGCCTCAGTCAGCGGCATGTGCAGGCTAACGATATCGCAGGTCTCAAGGATCTCGTCCCGCTCGGCAAAGCGCGCGCTGGTGCCTTCGGCCTCTCCTGAGCGGCGGTAATAATGCACCTCGCAGTCAAAGCCCGTCAGCCGTTTCGCCACGAGTTGCCCGATGGCACCAAAACCGATCAGCCCGACCTTTTGACTGCTGAGGTCCCGCGCGCCGGGGACGATCTCTGGCACGATCCACTTGCCCGCGCGGGTGTTGTTATAGTGCAGCGGAATGCGGCGCAGGGCGGCGATCATCATGCCGATGGTGAGATCCGCAATGGTGGGGGCGTTAACGCCGGGGCTGCGCGCCACGGTCACGCCCATTTCTTTCGCCAGATCCACCGGGATCTTGTCATAGCCGGTGCCCCATTGATGCACGAGGCGCACGCTATCGGCCCCGCGCAGAACCGAGGCCGGAAGCCCCCGCCCGCGCGGAACGATATAGGCGGCACCTTTCACCGTCTGGGCGAAATCCTCTTCGGAATAGGACGCCGCAAAGCGCAGGTCGAGCCCTTCGGCATAGCCGCGCACTTTGTTCTGCATATCCTCCGGCATCGCGTCGAGCACGGCGACGGGGCCGATCAGATCGCCGCTCATGTCGATGCCCCGCGCAGGTCTTCGGGCAGCAAGGCTTCGGGCAGGTTCTGGTAGGAGACCGGTCGCAGGAAGCGGCGGATCGCCATTGTGCCCACCGACGTCGCGCCAAAGTTGGTGGAGGCCGGGTAGGGGCCGCCGTGCACCATGGCGTCACACACCTCGACCCCGGTGGGGAAGCCGTTCACCAGCACCCGGCCTGCCTTGCGTTCAAGGATCGGCATCAGCGCTTTGGCGGCTTCGGTGTCACCCTCGTCCATCTGGAGTGTCGCGGTTAACTGGCCTTCGAACCCTTTGGCAAGCTCTTGCATCTCATCGCCCGACGAGACCCGCAGCACCAGACCCAAGGGGCCGAAGACCTCTTCCCCAAGCGCGTGGTCTTGCAGGTAGGTCTCGGCGTCGGTTTCAAAGAGGTTCGGCTGGGCGCTGCGCCCCTCGCTGTCATTGCTCAGCAGCGCGCGCACGGCGTTGCGTCCGGTGAAACGTTCCTTGCCATCGCGGTAGGCTTTGGCGATGCCGTCGGTCAGCATGACCTGCGGGCCGACCTGCTCCAGCGCCTCTTTTGCGGCGGCGACAAAGGCGTCGCCCTCGGCCCCCTTGGCCACGACCGCGATGCCGGGGTTGGTGCAGAACTGCCCCGCGCCCATGGTCAGCGACCCGGCCCAGCCAGCGCCGATTTCCGCGCCGCGGTTTCGAGTGGCCTCGGCCAGAACGAACATCGGATTGACCGAGCCCAACTCGCCAAAGAACGGGATCGGCTCGGGGCGTTGCGCGCAGAGATCAAACAGCGCGCGGCCACCGCCGAGGGAGCCGGTGAAGCCAACGGCTTTGATCAGCGGATGCTGCACCAGCGTCTGGCCCACCTCACGGCTGTTGGCATGGATGAGGGAGAAGACACCGGGATGAATGTCGCATTTCTTGATCGCGGCATGGATCGCTTCGGCCACAATCTCCTCCGTGCCGGGATGGGCGGAATGGCCTTTCACGACGACCGGGCAGCCCGCCGCCAGCGCCGCGGCGGTGTCACCGCCTGCGGTGGAGAATGCCAGCGGAAAATTCGACGCGCCGAATACCGCAACCGGGCCGATGGGGCGCTGGATCATGCGGATGTCGGGGCGGGGCATGGGTTGGCGCTCGGGCAGGGCACCGTCGACACGACGGTCCAGATGGGCGCCTTTGCGGATGTGATCGGCAAAGAGGCGAAGCTGGCCCATGGTCCGTCCGCGCTCGCCCTGAAGGCGGGCAGTCGGCAGGCCAGATTCGCGCGCGCCAACTTCTGTGATGATATCCGCGCGGGCCTCCATCTCGTCTGCGATGGCGTCAAGGAAATCGGCGCGGCTCTCGCGGCTTGAATAGGCGTAGGACCAAAAGGCGTCCTCGGCGGCTTCGCAAGCGCGGTCCACATGGGCCGGGGTGCCGCTTTGGAATTGGTCGCTTTCGCCGGTGGCGGGGGAATTGGCAAAGGTTTCTCCGCCGCCGACCCATTCGCCTGCGATCAAGTGCTTGCCGTGGGGGTGAAATGTCTTGCTGTCAGCGCTCATGATCAATCCTTGTCGGTTTGCTGTGTCAAAGTGGGGGAGGACTGCGCCATGGTATGAACCAACGCATCCATCTGCCGCGTGAGCAGCCAAGCGTCGCCCGCGATGGCGACGAATTCGATACCGTAACACCTTTGGAATGAAGCTGATTGAGAGGCTATGGCCGCCTGCGCAGCCTCCAGATAGCGCAGCAGGTGGTCATAGCCGGGTCTCGGGTCCCTACAGTGGTTTTGCACAAACCACACCGCAAAGGAGACCAACTATGACCAAGATTATTGTTGCACAAGATGCCCCTGTTTTGGTGGCTATCGACATCGCCAAGGCCCGGCATGAAGTTTTGATCGCTATTCCAGATAAGAAACGGCGACGTCGATTAACAGTTTTGAACGAACTCGCCGACTTCAACCGCCTCGCCACCGCACTTAAGGAATACGGACGCCCAGTTCGTGTGGCCTTTGAGGCGACTGGCAATTATCACCGTGCCTTGGCTTACCATCTGGCAACTTCTGGCTTCGAGGTAAAGCTGGTGTCCTCAGTGGCTTTGGCGCGGACGCGCGAAGCCCTCAATAACAGCTGGGATAAGAATGACCCAAAGGACGCGCAAGTGATCCTGCATATGATGGAGATCGGAAACGAGCAATATTACCACGACCCTCTGGTATGCGGCACGAATGACATTCAAGAGCTGTCCAAAACCCACGATATCGTCTCCAAGTCGAAGACTGAACTTTGGCACCGGGTGTTGACCCATTATCTGCCGCTGTACTTCCCTGAAGCGGATCGGTTTTACCGCAGCTCACGCAGTGATTGGTTCTTTGCATTCCTTGAGCGTTATCCATCACCACATTTGATCACAGCGATGGGCAAAGCCGCTTTCACCGCTGATGCTTGGGACGTCATTGGGCGCAAGGTCGCGAAAGAGCGTTTGCTTGCAGATATTTACGAGACAGCTAAGTCTTCAGTGGGATTGCCGGTTGCCCCAGATTCTGATGCGCTCAGAATGTTCCGCTTGGTCCTTGGAGAAGGCCGCAGTCTCATTGCCCAACGCAATCAAATTGAAGATCGCGCCGTCGCGCTTCTCAAGGATCTACCTGACTATCAGTTGCTGACATCAATACCTGGGATCGGCCCGATCAACGCTCTGACCATCCTCGCAGAAGCTGGCGACTTGCGCCGTTTTGGACATCATCGGCAGTTCTTGAAGTTCTGCGGCATGGACTTGGCAACCATTCAGTCGGGCACATTCCGGGGCCAAACCAAGCTGTCAAAATACGGGAATGCCCGCTTGCGCCGCACCCTATGGATGGCTGGTCAGGTTGCCATACTGCAGCGCACCAACAGCTTCCGGGATAAGTTCGAGCGCTACATCGCTAAGGACCGACAAAACACCCATTTGCGCCGAAAGGCGTATTCCGCAATCGCCGCCAAAATGGCCCGCACAGTTCACGGGATCATTAAACATGGCGAGCCCTATCGCCCCTTCTTTGAGGGGTGATCGATCGCAGAAGGACCTTTCTCTGTAGGTGCCGTGGAGGCAGGTAACTGACCTCGTAGATAATGTTCAGGCCTTCTGTGTTAGCGACCCGATGATCTCGTCTTAAGGACGGTGAGAGCCGCAAAAGCGTACTCTGTGTTTGTTATGGGAGAGACTGTCGTTGACAAAAAGCCGAACTGAGGCATTCTCTGAACGTGTCGAGGCACTCGATACGACAATGACCTGATGCCAAATCAGCCTGTTATTCCGCGCATAGGACGTTGTCGCTGACCACCATGCATGGATAGCCACGCACCTGGGCGATGTTATCGAGCTCGCGGCTAACGCGCTGCCCCGA